>NZ_CP047897.1:0-1200000 GCF_009913235.1 Nibribacter ruber | reverse complement strand
GATGAAGAGATATTTAATGAAAGCTTCTGGCCGTGTGCTTCTTTTAAGCCGACCAATAAGAGCAGGAAAGCTATGATTTTCATTCTTACCATCTTCATTTTTATTAATTAGGCATAACTATCGGATAAACGCAAACATACGCTTATCTGCATTATACACGGAGGTGGTAAAGGGGATTTGCATCGTATAGTGAAGGTAGGGTTTTCCTTCGTGCTTGCAAAATAAGCCGGGAACCGCCCAGAAAGAGTGAGTAGATGATTTAAAACGCAGGAATTTAAGAAAGATAAGGACGTAGCCGCGTTATTACGCGAGTATACACGCTTATACACGGATAATAAGAGGATGCTTTCAAGCGATTTCGTTTTTGGCCTATTTCCGGCAAAACAGCACAAAAACGCCCTTCTCCCAACCCAGCCAACCCTTTCCCGTTTCCTGCAAAGAAGCATTTTCTACCACTAGCGCCAAACACGCAAAAACCAGTATCTTTGCCTTAATGAAAATTGGAATCATCTTTGGTGGCCCGTCCCGGGAGCGCGAAATCTCTTTCGCCGGCGGTCGCACCGTCTACGATAACTTAGATAAGTCCCTGTTTGAGGCCGTTCCGGTATTCGCCGACAGCCTGGGGAACTTCATTTTACTGGATTGGAACTTCATCTACAAAGGCACCATCCGTGATTTTTACCCACCGGTAGAAGTGGTTCCGGCCACCGAGCATGGCTTGCAGATGTACCTGGAGTCATTGGGTCAGCTGTCAGAGGAAGAAATCAACGACATCGCCAACAGGGTAGGCCAGCGCATTCATCCGCACCAGTTCAAAGAGCTGTTTGACTTCGCGTTCCTGACCCTGCACGGCCCGTACGGCGAAGACGGAAGCATCCAGGGCTTGCTGGAGTGGTACGGTATTCCGTATTCGGGTTCTGGTATTCTGCCGTCGGCTATTGGTATTGACAAGATTGCCCAGAAAGCCCTGTTAAAACAGCATGGCTTCGCGACGCCAGACTACCGCATTCTATCCCAGACCGAGTGGCATGCTACCCAAGACAAAGGTGCCTTGCTGGACAGCCTGGTGGCAGACTTGGGCTTGCCGTTGGTCATGAAGGCCCCGCACCAGGGTTCTTCCATTGGCGTGTCCATCATCAAAGAGAAAAACCTGCAATTGTTTGAAGAAGCCATTGCGCGTAGCTTGTTCTCGCTCACCATCCAGAAACAGGATTGGCTGAGCAAGTCTGAGGCCCAGCAACTGAACTTCGTGAAAACGCTTACAGATATTAGAGAGGGCATAGGCCTGCCGGTGCAAACCGAAACGGGTGAACTCATCTATGCGCCTGAGGAACTGCTTAGCCTGCTTTCGGGCTATTTTACAGAAAACGGCCCAGAATCGCTTACCCTCACCAACGTGGAGAGCGAGACGCAGGTGCTCATTGAGGCCTTCATCAACGGTCGTGAGTTCTCCTGCATAGTCGTGCAAGACCAAACCGGTGATCCTATCGCGCTTCCGCCCACTGAGATTAGAAAAGGCGGAGAGGTGTTTGACTACCGTTCTAAATACCTGCCGGGCCTAAGCCGGAAGATTACACCTATTGACCTGCCCACCGAGCAGATACAGGAAATACGCCAGCAATGCGAGCGCCTCTACACCAGCCTAGGCTTTAACGTCTATGCGCGTCTGGACGGCTTCATCACAGAAACTGGTGAGATTTTCCTGAACGACCCCAACACCACCTCGGGTATGTTGCCGTCTTCGTTCTTCTTCCACCAGGCCGCCGAGATTGGCTTGAACCCTTCTCAGTTCCTGACTTACATTATCAGAACGTCTTTGGCAGAACGCATCAAGTCGGGTAAAAATACGGCCGCCTTGACGCGTACGTTGCAAGGTTTGGAGAAGCAAATGCATGATGAGCGCGCGCACCGCCATGACAAACTGCGCGTGGGCGTGATTATGGGTGGTTACTCTAGTGAGCGTCATATCTCTGTAGAGAGTGGTCGTAACATCTATGAGAAGCTGTCTTCGTCTACCAAATATGAGCCCATTCCCATTTTCTTGATGGGCGATGACCAGACGCACCAGTTGTACCAGATTCCTATCAACATCATGTTGAAGGACAATGCCGATGACATTAAGGAAAAGATTGATGCCTCTGAGGCAGGCGTTCCTGCACACCAGGTTTTGGCCCAGATTGCTGAGTCAGCATCCAGCATCACCAGCCTGTATGCTGGCAATACCTTAAAGAAACCCCAGCGCCTGACCTATGAGCAATTGGCCGGTCTGGTAGACGCGGTGTTCATTGCCCTGCACGGCAGACCTGGCGAGGATGGCGTGTTGCAGTCTGAGCTGGAGAAATTCCATATCCCATATAATGGGTCGGGAATTCAGTCTAGCCAGGTGACCATCAATAAATTTGAAACCAACAAGATTCTTCGTCAGAACGGCGTGCCGGTGGCTGACCACATGTTGGCCTTCAAGAAAGATTACCAGGAAAACCAAGGAGCATTCTTCAACCAGATTGAGCAAAGCTTCAGGTATCCATTCATTGCCAAGCCGGCAGATGACGGCTGTTCATCGGCGGTGAAGAAAATCAAGACCAGAGAAGAGCTGGAAGCCTTCGCGGAGCTCATCTTCAGAAGCAACGTGGAGATACCAGAAAGCCCGGCGCGGGTGTTGAATCTGAGCTTCAAGGAAGAGGTTCCTATGAAAGGCTATTTCCTGATTGAGAACTTAATTTCAAGAGAAGGCGCGAAGCATTTCTTGGAAATTACGGGTGGTTTGCTGACCAGCTACGGCCCAGACGGACGCGTGCAGTATGAGGTATTTGAAGCCTCTGAGGCACTGGCCGAAGGGGAGGTGTTGAGCCTGGAAGAAAAATTCCTGGCCGGCGAAGGTCAAAACATCACCCCGGCGCGTTATGCCAGAGACCAGAAAGAGCGTCAGCGTATTTCTGACCAGGTGAAACAGGATTTGAAGCGGGTAGCCGAGATTCTTCGGATTGAAGGCTACGCCCGGATAGATGCCTTTGTGCGCGTGCACCCAGACAACAGCGTGGAGACCATCATCATTGAGGTCAACTCCCTGCCGGGTATGACGCCCGCTACGTGCATCTTCCACCAGACCGCTATCAACGGCTATAAACCTTATGATTTCATCGACCGCATCCTGCAGTTTGGCATGGAGCGAACCAAAAAAGTAATCTCTTAGATGGCTAATTTCCTCAAAGCCCAGACCGCGGGTGATTTAGTGAAGCACCTGTTCATTATGATGGTGTTGGTGTTGTTGCTATTGTTCTTGTTTTTCTTTGTGTACCTGCCTAGCACCACCAACCACGGCGACACCATCACCGTGCCTAAAATCACGGGCATGACCGTTGACGAGCTAGAAGATTTCCTGGGTGATAAAGACCTGCGTTACTTCGTGAGCGACTCTACCTACCAGCAGGGCGTTGCCCCGTTCTCAGTGGTGACCCAAGACCCCAAGCCGGGTGAGAAGGTGAAGTCAGGACGCAAGATTTACATCAGCATCAACATGAAGAACCCGCCGCTCATTAAAATGCCGAAGCTGATTGACGGCTCGGTGAAGAACGCGGAGATGATCCTGAAAAGCTACGACCTGCTCCTGGGCGAAATTAAATACGTACCAGACTTGGCAGAAAATGCGGTCTTGAAGCAGTTTGTGAACGGACGTGAAATCAAGCCCGGCGAACCGGTAGCCAAAGGCTCGCGCGTAGACCTGGAAGTAGGCAACGGCCTCGGCAACGAAGAACTGGAGGTGCCAGACTTGTTGGGCATGCCATTGGATGAGGCTACTATCCTGATTACCGGCCAGAACTTGCAACTAGGAACGGTTATTTACATGGCGGCTCCCAACGGAGAAGCAAACGGTACCGTATTGAAACAACGTCCTATATCCGGCGAAGGCGCTATGATCAGAACGGGTCAGTTGATTGACCTGTGGGTGGCTGGTCCTCAACCCGTAGCACCGGTCGAGTAGCAGTTAGACGCAAGACGTAAGATTAAAGACTTTTCTAGTATTCGTTTTTGGCTTGTTTTCTGGAAAATACGGCAAAAACGCTGGATTGTGTAGTGTACAGAAAGAGAGGGCAATACGGAGGCATTACTGATGAAAAACGGTACATGGGGTTACGCTTCCCTTTGCCTTTGTTGGTGTCATCACCAACAAGCCAAAAACCGCTGCTAGATTCATAAATGCGATAAATGGAAGGTGCAGAATAAGTTCTTTCATCACACGTTAGAGAAGGCAAAGCTATAAATAGAAACCTATGCGGAAAGGACTGATGCTTGTAGTGATACTGGGTCTTGGGTGGCAAACGCAAGCGCAACTACTAACTCCGCTCACGCATCAGTCTCCACCTGCAAATTTTTCCAAGAAGGGGACAACAACCCCTCAAACCCTTGCCTCCGGCGATACGCTATCCTTGCCGTTCTTTGATGATTTCTCCAAAGCCGAAGGTGCTCCAGATCCTACCCGTTGGGTGAACAGAGGCGGCATCACCGTCACCAACCGATACGCCAAAAACGCACCCACCATCTTTGCCGCCACCTTTGACGGACTAAAAGCAAATGGTCAGCCGTATGGCGGCATCAACGCTGTAGGACCAACAGATACGCTCACCTCCAAGCCATTGTATCTGGGCAAGCTGGCTCCCAAAGACTCACTGTATTTAAGCTTTTATTGGCAGGCCGGTGGTTTGCTAGATGCGCCTAATTTTTCCAGTGGTACCCAGTTTTCTCTACAACTAGAGTTCAAACAAGCCAACGGCACCTGGACCACCGTCTGGACCCAGAGAGGCACCGGCAGGAGCACAGATTTTGCACCGGTGATGCAGGCCATCAAAGAGCCAGCTTATTTCTTTGACGGATTCCAGTTCAGGTGGGTGAGTAGCGGAAACCAAGCGGCCATCCGGGATGTCTGGCACCTTGATTACGTGCAACTAGATAAGGATAGACGCCAGGGCATCCTGAATAACCTGGACGTGGCCATTACCCAGCCCATAGCTTCCTTGCTGCGCCGGTACACCGCCATGCCCATCTGGCAGTTTTTAGTAAATCCAGAGGGTGAGACCAGAACCGAAGTGGGTACCAGCATCCGGAACTTCAGCAGCTTGCCGGCGGCCATCAGCTGGCGGGGCTTCACCCAGAATCTGACCACGCTGGCCGTAGACACTTTCCTCAAGGCCAGCGCG
Organism: Nibribacter ruber; assembly: GCF_009913235.1. Classification (NCBI taxonomy): domain Bacteria; kingdom Pseudomonadati; phylum Bacteroidota; class Cytophagia; order Cytophagales; family Hymenobacteraceae; genus Nibribacter; species Nibribacter ruber. The sequence goes on along the minus strand of NZ_CP047897.1, from coordinate 1,194,805 downwards.
CCCATCAATGCAGAAGCCTCGCTGTCTATCCAAGGAATGCCCAATTCTAGTTTCCTGAGCAGCCAGAGCCTTCCGTATTCTCTACAGACCACGTTCTTCCTGATCACCAAAGAACCCAATACCCTCACGCTCACCAATGACACCATCACCAGAGAAACGCATCTGCAGGATTTTTACGCCTATGATGACGGCACGGCAGAAGCAGGCTTCAGTTTCCCGTCCAGTAGCGCGGTGCAGGTTGCCTATCAGTTTGAGCTGAGCAAGCCAGATAGGCTGGATGCAGTGCGCTTCTTCTTTACCGGCAACAACGTGCCGGGTACGGCCCTCTCGCTTCGGGTATGGAAAGACGTCAACGGAAAACCTGCAGAGCAACCGTTTTATGAACAATCCTTTACCATACCGGCGGCCACGGAGTTAAACCAATGGCTGGAGATTGACCTGAAGCAACAGCAGCTGGTGAACGGACGCTTCTACGTGGGCTACCGCCAGCCCAACGGCTCTACCTTTGTGAATGTGGGCTTTGATCTGAATGAAAACGCTGACGGCAAGATCTTCTACACCAACGGCACTACTTCCTGGGAATCCCTGACTGGCTTTAACGGCGCTCTGCTCATGCGCCCGGTAGTGTCTGGCACGATCACCAGCAGTTTTGAGGAGGCGGAACTGGTTTCTAACAGCTGGGTGTACCCCAATCCAAGTAAGGGCCAGCTCACGTTCACGCAGAATTTTGATCGCGTAGAAGTCTATTCCCTCACCGGACAAAAGTTATTGGTACTAGAGAGAGTAAGCCAAGGACAGCCAATTACTGTACAAGGTCTGCGCAATGGCGTATATTTGCTGAAAGGCTACTATAAAGACAAAGTCAAAACCACTAAACTTATTCTACAGCTATGATTGTAACAGACATAACCGCCGCCGAACTAAAGCAACGCCTGGCCAACAACGAGACGCCCATTCTTTTAGACGTGCGCGAACCTTGGGAGCACGAAGAGCAAAGCATTGCCGGTTCACAGTTGATTCCCTTAGGCACTTTGCCTGAGCGCATCGCTGATTTGGAAGAATACAAAGACCAGGAAATCTTAATCCATTGCCGCTCAGGTGCCCGTTCTGCTACGGCCCAGGCCATTCTTAAACAACAAGGCTTCACCAACGTGCGCAACGTGCTGGGCGGCATTATCGCTTTTAACGAGGCCAAGTAAAGAGTTAAGCCATTTAAGCCGAATCCCCGTTTTTGGGCTGTTTTCATGAAAACAGCCCAAAAACGGGGATTTGTTGTTTTGCGTAAGGCGGAATGGATGAGAATTGAATGAAGTTGCTATTCTACTATTTGCCCTTCTCTACAAAAGAGAGAAATTCCCTATTCCCACCGTAAAATGCTCGGGCCCACTTTAAATGGAACCAGGCACTTACTTATTATGAGTCAGTTGCTTAAATAGTCTGATGGCATCCTTTCTTGCTGTTAGTGATCCCATTTGGATTCGAACTAAAGACCTACTCCTTTAACAGAAAGCAAATTAAGGCAAGAGTCGTTTCCAGAAAACAGCCTAAAAACGGGGATTTCTTGTTTTAAGGGAGCATGGTTATTGTTAAACTGGTAGAAGTCCTTATTTAACCAGCGGGCTCAGGTGTGAGGTGTTTATTTTAGGATTGATGCGTAACCCTTTCGCATCCTTACGCCAGATTTCTACATGGTTTTCATAAAGTCTTTCTTCTTTCAAGGAGCCGTCTTGGTTATAGACTTTCATGATGCCATGAAATTTGCCGTTCTTATGATTTAGCTCAAATTCCTTTTGACCATTTTCAAAATATCTTTCCACCATCCCATTTGCAACGCCATCTGCATAATGCATCACTTTGTGCCGCTTGCCATTTGGGAAATACTCAATGACTTCCCCATGCGGCTCATCATTTCTAGCTGAGGCTACCATGATGGTGTCTCCGTTTTCCTGAAGTTCCAAGAAAGTACTGTCCCTCTTTCCATCTTTTGTGTATTGAACGCCATGGAGCTTACCGTTCTCATAAAATTCTGTCATTTTATACAGACTAACCCCATCCAGCAGTTGTGTTTTGGTTTTGACAGCACCGCTAGGATAGCGCACAATGGTTTCTTTGGAAGCGCCCTGCTTCCGTTCATTGCCACATGCCCCCAGTGCAGTGGTCAATAGAAAAGCAAAAAGGATTTTAGTAAGCACCTTCATAGTATAAGTTTCATTAACATATAAATCATGCTTCGTTTTTGGCCTCTTTTCCTGAAAACAGCACAAAAACGAAGCAACCCATTTTCACATCTTCAAATTTCCACATTAAACGGGCGCTTGCGGGCTATTACTCATTCAATCGATAATAAATGGAGCGGGGCTGAAGCAAAGGATCAATACTACTAAAGCTAACCATCCCAGCCATTTGCGCGAGTTGCTTAAAGGACGTTCGTCGGGGCAGGGAGGGTGGAAGACGCCCATGAACCTAGCCAGAATAAGCCCGAAGACCAGCCATCCGTTGTAGCCTTGTACTCCGGGGAAGAAGAAGGCCATGGTCACGTGCCCCAGAAACACGCCAGCCACCAGAAACAGGCTTTGCTTCAGCTGCGGGAACAACGGCTTAAACACGATCACCAAATATACTAGATAGCCACCCCACATCCAGTAACTCTCCTGCAAGGGAATCTCAGCGGGAATCAAACCCAGGCCAGCGTAGAAAATAAAAAGCGCGAACAGAATGGGAGAGAGCCGGTTAAAACGCTCATACCCCAACAGCCCGTACATGATGTGTCCGCCGTCTAGCTGCCCGATGGGAAGTAGATTGAGCGCCGTAAAAAACAGGGATAGAAACCCGGCAAACAGGAACGGGTAGTGCATGAGCTCATAGCGATTGGGGAGCAATGCCGGGTCGGCTACGAAACGCTCGAAGAAGAGGAACAGCAGGTTCCGGCCCAGGAAGAGGTTGCCGCCCTGCTGGTACACATAGTCGGCGTAGTGGTTGCCGTAGAGCAGGTACTTTGGGTGGATGGAATATATGTGCTCTGCGGGCGGTAAATGGGTGAACCCGTACCACAGCAGGGGCAGGGCTACGGCAAATCCTGCCAAAGGCCCGGCAATGCCAATGTCAAAGAACTCTTTTCTGGAGAAGATGCGATCCTTGATCTTAATGAACGCGCCCATGGTGCCAATGCTAGCGGTTATGCCTAGCCAAAGCGGTATGTAGTAGGGCAGGGTCACGTTCACCTTGTAATACCTGGCGGTGAAATAATGGCCAAACTCGTGCACTGTGAGAACGCCTAGAAAGGGCAGCGAGAAGGCCAGCCCCTGCAAGAGTTGCGCACGCGTAAAATCACCACCCCAGCTAAAACCGCCTTGGGCATCAAAAAAGAAAAGCTTTCCGGTCTGCCATTCTGCGCCCGCCAACGTGGTGGTGACCAGCGTGAGGAGAAACAGCAATACCTGCAGAACTACCTTACCCTTCATGGGCAGGCAGGGCTTCTGTTAACGCTTGGTTGATGGTGAGCGGTGGCGCCAAGTGCAGGGTCTGGATGCCTAATTTGTGGGCGCTCTCAATGTGCTGGATGCTGTCGTCAATGAAGAGGGTTTCTTCTCGCTTCAGGCCGTTCTCCGCTAAAATCTGCTCAAACACGGCGGCGTCTGGCTTGCGCTTGCCCACTAAATGCGAGTAGTATACCTGGTCAAACAAACTATCCAGATTGGGTATCTGAAAACTCTGAGCAATGATTTCATTAAAGGCCAACATGTGAATGGCGTTGGTATTGCTGAGCAAATACAGCTTGTACTGCTTGCCCAATTCCCGCAATAACTCAATTCTTTCCGCCGGAATATCCAGCAACATGGCATTCCAGGCTTCGTCTATCTGGGCATCGGTGGCCTCCAGGTCATACTCTTTTCTGAGCATCTGCCGGAATTCATTAGAAGAGATCTGGCCCATCTCATACTGGTCAAAGAGTTCAGACTGAGCTTTTTGACTGAAGGCTACCTGATCATTGGCCTTGCTGTATGCGCGCAGGGCGTCGGTACTTTTGGCATAGTCCAGGTTAATGATGACACCGCCCAAGTCGAAGATGATATTTTTAATTGAAGAAAAGTCCACGGAGAGAGTACGTTTTGTTTTGATTTCTAACGTACAAATTTGTAAAATTGCACTCCCAAATCAAAGAAACGGTTTGGACGGGCCTATAGCTCATTCGGTTAGAGCAACTGACTCATAATCAGTAGGTGCTTGGTTCGATTCCAAGTGGGCCCACCTGACAATCAGCCACTTACAACGTAAAACTTGTAAGTGGCTTTTTTGTTTGCACATGATTTACAGACAGCAAGCTAGCTAGGTTAAACTTCTCAGAAAGTCCTCGTTTTTTTGAGATGAAAACCATATAAGCCGGGCCCTAACCTCATTCTGATCTCACTTATACCTAAGAAATGACGGGTGAAGTGTTATCTCTAAAGCCGTTTTTAGGCTATTTCGGGGAAATCAGCCAAAAACGATAAGCCTTCATAGAGACTGCTGACAAGTCCTCTTCCGCCAAAAGAATTATTCTATATAGTTCCCGTCAAATAAACCAGACTATTTGTAAGTTTAGAAGACGAAACCCTTCCTTCTCCTACTTGCATGAAGCCTTCTGTGACCTTCCCTTCTTTCCGTGCAGTCCTGCAGGGACTGGGCGTTTTTATTCTTTTGTGTACGTTCAGTTGCCGAGGGAAGAGTGATGAGTTGCGGCTGGACCAGAATAACTTTGAAGAGGAGATTGCGCAGGAGCAGAACCTGGTGTTCACCTTTGACAAACGCCTGGTGTCTGATTCCCTGCTGAACAAATGGGACACGGTGCCTTACATCAAATTCACGCCGGCGGTAGAAGGCAAGTTTAAATGGGCCGGACCAGACGAACTGGTGTTTTCGCCCACCAAGCCTTTTGCCCCGTCTACCAAGTACCAGGCAGAACTCACGCCAAACTTACTGAAGCACGCAGAACAGAAATACAAGATTCCGGCGGGGCAGGAGCTGAGTTTCCATACGCCTCTTTTGGCTTTGGAGAAGGTGAGAACATTCTGGGTGCAGAATCAGAATAGCCCCAATGAGCTGGAGGCCAGTATTCAGCTGGATTTCAACTACCCGGTGGCGTACGCCCAACTGCGGGATTTACTGAAGGTATATCAAGAGCAAACGCCTTTGCCAGTAGAATTGGTGAGCAGCAACCGCGACCAGCTCACGCTTAAAGTAAAACAGGTCAATCAAAGTGCCAACGGCCCCATTCCGCTGCGAGTGGTGGTGGCCAAAGGATTAACCACCGCGGGGAGTTCTTATGCTACGCCGCAGGCCATGGACCACCAAATATCCTTACCCACCCGCGCCCAGATGCAGGTGCTGGAAGTGGTAGGCAGGCAGGAAGAGGGACAGGAAAGCATTTACATCTACACCTCGCAACCCGTTACCAATCCAGACATTCAGAGCTTGGTTACCATGAGCCCGCACCGCACTTTCACGGTGGAGCGCCTGGACAACGGCTTGGTGCTCAGAGGCGATTTTGCCCGAAGCTCCAACTACACAGTCTACGTTTCCGGTGATCTGGGCGGCCTAGTGGGGCAGCCTCTGGGCCGGACTTCCAACTACGTCGTTGATTTCGGGAATACAACGCCCACCCTCTCTTTTGTAGATCAGAAAGCGGTGTATTTGAGCAGCCAGGGTTCCAGAAACATTGCCTTGAATCTGGCGCAGGTGCCGCGCATCAAAGTGACCATCAGCAAGGTCTTTGAAAACAACATTTTACGATTCCTGCAAGAGGGCAAAGCATATGATGGCTACTACAATGAAGAAACCGAGGAGTACCATGACTATGAAACCTACCAGGTAAGTGAGCAGAACGGGAAGGTGATTTATGAGCGGGAATACGAGTCGGGAAGTTTACCGAAAAGCGGCACTCAGGCGCTGCTCAACCTGGACCTAGCCGACCTAGATTTTGACAGCCAGTTCAAGGGGCTTTATGTCCTGACGGTGGCCAGCAGCGACAAGATCTGGATGCAGGACTCCAAGATCATCTCGGTGTCAGACATTGGGTTGATTACCAAGCAGGGGCAAAACGAGGTGATGGTGTTTGCAAATTCTATCAGGACCGCCGAAGCGCTTTCTGGTGTGGAGGTTAGGTTCATCAGTACCAATAACCAGGTGGTGTACAAGGCCACCACAGACCAGGACGGCGTAGCCAAATTCCCTGATATGGCCAAGAATGCCCCTGATTTTAACGTAAGCCTAATCACCGCGCGCCAGGGCCAGGACTTCAACTATTTGCCATATAGCCAGACCACCGTGAACACGTCTCGGTTTGATGTGGGCGGCAAGCGGTTACAGGGCGTTGCTTATGAAGCGTTCATCTACGGCGACCGTGACTTGTACCGTCCCGGCGACACCGTGCACGTGAACACGCTGGTGCGCACCCCAGACTGGAAAACGGTGGCGGGTCTGCCCATCAAAATAAAGCTGCTGCTGCCCAACGGAAAGGAATATAGAAGCCAGAAAGGCACGCTCAACCAGGAAGGCGCCCGCACCTTGGACTTCTATCTGCCGGCCTCGGCGGTGACCGGTACCTATACGGTAGAAGTCTATTCTGGCAATGACGTGCTTTTGAACTCGCAGAAGATTGGCGTGGAGGAATTCATGCCAGACCGTCTCAAAGTCACCACCAAACTCAACAAAACCGAGTTCAAAACAGGGGAGCAGGTACAAGTGAACCTGAATGCGTTGAACCTCTTTGGGCCACCCGCCGCCGGACGTAACTATGAAGTGCAGTTGACCCTCAAGAAGAAACTCCTAGAGCCTAAGAATTACGCTGATTATACCTTCGATATCAAAACCTCCAATGAGATAGAAATCCAGAGTAGCGTACGGCAGGGCCAGACAGACGCGCAGGGCAATGGCCAGGAGCAGTTTGACCTGATGGGCCACAAGGACATTGGCATGCTGGAGGGTTCTGTTTTCACCACCGTGTTTGATGAAACTGGTCGGCCAGTGAACCGTCTCAACCGGTTTACCGTGAGCACCCAGGAAAGCTTCTTCGGGATTAAGAAGTTTGACACGTATGTGAGCACAAAGGCCGCCATGCACGTGCCCCTCATTGCTTTGAACAGCGCCGGTAAGCCTACGTTTGCAAGGGCCAGGGTGCAGGTGGTGCGGTACGCCTATGAGTCTGTGATTGAACGCATGGACCAAAGCTATGGCTATAATTCTCAGCGGCAGGAATTGGTGCTGGTAGACGAAATGGTGGATGTACCGGCGGGTGGCAAGGTGTTCTCGTTTACACCTTCGGCCTCCGGCGAATATGAGCTGCGGGTCATGCGGCCCAATGCCTACAACTACGTGTCACAGCAATTCTACGCGTACGGCTGGGGAGACACGCAGAGCACCTCGTTTGAAGTGAGCAAAGAAGGAGAGGTGGGCATCTCCCTGGACAAGGAAACCTATGAAGTAGGCGAAAAGGCCAAGGTTCTGTTCAAGTCTCCGTTCCCGGGCAAGATTCTGGTGACGGTAGAGCAAAACAAGGTCTTAAGCTACCATTACCTAGACACTGATAAGAAGGCCGCTTCTTTCACGCTGCCCATTCAAGACGAATTCCTGCCCACGGTCTACATCTCGGCCATTGCCATTAGAGAAATAAAAGACAATAGCCTGCCCATGACCATTGCCAGAGGGTTTAAGGCCATAGCCGTGACCAAAAAGGAAACCAAACTAAACGTATCCGTAATCGCGCCTGAGCTTACCCGCTCCAAAAGAACGCAGTTGGTGAAGGTGAAAACCGTCCCTAATGCGCAAGTGACCCTGGCGGTGGTAGACGAAGGCATTCTGCAGCTCAAAGACTTTCAAACCCCAGACCCGCACGGCTTCTTCTACCAGAAACGAGCGCTGGAAGTAAGCACTTTTGACCTGTACCCATACTTGTTCCCTGAGATTGGCAGCCGTCGGTCCAGCGTGGGCGGAGATGGCTATGACCTGGAGAAACGAGTGAATCCGTTGACGTCTAAACGCGTCAAACTGGTGTCCATCTGGAGCGGTCATTTAAAGACAAATGCCAACGGAGAAGCGGCCGTGAACGTGAAAGTGCCGGAGTTTTCTGGTTCTTTGCGGGTGATGGCCGTGGCTTACAAAGGCAACGCGTTCGGGTCTGCTGAGAAAATAATGCGCGTAGCCGACCCTATTGTGCTGAGTGCCGCCTTGCCGCGTTTCATGAGCCCGAAAGATACTTTGCAGGTACCAGTGATAATCAGCAATACCAACGCCAAGCCCACCTCTCTGAAAAGCAGCATTTCTGTGACCGGTCCGCTGCGGGTGGTGGGTTCCACAACCAAAACTTCCAGCGTGAACGGCAACACCGAGGCCCAGGTAGTCTACCAGATAGTGGCGGCACCGGCCATGGGGCAGGCATCTGTGGTGGTGAATGTAGCGGCCTTGGGAGAGCAGTTCAGCAGTACTACAGACATTACCGTCCGCCCGGCGGCACCCTTGACTAAAATCACGGGAACAGGTTCTTTGAAAGATGCAGCCACGGCGGCCATTGCGCCCAAGCATGATTTCATTCCTGCATCGGTGGCCTCAAAACTGGTGGTGAGCAGTTCGCCGCTGGCGCAGTTCACAGATGACATCACGTATCTGTTGCAGTATCCGCACGGCTGTCTGGAGCAAACTACGTCCACGGCGTTCCCGCTCTTGTATTACGCAGATCTAGCCCGGGCCTTGAGCCAAGGGCAGAAAGGTCGCGCCTTCAACCCCAATTTCCTGGTACAGGAGGCCATTACCAAGATTGAGCTCATGCAGCAGTATGACGGCGGCTTCACCTACTGGCCCGGTGGCACCCAAACCGATTGGTGGAGCACTGCCTACGCCACCCATTTCTTGCTGGAGGCCAAAAAAGTGGGCTACCCAGTAAGCCAGGAGGTGCTCAACAAGGCCGTTGGCTATCTGCAGAACAAGGTAAAAACTAAAGCCACTGAGGTGTACAAATACTACAATGCCCAACGCAAAGTAGAAACCAAACTGAATGCCGCTCATGAGGCTTCCTATTCATTGTACGTGCTCAGTTTGGCGGGCAAACCCGATTGGCCCACTATGAACTATTACAAGTCCAAGCCTGACCAACTGTCGCTGGATTCCCGTTATTTATTAGCCAGTACCTACGCCCTGAATGGGAGTTACCAAAGCTTCAGCCAGATTCTGCCAAAATCCTTTGCGGGCGAAACATCTGTGCGGGCCTTAGACGGAAGTTTCTATTCTCCGGTACGAGACATGGCTCTTTCCTTGAACAGTTTGGTAGAAGCCAATCCAGAGCATCCGCAGGTAGGTACTTTGTCCAGGCACTTGTCACAAGAACTCAAGTCCAAGCGCTGGTATAATACCCAGGAACGCGCGTTTGCATTGCTGGCGTTAGGCAAACTGGCCAGCCGAAGCAAAGGCAACCAAACCGCGCAAGTGCTGCAAAACGGAAAAGCGATAAGCAGCTACGCTGGAAAAGACCTGACCTTGGTGAACAAACTGAATACCGTGCCACTGAGCCTGCAGAGCAAGGGTAAAGGCATCCTGTATTATTACTGGGAACTGGAAGGCATAAGCCAGAGCGGAGCGTACAAGCAAGAGGACAGCTTCCTGAAAGTGCGCAAAACTTTCTTTGACCGCAACGGAAAGGCCATAACCAACAACACCTTCAAACAGAATGATCTGGTGATTGTGCGGGTGGAGTTGCAGTCTCTGGACAGACGTTCTATTCCCAATGTGGCCATCACAGATATGTTGCCGGCTGGCTTTGAGATTGAGAACCCTCGTCTCATGACCGCCCGTGAGTTCCAGTGGTTGCAGAAGATGGATCCCGCCACCCCAGAGTACATGGACATCCGCGACGACCGGATCAACCTGTACGCCACGGCCACGCCTAAACCCCAGTATTTCTTCTACCAGGTTCGGGCCGTGAGCAAAGGCGCGTTCCAGATGGGCCCTATTGGCGCAGATGCCATGTACAACGCCGAATACCATTCGTACCATGGCGCAGGCCTGGTTCGGGTGAAGTAAAATGGTGCCGTTTTTGGCCTGTTTTCCAGAAAATAGCCCAAAAACAGCAGGATGGATGTTTTTGAAAGTTGAGGTTTAGGAGGTTGGCGCAGAAGCTGTTAGCGGCCGCATGCTACGAGCGTATTCGCCAACCATCAAGCTTCCACAAAAAAAATAATCACTCGTTTTTTGCCTGTTTTCCAGAAAATAGCCCAAAAACGACTTTTACAGGAAACCAATCGCCATAGAATGCCCCTAGTCCCATCCATACAAAAGTCCCTTAATTCGCTTTTGAAAAAGAAGCGGCTGGGATGGGTGTGGGTAGCAGGTATTCTTCCCTTTGTGCTGCTTTTGTTGATGCACTGGGTGTTCCCCTTGCGGGTGAGCGTCTCGTACTCACCAGTCATCACGGCATCAGACGGAAGCGTGGTGAATGCCTTTTTGAGCAAAGATGACAAGTGGCGCATGCAGCTAGAGCCAGATGAAATCAATCCGGTGCTCAAAAAAGCGGTGCTGCTCAAAGAAGACCAGTACTTCTACTACCATCCTGGGGTGAACCCGTTTGCCATTGGACGGGCCTTTGTGAATAACCTGACCACCGGCCGGAAAACCTCTGGCGCTTCTACCATCACCATGCAGGTGGCGCGGCTGCTTTACCCCAAAAAACGCACGTACGGCAACAAACTGGTTGAGGCCTTCAGGGCGCTGCAGCTTGAGTGGCAATACAGCAAGGATGAGATTCTGCAACTGTACCTGAACCTGGTGCCCTTCGGGGGGAACATTGAGGGGGTGAAGGCGGCCTCGGTGCTATATTTCCAGCAGTCGCCGCGGGCTTTGAGTCTGGCGCAGGCAGTGGCCTTGACGGTGATTCCCAACAAGCCTTCGTCGTTGAGGATTGGCGAGCAGAACGACCGCATTGTGGCCTTCCGGAACAAGTGGCTGCAAGCGTACGGCCAACTGAACGCCTTCCCCCAGCAGGCCATTGAAGACGCCTTGCAAGAACCCTTAGAGGCGTTTAGAGTACAAGCTCCCCGGCTGGCACCGCATTTTGCCTACCGCATGCGCCAAAAATACCCAGGCAAACCCATCCTAAAAACCACGCTCAATCCGGCCGTGCAGGAGAAGGTGCAGCAACTGGCGTTTAACTACATGCAGCGGTTAAAGGCTCTGAACATTCACAATGCTGCCGTGCTGGTTATTAACAACCAAACCAAGGCGGTAGAAGCCTATTTGGGCTCTTCTGATTTTTTGGATGACATGCACGCCGGGCAGGTGGACGGCGTGCGGGCGTTACGGTCGCCTGGCAGTACGCTCAAGCCGTTTTTGTACGCCACCGCTTTTGACAAAGGCCTCATCACGCCCAAAACCATCATCTCAGACGTGCCCATTGACTATGCCGGGTATCGTCCTGAAAATTATTATGCCACCTACAACGGCAACGTGACCATTGAGCGCGCCCTGGCCACTTCGCTGAACATTCCGGCGGTAAAAGTCCTGGACCAGCTGGGCGTAAGTGCTTTTGTTCAGAAACTACAGCAGGCCGAGTTTGCCGAGATGAAACGGCGCGGCCAGCACATGGGTCTGTCCATGATTCTGGGCGGTTGCGGCGCCACTTTGGAGGAACTGACCAATCTGTACTCTTCCTTCGCGAATAGTGGGGTGCAGGCGCCGCTAAAGTGGTTGCAGGGAGACACTACCAGGCAGGAAAAGCAGTTGCTGTCACCCGCCGCGGCCTACATGGTCAACCAGATTCTCACGCAGCTACAGCGCCCAGATTTGCCGCACAATGCCCAGAACAGCGCGTATCTGCCCAAGATAGCCTGGAAGACCGGGACCTCGTACGGCCGAAAAGACGCCTGGAGCATTGGTTACAACAAGAAATACACTATTGGCGTGTGGGTGGGCAACTTCTCAGGTGAAGGCGTGCCCGAACTCAACGGCACCGATACGGCCACGCCGTTGCTATTCTCCCTGTTCAACACCATTGACTACAACAGCGCCGACGGCTGGTACCAGGCACCCAAAGGGATGGGCTACCGCGCCGTTTGTCCAGAGAGTGGCCTGTCGGTGAACAGCTTTTGCCAGGACCAATTACTAGACACTTATATCCCAGGCACTTCGTCGGTAAGAAAGTGCGCGCACCTAAAAAAAGTCACCGTTTCTGAAGACGGAAAATTTGCCTACTGCACCAGTTGTCAGCCCAACGGAGGGTATATGCAGAAGTGGTATCCTAACCTGGCTCCAGAGATTTTAAGTTTTTACGCCGAGGAAAATCTTCCCTTCCAAAAGCTTCCGCCGCACAACCCAGGTTGCAACCGTATCTTCCAGGAGTTTGCCCCCGTCATCACGTCGCCCACCGCCAACATGGAATTCCTGCTGGAGCGAGACGAACGCCAGAAACTCATGTTGCATTGCAATACCATCAATGAAGTGAAAAAAGTCTACTGGTACGTGAACGACAAACTTCTGCAGGCCGCAGCCGCCAATGAACGCGTCTTTTTTGCGCCAGACAAGGCCGGTAAATTCAAAATCTCCTGCACAGATGACCAAGGCCGCAACACCAACAGCTACATCACCGTGAAGTTCTTGTAATGTTATTGAGCTTGGATGAAATTTTGAAGCTGGGAAGGCGCGGAAATCAAATAGATTTTCTCCGTTAGGTGGGAATGAAAAGTGGGTAGTTGGAAATGAGAAGCGCCATTGATACCGGTCTTGTTCCAGTGCCTGAATTGCTTTTATAAAAGGCTTAAAAATGAAGTGCAGCGGTAATTTTTCTGAAAACGTTTCCTAAAGCTGTGACTTCTTTCTAATATGCTTCATAATCAAAAAGCATGACCACTAGAAGAGAGTTTGTCAAGACCACCGGCATTGCCGCGCTGGGCGTAGCCGCCGTAGGTATTCCATTCAACGCCTTAGCCGCCAATGAATCCTTCACCAGCAAGCGCCCGTCGTTGGCCAAAAGACACTTCACCAGCAAGGCCATTGAGAAGAAACTGGCCGAGGTGAAAAAGGCAATCAATGACAAGGAACTGGCTTGGCTGTTTGAAAACTGCTTCCCCAACACGCTAGACACCACCGTCCAGTACAAAGAAATAAACGGCAAGCCCGATACCTTTGTAATCACCGGAGACATTGAAGCCATGTGGCTGCGGGATTCGACCGCCCAAGTGTGGCCGTATCTGCCCTTCACCAAAGAAGAGAAAAGCCTGCAGAAACTAGTGGCCGGCGTGATTAACCGGCAGGCCCAGTGCATCTTGATAGACCCCTACGCCAACGCCTTCAACGACGGTCCCAAAGGCAGTGAATGGAAGTCTGACCTCACTACCATGAAGCCTGAACTGCACGAGCGCAAATGGGAAATCGACTCGCTTTGCTATCCCATCCGACTGGCGTACCACTACTGGAAAACCACCCAAGACACCAGCCCCTTTGATCAAGACTGGCAGAAGGCCATGCAACTGGTGGTAAGGACCTTTAAGGAGCAGCAACGGAAAGAGGGGAAAGGACCCTACACCTTCCAACGCAACACCCCCAAACAAACCGACACCGTGTCGGGCGCTGGCTACGGCAATCCCATCCAACCAGTGGGTTTGATCTGCTCCACCTTCCGGCCCTCAGACGATGCTACCATTTTCCTGTTCCTGGTGCCTTCCAATTACTTTGCGGTCACGTCTCTTAGGCAGCTAGCCGAGATGAGTCAGAAGATTACTAAAAACAACCAGTTGGCTTCTGAGTGTATTGCCTTAGCTGAGGAAGTGGAGCAGGCCTTAAAGCAATTTGCCGTAGCGGATCATTTGCAGTATGGCAAGGTGTTTCCGTTTGAAGTGGACGGGTATGGTAACCAACTCTTCATGGACGATGCCAACATTCCCAGCCTGCTGGCCATGCCATACCTGGGTGCCTGCGCCTTGCAAGATCCCGTGTACCAGAACACCCGCAAGTTTGTGCTGAGCAAAGACAACCCCTGGTATTTTGAAGGCAAAGCGGGTAAAGGGATTGGCGGTCCGCACGTTGGCCCTGATATGATCTGGCCCATGAGCATTATCATGCAAGCCATGACCAGCCAGTCTGACCAGGAAATAAAGGAGTGCCTGCACACCTTAAAAACCACGCACGCCGGCACTGGCTTCATGCATGAGACCTTCCACAAAGACAATCCTTCTAAGTTCACTCGGGAATGGTTTGCCTGGGCCAATACGCTTTTTGGCGAACTCATCCTGAAACTTCATGCCGAGCGTCCACATCTGTTAAAAGCCTAAGCCTTAAAAGCCGCACCGTCTTCGTTTTTGGGCTATTTTCTGGAAAACAGCCCAAAAACGATGGAAAAGTTCCTTTGGATTTACCTTGTATCAAAGGGAGGGCAGGCTTAATCTTCAGGTAGGATTTCCCTCAAATACAAAACTCAAAATAGAAAGACCTTAATCAAAGCAGCATATGAGTAGCAGACGTAAATTTTTAAAGCTATCCGCGGTGAGCGCCACGTTGCTGGGCGGAGGCTTTCAGGTAGTGAAAGCGTTTGGCGGTTCTTTAGGTGCGGCCAAACCGGGCAAGCCCATTGTCATTTCCACTTGGGACCACGGCATTCCGGCCAACGCGGCGGCGTGGGAAGTGCTCTCTAAAAACGGCACCGCCTTAGATGCGGTAGAAGCAGGCGTGCGCGTCCCGGAAGGCGACCCCAAGGTGCGCACCGTAGGCTACGGCGGTTACCCAGACCGTGAAGGCAAGGTAACCCTGGACGCCTGCATCATGGACAAGGACAGCAATTGCGGGGCGGTAGCGTTTCTGCAACACATCAAACACCCCATCTCTGTGGCCCGCAAGGTGATGGAAGACACGCCGCACGTGATGCTGGTAGGGCAGGGCGCGTATGAGTTTGCCATTGCCAATGGCTTCCAGAAAGAGAACCTCTTGACCGAGGAATCTGAGAAAGACTGGAAGAACTGGCTCAAAGAATCCAAATACAAACCTGTCATAAACATTGAAAACCACGACACCATTGGCATGCTGGCCTTGGACGCCAACGGTGACCTGGCCGGCGCCTGCACCACCAGCGGCGCGGCTTTCAAAATGCACGGCCGCGTAGGCGATTCTCCCATCATTGGGGCTGGTCTTTTCGTGGACAATGAAGTAGGAGCGGCCACTGCCACGGGCTTGGGTGAGGCCGTCATCAGAATGGTAGGAAGCCATTTGGTGGTGGAACTCATGCGCCAGGGAAACTCGCCGGAGAAAGCGTGCAAGCTGGCCGTGGAGCGCATCATTGCCAAGCACAAAGACGTGAAAGACCTGCAAGTGGGATTCATTGCGCTCAACAAGCAGGGCGAGTACGGTGGCTACTGCATCCACAAGGGCTTTAACTACGCCGTGCATGATGCCAAAGGCAAGAAATTGATTGATGGCAAATACAAACTCTAGACAGAAGTTCACGCTAGAAATTTGCATTGACTCTGTAGCGTCTGCCATAGCCGCTGAGCAAGGCGGTGCCCAGCGCGTGGAACTCTGTGATTACCTGGCCGGCGGCGGAACCACGCCCAGCGCTGGCATGATTAGCCTGGTACAGGAAAGTATTTCCCTTCCGGTGCACGTTCTCGTTCGGCCCCGCCGTGGTGATTTCCTGTACTCATCAGCAGAAGTTGACATCATGAAGCGGGACATCCAGCTATGCCGGGAGTTGGGCGTGGCAGGGGTGGTGATAGGCGCCTTGACCAAAGACGGAGACATAGACGTAGCCAGCACTCAGGAGCTGATAGAAGCGGCGGGTTCTCTGAGCATCACTTTTCACCGCGCCTTTGACCTGACCAGAGATCCTTTTCGGGCGCTGGACCAATTGCTAGCTCTCAACATTGATCGCTTGCTTACCTCCGGACAACAGGCGACGGCGCTGGAGGGCATTCCTTTGTTACAACAGTTGCAAGCGCGCGCGGCTGGTGAACTCATTATCCTGCCCGGCAGTGGCATCACCCCAGAGAATGTGCTGGAGATAGTGACCCACACCGGAGTGACCGAGGTGCATGCCTCGGTGCGCCGCCGGGTGGACGGGGAGATGGTCTTTCGGAAGGAGCATCCACCCATGTCTAGCCACAGCCCTCTGTCAGAATTTGAGCAGTTGGTGGCAGATGAAGCCCAGGTTAGAAAAATAAGGCAGCTGTTGAATGAACTGTAACGGGTGAGTATGTGCCACAACTATTTAGATAGATAGCAGATGCGATTCCTAGGGTTATTCAGCTTTATCTCATTTCAATGTCTCAAATGCAATAAATATGTTAAATTAAGGAACCGTTTTTAGCCTGTTTTCCTGAAAAGAGGCTAAAAACGGTTTTTATTTTACTGTGTACTTTTGACCTTCTGATAAGGACCGTAGTATGATGAAAAAAATTCTCCCCCTCTTCTTCTTGTTTGGATCTATGGTATTGGGTGCTGGCGTCTGTTTTGGTCAGGCCTCAGAGAATACCTACAACCTCATTCCGTATCCTAACGCGCTGGTGCCTCAGCAAGGAAGCTTCACGGTGACGGCCCAAACCAAGCTGGTGGTGCCCAGGGAAAGTAAAGTCTTCCAGAACGAAGTAGAGCAGGTGCAACTGTTATTTTCCAGAAGCCTGGGAAGGCCTTTGAAACTGGTCAAGAGGGAGACCTCCAATGCCGTGATTCTGCTACTTGATAAACATATTTCCGCGCCCGAAGGCTACCAAGTTCTCATTTCACCAACGCAGGTAAAACTAGTGGCCAGGGAGCCCGCGGGCATGTTCAGGGCGGTGCAGACGCTTCGGCAGTTGTTACCCGCCTCTATAGAGCGGGCCGGCGTTACTGCTGGCGCACTGGTACTGCCGGCCGTTCAGATACAAGATGCTCCTGCGTTTGGCTGGCGCGGAATGCATTTAGACGTGTCCCGGCATTTCTTCACCACCGCTTATCTGAAGAAGTACATAGACGTGCTGGCGCTTTACAAGTTCAACAAACTACACCTGCACTTCACCGATGACCAGGGCTGGCGTCTGGAAATAAAGAAATACCCCAAACTGACGGAGCAAGGCGCCTGGCGCACCTTCAACAACCAGGACTCAGCGGTCATCAAAATGTCAAAAGGGAATCCAGACCTGGCGCTAGACCCACGGCACATCCTTCAAAAAGACGGCAAAACGCTGTACGGGGGCTTTTATACCCAGGCCGAGATGCGGGAGATTATACAATACGCATCGGCTAGACACATTGAGATCATCCCGGAAATAGACATGCCCGGCCACATGAAGGCGGCCATTGACGCCTATCCGTTCCTTACCTGCGGAGAGGCGGGTTGGGGCAAGACGTTTTCAGTGCCTATCTGCCCCTGTGAGGAAAGCACCTATACCTTCGCAGAAAACGTCTTTCAGGAAATCATAGACCTCTTCCCCAGTCAATACATTCACCTGGGTGCCGATGAAGTAGAGAAAACCACCTGGGCCAATGCGCCGGCTTGTCAGGAATTGATGCAGCGCGAAGGCCTTAAAACTGTGGAGGAATTGCAGAGCTATTTTGTATACCGCATGCAGAAGTTCTTCAAAAGCAAAGGCAAAACCCTCATTGGCTGGGACGAGGTGCTGGAAGGAGGCATTAATTCTGAGGCGGTGGTCATGTTTTGGCGCAACTGGGTTCCCAATGCCCCGTTATTGGCCGCGCAAAACGGCAACAAAGTCATCATGACGCCCAACGCGCCGCTGTATTTTGATGCGCTACCAGACAAAAACTCCCTCCAAAACGTGTACCAGTTGCAAGTGGTGCCCAGGGGTTTGAACAATCAAGAAGCAAAGGCCATCCTGGGAGCCCAAGCCAACCTCTGGACCGAGTATGTTCCTTCTGAAAACCGTGCCGAGTATCTGTACATGCCCCGCATGACTGCCCTCTCTGAAGCCGTCTGGTCTAAAGAAAGGAACTATGGCAACTATCTGAACCGCCTAAAGAACCATTACCCTCGCTTGGATGCGTTGAATGTGCACTACCGCCTGCCAGATTTGGAAGGTTTCACCGACCGCATGGTGTTCACTGACAAAGCTGTGTTAACTATCCAAAAGCCTTTGGAAAGCCTGAACATCAGGTACACTACAGATGGAAGCACGCCCCACCAAACCTCCACATTACTGGAAAAACCTCTGGAGATCACCGAATCAATGACCCTCCAGGTAGCCGCTTTTTCCCCGGAAGGTCGAATGGGAGATACCTATACGATAGCCTATGAAAAGCAGACTTTGGCACCTGCCATTAAACCTCTTAAAACCATTCCGGGGTTGACGGCCACCTACTACAAAGGCTTTTTCAAAAATACCCAGGCAATGCAGTCAGTTGCAAAGCCAACCGAAACGATGACGGTAGAAATGTTAAAAGTGCCGGAGACAATAAAGGACGGGAGCTTCGGCGTGCAGTTTAAGGGGTATCTAAACATTCCTGAACCGGGGATCTACAGCTTTTACCTGACCTGTGATGATGGAGGCGTCCTTAAAATTGCCAACCGGTTGGTGGTAGACAATGACGGCCTGCATGCGCCTCTAGAAAAAAGTGGACAAGTGGCCCTGGAGAAAGGGCTGCAACCCTTCGCCCTGGACTTCATTGAAGGCGGTGGCGGGTACACCCTTAAACTGCTCTATAGCAAAGATGGCAGCCAGCCTCAACCCATTCCGCAGAGTTGGTGGCAGCGGTAAGGAGTTGCCGTTTTTGGCTTGTTTTCCAGAAAAGAAGCCAAAAACGAATAGCTTTAATCAACGAAGATTCTCCCCTTGAGGAGCGCAGAGTGGTGTTTACACAGGAGAATAAACGCTTCGTTTTTATCTGTTGTGTAAGGAGAATTTCAAGAGAGCTTTTTGAATAAGATATTTGACTTAGACACATACACCCCTCTACGCTCCCGTCAAGGGGAGAATCTGCGTTTACTTAAGCGCTTTTCTATCTTGCCCACATGGTCCTTTCAGGATGACAATAAAGTAGGAAGAAGAAAATAATAGATTAGGTAAGAAGAAATCAATCCTCCATCGCTAAAAAAGATGACCCGAAAGTTTACACTTTCGGGTCATCTTTTTTAAAGGCAGGTAAGTTGGTAGGTTTACTCAGTAAGTTGAGAAGATGGCCAGCTTTCTTTGGCTACTCCCCAGGTGGTGCTGGGTTTGCTGCCCATCTCAAATTCTAACGTGCCGCCTCGCATTAAATCTTTGTGCGAAATATACGATTTGGTGTAGGGCTTCCTGTTGAGAGTCACGCGCTGGATATAGATGTTCTCGCGGCTGTTTTGCGGGGCAGATATCACTAGCGTTTTCCCGTTGGGTAAGTGAAGCGTCGCTTTCTTGACGGCCGGGCTCCCGAAGACAAAGGCGCCGTTGGCGGGGTGCACCTGGTAAAAGCCTAGCGTGGAGAGAATGTACCAGGACGACATCTGGCCCACGTCTTCGTTGCCGATGATGCCGTCGGGCTTATCCGTGTACATAGTATGCACAATATGACGTACTTTCTCGGCGGTTTTCCAGGGCTGGCCCACGTACGGGTAAAGGTAGGTGATGTGGTGGCTGGGTTCGTTGCCGTGCGCGTACTGGCCAATGAGGCCGGTAATGTCATTAGAGGCACCTTCGCCCATATCGCCTTGCGCGGTGAACAGTGAATCCAGTTTGTTGGCAAACGGTTTTTCACCACCCATAAGCTTCACTAGTCCCTCCACGTCTTGCGGTACCAGCCAGGTGTACTGCCAGGAATTGCCTTCGGCATAGTCATCCTCGCGGTGTTTAGATTTGAATGGGTCGAAGGGCGTGCGCCAGCTGTTCTGGGAGATCCTACCGCGCATGAACCGCGTCTGTTGGTCAAAATAGTTTTGGTAGTTCTGCGCCCGTTTGCTAAAGTATTGATAGTCTTGCTCCTTGCCTAGTTTCTTGGCCACCAGGGCAATAGCTCCGTCACTAATGGCATATTCCAAGCCTTTGGCCACGCTTTCTACTTCATCGTCTGCCGGAATGAAACCCAGTTCCTTCACTTTCTTCAACTCGAATTCATTGCCCATGGCCGTGGCCTTCATGGACTCATAGGCTAGGTTCTTGTCAAAGCCATCAAAGCCTTTAAGGATAGCGTCTGCCACTACGGGTACGCCGCTATAGCCTACCATGGTGTTGGTTTCATTACCCATCAAATGCCAAACGGGCAGTTTGCCTTGTTGTTGGTAGATGGCCAGCATGGAGTTGATCATGTCATTCACGCGGTTGGTTTGCAGGATAGTGTACAGCGGGTGGGCGGCGCGATAGGTATCCCAGAGCGAGAAAGTGGTAAGGTTGGTGAAGTTGGCTTTAGGGTATACTTTTTTATCAGTGCCGCGGTAGTCGCCGTTGTGGTCGTTGAAGAGGGATGGGGCAATCATGGAGTGGTACAGCGCCGTGTAGAAGGTGCGCATCTGGGCATCCTCCAAAGCCTCAATTTCTACCTTCTGCAACTCCTTGTTCCAGATTTGGTCTGCCTCGCGTACTACCTGGTCAAAGTTCCAATGCGGGACTTCGGCACGAATATTAGCCAAAGCGTTTTCTGAACTCACCGGCGAGATGCCCACCTTTACCAATACCTTTTCGCCTGCCTTGGTTTGAAACCGCGCGATGCCCTTGATGCGGGTGCCTTTCTGAGCTGGCGTAGTAGAGGTGGCAGCCGTATCATAGACCTGATAGCTCTCAAATTTTTGGATGGGCTTGGAGAACACGGCCGTGAAATAAACGCGCTGGTCGTTGGCCCAACCTTTGGAGAAGCGGTAGCCAGCAATAGTCGTATCATTCAATTGTTCAATAAAAGTCTCGGTGGGTGTGTCCCAGCCAATGCCTTCCTTCAGGTCAAAGATGATGCTGGCCTGATCTGCCTGCGGGAAGGTATATTGGTGCAGGCCCACCCGCTCGGTGGCCGTGAGTTCTACTTGGATGTTGTAGCGCTTAAGCTTAACGGCATAGTAGCCTGGTTTGGCCTGTTCTTCATCATGTGAGAAAAGGGAGTAATAGCCACTATTTGGGTCCTTCAAACTGCCGCGCACCAGGGTTACGTTGCCGGTGGCGGGCATGACCAGAATATCGCCCAAATCTCCAATGCCAGTGCCACTCAAGTGCGTGTGCGCAAAACCCACAATGGTGGAGTCTGAGTAGTGGTACCCCGAACACCAGTCCCAGCCATGCGACATGTTGGTGGGCCCCAATTGCACGGCCCCAAATGGCACGTTCGCGCCCATGAACACGTGTCCGTGAAAGCTGCTGCCAATGTAAGGATCTACCCATTGAGTGAGAGAAGGAGGGGTAGCCTTGCTCTTTTGAAGATTCGTTTGCGTACAGGCCGCTACCGTGACCACCAATAAGACCGCCAAGCGGAAATACGATTTTGTGAAGGCGTTTACGTGCATGTTCTTCTAGTTTAAGACCACTGTCTTATGATGATGTCTTGCTATTTAACCAAGTAGGTTTGCTTAGGCACATTCCAGCCTTCTACTGTGATACTTGGTAAGGGGGCACCCGCTATGGTCGTGTATTCCACTGTTATGGTTTGTTTTTCGCCGGGTAAAATGGAAACGTAGTTGTCGCTGTAAAAAGCGGGCAGAAGGCGCTGGCCCGTCAATGAATGCACAACTGAAATCCGGTTAAAGAAAGCCACCGGTTGGCCGGCAGGGTTGCTGAGCGTTACTTCAATCTTACTCTTGGCTGATTGTTTGGCCGCTACCTGCAAAGGTGCATTCGTCAGTTCCTGCAAACCGGAATAAGTACCCTTCGCGTCTGCCAGCCAATAGAAGTTGCTGCTGATACAGTTTTTCTCCAGATTCAGTAACCGAAGCGATAAAAAAACGCCTTTGTCTTTGGCCAGCTTTCTTAGGCTTCCCTTAAGAGGAAAGTATTTCTTAGAAGTAGAGGCACCTATTTCTACTATGACCTGCCCCAAAGAGGTGCTTTTTCCTGCCATGTCATAGGCCGTGGCCACCAGCATCATGTCTCGCTTGATCTCAAAGCTGTTGTTCACGGCCAGAACCATGCTGTCTACCGGGTCAAACATGATGTGGAGCGGCGCGCTCCCGTTCCTCAGGCCATAAAGACCGGCATTGGGGTCCAGGTAGTAATCGTATAGCTGGCCGCGCATGGAGGTCCAGGGGTTCTGGGTTTTCCAGATGATAGTGCCCGTGTACCAGTCCCACATATGTGAGCTGAAGCCCTCCATCAATCCCCGGTACTGGTCATAGTTCACCAACTGCGCTTTTCTGGCGAAGTCCTCTATGCTGGTGGGTGCGCCATAGGGGAGCAGGTGTTGTTCGTACCCCACGCCGGTGTAGTTATGGTAATGCCAGACCGAATCTACTTTCTCCGTTGGCTTACTGTTTGGTCCCAGGTACTGCGGTGCTATTAGGTTCTCCTTCGGAAGGAAGCGTTGCAGGGACTCCATGTCGCCCACGCCCACCGACCCGACTTCTGAGTTAAATGGCCAGGTTCTATACGCCCAGAACTGACTGATAGGTTGGATGGTGTACGGTCCGTCTCCACCGCCGCCAATGGAGTTGAAGGACATACTGTCAGCGTTGGAATAAGGAATAAACCAGCGGGTACCGTCCAGGCTGGGTAAAATAGAATCCTCAAGTGCGGTTAACAGGTCTTTGGGTGGTGTGATTTCATTGCCGCCGCACCACATGGCCAAAGATGGATGGTTGCGTATCATCTTCACCTGGTCAGCCGCTGAGGTTAGGAACAAGTGATGATCATCCGGGTATTTACGGCGGGTCCACTGGTCGTCTTTCTTCATCGGGTCTACCCACTTGCCGTTCGCATCGCCGGTAATCCAGAAGTCTTGTATCACCAACAGGCCATATTTATCACAGGCTTCAAAGAACTCAGGGCGTTCCACCAGGGCCCCGCCCCAGACACGCATCAGGTTCAGGTTCATGTCGCGGTGGAAGCGCAGTTCAGCATCATAGCGCGCCGGGCTGAACCGTAGCATGGCATCAGAGATAATCCAGTTGGCGCCTTTCAGGAAGATTTTCTGGCCGTTCACCAGTACCTGCATGCTTCGGGTGTGGACGTTCCATTCTCTCTGAATTTCCCTGATGCCCACCTGCACGGTTTCTTCGTCAGAGACCGTCTTGCCGTTCACCAGAAACCGCAGTTGCAAATGGTATAAAGGCTGGGCACCGTAGGTATTGGGCCACCAAAGTTTGGGGTTCTGCAGCACCAGGTCCTTGAGCCGTACCAGTTGGGTTGCCTTTGCCGGAAGGGTCACTTTCTGAGAAACAGTTTTCCTATCCAGGGTATACTGCAACACGCCCGTCACTTTCTTGTCTGTACTGTTCTCCAATTCAGCAGAGACTTTAACCGTGGCTGGTGCCTGGGTGCCTTCTGGTTTCCGCTTGCCCGGCACCAAGGTGATGATATGCGGATTCTTAACATTGATTAGCTGGGTTTTCTCTATGGTTACCTTGTCCCAGATGCCGGTGTTTCTGTCCCGTATGGGTTGAATCCAGTCCCAACCGGCCACATATTGGTGGGTCACGTTCTTGGCAATGGTACCATCGCCACCTTGTCCGCCGTTGGGGTTGCCCACCGGGTCCGGCGGAAACACCACTAGAGCCAGCCGGTTCTTGCCGTCTTTGGCCAAATGTTGGGTGATGTTGTAACTCTGCCGCAGGAACATGCCCTCGTGCGTCTTGTCATTCAGTTTCTGGCCGTTCAAGAATACATCACAACTGTAATTGACTCC
This sequence comes from Nibribacter ruber, assembly GCF_009913235.1. NCBI lineage: Bacteria > Pseudomonadati > Bacteroidota > Cytophagia > Cytophagales > Hymenobacteraceae > Nibribacter > Nibribacter ruber. Next base: position 1,171,081 of record NZ_CP047897.1, on the reverse strand, counting down.
GCGCAGGTGCAGCCACACCTGCTCATTTTTCTGAGGAGGCGCTTCCTGAAAATCCTTTGCAAACCAATAGGTGTAATAATCCCGGCCGGTTGTATAGATGTCAGGTATGCGTTGGTTGTTCATCCCGTAGAAAGGATCGGGGATTTGCTGGTTGGCGAGCTGGGTGGTGAGCACCGTGCCCGGTACTACCGCCGGCTGCCAGGTAGCCGTAGAATATGTTGCCTTAGAAATGGCGTGTCCGTTTTCTTTCACTTTAGCAATAGACTGGCATTTCCAGCCTGCGTTCAGCTCATAGCTAGTTTGGGACGTAGCCGGGAAATGGAAGAAGTTCAGAAAAAGAAAAGAGAGAAGAAAAGGCAGTTTGTGCTTCATGGTGGGGAGCGGATTTCCTGACAAGTAAGGAAGGAGAAGTTTCAATTTCTCTAGCTGTAAATGTATCAGGAAAAAGGGCATACCCGCAATTTTACTTGCCTTAACTGCTTCCCAAACCCAATACCAGAAATTGTTGGATATATTTAGGGCTTGAAGGAAGAGCGCTCCTTTTCTGGACCTTTATTGCCTAAGGTTAAATGAAAGCAGAAGGATTTACTTTCTCACATCGCATTAAATAAACAGTTTTATGAGATATAGATGGATGGTGGCATTGTTGCTGCTGGTTTCACAAATAGGTTTGGCGCAAGGCAGAGTGGTCACAGAATTAGTGGCTAACTGGAAGTTTCAGAAGGGCAAGCAGGACCAGGCCTACCAGGTCAATTTCAATGACAAAGCCTGGCAGAAGGTGACGGTGCCGCATGACTGGGCCATCTACGGACCCTTTGACAAGGAGATTGACAAGCAGGTGGTCGCCATTGAGCAAAACGGCGAAAAGGTAGCCTCTGAGAAAACCGGGCGTACGGGCGCATTACCCTACATTGGCGAGGCCTGGTACCGTAATGAATTCACGTTGCCGCATTATAAAAAAGGGCAGAAGGTGTTGATAGTCTTTGAAGGCGCCATGAGCGAGCCCAGGGTATTCTTGAACGGCCAGAAAGTAGGGGAGTGGGCGTATGGCTATAGCTACTTTTATTTTGACATCACAGATCAAGTGCTGGAAGGCAAGAAGAACATTTTGGCCGTCCATCTCACCAACCAGGGCGAATCATCTAGGTGGTACCCGGGAGCGGGATTGTACCGCAAGGTGCAGGTCATCGTCAAGAATAAGGAGAGCATTGACCAGTGGGGCACGTTTGTCACCACGCCGTTCATCTCGGGAGAACTGGCCAAAGTTAATATTAAAACCAAGGTTTCTGGTGACAGGGTAAGGCTGTTGACGCAGGTAATGGACGCCCAAGGGAAAGTAGTGGCTGCAGACAGCACCAGTAAGGTGTTCGGGAGGGAGTTTGAGCAGAACCTGGCCGTGCAGAATCCTCAGTTGTGGAGCCCCGAGAAGCCGTATCTGTACACCGCCGTCACTAAATTATATGTGGGCAACACGCTCAAAGATGAAGTGACCACGCGCTTCGGGATACGGGAAATCAGCTACAAGCCCAATGTGGGCTTCAGTCTCAACGGCAAGGTGCGCAAGTTCAAGGGCGTCTGCCTGCACCATGACCTGGGACCCTTGGGCGCGGCCGTGAACAAAGCCGCCCTGCGCCGGCAATTGCGCATCTTAAAAGACATGGGTTGTGACGCTATCAGAAGTTCGCACAACATGCCCAGCTTGGAACAACTGGAGTTGGCAGATGAGATGGGCTTCATGTTCTTAGCCGAAAGTTTTGACGAGTGGGCCAAGCCCAAAGTGAAAAACGGATACAATCGCTTCTTTGACGAGTATGCAGAGAAAGACATTATCAACCTGGTGCAGGCCACCAGAAACCACCCGTCCATTGTGATGTGGAGCGCGGGCAATGAGGTGCCCGACCAATGGGGAGCCGAGGGCGTGAAACGCGCCAAGTCGCTGCAAGACATCTTCCACCGCGAAGACCCCACCCGCCCGGTAACCGTGGGCATGGACCAGGTAAAGGCCACCATGGCCTCGGGCTTCGGCGCTCTGCTGGACATTCCGGGGCTTAACTACCGCACGCATTTGTATGAAGAGGCGTACAAGACCTTTCCGCAGGGATTCATCCTTGGTTCTGAAACGGCCTCTACGGTGAGCTCCCGCGGTATTTATAAATTCCCGGTAGAAAAAGGCATAGACAAGCAGTACCCAGATCTGCAGAGCTCTTCCTATGATCTGGAATATTGTAACTGGTCCAACGTACCCGATGACGATTTTGTCCTGCAGGATGACAAGCCTTGGGTGATTGGCGAGTTTGTCTGGACTGGTTTTGATTATCTGGGAGAACCCACGCCCTATGATGACAATTGGCCGTCGCGCAGCTCTTACTTTGGCATAAACGATTTGGCGGGTCTGCCCAAGGACCGGTTTTACCTGTACCGCAGCCGCTGGAACACGCAAGAAGAAACCTTGCATATCTTGCCGCATTGGAACTGGGAAGGAAGAGAAGGCCAGACTACGCCGGTGTTTGTGTATACCAACTATGACAGCGCCGAACTGTTTGTAAACGGTAAAAGTCAAGGCATCCAAAAAAAGCACAGCGCCACGCCCCAGAACCGGTACCGCCTCATGTGGATGGACGTGAAATATGAACCCGGCACCGTCAAAGTGGTGGCTTTTGGCAAAGACGGCAAAGCCGTGGCGGAAAGAGAAATGAAGACTGCCGGCAAACCCTACAAGATCATTCTGCAACCCGACAGGAAAGAGATTTCAGCGGACGGCCAGGACTTGTCATTTGTAACGGTATCAGTGGTGGACAAAAACGGCGTTCCCTGCCCCAAGGCCACAAATCAGTTGGCCTTCTCAGTGAAAGGCAAAGGCACTTACCGCGCGGCCAGCAACGGCGACCCCACCTCGCTGGAAATGTTCCATTTACCCACCATGAAACTCTTCAGCGGCAAATTGGTGGTGCTGGTGCAGTCCATTAAGGAAGCCGGAACCATGGAATTGACTGTAAAGGGAAAAGGGCTACAATCGGCCAAAGTCACCTTAACCTCTGTACAGTAACAATTTGATTTCAAAGTCCTTCATGATTTGGGCGGTTACGTAAGATACAATTTCATGGCAGAAAGAAATAGCTTAGAAATAGGATACAAGAGGTAGCTTACAATTTGTTGAACCTGAAATAATAAGCGCGAGCCCTACAAGATGGACAAACCTCAACGGATAAACCTAGACCAAGACAGTTTTATAAAACTGGAGTATGATGCTACGCATGACATCCTGTTTGGGTATTGTCCAGATTTCACGGACATGAACATGAAAGAGTCTAACAATGCCTTTAAAGAGGTAGTGAAGACCCTTTTGCAGCACGGTATCACCAAACTCATGATAGATTCCAGGCTGTCTTATTTGGATGTGAGCTCTCAGCAGCACAAAGCGGTGCTGGAGCTGTTCGCGCTTAATCTGTATTCGACTAAACTAAAGAAATTTGCCAGAATCATGACCGAAGATGACCAGCGCGAAAACAGCGTATTGCAGGTAATTGACGAAGGCAATATTCCCTTTGCCTTCAAAAATTTCAAGGATATTCCTTCGGCGGTAGAATGGCTCAAAAGTCAAAGCAGTTAAGTAGTTTTGCGCCTTATTCCATTCCTTTTTCCGTTTTATGGAAACAACCCTTATCTGTAAGCCCTTTCAGGATTTTACGCCTTTTGAATTATATGAGAACTTGCGTTTGCGCAGCGACGTGTTTGTGGTGGAGCAAACCTGCGTGTTCCTGGACCTGGACAACAAAGACCAAGCCTGCCACCACGTACTCGTGTACCAAAACGGGGTGCTGGAGGCATCGTCTAGGCTGGTGCCGCCGGGCGTGAGTTATCCAGAGGCTTCCATTGGCCGGGTAGTGACCAGCCAGGCAGCAAGGGGCACCGGACTTGGAAAGAAACTCATGGAAGCCTCCATTGCCTATTGCCAGGAATTGTTCGGGGAAGGGCCTATTAAGATTGGAGCCCAGGTGTATGCCCGCAAGTTCTATGAAAACCTGGGGTTTGTTCAAGCCGGCGACGTTTATGACGAAGACGGCATTGACCACATCCACATGATCAGACCCTAGCTAATTGCCAAGAACTGAAAAGCCGTTTTTAGCCACTTTTCCAGAAAACAGCCAAAAAACGACGTCAGCCTATTATTTTTGGGCACGCAGTAACCCCTGCTTCCAAATAACTACTTTTACTTATTCCCCAGATGTCAGAAGAAAACCAGAAACAGCGCCTTTTTAAGGAGATAGAGCAAGAGCTCACGCAACAAGGATTCACCATTGCCGCCCAGGACCAAAGCCGTCCCTGGGGTGGTTTTTTTGTCATAGAAGAAGACCAGGCCCAGCAGTTTGCCAATACATATTTCAATGGCATCTCAGTGGAAGACCTCAAGATTTCAGGCAAATTAAGCCCGAAGATCTTGGTGGTAGCTCCTCAGAAGCGCCTGTCCTGGCAGTACCACCATCGTCGCGCCGAAATCTGGCAAGTCATCAAGGGCACCGTGGGCGTGGTAACCAGTGAGACAGACGAGGAAGGTGCTTTGCAAAAACTATCTGCCGGCCAGAAAATCACGCTTCGGCAGGGGGAGCGCCACCGTTTGGTGGGCCTGGAGGACTGGGGCATTCTAGCTGAAATCTGGCAGCATACAGACAATGCCAACCCATCCAATGAAGAAGACATCGTGCGGGTGCAGGATGATTTCGGGCGGTAGAAGCCGTTGTTCTGTTTGAAAAACGCTCTTCGTTTTTGGCCAGTTTCTGAGAAAACAAGCCAAAAACGAAGGGCGTTTTTTTGTTAGTTCGCTTGCGAAGTAATCCTTATCCCAGGCGGCTTTTCCAGGTGTTCCATTTCTGGAGCTGCTCCTGGCTCAAAACCGACTCAATTTTTTGCAACAGCTCCTGGCGGCATTTCCGAAGAAGGCGCATCTGCCTTTCTTTCACCTCATGCTTGGCCATTTGCTCTTTTAAAGTTGCCCGCAGGGTGGTTAGTTTTTCCTCCAGCTGGGCCTTGGTGATTTCTCCGGCTTTGTAGGCTTTTACATATGCTTCGCGTTGGGCGTTGGCTCTTTGCAGGAGGTTTTGGTGCAGGTTCTGCAAGGCGGCAAGGTGTTGGGCAATGCAGGCATGGTGCTGTTGCACAAATCCTTTGATGGCGGTTCTCTGATTCTGGTCCAGGTGCAGACTTTGCAGGGCCTTCTTCAGGGCCTCCAGTTTTTCGCGTTGGTTTTCTAGCGGCGTGCAGGTGAAAGGAGCCGTTTCTGAGCCAATGGAGATCTCTGGGGTTTCCAGGTCTTGGAGATCGGGTAGCTGGTACTCAGCAGAGGCAAACTCAATGCTGTCTGGGGCGGGCGCCTCTTCTTTTTGGCACGCAGTAAAAACCAGGGCCAAGGACATGGCCAGCAAACTCCAGGTGTGTCTCATTTTTTTCATGTGGGTTTTGTTTTAGTTGGATGTAAGATTGATTTGGGTTTATGAATTTTATGACGGATTGCTTGCGCTAACTGCCCGCCGTACTTTTACACTCACGGGCTTTCCAGGCACAGGCATCTCTAGGAGTATGAAAATCTGGAAAGGTTAAATGACCCTTGAAAAAATGTTTCCGCTGGCACAGGCAGCTTGGTGGCGCAAGAATTATTTTCTTTTCAGTTTTAACCTTTCGGGGCCAGAAGCCTCTAAGCAGTATGACGGATGTTTATTTGGACAGGGATGCGTGAGCCAACAGATGAGCAGATCCTGTCCTTGTTCAAGGAGGCGCGTACCAAAGACAAGGGCTTTACCTTGTTGATGGATACCTACAGCGCCCGCATGTACTGGCACATACGGCGCCTGGTGGTGACCCATGAAGACGCCCAGGACCTATTGCAAGAAACGTTTATCAACGTGTACCGGCACCTGCACACCTTTACCGGTGACAGCAAGCTCTATACCTGGCTGTACCGGGTGGCCACTAATGAGTGCCTCCGGCTGCTGCGGGAGCGCAAGCGGTTTTTGGGCTCTTTTGAGGAAATCAGCGAAAAACTGATTGACTCCCTGCAGAGCACCACTGCTCCCAACCAGGAAGAAAAGATTCTGGTGCAGCTGCAGGAAGCCATTCTGCGCCTGCCAGAAAAGCAGCGCCTGGTGTTTACGCTTCGGTACTATGATGAGCTGCCGTATGAAGAGATCAGCAAAATACTGGACAGTTCTGTGTCTTCGCTTAAAACCAATTACCACCACGCCAGCACCAAGGTGAAGGCGTTTATGCTGCAGGAAGTATGAAAGAAGAATTTGATTTTGACAAAGTGGGCAAGCAGATGCCCTACCACGTCCCAGACGGCTTTTTCAAGGACATCACCCAGGCCACGCTGGCCGAAGCCAAAAGACGCGAGCAACCTGAGCCTGCGCGCACCCCGCTTCTGCCGCTCTGGAAGGTGTTGTCTGTAGCCGCCAGCGTGGCCGTGCTGTTGGTGGCCGCCTATTTCTTAACTGCCCGCCAAACAGAGCAGTCTGCTCGGCCAATGGCCACGGTTACCCAGCAGCCGGCAGTCTTGCGGCCCGCTACGGTTGCACAGAAGGAGGAAAATGCCCCACAAGAATTGGCCCATGCGCCTCAGGAGAAACATCAGCCGCAATCCATTGCCAAAGTGAGCCCCGCTAAGAAGGAGAAGCAACTGAATAAAACACCTAAGCCGGTGGCGCCAGAAACCCTGGATAACCTGCTGGCTTCGCTCTCAGATGAGGAGCTGCAACAACTAGCCCTGGCCGCCGAAGCCGAAGAATATGTATATGGAGAAACTTTGACCTATGAATAGCCTTTTTAAAGCTCTGGTACTGGGCTTGTGCCTTTTACTCTCAGGAATGGTCCACGCCCAGGGCCTCCGGAACAACGTGAAACTGCAAGAACGCCTGACCCAGGCCAAGCTGGGGGAGATTCAGAGAAATCTGGCCATCCCGCAGGAGAAGATGAACGCGCTGGCCCCCATCTACCGCCGCTATGACGCCGAGGTCAACGCCATCCATTTCGCCCGCCAGGATTTGCTGCAAGCCGGTCGTCTAGCCAACCTTTCCAATGAAGAAGCCGACAAAGTAGTGGCTGCCTTATTGGAGAATGCCGTAAAACTGAGCACCGTGCGCAAAAACTATTATGCCGAGTTTAAGACCGTCCTGACCCCGCAGCAGGTAATGGCCATGTACCGTTCAGAAGCCCAGATGCGCCGCCGGGTGCAGCAGGAACTGCGCCGCCGCATGCTCAACAAAACCAAGTAAACCCAAGAGGCCCGGCTGCCGTTTTTGGCTTGTTTTCCAGAAAACAAGCCAAAAACGGCAGCCGGGCCTCTTTATGTCCTCGCCTTACATGACGATCACGGTAGTAATATTAGTTGACGTTTACCACTTTACTAGCCACTGCTTGCGGGGCTATGGTTTGGTACGGCGTCTGTGGCAAGGCCAAAATGGGTAGGTTGCTGGCAAAAGCCAGTTGGGCAGACACGCTCTGATGGAAGAGTGCCTCCAGCCAGGTGCGTTTCTCAATGGCCACGGCCAGTACCTGCACCTGATTTTCCTGTATATATTGTTTGATGCCGGCCAGTACAGAAGCAGCCTTCACTTGCTTGATCTGTACCGGTTGGTCCTGCACCATGGCTTTGATGATCTGATGATCGGCTACCAGGTTCAGTTGCTCTTCGGCTTGTACGTTCATGACCTCAATGATGGGAGCGAAGGGAGCCGTCACTGTAAAGAGCTGCTGCAAAAACACCTTCTCTTCTTTCTCAAAGTCTGAGGCGTAGGCTACCTTTTCCCAGGCCGTATATTGGGCCGTGGCCGGAACCACCAGCACCGGGCAGTTGACCTGGCGCATGATGGTAAGGGCGTTGGTGCCGGCCAGCTTTTGCATAAAGCCAGAAGCGCCTTTAGTACCCATTACAATCATGTCTACTTTATGTTCTTCTACCATGGTGCCCAGGCTCTGGAACAAGGGACCCTGGGTGCAGTAGCACTCCACGTCAAAGGCAAAGCCGTTCTCTAGTCTCAGGTTTTTGGACAGTTGCTCCAGTTCCCGTAGATAGGCTTCACGTAGGGCTTTTTGCGGCGTGATGCCGCCGGGTAGCTCAGGGGTGCTGGCTACGGGAAACGGCAGCGCGTGTACCAGTATCAGTTTGCCTCTCACTTTTTTGGCCACCTGGGCGGCGTACGCAATGGCATTGACAGCGTTGGGAGAGAAATCTGTGGGCGTAAGGATGGTTTTCATAAGGTGGTTTTAGGTTTGGTGCGGACTGCTACAGACCTCTCTGTAACACATAACAAAAGTACCGGCGGGCGCAGGCAGACCCTATGAGATTGATTACCCTGGCACATGACAATCCTCACTTTCTCTGGAGTCCCTCGGTTGTTGGGAGCCCCTGTTTTGTGACCGAACGTTTTTGGCTTGTTGCCTGGAAAAGAGGCCAAAAACGGAGGGCTGCGGATAGGACAAAAGGAGAGGAGGAAGGCATCCTTTGAACTTCCGGCCGAAGGGCTAGTATACTCCTAGATACTGAACGGAATTCTCTTAATCTTGAGCCAGGGTAGGGTGACGGATAAATGGAGCGTATCTTTGCCCCTTGCTTTTTTTTTATGACGCGTAAACAACATATATCCATCATATTAATTCTGGGTGCGCTCTGCACCATCAGTCCCTTTTCCATAGACATGTATTTGCCGGGCTTTCCGGCCATTGCCCAGGACCTGCAGACCACCATCTCCCAGGTTCAGCTTTCCCTTACCGCGTATTTGATTGGTATTTCTGCCGGCCAGTTGCTGTATGGCCCACTGCTGGACCGGTACGGCCGAAAAATGCCTTTGTACGCGGGCATGTTCCTGTACATTTTGGCCTCGGTGGGTTGTGCGTTCACCACTTCTGTAGATGCGCTAATTGCCATGCGCTTTCTGCAGGCCATTGGTGGTTGCGCAGGCATGGTGGCGGCCCAGGCGCTGGTACGGGATTTGTTTCCGGTGACAGAGACGGCCAAGGTTTTTTCTACCCTCACGCTGGTGATTGCGGTGTCACCCATGGTGGCCCCAACGGTGGGCGGCTACGTGACCACGGCCTTTGGGTGGCACGCCGTTTTCATTGCGCTAGCTTTAATTACGGGGCTTATTCTGCTGGGTATTTATTTCGTGCTGCCCCAGGGCAAGGGTCCAGACTCCACCATGTCCTTGAAGCCCAGGGCGGTGCTCTCCAATTTCTGGAACGTGCTCAGGAACCCGCAGTTTCTGGTGTATACGTTGGTGGGCGGCATTGCCTCGGCGGCTCCGTTTGCGTACATCGCGGGCTCGCCAGACGTGTTCATGAATATTTATAAGGTGAGTGAGCAGCACTATGGTTGGATCTTCGCCATTCTTTCGGTGGCCTTGATTGGTTCTCCGCAGTTGAACCACTTGCTGCTGCGCAAATACACCAGTGAACAGATCATCAAGGCGGGGCTTACGTACCAGGCTGTGATTGGGGCGCTGCTGGTGTATGGCGTGTATGCGCAGTGGTTTTCGCTGATGACTTTGATTGTAGTGCTGTTTCTTTTTCTCTGCGGACAGGGCCTTACCAACCCCAATTCTTCGGCTTTGTCCTTGGCGCCTTTCTCCCGGCACGCGGGCAGCGCTTCTGCCTTGATGGGGAGTGTACGCATGGGCGTAGGAGCCTTGGTGTCTGCGGCCGTAAGCGTGCTCCACAACGGCACGGCTTTGCCCATGGTACTGGTGATGGGCCTTTGCACGGTAACCGGACTGGTCATTTTATTGATTGGCGGCAATGTCATTAAGAAACGCATGAGCCGCGAAGAGCAGGATGAAATAGCCACGGAACCGGTTCTGTAAGACAAGATTTGGAGGGCCATCTTCGTTTTTAGCCTGTTTCCTGGAAAAGAGGCCAAAAACGAGGATCGCCTGATATGCTGGGAACAGTAACTATTGTCCTGAAACGCGCAGGTTGTATCTTGCCGCTTCTGCGTACCCTTTCCACTGACCATTGCCATGAAAATCCTGCTCATAGAAGATGAACCCAAAGTAAGCGCCTTCATCAAGAAAGGGCTGGAAGAGCAGACCTATGAGGTAGACCTGGCCTATGATGGGTTCTACGGTGCCAAACTGGCGCTGGAGAATGACTACGCCCTGGTGGTGCTGGACGTGATTCTGCCCCGCATGAACGGCCTGGAGGTGTGCAAGACCATACGCCAGCAAAACCAGAACCTGCCCATTCTCATGCTCACCGCCCTGGGCAGCACAGATGACAAGATCCTGGGCCTGGACTCCGGTGCCGATGACTACCTGGTGAAGCCGTTTGAGTTTCAGGAGTTGCTGGCCAGGATTCGGGCCTTGACCAGGCGGACGCAGGAGGGAGTGTCCAGTGAGGTGTTGCAGTTGGCCGACCTGGAGCTGGACGTGCAGAAGAAGACCGTGACCCGCAGCGGCGTGCCTATCTCTTTGACCGCCCGTGAGTTTGCCCTGCTGCAGTATTTGCTGCGCAACAAGGAGCGCGTAGTCTCAAGGGTAGACATCATTGAGCAGGTCTGGGAAACGTCTTTTGACACCGGCAGCAACGTGATAGACGTGTACATCAATTTCCTGCGCAAGAAGATAGACAAAGACTTTTCACCCAAGCTTATTCATACGCTGGTGGGCATGGGCTATGTGTTAAAAGAACAGGAGTAAGGCATGAAAATCAAGACCAGACTCATGCTGCAGTTCTCCGGCATCATTGCCGGGATTTTACTGCTTTTCTGCTTGACGGTGTATTACTTCAGCTCCCTGTCCCGCAAGAATGACTATGATGGCCGTATTCTAAACCGGGCTTATGCCACCGCTCATTTTGTGCTGGATGCAGACACGGTGAGCGAACAGCAACACGCCCTGGACCAACGCCTCTACCACCAGATGCTGCCCCGGGAAATTGTGCAGGTGTACGACCAGAACCTTAACTTGCTTTTTACTGAAGGCGAGGACGATTTAAACCTCAGCCCCGGTTTTCTGCAGCAGGTAGTGGCGAGCGGTGAGGTACGCACCATGCAGGGAGAGCGGCAGATAGTGGGTGTCCGGTACCTGCACCGGGGCAGGCCACATGTCATCATTGCCTCCTCAGTGGACTTATACAACCTGCGCACACTGGATCATTTGCTTACGCTTTTAATCTCTGGTCTGGTGGCTTCTATGCTGGTGGTGGTGGCGTCTGGCTGGGTGTTTGCGCGCGCCGCGCTCAAGCCTTTCTTGAAAGTGATTTCTGAAGTAGAGAAGATAAACGCCTCTGACCTGTCTTTGCGGTTAACGCAAGCGCAGGGCACTGATGAGGTAGCTCAGTTGGCTCAGACCTTCAACAAGATGCTGGACCGGATTGAGATCGCGTTTGAAGCCCAGCGCACGTTTGTGTACAGCGCCTCACATGAGTTGCGCACGCCGCTCACAGCCATGATAGGCGAATTACAGGTGGCCCTTATGAAAGACCGCGAGGCCCCGGAATACAAGCGGGTTTTGCAGTCCTCCCTGGAAGACGCCCACTTGCTGGCCCAACTCTCCAACGGCTTGTTGCAAATGGTGCAGGCTAGTACAGACTCCTCTAAAATTCCCATGGCCGCGCTGCAGATGGATGAACTGGTATGGCAGGCCTGCACCGAAGCCAAGAAGCGCTCACCCGCCATCATGCTGGACGTGCAGTTTGAAAACATGCCCGAAGACGAGAAGGAACTGCAGGTCTGGGGTAATGACGCACTCTTACTCATTGCCGTGGTCAACGTGTTGGAGAATGCCAGCAAGTTTTCCATGAAAGACGCCGCCATCTCGGTGACCATTGAAGTTCAGGCCCAGGACCTGATCTTGAAAGTGCGGGACCAGGGCATCGGCATGACCCCTGAGGATGTGCGCAAGGTGTTTGTTCCCTTCTTTAGGGCTGAGAACGTACGCGACATCTCTGGTCATGGCATAGGTCTGCCCCTGGCTGAGAAAATCATTAAGCTGCACCGCGGCTCCATCCAGGTGAATTCCCAATTGAACCAGGGCACCGAGGTGGTCCTTTCCTTTCCAAAACTGAAGCAAGTCTATACGCTTTAATCTGATTTTAATCTAAATCCCAGAAAAGAGCCTAAAAACGGCTTTTTGGCCTAAGGCTATTTTAATAGCTTTTTAATGTGGCTTTAATTTCGTCTTAATCTCCCTGCCGCACCTTTGTGGTGTATTCTGAGTCCCTGGGCAACAGTCCCGCGGCCAGAGTGCCTATACCAAACGTGACGTAGGGACTATGAAAGAAAAACGATTATTTGATTCCGTGGGGAAAGACCTCTCGGCGGGGCTGGTGGTGTTCTTGGTGGCGCTTCCGCTTTGTCTGGGTATTTCCCTGGCCTCTGGCGCGCCCTTGTTCTCTGGGCTTATTGCCGGAGTGGTGGGGGGCTTGGTGGTCTCTTGGGCCAGCGGCTCCCAGTTGAGTGTAAGCGGACCGGCTGCGGGCCTTACCGTGATTGTGATCAATGGGATTGCCCAGATGCAAACCTTTGAAGCCTTCCTGACCGCCGTGGTGTTGGCGGGTATTATCCAGATTGCGCTGGGCTATTTGAAGGCCGGTATTATTGGTCTGTATTTCCCGTCTTCGGTGATTAAAGGAATGCTGGCCGCCATTGGTCTCATACTTATCTTAAAGCAGATTCCGCACTTTTTAGGGGCAGATGATGACTTCCTGGGCGACCTGAATTTCCTGCAGTCAGACGGCCGCAACACCTTCTCTGAGATTGGCTTTGCGCTCTCTCAGTTGCAGTTGGGTTCTTTGGTGGTGGGACTGGTGTCACTGGCCCTCATGCTGCTCTGGGAGCGGCCCTTCATGCAGAAAGTGAAAGCCATTAAACTGATACCGGGCGCCTTGGTAGCGGTGGTCTTGTCCATCGGGTTAAACTTCCTGTTCCAAAGCTCGTTCCCCGCCCTGGCTATTGCTAACACGCACTTGGTGCAGCTGCCAGAAATCTCAGGGCCGGCCACTTTATTAGCAGAGCTCAGATTCCCTGACCTTTCCGTTCTGACCAATGCCAACGTGTACATTCTGGCCTTTACCATTGCCATTGTGGCCAGCTTGGAAAGTCTCTTGAGTGTAGAGGCGGTAGACAAGTTGGACCCGCACAAACGCCGCACGCCTACCAACCGCGAGTTGAAAGCACAAGGCCTGGGGAACGTGATCAGTGGTTTGATTGGCGGTATTCCGTTGACCGCGGTGATTGTGCGAAGCTCTGCCAACGTGAATGCGGGCGGTGAAACCAAGCTGGCCAGTTTCTTCCATGGCTTGTTCCTGGTCATGAGTATCCTGTTCCTGACGGGTGTGCTGCAACATGTACCTCTGGCCGCGCTGGCCGCCATCTTGTTGATGGTAGGTTTTAAGCTCACCAAACCGGTACTGTACAAAGCGCAGTGGCGTCTGGGCATGGATCAGTTCCTGCCGTTCATCATCACCATTGTGGCCATCCTGTTTACAGACTTGTTGAAAGGCATCTCCATTGGTCTGGTGGTGGGCATCTTCTACATCCTCAAGGCCAACTACAAAACGCCCTACTTCTTTAAGAAAGTGGCAGGCCATGCGGGGGAGCAGATTCACATCAAATTGAGTGAGAACGTGACTTTCCTGAACAAAGCCAGCGTGGCGCTTACCCTGCACCACCTGCCAGAGAACAGTGAGGTGTTGATTGACGGGTCTGCCTCTACCTACATTGACCATGATGTGTTAGAAGCCATTGAGAATTTTAAAACCGTTGCCTCAGAAAAAGACATCCGCTTGACGCTGCGCGATATTCCTTCTGTGGCCACCATGAACATGCACTAAACCAATGAACTATATGGAAGCAATTAATAAAAGTGACAAGCCGCTGCACCCAGACATGGAGCGCATCTTTAAAGGAAACCGTGAGTGGGTAGCCACCAAGATGCTCAACGACCCTGGGTTCTTTGAACGCTCGGCCAAAGGCCAGGCCCCCAAGTATTTGTTTATAGGTTGCTCAGACAGCCGCGTGCCTGCCAGCCAAATTTCTGGTACTGCGCCCGGTGAGATGTTCGTGCACCGCAACATTGCCAACATGGTGGTACATACAGATGCGAACCTGTTGTCTGTGCTACAGTATGCCGTGGAGGTATTGAAGGTGAAGCACATTATGGTGGTGGGGCATTACGGTTGCGGCGGCGTGGCCGCCGCCATGAGCGACAAGCAGTTTGGTTTGATTGACAACTGGCTTACCAACATCAAGGACGTGATCAGGTTGCATGAGGATGAATTCCATGATCTGGACAATGAGGAGCAGCGCTTTAGAAGACTGGTAGAACTGAACGTGATTGAGCAGGTGATCAACCTTTCTAAAACCTCCATCATCCAGAACGCCATGAAGAATGAAAAGCCGCCGCAATTGCACGGGTTGGTATATGACCTGCATGACGGCATCTTGCATAACCTGAACGTGCAGACCAAAATGATTAAGCGGTTTGAACACATTTACGGCATGCAATAAGAAGGAACCTCCATTTTAGAGAATAAGAAACTCAGGTTCACAAAAAAGCCCCGCCAATTTGGCAGGGCTTTTTTTTATAAATTAATCTGGTCCATTACCAACCTGGGGTGTTGGCACCTGACCCATATCCGTAAGGAGGGCCACCCGCAGAAGTGCGGCCGGTGTAATGGTCTCTGTCGCGGTCATTGTCATTATCATCGCCGGCAATGCTGTTCCAGACGTCTTTTATGCCGTGGCCAATGCGCTCAAAGAAGCCTTCGTCGTTCTGGTCGTTGTCATTGCTTCTATAGTTGTCACGGTGTTGGCCATACCGGTCCTGCTCATACTGGCCACCCATGTTGTTTCTATTGGATGGGTGGTTGTAGTCGTCAGAATAGCGGTTTTCATTGGCGTTGCCATGGCTGTACTGCGCATGCTCATTGTCATTGTCGCCCATCCAGCTGGTGCTTCCGCCGGTAGGTCTGTTGCCAGACGTGCCGCTGTATTGGTTGGTGTTCAGAGACGTGTAGCTGCGGTCATGGTCTGTGTAGCCCAAGCCACCGCGGTTCTCTACATTCTGCCCCATTCCGTAGTTTCTGGAAGACTGCCCGTAAGAAGAGCCGGTACCCCCTCCGTAGGAAGAAGTGCCGCTGTGTCCGTAAGAGCCGCCGTAGTTAGAAGACCCTGAGGATGGGTTCTGTGACGATCTCCCGTATTGAGAGCTTCCGCCATAGCTGCCCTGGTTAGAAGAGCCTGAGCCATATTGAGAGGAACCTGAACCATAGTTAGTGGATCCAGATCCATATTGAGACGAACCAGATCCATAGTTATTGGAACCGTGGAAGTCATTGGTAGACCCAAAGTTGCCGTAGGCGTTGCCTCTGTCTAAAGCGCCGCCGGTTGGGTTGTTGCCAGAAGAAGAACCGGCATAGCCAGATCTGGCACCGCCGTAAGTGCCTATGTTAGAAGAACGGGTTGAGCCAGCGCCCATGCTAGAGTTGCCTTGTCCGTAAGAAGAAGACCCACCTTGGTTAGAGCTGCCAGAAGAACCGTAGTTGCCAGAGTAGCTGTTGCCAGACTGGCCGTAAGAACCTCTCTGCTGGGATGATCCATAATTTGAAGAGCTGCTGCTTGGTGATGAACCGTAGTTAGAAGCACCGCTTCTGTAAGAAGAGCCAGATCCTGAAGAGCCGTAGCCACCCTGGTTCATGCTGCCTTGGCCGTAGCTTCTGGAATCTCCCTGCTGGTGCTGCGAAGAACCGTAGCCTCCCTGGCCAGAAGAATAGTTAGAAGAGCCGCCGTAGTTGGAGCTGCCCGTGTTGCCCATGGTAGAACCCATGGATGTTCCACCGTAGCTAGAGCCGCTTCTGCCAGACTGGCCCATGGAGGAACCAGAGCCTCCCTGGTTTTGCATGGAGTGACCGCTCCAGCCGCTGCTGTTGCCATGCTGACCTCCCTGGCCCATGTTGCCGCCATAGTTAGACGTGTGGCTGCTGTAGTGGCTTTCGCCGCCGCGGTTTCCGTTGTCTCCGCGGTTCTGGCTTCCGCCATATGATTGATAGTCTTTTGATCCTTGTCCTTCTTCACGGTTGCCCAAGCTGCCCCATTGGTGGCGGTTGGTATTCTCATGACCTGAACGGTACGAATTAAATGTGTCGTAACCGGATTGCTCGTGATTTCTCATAGTGTATTGTTAGTTTAAGGTGAACGATGGTTTCTTGCAGGCCTTACGGGGCCGTAGAAACTAATACGAGCCTGGTAAACACGGGTTCAGGCTTATGTGTAAAATATTCTAAATGTAGGGTGGGTGAGAATAGTGATTTGAATTTGACAAACACCTGTAAATGAAGTGATAAACTGCTTGGTGATTGCCTTGGTTTTAGGGTGTGATATAGTAATAGTTCTATATCATGATGTATTTGTTTGTGCTAGCCCATGCCGGTAAAAATGCGTATCTTTGAGATTCGTTTTTGACCTGTTTTCCCTGAAATACCTTGAAAGTCTGCATTGCCGAAAAACCCAGCGTAGCCCGTGAAATTGCCCATGTGATTGGAGCCAATAGCCGGAAAGACGGTTATTTTGAAGGCAATGGCTACCAGGTCACCTGGACGTTCGGGCACTTCTGCCAACTCAACGAACCAGATGATTACAACCCCCACTGGAAACGCTGGCATCTGCCAGACCTCCCCTTGGTGCCCGAAAAGTTTGACATCAAACTCATTCAGAACAAAGGCGTGGCCCAGCAGTTTAAAGTCATCAAGCAATTGATAGACGGCGCTGAGGAAGTGATCAATTGCGGTGATGCCGGGCAGGAGGGAGAAGTGATTCAGCGGTGGGTCTTGTATCAGGCGCGCTGCCGCAAACCCGTCAAGCGTCTCTGGATTTCTTCGCTCACCGAAGAAGCCATTCGGCAGGGGTTTTCTAAGCTGCGCGATGGCAAGGAATTTGACCAGTTGTACCAAGCCGGCAGAAGCCGCGCCATTGGTGATTGGCTACTAGGCATCAACGCCACGCGCCTATTTACTTTGAAGTATGCGCAAGGCCGTCAGCTCCTTTCCTTGGGCCGTGTGCAAACGCCTACGCTGGCCATGATTGTGCAGCGCCACCTGGAAATTCTCAACTTCAAGCCAGAGCCCTTCTTTGAACTTAAGACCGTATACCGTGACGTGACGTTTAGCAGCACCAACGGGCGGTTCAAAGACGAAGAAAAAGCCTTGGCCATTCTGGAACAAATCAAACCGTCTGAGTTTGAAATCAAGGACGTAGAGACCAAGAAAGGCACCGAAAGTTCTCCGCGGCTTTTTGACCTGACCTCTCTGCAGGTGGAGTGCAACAACAAGTTTGCCATGTCTGCAGATGAGACGCTTAAAACCGTGCAAAGTCTGTATGAGAAAAAAGTAGTTTCCTATCCAAGGGTAGACACTACCTATTTGCCAGATGACATCTATCCCAAGATTCCTAACATCTTGACCGGCTTGCGCGAGTACAGCCATTTGATGCAGGAACTACAAGGAAAGAAGATCAGAAAGAGCGCCAAAGTTTTTAACAACAACAAAGTCACAGACCACCACGCTATCATTCCTACGGGAGCGACTTCGGGTAATTTGTTTGGCACAGAGGCAAAAGTGTTTGACCTGGTGGCCAAGCGCTTTATTGCCGCCTTTTACCCAGACTGTATTGTGAGCAATACGGTGGTGAGCGGCGAGGCGGCTAACCATGCGTTCAGGGCCAAAGGCAAGCAAATTCTAGAGCCCGGCTGGCGCGTGGTGTACGCCCAGGAAGAAACCAAAACGCCTGCCAAACCCACTGCTCCCAAGACCACAATGGATGGAGAGGAGAAGGAAGAGGAGTTGGCGGTGCTTCCGCATTTTGATGCCGGCGAGCGTGGTCCGCATAGCCCTTTGCTGGAGCGTAAAATGACCAGTCCGCCCAAAGACTACACTGAGGCCACTTTGTTGCGCTCCATGGAAACCGCCGGCAAGCAGGTAGATGATGACGAACTGAAAGAAGCGCTCAAAGAAAACGGCATTGGCCGGCCGTCTACCCGTGCCGCCATCATTGAGACGCTTTTCAAACGCAACTACATCCGGAAGGAGAAGAAGAAAATCCTTCCCACCCAAACCGGCATTGACCTGATTCAGGTGATTAAAAACCCTACCCTTAAATCTGCGGAGATGACGGGCCAATGGGAAAAGAAACTTCGCCAGATTGAAGCCGGTGAATTTGAAGCCACCGAGTTTCTGCGCGAGTTGCAGCAGTTGGTAGAGGAGATGGTGCAGGAGGTAAAGCAAGACAGAGCGTCCGTCACTTTGCAACCCATGGAACTCACTAAACCTGTCCCCAAAGACGGCGCTAAAAAAGACGCAAAACCCAAAAAAGAGGCCAAAAACGGATCGGCTCCTGCTGCTGCTGGATTGGGTACTTGTCCCGTCTGTAAAACCGGTCACGTGGTTAAGGGTAGCCAGGCATACGGCTGCGTGCGGTTCAAGGAAGGCTGCCAGTTCAGACTGCCTATGCAAACTCATGGCAAACCCCTCACCGAAAAGCACGTGCAGGCCCTGCTCAAGAAAGGCAAAACCCCGGTAATCAAAGGATTGGTAGACGCTTCCTCCGGTGAAAAATTTGACGGCGCCCTTCAGCTGGATGCCGCCTTTGCCCTTCATGCAGAAAAGGCCGAGCCCAAAACTAAAAAGCCCTCCGTCTGGATCTGCCCCAAATGCCAGCAGGGCCAGATGCTCAAAGGCAAAAGTGCCTACGGTTGCAGCCGCTACAAAGAGGGCTGTCAATTTGTAGTTCCCTTTGAACTACACGGCCGCACTTTAAGCGAAAGCCACCTCTCGGCCTTGCTCACCAAAGGCAAGACCGCTAAAATCAAAGGCTTCATTTCCCCTAAAACCGGCAACAGCTTTGACGCCGCCCTAAAGTTGAATGAGGAGTTTAAAGTAGTGTATCTGTTTGACTAAGATTAAACTAAGGGGCTTTCTGTGTTAATGTAAATTGCCGTTTTTGGCTTATTCTCTGGAAAGAAGGTCAAAAACGAAATCTAAAGGCTTTTGAAAACCTCCTTAAAGTAAAGTGTCTTTTGGAAGGGTTTCTAACCATCTGTGAAACCTACAAGCTTCTGCACCAATTGCGGCTCCTGCCTCTGATTCCCCTCTTGAGGCGAGCGAAGGGGGGCATCAACAAATCAAATGCTCCACTTCTATTTTAATAGGGGGTGGTAAGCTCGGTAGAATAAAGCAATGCGTGAGAGACCAGGCACTGGCTGGTCTCTCACGCATATCGTCCCTATTTGAAGGGGGTAGGGCATGAATACTATTACTGATCAACTCCAGCAGAAGAAAGCAATGTGCACTTGCTTCGCGATGCCCGCGAGAGTAGTCTGGAGACTACCCGTCATCCAAAGTTACGAGTCAGGAGACTCACGCCAGCGTCAGCAGATGTAAATAAAAAAGCCCCTCTCTGTTGGGGTGGGGCTTTTGGCCTGTTTCCCAGAAAACAAGCCAAAAACGGATGGATATACGAAAGCCTAATTTTCCGTATAAAACCGCTACACCAACCTCCGCTTCCTCATGCAACCAATGAGCAAAACATTAATCCTCCTCGGCACCATTCTCATCATCATGGGCTTAGTCCTTTGGCTGGTGGGACCACGGGTGGATTGGTTTGGCCGGCTGCCTGGCGATGTAAGGATAGACAAACCTGAGTTCAAGTTTTTCGCGCCGTTTACCACTATGTTGTTGTTGAGCGTGCTGCTGAGTTTGGTGCTTTGGCTGGTGCGCCGTTTCTTTGAGTAGGCATTTCGGGTAAAAAGAACCCAGGTGGCGGTGGCCAATTCCTACCTGAAATGCAACATGGCATTGGCCTCCTGTGAACGAACTATGTTTTTCATTCTCTCAAAATTGTTGCAGTACCTCACCTCGCCGTTTCTCTGGATCATGGCGGTTTTCGTTTTTGGCCTGTTTTCCAGGAATCAGGGGAAAAAAAGATGGGCGTTCCGGGTGGGGTTGGTGCTGCTGTTCTTCTTTTCAAATCCGTTTATCTCCAATGAGGTGTGGCTGGCCTGGGAGCCCGAGGCGGTTTTGATGAAAGACGTCAAAAACTATGATGCAGCCATTGTGCTCACGGGCGTGACAGAGGTGAACAGATCGCCGCATGACCGGGTGCATTTTAACGAAGGCGCCGAACGGATTCTGGATGCCGTGCAACTGTACAAGATGGGGCGCGTGCAAAAGATCATCATCACGGGTGGTTCTGGAGCCATCAAGGACGTGGTCAGGACAGAGGCCGAAAACCTGGAACAGACCGCCTTGTATGCCGGGGTGCCGAAGCAGGACATCCTAATAGAGCAGCGCAGCCGCAACACCAGAGAAAATGCTTTGTACACCAAGGAGCTGCTAAGCCAACACCCAGAACTGCAGAGGCTGCTGCTCATTACATCGGCGTTTCACATGCGGCGGGCTCAAGCATGCTTTGAAAAAGTGGGCCTGAACTTCGACACGTTTCCCGCCGATTTCCAGACCCACGATAGGAGTTTCCATTTGGATGATCTGCTCATCCCTTCTGCCGAGGCTCTCCAGGACTGGACCCGCCTCCTTCATGAATGGGTAGGCGTTCTTACCTACAAACTACTGGGCTATTCCTGAGGCGTACTCACCCAGATGGTTTTTTGGTTTACAAACTCCCGGATGCCCACATAAGAAAGCTCGCGGCCGTAGCCAGATTTCTTGATGCCGCCAAACGGCAGGGCAGGGTCTGAGGCCACCACGGCGTTCACAAACACAGCCCCAGCCTCTACTTTCCTGGCCAGTTCCTGCCCGCGCTTAATGTCTTTGGTCCAGATGGAGCCGCCCAGGCCAAAGGGAGAGTCATTGGCAATCCTGATGGCGTCCTCGGCGTCCTGGGCAATGAACACCAGCGCCACTGGCCCGAAGAACTCTTCCTCGTAGGCGGGGTTTCTTTTTTCAATGTGCGTGAGAATGGCGGGATGGAAAACGGCGCTGTCTTTGTCCTTCTGGCCGCCTTTCAGATAGAGTTTCGCGCCGGCTTGGATAGAGCGCTCTACCTGGTCTGTGAGTTCCTGGGCCAGGTCAACCCGCGCCAGAGGGCCATAGTCAATGTCTTCGTCCTCCAGCGGGTTGCCGGTTTTCAGTTTTTGCATCTTTTCAGAAAAAGCGGCCAAAAACGGCTCGGCAATGGACTGCTCAATGATAAAGCGTTTGGCGGCAATGCAGCTTTGCCCCGTGTTGATGAGGCGGGCCTGCACGGCTTTCTCAGAAACGGCGTCAATGTCTGCATCAGCTAGAACTATGAACGCATCTGATCCGCCCAGTTCCAGCACTGTCTTCTTGATTTCCTGCCCGGCCGTGGAGGCCACCTTGGCGCCGGCGCCTTCGCTGCCCGTAAGCGTGACCGCCTTAATGCGCGGGTCTTTGATGAGCGCGTCTACTTCCTTAGAACCAATGAGCAAGGACTGGAAACAACCCTTCGGGAAGCCGGCGTTTTCAAACACTTCCTGAATGGCGAGGGCGCATTGTGGCACGTTGGAGGCGTGCTTTAAAATGCCCACGTTGCCCGCCATGAGAGCCGGGGCCGCAAACCTAAACACCTGCCAGAACGGGAAGTTCCAGGGCATGACGGCCAGTACCACACCCATGGGTTCATAGCTAATGAAGCTGCGCGTGGCGTCTGTGGCAATGTCCTCGTCTTGCAGAAACTCCTGGGCGTGGTCTGCATAATAATGACACACCTTGGCGCATTTCTGGACTTCGGAGCGGGCTTGTTTAAGGGGCTTGCCCATTTCCAGGGAGATGAGGCGGGCGTAATGGTTGGTGCGGTTTTCCAGTTCCTGGCCGGCCTTGTGCATGAGCTGGGCGCGGTGGTCAAAGTGGGTGCTACGCCAGGACTGGAACGTGTCTTCTGCCGTCTGTAGCACTTTTTCTACTTGTTGGGCGCTGGCGGGCTCAAAGTCTTTGACTACTTGGTTGGTATAGGGGTTGATGGTTTGTATAGCCATGAGTGGAGGAAATTGCGTTGGTTTTGGGTATAAATGAAAGAAATACGTATTTAGACTTAGTCTTTCTGAATGGGTACCGTATAGATACGCATTGTATTCAGAAACGGCAGATTGCCTAAACAAATCTACCAACCGGTGGTTAAGATGGTTACCCGGGCAGACAAAATATCTTCGCCTCTTTTTTCTTACAGGTTGGTTTATGTATTATTGCTACGTTTAACGTCCTTTTCTTTTTGGAGACTACTGTAAATATTGATTCTGAGGAAGTTCTTGTGGAGCGCTTGAGGGCCCAGGACCAAAAAGCCATCGCCTTGCTGTATAAGAATTATTCGGCTGCTCTGTACGGCGTGATCCTGCGCATAGTAAAGGTAGAAGAAGTGGCAGAGGATGTGTTGCAGGAAAGTTTTGTGAAGATCTGGTCTTCTTTTGACAGCTATGACGCCCATAAGGGAAGACTCTTCACCTGGATGCTCAACATCAGCCGGAATCTGGCCATTGATAAAATCCGGTCAAAGCAATATCGCGTAAGTTCAAAAACAGATCCCGTGGAAGACGCCAACACCCGGGGCATGGTAAGCAGCGAAGGCATTAGACCAGATCATATTGGAATCAAGGAGATCACTGAAAAGCTCATTCCAGACCAGAAGGTCATCATTGACATGATGTATTTTGGGGGCTACACCCAGACAGAGGTGGCCGAAACCTTGAACATTCCTTTAGGCACCGTCAAAACCCGCGCCCGCATGGCCATTAAAGCATTGGGCAAATTAATCAAATAGCGTTGAATACACAGGAGTATATAGAGTCCGGGATTCTGGAAGTGTACGCAGCCGGGGGGCTGAACGACGCGGAACGCTTAGACGTGGACCGTAGGGCGGCGCAGGACCCAGAGGTGAAAGCGGCGCTGGAAAACGCGCATCTGGCCATGGAAGCCTATGCCCTGTACCATGCCCAGACGCCGCCTGCGTACCTGCAAGACAGAATTCTTCAGCAGATTCATAAATTAGGACATGATGTTTCCATGTCTGGTTCTGTCCCACACCAAGAAATTAATCTGTTGCATGAGCCTTCCCAGCAGTCCAGCACCAATGAACCAGAGGCAAAGGTGATCTCTATGGAGGAGGCCTTCTTCAACGCCCGCAAGAAGTCTACCGCTGACCGTATGCGCGTGGCGGCCATATTGCTGCTTTTGATAAGTGCCGCTACCAATTTCTACCTGTACTTTCAATGGAAGGATTCTGAAAAGGAGTTAACTATTGCCCAGCAGTCTGTGAAGCAGTACGCCTATGAGACCAGCCAGTTAGAATACCGCACAGACCGCACTGAGAATTTTCTAGCCGTGTTACGCGATCCTGAAACCAAGCCTGTCTCTTTAAAAGGAACTCCGCAACACGCTAAGGCTGCAGCCAGAGTTTTCTGGAACCAAGCAACCAAAGAAGTTTTCCTAGACCCGGCCTCTTTACCCCAAGCCCCCAGTGACAAACAGTATCAACTATGGGCGCTGGTAGATGGCAAACCCGTAGATGCTGGCGTAGTGGCTTCTTCCTCAGATGCGTTGCTTAGAATGAAAACCATTGAAAAAGCCCAGGCCTTTGCCGTCACCCTTGAGCCCAAAGGGGGCAGTGTCAATCCAACCATGGAAGCCATGTATGTGATGGGTGCTATCTAAAAGACAAAGCGTTTTTAAACTGTTTTCTGGAAATAAGGCGAAAAACGATGGCTGCAGGTCACACGTCTTGCAATAGCAACCTATCTCCACTTCCTCCATTGATTTAGCCCTTTCATAGGGATCAACCAGTATTTCCTTATCCTTCCTCTAAGCAATGCTCACCCGTTTGTTGGGTTGAATATGGGTTTTTTGTTTAGAGAGAAGGAATGCCTGAGTTGCATGGGTGTAGGCTTAAATATGCTTGTAATCCGCTCTGCCATTGATAGTTATTAAATGCATGTTTGTTGTATTTAAGTTAGAAATACTAGCAAAAGACAGCTTTCTAGGAGAGAAATCGTAAATACAAGTAGTTAAACAGAATTCCTCCCAAAGTGCAAGAGAATGGCTTCTCTTGTCGTTGTACCCTTCTTTTACCCTTGAGGAGTGGTTTGTTACCTGTCCGCTCTCTTCCTCAAAATTAACTTTGGTGCGTTATGAAAATTTTCTACCAACCTGCTCTCCAGTGGGTGATGCCTGTTTTTTTTTGTTTTTCTCTGCAAAGCCTACCCCTTGAGGCTCAAATTCTTTTAAATTCAAAGGACGTACCCAAGTTTGTAAATCCCTTACCCATTCCATCGGTTATTAATGCGGGTCCCGGTTCTGGCAACCAAGTTATTACCATGACCGTGTCTCAATTTCAGCAAGACTTGGGGTTGGGATTGAAAGACGCCTTGGGGAAACCTATCTTGACTACTGTTTGGGGGTACAACGATCAATATCCTGGCCCCACCATTGTAGCTACCAAAGGCAAGCCGGTATCTGTTAAATGGTTGAACCGGCTGGTAGATGCCAACGGGAACGCCCTGCCACATTTGCTCCCAGTAGATCCTACTATTGATTTGGCAAAACCCACCTCTCCGGGAGTACCCATTGTCACTCACTTGCATGGCGGACACACAGAATCAGCGAGCGATGGCCTGCCAGAGGCCTGGTACACTCCCTATGGTCAAAGCAAAGGACCCATATTTAAGAAAGGAGAGCAGGTGCCGTATTACTATGACAACAGCCAGGAGGCCGCCACCTTGTGGTACCATGACCACACGTTGGGCATAACACGGCTTAACGTCTACGCGGGGCTAGCTGGTTTTTACCTATTAACCGATGGGATAGAAAAGGCACTTCAGCAAAGCAACTGGCTGCCTGCCCAACCTTATGACATTGGCCTGGCCATACAGGACAGGATGTTCACCGCAGACGGGCAGTTGTTTTATCCTTCTGAGTCTGAAGTGGAAGGCACGACAGGCCCCAGCATCTTGCCAGAGTTTTTTGGGGATATCATTCTGGTAAACGGCAAAGCCTGGCCTAAATTAAAAGTAGAACCTCGGCAGTACCGTTTCAGGTTATTGAACGGGTCAGATTCCAGGTTTTATAACTTAAAGCTTCCGGAAGGGGTTGCAATGTGGCAGATAGCCTCAGACCAGGGGCTGCTGGCCCAACCCATTCTGCAAAACGAACTGCTTCTGGGGCCCGGCGAGCGCAAGGAAGTTATCCTTGATTTTTCTAATGCCGCCTTACAGGGCAAGACGCTTATTCTAACTAACAATGCCCGTACGCCATACCCCTTCGGTGATGACGTAGATGCAGATGACAGCCCTTCGCAGATCATGGCCTTTTCTGTGACCCTTCCGCTCAATAAAGCCTATCCTTTAACCTTTTTGCCGGCTACCTTTAATAAACCTTTGGCAAAGATGCCACCCGCCACCAAAACCAGAAAACTCATTTTGTTTGAAGGCGAGGATGAGTACGGCAGGCTACTGCCTATGCTGGGGACCATGGAAGGAGGCGCCATGCGCTCACATGATCCTATCACGGAGAACCCGGGCATGAACAAAACCGAGATTTGGGAAATCTACAACCTGACACCAGACGCCCATCCAATTCACCTGCACTTGGTCTCTTTTAGAGTCTTGAGTAATCAGAAATTCAATGGCACGGTGAATGAGGAGACCGGCATGCTGTCAAACGTGCAGCTAGAAGGCCCGCTCATGGTGCCAGAACCAGGCCAGGCGGGCAGAAAGGACACTTACCCCGTAGCGCCCGGCCAGGTCACCCGACTGATAGCCACGTTTGACAAACAAGGCCTGTATACCTGGCACTGCCATATTCTCTCCCATGAAGACCATGACATGATGCGCCCTCTGTACGTAGGCCAGCTCCCAACCAAAATGTTGGCAAATCAACCAATTGGTTCTGATGAGAAAAATGACCTGTTTCAAGTGGTGCCAAATCCCTTTTCTGGGGCGGCTACCATTACCGTAAAATTGCCCGAGTCGTCACAGGTGGGCGTGAAACTTCTTGACCTGAACGGCCACCTTAGGCATGCAATAGAAGGTAAGGCCTATGGTAAAGGAGCGCACCAACTCTTCCTGAACGGGCACAACCTGCCCGCCGGCATCTATGTCTGTGAGGTAACCGTCAATCAGCAATCCTACAGGCAGCGCCTGGTCGTAGCCAGATAGCATGCCATCCAGAAGGGCTGCCTCCTTTGCGGGGCAGCTCTTTTCGTTTTTGGACTATTTTCTGGAAAACAGCCCCAAAACGCTCTTCATTGTCATTCGGTGATTGTTCTTGTAAAGAGAGAAGGGGAGTCGTATACCATCTGTAAGCTCATCACTTCTGGTTCTAAGCAGCCTCTACTTGAACGGTTTGCGGGCTGGGTACGGTAAAGAAATATATGACCACCAGCAGAGTGGCGAGGGATGTGGTGAGAAAGGCGGACGTGGCCCCATACCTATACCAGATAAAGCCGGTGAGTGAACTGGCCAGCATGGTGCAAATGCTTTGCAAGCCGGTGTAGGTGCCAATGGCGGTGGCGGTGTGTTTTTTATCTGTGATGTTAGAAATCCAGGCCTTGGAGATACCCTCGGTGGAGGCGGCGTAAAATCCATAAAGCAAGAACAGCCCTAAGAAAAGGTATAGGTTGGTGGCATATGCCATGCCCACATACACGGCCGCAAAAGCCGCAAACCCTGCTAAAAGGACTGGTTTCAACCCAATTTTATCTGCCAGAATCCCTAGCGGGAAGGACAGCAAGGCGTAGACCAGGTTGTAAAAAAACGTAAATACCTATGACCAGGGTATCATCCAGCCCGGCTTGTTTGGCTTTCAATAATAGGAAGACGTCAGAGTTGTTGAACAAGGTAAAGACCAGTAACCCAATGACCACTTTTCTGTAAGAGGCAGGACTGTCTTTCCAGTAATGAAGAAAAGAGAAAAACGGGGTGGAGGCTTTACGTGTCTGGTCGCTTTTGGCGCTGCTTTCCTTTAAAAAGAACGTAGCCAGAATAGCCAGCAGACCTGGAATGAAAGCGATGTAGAAAAGGGTCGTATAGTCTTCGGGGTAATAATACAGGTACAGCAGGGCAAATCCAGAACCTAAGCCCCAACCCGTCAGTGCAAGAATCTCCTGAAGAGTTTGCGCATCAGGAAACCGGTGCTTCCGGTTCTCATAACACCTCCTCTACAACAGGTACTTCTCAGGAGGCCAAAGTTTTTACATGACCTACGCAGGACATTGACCGCTCCAGCAAGCTGAACAGCAGCCTACGCGCGGCCGCCAAGATTTTACTTTTGCTGAGCGCCGCGGCCAACTTCTATTTCTTCTATCAATGGAAAGACGCCGAGCAGGAACTTGCCATAGCCCAGCAGTCTATGAAGCAGTACGCCTATGAGACTAGCCAGTTACAATACCGCACAGACCGCACTGAGAACTTCTTGTCTGTGGTGCGAGACCCGCAGACCCAGTCCATTGCCTTGAAAGGAGTGTCTCAGCATGCCACTGCCGCCGCCAAAGTCTTCTGGAACCAAGAAACCAAAGAGGTGTTCCAGGACCCGGCCTCTTTACCAGCCGCCCCAAGTGACAGACAGTACCAGCTCTGGGCCTTGGTAGATGGCAAACCCGTAGATGCTGGCGTAGTGGCTTCTTCATCAGATGCGTTGCTTAGAATGAAAACCATTGAAAAAGCCCAGGCCTTTGCCGTCACCCTTGAACCGAAAGGTGGCAGTGTGAACCCCACGCTGGAAGCCATGTATGTGATGGGCGGCATTTAAGCGAGATGCCGTTTTTGGGTTGTTTTCAGGAGTTCAGGACAAAAATGTAAAGGACGAGGACTTTTATCTCTAATTCTTTAAAGGTTCAGGGATCCTACTTCTTAAATGTGTTTTCAATCTGCTCACGGTTGCATTCAAGAATCCAATCATTGAACTCGGTGTAAACGGGTAGTAAGGTTTCTTTCTCTTTTGCTACAATATCTAAGCCTCGGTCGTCATACATATGGTAAATGAGTTTCTTGTCTACATTCAGAAAGAAAATCTGTTTATTGGTAAGGAATCCCCTGCTGTCTAGTCTTGGTTGCCTTGGCGGAAAATCCATCACGCTAATGGCCTCAATTATATTCTTGTAATTTACTCTGTTAATTGTGAGTTTGACTACTGCCACGTTCCAGATTTCAGTGTTGTCTGCGGAGTCATAAAGTCTATTTACTTTTGAGTACGCCACGTCCTCTTCCTTAAGCCCACTAATTTGATTGAAGCAGTAATTTGAGAACCTAATCTTGCCGCGTTTGCCAGTGCGCTCTTGAAGGACTAAATAAATGGTATCAGTTTGTTGAAAGGTAGCTTCAAACAAAGCTGTTGCCCTTCTAACCACCTCCTGAAAGTATTGGTCTGTGTCGGTTTCTCCCACTTGGAGATCAAATCTTAATCCCTTACCCCAATTAAAAAATAACGGGGCTTTGATTCTCAGACCTTGGAAATTTTGTTCTAGGAACTGTCTATAAGCTTGCTTAATCGTCAATGTGTTTGATTTATTGATTGAATAAAATGCAGTTGGGTGTTCAGGTAAAATTTATTTTAAAGGTAATTTACTTTTCCTTTCGGAAATAAAATGACTCGTTCAATAGGTCAGAGATTATCTTTGAATAGTTCCTAGCAAAGAACTTACTACCCACTATTCTTGTTTCCTGAAAGGTCATAAAGACCTCCATCCACTACATGAAAAAATACTTAGATACCTCCACGTTAGACTTCGTCAGAGACCTCAGAAACAACAACAACCGCGAGTGGTTTGCCGCGAACAAATCTCGGTACGAGGCTGCCAAAAATGACTTCATCGCTTTCCTGGAAACCCTGCTGCCGGCGGTGGCTGCCTTTGAGCCGGCCGTGGCCAACCAGCAGCCCAAGGACCTTATTTTTAGGATTTACCGCGATGTGCGCTTCTCCAACGACAAGCGTCCGTATAAGGACCATATTTGTGCGTACATGGCAGACGGCGGAAGAAAGACCATCAACCCGGGTTTCTACCTGCACATCAGCCCCAACAACGAGTCCTTTCTGGCAGGCGGTGTCTGGATGCCGCCCGCACCTGAGTTGAAAGCAATCAGACAGGAGATTGACTACAACTGGCAGGAGTTGCAGGACTTGGTAGCGGCTCCGTCGTTCCAAAAATATTTCAAAGGCCTAGGCGGTGACAAACTGAAAACTACGCCCAAGGGCTATGACAGCGAGAACCCCGCCATTGAGTTGCTGAGACACAAGAGCTGGAACGCCAGCCATACCTTCCCAGATGCCGTGGTAACCAGTGCCCAGTTTTTTGAGGAATGTCTGGCGGTGATGCAGGCCGTAAAACCCATTAATGACTTCTTCCTTCGTCCAATGCTGGAGCTGAAGGGAGAGACAGTGTAAAGCCGTTTTTGGCCAGATTTCCGGAAAACAGCCAAAAAACGATTCGCTAACCAGAAGCCTTCCTTTGAACAGGGGAGGCTTCTTGCTTTTACTACTTGAGAGTGCGGGAAGAAGCAAGTGGGTGGAGATTGAGAATCTTACTTTTTAAAGTTGCGGTCTTTAAGTGACTGAAGCGGGCTAGGGCCTAAACACCTGCGTTTGTCTGCGGGTAGGGTAGAGCGATGCGTGTGAGGCAAGGCAGTGAATGGTTTCTACAGGGCAGTCAGATTCTGCCGTAGGAATAGGGCTCGGACAGTCTGCACACAATCCGCATCCCCCACATTCTTAGACAGCTTATCCTTGGGCACAGCGAATCCTTGTCCTTGGTATACCAATTCAGCCCTGCGTGCGGACACAAGCGAACACTTGCACCTTGGTGAGTTAACAGTTGAGAGGAGAAGAGTTGCAATTCATTCCCAATAGTTCGCCATTTTTAATAAGATATGTCACAGGGTGAAAAAAATATGTTAAATAACAATCTGTAGCTGAAGATAAAAAACAACCGCCTGTCGTTTTTGGGCTCTTTTCCAAGAAGTAGCCCAAAAACGACAGGCGGTTGTAAAATGGGAGAAAGCGGGTTAGGGTTGCTTGTAAAGGACGCCGCCCTTCATGACCAACTTAACTTTTCTAAGGGTGGTCATGTCTTGTAAAGGATTGCCTTCCACTGACACCAGATCAGCTAACAAGCCGTCTTGCACCCGTCCCAGTTTTTGGTCCAGATGGAACAACTTGGCATTGCCGGCGGTGGCGGCTCTCAGTACGTCCAATGGTGCCACTCCGTAGTCTACCAATAATTCTAGTTCGCGGGCATTCTCACCATGCGGAAACACGCCTACGTCACCACCCACGCACAGCGGCACTTTGGCGGCCAGGGCGGCTTTGAGGCTGGCTCTCTTCTGCGCGATGCGGGCTGGCTCTGGGTCCTGGCCTTTGCGCCAACCGCTGTACTGCAAAATGGCATCGCCGGCGGCCACGGTAGGGCAGAGGGCAACGCCTTTCTTCGCCATTAATTTAAAGACTTCTGGAGTGCCGTTGTCCCCGTGTTCAATGGTTTCTACGCCTGCTTCGGCGGCGCGGCGCATGCCTTCTGGAGTGCTGGCATGGGCCACTACCGGCCGGCCGCTGCTTTTGGCTACTTCCACCATCAGTTTAAGTTCGTCCACAGTAAACGTAGGCATGGCTTCTCCGTTTGGTCCCCAGCGGTAGTCGGCGTAGACTTTGATGATGTCGGCGCCCTTGCCTATCTGGTCGCGTACCACGCGTATGAGGTTGTCCACGCCGTCGGCGGATTCTGCACCTTGGGGCACTTCAAACGCGGGGTCAAATCCTTTGGGGCCGTAGCTGCCGGTGGCAATGATGGCTTTGCCCGCCACCAGCATTCTGGGGCCCGGAATGATGTTCTGGTCTATGGCTTGCTTCAGGCCCACGTCTGCATACTCGGCGCCTTCAGAGCCCAGGTCCCGCACGGTGGTAAAACCGGCCAGGAGCGTGTTGCGGGCGTGCACTGTGGCCCGGGCCACACGCAGGGCGTCTGCCTCTTTCAAAACCTGGTCGTTCCAGGAGGTTTCATTGTAGGGGTGCAGCAGCAAATGAGAGTGGCCTTCAATGAGTCCGGGCATTAGGGTCTGACCGGGCAAGGAAATGGTCCGGGCATTGGCCGGAAGGGAGACTTTATTGCTCGGCCCCGCCGAAAGGATGCGGTCGCCTTTTACTACCACCACCCAGCCTTGGTGCAGGTCCTGGCCGTCAAATACTCGGTCTGGGCGCAACACAAAGATGGAATCCGTTTTTGGCGTATTTTGGCCAAAAGAAGCGAAAAACGAGGTGCTCCCTACAATCAGGATGGCCAGAAGTGCTTTCCTCATGGTGTTTATGCTCTTAGTGTACATACCATTCGCCTTTGGAGATGAGCTGTACTTGTCCGCCCACCCTGATGTCAAATTGATGGTTGGGGTGTTGCTGCCCTTGTAGCCTGATGGTGGCATGCCGGTTGATTTCACAGCCTTGCTCCACCAAAATGTCTACCGCTCCAGGACCCAGGTATTCATGTTGGAGCAGATAGCCTAAAAGACAGCCATTGGCGCTTCCTGTGGCCGCATCCTCTATTACCTTGCCATTCTCATAGGCTAACATGCGCGCGTTGATTTGGCGGTCTTTCTGGTAGGTTTCGGGGCAGAACAGGTAAAGCGCCACCGATAGTCCGTCTTCGCGCTGAGTTTTAAATAAATGGTGCTTCTGTAGAAAGGCGAGCAGCACTTCTTCCTTGATGTGTATCTGCCGCATGTCTTCTAATCGTTGCAACGGAATGAGGAGGAACGGAAGGCCCGTGGACACCACCTGCACCGGGAACTCCGGGTGCAGTGCCTCACCGGGAAGTCCCAACACCAGCGGTAGGTCATCTGCCGGAAGCGGCTCCTCCAACACCGGATTGATTTGTTGCATCATCAAAAAGTCAGGTTGGCCCTGCTGGTCATAAGAAAAAGAGACGGGTATGGTACCTACGGGCAAATGCAGTTTCACCTCAGGGACTGATGTCTTCTCCAACACTTGCTGGAGGACGAAGGCGGTGCCCAGCGTAGGATGCCCCGCAAATGGCACCTCATATTCTACCGTGAAATACCGCGCCGGGTAGCCGGCAGGAGTAGCAGTATCCTGAAGCACAAAAGCAGATTCAGCGAAGCCAATCTCCTGGGCTATCTGCTGCATCTGCTCTGTGCGTAGGTTGCCAGCCTGTAAAAAGACGGCTAGTTGGTTGCCTCTGTAAGGTTGGTCTGCAAAGACGTCAACTATGTAGAAGGGTAAGGTTTGCATGGCCTGAAGGTACACTTTTCTGGCGTTCTACCTTACCCCTTTAATTGAAGGAAATCTCGCTGTATCTGGCCCGTACGAACATGAAGATACCGTAGCCCACCAACCCGATGGCCACGGCGGCCAGCAGGAAGTCTCCCATGGGATTGTCTCTTAAAAAGCCGAACACTCCCTCGGTGTCCTGGGCCTGTGACGGATTACGGTTCCAAGCGGCCTTCGCAAACAGGTACCCCAAAATCCCGAAGACCACTCCTCTGGCGGCATACCCAATTTTGCCGGCTCTTTCCAAAATCCTGAACTGGTCCTGCGGCATGCCATGCACGTCTTTCATAAAGGAACCGGTAATGACACGCTTTAATTGTAGCAGTCCATTACCTATGGTAATTAACCCGATGATTATAGCTAAGTACTTGCCAAATGGCTTGTCTAATAGTTCAGCTAAAAAGGTTTTTTGCGAAGAGCCATTGCTGGACCCTCCGCCTGTATTTGTAGCAATTTTAAATGCCACAAAAGCAAAGGATCCGTAAATAAGTCCGCTAAAGGCATACGCTAATCTTTTGCCTATTCCTTTAAAATCCGTGCCTTTGTTCTCAGTGTCGGCAATGGCTTGTGTGAAACGCCATAAAGAATACCCGATTAAGCCGGCGGCAATTAAGCCTAATAAAAAGCTGCCGCCTGGTAATTCTTTTACTTCCATGAACGCATCTGTCTTAGAGGCTTTTTCTCCTCCAATTCCCAGGGCGTACATCGCCGTTAATATCCCAATTAAGCAATAGACAATCCCTTTGGCTACATAGCCTACGCGGGCGTACTTGATGATCCAATCTTTCTTCTGCTGTTGCATGTTAAGGTTTTGGTTTTAAAAGCATGGAGAGACTGCCCATGAAGGAAGAGGGTACATACCCGAATGAAGCAGGGCCTCTGTTGCGTAGGACGTAATCTAACGGCTCTAGGTTTTGGAAGCATGGCCTATCTACCCAGACAGACTTGTACAAGGTGTGTCCTAAGAATGAAATGTAATCCGTCTTAAGAGAAGTTAGTTGACCTTACTTTATGCTTGGCCTGAAGGAATTGATGGCCAATAAAATGTAATTGAGGAAAATAGGGCTCAAGCTTATTAAAATCTATTTCCCTTTGACAAAACCGTTAGCATTTTGATGATATAATGGAGTAGACAGGCTGTGATGGCCTGTTTAACCCAATATTATAGGATAAACTGTTGCTTTATATGAATAGGTATAAATGATTGGTTGATAACATTGTTAAAGGCAGCAGACTAAAGATATGATTTAAGTGAAGGTCTGAAAGAGGCGTTTTGGAGGAAAGCTTAGCGTTTCGGGTGCAGGGACGGTGCTTCTTGGTCCTGAAACGCTTGAAACCTCTAAAAAGAGTAGGCAAAATTTCAAGCGTATTTTTTACTAAACGGAATTATGAAAGGATGGTTATGCTTCCATAATATCAGATAGAATCGCAAATAAAAATTAAGGTATGGTGCCTTTAAAAAAAAGCAACGTTGAATTCCTTGGGTGCTGCCAATAGCTGATTATGAAAACTGTTCTTATCCCAGTTTCAAAGGAAGATCGTATCCTGGAATGTGTGCTGCTAAAAGAATCTTGAAAAGGAAGTTTACTGCCACCAAATTAATGCCGCTTCTACTTTAGCCACAAGGTTGGCCGCCCTTCGGAATCAAATGCAGTGATGTGCTATAGAATTCGTAGCCGTATGAATATGCCTTATGGTATGCAGGAAATGATGGTTCGTAATGTTTTGGAATCAATGGATAATGATTAATGGAAGGATAGATGATTTATGAAAAAAATAGGAATGTGCTTTGAATAAATAATTAGCGTTCTTGATTTGGAAGAGTATCCATGTTATTAGGTATGTGTAGAGAATTAAATTTTAAACACAGATTTATTACTGATTTTATTCGGTACTGTTGAGTGAGAATTTAATTTTTAATATTGTATTTATAGAGTGTTGATAAAATGATTGACTAGTTGCTACCCATATTGAGAAAATATGGAATAATAGTTGGTTTTACTTTCGTAAAAGATTAATTAAAGATTTAATTATTGGGAACTTTTAGATGGACAATATCCTGTTTGAAGAATGATATAAGATTCTAATTACTTGCTTATTTAATATAATAGACGT
This sequence comes from Nibribacter ruber, assembly GCF_009913235.1. Lineage (NCBI taxonomy): Bacteria > Pseudomonadati > Bacteroidota > Cytophagia > Cytophagales > Hymenobacteraceae > Nibribacter > Nibribacter ruber. The sequence goes on along the minus strand of NZ_CP047897.1, from coordinate 1,136,701 downwards.
GATTTAGGTTCAGATGTGAAACTTGCGGTGCTGGAAAGAATTTTGGGGAGGGCTTGCAGGTATTCAAAGGAACTAATACATTTGTGACCGAATTGTAGGTGAGTCCTCAGAAATACCTGCAGTTTCAATTGCGCACGTGGTGAAATTGGTAGACACGCCATCTTGAGGGGGTGGTGCCTTCGGGTGTGGGAGTTCGAATCTCCCCGCGCGCACAGAATGAAAATGAAGCCCTGTAACATAGATGTTATGGGGCTTTTTCTTTTTATACTTGTGCTTACTATTCCCCCTTACTCTTTCATGTTCCCAGCATTTCAATTTGAGACAGTGTACCAGGACGAGTTTGTTCTGGCGCAACTGGATTCCAATCTTTCCTTTATTTACGTGGAGTGGTCCCAGCACCCAGATTCGCAGCAATTCAAAACCACCTTTCAGAAGGTAGCTGAGATGACCGTCCAGTCTGAGTGCAAATACTGGTTGAGTGATCCCAGAGCCATTCACTACCTGGAGTTCGGAAACCAGAACTGGCTGTTGAATGACATGATGCCGCTGTTGAGACAGTCCAAACTCCACAGGTTTGCCCGCCTTGTCACCAAAGAGAGCTTGGAATTAATGGACATTGTACAGGTGTATGATAAATTGACGGTTGGGTCTGAAGCACTAGGCATCAAGACGCGTTTTGAGCTGTTCCTGGACAAAGAAGATGCCTTGGAGTGGCTTTTCGCAGATGTGTAAGTTTAGACAATCCTAGGGCTGTAAAGCATATTAGAATTGAACGCCCCGTTTTTGGCCTGTTTTCTAAGAATCAGGCCAAAAACGGGGCGTTATGTTTTAGTAGCTAGGGGCGAGTTCTAAAAGGATTATCAGGCTTAACCAACACCACTTTCTCTCTTTCTACCATGACAGAGCCGGCCGTGGCGCTTTTGGGTTTGCGCACATATTTCTTGGGCGTGTATAAGACGGGGCAGAGCGTGTCGCTTTTGCGTTTGGAATAGAATGCTGCCAACTGGGCCGCGGTCTCTATGACGCGCATGGGAATGGCCTTGCCGGGTACCTGCTTGATGACTACGTGAGAGCCGGGCACGTCTTTGGCATGCAGCCATAGGTCATCCTTGTGGGTATGCTTAAGAGTAAGCGCGTCATTGGCCTTGGCGTTCTTGCCTACCCAGATCTTAAATCCGTCCAACTCAAACGCATGATAGGGCAGATCTGGGGAATAAGCGGCCTGTGTGACGGTGTATTTCTTGACGTACTGGCGTAGGAGCGGGGCGGTCTCAATCTGTTCCAATTCCTGTAGTTGCTGGCTCAGCCGTTCTACTTCTTCTTCTTTGCGCTGGGCGCGTTCCTGCAATAACCGCCATTCTATCTGCTGGTTTTTGGCCTTCTTATAAAGCTTTTCGGCGGTCTTCTGGGGTGTTTCGGTGCGGGACAGTTTAATAAGCCGGGGCTGATCCTGGTAAAAGTCAAACAACTCCATCTCCGTGGCACCTGCCGGTATGTTGCTCAGGTTGGCCATGATCACATCGGCGGTTTGCGCGTATGGCGTGCCGTGATGCCATTGTTCCAACTGTTCCTGTATCTGGTACCAGATTTTGTTGGCCACCTCCAGCTGCCGTTCCAAGGCTCGGTGCGTGGTGCGGTAGGTGCTCTGGAAATATTCCTGCGCCCTGAACTGGGGTACAAAGGCATTCAATGCCTGAAGCGGGTCTTGGTACGTTTCCTGTACTATGCCAACGGGGAGCAAAGATAAGCGCAATATTTTCTGAACTGTGGTCAGGTAGTAGCCTTCGGGGTTTTCCAATTGGGCCAGCATGGCTTCTACCAACTTCACCTGTTCTTCCACGGGCCTTTCAGTCCATCCCTGCTCCTCCAGATAAAGAAACGGGACTTCTCCCAGTGTGGGCAGCATCTTCTTGAGCGAGCCTGGCTGGTTCATGAACTGTGCCCGGTCAAACCGCCAAGGCTGGTCCATGGACCGGTAATCTAAGGTTAAATCTTTGGCTAGCTTGCGGTGAAAAAGGTCAGTGGCGTGGTCATCTTCAAACAGTACTACGTTAGACCGGTTCCCGAAGAGCTTGAACAGCAGAACTTTATCATGCGTGAATCTTATGTAGAAGCTCCGTTCCTGTTGGTGGGCAACTACTTCAAGCACCTGCTGGCCAATCAATGGGTGGAACAGGTCTACTGAGTTCTGTCGGGCTCTGTTGAAACTGCCAGGAACCTGCAAGCTGGAGAAAGTGGGCGTCTGGATGGCTTTTAAGAAGAAGGAGGCTCCTTTCTGGTCAAACTCCAACATCAACTCATCCTTTTCCTGGCTAAAGGCTGCCACGCAAGTAGCCCCATGCAGTCGTGTATGCAGCTGCCCGGCCAATTGCCTGATAAAATAGAAATTCTGGTGCACGCTTACAGGGTAAAGGAAAGACCGTCATAGGCCAGCCGCACGTGCGGGGGCAGCTCTTGCTCCACCTCGCGGTGCAGGCCCAGCAAATGGCTGATGTGGGTAAGGTAGGCCTGCTCTGGGGCTAGCTCTTCTATCAGAGAAAGGGCTTCAGGCAGGGAGAAGTGCGAGATATGCGGTTCTTTGCGAAGGGCGTTCAAGACCAATATCTTGGATCCCCTTATCTTATCCTTCTCTTCCTCAGAAATGAAATTAGCGTCTGTGATATAGGTGAAATCCCCAATCCTAAACCCAAAGACGGGCAGTTTATGGTGCATGACTGCGATGGGCGTCACCTGCTGGCCTACCACCATGAACGGCTCGTTCTGGATGGGATTGAGTTCTACCCTGGGCACGCCGGGATAGGTGGTATTGGTGAAGATGTAGCTGAATTCTTGCTGCAGCTGCCGTAGCACGCGCGGGTCTGCGTACACCGGCATGTCTATGTGTTGCATGAAGTTGAATGCCCGTATGTCATCCATGCCGGCGGTGTGGTCTTTGTGCTCGTGCGTGAAGAGCAGGGCGTCTACCCGTTTAATGCGCTCTCGCAGCATCTGCTGCCTAAAATCGGGGCCAGAGTCAATGATCAGGCTCTTTCCTTCTACCTCCACATGCACAGACACTCTCAGGCGCTTGTCTCTATAGTCTAAGGAGCGGCAAACCTCACATTCGCACCCAATGACGGGTACTCCCTGTGAGGTGCCGGTTCCTAGTAAGGTGATTTTCACGCAGACGCCAAGGTTTGATTTTTAATGGCCAGGTACAGTTCCCGGCTTTCGGGCCGAAGGGCCTCTGCATCCATTTCAATTGCCCGCAGGATCTCTACCAGGCAGTTGATTTTGCCTTCCAACGGGAAGTATTTGTTCACTACCGCCACCTTTGTGTCTTTCAAGATGCAAAATCCAGACTTAAAGGTGCCTTTTTCATAGCGCAGCATGTACTCAGACTCCGCAAAAATATCCTCTAACCGGGTTAAAAAGGGCCGGGTGTATTTTAGCTGCATAAATGTAGAAAGCTCTAAGGGGGTACGCTATTTCACGTACTCTTTTACGGTTTGCACCAACATGTCAAAATCCAAAGGTTTTGGCAGGTAGGCGTTGATGCCTGCTTGTTTGAATTCCTCCAGGGTGTAGTTGTTGGCGTTACCAGTCACAGCAATGATAGGAATGTTGGCCACCTCTGGATTGGAGGAAGTGCGGATCTCTTTGGTACATTCCATCCCGTCCTTCACGGGTATGTTCAAGTCCATGAGAATGGCGTCAATTTTCTCCTCATTAATTCTTTTGATCACCTCCCCGCCGTTCTTGGCCGAAAGCACCTTGTAGTTCTGCAACTCCAGGATCTTCTTGGTAAGGTTCAGAATCACAGAGCTATCCTCTGCAATAAGTATGGTTTTTGAATCAGCCATGGTTAGTTTGGTAAGATTATATTACGATAGTGAGCTCTAAAATTAGCAAAACTAGATTCTAAATCAGCATACGCAGTGGCCACATCACTCATTTCTCCCTTCCGGATGTTGTGCTCCAGGGTTTTGGCAATGGACGTGATGGTCATTAAACCCAACGTAGAGGCTGTTCCCTTAATCTGATGCAGTGTACTTAAAATGGCCTCGTAATGTTGTGCCTCTACCTCGTTTTTAGCTTCCTGCAGCAGGTGGGTAGTTTCCTCTTCAAAATCAACGTATAACTGAAGGGCAAAATCAACGCCGCCAATGCTGCGCAGCTGCTCCACCACAGACAGGTCTACCAGTTGCTGATCCTCTTTTTCTTTTGGCGCTGTAGCCTGCGGGATGAAGGTACGGGTGCTGTCTGCCATGGCCATATTTTTCTGGCGCCAGGTATTGATCCGGTCTGCCAGATCTGTGCTTCTCACAGGTTTAGAGATATAATCATCTAGACCTTCACTTATGAACTTCTCTGCCTCACCCTTCATGGAATAAGCGGTCATGGCCACAATGGGCGGACAGTTTTCTCCCAGCAATCGCTTTAATTCTTTGGTAGCGGTAACCCCGTCCATCTCCGGCATTTGAATGTCCATGAAGATGATCTCATATTGGTTCTGGGTCGCTTTTTCTATGGCTTCAAACCCGTTGGAGGCTACATCTGGCGTACAGCCCAAACGCTCCAGAAGCTTGATGGCCACTTTCTGGTTGATCTGGTTGTCATCTACCAGCAACACCACCGGAGCAGGGTCAAATCTGTCAATGGTCTCCGTTTCCTTGGCCAGTTGTAATTGCTCATTAATCTGTTCCTCATTCTCTGCCAGGCGACATTGGATGGTGAACCAGAAGGTGCTTCCCTGTCCAGGCTCTGACTCCACGCCAATCTCACCGCCCAGCAACTCACTCAATTGCTTGGAAATGGCCAGTCCCAACCCTGTACCGCCAAAGGTCTTTGTGGAGGAGTTGTCCAGCTGCGTGAAGTTGGTGAACAGAATCTGTATGTCTTCCTCAGAAATGCCAATACCAGAGTCCCGCACTCTGAACTCCAACAAATGCTGGTCATTCTTTACTTCTAACTGGGCCACTTCTACGCTTACCCGGCCTTCATTGGTGAACTTGATGGCGTTGGAGGTGAGGTTAGAGAGAATCTGCAACAGGCGGGTTTCATCAGTGACAATGTACCGAGGCGTGTCTTTAGAAATAAAATAGGTAAACTCCAGGTCTTTCTGCTGGGCCCGATTGGCAAACAAGGAATGAATCTTATCTAATGTATAGTGTAAGTCTATGCCCGATTCATTCACCTCCATCTTACCGGCCTGTATTTTGGAAAGGTCCAGGATGTCGTTCAAAATGTCCAGCAAGGCGTCTGAGGACTTGCGCAGAGTGTCAATGTAGTCAATCTGTTCCTCAGTGGAGGCGGTATGGTAGAGCAGGTCTATCATGCCAATGATTCCGTTCATGGGCGTGCGTAGCTCATGGCTCATGTTGGCCAGAAACTGGTTTTTTACCTGCAGGGAGTTTTCTGCCAGTTCTTTGGCCCGTATCAGCTCGCGTTGGGTGTTCTTGAGTTCAGTGATGTCACGGCAGACGCCTTCAATGGCAATGGCCTCGCCCTCCAGGTTGGTGATGAGGCGCGAGTTAATCAACACCTCAATCTCACCTTCGTCCTTTGTGCGCAATGCGGTTTCAAAGTTGCGCACTTTGCGTTGGGTGTAGAGGGCGTTCAGGAGTTGGTCACGGTCCTGCGGATGGATGTACAGGTCGCTCACGTTCATGCCTACGGCTTCTGATTGCGTGAAGCCCAGCAGGTCCTGTACCGAGGGGCTCAGCAACTGGAATTCGCCGCCAATGCCCGTCTTGTAGTACATATCCTGAAATGACTCAAAGATGCTCCGGAACTTCTCCTCGTTCTCAGCCAGGGCCAGTTGGGAGATTTTCTTGTCGGTGATGTCTAGGGCAATGGCAGACACATCTTCAAAACTGCCGTCTTCCAAATAGATAGGGTTCAACAGAATCTCCAGCCATTCGCTGTGCTGGTCAGTGGACTTGAGCTCCAGTTCAAACTGCCGGGCATGGCCTGAAAATGCCAGGTCATACGAACTCTTCATTAAGGCATAGTCTTCGCCGGCAATGTAAGGCTGCACCATGTCTGCTAGCAGCATGCCCACTTCTGGCGAGTCTGAGCCCCAGTTCTGGACGGCGCTGGAGAAGTTCTGGTTGAAGGACGTGAGTTTGTACTGCCGGTTCACCGACCACATCAAATGCGTGCCGCTCTCAAAGATAGCCTTGAGTCTGGCATTCTGAATGTTAATCTGCTCTTCATTGCGTTTCCGTTCAATGGCCAAGGCCACCTGGTTGGAGATGAAGTGCAGAATCTCAATGTCGGTTTGGACGTACGCCTCCGGGTTTTTGTAATCCCGCACGGCAATTACGCCAATGATGCGTTCGCCAATGGACAGCGGCGAAAAGAGCATGACCTCTGGAATGACGCCGTTGATGGATAGCTTGCCTTCTGCCTCCAACTGCATGAAATCATCTTTGGTGGCGTACAGCGGCTTGCCCGTTTTGATGATGTACTCGGTCATTCCAGAAGAGAAAGGCCGCGAGGTAGACTCTGCCGGCAAGTCTGAGAGCTGGTCTACGTAGTACACAAAGTCAATCAAATGCTTGGTGTCATCATACAGCGCAATGAAGAAGTTGTGCGTCTCAATGATCTTGCTCAGCTCCCGGTGAATGGCGCTGTACAATGAGGGTAAGTCTTTGGAACTGATGGCCAGGTTGGCGATGGAGTAGTACACCTTCTGCAGACGCTCGGCCTTGATGCGGTCAGTAATGTCATGGAGAATGGCGCGGGTGGCTATGGGCTTTCCGTCCTGCCAGCTGCAGTTGATACTACCAATCAAGTGAATGGGCTTGCCGCTCTTAGTAAGGAAAACGGTCTCTATCTTGTTCACATTCTCGCCCTTGTACAGGTTGCGCAGCTGGTAGATGAGCTTGGCCTTGTAGTAGGGGTGGACAATGTCGGTGAGGGTAAGGTTTTCAATATCATAATCGTTGTAGCCCAATTTCTCTTTCCAGGCCCGGTTTACGAAGATGAATTTATTGTCAGTGGAGATGTTCTGGATCAAGTCATGGGCGTTGTCAAACAAGTCCTGCAGCCTGATCTTGTTGTCCTTGAGGGCTTCCATGGCGATGCGCTTATCGGTCATGTCCTTGCCCACGGCGGTAATTCCCGTCACTTTACCTTCGGCATCCATCTCAAACATGATGTTCCAGCGCAGGATTTTAACGGAATGCGACTTGGTTACCAGGTCCCACTCATAATAGCTGCGCAACGACTGCGTATGCAGGGCCTTCTGAATCTCCTGCACGCGGCTGGGCCGCTCATGCTCAGACACGAAGAGCTCATAGTAGTTCTGCCCCACCACTTCTTCGCGCTTATAGCCCGTGTACTGTAGAAAATAGTCATTCACGTACAGCACGCGCAGGTCCAGGTCCAGACTGATGTAGGCGAGATTCACTTGGCTCAGGAAAGACCGGAACTGAAGCATAGACTCGCGCAGCACTTCCTGCTTGCGCAAAAGGGCCTGGGCCTCTTTGCGCTGGGTAATGTCCCGCACAATGCATTGCACAAAAGAAACGCCCTCCAGCTGGATGGCACTAAAGCTGATTTCGCTGTCTATGTTGTTGCCGTCTGTGCGTTCCAGGCGCCATTCCACGGTTTGCGGGTTGCCGGCCAGTAATGTTTCATCAATCATGTGCAAGGACTTCTCCAGAGAGGAGCTGCCGTCTGCCTGCAAAGCTGGTGAGAAATCTGCCAGACGCTTGCCAATGATGTCTTGCTTGTCACAATCCAGCAGCATGGTCGCCTGAAAATTACAGTCGGCTATTTGAGAGTTGTTGAGCAGGAAGATGGCGTCATTGGAAGACTCAAATAAGGTTTTGTACTTGCCTTCGGAGTAATGCAGTTCCTGGCGCAGCTCAAACCTGGACAGAAACGAGTTTAGCTCAAACCCCACCTGGTTCACAAACTCAGTGAGGGTGCTGGTCATGTGCTTGGCATCGTCCACCAATAAAATGATGGCAGCCACGTAGCCTTTATCTGTACTGATGGGCAAGGCTACCACTTCCCGCTTTTTGAAAAGGTGCTGAAAGTTGCGCGAGATGCTCAGGATGGACCTGTTCTTACGCTTGTTTTCCAACTGGGACAGAAACTCGGGCTTGAGGGCCAGCACACTCTGTTCCTGCAGTAAAAAAGAGGCTTCTCCTTTGCTTTTCACCAACTGCACCATGCGTGAAGTGGGCTGGTACACATACACGCCGCCGCCCATGATATGGGGCCGTTTTAAAAAGGCGTCCAGGGCGGTTGCCAGAATATCATCGGCTGCTTTCAGGTCAGAGAGGGCGGGCACCAGATGAGCCATGAATTCCTGCTGGTCCAGGCGTTGCTTGCCAGACTCCTGCCACTGGCGCTTGTCTTCCATGGGTTTGGCCGTGCCCAGCACAACTTCCTGCCCAAAATACTTGCCGCACCTAAAGGAAAGCAGGGTGGGGTGCAGGATGTCATGGCTGTCTTTAAACCACCAGTCAAATTTGATGCTCTTGCCCTCACAGGCTTGTTGAATGCGTTTTTTGAACGCTATCTTCTCTGAAGGGTTCAGGTCAAAGGCTTCAAACACGGTATGCCCGGTCAGTTCTTCTTTGGTAGACTGCACCAGGCCCAGCGCCTCTTTATTGATGTCTATGAAAACGCCTTTTTTGTCCAGAATGAACATGGGCTCGTTGCTGTCCTCAAAAATGCTGCGGTAGCTGGACTCAGAGGCAAACATATCGCCTACGGGCATCACCTCGGCAGAGGCTGACCGGACGGCAATGTACAGCAGTTCATGCCCGTCCTGGTGCACCAGGCTGGATTTGAAATACAAAAGTCCGTTGCCTACTGCCTTTGCATTTGACTGGAGAAAGCCGCTGATGTTCTTGCGGGTACGCAACTGCCGAAGGTTCTTCTCAAACTGGGGCAGGTACTTTTCTTCCAACAGGTCTTTGATGTTCATGCCCGCCGGAAATGCTTCTCCTTCAAAGAAGACCTCACTTGCCTGTGCATTAAGAGCCAGCACTTTTCCCTGGGGCGTGCAGACAAACATCATTTTTCTACTGCCGCTCACATGCTCAGCCAAATCAATGAGGTGCTCTGCTGCCTTCACCATGGAGCTTCCTTCTGCAGACGTCTTCATAAAAGTCATAATCAAAAAACAATTGGCCCAAGGGGGTATACAAAACTCTTCGGGACTTGTTTAGAAAACGTGTAATTTAGCATTTTAAAGCCAGATAATTGGCAAGTTGTCTTTGATTCTCAAGGGAAAGAGGCCAGAGGAATTTAGGTGCCGTTTTCCTGCCCCACATGCCTGAAAAGATCCTTTTTACGGTTACCACAGACTTGCGCCATGACCAGCGCATGCAGCGCATTGCCACTACTTTGGCGCAGGCGGGGTGCCAGGTGACCCTGGTGGGTAGAAAACTGCCCAACTCCCAGCCGCTGCCATCTGCGCCCTACGGCCAACACCGGCTTTCCTGCGTCTTCCATAAGGGACCGTTGTTTTACTTGGAGTTCAACCTACGTCTCTTTTTCTGGATTTTGCGTGCACCGGTGGATATTCTGGGCATAGTTGACGCAGACACGGCCCTGTCCGGAGTGCTGGCTGCTAAAGTAAGACGTCTGAAAGTAACCTATGATGCCCACGAACTCTTCCCTCAAATGCCCGAGGTAGTCAACCGCCCCTTGGTCAAAAAAATCTGGTCCTGGTGTGAACGGTTGGCCTTCAAAGGAGCAGACCAAACCTACACGGTAAGCGCCTCGCTGGCCGAGTATTTTCAAAACCAATACCAACGTCCCGTGGCCGTGGTGCGCAACATGCCGTTTCAGGTAGAGATGCTTCCTATGCCGCAGCAACCGCCATATTTTATATACCAGGGTGCCTTGAACGTTGGCCGCGGTCTGGAATGCCTGCTGCACGCCCTGCAGGGCACAGAAGCCAGGCTTATGATCTGCGGCACCGGTCCTTTAGAACAAGAGTTGAAGAACCTGGCCAAACAGCTACAGGTAGAAGACAGGGTGCAGTTCATGGGCAACGTGCCGCCAGAGCAGTTAATTATGCTCACGCAACAGGCCATTGCCGGTATTATGCTTCTGGAACAGACTGGATTGAGTTACTATTACTCCCTGGCCAATAAGTTTTTTGATTACGTGCAGGCAGGTATTCCGCAGGTGTGCGTGAATTTTCCAGAATACAGGGCCTTGAACCAGGTGCATGAAGTAGCGCTGTTAGTGGATTTGGAAGTACAGCAGGTGAGGGAAGCGTTGCAACGATTGTTACTGGACCAACCCCACTATGCCCGCATGCAACACGCCTGTCTGCAGGCGCGCCAAAACTGGAACTGGTCTATTGAAAGCCAGCGCCTGCTACAGATATATGCCCAATTATGAAGAGAGATGCGTTTTTAGTGGTAGTAGTAGGCCCAACGGCCGTGGGTAAAACTGACCTGTGCGTGCAGTTGGCGCAGCAGTTTCACACGCATGTACTGTCTATGGACTCTCGGCAGTTTTTTAAAGAATTGAGCATAGGTACGGCCAAACCCACTGCGCAAGAACAGCAGGGCGTGCCTCATCATTTCATAGACTCGCATTCCATTGCAGAGGAATACAACGCCGGTGCTTTTGAGCAGGATGCCCTCACTCTACTAGATTCCTTGTTTCAGGAGCACCAGGTAGTGATTGCCACGGGCGGTTCTGGTTTGTATGTGCGTGCGCTGTGCGAAGGATTGGATGAAATGCCCGACGTAACACCAGGCGTACGAGAGACCTTAATCACCCGGCTGGAGCAGGAGGGATTGGCCTCTCTCAGCCAACAACTCCAGGAACTGGATCCCGTGTATGCGCAGCAAGTAGACCTGCACAATCCGCAGCGGGTCATGCGCGCCCTGGAAGTATGCCTGAGCAGTGGCCAGCCGTATTCCTCGTTCCGGACCCAGTCCAGCCAGAAGGCCCGCCCTTTTACCACCATTAAAATTGGCCTTACCAGAGACCGCGAGCAACTGTACCAACGCATTGACCAGCGCATGGACCTCATGTTGGAACAAGGCCTGCTAGACGAAGTGAAAAGCGTCTTGCCCTACCAGCATCACCAGGCTTTGCAGACCGTGGGCTACACAGAACTCTTCGATTACCTAGCTGGCACCTATGATTATGAAGAAGCTGTGAGGTTACTAAAACGAAATAGCCGCCGGTACGCCAAGAGACAGCTCACCTGGTTTAGAAGAGACCCGGAGATTACCTGGTTTCACCCCGAGCAACGGCAGGAAATACTGGCTTTCCTTCAGGAAAGAATGCACCAGAAAAATTAGCAAGCCATTGGATTTTGTTATGAAGAAGGCCCGCCGTTTTAAGCTTGTTTCCTGAGAAAATGGCTAAAAACGGTGACAGGCCAAGATTCCTTTCAAAGCAGACCGCCTCGTTTTTGGGTTATTTTCTAGAAAATAACCCAAAAACGAGGCGGTACTACCTCACAGCAGGAGTGAGGCTTTCTACACGCTCAATACCTGCACTAGTTTCAGGAAGCTCTCGCTGATGGGCTTCTTCTTGGTGATGGTATCATGGAAAGGCGTGTAGACAATCTCTCCGTTCATGACGCCTACCATCTCATTGGTGCGGCCGGCAATTAGACCTTCAACGGCGGCCATGCCCATCTGACTGCTTAAAAGGCGGTCGGCGGCGGTTGGAGCGCCGCCCCGCTGCACGTGGCCTATGATGGTTACTTTGGCGTCCATTTGCGGCAGGGCTTCTTTTACCTTGGCAGCAATCTCGGTGGCGCCGCCTTCGTCGTCGCCCTCAGCCACAATGATGATGAACGAAGTCTTGGACCGGCGCCAGCCCTGCTGCAGGGTTTCAATCACTTCGGCCATGGATGTGGTGGTCTCTGGAATCATGACCATTTCGGCGCCGCCGCCAATGGCGCAGGGCAGGGCAATGTAGCCAGAGTCGCGGCCCATCACCTCCACAAAGAACACCCGCTCGTGGCTGTCGGCGGTGTCGCGTATCTTGTCAATGGCGTCTAGAGCGGTGTTCACGGCGGTGTCATACCCAATGGTGTAGTCCGTCCCGAAAAGGTCGTTGTCAATGGTGCCGGGACAACCAATCACTGGAATGCCGTATTCCTGGTGAAAGACCTCGGCGCCCGTGAAGGTCCCGTTTCCGCCAATGGCCACAATGCCCTCAATCCCGAACTTGGAAATCTGGTCAAAGGCTTTTTTGCGGCCCTCTGCCGTCTGGAACTCTGGGCTGCGCGCCGATTTAAGGATGGTGCCTCCCTTTTGAATGATATTGCTCACGGAATGCGAGAAAAGCCGGTAGATCTCTCCCTGGATCATGCCGTTGTAGCCTCTGCCAATGCCGTACACTTCTAACTTATGATATACTGCGGTGCGCACCACGGCGCGTATGCAGGCATTCATGCCCGGGGCATCTCCCCCAGACGTAAATACTCCTATTTTTTTCATAATTACTCTTATACTCCAGACCAAATTACGGGAATGTACCACAATTCACAAGATGCTGCCGGCCAATCTCTCTACCCAGGGTGTACGGCGGCACCTAGTAATAGGGGAGTAGCATTAGCTAGTCTTCAGTATTTGTCACAAATGCCTATAATTTTGGCAGTTTTTCAGGAAAACAGCACCGTTTTTTTTAGAAACTCGTAAATTATCAGGCGATAGTGTCTGACCCTAAGACCTACGTTCTCAGGCAAAAAAATACCTACCTAAAGCAAAAGTGACCTATGTTTTCACTATTTGAGAGTGAGGAGACCAAGCGGCTCAAGAGTCATATCATCAATCTGGGAGCTCTGGCCAAAATTGATGGGCACATTGACTCGGCTGAGATGGACCATATCATCTCCATTGGCGAGCGCAAAGGCATGCGCGCCCAGGAAGTGCGTACCCTTTTGTCTGACAGTTCCAAGGTGAAACTCACCATGCCCAACAATGACATGGACCGGTTTGACCAAATCTATGACCTGGTGGAAATGATGCTAGCTGATGGGATTGTAGACGACCATGAGATGGAATTCTGTATTGACATGGCCATGAAAATGGGCTTCAGGAAGGCAGTGGTGGGGGTCTTGATCAAGAAGATTACCACAGGCGTAAAAGACGGCTTAGGCCGCGAAGAAATCAAAGAAGAAGCCATCAATTTCCTGGAACTGCAGTAGTATCTAACTACGCCTGCCAATCATTTTGAGGTCATTGCCTAGAACAACCTGCCTTGCCAGCATCACCTTTCTTAGTTTTAGAATCCTGCAGCTTTGTAGGGCGATTTTCTGAACGTCCCTTTTCGCCATTGGTAAAGCGTGGTGTTCTCATCCTCTAGTACCAGAAATCCATCTGCGGTGGCTTGCGCCGATGTTCCCTTGCCAGATTTATCCTGAGTTTGCTGCTCTTGCGGTAGGCACAAAACCCAAGGGCTTATACCTTCACCATCCAATTTCACCAGTGGGCGCTGGTCCAACAAGACTTCTTTGAAGGCTTCGTCTGGCCCGGTGCTAATGAAGGCATACAGAAAAACCGAGTCCCGCTCCATCAACTGCGCTACGTAGTCTAACTGGTTATCTTGGTTGAGGTCTGTCTGTAAAAAGTAGGGGCCTTGCTGATCTTGAGTAAGCCGGGTTATGTCTTTAGGGCGAAGTTCCGGGAGCTGCCATAGGCCATGGGTTTGATCCAGGTAAACCTCCAGGGTGGGCGGCAGTTGCTGTTTCGGGTCTTCTGGAAGAGCGGTTGGGGCCTGGGTGCCGTCCTGCCTGGTGTTGTTAGCCGAGTCAATAGTTTCGTCCAACTGTAACGTGTCTGGTCCGGTGGAGACAAGCCCCGCTTCCGTCGCCTCTTTGGGCTGGCAACTTGCCATCAAAAGCAACATCAGATACAAGGGAAACCATCTCATAAGATAACCACTTACGCAACCCAACTAGCACTGTTGGCGGGTTAAGCCGTTTTTGGCTTCTTTTAGCGAAAACAGCCCAAAAACGATCGGTTACAAGGGCCAGAATGTGGGTACCAATACTAAAATGATGGCCATGAGAATAAGCGTGAGGCCGGAGCCAATCTTTAAAAAGTCGCTGAACTTGTATTTGCCGGGGCTGTAGACCAAAATGCAGGAGGGCTCAAATGGCGTAATCAATGACACAGAGGCAGACAGCATAATGGCAATGGCAAACGTGCGCGGGTTGGCGTCTAATTGAATAGCCGTCTGCAAGGCCACCGGCAGCACCACCAGGGCCGCCGCCGCATTGGACATGGGCTGGGTTAAGAACACCGTGAGCACAATGAATCCGCCTAGAATCACCACCAGCCCGAACGGTTCTAGTAGGTGCACAATCCACTCTGCCAGGAATTTGTCTGCGCCGGTGTTTTGCATGGCCATCCCGAAGGCCGTCATGCCGCCAATCAACACCAGCAGCCGCCAGTCAATGACCTGGTAGGCGCGGTCTGTGGAAATGCATTTGAACAACACGGCCAACACCGCCGCACTCATAAAGCTCACAGAAAGCGGCAACAGGCCCAGACTCCCCACAATGATGGACAGCACAAAGAAACCCAGCGTTAAAAGACCTTTTCGGCCTTTGAAGAGAATGGGCTTGAACTCATCTAGTACGGCCAGGTGTTGGTTGGTCTTCAGGAACTCCAAACGGTCACTGGTGCCCTGCACCAACAGCATGTCGCCCAGCTGTAGTTGAATGTCGCCAATTTTAGTCCTGATGGTTTCGTTCTGCCGGGACACCGCCAGCACCACCAACCCAAACCTGCGTAGGAAATCAGACTCGCGCACGGTGCGTTTGATGATGTCAGACTTGCCCGTGATCAGGATCTCTGCCAGCCGCACATCGCCGCCCACCAGGTCATCCTCTATAATCACATCGGCTACAATCTCAATGCCCTTGGTTTCCTTAACCTTCATCAAATCATCAATCTCGCCTTCAACCAGCAGCACATCGCGTTCCCGTATGCGGGTGCGGTAGTCTGGCAGAAAGTTTTCCTTGGCCCTGATGATGTTTAGAATCCGGAAGCCCATTTTTGACAGGTCTGAGGTGAACGCCACCTGGCCAATCAGGGGCGAGTCTGGCATGATCATCACCTCAGTGAGGTAGGTTTTGATGTTGTATTTGGAGGTGAGGCCCTGTGACACGCCCTTGGGGAGCATGCGTTTGCCAATGGTCATCATGTACACAATGCCCACCACGAAGATGATGAGGCCAATGCCCGAGAACTCAAAGAACCCGAAGGGTTCATAGCCGGCCTTGGTCATGTACCCGCTCACAGCCACGTTGGTAGAAGTCCCGATCAAAGTACAGGTACCGCCCAGAATGGACGCGTACGCCAGCGGCATGAGAAACTTAGAGCTGCTGGTGTGCATTTTCTTGGCCACGCCCACAATGGGCGTCACAAACAGCGCCGTGACGGTGGTGTTGTTCATGAACGCAGACACTATGCCCGGTATCACCATGATGAACAGCAGGAGGGAGTTGGGGTTATGGCCCACCTTGCGCATGAGCCAGTTGACCAGAAAATCCAGTACGCCGGTGTCTTCCAGCGCCGCACTCAGCACGAAGATGGAAGCCAGGATGATGATGAAATCACTGCTGAAACCGTCAAAGGCCTGTTCTGGGGTGATGATTTTGGCACTGGTGAGCGCAATGAGCAAGAGCAGCGTGATCACGTCTACTGACAACTTCTCAGTGGCAAACAAAATAATAGCCACCAAAAGCAGAATCAAGACGAAGGCAATCTCCATAAGGGCAGCGCAGTTTAATCTAGGGTAAGATAAAGAATTGAGAGGGATTCACCGACGGAACTAGGGGATACTTCAATTCGTGTGTTGTACTCTTACCGGCTAGAAAAGGTTAGCACCCGCTGAAGATTTGCCGTTTTTGCCTTCTTTTCCAGAAAATAGCCTAAAAACGGCAATGCTCATCAATGGCCTCCAGCAGAATGTCGCAGGCCTGGTCAATCTCTTCAAACGTGATGGTCAAAGGCGGGGCCAGGCGCATGGAATTGTCGCAGAACAAGAACCAGTCCGTTAGAACACCCTTTAAGATGGCCGTGTCAATGACTTTCTTCAAGACCTCAAAAGACTCCATCTCGGCGGCCATCATCAAACCCAGGTTCCGGATGCTCTTGATGGCCGGGTGGGCCAACCGTTGCTTGAAGCGCTCGGCCTTGGCTGTCACTTGCTCCAGCAGGCCTTCTTCCTGAATAATCTGCAAGGTGGCCAGTGAAGCCGCGCAGGAAACCGGGTGCCCGCCAAAGGTGGTGATGTGGCCCAGCATGGGATCATTCTTGAAGCTATGCATGATTTCCTGCCTGGAAATGAACGCCCCAATGGGCATGCCGCCGCCCATACCCTTGGCACAGGTGAGAATGTCTGGCACAATGCCAAACTGTTCAAACGCCCAAAACGTACCGGTCCGGCCAAATCCGCATTGAATCTCATCCAGCACTAGCAAGGCTCCCACTTTCGTGCACCGGGCCCGCAGCGCCTGCATGTAGGCTTTGCTGGGAACGCGCACGCCGGCCTCGCCCTGCACTGTTTCTAAAATGACGGCTGCCGTTCTTCGGGTGATTTTCTCCAAGTCTGGCAGATGGTTGTGCTCAAGGTGATTGACGTCGGGTAGCAAGGGCCTGAACGACCGTTTGAAACTCTCCGCCCCGTTCAAGGAAAGCGATCCCTGCGTGGAGCCGTGGTAGGCCTTGTCAAAGGCAATCAGCTCTGTCCGGCCAGTAAACCGCTTGGCTAGTTTCATGGCTCCTTCTATCGCCTCGCTCCCCGAAGACACAAAATACACGTTGTCTAATCCCGCTGGCAAGGTCTGCGCCAGCGCGTGCGCCAACCGGGCTGGCGGGGTCTGCACAATCTCACCGTACACCATCAAGTGCAGGTATTTGTCTAACTGGCCTTGTATTGCAGAAATGACTTTAGGATGCCGATGCCCCACATTGCTCACGCCAATGCCTGAAATCAGATCCAAGTACCGCTCCCCATTGGGCCCGTACATAAACACGCCCTCGGCCCGCTCTACTTCTAACAATAACGGGAAGTCTGTGGTTTGGGCCTGGTGTTGCAGAAAGAGTTGACGGGCAGAAAGCATAGGATTCAATTTAAGTCGCAAAGATAGGGGATTTCACCGCGAGTCCTGAAACCTGCGTCAGGTGTGTGCAACCTTGGAAATACGTTTTTGGGCAATTTCCCAGAAAACAGGCTAAAAACGAGAGGGAGGCCATATAGCCTCCCTCTCAAAAAATAAACCAAACGAAATGTTATTTGCTAGCCGTTTGCAGGCGGTCTAAGAGAAGCTTGGTGAACTCCCGCTCCGCACGGTAGAACAGGGCCAGTTGCCTGGAGGTGATGACCCGCAGGTATCGTTCCATGTACTCTTTGTCCATGTCTAGTTCGCGTTGGCGGTAGGCCAGGCGGTTTTCAAGCCCCGTCTGAATCTGCTCATCGGTCATGCTGGCCAGGTTCTCATCTCTGAACTGCTTGGCTTTGTGACGCAGGTCGCGTTTGCGGGCCTCGTGCTCATTGTAGATGGGCCAGAAGCGCTGGGCCTGCTCTGCGGTGAGGTTCACCTTGTCGGCAATGAAGGCAATCTTGGCGTTGTTGATTTTCTCATACCGCGCCTTGCGTTCCTCTGGGGTTTCTTTCTTGGTTTGGGCGTGCACCTGCGTGAAAACTGCGCAAAAGAGCAGCAGGCACAGGGCCATCATACGTTTGACGTTCATTCTTATTTAGTAGGGGTTGTGGTCATTTGTTCTTCCAGCAGTTCCTGGGTGACTACCTCGCTCACGTCTTCGGTGCGCACGTCATAGAACTCCAGGGTCTGTACGGGGTTTACCGTGGTGGCTTCAGCTAAATCTGAGGTTTCCAGCTCCACGTTGTTGAGCAGGTATTGATAAATGTCTTTCTGGGACACCTGCGCCATGGCCTCTTGCGTGGAAAGGGTCTGGTCTGTGTACTGCGTGATGAGAAAAGCCGCCGTGAACACCATGGCCATTCCCAGACCAGCCAAGGCAGTCTTCAACTGCCAGAACCAGGCTTTCAGCGGCTCTGCCACCGGGGCGGCATAAGCCGTCTTCTTCATGATGCGCAGGGGCAACTTGTCAAAGTAGCCTTCTGGCACCTGGTAGCCGGGGTGCTTGGGTAAACGGTTTATGTTAAACTCTTCTTTCATACTCAAGGGATTAGATGCGTTTTACCGGTCAGGGTTTAATCTGTCTTCAAAAACTCTTCAATTTTTTTCACGGCAATGTGATACGAGGCCTTTAGAGCGCCCACTGAGGTGCCCAGTATTTCCGAGATTTCCTCGTACTTGAGCTCATCAAAGTATTTCATGTTAAAGACCAGCCGTTGCTTGTCTGGCAGACGCAGCAAGGCCTTCTGTAGCTTCAGTTGAATCTCATCGCCAGACAACGTGTCTGAGTTGTCCAGCTTCTCAGAGAGCTCGGCGGCCACGTCATGGATGGGCAGGAAGAACCGCTTTTTTTTGGCGTTCAGGAAGTTGAGGCACTCATTGGTAGCGATGCGGTAAATCCAGGTGTAGAGCTGAGCGTCCTGCCGGAAATTCTCCAGGTTGGTCCACACTTTCACGAACACTTCCTGCGTCAGGTCATCGGCGTCATCATGGTCCACCACCATCTTCCGGATATGCCAATACACCTTCTGCTGGTACTTGCGCACCAGTTGGTTGAAGGCCAGGTTCCGGGAATCCGGGTTCTGGAATTTGGCTAGTATCTCGTGGTCTTCCAATCGTTGCTGGTTATTCGTTGTTTGTTATTCGAAGATTATGACGTGGGTAGTAAAGGCTGAGGTTTAAAGATAAGGGTAAGTTTTACGTGTTTGGAAATATGCTTGAGCAAAATAGTCATTCTCTCGTTTTTGACCCTATTTCCAGAAAACAGCCCAAAAACGAGAGAAGGCTGTCCAAACTTGGAACAGCCTTCTTAATTATGCCATTATTCAAATAACGAACAACTAATAACGAGCAACGAAACTACTGTTTCTTGCGGGCAATAACTTTCTCAACGGCGGCTACAATGGCTTGCTCGTTCAGGCCGTATTTCTCCATGAGTTGGTCTGGCGTTCCGCTTTCCCCGAAGGTGTCTTGCGTGGCCACAAACTCCTGCGGAGATGGCAACTCCTGGGCCAACACGCGGGCTACAGACTCACCTAAGCCGCCCATGTAGTTGTGCTCTTCTGCAGTAACTACGCAACCTGTTTTGCGCACAGATTCCAAGATGGCTCTGGCGTCTAGTGGCTTGATGGTGTGGATGTTGATGATTTCGGCGTTGATGCCTTTCTCTGCCAGAATCTTACCGGCCAAGATAGCTTTCCAAACCAGGTGACCGGTGGCAATGATGGTCACGTCGGTGCCTTCATTCAGCATCAAAGCCTTGCCAATCTCAAACTTCTGGTCAGCGGGCGTGAAGTTAGGCACTACCGGGCGCCCGAAGCGCAAATACACCGGGCCTTCAAATTCAGCAATGGCCATAGTGGCGGCTTTGGTCTGGTTGAAGTCACATGGGTTGATGACCGTCATGTGAGGTAGCATCTTCATCATGCCCACATCCTCCAGAATCTGGTGCGTGGCTCCGTCCTCGCCCAAAGTTAAGCCGGCGTGCGACGCACAGATTTTTACGTTCTTGCCAGAATAAGCCACACTCTGACGGATCTGGTCATACACGCGGCCCGTAGAGAAGTTGGCAAACGTACCCGTGAACGGGATTTTACCGCCAATGGTCATACCAGCGGCCAGTCCAATCATGTTGGCTTCGGCAATGCCCACCTGGAAGAAACGCTCTGGGTATTCTTTCTGGAAGGCGTCCATTTTCAGAGAGCCGGTCAGGTCGGCGCAAAGAGCTACCACGTTCGGGTTGGTACGGCCCAGTTCCAATAGGCCAGCCCCGAAACCGGAGCGCGTGTCTTTTGATTCGGTGTATGGGAAATCTTTCATCTATCTTAGTTGAAAAGTTTTAGCGATGTGGTTTGATTTGATTTAATGGTAAAGTCCTTTACATCTGTGAAGAGGCTGGTGGCATTCTTCATCTTGAAAACCAGGCGGTAACGGCCCGGCTGTAAAGGTAAATTAATTTTACTACTGGTCTCTGGCAAGTTATGAATCCAGCGCTGGCTGCCGTCTGCCTCCAGCACATACAAACTGCCAAAGCCGGCCAGCGCCTGCGTAATGCTCATGATGCCCGGCGCCGGAAAGTTGAGTACCGTGGTCTGGCCCTGCTTAATGCTTATCTGCTCCCTGATCCTAGGCAAGGTTAATAGCTCCACTTCATAGCTTCCGGCCAGGTACTTCACTTTGCTAGGGAAGGGCTGCGGCTGCAATAAAGCGGTGTTTCCTTTGGGCCTGATCAAGGCATCAACCCGGCCATAGGCCGTGGGTGCCAGTTGCTGCAAGAACAAAGAGCCCTGCGGCGCTTTCACCTTGAACACGTTGTTCTGCCCGGGCTTGATGTCCAGGTTGCGCAACGTCACAGAAGGCAGTGTATTCACGACCAGGTCATAGCTCAGCAAAGCATCAATCTCCAGGGCATCAGGCTTGCCGTTGGCGTCCATGTGGTGCACGTAATTGTACTCGGGCTGGTCTGTGACGTTGTTCACGAAGGTCATGTTCACGTTGGTTTCCACGGGCTTGCCAGCCTCATCTGTGAGCTGCACAGATACGGTGGTTTTCTTCAGCGCGATGGAAATGACGTTGTCCAACACCTTTCTAAACGTACTGATGTCTGAAGCGCTGTAAAACTGGCCCATGCAACTAAATGCCTTCACATACTCAGGGTCATCGCCTAGGCCAATAATGAACGGCTTTAAGAAGATGCGCTTTTTCTGCAAGGCAATGGACGTGGCACAAGGATCACCGCCGCAACTCTCCACGCCGTCTGTGATGATGATGATCACATTGCGGGTGTTGTCGCCGGGCGGAAAGTCATTAGCCGATTGCTGCAGCGAATACGTGATGGGCGTATTACCCTTGGGAGTAATGGCTTGCAGCTTCTGCTTTATGGCCTTCGCGTTCTTGGGTGCAAACGGCACTTCCAGCTTTGAGTCCTTGCAGTTCTTTTGCGCTACCGTGAATTGGTGACCGTACACCCGCAAGGCAATCTCCAGGTTTCCGTAAGAATCCAGAGAATCGGCCATTTTAGCGAGCATGGTTTTGGCCACCTGCCAGCGGTTGCTTTCTTCCCATTTGGCCTGCATAGAGCCAGAGGCATCCAAGAGAAACAGCAAACGCGTCTTCTTGGGCGCCACCGCCTTGTTTTGCGCACCTGACGGTGTTGCCATCCCGCAGAGCAGGAGACAGAGCAGACAGACAAAAAATGCGCGCAACCAGGTCATGAGGAGAAAGCTAGGCTAACCAGAAATTAGTAGTCGTTCAGGGTTTCAGACAGCTGTACCAGGGCTTGCTCTAGCTGAGCATCGTTTGGTGCCACGCCGTGCCATTTGTGTGAACCCATCATAAAGTCCACCCCGAAGCCCATTTGCGTGTTCATTAAGATGATGATGGGTTGCTTGTGGCCGGTCAAGGCTTTGGCTTGCTCCAATACAGGTACCAGTTGCACAAAGTCATTACCGTTCTCACAGTGCAATACTTTCCACCCGAAGGCTTCCCACTTGGCGCGCAGGTTACCTAAACTCATAACTGCGTCTACCGGTCCGTCAATCTGCTGGCCGTTGTAGTCTACGGTGGCAATGAGGTTGTCTACTTTGTGGTGGGCGGCGTACATGGCGGCTTCCCATACCTGGCCTTCCTCCAATTCACCATCGCCCATCAAGACATAGACTAATTTGTCATCATTGTTCATTTTCTTGGACTGTGCGGCACCGGTGGCCACAGATAATCCTTGACCCAAAGAACCAGACGCAATTCTGATGCCGGGCAGACCTTCTTCGGTGGCGGGGTGGCCTTGCAAGCGTGAGTTGAGCTTACGGAACGTAGCCAGTTCTTTCACGTCAAAGTAACCAGAGCGGGCCAACACGCTGTACCAAACCGGCGAGATGTGACCATTTGACAAGAAGAAAAGGTCCTCCTGGGTACCGTCCATGTTGAAGGTTGGGTTGTGATCCATTACTCTGAAGTACAAGGACACCAGAAATTCGGTGCAGCCCAAAGAACCGCCCGGGTGCCCCGAGTTTACGGCGTGTACCATGCGTACAATGTCTCTGCGTACCTGGTGCGCTACATCATGCAGCTGCTCAGGCGTGTAATTAAATGGGTTCATTATAGTGATTTGAAGATGAAACGATTTTAAAATGTGAAGATGCTCTTTTTATGCGTCGTTTTTGGCCTGTTTCCTGAAAAATAGCCCAAAAACAGAAAAGGCCACCTGCTCCTGGGCAGATGGCCTTTGTTTTATTTCAGCAACTGGGCGGCGTGGTTCTTGGTGTCCACCTTTCTGATGATGTCCTGGATGATTCCCTCTTCATCTATCACAAACGTGTACCGCATGGTGCCCATGTATTTGCGGCCGTACATGCTTTTCTCCTGCCAGACGCCGTATTTCTCTACTACTTCTTTCTCTGTGTCTGCCAGCAGTGGGAAGGGGAGGTCGTATTTCTGGATGAACTTCTGATGTGATTTCTCACTGTCTATGCTCACGCCCAACACCACATATCCTTTTGCCAGAAGTGATTGGTAGTTATCCCTTAGATCACAGGCCTGGGCCGTGCAGCCAGAGGTGTCATCTTTTGGGTAGAAGTACAAGGCCACCTTCTTGCCCCTGAAATCGCTCAGCTTCACCAGGTTTCCGTCCTGGTCTTTTACCTCAAAATCCGGGGCTACATTCCCAACTTCTAGCATAGCTTTTATTGTTTTTGTTGCTTGTTAATTGTTTGTTGCTTCTGAAGAGTAAAGTTCGTTTTTAGCCTTATTTTCAAGAAAACAGCCCAAAAACGAATCCTAATTTTTCAATTCGAACAACGAACAACCAATAACGAACAACGATTCTTATATTTTAGTCCGATAAACGGCTTCGTTGCCCATGGCGTCTTTCACCGTGAGGACTACGTCGCCAGACAAAGGTACTGTTTTATCTAAACGCTCTGAGGTAAGGGTGGAGTTTTTGTGCTCCCATTTGAGCAGGAGCCACTGGCCGTTCACCTCGCAGCGCCAGGAGGCCATGCCTGACAGGTTATCCCAGACCTTGAAACTGATTTGGATGGGTGATTTCTGCACCAATTTGATGGTAGGAGCCACTGTGTCGCTCAAGACCTTGAACTTTCCTAAATCACGCGCCGAGAAGGTAATGGCATCTCCTTCCCAAACTCCGCCTAGAAATCCACTGGATTTTCCCCAGCCCAACCCATACACGGCAGCCTTAGACTTGTCTGCCGGAATGTTCTGGGGCCGGATGGTGACCTTGGCTGGTTTAAATAGCGTGGTGAGCGGGTTGTTGATGCTGAACACGTCCTGTGCGTTGTGATCAGTTTGTAAGTATAAGGTGTCATAGAGAGACTCTTTCTGGAACGTGATGTCCAGGTACCGGTTAGAGTACAGCATCTCTGTGTTGGGCGGAATGGTCTGCTCAAACTTGAACCTGGTTTTGGTGCCGGTCAGCTCCACAGAATCGGGCAGCCCGCCAATGAGGTTGTACAAATACACAGAGCCGGCCGTGGTGGTATATGACGGTATCACCGCATACTTGTAGTTGCCAATGTAAAGGTCCAGGTTGCGGGCGGTTTTGGCGGTGTCGGCTACGGTTACTTTTAAAATACTTCCAGCTAATTCATAGTTGATTTTGGGAGTCGTGACCTTTGGCGCACCGCTGGCGTAATAGCCGCTATCTTCGCCGCGCATCATGAACCTGAGCTGCGAGGTGTTCTTATATGAGTCTGACAAGTTTACCAGCACTTCATAGAGCTTACCTGCTTCAATGTTGAATTTGCCTTTGCTGATGTCGGTCTCATAGATGGGCAGCTTGTTTCCATCAGCTACATACAAGCGTTGGAAGGACTTGTTGCTCAGCTTCAGTTCTGGAAAGTTGATATGGGCAGACACTTGGCGCTGCAGTTCAAACGGCACGCCGTCTATGTTGTGGCGGTAAATGGTTTCGCCGTTCACGGTGAGTTCCATGGCTTGCACGCCGTTCTGGTTGAGAGCGCCGTCATACTTGTCTATGGCCTGTATCTCAAGACCCAGCAACCCGGCCGCCGGAATAGTGTCTGCAATAGTATAGAGGTTGCCCTGTTTCACCGGCGTGAACATCTTGCGTTGGAATTGACCCTGCACCCGTGATTTGATGCCCTGCGGCACCAGCGCGAAATTATACACCGTGGGCGCAATGTTATCCTGAATCTCAGTGAACGTATACCGCAGCGGGTTAAACAGCTTATCCTCCTTGTCACGCACCTCAAAGTGCAAGTGCGGGCCACCAGAGCCACCGGTGTTGCCCGAGTAGGCAATGATATCGCCGCGCTTTACCGGAAACTGGGTCTCTGGCAAGGTCACATCTACGTCAAAGGCCTGCTTCTGGTACTGCACCTGCACCATGTATTGGCCAATGGCCGGCGTAAAGTGGTTGAGGTGGGCATACGTGGTCACCAGCCCGTTGGGGTGCGTAATGTAGATGAGCCAACCGTAGCCGTAGCTAGACACTTTGATGCGCGAAATGTAGCCACTTTCGGCGGCGTAGACGGGAAGGCCAATCTTGCCATCGGTTTTGATGTCAATGCCCCCGTGAAAGTGGTTGGGCCGTATCTCGCCCATGCTGCCAGACAAAAAGTTCTGGGTGCCGGGTTTAATGGGGAAGAACAACGGACTGGTGGCCACGGGTTGCGGCGAGGCCGGGGCTGGCGGGGTAGTGGGGGCCTGGGCGCTTGCCCAGGTACCACTGCCTACCAGGTAAGCTAAAATGAGGGAACGTACGCTATTTAATCTCAAAATTCAGTAAGGTTTTATCTTCTACAAACGCCTCTAACCGGTCTCCTATCTGGATGGGGCCTACTCCCGCTGGCGTACCGGTAAAAATAAGATCGCCTTTTTTAAGCGTGATGAACCGCGACATGTACGCCAGGATGGCCCCAAAGTTATGAATCATCATGCCTGAGTTGCCTTGTTGCTTGAGCTCACCATTCACCTTCAGCCCGAAGTTGATGTTGTCCCAAGCCGGGTAATTCTCCATGGGCAGCATGTCAGACACCGGGGCAGAGCCATTGAAACCTTTGGCCAGCGTCCAGGGCAGTCCCTTGGCTTTGGCTTTGGATTGCAGGTCGCGGGCGGTGAAGTCCACGCCAATGCCCAGGCCGTCTATGTACTTGTCTGCGAACTTGGCTTGAATATTTTTTCCTTCCTTGCCCACGCGCAACACCAGCTCTACCTCATAGTGAATGTCTGTGCTGTAGTCTGGGTAATAGAACGGCTCATTGTTGCGCAGAATTGCCGTGTCTGGCTTAAAAAAGATCACAGGCTCATCCGGAACCTCGTTTTTTAGTTCGGCTATGTGCTCTGCGTAGTTGCGTCCTATGGCTAGAATTTTCATGGCTCTTTTTGTTTTCAAAGATAAGGGAAATACCTGTGGGAGGGAATGTTAGCGGCATATTCTGGCGCACGTTGAAAATTTGGCATGGAATTGTATATAGGAAAAAATAGATTTGCACCGGATTCTAACGGCTTTACCACTTTCTATGCGTACCTGCGTATATGGGTACGTTCTTGGTAAAAGCAGAAATGCCGCCGCCAGAACCATTGCTTTTGTATCACTTAACCCTATACGTACTATGAATAAGTTAAAAAGTGCAATGCTTGCCTTTATAGTGTTGCTGACCGTTGGATGTTCTACCGTTCCCATCACAGGCCGTAGACAATTGTCTCTGGTAAGCGACCAGGAAGTAATTGCCATGTCTTTTCAAGCCTATGACGAAGTCTTGAAACAAAGCAAATTGTCTACCAACGCTGCCCAGACGGCCATGGTGAAACGCGTAGGCCAACGCATACAAGGCGCCGTAGAGCGCTATATGGCCCAGAACGGCTACTCTGCACAACTAGAAGGTTACCAGTGGGAGTTCAACCTAATCCAAGACGATAAGCAGCAAAACGCCTTCGCGATGGCCGGTGGCAAGACGGCAGTGTACACGGGTATCTTGCCCATTACCAAAGATGAAGCTGGTCTTGCCGTGGTAATGGGTCATGAGATTGCCCACGCCATTGCCAAGCACTCCAACGAACGCATTAGCCAGCAGATGGCCCAGCAATACGGTGGCGCCGCCTTAGGTGCTGTGGTAGGCGGCCGTTCTGGCGCTGCTCAGGAAATTGCCAACACCGTGTACGGGATTGGTACCGGCGTTGGGCTTTTGAAATACGGCCGCGACCAGGAGTCTGAAGCAGACCAGTTGGGCTTGATTTTCATGGCCATGGCCGGTTACAACCCAGAAGTAGCCATTTCTTTCTGGCAGCGCATGGCCGCCGGCGGTGGAAGCGGCACGCCTGAGTTCCTGAGCACGCACCCTAGCAATGACACGCGTATCAGCAACATTCAGAAGCACATGCCCGAAGCCAAGAAATACTACAACGCCCGCTAAGCATGAAAGCTCCTTCTAAATGGCTGGTATTTGGCGCGGTCTTAATGGCCCTCCTTCTGAAATCTGACAAAACCAGATAAGAAAGCGATTTTCTTACCCATTTTTAAAGCAGAAAAGCCACCGGTTTATTAATCCGGTGGCTTTTCTGCTTTAAACGTATATAAGTTTTGAGAGGCCCGGCGAGAAGCGCTGTTATCTTTCATTTTAGCTTAAACAACGTGGGGTATGCAAAGCCTGATATCTGTATACAAAGATGATACCGTGCTGCTGGAAGAAACCGTTGAAAAGCGTTTCCTGAAAGCTACCTGGCTCAAGCATCCTTCCAGCGCCCAGTTTAGGGAAGCTGCCTTGCAGATTGTGCACTTTGTGTCAGAACGCCAGGTGCATTTCCTGCTTGTGGACGGCCGTAAAGTACAGTTCCTGGATCTCTCAGACCAGAATTTCCTGCTTCAGCAGATCTACACCGCCATGCCCAGAGACTGGACCTTACACATTTCCTACATTCTCAACCAAGCCAGTTACAACCTCATGGACATCTACCGGATAGGAGAAAAGGTGCAGGCAGACGAGTCCTTAAACCGCCGCCTCAAAACTAACATTTCCCTGGACGAAGCCGCCGCCTATTACTGGCTTCTGGGGGAGTAGCCTTTTCTTTTAGACACCAGATTTAAGACGTAAGACAAAAGATTTTGGCCTTATAATCAAATTGGCTGAAAGCATTTAGATGGACTTCTTGGTTAAACTTCTATTCCAACGTACTGGAAGATGGTAACCATGAGACTTGCTCGCTTATTCTGAGAAAATTAACTAGTAACCACCAAAAACGGCAAGGCCAACTTTCAAGGGAAAGTTGGCCTTGCCGTTTTTGGGCAGTTTTAATGAAAATACCCCAAAAACAAATGTCTAGTATCTAAAATCTAGCGTCCTAAGTCTAGTATCTCCAAACTAAAAGGCCGTGGACTGCAGAGCGCCGCGTAGTTTAATGCGGGTCAGGACTTTCTTAGTGTACAATGGAAAATCGCCTTTCATCATCCAGTCATAGTAACTGGGTTCTTTCTTGAGGACATCAGCAACAGAAACGTTTTTGTGCTTGCCAAAATTGAAGACTTCTACGCCTGCGTGGTTGTAGACAATGCGGCCCGACAAATCTGCGGTCTTCTGGAACGTGAACTGGTGCAGTTGCTGCATGTCATTCTGCACCGGAAAAGTAGCCTGGTCCTCAGCGCCGGGTAAAGGCATCCCCTCGTATTTTTCTAACTGCGACTTTAAAATCTCATAAGTGGCAATGGTGTCTGCCTCAGCGGAGTGGGCGTTTTCTAAGGTTTTGTCACAGTAGAACTTGTAGGCGGCAGAGAGGGTGCGCTGCTCCATCTGGTGGAAGATGCGGCAGACGTCTACAATGGCTCGGTTCTCAATGTCAAAGTCCATGTCTACGCGCAAGAATTCTTCAGCCAGCAGTGGAATGTCAAACTTGATGAGATTGAAACCACCCAAATCGCAGCCTTTCAGGAAATCATCCAAGCCTCTGGCCAGTTGCGCAAACGTAGGGCAGTCGGCCACGTCATCATCATAGATCTTGTGGATCATGCTAGACTCTATGGGAATGGGAATAGTGGGGTTGACGCGTTTGGTTTTGAGGATTTCCTCGCCAGAGGGCAGCACCTTGAGCATGCTAATCTCTACAATGCGGTCTTTGCAGATGTCCACGCCGGTGGTTTCCAGGTCAAAGAAGACAATAGGCTTGCGTAGGTGTAATTTCATAGGCAGAGGTTTGAGCGCTCATGTTACGCAGATTCCTTCAAATTTGCGTCTTCTTTTTGGCGAGTAGGTGAAATATAAATGGCTCCGCCGGCATATGCTGCCAACGGAGCCAATTTAAAATTGAAACTAAGAAGCGGTAATGGTGTCGGCTAGCTGCTGCAGGTCCAGATTCCCGAAGTTGCCGGAGGTCATCATCAGCAGGTTCTTGTTTTTCCAGTCGGTGCCCAGCAAGTAGTCCTTCAGTTTCTGGCTGTCGGTGTACACTTCTATGCTGTCATCGCCGAAGGCTTTTTTCAAATCCTCGGGGTCCAGGGCCGGCATGCGCTTATGTTCCAGCGTCTTCGGGTTGAAGTACACAATCTTCACGTCCGGCGACAGAAACGTGCCGTTGTATTGCGGAAGAAAGTCCTTGTTCAAGCTACTAAAAGTGTGCAGTTCCAGGCAGGCAATGAGTTCACGTTCTGTATATTGCTTTTTCAGAGCCTCTGAAGTGGCCTTTAGTTTGGAAGGCGCGTGCGCGAAGTCTTTGTACACCAAGGTGTGTTCGTTCTCGCCAATTTTCTCCAGTCTTCTGGCGGCACCTTTGAAGGTGGCCAACGCCTCATAAAATGCTTGGCCTTTGATGCCTATCTGCTTGCAGACCTCTTTGGCGGCAGAGATGTTGCGCAGGTTATGCTCGCCAAACAGCTGAATCTCTACATCATCCTTCTTCGTCTTGAGAATGGTCTTGCCGCTCTTCTTGATTTTGTGCTCATGGATGGTGTAGCCAATGTAGTTCACGTCACTGTTATTGGGCACGCACACTTCCTGTACCTGCTCGTCGTCCTGGTTATAGATCAAGGTTCCGGCCTTGGGCGTCATGTCCACGAAGATTTTAAACTGCTCACGGTAGTTTTCCTCGGTGGGGAACACGTTGATGTGGTCCCAGCTGATGCCTGAGATCACGCCAATGTGGTGGTGGTATTTGTGAATCTTAGGTACGCGCTGAATAGGAGAGGAGAGGTACTCGTCGCCTTCAATAATGATGATAGGCGCATCTTCTGTCAGTTTCACCATCAGGTCAAAGCCTTCCAGCTGGGCACCCACGGCGAAGTCAAACAGGCGGTTGTGGTACTTGAGCACGTGCAGGATGATGGACGTGATGGACGTTTTGCCATGACTACCCGCAATCACAATGCGCTGCTTGTTCTTGCTCTGCTCATAGATGAACTCGGGGAACGAGAAGATGGGAATGTTGTGCTCCTGGGCATACAACAGCTCAGGATTGTCTGGCCGCGCGTGCATGCCCACAATCACTGCATCTGGCTTGCTATGCAGCTTCTCCGGGAACCAGCCCTCGGCCTCAGGTAAAAGACCATCTGCGGCCAGGCGGCCCTTGGCGGGTTCAAAGATCTCATCGTCTGAGCCTGTCACTTTCAGGCCTTTGCGGTGTAATGCCAGGGCCAGGTTGTGCATAATGCTACCGCCAATGGCAATCATGTGAATGTGTTGGTATGCTGTTGTACTCATGCCTTGCAAAATCAAAGAGAACAAATGTACTAATTTCTACACATGCGCTACCTCTTGCGCCCCAACGGATTTATGGATATGTAAGTGCTTATTTGTGGATAGCAAGAGACTGCGACTAGGAACCAGTAAGGAGTAAACAGAGAGAAAGTGTCAACGATAGGAAAAGATTTGTGAATTGTGGAACAGCCGTTTTTGGTCTTTTTTTCAGAAAATAAGCCAAAAACGCCACCCATTTGGCATAGAATTACTTTTTGCCGCAGGAAAAGAAATTGTGAATAAATGAGCCTGTTCTGTGGATTACCTGCGTGCTTTCTTCCCTTACATTTGCTAGTATGGAGGAGATGAAAACGAAAGCGACCAGAGGCAAGGCACCTTGGACCCCCAAGCAGACCGTGTCCCCGGGTTTAGGAAAGCTTCCGCCCCAGGCCTTGGAGCTGGAGGAAGCCGTGTTGGGTGCGCTCATGCTGGAAAAAGACGCCTTGACGGCCGTAATTGACCTGTTAAAGCCACAAAGTTTTTACAAAGACGCGCACCAGCGCATATTCAAGGCCATTCTGAGCCTCTTCGACAAATCAGAACCCATTGATATTTTGACGGTTACGCAAGAACTGCGCGAACAGGGCGAACTGGAGTTTGTGGGCGGCGCCTACTACGTGACCCAGCTCACCACCCGCGTTAACTCGGCGGCCAACATAGAGTTCCACGCCCGTATCATTACAGAGGCGGCCATCAAACGGGACCTCATCAGCATCTCTTCTGAAGTGTTAGGACGGGCCTATGAAGACACCACCGACGTGTTTGATCTGCTGGACAGCACAGAGGCCAAGCTGTTTGAGGTGTCTGAGAGCAACATTAGGAAGAACTTTGACGACATGCAGTCTTTGATGCACAAAGCCATCAAGGAACTGGAAGCCAAGAAAAGCCAGAAAGAAGGCTTGACGGGGGTACCAAGCGGTTTCAATGCCCTAGACAGGGTTACTTCGGGCTGGCAACAGTCTGACTTGATTATTCTGGCGGCTCGTCCCGCCATGGGTAAGACGGCGTTCGTGGTAAGTGCCATGCGCAACGCCGCCGTAGACTTTAGCAAAGGCGTGGCCATTTTCTCTCTGGAGATGTCCTCTATTCAGCTGGTGAATCGTTTGATTTCTGCCGAGGCCGAGTTGGACTCTGAGAAAATCAAGAAGGGTAACCTGGCAGATTATGAGTGGACCCAGCTGAACCACAAGATCACCAGACTGAGCCAGGCGCCTATCTTTATTGATGACACGCCGGGCCTTTCCATCAGGGAGTTGCGTACCAAATGCCGCCGCCTAAAAGCGCAGCATGGCATCCAGATGATCATCATTGACTACCTGCAGCTCATGAGCGGCAACGCCGAAGGCAGCAAGGGTGGCGGGAACCGTGAACAGGAAATTGCGTCTATCTCGCGGGCATTGAAGCAGTTAGCTAAGGAATTGAGCGTGCCGGTGATTGCGCTTTCACAGTTGAGCCGTGCCGTGGAAACCCGTGGCGGCGACAAGAAACCAATGCTCTCAGATTTACGTGAATCTGGTTCTATTGAGCAGGATGCCGACATGGTACTGTTCCTGTACCGTCCTGAATACTACGGCATCACTGAGGACGAGATGGGCAATCCAACGCAGGGTGTGGGCGAGGTAATTATTGCCAAGCACCGGAACGGGGAAGTGGGCAGCGTGGCCTTGAAGTTCATTGGCAAGTATACTAAGTTCGGAAACCTGGAAGACGGCTTCGGGGGTGGACCCGGGTTTGATGGCGGCAGTGGCTTCCCAACTTCAGACTTTGACAGCCCCGCATCAGGCAGCGGACCCAACACCATACGGTTAGGCAGCAAGATGAATGACGGTGGCAGCGGTTTCCCTCCATCGGGTTTTGATGACGCTCCTCCTTTCTAAGTAAAGAATATCCTAAAAAGGGCCGCTTTCGAAAAAAGAAGCGGCCCTTTTCGTTTTTGGCCTCTTTTGCCAGAAATACGCCAAAAACGGTCATCTACCAGTTTAGAGGTGACTAATTAAACAGTAGCTTTTTTGAGAATGAAATTTATATCGCATTGATATCTAGTAAGATATATCATAGAAGGATTTCGTGGTGAACCTACTAAGGTAGAAGGCTAGACAACTGGCAATTTTTTCCAATATATTTTAAAGAAAAGTACAATCACTCCTGCCCCAAATACGTAAAAGATAAGTAGACAGATGATTGAAATTGAATTGTGAACAGAACCCTATAACCCTGTCCCGTGGGTATTTATAAGAGTTCTGATGTGCTTTGTTGATTGCGTAGATTATGTGTGACAGGGCATTATTGCTTAGAGTGTAAGAATGCTGTAAGTAGGTACCCTGTAAGTTGCCCTACAGTGAATTCCCGTTCTCACTTTGTTCTTCTACCAAGCCCCCTTTGGTAGGTTTATTTTTACTTACAAGTTTCTGGACAACAGAATCCAAGTTATGTGCCTGGCCTAGACCGCCTGTCGCTGCTTTTTTGGCTTCCTGTTGTTGCCTTGGGCGCGCGCACTGCGCTACCTGCCTCCTCACCCAATCCAGAAGAGTGCTTCGTTCTGTGTCTGTCTTCAGAAGAATTTCAACTTTCCTGGGCTGGGTGCGCGCATCCGGCTATTCTACCTATTCAGTCATACAAATCCTTTTAATTCTATTGCCATGAAACCCATAAAAATAATAGTTGTGCTGGCCATCCTAGGCACCTTTTTGTTAGGCGTGCCGGGGCTTATCTACGGACAAGTCATTTTTCCGGAAGTAAAAGTTGGTGCCATTAATTACAAGTACCTGGAATCTGTGAACTCTAGTGAGGTGGCCCCGCCAGTGAAACAGTTGCAAACCAAGGCCGCCGAATTCAATGTAAAAGACTCCCGGTACTATATAGACGATGCCAACACCTACTATGTCAATTTTGAGTTGCCGGAGGGTAAGATTCTTGCCGCCTATGACAGTGACGGCAGATTGTTGCGCACCGCTGAACGGTTCAAAAACACTATCCTGCCTAAAGCCGTGGGACAGTCATTGCTGAGCAAATACCCTGGCTGGCGCGTGTCTGAAGATGTGTACCTGGTCAGCTTCCATGAGCGCAAAGGCACCTCCAAAGTCTATAAACTGATGCTGGAAAACGGTGACCGGCGGATGAAGATTAAAATGAACGAGAAAGGGGAGGTGATTTAACTCTCATTTTCAAAATATTGGGGGATGGAGCGGAAGTGTAGTTTCTCAAGAACTCCTTTCGCTCTTTTAACCAATTCTAACCAGAAACGGCTGGCGGTTTTATTGACTGTCGGCCGTTTTGCTGTAGGAAGATGGATGCGGTAACAAGTGGTTTCATAGAAATTCTTATTTTTAACGAATTGAGGTCCAGGTGGCTTCGTCAACATCTGGCGCATACTGCCCTGCATAACAGCCATGGAAAAGAAGATACATGTTCCCTCGTTTCTGATTGCCGTGGGATTGTTTTGTGCGCTGCTGTTTTTTCCGGTGGTAGATGAGCCCCAGGCCCAGAAAGCGCTGGCCTTGTTGGTCATGGTAGCCGTTCTCTGGGTGACAGAAGCTATTCCGTTGCCATTAACGGGGCTCATGATTCCAGTGCTGGCCATCTATCTGCAACTCACCAGCCCCAAAGACGCATTTAGGGAGTTCGCCAATCCGGTTATCTTTCTTTTCATGGGTGGGTTTGTGTTGGCAGGGGCCTTGTCAAAGCATTCCTTAGACAAGCTGTTGGCGCAAAAGCTGATTAAACTCTCTAAGGGCAATTTTTACTGGTCTTCAGTCTTGCTGATGCTGGCCACGGGCCTGGTGTCCTGGTGGGTGAGTAATACTTCTAGCGCAGCCATGATGATACCCTTGGGCCTGGGAATGCTGGTGTTGGTAGATAAGCAAAAGTCTTCGCCAGAATCAAAGTTCCTGCTCCTAGGCATTGCGTATTCGGCTAACATTGGTGGAATAACTACTTTGATTGGAAGTCCGCCAAACGCCATTGGAGGTGCCATCATGGGCATTTCTTTTTCAGAGTGGCTTCTGTATGGCATCCCTATCTTTCTGTTGACTTTCCCGGTGACGGTATTGGTGTTGACGCTTTATTTTAAGCCAGATAGAAAACTGAGGCTAGGCGAAATGGAACTCAAACCTATCCTTGGGGCACCGCTCAAAACCTTAGGCATCCTATTCTTCATCATTGTGGCCCTCTGGATGTTGGAAGGAGTTTTAGCACCTCTGTTTAGCATCACAGACAGCTTTAGCTCATTAGTGGCCGTGATTGCTATATTCTTAGTGTTTATTACCGGCAGCCTGCAATGGGAGGAGATTATAAAGAGTATTCAATGGGAGGTACTGTTACTTTTTGGCGGAGGCTTAACCTTGGGCATGATTATAGACAAAAGCGGCTTAGGCTCCATCATGGTGGGGCAAGTGGCAGGCTTGCTTACGGTAGTTCCGCTATTGGTCTTCCTTTGGATCATTGTTTTGTTTAGTATTTTGCTCACAGAGTTTATGAGCAATACCGCTAGTGCTGCCCTCATTTTGCCCATTTTGTATACCATGGCCAATCAGATGCAGATCAATCCAATGCTGTTGGTGTTCCCGGCTACCATTGCCGCCACCTATGGATTCATGATGCCCGTAGGCACTCCGCCTAATGCCATGGTCTACTCTTCTGGATTTGTACCCCAGAAGGACATGATGCGGGCGGGATTGGTGCTGAACATTCTTTTTTCTATTGTTTTAACGGTGATGTTTTATATCGTTTTCAGATAAATGAAGAGGATCAAATCCCTAAAGCCCAATAAAAAAGATGCCTGACTGCTCTTTAAGCAGTCAGGCATCTTTCAATGAAATTGGTATGGGTTAATAGTCCAGCTTACGGGACTTGTTGCTGTTTTTACCAGCCATAAAGGCCACCACTCCGCCAATCAACAAACCACCAATCACCGCCTTTTTGATGAGGCCGGCGCGGTCGTGCTGCAAATCGGCTTTCATGCCTTTCTCCGCGAAGATATTGGGCACTTTGCCGTTTTTGAAGTCTTCTATGATGCCTTCTACCACGTTAATGCGGTCAGCCAGCAGCAAAGGAAGCCAGTGGGCGTACTCGTTTTCGGTGTGTTTGAAGGCGTAACGGCGCAGCATGCCACTCAAGCCAGAAGGCGGTACCGTAGTCCCGAAGACGGCCGTCAGGTTGGGGCGCTCATTGGAGTGCAGCACCTCTACCGTTTCAGCCTGCTGTGTAGGCCGTTGCCAGCTGTAGCCGCGGTGCTCCTCATTGGTGCGCTTCTTCATAGGGTACGTGGGGTCGTTTTTAGGGTCTGCGTCAATGCCCCACCCATTGATATGAGAATAATCTCTGCTTGAATTTTCCATAATATGTTATGCGTTAGACATTCGCTCTTGGTGGAATAAGAATAGGCTTAATGCAGTTGTCCAGTTTCTGAGAGAACATGCGGTACGCCTCAGAAACCTCCTCTAACGGAATGCGGTGCGTGATCAATCCTTTAGGGTTGATTCTTCCAGCCTGTACGTGTTCAATCAATCTGGGCAGCAGACGCTTCACAGAAGCCTGGTTGGCTCTGATGGTCAGGCCTTTGTTGAGCACATTCCCAATGGGGACCAGGTTATCTGTTGGGCCATACACGCCTACAATGGACACGATACCGCCTTTTTTAACCGAGTTGATAGCCCAGTGCAGTGCCGTGGCTGAACCAGCCTGTAAAAGCAGTTTTCTACCGGTGATGGTTTGCATGGCGTTGCCGGTGGCCTCTGCGCCCACGGCGTCAATCACCACATCGGCGCCCATCCAGTCTGTGGCTTTCTTGATGAAGAGCACCGGGTCTCCCACAGATTCATAGTTGTAAGCCTCGCACTGAGAATAGTTTTTGGCAAACTCCAGGCGGTACTCAATCTTGTCTATGATCATGACACGGCCCGCACCAAACAACCAGGCGCATTTGGCGGCCATGATGCCAATGGGACCTGCCCCGAACACCACTACAGTGTCACCCTTTTGAATACCAGCCATTTCAGCGGCCTGGTAGCCGGTGGGTACTACGTCTGTCAGCAACACGGCATCATCTGGGTCCATGCCCTCTGGGATGATGGTTGGGCCTACGTTGGCGTAGGGTACGCGCACATATTCTGCCTGACCTCCATCATAGCCCCCCGCCGTATGAGAATAGCCAAAAATGGCGCCCACGGCCGTAGCTTCTGGGTTAGACTCATGACAGTTGCCGTATAGTTCCTGCTTACAGAAAGCACACTGGCCACAGGAGATGTTGAACGGTACCAGCACGTGGTCGCCCACTTTCACCTTGGTCACCTCAGAGCCTATTTCTTCTACAATGCCGGTGAACTCATGGCCGAAGGTGGATCCTACCCGCGTGTCTGGCACGTTGCCGTTGTACAAGTGAAGATCTGAACCGCAAATGCAGGAACGGGTTACCCGCACAATGGCATCCTGCGGGTGCAGGATTTTGGGCATAGGCTTTTCATCTATCCGGACCCGCAAGGGCCCGCGGTAATTCATAGCTAACATACGTATTCTCCTCTGGTGGCTTTAGTAAAACAAAAAGACAATTTGAAAAGGGGATGAGGCTGCCCCAGAAGGGCAACTGTTCCGTGTCTTTTGTACTTATCTAATTCGGTAAAGTTTCAGACGGCAAAAGAATTGGCAGCTACGTGTTATGGTGACCTGAGAGAAGCAGGCAGTGAGAAGGAGAGCGTTTACCCGCCTAAACTGAGGGTGGGTATAGAAAAGCATACTGGTATACCCCATGAAATGCCCGCCCCAAATAAACATTCTGGTCCTAACTTAGTATAAAATTTAAAGCCAGGGCTAGAAACGGCAGGCTCCCAAATGAAAGGTGCCGGCTCCCTGATACGTGAAGACTAGAAACAACAGCATGAAAGTAGAAATATGGTCAGATGTGGTTTGCCCGTTCTGTTACATTGGCAAGCGCAAGTTTGAGAAGGCCCTGGAGCAGTTCTCTCCCAAAGACAAAGTAGAGGTACTATGGCGAAGCTTTCAACTAGACCCCGACCTGAAGCCCATACCGGGGCAGAGCGTGCACGAGTACTTGGGCAGGCGCAAAGGCACCACCACCGCCCAGGGCAAGCAAATGAACGACCAGATGGCGGCCATGGCCAAAGATGAGGGCTTGGTGTATGACTTTGACAACGCTATCATCAACAATACCTTCTTGGCGCACCAGCTCATTCATTTGGCCCACACCCGTCACAAGCAGGACCAGATGAAAGAAAGGCTTTTTGCCGCCTACTACACCCAAGGTCAGGACGTGGGCAACATAGACACTTTGGTGAAGCTCGCCGAAGAAGTAGGCTTGGACGGTGCTGAGGCGCGGGAAGCCCTGCAAAACCAAACGTACGCTGATGAGGTGCAGCAAGACATTGTACGAGCCCAGCAGGTAGGCGTGCGCGGCGTGCCTTTCTTTGTGTTCAACAACAAATACGCCGTGTCAGGTGCCCAACCCACAGAGCTGTTCAAAGAAGTGCTGGAAAAGGTATGGGAAGAAGAAAAACCCACCATTTTGGACGGATCCACCGGCGGTACTTGCACCCCAGACGGCGTATGTGACTAAATCATTATAACCTAAGAGAAGTAAGCTATGAAAATATTAATGGTGTTGACCTCGCACAGTGAGCTGGGCGAAACCGGCCACAAAACCGGATTCTGGATTGAGGAGTTTGCCGCGCCTTACTATGTGTTCAAAGAAGCGGGGGCAGAGATTATCTTAGCCTCTCCCAAGGGAGGACAGCCGCCCATTGACCCTAAAAGCGACGCGCCCGAAAACCAAACAGAGGCCACCAAGCGGTTCAAGGAAGACAAAGAACTTCAGGAGGAACTGGCAGCCACAACGCCGCTCCATCAAGTGAAGGCAGAACAGTATGATGCCGTGTTTTTCCCCGGTGGGCATGGTCCGCTCTGGGACCTTTACAAGAACCAGGACTCCATCCAGCTGATAGAAAGCCTCTGGAAGAGCAAGAAGCCGGTAGTGGCCGTTTGTCATGCGCCTGCCGTCCTGCTCAATGCCAAAGATGAGAACGGCGATCCCTTGGTGAAAGGCAAAAACGTGACGGGCTTTACCAACACAGAAGAAGAAGCCGTGGGCCTTACGGATGTAGTGCCGTATCTTCTGGAAGACGAATTGAAAGTCAAAGGCGGCACCTATTCCAAGAAAGAAGACTGGGCCGTGCATGTGGTGAAAGACGGTCTCCTGATCACGGGCCAGAACCCGGCCTCCTCTGAAGAAGCCGCCCACCAGTTGGTACAACTCCTGCAAAAGAAATAGTAGTACAGGAGTATTTGCATGGGTAATATAAGTTGCCGCGCCGTTTTTGGTCTATTTCTCAGAAAACAAGCCAAAAACGGCGCGGCCTTGTTTAGAGAAAGCTTGTAGGTTGCTCATAACTTCTACCAAAGCTGAGAAGGCCAGAAGAACCCAAATCAGCTCAGGCAATATATTGATGTGACGTCTTACCTGAAAAATCGAACCAATATGAACTGGTTGTGAAACCTACTTCAGTAGACACTTAATCCGGCTATTTGAATGAGCAGGAGATTTTGCTGCTGAAGTAATTAAAACCACCTAAAACAGAAGAGCCGCCTTTCTTGCAAGAAAGGCGGCTCTTCTGTTTTAGTGCCATAAGCGTTGGCAGGTTGGGTTTAATGCTTTTTGCCTTTGCCCTTTCCTTTGCCTTTGCCGTTTCCTTTTCCATGGCCCTTTTTCTTTTGCTGGCCGGGCGCGTAGGCTTTGGCAGACTTGTCACCATACACTTTCTTGGCTTGTCCCGGAGGCATGCCTTTGGTGGATCTGGAAGTAGAAGTGCCAGGGATTGGCAGCGGATAGCCGTCTGGGTAACGGGTGCTGCGGTCAGAACCCTCGCGTTTTACGCCGCCCGGAAAGCGGGAAGTCACGCTGCCCGTCTTGCGGCTGCTGGAACAGGCCACCGTGGTCAAGGCCAGGGTAAGGGCGAAGGCGAGGCGAGTAATTGCTTTTAACGTCATGTGAAGGGGGTTAAGTGAGTGATTCCTTTTTAATCACTGCTACAAATATAATGCTAAAGACCCGTGCCTTTACGCTGGAAGCCAAAAACTGTTGACACCGCGCCGGCCGTTTTTGGCCTATTTTCTGGAAAACACGCCAAAAACGAGGTTTTCCTTGCTGCTGGCTACCTTGGCTTGTAAGAAAATAAATACAGAGGCGGCACTTAATTCTGGTTTTTCCGTACAAGCGCCTGAATCTGGCTGGTGGGCTTTGCTTGTGTATTACTTTGCTGCCTGCATTGGGTTGCTACACGCGTCTGGTTCCGTTTCTTCGTTCTATCTTTAGCGCCATGGGCCGGCAAGGGCTTTTCATACTACACGCATTTCTTTTCATGACACACGCTTACTCTCGTCAACGGTTAGTACACTCTTTTAGGAGCTCCATTACGGTTTTCTGCCTTCTGCTGGGAAGTCTGTTGCTGGCCATGCCCCAGAAAACCCAGGCGCAGGAGGGAGCAGACCCAGAGAAGCACCTCAATTTCTACCGCATCTGGGGGTTTGTGAAGTACTACCATCCGGCCTCGGCCGAAGGAAGGCTTAAGGCCGACTCCTTGTTTTTCCTGTACCTGCCCAAGGTAGACTCGGCGCAGAATGAAAAGCAGGCCAATGCGGTGTTCAAAGAGATGCTGCAAAGCGTGGGCCTACCCGAAGGCGACAAAATAAAACCGCAGGAAGACAACCCCAAAGGCGCGTATCTGCTCAAGAACGTAGACGATGCCTGGCGAAACAAATCTAAATACCTGAGCAGTGACGTAAGAAAGCACCTGGAGAAGTTGTTTGAACGCCGGTACACGGGCTCCAAACACCATTATACCTATGTGCGCTACAACCCGTACGGCGGCACCGTGCCCCATGAGCTGGCCTACGTACGCAAACCCCAGGAAAACCTTACTTACCCGCTGCGCATGCTGGCGCTGGCCAAGTTCAAGACCTATGTAGACTACCTGTACCCGTACAAGCACCTCATGGACAAAAACTGGGAAGACGTGATTCAGGTGGCCGTTCCGCTGTTTGCTCAGTGTGACAGCCGGCAGGAGTACGAGCGCCTTTTGCTGGTGGTCAACGCGCACCTGGATGACACGCAGGCGTTCTCCTTCTTCCGGCAGCTGCAACACCGTGAAAAGCTTTTCAAGAACCATTACTTTCCGCCGTTTGATTACCGCGTGGCGGAGAAGAAAATCATTGTCACAGCCATCATTGACCCGGTACTGTGCCGGCAGTCCAACATACGGAGAGGCGATATCATCACTGCCCTGGACAGCGTGGCCGTAGAGGAGTGGGTGGGTGCCCTGAAGCAGGTGCTGGCGGTCTCTAACCAGCAGGCCCTGTGGGCGCGGGTAGGAGAGTGGGGCGATAACCTGCTGTTCCGGTCAGAAGATGCCCAGATGCAGTTGCAGTTGTTGCGCGGGGAGGAGACGCTTTCTACCACGCTCAGATTACTGGACCCGGTGCTGCCCGCCAAGGCCAAGCTCATTGACGCCTACTTCAAGAAAGTGCACGCCACGCCCGCCAAGAAAAGCAAGAACCTGTCCTACGTCGCCAAAGACATTGTGCATTTCAAGATAGATGACACGTTTAGGTTCATCAATGATGACACCCCAGAAGAAGACGCCGTGCTCATGGATACCCTCCTGAACCGGGCCGCCAAAGCCAAAGGCATCATCTTTGACATGCGCGGCGAGCCAGACAACAGCGATTTTGTGTATCAGTACCTGTACAAGAAGTTCGGGAAGAAGAACCACTATTTTGCGCGTTATTACCAAATGAACCCGTACCAGCTGGGCACTTACCGCCTGCTCACCCAACCCGAGGTCTACTACCCCAATAACCTCACGCCTGAGGGCACTGCCTATGAGGGCAAGGTGGTGATTCTGGTGAACGGCCACACCCACAGCATTGGGGAATGGAACGTCATGAGCCTGCAACGCCTCTTCCCCAACAGCATTACCCTGGGTGAACAAACCGCCGGCGCCGATGGTGACGTGAAGAAGTTTCCGCTGCCGGGCGGCTACGAGGCCACCTTCTCTGGCAACGCCATTTATTATCCCAACCAAAGCGCCACCCAGCGCAAAGGCATAAGACTTGACCAGGAGGCGCACCCCACCCTGAAAGGCGTTCTGGCCCGCAAAGATCAATTGCTCCAAAAAGCCATCAACCTCATCAACGAGGAAGCCCCTGCCGCCGAGGCCAAAAAATAGGAGAGGCCCTATTTTGACGAAAGCCGTTTTTGGGCTGTTTCTCAGAAAACAGCCCAAAAACGGTTTCTTAGTTTTTATAAGTGCTGAGGTGCGTCTTTTCAAGTTATTGTCTCCCGTAGGTATGGAAAGAGGAGGTTTTATTCCATATATTGAGCTTATAACCTGAATAAAATCTATAACCGGAATAGGAGGCTATGGTTATACAATAGTTGGCAATAATAAAAGAAATATAAAATGTTTGAAGTAGTTGGGTGGATAGTAAGTGGAATTATAGCTTACTTCTTCTTTAAACCTTACTGGAAGCACCCTGTAACCAGAAAGAAATTAATAAAAGGATTTCTTATACTTTTTCCTCTGGCGGTTTTGTTTTCTTTCATAGGTTCTTATTTAATAAATGCTGGACAACCAGAATCCTTCAATGAAGGTGTTGAATTAGTAAAACAGAATCTGGACGTAAAAAACAAGATAGGTGGATTCAAGTCACTGCATTTCAATCAAAATGATTTACCTAAGGACTCGGACAATCCAGCTAAATTAAGATTCGAGTTAGAAGGACAAGAAGGAAGAGTTTTGATAGAATGTTTAGTTATCAAAGAAGGTGATGACAACTGGAAAGTGGCTGAAATTATAAAAGACAGTCTTGTTGAGAAGTACTAGAAAAAATTACTATTGCCAACACTGTATAAAAGTCAGCGACGGCCGACGGCCTCGCCGTCTTTTATACTAGTCCGTTGGCAGCAATTGTAATCATGAACCTTAAGTGAAAATTAAACTATATTCATTCAAAGACTTTCTTTTACGGCTAGGAATAATTTTCTTCGATTTGGCTGTATATGTGTTCTTAGGAACCATGATGATGAGCTACGACGACAACTATGACGAGAGCAAAGGCGAGTATTGGAGTTGGGAAAGTATGACCGACTTCGACAAAGCAGTAGTGGTTGGACTTTACTTTTGGCACGCAGTAAACATCATTGGGATATGCTACCTCATCTACAAGTTTATAAAAGGAATTAGGCAGCGGACAGAAACTGCTTTGGCCGACAGCTAAAAATATTTTGTAAAAGATGAAATTTCCGTTTTTGACCTGTTTTCTTGAAAAGAGACTAAAAACAGAGATTAATAAGAAAAACCAAAAGGAAATAGAAAAAAACAACTCATGCCAATACTGTATAAGCGCCAGCCTACGGTCGACAGCCCTCGCCGCAGCTTACACAAGTCCGTAAGGCTGCAATCTGGAAACTAACAACCATTCCTAACACCAGCCATTTTATATACTATCCCTCATCCCAAAAACAACTATGAAAAGAGAAGCTTTTACCGCCGAAGGTGCCGTGTCTGTGGGGCCGTATTCCCATGCTGTGGCGTCTGGGGAGTTGGTGTACCTTTCTGGGCAGACGCCCATAGAGGCAGAGACCGGGAAACTGGTGCAGGGAGACATTGCCGCGCAAACAGAGCAATGCTTTAAGAACCTGTTCAACGTGCTGGCGGCGGCAGGACTCACGCCAGACCATGTAGTGAAGGTGAATGTGTACTTAACCGACATGGCCAACTTTGAGGCGATGAACCAGGTGTATGCCCGGCAGTTCACGGCCCCGTACCCCGCCCGAACCACCATTGGCGTAGCCTCCCTGCCGCTGGGTGCGCAGGTAGAACTGGAGATGATTGCCAGAAGAAGCTAGCCAAAAACAAGCGTTGCAAGAGTCCTCCCCAACCAATCGTTTTTGGCTTGTTTTCGCTGAAATAGGCTAAAAACGATGCTTCTATGGCCTCCTATAGACTTTGAAGTAGGCTTGAAAAGGCTGTCTGTCTTGAGAAATAGGCTTACAAATGGCTGCGCTCTTTTATGATTTTCTATGGTAGGCTGCCTTCTTGGCAAAAGATTAAAAAGGGCGAAAATCGACGAGAGAGCACCTCTGGTAGGAGAAGGAAAGGATACGCTATGGAAAAAGCTGGCCGAATGCCTACCTTCGGGTTGTCAAATGTGATGGCCCTTTGCTCTAATGCGTCCAGATAAGAAAATCCACCCCGAAGAGAAATCAAATCTCCACCCCAGAAACAAGCACCGGGCGCGGTATGATTTCAAGCAACTCATCAAGAGCAGCCCCAACCTGGAACGCTTCGTGCGCCCGAACGAGTACCGCGACCTCTCCATTGACTTCTTCAACCCGGCTGCGGTAAAAGCCCTCAACAAGGCCCTGCTCAGGTATTTCTACAAGATCAATTTCTGGGACATCCCCGAAGG
The DNA here is from genome assembly GCF_009913235.1 of Nibribacter ruber. Classification (NCBI taxonomy): domain Bacteria; kingdom Pseudomonadati; phylum Bacteroidota; class Cytophagia; order Cytophagales; family Hymenobacteraceae; genus Nibribacter; species Nibribacter ruber. The sequence goes on along the minus strand of NZ_CP047897.1, from coordinate 1,093,423 downwards.
CTACCTTTGTCCGCCCATACCCGGCCGCGCCGATTATCTCCATTACATTGCAGATGTGCTGGGTGCCACGCCAGCGGGCGCTTCTGGCCAGAAAATACCCAAAGGCGCAAAGGTCACCTGTCTGGATGTAGGCGTGGGCGCCAATTGCGTGTATCCCATCATCGGGCATCAGGAGTACGGCTGGTCGTTCATTGGTTCAGACATTGACCCGGTAGCCATTGCCTCGGGGCGGCAGGTGGTAGACCAAAATCCCGCCTTGCAAGGGCACATTGACCTGAGGCTGCAAACCAACCCCGGCAACATTTTCAAAGGCATTCTACGTCCAGAGGAGCGCATTGACGTGACCATCTGCAATCCGCCGTTCCATGCCTCCAAAGCAGAAGCGCAGGCCGGCTCTAGACGAAAGGTGGGCAACCTGAAACAGCAGCGCGTGTCTGCTGCGGTGCTCAATTTTGGCGGACAGAGCAATGAGCTTTGGTGCAAAGGAGGGGAGCCCGAATTCATTGCCAACATGGTGCGGCAAAGCAAAGGGTTCGGCACGGCCTGCCTCTGGTTTTCTACGCTGGTTTCTAAGCAGGCCAACGTGCCGGGCGTGCACAAAGCCTTGCAGGCCGCAGGGGTGCTGGAAGTGAAAACCATTCCCATGAGCCAGGGAAACAAAGCCAGTCGCCTCATCGCCTGGACGTTCCAAACCCCAGAACAGCAGAAAATCTGGCGCGATACCCGGTGGCGGTAGAAGAGGACGGCAAATATTAGGCTTCACTCGGATGATGTAGCTTTTTCTTCACCACTGGCTTTAACAATCTGCCTTAGAGTCCTAGCCTACAATTGTAAGCCTCCGTTTGCGCCCGCAATTTGGGGAATCTGGAAAGCGCAGGAGACCAGGCAGTGCCCTTGTCTCTCCTTCAATGCCTGCTATGATAATGCCCTGTTTAAGTGTGAATGGGGATTAGATGAATGCCATCCTTTAAAGGCCTAACCAGACCAACAGTTGGTGACCAATGCAGAGACAATGGCACCGCCTGGTCTCCTGCGCATTCTAGGCAAACTATACCTAATACCTCCGGATACAAACCTGCGTTAAGGCAGTTGACTAGCACTTTTTAATAAGCAGCCAATCCGGTACAACTCATTAATTCCCTTAAAGAATTACCGCTGATTTGGTTTTTCAGGCGTCTTCCAGCTCAATCCAGACGGGAGCGTGGTCACTGGACTTTTCCCAGCTTCGGGCCTCGCGGTCTACGCCAGCGGCTTTGAGTTTGTCCTTTAGATTGGGGCTCAGAAGAAAGTGGTCAATGCGCAGCCCGGCATTCCGCCCGAAGGCGTTTCTGAAGTAATCAAAGTAGGTGTAAATGGTTTCCTTTGGGTGCAGGTACCGTATAGCGTCCGTCCAGCCTTGGGCCAGCAATTGCTCAAAGGCAGCGCGGGTCTCTGGCCTAAACAAAGCGTCCTCTACCCAGCGCTCAGGTTTGTAGGCGTCCAATTCTGTGGGAATCACGTTGTAGTCGCCCGTTAAAATGATTGGCTCCTTTGACGCCAGCAGGGAGGCGGCGTGTTGGGCGAAATGTTCCATCCAGCGCAGTTTGTACTCAAACTTGGGACCCGGAGCGGGATTGCCGTTGGGCAGGTACAGACAACCAATGGTAAGACCGTTTACTTTGGCTTCCAGGTACCGGCTTTGGTCGTCATCGTGGTTGCCCGGCAGGCCTCTTCTGATTTCTTCGGGCTTGCCCACTTTGGAGAGAATGGCTACTCCGTTCCAGCTTTTCTGCCCCTGCCAAATGGCCTCGTAGCCGGCCTCTAGCAAGGCTTCCGCCGGGAATTTTTCTTGCGGTGCTTTCAGCTCTTGCAGGCACACTACATCTGGCTGGGTTTCCTGGAGCCAGCGCAACAATACCGTCAGCCGGGCACTGATTCCATTCACATTATAGGTAGCTATTTTCATAAGATATGTCTGGTATAGATGGCCCGCGGCAAGTACCTATTAGGCTCTGTATGTTTTCTATTGGTTAAACTGCCTTAGCATACGGTTTATGTTACAAAGAGTAAGCAGAACTCGCCTAGAAAACAGAAGCCTTGTTATCCTCTGAGAGCTATTCCATTGGAGCTATTTTTGAATATACATCTAAATGAATATATTTCCGTTAAAGGCCTTGTTGTATCAGGCACATCTGTTCCACTAACGTATCCATTATGAAAACCAAGATTATGGCTTTGGCTACCCTCTCTCTGCTGGCCCTGGGCTGCAGTGAAACCAAAGAGAAAACGGTGACTACTTCAGAAACCACTGTAACAGACCAAGCTACCACGGTTACAGATTCTACTCAGATAGAAAACACCACTACAGAAATAGAAGCCGCCACGCAAGAGGTGGATTCTTTGTTAGAAGATTTATAAGAAAGCCCCTTCCATGAAAACGAATTATAAACTACTTCTAGGCCTGGCGCTAGGCGCGGGCTTAGTACTTCAAGCTCCCTTAGATACCATTGCTCAGGGAAAAGGACAGGCCAAGAAAGAAGCCCACCAAGATAAGGACGACCAGGAGAAAGAGCATGGCCAAAAAGGGAAACCAGACCAAGCTAAAAACAACAGTAAAGGCAACCAGGAGAAAGGCCAGAACAACAACAACAACAACAACAACAACAACAACAACAAAGGAAATGGCAACCGCGGCAACAACGGCCAGGACAAGGACGAAGATCGTCTGGACCGGGACAACCAGGGCAATGCGTATGGCAAGGACAAGGACGGAGTCTCGGGCCGTGAGTTTGGCCAGCAACGTGCCGCCCAGGCCCGTTTAACCGGCGAGCAGCGCCGAGAGCGCCTGGAGGAATCCATGGAAAACGGCAACGAAAAAGTAAAAAACGCCCGCACCAAGATTGCCAAAGCCAGAGAAGCTCTGGAGAAAGACCGCAAAGACAAAAAACTCTCTGACGCAGAATATCAGGAAAAGAAAGCCAGGATTGAGCGCGCCGAGCGTGCCGTGCAGGTACTGGAAGAAAAGATTGAAGAAGGCAGAGCCTTGGGCGCCCTTCAGGAATAGATTTCCAGCAGCACATCCCAACAATAAGGATACGTCACTTCTGCATTTTCCTTAGCTCCCGTAGTAGGTCCTTTCAAGAAGGGAGCGGCTACGGGAGTTTTTATTTGAGCCATACCAAGCTATTTGGTGGACAAGTAGTTATAGAAATGTATTTTACAAGGCCAATCCCGAATTGGTCTCGTTTAAGTAAGCATGGAAAAACAGCAATGGCCCAAACTCTCTTATGAAGAAGCCAAAGATACCTACCAGACGCTTCATCTCTGGTGCCAGATTGTGGGCAAGATAAAAATGGGGCAGCTGCCTTGGCTCAATCACTCCTGGCACGTGACTCTGCAAGTAACGCCCTCGGGGTTTACCACCGGCGATCTGCCCGCCGGGAAAAAGCACTTCCAGATTAACCTGGACCTTCGGCAGCACCAGGTGCAGGTGGTCACCAGTCTGGGGGAGGAGCGCACCTTTCCGTTGGCGAATCTGTCTGTGGCGGGTTTTTACGGGTTGCTCATGAGCACCCTGCAGGAAATAGGCCTAGTGGTGGAGATTCATGCAGTGCCCAATGAACTGGAAAACCCTATTCCGTTTGCAGAAGATTCTGTGCATGCCACCTATAATCCCGCACAAGCCAGCCAACTGCATACCGCCTTCCTCCTGGCCCAAGGGGTGCTTACTACCTTCAGGGCTGAGTTTACAGGCAAATGCAGCCCGGTGCACCTGTTCTGGGGAAGCTTTGATTTGGCGGTGTCCAGGTTCTCAGGAAGGGCGGCACCCAAACATCCCGGCGGCGTACCCCACTTGCCAGATTGGGTGGCCCAGGAGGCGTACTGCAAAGAGGTGAGCAGCTGCGGCTTCTGGCCCGGCAATGAGGCTATGCCCTCGCCGGCCTTTTACAGCTACCAGTACCCAGAACCCGAAGGATATAAAACGGCCAAGGTTCAACCAGCTTCGGCGTTTTACCATGCCACGCTGGGAGAGTACATTCTTCCTTACCAAGAGGTGCAGCAAGCCGAACACCCTGAGAAAACGCTTCTGGCATTTTTGCGGAGCACCTACCAAGCTGGCGCGCAATTAGGCCACTGGGACCGCAAAACCCTGGAACGAGATGATTCCCTACTTCCCGAAAGCCTAAAGGTCACTTAAAACCAGGTTAATCCAATAGCAGTATCCTTTAATTTCTAATTTCTAATTTCTAATTCAACCTATGGGTTTACTTTCTGCAATCATGGGCAACGCTGGCGCTGTGTCCAAAGAGAATCTTTTGAAAGACTATGGTAAGCTGTTAATTCCCGGCGAGGACATTGAGCTGGGCTTTAAGCTGCTCCGGGACACGTTTATCTTCACCACCAAGCGCTTGATTCTGGTAGACCATCAGGGCCTGACCGGCAGCAAGGTAGAATACCTGTCCATATCCTATAGAAGCATCTCCAGGTTCAGTGTAGAGACATCGGGCACGTTTGAGCTGGACGCCGAACTCAAAATCTGGATTTCCAGCGAGGCCAACCCTAGCATCAAAAAGAAGTTTAATAAGAGCGTGAATGTGTATGATGTGCAGAATGTTCTGGCGCAGCACGTTTTATAACTTGCTGTAAACATGATCACTGCCAACTTGTTAATAACTAGGCTTTCCTTCGTTTTTAGCCTCTTTTCTGGAAAACAGGCCAAAAACGAAACATGATTGGCCGTTCTGGTATCTTCAAGGATAGGAACGGAATGCCTCTCTTTGCCCGTTCTATAGTAGTATTGTACCAACAAAACCTGCAACCCATGGAAAACGAACCGAAGAAATATAACGACCTCAGCCCCGAAGAAGAGTACGTCATTTTACGCAAAGGCACCGAGCGCCCCTTCACTGGAAAACTGTACAACATCAAAGAACCTGGCACCTATATCTGCCGCCAATGCAACGCCCCGCTTTACCGCGCTGAAGACAAGTTTGACGCCCACTGCGGCTGGCCCAGCTTTGACGATGAGATTCCGGGGGCCGTCACCCGCGTCCCAGACGCAGATGGCAGCCGCACCGAGATTGTCTGCTCCAACTGCGGCGGTCACCTGGGCCACGTTTTCTTAGGCGAGCGTTTCACCGCCAAGAACACCCGCCACTGCGTGAACTCCATTTCTATGGCCTTTGTCCCGGAGAAGAAAGAAGGCTGATTCCCTCTTTAACAGATTGCCTTTGTTATCAAGAGTTAAGCCCTTGGAAAGCAATTGTTTTCCAGGGGCTTTTTAGGGCTGGTTGTTTTTGTAGTGATTGTTTTTGCGCGATACTTAATACCTCCGCCGCTGCCTAATTCTGTCCTTTCTTGTTTGGATTATGGTCAGTGGGTTTGCCGTTTTCCGTTGTTAGTGATCCCACCAACCACCGCCTTCCGCCATTCTCAGCTTGCCCTTTGATACTGGTGCACGCTCCCGTGCGCTGGCGGTTCGATTTTCAAACTTAGACATATCACCTTTTCTTCTGATGTAGCGTTGTATTTCCATTACGACGTAAGCCCATGGAAATCATGCGCCTCTCCTCCCAAAGCAATTCTATCGGGAAATGAAGCGTTTCCTTGTTGCAATGGAGAGTTCCTGGCAGATGGAGGTTGTCCTGCTGCGTAAAACCATGACCTTCCACGGAACGATGCAAAAGGGACAGTTTTGGGAAACAGGCTAAAATGTAAGAGTGTATCTGTAAAAATATGTTAAATAGGACTAAGCAAGACGAGCTTGTTTCCACTTCTGCCATAACACGTCCTGGGCGACACCTGATAATCCAAAGCATTCCAATTCTGCGGTTATGTGCGCCTCCGTTCCAAACCCGGCAACAAAGCCGTTTACTCTAGCTACAGTTGTAGCTGCGTTGAATGTCAATTCATCTGGGTAATAGACCTGAAGTTCTTGCAGGAGGGGAGGAACCCTTTTCAAATTCCACTTTTGGTGACGTTCTTCTGCCAGGTGGTACTGGGTAAAAGGCAGCACCAGCGTCTGTATTTTTTCTGGTTGCCGCGCTTCCTCCGCTTGAATGGCCTTTTCTATGGCATTTTGCTGGACGGGAGAGTGATAAAAGACAGCCGAGGCGTACTGTCGCTTAGGGGCAATTCTGGTGGCTGAATGATGGATAAAGAAGAGGGCCAGCAGTTCTTCAAAGCTGAGTTGGGTAGCCTCAAAAGTGACTTGTACAGTTTCCAGATGGTCTTTCAGGTGCCAATACGTGGGAGCAGGAGAGGTGCCTCCCGCGTATCCCGCGCTGGTGGACACTACCCCGGGCACTGCCCCAAAAAGGGCCTCTGGTTTCCAGAAACAGCCCATAGAGAAGGTAGCTGTTTCCAAGGTAGGTGGGGTTTGAATAGTAGCCATATGCCTTTGATGTTAGAAAGAGTACCTTTTGCAGTACGGCATATCTGCTTGGGTAAAAATATTTTACTTAAGTGAATGCCGTTTTTGGCCTATTTTCTAGGAAATAGACCAAAAACGGGTTTCCCTTTGCGCAAAGGCAATAAGGAACCATCTCAACGCAGAGCGTGGAAACTGTCTCTAAAAGCGCTACCTTTGCAGCCCTTTTGTCTAAGGGGTTACAACAAAGAAAGACTAGATGTTTAGAGGCGGATTATTGGTGTTTTTGGGCGCGTGCAGTTTTGGCGTGGTGTCTACGTTTGTGAAGCTGGCCTACAAGCAAGGCTATACCCTGGGCGATGTGACCGGTTCACAGGCATTCTTCGCCCTGCTCATCCTGTGGCCGCTCTATTTCCTGCAGACCCGTTCTAAATCATTTAGGGCGCAGCAGCAACCGCAAACAACCCCCACCTGGAAACTAATTCTGGCCGGTACTACCAACGGTCTGGTGAGCATGGCCTATTATCAGTGTGTGCAGATGACGCAGGCATCGGTGGCCATTATTCTGCTCATGCAGTTCACTTGGATAAGCATGCTCTTGGAGGCTGTGCTCTTCAAGAAGAAACCTACCTGGCTGCAAATGATGGCCGTGGTGCTGGTGTTGGGCGGAACGGTCTTGGCCAGTGGCATGTTGGAAACGCAGGTAGAGAATTTGAGCTGGGCGGGCATCGGGTTTGGGATGTTGGCAGCGCTGGGGTACAGTATCTTCTTAATTGTGAACGGCCGGGTGGGCAATGAACTGTCGCCGGTGAAGAAGAGTGCCTGGATGATTACAGGGTCTGCCATATTGGTGTTCCTCGTGTTTCCGCCGGAGTTTTTAATCAATGGCAGTTTGCAAGAAGGATTGGGAGCGTTGGGTCTGGTGTTTGCCTTGTTTGCCGCCGTGATTCCGCCGGTGTTGTTTGCAAAGGGCATTCCCAAGGCGGGGGTAGTGTTAAGCTCCATTCTGAGCACGGTGGAGTTGCCGGTGGCGGTGGCCATGTCGTACTTTGTGTTACAGGAGCCTGTGACCACACTACGGTGGATGGGCGTCTTGGTGATTCTTCTGGCTTTGGTACTTCCCAACCTGAAACGGAAAAAGCAACTAGCTACCTTATAAATTAAAATGGCCACTTGTACAGGTGGCCATTTTTAATGCGTCGTTTTTGGCCTGTTTTCTGGAAAACAGGCCAAAAACGGCATAGGTACAGAGGAAAGTAAATGGTTTGCAGGAAGAAGAGATTAGAAATTCGGGTTTTGCGTATACCTTGCCAGAACTAGTGACCGTGCCTGCAGTATGAACTCCCCGTACATTCCCTTGACCATTTCGCGCATCAGAGAAGAGGTGCCTGGCGTGAAGACGTTTGAGTTTTCCGGACCCGAGTCTTCTCAAATTGCTTACCTGGCGGGTCAGTATTTAACTTTGGTGCTACCGGCGCAACCGCATAGGGCAGAGATACGGCGGTCTTATTCCATCACCTCTTCCCCAGACCTGCAGGAGCCTTTAGCCATTGGCGTGAAGCGCCTTTCCAACGGGGCCTTCTCGCGGTATCTGGTAGACCATGCCAAAGTAGGAGACCAGGTGCTGACCATTGGAGCGGCCGGATTCTTCACCCTCCCCGAAGAACTTTCTACAGTAGGCCAACTCTTCTTCTTCGCCGCGGGCAGTGGCATTACGCCCATCTTTTCCCTCTTGAAAACGGTGTTGGCCGCGCACGCTCCCTTGCCGGTTGTATTGGTGTACAGCAATCAGACAGAAAGGCTTACTATTTACAAGAAAGAGTTGCTAGCGTTGCAGAAAGCCTTTCCAGAGCGATTTCACATGCGCCTGTTGTACAGTGATGCCCCTAAGCTAGACCAGGCGCGCCTGCATAAGAATCTGTTGGAAAAACTGGTAAAGGAAATGGCCCTTGTTCCTCCAGAGCAGCTGCTGGCCTACGTCTGCGGCCCAGAAAACTACATGCGCATGTGTACCTATGGATTACGCGGGGCACAGGTGCCGTTTGAGAACATCAGAAAGGAGACCTTCAGCACCCAGAAAGTACACCTAAAAGCTACGCCGCCAGATAAGGACAGGCATAAAATTGAATTGGTGTGGCAGAAGGAGACGCACCACTTCTGGGCGCAGTACCCAGACACCATTTTGCAGGCAGCCCAAAAAGCGGGAATATCCTTGCCGTATAGCTGCGAGGTGGGTAAATGCGGAAACTGCGCCGCGCGCTGCGCCCAAGGCCAGGTCTGGATGTCCTACAACGAGGTGCTTACCCAGAAAAAGCTGGACCAAGGCTACGTTTTAACCTGCGTGGGGCATCCGGTGGGCGGTGATGTGACGTTGGAGTTATAAGTTGAAGTCTTCCTCAATCCAGTCCAGTGCTTCAGTGCGCTTCTGGAAGCATTTGATCTCTACCGGTTTGCCGTTGGTGTTGTGCAACATCTGGTCTTCAAACACGCGGTGCAGGCAATTTTCTGGTTCCACTACCGCCATCTTCTTAAAGTTGTACTCCAGAAACTTGGGCAGCCAGGTAGTGGTGAGCCATAGGCGGTCAGAGTCGCCCAGTTCTCGCATTTCTACGCGGTTGGCCAGCCAATAGCGCGCATTGTGCGCTACGGCCAGGTCCAGTGCCTGTTCTAGCGTCGGCCTGAACCGGTAGGAACTCACGTAGTCCAGCCACTCCATTTCCAGGGTGCGGGTGTCTTCATGGAACCAGATGTTGACGTACTCTTCGCTGTGTAATTCTTTGGCTTTTTGCAACATATGCTACAAGGTAAGGGTGAACCTATTTTCCTGTCTTAAGAAGCCAATCCAGGGCCGGCTTCTCTTCCTCAAACATTTTAATCTCTAACTGGTCGCCTATGTGTTGGTGCAGCTGGTGAAAAGACATTTTGCCGTAGATGCCCGGCGCCAGCACCTGGCTCATGTATTTTAATCCAAGGCGCATTACCAGGGGCGTCCATTCTTTAACAATCCAGTCATTTGCTATGTCCCAGGGGCCAATGAGTTCTTTGTGGTTGTTAAGCAGGCGCGGGCAGGGATGTTCTTTGAGCATGGTCACATAAAAATTACCACCTTCTTTCACCGTCTCCAGCGTCTGTATGCCAATCCAGCGGGCATGGATGTAGGAATTATCATCGGCACGTTCCGCAATCAAATATGTATCGCCGTTGGGCTTCTTGAATTCTTTTGTAACCATGTGGCTGGAAATCGCATGATAGTAGAAACGGTATACCCTGACAATAGGAAGAGGGTTGTGGCCGTTTACCCTGACCGCAAAGATACGCCATTGTTGCCGCTTTCCACGCTTTAAACGGAAACGCCCCACGGTTTCGTGAGGCGTTTCTGGATTAAATTTTTATTAGGAAAACCTTACCGCATGGTCTGTGACTGAGGCTTGTTTTTTACGTATTTCTCCAGCCACTGGTCCATTTCCCAGAGCATGTGCATGATGGATTCCTTGGCGCCGTAGCCGTGGCTTTCTGCCGGCAACACCACGTAGCGGGTAGTGGCGCCGTGGCCTTTTAAGGCATTGTAGAACCGCTCACTCTGGATGGGGAACGTGCCTGAGTTGTTGTCGGCCTCGCCGTGAATCAACAGAATAGGTGTCTTGATTTTATTAGCATAGTTGAACGGCGACATCTTGCCATATACCTCGGGTGCCTGCCAGAACGTGCGCTCCTCCGCCTGAAACCCGAAGGGCGTCAAGGTACGGTTATACGCCCCGCTGCGCGCAATACCGGCGGCAAACAGGTCTGAATGGGCCAGTAAGTTAGCGGTCATGAAGGCGCCATAAGAGTGTCCGCCCACGGCCACGCGGTTAGGATCGGCTATGCCCATTTTTGTGACCTCGTCAATGGCAGCTTTGGCGCTGGCCACCAGTTGCTCTACATAGGTGTCATTTGGTTCTGCGTCGCCTTCGCCCACAATGGGAATGTCTGTACGGTCCAGGACGGCATAGCCACGGGTCACCCAGAACAAGGGAGAGCCAGAGCTGATGCGCGTAAACTCATACGGAGAGCTTTTCACCTGACCGGCAGAGGCGGCGTCCTTGAACTCGCGCGGGTAGGCCCATAGGAGCATGGGCAAACGGCCTTGCTCTTTCTTGTAGCCTTTTGGAGTATAGAGCGTGGCTGTGAGCGTGACGCCGTCATTGCGTTTGTAAGTCAACAGCTGCTTGTCCACGCCAATCAACTCTGGGGTGGGGTGCGGAAACTTGGTCACGACCGTGAGCTTCTTGGAGCCTATCTGCCGAAGGTAATAGTTGGGTGGATCGTTTTCAGATTCGCGGCGGGTGATGAAGGTGCCTTTCTCTGGATTCAGCACATCTACCGGGCGCTCATAATATGGGGCTTCTGACCGCCAGAGAATGTCATTCTTTTTGGTAGCCAGATTGAATTTGCTCAGGAACGGACGGTTGCCCTGCGGTGATCCTCCCTCACTGATCATGAACAGGTTCTGGCCAGACTTATCGGTCATCAGGACGCTGCGGCCGAATTGGTTTTTGGTCATGACGGGCGTGCCTGGGTCTGAGTACAAATCCTCATAAGAACGCTCAATCAAAAGCACCGGCTCAGCACCGGACTGGCTTGGTTTTACCTTGGTGGTGCGCTCCTGGCGGGTTCTCCACCAGCGTTCCGTCACCAGGGCCAGGTCATTGTTGCCCCAGGTGATGCCGGCGTACCGTAATTTTGTACCTGCCAAGGCTACCGGTTTGGCAGAGAAAGGTGCGGCTTGCATGTACACCATGTCGCGTACGGGCACGTCTTTCTTGTCATTGCCGCCGTCCTGGGCTTCTACCCAATACAAGGTGGCCGGTTGGTCTGGGCGCCAGTTCACGCTTCTTGGGCCAGCGGCCACGGCGTTAAAGCCCACCGGAATATTCTCTCCTGATGGGATGTCTGCGATTTGTTTCACCAACTGGCCCTGGCGATCCCATACCTGCACGGTGTACGGGAACGAGTTGGCCGGCACCAGGTACGAGTAAGGGCGCTTGGTAATGGCCACCAATATATATTGTCCGTCTGGCGAGGTGCTGAAGCTCCGGATGATGCCTTGCTCGCCTATTTTGGTTTGCTGGCCGTCCAGGTTGATCTGCGTGAGTTGGCTGGTGAGGTAATAGTCAAACAAGGCCTCGTCGGTGCGGTTCTTCAACAGGTCCTGATACGTGCGCGAGGCAGCCGTTTTGCCCAGGTTTTCCTGAATGATGGGACCGGCCGGCGTGGTGTTGGTTTTGGGTGCTTCGCCGCGGTTAGGATTCACCATTTTCACCAACACAGATTTGCTGTCTGGTGCCCATATCACGGCGTTGCCATAGGCATCATTGATGGTGGCATTGGTTAGTTTGCGGGCGGTTCGGTTGGCCACGTTCATCACCCACAGTTCAATGCCGTTGGTGGTCGTGTTCAGGAAGGAAACGTGCTGCTCATCTGGTGACCAGGCCACGTCCGTTATTTTGGCGTTGTTTGGGAGACCTTGGATGGTGAATTCCTGTCCGCCGGTTACCTTCTTCAATTTGAGGTTGTTGTTGGAAGAGCCTCGGCTGGCACCGTTCACCGCCGGGTTAATGCGCAAGCCGCCAATGCGAAGTTCAGGGGCGGCTACTTCCTCAATTGACGGGTAACCGGGCCGCTCCATCACCAGCATCCAGTCGCCCTTAGAGTCAAAAGACACCGACGGGGTGGAAGGAGCTTCAATTAGTTTCGCGATGGATTCTGCGGGGCGCTGGTAGGGCACGTTGAGGTCTTTGGTACCCTGCGCCATGACCGGCCCGCTCAAGGTGAGCGCGAGCATCCAAACGGCCACATGCGAGCGGCGCGATAGTATAGAGTTGGACATGTTTTGTTTGTTAGGTGGGGAAGGATTTTGTGCATTCAATCTACAAAGAACAAAGCACTTTTGCACGCGGCCGTTTTTGGCTTGTTTTCGCCAAAACTGCCCAAAAACGAAAACCCAAAGGTCGAGTCGCCCTTGTTGAGAATGCTTATTTTTTGCCGCCTGTTCAGTTTCTAACCAACCGTGAGAAAGGGGCATGAAAAAGGGCCAGACATTGCTGGCCCTTTGGTGTTTTTACTCTTCTTCCTGCGGCTGTGGCTGCGGAGCCAGTTTGTTTTCTACGGTGACTTTGGTGGCACCAGCCCTGGACACGATCACTTGTTTGCCTACCTCTACCAGGTTCTTGCTTTCATAGATTTTCATGGCGGTGGAGATATCAATGGCCTGTCTGGTTTGTTCATCCAAGTCAAAGGTGAGGGTGATGAAGTTGAGGTGCACGCCCAGTGGTTCCAGTAATTTGTTAGCCGATAGTAACAGCTTGTTTTCTAGTTCGGCCTGGTCCAGCTCCACAATGTCTTCCTGTAGGAAAAGCGACTTGCTTACATCTCTGATTCTTTTGTCAATCACCATGTTCTCGGCGCCTTCAAAGGCACTAGGATCCAAGGCTTCATTTTTGTCTGCGTTGGCATTGGCCTTCCCTAAAAACTTGGCCTGCCTGATGAACGCCAGCGGGTCTGTGATGGAGTAGTCATAGTCAATGTGAATGGAGGCTCGCACGCGGTCTTTCAAATTAGAAATGAAGCGGCTGTCGCCTTGCATGGGAAAGTTTGGAATCACCACCTTCATGAAGCAAGGGTTTCCTACGCCCTTCGGCACGGCATCACCGGCGTTTACTTTTTTCCAGGCCATGCCGCAGTCATCAGACACCACCACTTGCTGGTTAGATTTGGCATAGTTGCAGGATTGTAATGCCATTACTAGAATGCCTATCACCCAAAGCCCTTTAATGCCTTTAAAAACAAGATACAGCAACGCCGCCAGGCCCAGCACTACCAGTCCAGAAGTGATGAAAGACGCATTGGCAAAGTAATTTCCCTGTCCAGAATGCCACGCGCCATAAAGGGCGTAAGCAGCAACAAGCAATAAAAGCAAAGGGAGGAAAATTTTAGTAAATCTGTTCATGCAATGAAGTCGTTTGGATTATGATGACGATATGTTAGAAAATGACAGGAGATGGTTAAGTAAAAGGTAAAGCCACCTGTACAGATTACATTAGTAGGAGGGAGGAGAAGTTTCTTACTGTTTGCCTTCTTAATTATTTGTCATTGATAATTCAAATGGGGTTCCTTCTACCTCCTGACCAAAATATACAACTGGGCGAGTTGGTCGTTTTTGGCTTGTTTTCTGGAAAAAAGGCCAAAACGGCTACAACGTTCTGTGTAAAATGAAAAGCCCATCACTGGTGAGAGTGATGGGCTTGTTTGCTTTCATCTGCTAAGAAACATTACACAGAAATTGGTTTCATCTTAGGCACTAGGAAGTGCATAATCAGCCAGGCTGCTAAGTAAGCGCCCCCGCAGATTAGGAACATGATGAAGTACGCCGTTTCTAATTGGTTGATGCTTTCATAGTACACGAACATGCGCTTCTGCACCAGGGCAGATAACAGGATACCCCCCAAGCCGCCGGCCATGCCGCCAATTCCCGTTACCGAGGCTACGGCGCGTTTCGGGAACATGTCAGACACGGTGGTGAAGATGTTTGCGCTCCAGGCCTGGTGCGCAGAGGCTGCAATACCAATCACAATTACGGCCAGCCACATGTTAATCTCCCCCAACTGCTGGGCAAACACGATAGGCAACACGAAGAAGGCAATCAGCAACATAGACGTCTTGCGCGCTCTAAAGGCCGGCCAGCCGTTTTTGATGAACTTCATGGGAATCCAGCCGCCGCCAATGCTGCCAATGCTGGACATGGTATACACCAGCGCCACCGGCAAGGCGATGTCTGTGCCGGTTAAGCCGTACTGCTTGTTCAGGAAGTCTGGCAACCAGAACAGGTAAAACCACCAGATAGGGTCTGTGAGAAACTTGCCGATCACAAACGCCCAGGTTTGTCTGAAACTTAATAGTCTGGCCCAGCCTACCTTAGGTTCAGTTTCAATGGCTACGGCGGCCATATCATCTACGTCAGAGTGAATGTAGTCAAACTCGGCTTTGGTTAATTTGGCGTGACGGGCCGGTACTTCATACAGGATAAACCAGAAAATCAACCAGATGAAACCCAGCGCCCCGGTGATGATGAAGGCCCACTGCCAGCCAAGGGTTTCAGCAATGAACGGCACCGAAAGCGGAGCCAGAATAGCCCCCACGTTAGAACCCGAGTTGAAAATACCCGTGGCCAGCGCACGCTCCTTCTGCGGGAACCATTCAGCCGTAGTCTTGATCGCCGCCGGGAAGTTACCTGATTCTGTGATGCCCAAAAACGCTCTAGCCACCCCAAACCCGAAGGTGGAGGAAACGAAGGCATGACCCACGGCGGCAACGCTCCAAAGAAAGGTGGATAGCGCGTAGCCAATCTTTGTGCCTAATTTGTCAATGACGCGGCCCACGCCCACCATGCCTAGCGCATACGCTACTTTAAAGGCAATCTCAATGTTGGCGTAGTCCCCAGAATTCCAGTGGAACTCGGTTTCCAGATACGGTTTGAGCAGGGAGATGACCGCCCTGTCCAGGTAGTTGATGGTGGTGGCAAAGAAGACCAGCGAACAGATGGTCCACCGGTAGCGGCTCATTTTCTCTTGCGAGGTCATTGGCCTGTTGTTTGTTTGGGTAGTTTGGGTCATGGGCGCGGTTGGTTAGAGTCTACAAGTCTGGGCGAGGTGCAATGCTTGTTGGGTGAGGGTATGGAGTTGGTCGTATTGACGGTTGGCCAGAATGTCTTTGCTGATGAGCTTGCTTCCCATGCCCACGGCGCAGACACCCGACTTGAACCAGGTCTTGAAGTTGTTTTCCTCCATCTCTACGCCACCCGTAGGGATGAAGAGTTGGCCCGGGAACAACTCTTTGATGGAAGACACAAAGGCCGGACCTACAATGTTGGCCGGGAAAATCTTAATCAAAGCCGCCTCCGCTTGTTGGGCTACATGAATCTCAGTAGGCGTGAAGCAACCCGGAATCCAAAGCAGTCCTGCCTCGTGCACCAAACTTCCCACGGCCGGGTCCACAATAGGGGCTACAATATAATCAGCGCCGGCTTTCAGGAAATCATTGGCCTGTGCTTCCGTTTTGATGGTGCCAATGCCCAAGTGCAGGTCTGGGTACTGCTGAAGTTCTTGCTTTAAGTATTTGAAGTTCTCCAAAGCGGCCGGTCCGCGGTTGGTATACTCCAAGGTTCTTACCCCGGCTTTGTACAGCGTCTGAATAATTTCAAGGCTCACCTGCGGGTCCTCGTAGAAGAACAAAGGCAAAAGGCCTTGGTCTAAAATGGCCTGCAGGGCAGTTTCTTTAGTTGGCATAGGCTTGGATGGTTTCTTCAATCTCTGCCACCGTGCTGGAGGTGGCATCGCTTAATATGAATAGTTTCTTGAAGGCCGCGGCTGTGGCAAATTCCAACGTCTCTTGCGGTGCATGGCCTTGGTAGAAGCCGTAGATTAAGCCTGCCATGAAACAGTCGCCACTGCCTACTTTGTCCAGAATCTGGTCTACCACATACTCCTGCGAGACATGCAGTTCATTCTGGGTGTACAGCGTGGTGAAGTAGCGGATGCCTTTCTCCTGGTAGTCAAACCGAAAAGTGTTGGCCACGGTCTTGCAATTTGAGAAAGCCTTCAGAATGGCTTCAGAGGTGAGCGTAGCGTGTTGCAACAGCTTCTCTTTTTCAATCTCGGCTACCAACTCTTCCTGCAAAGGCATGCCCAGCATTTTGTTAGCCGCCCAGACGTTGCCCATGATTAAATCACAGTACTGCGCCAAGGCAGGCATAATCTCCACCGGGTCTTTGCCGTATTGCCACAGCTTGGCACGGTAATTCAAATCCAGGGAAATGAAAATGTCTCTTTCCTTAGCGGCTTGCAAAGCCTCTGCACAAACGTCTGCCACGTTCTGGTTAATGGCCGGACAGATAGCACTGAGATGGAACCAGCTCACGCCTTCAAACACAGCGTCCCAGTTGATGGTGCCCACCGTCAAGTCTGCGTAAGCGGAGCCCTTGCGGTCATAAATCACGCCCGCGTTTTTTAGGTCTTTGCCTTTGGGCAGGTAATACAAGCCAATGCGTTCACCCTGCATCACTACCGGAGAAGTGTCAATGTTACGCTCCTGCAAATACTGGATCAATTGCTCAGAAACCGAATTCTCAGGCAAGGCCGTCAGGTACGCCGAAGGAATATCCCACAGAGCCAAAGCGGTGGCAACGTTTAGTTCGGCGCCGCCTACAAAGAAGGGCAATTGATTTTCTGCCAGCCATTGGCCGTCACCATCTGGACAGATTCTGAGCAACAGCTCCCCGAAGGACAGTACTTTTCCTTTGGTCTGCATGGCTTAGAAGTTGAAGTAGTTTTTAGCGTTGTTGTAGCAGATATCCTCCACCATCTGGCCAATCCATTTCATCTCAGAAGCCGGTAGTTGGCCGCTCTCCACATCATTGCCCAGCATGTTGCACAGAATTCTTCTGAAGTACTCATGTCTAGGGTAGGAGAGAAAGCTACGGCTGTCGGTGAGCATGCCCACAAAGCGGCTCAACAAGCCCATATTGGACAAGGCATTCATCTGGCGCTCCATGCCTTCTTTTTGGTCCAAGAACCACCACGCAGAACCGTACTGCACCTTGCCCGGTGTGCTACCATCGTTGAAGTTGCCAATCATGGTGGCGTACAGTTCGTTTTGGCTCGGGTTGAGGTTATACAGAATGGTCTTGGCTAACTGGTTTGAGTTGTCCAGTTTGTCCATGAACTTAGACAGCGGACGGGCCACGTCAAAATCCCCGATGGAGTCAAAGCCCGTGTCTGCGCCCAACTCACGCATCATGCGAGTGTTGTTGTTGCGCAAAGCGCCCAAGTGGAACTGCTGCGTCCAGCCTTTGGAATGATCCAGCAGCGCCAGTTCTACCAGCATGGCAGATTTGAATTTTACTACTTCTTCCTTGGTCAATACCTGCTTCTGCAAGGCCTTCTCAAAGATTTGCGCAACCTCCTGGTCAGTGTATTCTTCGGTGTAGATGGTTTCCAAGCCATGGTCCGACAAGCGTCCGCCTTGGGCGTGGAAGAAGTCATGGCGTTGCTTAAGTGCGTCCAGCAAATCCTGGTACTTGCTGATGGAAATGCTCGAAGCGGCTTCTAATTTCTGCAGATAAGCTAAATAACCAGCGTCTTCAATGGCCATTGCTTTGTCTGGCCTAAACGTTGGCAATACTTTGATACCGAAGTCATCAGCCGCAATCTTCTGATGGTGCTCCAGGGAATCAATTGGGTCATCGGTGGTACAAATGACCACCACGTTCATCTTCTTCAAGATGCCGCGCACGCTGAACTCGTCGGTTTGCAACATGGCCGTGGCCGCGTCATAAATTTCACGCGCGCTCTCTGGTTTCAAAACCTTCTCAATCCCAAAGGGTCTTTTAAGCTCCATGTGCGTCCAGTGGTACAAAGGATTGCGCATGGTGTAGGGCACGGTCTGCGCCCACTTCTCAAACTTGGCGTAATCATCTTCGTTTCCGGTGCAGAAGCTCTCAGAAATGCCGTTGGTGCGCATGGCGCGCCATTTGTAATGGTCGCCTTCCAGCCAGATTTGGGTAAGGTTCTTAAATTTTCTATCGTTGGCTATGTCTTCTGGGTTCAAGTGGCAGTGGTAGTCAATGATGGGCATGTGCTTGGCATGCTCATGGTACAAAGTCTGGGCCGTCTTAGTCTCTAGAAGAAAATTGTCGTGTAAAAATGACATGAGGGTGCTGTTGATGGGTGAATGAAATTTTGCTGTTTAGCAGTAATTATGGAGAGCTCCGTTTTTGGCCTGATTTCAGGAAATCAGGCCAAAAACGGAAGCTGTTTTTATGATTAGTTAGTGTTTGCCTGCACGTTTTCTGCTCCTTGCAAAGCCACAGCTTCTGCAGTTACCAAGGCGGTCAATCCGTTAATCTGGTTCAGGTCCTGACCCCAGAAGTCTTCACTGGCCAAGGCCATTTTCACTGTTTCTTCCACTGACTCTTTTTGCCACGCCGCCTGGAAGAATTCCAAGACTTCTGGCGTGTCATTTAAAGGAATCTGCTGGCCGTTGTACTCGCCTTTGTAGAACAGAATCAAGGCTGCCAATGACTTTAGTAAGCGCTGTGGTAATTGCCCTGTGCGTTGCTGGTATTCTAACACCGATGGCAACACGCGCACTTTGTATTTTGCTACTGAGTTGAGGGCAATTGTGATGAGTTCATGGTGAATGAATGGGTTCTGGAAACGCTCAATCACGTCCTTGGCAAACTGATTAAGTTCCTCGGTAGAAAGGTCCAGGGTAGGAATGATTTCCTGGTAGATGGCATCCTTTATGAAGGTGCCTGAAGTCTCGTCTTCCACGGCCTCGCGTACGGTCCGCAATCCTTGCAGGTAGGCAACAGGTACTAGTGCTGTGTGTGCGCCATTCAAGATTCTTACTTTACGCGTGCGGTAAGGGGTCAAATCCTGAGCAAATTTCACTTGCAAACCCGCTTTGTTGGTAGGGAAGGCGGCCTGCACCGATTCTGGCGCTTCAATCACCCATAGGTGGAAGGGCTCTGCTTTCACTACTAGATTATCCTCAAAGTCAATCTCCTGCTGAATGTCTTGGATGGTGTCCTTCGGGAAGCCCGGCACGATGCGATCTACCAGGGTGTTGCAGAAAATAGTGTCTGCCTCAATCCAGTTAGAGAAGGCTTCGGGTAGATTCCAGTGCTGGGCGAACTGCAGAATGGTGGTGCGCAGGGCCTCACCGTTTTTTTCAATCAGTTCACACGGGATGATGGTCAACGCCTTGTCAGAATCCCCGTTGAAATACTGGAAACGACGGTACAACAGAGCGGTTAATTTACCCGGAAACGAGCTAGAAGTGGTGTCTGGAGAAGCGTCTGCGGCGTCAAAAGAAATACCCGCCTCAGTAGTGTTAGAAATGATGAACTCTAGGTCTGGATTTTCTGCCAGTTTCAAATAGCCTTCATAGTCAGCGTACGGGCTCATGGCGTTCTGTACGCAGCTAATCAGTCGGGTTTCCTGCGTAGTCTTTCCGTCCTGAATTCCTTCCAAAACCACGTGGTATAAGCCGTCTTGGCCATTGATAAGTTTGTAGATGCCTTTATCTAAGGGCTGGATGATTTCTACTGCTCCGTTGAAGTCGGTTTTCTCATTGAGAATGTCAATCATCCAATCCACAAATCCCCGCAGGAAGTTGCCTTCGCCAAATTGTATCACTTTCACGGGCCTCTGCTCTGAGATTTGGGCGGTTTGTCTGTTTAACGGTTGCATCTTTTTGGTTTTCTGGGAGGCTTTTTGTTTCTGCCTCTGCTTTAAATTTTATTTGGATAGATGGCTTTGGTGATTCAACTAAAGCGGTGATAAGTTCTTCTAATTCGTTTTGGCTTCTTTTCTAGAAAACAGGCCAAAAACGGATGGATGGCTAAGGATTTAGTTAGACTTAATGGCCTCATCTTTCTTCAAGGCGTCTGCTTTTAAGGATGATCCTCTCACTACCAGTTCTGGCTTAAGCACCGTTTTCTGCGGTACCAGTTTCTTGTCTGTCCCCGCCTTGAAATGCTCAAAGAACAGCTCGGCGGTAATGCGACCCATGGTGAGGGAGAACTGGTCCACAGTAGTTAAACCAGGCTCTGAGAAACTGGTGAACGGCTCGTTTCCGAAGCCGGCCAACGCCACGTCCTGCGGTACACGCAGGCCTTTTTCCTTCACCACCTGCATGGCACCCATAGCCCCGTAATCACTGGCCGAAAACACTGCGTCCGGCGGATTGGACAGAGCTAATAATTGCTCCATGCTGGCGCGACCGTCCTCTAGTTGCAGGTTGCTTTTAATGACCAGCGCCTCATCAAACGGAATCTCATAATCACGCAAGGCATCTACATAGCCACGCAAACGCTCTTTGAACACGCTTACTTTTTTAGGGCTGGTAAAGTGGGCGATGCGGCGGGCTCCTTGTTTAATTAAATGCTCCACCACCTTGTAGGCGCCCAGGTAGTCGTCAATCATGACCTGACTTACCTCTAGTTCATCTGTGGTTCTGTCAAACAAAACCAGCGGAATTCCTTTTTCCTGGGTTCGCTTGTAATGGTCAAAATTCTCGGTGTTCTTGCCAATAGACGCAATGATGCCATCCACGCGGGCGCTCAACAAAGCATCAACGGTCTGCACCTCTTTCTCATAATTGTCATAAGACTGAGAGATGATGACCTTGTAATTGAGCTTGTTGGCCACTTCTTCCACGCCTCTTATGACAGATGCGAAGAAGGCGCGGTCTACCGTAGGTATGATAATGCCTATGATGTAGCTTTTGCCGTTGCGCAAGGCCGCCGCAATGTTATTGGGCTGGTAGTTGAGCGACTTGGCCGCTTTAAGCACCGTTTTCTTGGTAGCCTCGCTTATTCTGGGATGGTCATTCAATGCCCGTGA
Organism: Nibribacter ruber; assembly: GCF_009913235.1. Lineage (NCBI taxonomy): Bacteria > Pseudomonadati > Bacteroidota > Cytophagia > Cytophagales > Hymenobacteraceae > Nibribacter > Nibribacter ruber. The sequence goes on along the minus strand of NZ_CP047897.1, from coordinate 1,072,630 downwards.
CACCGTAGAAGCGGTGATGTTCAGCTTTTCAGCGATGTCATGAATGGTGACCTTAGGTTTGCTTGACATAGAAGCAGTTAATTACTTAGTGTGAGGGGGGAGAAGAAGGCCTTATGCTTCGTTGCTCGGTTTCCCTATGGTGGCCAATATACCACCGTCTACATATAAAATCTGACCGTTCACAAAATCGCTGGCTTTGCTGGCCAAGAAGATGGTAGCCCCGCCCAAATCCTCTGGGTCACCCCAACGGCCGGCCGGTGTGCGGTGAATGATAAAGTCGTTGAAAGGATGCCCGTCCACTCTAATAGGAGCGGTCTGGTCGGTAGCAAAATACCCTGGTCCGATGCCGTTTACCTGCACGTTGTAGCGCGCCCATTCGGTGGCCAAGTTTTTGGTGAGCATTTTGAGTCCTCCTTTGGCGGCGGCGTAGGCAGAAACAGTATCTCTTCCTAGTTCACTCATCATGGAGCAAATGTTGATGATCTTGCCCGCCCGGCGCTCCACCATGTACTTGCCCACGGTTTTGCTCATGATAAAAGGACCAGTAAGATCCACATCCAACACTTTTCTGAAGTCGGCCACGGCCATCTCCAGGGCAGGTGTGCGCTGTATCATGCCGGCGTTGTTCACCAAAATGGCAATGGGGCCCACTTCCTGCTCAATGCGCGCAATGTTTTCAATAGCCAACTCTTCATTGGTCACATCAAATAAATAGCCTTTGGCCTCAATGCCGTCAGCGGCATATTGTTGCAGAGCCGTGTCCATTTTGGCAGGCGTGTTGCCATTCACTACTAAGGTGGCGCCTGCTTTGCCCAAGGCTTTGGCCATGGCCATTCCCAAGCCGTGTGTGGCACCAGTGACTAAGGCCACTTTGCCGGTTAAATCGAATAGGTGCGTCATGGCTATTTCAGGTCAGTGATAGGGAATTTGTCCATGTCATTGTAGTCCAGATTCTCGCCGGCCATGCCCCAGATGAAGGTATAGTTAGACGTGCCTGCGCCCGAGTGGATGGACCAAGGCGGAGACAGCACGGCCTCGTTGTTTTTCACCCAGATGTGACGGGTTTCCTGCGGTTCGCCTAAGAAGTGGCACACCATCTGATCCTCGGGTAACTCAAAATAGAAATAGGCTTCCATGCGGCGGTCATGCGTGTGGGCTGGCATGGTGTTCCAGACGCTTCCAGTCTTTAACTCGGTCACGCCCATTTGCAACTGGCAGCTTTCCACTACAGAATTAATCAACACTTTTCTGATGGTGCGATGGTTGGAGTTCTCCAAAGCGCCCATCTCTACGGTTTCGGCCTCTGCCAGGCTTACCTTTTTAGTTGGGTAAGTATGATGCGCAGGAGCGGAGTTGAAGTAGAATTTGGCTTCGCCGGTGTTAGCTGGATGAAAAACTACTTCCTTCACGCCTTTACCTATATAGAGTGCTTCTTTAGGAGCCAAGGTGTATTCAGTTCCTTCTACCGTCACACTCGCCTCTGGCCCCACGTTGATAATGCCTATTTCTCTTCTGTCCAGGAAATTCTCTGAGCGCAGGGTAGGGAAGGTGTCCAACTTCACTGATTTGGTCACGGGATTCACGCCGCCCACAATCAGGCGGTCATATAAGGTGTAGACTACTTCTATAGAATCCTGCACAAACAGATTCTCCATCAGGAAGTGCTCTCGCAGTTTCTGCGTGCCATAAGACTTGAAATCCTCTGGGTGGACGGCGTGCCGGGTAGTATGGTTCATAGGTGTCTAATTGGGGTAAAATCTATGTAATCGGTTGCGCAAATTACAAATTTATTAATGAGTTGTATCGCCGCTGTTCCTGACCATGGTAGATAATCAGCCCAGGGGATTGCTAACGCAGCTACTAACTTAATAATAAAATGATAAAATAAGCCAGTAGAAAGGGGTTTATTTTTAAATCTAACAAAAAACCGGCTTTGCGTTTGTGAAATATTTTAAAGTTTCTTAAATATGCAATCGGTTGCGCAGTTTATGCGCAAGTTCCCCACGCCAAACAAACTATTCACACCTATTAACAAAATCTTAATGTTACCTATGCAACAAGCATTACTAAAGAAGATACGGTACCTGCTCGTACTTCCCTTATTCTTTGTGGCAGCTACAGTGGCCCTCGCACAGACGGTAACCGTGAAAGGCCGCGTAACCGATGACAAGGGGGAAGCCCTAATAGGAGTGACGGTTCTCCTGAAAGGAACCACCACCGCCAACTCTACAGATGTGGACGGGAATTACACCTTGAGCGTGCCCAACGCCAATGGTACTTTGGTGTTCACTTATATTGGGTACCAATCAAAAGAGATTGCCATTGCTGGCAAGGCCGTGGTGAATACCACTCTTACGGCTGACAATAAGATGATGGATGAAGTGGTGGTGATTGGTTACCAGACCGTAACTCGCCGTGAATTAACCAGCTCAGTTTCTTCAGTAGGAGCTAAGCAAATTGCTGATATTCCGGTAAACTCTGCTGCTGAGGCATTGACCGGTCGTCTGGCAGGGGTTCAGATCACAACTTCAGAAGGGTCGCCTAACGCTGAAGCGCTAATTAGAGTGCGTGGAGGCGGATCTATTACCCAAGACAATTCTCCCTTATATATAGTAGATGGAATTCAGGTAGAAAACGCCTTCTCAGTGCTTTCACCGCAGGATATAGAGTCTGTGGATGTATTGAAAGATGCTTCTTCAACCGCTATTTACGGTTCTAGAGGTGCCAATGGGGTGGTAATCATTACTACCAAAGGCGGCCGCGAGATGAAAACCACTGTGAACTACAGCGGACTGGCTGGTATTCGTCAACTAGCCAATAAACTGGATGTCATGAAGCCATATGACTTTGTGTTATACCAGTATGATAGAAGCAGAAACGGTTCAGCAGATAGAGAAGGGTTCTTGGAAACGTACGGCACTTACCAGGATTTAGAACTTTACAAAGACGCTCCTTTTATAGACTGGCAAGAAGAAGTGTTTGGCAGAAATGCGTTGATGCAAACGCACAATGTGAGCATAACAGGCGGTACAAAAGAAACAAAGTTCAATCTGAGCTTGACCTCAAACACAGAAGAAGGCATTATGCTGGGTTCTGACTTTGACCGTAAGCTGGTGAACTTCAGATTTGACCATAACCTAAGCAGCAAAGTATCTGCCGGTTTTAACGTGCGCTACAACAATACAGAGGTGAACGGCGCCGGAACGGCCACAGAAGGTTCTTCTTCAGTGAACAGATTACGTCACAGCGTAAAGTACCGTCCTATTTTAATGGGCGGTCAAGGGCTTGCAGATTATGACCAGGATTACGCAGAAGAAACCAACGGCAATAGCTTGGCTTTGGTTAACCCAATCTTATTAACGCAGGCTGAATACAGACAAAGCAACAGCGATGTTCTGAACTTGAATGGTTATGTCAACTTCAAACTGAATAAGTACCTAAATTTCAAGAGCACTTTAGGAGTTGATTTAGGAGATACTAGAGTAGATGTGTTCAATGACTCGATCACGTCTGTTTCTCGTCAGAATGGTTCTTCCAGACCTATCGCGTCCATTTTTAACCGTGCCAGAAACACATTGAATAACTCAAATGTGTTAAGCTATTCAAATGCTAAGGCAGATACTGAATTTAGCAAGCGTCATGCCATCAACGCCTTGATAGGGCATGAGATTTATGAGGAGAATTCATCGAACAACTACCTAGAAAGCCGTCTGTTCCCTTCTGGTATTTCGCCTGAGTTGGCGTTGGGCAACATGGCATTGGGTACGCCTCAGATTCCTTCTTCAAATGAGCGCAAGTCTACCTTAGTGTCTTTCTTCTCTAGAGCGCAATACTCTTTGGATGATAAGTACTTTTTGACTGCCTCTGTGCGTGCAGACGGTTCTTCTAAGTTTGGCCCGAACAACAAATGGGGCTATTTCCCATCAGCTCAATTGGCCTGGAGATTGTCTAGTGAGGATTTCTTGAAAGATGTGCTACCAACAGCTGTGAGTGACTTGAAACTTCGCTTGAGCTATGGCGAGGCAGGAAACAACCGCATTCCAGACTTCCAATATATGACCCTGTTTGAGCCAGGAGGGTCTTACGGTTTCGGTGATAACCAAGTAATTGGCTACAGACCAACCGGTTTGGCTAACCCTGATCTGAAATGGGAAACGACCATCTCTAGAAACTTAGGATTTGATGCCTCTTTCTTTAATAACAGATTGCAATTGACAGTAGACGCCTACAGCAACAAAACTAGAGACCTACTGGTGAATGTGTTGATTCCTTTGGCTACTGGGTATGCAGACCAAAACCAGAACATTGGTTCTACAGCCAATAGAGGGGTTGAATTGCAAATCAACGCCACGCCTATTGAGAAAGACAACTTTACCTGGACTAGTGGCTTCAACTTGTCTTTCAATAAGAATGAAGTATTAAAGTATGGCAAGCAGAATTCGGCTTTATACAACTCTGGATGGGCCGGTGGAAATGCACCGTTTGATTACGCGGTTATTGTAGGAAAACCAGTGGGCAGCATATGGGGTCTTGAGACAGACGGGTTCTATAAAATTGAGGACTTTGATTACAATGCCACAGCCGGAACCTACACGTTGAAGGCAGGCATTCCAAGCAACCAAAGTATTACAGCAGTAGCGCCGCAGCCAGGTGCCATCAAATTCAAAAACCTGAATGGTGACTTGGTGGTGGATGATAAAGACAGAACGGTGATTGGTGATGCCAACCCAGACTTCTTTGGTGGTTTCAACAACCAGATTGCCTACAAGAACTTTGACCTAAGCATGTTCATCAACTTCCAATATGGTAATGATGTCCTAAATGCAAACAAGCTGGAATTCTCTAGCGGCTACTCCGTGAATTCAAACTTGCTGTCCATCATGAATGACCGCTGGAGAAACGTGAACGAAGAAGGAGTGGTGGTCACAGATCCAGTGCAATTGGCGGCTTTGAACGCAAACGCTAAGCTTTGGGCTCCTTTGACCAGCGCAAGCTCTTTCTATGTGCACTCATGGGCAGTAGAAGATGCTTCTTTTGTTAGAATCAACAACGTGACTTTAGGGTATACGTTGCCGCAAGGCTTGTTGAGCAGAGCTAAGATTCAGAAGCTGCGCGTGTATGGTACGGTGAACAACTTAGCTGTATTCACTAACTATTCTGGCTATGACCCTGAAGTGAGCACCAGAAGAAGCTCTCCTATCACTGCTGGTGTAGACTACGCTGCTTATCCAAGAAGCCGTGCTTTCATCCTTGGCGTGAACGTCACCTTATAATTTAAATCAGTAAGTATTCTCCTGATATGAAGCTTAAAAAATTCAACTCTTATATATTATGGGCCGCCGTCACTACCGGCCTGTCCATTACACTTCCTTCGTGTAATGACTATTTAGAAGTGGAGCCTGTTTCTTCCTTTAGCCCAGACTATGTTTTCAGTAACGTGAACAACGTGCAAAAACAGCTGACGGGCGTATACGCCGCCTTAGGTGGTGACCAAGGGTATGGCATCCGTCTAAGCATGTATTATCCTTTGGATAATGATGAGATGATGGGCCAAAGCGGAAACCCCGGTGACAATGAAAGAAGAGACATTGCCCGGTATACCGTTCAACCAAGCAACACCCAGCTAGCGGGTCCATTTGGCCAGTTGTATGCGGGGGTGGAACGCGCCAACATTTGCATCTATTACATTCCTAAAATGGAGATGTACACCAATGGCACTGAAACTGAGAAACGCGAACTACGCCGGATGCACGGCGAGGCCCTGACATTAAGAGCTCAGTTTTACTTTGAATTGATCCGTAACTGGGGAGACATTCCTGCCCAGTTCAACCCATCCAGTTTTGAGACAGATTTGTTTAAAGGCAAAACTGACCGCGACGAGATTTACGACAAACTAATTGCGGATCTGGCAGAGGCGGCCACCCTTGTTCCCTGGAGAGGTGAAGTAGCCAATGATGAGCGCATCACGCAAGGAGCTGTTCGTGCGTTGAGAGCTCGTCTTGCTTTATTCAGAGGAGGTTTCTCTTTGCGCAGAAGCGGCGGTATGCAACGCGGTTCTGACTACCTAAAGTACTATCAGATTGCCCGTGATGAATGTGATATCATCATCAAACGTGGCGCCCATAAATTGAATCCTAGCTACCAGGCCGTTTGGAAAGATGCTATTGATGCGCACAGAATTGAGCCTAATGGTGAAGTGATGTGGGAGATAGCCATGGCCGGCGGAAGCAGTGCCACAGGAGACAGCAAATTAGGATATTACAATGGTCCTAGACTAAACGGAAGCACTGGTAACGGCGCTTTAACCATTCTGCCTACTTACTTCTACTCCTTTGACTCAAAGGATCAGCGCCGTGACGTGACCGCCGCTCCTTACAATGTAAGCTCTGCGGGAATCATTCAGCCTCGCAATTTGCAGACCATGACAGACGGTAAATTCAGAAGAGACTGGATTACTAATCCTACAGTGTTGACTTCATTAGCGCAATACTTCGGGGTGAACTGGCCATTGATACGATATGCAGACGTATTGTTAATGTTTGCTGAGGCTGAGAATGAGTTGAAAGGTGGTCCAACCCCTGAAGCGTATGAGGCCATCAACCAAGTGCGCCGCAGAGGTTTCGGGAAGGCTATAAATACGCCAGACATGACCGTGGACCTGGAGCCAGGTTTAGACAAGACTGAGTTTTTCAATGCCTTGGTACAAGAGCGGTCTTGGGAGCTAGGTGGAGAGGGAATCAGAAAGTATGACCTTATCCGTTGGAATTTGCTGGAGCAGAAGATTGTGGAAACCAGAGCCGCTTTAAGAGCGATGGTGGCCAAGCAGGCGCCATATGAGAATCTTCCGGCTACCATGTACTTTGCCGCCAATTCTACAACTCCTGTGTATTTAACTTCTTTGTACGAGCCTGCACCAGCCACTGCGCCAGCTAATTCAGTAAGTATTTCCTGGGTAGGAACCGGCGTGAACACCACCTTGTCAGATGTATTCGCGATTGGCTTTAAGCCAGGCAAAAGCGAGTTGTTGCCATTGCCTACCTCTTTGTTAGATGTGAACCCAAATCTGAAACAAGACTATGGCTATTAATCTTTTGAAACCAGCTACAAACATGAAATCAATAGCCAAAATGAAGGCACCAAAGACCCTTATGGTATTGGCACTTTGCTCCTCCATGCTGGGAGCGTGTAAAGAAGACGAGCAGGACTTGCTATTTGAGCCAGCCCGTGCCTTTACGCCCGTAAACGTGATGACCACCAATGGTGAGACGGAGGCCAAACTGTCCTGGAACCCGTCGCTTTTCTCCAACCGGGAAGAAACCACCTATACGGTTGAGGTTTCTACTACCCAGGATTTCCAGAGCATAGCCACCACTGTGGTGGTGGACACGGCCTATGCGGTGATAACAGATGATAAGATTTCCATTAAGCAAGACTATTACGCACGTATCAGAGCAAACGCTGCTGGTAACTCTGCGGCCTCTAACTGGGTGGTGAGTCCGGTTTTTAGAATTACCGGTGAGCAGATTTTCCTGCCATTGGTTTCTACAGAGATAAAGGACAAAACGGCCATTCTGCGTTGGAGACCAACCAACGGGGTAACAAGAATCGTCTTGACCCCAGCCGGTGGTACTGCCACAGAAATTGTTTTGACTCCAGAACAATTGACCGCCAGAGCCATTACTTTAAGCAATCTGACGGCCACCACCTCTTACACTGCTGAAATTTTTGCCGGTACAGTTAGCAAAGGAATCACCACCTTTACTACTAAGGAGCCAAGCATCTTCACCTATACTTTAACGGCCGGAAGTGACCTGGTAGCCGCCGCCGCCAGTGCCGTTAGCGGTGATGTGATTGGGTTGGAGCCAGGTATTTATGATGCATCAGTGGCCAGCATCCTTATTGCTAACAAGCACATCACGCTACGTTCCACGTCTGGTAATTCAAATGACACCAAAGTGTTGTTCAAGGAAATTACCTTGAAAGGAACAGGCGCAGGGGTGCGTGTGAATGGTATTGAGTTTGACGGAAGAAACACAGCAGGAGAGGTGAACGCTGGTTATTTCATTAACATTGACGCAGAGCCAGGAACCTTGTCTTCTATTACGGTAGAAAACTCTAGCATCCATGACTTTAAAAGCGCTTTCATTAGAGGAAACAGAGCTGCCAACAATGCCATCAAAATTGATTTCATTAAGGTAGACAACACCATTGTTTCAAAAAATGGAGTGGACAACTATCAGTCTTTCATGCTGGACAAGATGGACATTAACCGAGTGGATATTACCAATTCTACTTTCAACGAAGCAGGAAGAGGATTCATCAGTTATGCCACCAACTTTACGCCAGTGGCCCGTCCAATTTTCTTTATTGACAGAGTGACCTTGAACAACTTTGGGTCAGGAGACAGAGACAATGTGATTTTTGATGCCAACGCAAATGTTGTTGACTTCATCATGCAGAACAGCATCATGGCAAACTCTCCAAAGCCAGGCCAAGTGGTCAAAGGGAGCGCCATACGCGCAGGTGCAGGCTCTTCTGTTGAATTTAAGAACAACAACTACTTCAATTTATTAGGAGGGGCACCTTTAGCACCATTGACCTTCCCAAGCTATGTGGCAATGTCTAACAACAAGAATGTTGACTTGGGCTGGACGGCCACTACCACAGACTTTACCCTGCCAGCTGGTTCTGAGTTGAGAACCGCAGGTCTGGGAGGAACCGCGATTGGGGACCCGCGCTGGGCCAGATAAGTTGAGTACCGTGTAAATGAATGAATAAAGAAGAAGGCTGGGGTATGGGTATTTGTTGCCTTTCCCATACCCCACCTGATTCTGATTATTAGAAGCCCAGAACAGTAGGTCCAACGCTTCTTAAATGCTTGATTGAATTACCCGTTTTTAGCCTCTTTTCTAGAAAACAAGCCAAAAACGGCCCTAAGATTCAAGCTCTTCTAAAAGAGCGACATTCCCCCTTACCAAACGTTTTAAAATGACGAGTAGCGTAAAGAAATGGATAAACGGAGTGATGGCAGTTTTGCTTCTCCTGAACCTGAGTTGTGCCTCCAGCCAAGGCGTGCCGGCTTTGTCCAATGAGTTCCCCCAATCCTTTACCGTAACTGTTACCAATCCCCTCAACCGTGACCGCGAAAGCGTGCTGGTGCTCTTGCCAGAAAACGATCTTTTGCGAACGCACTCCAAGTTCAATAAACAGGCATTCGTGATAATGGATGGCTCACAAGAGATTCCTAGCCAGTACAACGCCAAAGATACTTTCAACAAAGGCCTGGCTTTTGTCCTGGACAATATGCAAGCCGGTGAAAAACGCCAGCTCACCCTCAGGTACAATACTACTGGTACTAACAAACGCACTTATACTAAGCGCACCCAGGCCGAACTCTCCAAAAAGGTAGGAGGCCACTTTGAAAACCACAAATACATTGGCGGCACTTTCCAAAACATAGATTCATTGCGCGTACCCGATGAAGTCACCGACCATTCATTCTATCTGCGCTATGAAGGCCCGGGCTGGGAGTCTGACAAGGTGGGCTATCGGTTTTACCTGGACTGGCGCAACGGCGTAGACGTTTTCGGAAAGAAGACGCCAGAAATGGTCCTGCAAAACGTTGGCTTGGACGGATATGATTCCTACCACACCGCGCAGCCCTGGGGCATGGACATTCTTAAAGTGGGCAAGGCACTGGGAGTAGGGTCACTGGCCATCTTCACAGACGGCAAGGCCGTGCGCGTGGAGAAGACAGACAGTACCTACAGCAAAATCACCCAAAACGGAGACGTTTATTCCTCTATCCTGACAGATTACTATGGCTGGCAGGTGGCTGGACAGAAACTGAACGTGCATTCTCAGCTCAGTATCCACGCCGGTACCAGGCTTACGCACCACCAATTAGCCATTGAAAAAGGACAGCCCCAGAACATCAGCACAGGCTTGATCAAAGACAAAAACGCCACACTGGTCAGCTACAAAGGCGAAGCGGGTAGAAGCTACGGGTACATTGCCACCTATGGAAAACAAAGCCTCAACACGCCGCCAGACAACGTAGGCATTGCGGTCTTGTTCAAACCTCAGGACTTGATTTCCATCACTGAAGATCCTCTGAACCACGTGGTGCAGTTGAAGCCCAGCAACGGACGGGCAGAATATTATTTTCTGGCGGCTTGGGAGCTAGAGCAGCACGGCATCAAAACTGAAGCCGAGTTTCATCACTACCTGACCAAAGTGGCAGAGGAACTGGCCAACCCGGTGCAGGTAGACATCTCCAAATAACCAAGACGTTTATATTCCCGATTTTGGCCTGTTTTCCAGAAAATAAGCCAAAAACGACTAATGTGCATGATTTCTTTCCTTTGAATCAATCTTTGCCCAACCAGGAAAGGAAGTCCTTTTTACCAATCTCAACTCATGAAAATACCTCATTCCCTTACCAAACTTTCTATGCTGGGGCTGGCCTTCCAGATGGTGGCCTTCTCGGGCTGTGCCCAGAAAACGACGGCTAGCGGCACCGCGGCTTCCATTGATTTGCCGGTAGAGAACGGGCAGGCGCTGGCGTTTCCGGGGGCAGAGGGATTTGGCAAGCATACCACCGGCGGCCGCGGAGGACAAGTGGTGGTAGTGACCAATCTGAATGACAATGGCCCAGGCAGTCTGCGCGAGGCTATCCGGAAGAAAGGGCAGCGCATCATTGTCTTCGCCGTGTCTGGCAACATTGAACTGGAGGCCCCCCTGGACATCAACAACGGCGACTTGACCATCGCCGGACAGTCGGCGCCTGGAGATGGGATCTGTCTGAAGAACTACCCGGTGAGCATCAAGGCAAACAACCTCATTGTGCGGTACATGCGGTTCAGGCTAGGAGACAAGGCCGCCCAGCAGGCAGACGCCTTTGGTGCCAACAAAGGCAACAGCAACATCATCATTGACCACTGTTCCATGAGCTGGGCCACAGATGAAAGCGCCTCGTTCTACCGCAACAGAAACTTTACCCTACAGTGGAGCATCATCTCAGAAAGCCTGAACGCCTCAGTGCATGCCAAAGGCGACCATGGCTACGGCGGTATCTGGGGTGGCAGCGGCGCCTCTTTCCATCATAACCTATTGGCCAGCCACAACAGCCGGTTGCCGCGGTTCAGTGGGTCTAGCACTACGCCCAACCCAGCAGACGAACTGGTAGATTTTACCAACAATGTCATCTATAACTGGGGCCATAACAATACCTACGGCGGGGAGAAAGGCCATTACAACATGGTCAACAATTACTACAAAGCCGGGCCGGCCACGCTTGCCTCTAAGAAAGACAGAATCGTGAATCCGTCCCAGCCCTATGGCCAGTTCTATGTAGCGGGTAATCATGTTGAAGGATTTCCGGCCATCAGCAAAGACAACTGGGCCGGCGGAGTGCAGGCAGATCACCCAGATTCTGCTAAAGTAACCAAAGCCTTTGCGGTGACCAGCATCAAGATACAAGAGCCACTGGCTGCCTTTGAGGCGGTGTTGGCCGGTGCCGGTGCCAGCTACAAGCGAGATGCGGTAGATGCCCGCCTGGTGCAAGAAGTGAAGAACGGCAACTCTGCCAACGGCAAGCAAAAAAACGGCATCATTGACACGCCCCAGGAGGCAGGCGGCTACCCAGCCCTGAAAACTGCTCCGGCCCCGGAAGACAAGGACAAGGACGGCATGCCCGACGCCTGGGAGGTGCAGCACCAACTGAACCCGGCCAGCGCAACAGATGCAGCGGCCTTTACCTTGCACAAGCAATACTCCAACATTGAAGTGTACCTGAACAACCTGGTAAAGTAAGAGGACTGGTCTATGAAGTGGATAGCGGTTTTAGCAGTTGTCATCTTTCCGTTTCTGGCGCAGGCCCAGCACAAGCAACTGGTGGTGGCGCAGGACGGCTCCGGCGATTATACCACGGTGCAGTCGGCGGTAGATGCGGTGCCCGCTTTTCCTGAGAACAGGATCGAGATTCATATCAAAAACGGCACCTACAAAGAGAAGATCGTCGTTTCGTCCTGGAAGACGAAAATCTCTTTCATCGGGGAAGACAAAGAGAAAACCATCCTGGTCTGGGACGATTTTTCTGGCAAGGGCGACATCAACACCTTTAATTCTTACACGGTGCTGGTGCAGGGCAACGAGTTCCGGGCCGAGAACATCACCTTCCAGAACAGCGCCGGGCCGGTAGGGCAGGCAGTGGCTTTGCACGTAGAAGCAGACCGTTGCGTATTCACCAACTGCCGCATCATAGGCGACCAGGACACGCTCTACACTGGGGTAGGCAACAGCCGCCAGTATTACAAAGACTGCTACATAGAGGGCACTACGGACTTCATCTTCGGGCCGGCCACGGCGTTTTTTGAAAATTGCCTCATTCATTGCAAGAAGAACTCCTACATCACGGCCGCCTCTACGCCGCAAGGACAACCTTACGGGTATGTGTTTAAAAACTGCACCGTCACAGCATCTCCCGAGGCAACCAAAGTGTATCTGGGCAGACCCTGGCGACCCTATGCGCAGACCGTATTTTTGAACACTAATTTAGGCGAATTCATCAGGCCCGAAGGCTGGCATAACTGGAAGAAACCCGAAGCCGAGAAAACTGCTTTCTACGCTGAGTATAAATCAACCGGGCCGGGTGCCGCGCCAGAAAAACGAGAGCCTTGGTCCAGACAACTCAAGCGCAAAGAAGCCAAAAAGCTGTCCAAGCCAGAGGTAGTGCTGGGTGGAAACGACCACTGGAATCCTACCAAACCCTAAGGCCGTTTTTGCCCTGATTTCTGGAAAAGAGCCTAAAAACGATTTACTCCTGAACACGAATTAGACAGTGTTTTTGAAAAGACTGACAAGCATCCTCCTATGAAAAAGCGTACCCTGTTTTCCTTTCCTCTGTTGCTGGCATTGCTGTTCATGGCCTGTAAAACCGGACAAAACTCTGCCGGTGACACCGCTGCGGTAACCTCGCCGTCTGGCAAACCTTATTCCGTCTGGATGGCCGATTCTGAGATGAAGCGCAGCCCGGAGGGATGGATGATTGACTTTAGAAAGGAGCCGAAATGGGATTACACGCAAGGCTTGTTCGCCAGCGCCCTGGAACGGGTCTGGAAGCGCACCGGAGACCAGAAGTACCTGACGTATATCAAGGCTTTCGCAGATACCATGATCACCGCCGATGGCAAGATAAAAACCTACAAAAAGACGGATTACAACATTGACCGCGTCAACCCGGGCAAATTCCTGATGGCCTTGTACAAAGAGACCGGTCAGCAGAAATACAAGATTGCCCTGGACGAGTTGCGTGACCAGATGCGCACCCACCCCAGAACCTCTGAAGGTGGTTTTTGGCACAAGAAAATCTACCCGCACCAAATGTGGCTGGACGGCTTGTACATGGCCTCGCCGTTTTTAACGCAGTACGCCGCCGCCTATAAGGAGCCGGCCCTCTTTGATGACGTGGCCCTGCAAATCATGCTGGTTGACAAGCACACCTATGTAAAGGAGAAAAACCTGTTTTACCACGGCTGGGACGAGAAACGAGAGCAACCCTGGGCCGATAAACAGACTGGCTTGTCTCCTAATGTCTGGGGACGGGCCATGGGCTGGTACGCCATGGCTTTGGTTGACGTGCTGGACAACTTTCCGCAAGACCATCCCAAGCGCAAGGAAATCCTGAACATCACCCAGAAAATGGCCGGCTCCATTGCCCAATACCAGGACCCCGCCACCGGACTATGGTGGCAGGTAGTAGACCAAGGGGGAAAAGAAGGCAATTACTTAGAAGCCTCTGCCTCCAGCATGTTCACTTACTTTCTGGTGAAAGCGGTAAAGAAGGGTTACATAGACAAAAAGTACCTGCAGAACGCCAAAAACGGGTATAAAGGCCTTATCCATAACCTCATTAAGGAAAATCCAGACGGCACCATCAGCATTACGCAGGTGTGCGCGGTGGCCGGTTTGGGCGGCACGCCGTACCGGTCTGGTTCTTATGAATACTACATTCATGAAGAGAAGCGCGACAATGACCCGAAGGCGGTGTCTCCGTTCATCATGGCCTCTCTGGAGTTTGAGGAAATGAACCAATCAGCTGCTAACTAAACTCTGCTATGGTGTTCAAAAAGCTTCTGATGTTGGTTTTTCTGCTAGGCATTTTACAGGTGCAGGCCCGAGCGCAATCTTATGATTTTGTGGTAGCCCAGGATGGCAGTGGCCAGTTTAAGACCGTGCAGGAGGCCATCAACGCCGTTCCAGATTTCCGGAAGAATCCTACCACCATCTACATCAAGAACGGCGTCTACAAAGAGAAACTCACGCTGGCGGCCACTAAAACCGGTGTGCATTTGATAGGGCAGGACGTGCAGAAAACCATCTTGACCTATGATGACTTTGCGGCCAAGAAAAACCGGTTTGGCGAGGAGATGGGTACCACGGGCTCTACCAGTTTCTTTGTCTTCGGGGATGATTTCAAGGCCGAGAACCTCACGTTTGAGAACAGCGCCGGTCCGGTGGGGCAGGCGGTGGCGGTGCGCGTGGACGGTGACAAGGTCATGTTTCAGAACTGTCGTTTCCTGGGCTTTCAAGACACGTTGTATCCACATGGTGAAAAGAGCCGACAATACTATCGAAACTGCTACATAGAAGGGACTACAGACTTCATCTTCGGGTGGTCTACGGCCGTTTTTGAGAACTGTGAAATCTACAGCAAGAAGGGCGGTAATTACGTGACGGCTGCCTCTACCCTGGAGGGCCAGCCCTACGGTTTCGTGTTTATAAACTGCCGCCTCACCGGCGATGCGCCAGAAAAATCTTATTTCCTGGGCCGTCCCTGGAGGCCCTTCGCCAAAACCGTTTTCCTGAACACCTACCTGGGCAAGCACATCAACCCAGAAGGCTGGCACAACTGGAACAAACCCCAAGCGGAGAAGCAGGTGCTGTACGCTGAATACAAGTCATCGGGCCCCGGTGCCAATCCAAAAGCCAGAGTGAAATGGTCAAAACAACTCACGGAGGCAGAGATGCAGGAATATACCTTGAAAAAGATCTTCGGAGACTGGGACCCATTGGCTCATAAGCCCGCAGGTAGTACAGGCAAGTAAGAATAAACGTTTTTGACCTGTTTTCCAGAAAAGAGGCCAAAAACGAGGATAGAATTAAAAGCGCTCACCCCTAAGCAAACAAGACATGAAAAAAAGCTTACTCTGCACTCTTTCTTTAGTGGCGCTGCTCTGGTCGGGTGCCAATGCACAGGCTCAGCAACTGGCGTTTCCGGAGGCAGAAGGCTTTGGAAGGTTCACTACGGGCGGCAGAGGCGGGGCGGTCATAGAAGTAACCAACCTTAATGACGCGGGTGCGGGTAGTTTCAGGGCGGCCGTGTTGGCCACCGGGGCCAGAACCATCGTCTTTAGAGTGAGCGGCACCATCAAATTATTGACGCCTCTCCCCATCAAGAACGGTAACCTCACCATTGCCGGCCAGACCGCGCCCGGAGATGGTATCTGCATCAGCAACCAGACCGTGACGGTAGACGCGGACAACGTCATCATTAGGTACATGCGGTTTAGGCTGGGGGATGAGGCCAAGGTGGACAATGACGCCATCTGGGGCCGCAACCGGAAGGACATCATCCTGGACCATTGCACCATGAGCTGGTCAGTGGATGAGACGGCCAGTTTCTATCTGAACAAGAACTTTACCATGCAGTGGTGCCTGTTGAGCGAAAGCCTGTTCCGGTCTGTGCATGACAAAGGTGACCACGGCTACGGCGGTATCTGGGGCGGGGATCATACCACGTTTCACCACAACCTGCTGGCGCACCATACCAGCCGAAACCCACGCTTCAACGGGGGCGGCCGCTCAGGCATCAATGGAGGTACCTATCCCAATGAGCACGTAGACTTCAGGAACAACGTGCTTTACAACTGGGGCGGTAACAGTGCCTATGGCGGCGAGAATGGAACCTACAACATGGTCAACAATTACTACAAGCCCGGGCCAGCCACCCAAAGCAGCAAGAACAAACGCATTGTGCAGGTGTCTTTTGAGGCAGATCCTCAGTTTGGGGTGGGGTACGGCAAGTTTTTCATCAATGGCAATTATGTACACAATAACCCCACCGTCACGTCAGACAACTGGGCGGGAGGCGTAGAGTATGACAGCGGTATTCCAGTGGAGCAGCGGCCCAACGTACGCCTGCAGGTACCCATTGACTACCACATGGCCACAGAGCATACTGCCGTGCAGGCGTATGAGGCCGTATTGGCTCAAGTAGGTGCCAGTTTAAAACGCGATGCCGTAGACGCCAGAATCATTGAAGAGGTAAGGACCGGCACTGCCACCTACGGCGGCGCGTACGGCGCGGCCAAAGGAATCATTGACACCCAGGAGACCGTGGGCGGCTGGCCAGAATTATCCTCCCAACCTGCACCTGCAGACGCAGACAAAGACGGCATGCCCGATGCCTGGGAAAACCAGCAGGGCCTGAACCCCAACAACACAGAGGACCGAAACGCAGATGCAGACAATGACGGCTACACCAACCTGGAAGAATACCTCAACAGTATCACCACCGCTGTAGTGACCGGCACCTGGGAAGAGGCGGGTGCGTTTGAAAACAAGGTGTATCCTAATCCATTTTCAGAATCCACGTCGTTTTCGTTTACTTCTACCCAGAAGGCAAAGGTCATCCTTACCATCTCAGATTTGTCTGGCAGAAACATCACCACGCTGCTGGATAAAATCCTGCCGGCAGGCGCCCACAGAGTAGAATGGAACGGTACAGATGCCCAGGCGAAAAAGCTGCCCGCCGGCATGTACCTCTACGTGCTGCAAATTGGCAAAGAACGCGTGGTGAAACGCTTGGCTTTGGTAAGAAAGTAAAAACTAAAACAATCTGTTTTTGGCCTGTTTTCCAGATAATATGCCAAAAACGGAGGAGATCAGAGAAGGAAGACTCTTTAGAGGTAAGCAGCTAGAATGGCTGACTTTTGAATGGGAAGAATTGATAAAAATCATATGCGTAGTACCTACTTTCCCCTTGTAGCCTTGCTGTTGTTGGCTTCCTGTCAGGCAGAGAAAACCACGGCACCGGCGGCTTCAATTGCAGCAGCTTCCTCCACTGAAGTTTCCAAAGTTTGGGTGTCAGATTTGGGCAACGGCCTCTACCAGAACCCGGTCCTGGACGCTGATTATTCTGACCCGGACGTGTGCCGCGTGGGTGATGACTACTATATGACCTCGTCCAGTTTCAACGCCATTCCGGGCTTGCAGATTCTGCATTCTAATGACCTGGTGAACTGGCAGATCATTGGGTACGCCATAGACCGATTGCCGCCGTTTGAGCACTTTGCCAAGCCCCAGCACGGCAATGGTGTTTGGGCCCCTTCCATCCGGTACCACAAAGGTGAGTTTTATATCTACTGGGGCGATCCGGATTTTGGGGTGTACATGGTGAAAACCAAAAATCCGGCGGGCAGATGGGAGGAACCGGTGTTGGTGATGCCCGGCAAAGGCCTGATAGATGCCTGTTCTTTCTGGGATGAGGACGGCCAAGCCTACCTGGTGCATGGTTGGGCAGGCAGTAGAGCGGGCATCAAAAGTATGCTTACCCTCAACCGCATGAACCCAGAAGGCACCAAGGTGCTGGATGAGGGCATGATGGTTTTTGACGGACATGACAATCACCCAACCGTGGAAGGGCCTAAGTTCTATAAGCGCAACGGCTATTACTACATCTTCGCGCCGGCGGGCGGGGTGGCCACGGGCTGGCAGTTGGTGCTAAGGTCTAAGAACATCTATGGCCCCTATGAAGAGAAGATTGTGATGGACCAGGGCCAGACACCCATTAACGGACCGCACCAAGGCGCGTGGGTAGACACCAAATCTGGCGAGGACTGGTTCCTGCACTTTCAGGACAAAGAAGCCTATGGCCGCGTCATGCACCTGCAACCCATGAAGTGGGTGAAGGACTGGCCGGTGATTGGGGAAGACCCAGACGGCGACGGCAAGGGCCAGCCGGTGCTTACCTACCAAAAACCGAACGTCGGCAAAAATCACCCTGTCCTGACGCCTGCCGAGTCTGATGAGTTTAACGGCCACCAACTGGGTTTGCAATGGCAGTGGCACGCCAACCCTAAATCTACCTGGGCGTTCGCTACCAACAAAGGCTACCTGCGCCTCTTCACCGACCAGATGCCAGAAGGGGGCAAGAACCTCTGGGACGTGCCTAATCTGTTGTTACAGAAGTTTCCGGGAGAAGCATTTACCGTGACCACCAAAATCAAATTCACCCCCAACGTAAAGTTGCAGAACGAACGGACGGGCCTGGTGGTGATGGGAGCAGACTACGCGCACCTGTCCATAGTAAGCAAGCAAGATGGCCTTTACATGACCTATAACACCGCCCAGAAAGCTGACAAGGGAATCCCAGAAAAAGAGCAGAACTTAGGCAAGCTAACCGGCAATGAAGTGTACCTGCAGGTGACCGTGAGCAAAGGCGCGCAATGCCAGTTCAGCTATAGCCAGGACGGGCAAAATTTCAAGCAGGCGGGAGAGCCATTCACGGCAGTGCCTGGTCGTTGGATAGGCGCCAAGGTAGGCCTCTTTGCCACGCGGCAAGATAAAACCAATGATTCTGGCTACGCCGATTATGACTGGTTCAGAATAACTAAATAAGACGTTCGTTTTTAGCCTATTTTTCAGGAACCAGGCTAAAAACGGAAGTCAGAGAATATCATTTTTGAAGACACTTTTGAAAAGTACCCATATGAAGAATTCGCTTAAATCTAATCTGCTGTTGGCAATGACGGTGGCGGGAGTATTCCAGTTTTCTTGTCAGCGGCAGTCTGCTTCTATGGCCACTTCGGCGGGCGCGGCCACGCAGACAACTGCCACCTCTGGCTACGGGCAAGGCATCACGTCTGTAGACCAGATGTATGAGAACCTGGAGTTCAACATGCCACGCGTGAAGGAAACCAAATTCCCGGAGTATAGCGTGAGCATCACCAAATACGGCGCAGTTGGAGACGGCATTACCAAAAACACCAAGGCCTTTGAGCAGGCCATCAATGACGTGGCGGCCAAAGGCGGCGGTACCGTGGTGATTCCGCGTGGGTTGTGGATGACGGGTCCCATTGTGCTCCAGAGCAACATCAACCTGCACGCCGAGGCCGGTTCCATGGTCATCTTCAGCCGTGATTTCAACGATTATCCCTTGGTAGAGACCAGTTTTGAAGGCCTGAACACCTATCGTACTCAGTCGCCTATCTCGGGCAGAAACCTGACCAACATTGCCATTACCGGCACCGGCACCTTTGACGGAAACGGTGATGCCTGGCGCCCTGTCAAGAAAAGCAAAATGACCGGCGCCCAATGGAAAGAACTCAACAAAACCGGCGTGCTCAACGCCAAAGGCGACATGTGGTACCCTTCAGAAAATGCTTTGAAAGGGGATACCCAGGGCAGCAACTTCAACGTGCCTGATCTGAAAACCCGTGCTGAGTTTGAGGCCATCAAAGACTACCTGCGTCCGGTGATGCTGAGCCTGGTGAATTGCAAGACCGTGTTATTGGACGGACCTACGTTCCAGAACTCACCGGCCTGGAACCTGCATCCGCTTATGTGCCAGGACATCATCATCCGTAACCTGAACGTGCGCAACCCCTGGTACTCCCAGAACGGCGACGGCCTGGATTTAGAATCCTGCAAAAACGCGCTGGTGTACAACAACACCTTTGACGTAGGAGATGACGCCATCTGCTTTAAATCTGGTAAAGACAAGGATGGCCGCGAAAGAGGCATACCTACTGAGAATGTGGTAGTGAAAAACAACGTAGTCTACCACGGCCACGGCGGCTTTGTGGTAGGCAGCGAGATGAGCAGCGGCGTGCGCAACATACACGTGTCTAACTGCACGTTCATGGGCACAGACATTGGCCTGCGTTTCAAGAGTACGCGTGGAAGGGGCGGCGTGGTGGAGAACATCTGGATTTCCAACATTGACATGATCAACATCCCCACGCAGGCCATCAGTTTTAACCTGTTTTACGGCGGCAACAGCCCGGTGCTGGAAGAAGACCAGCGCGCCAGTGATGAGACCCGCGTAGAGAAGCTGGTGCCCGTGACTGAGGAGACCCCGTCATTCAAGAACATCTGGATGCGCAACATCACCGTTTCTGGTGCCGCTGAGGCCGTGGCGCTGCAGGGCCTCCCTGAAATGAACCTGCAGAATGTGAACATTGAAAACTCCTTCCTGAAGGCCACGCGCGGCATCTCGGCGGTAGACGCCACGGGCATTACGCTTAAGAACGTGAAAGTGATCACCGAAAAAGGCCCTGCCCTCACCATCTACAACAGTAAAAACGTGAAAGTAGAGGGCCTCACTTACAATGAGACCAAAGACCCGGTGGTAAAAGTGCTGGGTTCCCTTACTCAGAATGTGCAGCTGAACGGCAAAGATTTTACAAACGCCGCCGCTCAAATCTCTAAAGGGAAAGACCTGGGCAAAACTGCTGTGACGGTGCAGTAAAATTGGGGAAGGAGGAAAGGTGGCACCGCCTTTCTTTTTCATAAAAATCTGGTGCTTCATTCTCCTTGGTATGCTAAAGAAAATAATGCCTTTGTTATTCGTGCTTTTGGTGGGCACCGTAGCCTTTACGCCCGTTAAAAAGAAAATTGTGCGCATTTACTTGATTGGTGATTCTACCATGGCGGATTACTCTGACTATGACGGCGAAGACTACCTGAACAAGCGCTATCCTATCATGGGTTGGGGACAGGTGTTTCAGCCGTTCATGCGCAAGGATAGTTTGGCTCAGCTCAAGCATTTGTTCAAGGCAGACAGCGTGCAGGTGCTAGACAAAGCACGAGGAGGAAGGAGCACCCGCACCTTTTTTGAGGAAGGCCGCTGGGCCAAGGTAACCAAGGAATTGAAGAAAGGCGATGTGGTGATGATCCAGTTCGGGCACAATGATGCGGCGGAAAACAAGCCCGAGCGCTACGTGAACATTCAAGGGTACAAGGAATACCTGCGTCTGTATGTGAACCAGGCCCGGGAGAAAGGCGCTTTGCCAATCCTCCTGACGCCCGTAACCAGAAACTACCCTTGGAAGGACGGCAAGATAGGCAACGTGCACGGCAAGTACCCGCAGGCTGTAAAAGACGTGGCCAAAGAACTGAACGTACTTGTAATTGACCTGCAACAGTTGTCCATAGATTCATTTTCAGCCAAAGGGCAAGACTATGTAACTAATAATTACTTCATGAACTTTCCGGCTGGTCAATACAAGAACTACCCCGAAGGCCAGAATGACAACACCCACTTTTTGCCGGCCGGTGCCCAGGAGGTGGCCAGGCTGGTTTTTCAGGGAATGAAGACCTTGCCAAAGCAACAGTAGTAAAACTTAAACAAGAAGAGCCGTCGTTTTTAGCCTGTTTCCGGAGAAATAGGCCAGAAACGACGGCTCTTTTTGCGCTTACTCCTCCGCGAAAACCTTCTTCAAAAAGTCATCTATGAACTGGACGGTTGGCTCAAACCACGGATTGAACAAGGGAAAAGTATGCGGCGAATCGGGGAAGGAGTGCACTTCTGAGTAGATGGAATGTTGGTACAACACCTTCCTGAAATCATCTCTACCGGCGTGCATTCTGTCAACGGAGCTGTTGATGAACAGAAAGGGGGGCGTATGCTTGCCCACGTGGGTGAGGGGGGAGGCTTCCTGCCAAAGCGCCAGGTTTTCCTTTTTAGGATAGCCAAACCAATACGTGGCCGCCGATATGTTTTTGCTGTCATTGCCTTCCCCAGATTCTGGGTGCACAAAAGAAAGCGTCCCGTCCAGGTCTATTACTGCCTGCACCTGACTACCGGTTTTGCCCTGGCAGCTTTCTCCCTCAAACGCCGGGTTTTGATTGGTGACGCCCATGAACGCCGCCAATTCTCCGCCCGCTGAAAATCCCAGCGCCGTCACTTTGGTCGTGTCCAGGTTGAATTTCTTAGCATGGGCTTTTATGAACCTAACCGCCGCTTTCAGGTCATGTACCGCGGCCGGATACAGGGCCTCGGTAGAAAGGCGGTACTCAACGGTGAAGGTGGCGTACCCCAATCCTGCCAGCCGCTGTGCCAATGGGATATGTTGTTGTCGGTTGCCGCTTCGCCACCCGCCGCCATGTATGATGAGAATGGCCGGCAATTTTGCAATGGAATTTTTCTTCGGGTAAAAAGCATCCAGGGCCAAAACTCGGGAGCCTAGCTTACAGTAGGGAATGTTCCGCTTTTCTTTGACTGTTGGAAGCTTAGCCTCTTGGACCAGCTCAATGGTAGGGTATTTCTTGACAGCTTGCCGGTAGGCGCTGGCGTTGGAGAAGGTAGTGTCTACTTTGCCGGTAAGCCCCGATGTCATCTGCGCCTGCGCCGTGGTAGCCGTAAACAGCAAGCAAAGTCCAAGGAAGGAGTTTTTCATACGATGATGTAACAAGTAAGGTAAAACGGCGGCTTCAAATTCTTTTGAGAAACTAGCCGGTAATGCTTTATTCCACTTGCTCACTATCAGAAATATGAGGATATTTAACTGTAGAAGTTACAGAGTGAACAAAGAAAACGGGCAAAGTCAAATGCCTTTTTTTTATACCGTAAGATGCAATCGATTGCGCGTATCTCCAAATGGTGCCTCTTCTTTGTAGAACATATAAGGCTATGCGCCAGGTGAAGGACTTGCCGCCAGCGCAGAAGTTAATCCCATTCTTATGAAATTAGAACATTTTGCCTTAAACGTAGAAGACCCGGTGGCCATGGCTGCCTGGTACGCAGGGCACCTGGGCATGCGTATCATGCGGCAAATGCCCCAGGCTCCGTTTACTACTTTTCTGGCAGATGACAGCGGCCGCATCATGGTAGAGATCTACCTGAACCCCACCGACCAGGTGCCTGCTTATAGAACCATGAATCCCTTGCTGGTGCATCTGGCTTTTGTGTCAGAAAATCCTACAGAGGACCAGGACCGGTTGTGCGCTGCCGGGGCCACTCTGCACGCGGTGCAGTACCTGGAGGACGGCTCTCATTTGGTTATGCTTAGAGACCCGTGGGGACTGGCCCTGCAGCTATGCAAGAGAGGCCAACCCATGCTGGCAAGTAAGGAGTGGTAGAAAGGCCTTTTTCCGTTTTTTGGCTGGTTTCTGGAAAATAACCCAAAAACGATGATTGATAAAACTGAGAAGGGGGCACCCTATGGAAGCATGGAAAGCCGTGGCAAGAAAACGGTGGAAAAGGAATCAGGATACGACCTCACATAGAGGAGTTCAGATAATGTCACTTTCGCTCTTAACAGAGCACCCATGACCTAGAAAAGAAATTTCAGAACGAGCAAAACATCTGCTTGAAAAACGTGTCCATCAACGGCCTAATGGCAGCACTTTCCTAATAAGGCCCTAATCATTTTTGCAAATGAAACTCAAGCTTTCCCTAATTGCCCTTTCCATTTTCAGCGTAGGTTTTATGTCTTTTTATTCAAGCCATCAAAAGCACATGACAGTGCACCTGATTGGAGATTCTACCATGTCCATTAAGGAACCCAAGGCGTATCCAGAGACGGGCTGGGGCTTGCCGTTTGCGTACTTTTTTGACTCAACCGTGACCGTGCAGAACTATGCCAAAAACGGTCGTAGCACCCGCACGTTTCTGGAAGAGAACCGCTGGCAGCCCGTGGTGGCCAACCTAAAGGCCGGTGATTATGTGTTCATTCAGTTTGGGCATAATGATGAGGTACCTACCAAGAAAAGCTATACCCCAGAGGCAGAGTACAAGGCCAACCTGGAGCGGTTCATCAGAGAAACCCGGCAGAAGAAGGCCGTTCCCGTCCTGATCACGCCCGCCGCCCGCCGCAAATTTGATGCCGCTGGTAAGATAGAAGAAACCCATGCCGTGTATGCTGCCCTGGTAAGGTCAGTGGCCCAACAGCAGAAAACGCCATTGATTGACCTGGACAAGAAAAGCCAGGCCTTGTTGCAACAATACGGACCTGAGACCTCTGCCAAACTGTTTGTGCACCTGCAGCCCAATGAACACCCTAACTACCCGCAAGGCAAGATAGATGACACGCACTTCAATGAACTGGGTGCCCGCGAAATGGCACAGATTGTCCTAGCCGAAATAAAAGCCCTTCACCTGGACCTGGCGGACAGAATAGTAAAACCAGCCGTGAAGAAAGACTAGGAGAGAACTTGCGGAAAAGGCGGTTGTTAAGGAAACCCAGGCCGATAGGCTAGGTGCTGAGGAGTGGCAGGATGGGAATTACCTGTAGCAGTTGTTCACTATTGGAAGATTGACGTAGAATTAGAACAGGATGCATGGCGCTTCGGGGAGAGGTGGGCGAATAGGGCCTTTCTCAACTGGTTTACCTGACTTTTCTGTTTTACGGTTCCTTCTGTTCCCAACCCCTTGCTATGAAACAAATCAATTTACTGGTATACAGTGCAAGCCTGGCCCTGGCCTTTACTGCCTGCACTCCTCAGAAACCCATTCTCTGGAACGTGACTCCTACGGGACTGGCGGGCCAAGCCACCACCGTTCTTGGGAACCCAACGCAGGGCGCGGGCCGAAACGGGGCTCCGGCAGTAGCCTTTGACGGCGTAGATGATGGCTTTCTCATTGACCATAACGCCATTGCCGGCGTAGACGAGTTCACGGTAGAGGTTATTTTTAAGCCCAACGCCGCCTATCCCAGCAACATAGAACAACGTTTTCTGCACATAGAGGATCCAGCCAATCCCAACCGCCGTCTTTTACTGGAGCTGCGCCTCACCCAGGACAACCAGTGGTACGCCGACTTCTTTGTGAAATCTGACAACGGCCAGCTGACCCTAATGGACTCCACCAAAACGCACCCGGTAAACCAATGGGCCACCATGACGCTGGTGTATAAAGACAAGAAAGTAACCGGCTATGTGAACGGTCGGCCAGAAGTGACCGGCAATCTGGAGTTTTTGCCGCTGCCGGCCTCGGCTAAAACGGCCATTGGCACCCGCATGGACAAGCGCTCCTGGTTTAACGGCGAAATTGAAACTGTACGCTTCTTCCAAACCGCACTCATGCCCAAGAAGTACTCAGACGGCCTTCCTACAACCACCCAGTAAGGTCTTATACACCAGAAAGCCGTTTTTGGCCTGTTTCTTGGAAAACAGGCCAAAAACGGCTTTAACATACAGGTAGCATGTTGGCTGAGGCTTAGTTACAGCGTCATGTATTTCTTTACCTTGTCCACCATGTCTGCAGACCCTATGACCAGCGGGCAGCGTTCATGTAGCTCCTTGGGCTGTTTGTCTAAAATGCGCTCAATGCCGTCCGTCGCTTTGCCACCGGCTTGTTCGGCCAGAAACGCCAGCGGATTGCACTCATACAGCAGTCTCATTTTACCGCCCGGGTTTTTGGTGGAGCCCGGATAGAAGTAGATGCCGCCTTTGACCAGGTTTCGGTGGAAGTCTGCCACCAGAGAGCCTATGTAGCGGCTGGAATATTTCTCTGATTTGCAGTAGGCCAGGTAGTTCTGGATGCCCAGCGGGAAGGAACTCACGTTCGCCTCATTGCAGGAATACTGGCTGCCCATATTGGGGGTTTTGATGTCTGGGTGTGACAAGAAGAATTCCCCCAGCGAGGTTTCATACGTGAAGCCGTTCACGCCCCGTCCCGTGGAATAGACCAGCATGGTAGAGGCCCCGTACAGAATATAGCCTGCGGCCACCTGCTGCGTGCCTTGCTGTAAGCAGTCTTCTAAGGTGCCGTCTGCGTTGGCCTCTGAGAGCCTTCTGTAAACCGCGAAGATGGTGCCCACCGGTATGTTCACGTCTATGTTAGAGGAACCGTCTACGGGGTCCATGGCCACTATGTACTTGGCGTGCTGGTTACCGGTATGGATGAGCTCTTCTTCCTCCTCAGAGACAATAGTGCAGACCTCGCCACCGTTGCGCAAAGCCCTGATGAACCGGATGTTGGCAATCACGTCCAGTTTCTGCTGCTGTTCGCCCTGCACGTTCTCGGTGCCCATCTGCCCAACGGTGTCCTGGTCAAATTTGCTGATGTCGCGGGCCACAATCTTGGCGGCCAGGGCAATGTCCCGCAGAAGCTGGGACAATTCGCCGGTGGCATAGGGGAAGTCCTCTTGTTTCCGGTGGATGAATCTGTCTAAAGTGGTGCCTACCGGCAGGGCTAATGCATGGTTCATGAAGGAGGAATTAGCGTTCTCCAGCCATAGGAGAGACGGTTGAAACAGAGAATGGCAAGAAAAAAGAAAAGCCCTGCCTTTCAATTCTACCCCAATTACGGAAATAGAAGCCAAAGGGCAGGGCTTTTTATGAAAGTCACCTTGGTAGCCTCTTTAAACGACCCATGGCGTGACTGCTTTAATTACAAAGACACGCCGCGTTTCCAGGGAATGAAGTCGTCTTGCTGAAGCACTTTTTCTTTGGCTTCAATGCGGCCGCTGGCTACTTCAATGATGAAATCCAGCACATCTTCGCCCATTTCTTCAATGGTCTTCTCACCAGAGATAACCGGCCCGGTGTCAATGTCAATGATGTCTGGCATGCGCTCTGCTAACTTGGTGTTAGAGGAGATTTTGATGACCGGCGTGATAGGGTTGCCCGTGGGCGTTCCCAGACCGGTGGTAAACAACACGATGTTGGTGCCAGAGCCTACCAAAGCGGTGGTGCATTCCACGTCATTGCCTGGCGTGCAAAGCAAATTCAAGCCGGGCTTGGTCACATATTCTGGGTAGTCCAGCACATCCACGATAGGAGAGTTGCCGCCTTTCTTGGCCGCCCCCGCAGACTTAATGGCATCTGTAATCAAACCGTCTCTGATGTTACCCGGGCTAGGGTTCATGTCAAAGCCAGAACCTACGGCCTCAGCCGCTTTGGCATAAGCACGCATCAAGGACACAAAACGCTCGGCAGACTCTTCGGTCTCACAACGGTTAATCAACTCCTGCTCCACGCCGCATAATTCCGGGAACTCAGACAAAACGGTCTTGCCGCCCAGAGCCACCAAAATATCTGAGGTATGCCCAATGGCCGGGTTGGCCGAAATACCAGAGAAGCCGTCAGAACCACCGCACTCCAAACCAATAGAAAGTTTGCTCAACGGCGCTGGCTGGCGCTTGATTTTATCGGCTTCAATGAGGCCCAGGAACGTCTGACGAATAGCCTTTGACATTAACTCCTCTTCGGTGCCTTCCTTCTGCTGCTCCAGGACAATAACCGGCTTGTTGAAGTTAGGGTTAAGGGCTTTGATTTTGCTTTCCAGGATGTTCACCTGTGCATTTTGACAACCAAGGCTCAGGATGGTGGCACCCGCCACGTTAGGGTGGTGGATGTAGCCGGCCAACAAAGCACACAACATGTCAGAATCCTGTCTGATGCCGCCGCAGCCGCCTTCATGCGTCAGGAACTTGATGCCGTCCACGTTTTCAAACACGCGCTTTTGCACCGGTGCAGAAGTTTTCTGCAGCGTCAAGGTGTCAATGGCCTCCGTGTTGCCTGATTGATATAAGTCTACCAATTGAGATACATAAGACTTGTACACGTCGCGCTGACCAAAGCCCAATTCATCCAGGAAAGCCTGCTTTAAGATGTCTACGTTGCGGTTTTCGCAGAAGACCATAGGAATGACCAGCCAGAAGTTGGCGGTGCCTACCTGACCGTCTTCGCGGTGGTAGCCCATGAAGGTACGGTTGGCCCATTTAGACACGTCTGGGGCCGTCCAGCCAATGGTTTTGGTCTTGCCCGTGAAGCCGTGCACCTGGTGCTTCACGTTCTCAGTGGTGAGCACGCCGCCTCTGGGAATGTCAAATACGGCCTTGCCCACCAGGGACCCGTACATGAGGATCTCCTCGCCGGCCGCAATCACGTACTGCGCGAATTTGTGCTTGGCCTGTACGTCATCTACCAGCGAAATTTGCGCGCCATCATACTCAATGGTCTCGCCTTTTTTTAAATCCGTCAGTGCCACCAGCACGTTGTCATTCGGATGGATTTTCAAAAATCTGTGTAACATCTTTATCTATCAAAAGGGAAGAATGTGCAATCGATTGCGCAATATATGGATAAAACTAAAACTTTAAAAAAATATGAATCAATTCTGTCTAAAATTATGAGAACAGAAAAGCTGAGCTGACTTTAAAGCCGTTGAATGGGAAATTTTAAAAGACGGCCAAGCAACTCCCTGGTAATGAATAGGAATACTGCAGGGAACGGGATAGTCGTTTTTGGCCTGTTTTGCAGGAAATAGGCTAAAAACGGTGTATGAGTTAAGAGCAAAAAATGATTAATTCCTTCGGAAGCAAAACCATTCACCTTATACGCGCTTACCGGCCCATGATTTGGTCCATGACCCAGGCGGTGCGCATGGCGGTTCTGCCGGTGCTGGGGCAGGTGCTTTCGCCGCGAAGTTCGTTTACAATCGTCTGGATGAAGGGTTGTTGTACATGGGCTGGGGGAGGTAACAGAAATTCCTGCCTTCCTGCTGGCGTTTCAAGCACCACGGGCGTAAGCGCGAAGGAGGGAAACGTGATGCGGCCTTTACTGCCAATGATTTCTGTTTCATCTTTGAACTGCGTTTGGTCTACCGTAAAGCACCATGTCCCGGTGCCAAGAACTCCGTTCCCAAAATGGAACTGCGCCATGACCAGGTCCTCCGCGGGGTACAAGCCAGCCTGATTGGTCGCCTGGCCAGAAGCAAACCTGATAGGTCCTAAAAGGTAATCCAGAAAGTCTAGTTGATGCGAGGCCAGGTCATAAAACAGGCCGCCGCCGGCAATCTTTGGCTGTAAGCGCCAGGGAAGGATTGCTGGGTGGAGGTTGGGTTGCGGCGGATGGTACAAGCGCACGTTCACAAACCTTACGTCTCCTATGGCCCCGCTTTCTATCAATTCTTTTACTTTTAAGAAGGAGGGAAGGCAGCGTCTGTAATAGGCCACAAAAAGAGGCACTTGGGCTGCTTCACAAGCCTCTACCATCTGTTGGCATTGGGCAAAATTCAAGGCCATGGGTTTCTCAACATACACGGGTTTGCCTGCAGCCGCTACCTGCAAAGTAAATTCAAAGTGTGAGTCTGGCGGCGTGGCAATGTACACAGCGTCTACGGTGGGGTCGTGAAGAAGAGCCTGGGCATTGTCATACCAGGTGGGTACGCCATGGCGCTGGGCATAATCCCGGGCTTTCTGACCATCGCGGCGCATGACCGCCATCAATTGAGAATGAGGTATTTTCTGGAAAGCGGGCCCGCTTTTTACCTCGGTTACGTCGCCGCAGCCAATAATGCCCCAGCGGATGGTTTTGTTCTTGAAAGAGTGTGTCATGCTTTATGGAGAATTGCCTGGATGCCCTAAAGTAGCAGAATAAGCTGAAACGAGGAAGGGAGCTGTCCATCGGGTTTCGGCGCAGTGGACCATTCACCTTTTGCCACGCCTCACTTAAAACTCATAATTCTTAACTTTTAACTAATCATCCGTTTTTGGCCTATTTCCTGGAAAACAAGCCAAAAACGCTAAAGCCTGCGCGTAAAAATAAGCGAGCGGGAGAAACCAGCTGCTTTCAACCCTGCCCGGTGCTGTGCGTACACAGAGACTCCACCTTTAACTTGAAAACCATGGCAATACATGACGAAGAAAATACCGGCCCAGACAAATTGAAGAACGTGAATAATGAGAACCATCAGCGCAATGCTCCGGGCAATCATCCAGACCCCAGCGCGAAGCGCAACGTAGGCCTGAACGGCGACCTGGAACGCAATGACCAGAAGGACAATCTGGAGAACTTGCACATTACGGGCAATGAAACCACTGGCATGGGACACCTGGACCGTGATAGCCGCGAGGCCACCTCACAGGGGCCGGGCTTTGAGGTGGAGGGCAGTGACACCGCTATGGACAGTGATACCAACGGCATCCGCATGAACGACCAACCCTTCGGCGAAGACCAGCAGTCAAGCGATAAAAACCAGGATGCTGGTAAAATCTAAAAACCGTTTTTAGGCTATTCTCTGGAAAATAAGCCAAAAACGATATTTTGAATACGGAATAGTTAAAACAAAAGCGCCTGCCTCTTTTAGTGGCAGGCGCTTCTGTTTTATTAAATCGTTAACTATTCAGTGGGGTACCATTTACGCAGGCGCACGTCTATTTTCTGTTTGCCAGCGTCTACTTTCTTCTTGAAGGCACCTACATCGCTGAGGCCGCTCTGGCCCCGGTAATGGTATGGGTAGACTACCCGCGGCTTGAATTTAAGAACGGCAGAGGCAGCCTGGTCAACATCCATGGTATAGGGAAGGTTCATGCAGATAAAGGCCACGTCAATGCCCTTCAAGTTCTCCATTTCGGGGATGTCTTCTGTGTCACCGGATATGTACACTGTTCTACCCGCGAAGTCCAGGATGTAGCCGTTGCCTCTGCCTTTAGGGTGGCGGGAGTCGGGCGTTTCAGGGAGGTTGTACATGGGTACGGCAATCACGCGCACGTTCATGGTAGTGGTGTCTTCGCCGTTGGCCAGGTCAATGGTCTTGCTTTTGAGGGCTTCGGGCAGCATCTCTACCACTGCCTGGGGCGCAATGATGATGGCCTTGTGGGTATTGATGGCCTCCAAGGTTTTCAGGTCCAGGTGGTCGCCGTGAATGTCAGTGATGAGGATCATGTCCGGGGCTGGGATGTCTTTGTACAGCTCGCCTCCGCCGTAGGGGTCTACCAGAATGGTTTTGTTGTTCCAGTTCATGGCAAACGAACCATGGAAGACGGGCTGTACCGTGATTTCACCCAGGCGGGTAGGAATGGCATCGCCGGTGACTTTGGCAGTTTGGCATTGTGAAAAGCCCAGCAAGGAGGCCAGGGAAAGGAGTAGGAGATTTTTTTTCATAGAGCGAGTTGGTTCAAGTGGAGATGGATATTTGCCCATACGCGAATAACCAGGGAAAAGTCTGAATGTTGCAAGATCTGCAGTCATCAGGTTCCTTCTATTTGGCCAGGAGGTTTTTGAACGTTTCTTTGCCCGGCGCCAGCTGTTTGAGATTGGACAACAGCAGTAAGG
Source organism: Nibribacter ruber (assembly GCF_009913235.1). NCBI lineage: Bacteria > Pseudomonadati > Bacteroidota > Cytophagia > Cytophagales > Hymenobacteraceae > Nibribacter > Nibribacter ruber. The sequence goes on along the minus strand of NZ_CP047897.1, from coordinate 1,041,562 downwards.
CCCGGTCTATGCGCAGTTGGCTGCTTTTCACCCCGGCCACATGCTGTAACAGGTAGCGTTTTAAAGAGTCTGGCAATGCGCGGAATCTGCTGGCGGCCTCAGGGTCCTGGTGCAGAGCCTCGGCTAATTCTTCGGGCATGGGTGTACCTATGGGGCTTGTATCTTTCTGTAAGGTCACCTCTACTTGGTCCAGGTAGTTTACACCCAGTTGTTGCATGCGTTGTTTGTTGAGCGTGATGTAGGCAGAACCATTCCCCAGCGCTACCAGGCCGCCTTGAAAGGTAAGTTTGCCATTGATGGTGCACAGCAGCCGCACTTTCATTTTTCCGCCCAGTTGCTGAATCTGCTCTGGCGTTACTTCCAGGTAATGGGTGTTTATCAAGTGAGGAAGCCGTTGAATGGAGGCGGTATAGGTAAGACCAGCAGGCATATAACTAAGACTTTTGCAAAGGATAAGTATTACTAACGGATGGATCTGTAAAGTAAGTTGTATTTAGTTTTTATGCCGCAATTAAGTAATGAGAAATTGGCATTCGGGCTAACGCGCCAGTCTTAGAAAATTGTTGCTTTCGTGATTTTCGGGATTTGATGAAAGGGATATGCATCTTCTACCATGATTGTCTCTACCAAGCCCGCCCGGTCAAATTCAGCCTGCACAGATTCCCTGTCATAGAAGTACATGTTTATTCTCGGGAAAACCTTGTGGCGGCTCTGGTTGCTGTAGGTTCCCTTGCAATAGGTGTGCGCTTCTTTTGAGATGGCCGTAAAGACTATATGTCCGTTTTCAGCCCGTTGTTGGTAACTCACAGAACTCAGGTTCTTCTATGCTGTTTTCCATGTGCGGGTGGCTGATTAAAGGAGTTTGAAATTTATAGATTGCAATGCTTTACTTAGCGGAGTAACCGTTAACGCAAAGGTGAATTTGGGGCCAGCAAGGTGTTAAGCACATGGTGTAGAATCTCATCCTCGTCATCCAGAAGGTGGTCCCTTACCATGACATCGGGTTTTACTCCAGACAGAGCTTCATTGCCGTTGGGTCTTACTATATATCCTTTGGGTACTTTCACGGTGACTCCGGTTTTGGGCAAGGTGAAGGAAAACTGAGAGGCATACAAAGTAGGCACATCTGCCGTTTCTTCGCCCACAATTTTTCCAAAGCCATAGTCCTGGATCAGCGCGGCGCTAACGGCTGCCATGGAATAGGTTTGTCGGTTTACGAGCACGTACACGTTGCCTTTGAAGCGAGTAGCTTCTGGAGCCGGATTTTGGAACGGCTGATCATAGGCAAATTTTTCGCCGTCCTGGTGGCTCAGGATTGCTTTTGCGTAATCATCCAGCTTTGCCTCAGGGGTGTTTTTCCTGGTCTGCTCCTTTAGCACCTTGCTTGTTTTCAGCTTAAAGGATGAGTACCACCTGAAAGGCTTTGTGGCAAAATAAGAGATCAGGTGGTCACTGTAGGCATTGTGGCCGCCAGAATTGTTCCGCAGATCAATTACCAGGTTCTTTACGGCCTTTGAGTTAAGGTCTGCAAAGGCAGAATCAATAAATGCCTTGAAGCGGGCCTCTCCATCTGCTTCTTGAGAACTAAAAGGCCCGGGATTAAGATACGCTGCTGCACCCATGTACTTGAAGGAAGGTTCTATGCTTAGAATCTCGCCGCCCCGCTTTGTTTCATATTCCATTACTGGTAGAGCCGGAATTTTTAAATTCTCTGTTCTTCCGTTAGTTTTTTTGAGCGTAACATTGAATGACTTCTTCTCTCCAAAAACAGACCAGTAGAGCCTGGGAAAGGACCAAAACTCCAGTTTCGCATTTTTGAAGTAGAGGCGCTCTGCAGAAAGGTAAGGGTGTATGGCTTCCTGTATTTTTTTGATGGGCTGGCCGTCAATGCTCAGCACCTGATCCCCAACGGCAGCATTGGGTGTACTTGAATGATTTTTCCGGATGAAGGATTTCCCATTTTCAAACGCCAGCTCCAGCGGAAAGAGTGCGCCGCCTCCTCGGGCAAAAGCAATATAAGCTTGCACGGGAAAGTCAATCTCACTGTGCCCTACATTGCCTGCCGCCGCCAGTCTTTGAAAGAGCTTGATTGTCTCTAGCTGGCTTAGAGAATCCTTGCCTATTGATTGGTTAATGGTATTATACATCTTGTCATACTTGCTCTTGCTAACGTAGGCGTACAAGTTGTAATGGGCGTCTTCTAAGGTATGGTACAGGTATTCTAAATCAGCTTTCACAGCAGACCCTGAGAACATCACTCCCTTTTCCTGGGCTACAGAAATTCTGGCTGCAGTAAGTAATAGCGCAACAACTATCCATTGTTTTAACTTCATTTTCTGTTTTTTATTAAGCTCAACAGGCTGTTAAAGTCTAGCTATTGCATTCTTCAGACGTTGTTAGAATAGATTATTTTATTCTTTTAAGTCAATATGAATATCATTTTCAAAGAGGTCAACTTCTTAAATTTCCCCTAATTTCTGTTAAACACCACCTAATAGGTTGCCGGTAAGGCGGTTTCTTAGAACAATCATGCTTATAAATCCAATCAGCGGGAATAGCCACGCAAAAAAAGGAGCCTGTTCGTTCTTGTAAGCTACATCCACTCTTACAGTCTCTTGAGGTGTTATGTACTCATGATTGAGCAGGGTTAGAGAGTAGATTGGTATGGCGCCATGGCGCTGATGAAGGCTGTCTACATAGGCTTTTGGTATGTGAACTTTCATAGGAGCCTTGCCTACTTTTGAAATGATGCTGGCAATAGTTGGCTCAGGCGTCTTTGTAATGGGAGAGAGAAAGCCAGACAGATAAAAAACAACAGGGTATTCAGTGGTATATAAATTAAATTTATAGTTCTGCCCTTGTGTGCTCCATTGGTAATCAACGTTCACTAGTGTCGCTTCTACTGTTTGCAGTTCCTCTACAGACTTGACGGGCTGGTAAGTCTCCCCATCTCTAAAAGATAAATAACCGAAATAGCAGAACATGACCAAGGAGGCTATTGGCAATAGCACGTTCTTGAATTGCTTAAAGGTGCTTTCCCTTTTACCAATGGAGCGGACTTTTGCCGTAAGCGCAGCACTTGCGCCCTCCTGGGTTAACTGCAAAATCTCTTTTAAGTCTGGCTCTGTAGAGATAGAGGCTTCGGTGCTTTTAACTGCCAGACCCAACATTAAGTCTTTGGACAGCCTTACCTTAAATCCAATGGGTAACACATATACAATCAACGTCGTCCATCTATCTACCTGAATGGTTATTTCGGGTAGAATGACACTTCCTAAAAGTGGGCCTATCTGTTTTAAATGCCTTCTTTCTTCACGCCAGTCCTTTTCTATAAACCAATCTACCAATGATGTCTCTGACAGGTCTACTTTCTCAACTTTCCAGTCAGTCTTTAGATAGCTTAAGGTATTTACCACGATAGGTTTTGTATTTCAATGATGCGATACGGCTATTTTAACCTGTGCACGTAGATGCGGGACGATGCTTGCTTTCTGCTATTTTTCTCATTTCTGATAATCTAACGGTTAAACCAAGGTCAATTTCCTGCGAACACAAATTGTAGCAAATGACCCTGGCCGCCTCAACAAGATAGAATATAGTTCTCAAACTATTTTTCCTTATGTCGTTTTTGGCCTGTTTTCCTGAAAAGAGCCCAAAAACGAGAGAGCCGCTCCTGGGTAGGAACGGCTCTCTTGATGGAATCAACACTAAGAATAGTTAAGCGCCTTCTTGTTGGCGGGAGTTGAGCAGGTTTTCGGGGACGAACAGTTCACCGGTGTGCATGTCTAGCAGACCGTTGCGTTCATCTTCAATGTTGGTGGCCTGGGTGTAGACGTCGCCGGCAATGTTGCGTTTGCGCATCTCCTGCTTAAAGACCTTTATGCGGTTGGCGCGTTCTTCCAGGTCATTGGGTCCGCCGTAGTCAGAAAACCCGAAGCCTCCCCATTCACTGATGATGACTGGTGACTGTCCTCGGTAGAAGTAAGGGTCGCCTACCACCAGTGGGAACGCCGCTACGCCTTCCATTTGGCCGCCGGTGATCTGGTCCAGCACCTCGCACCAGCGGTCTACCTCAGGGGTGTACACGTGGGCGGTGAGGAGGTCAGACTTGAGCTTGCCTTCATAGGAGATGTGCTGCCAGCCGTCATTGTCTACCACCAAGAACTGCGGATACCTGATTTTCATGAAATGGAAGGTGTCCATGATGTATTGGCGGGTTTCGGGGTTGGTGGCAATGTCCTGCGCGCCCCAGTCTTCATTGTACAAACTCCAGATGATTACAGAGGGGTTGGTTTCAATGAGGGCCAGCATGCGCAAAAGCTCGGCATTGTGATTTTCGCGGCTGCGATTGGTAGAACTATGCGGACTAGGCACTTCTACCCAGAGGAGCATGCCAATCTCATCTGCCAGGTTGTAGATTCTGGGGTCAACGCCCGCAATGTGCACCCGCACCAGGTTGCACCCCAGTTTTTTCATGGCGTACATGTGCCGTTGCATCTCTTCATACGTGGCGGTACCAGGCTGGTAGAGAATGCCGTCAATGTAAATTTCCTTGTTGTTGAGGTACAGGTGTCGGCCCCGGGCCTCAAACTTACGGAGCCCGAAATGCGCCTGTATCTCTGCCGCATACCCGTTGTTGTCAATGAGCTGGGCCACCAGGTGGTACAACTTTGGGCTTTCCGGCGACCACAACTCGCCGTTGGGCAGGTGGGCCGTGAGGTATTGGTGTTTCTGGCCGGCCTCCAACCTTAGGGGGAAATCTGCTGTGGAAAGTGGTTCTCCCTGCTGGTCATCACGGTCAAAGATTTTGAGTCGAAGGGTATACTGGCCCGGGTCATGAATGCGCGTGGTAATGCCAAACCGTACCAGGGAGTCTTCAATAATGCTGATGACGCCCACCCTTGACCTTAGCCGGTTACGCTCTACCGTTTCCAGCCAGACGCTGCGCACGGCCCCGGTATAGGTCTGGTACCAGATGCCTCCGCGCTTGTACACATGTGACTCTTGTTTGCCCCTGGGGATCTCAGCGTCCATGGTGTCTGCTATGCGCACGGTGAGGTGGTTCACCGGCAACAGGTGCTCTTCGTTTAGCTCATAGGAGAAGGAGGTATACTCGCCGTAATGGACGTCAGAACCGTCAATGGTGTGCAGCAAGCGCCCATTCAGCCAGACCCTGGTTTCATAGCCACAGGCCCCAAACGTGATCTGGAACATGGTAGGAGAGTGGTTGGCACTTTTCTGGGGACGCTCAAATTCACGTTCATACCAGGCTACCACCTTGTCTTGCCAGGCCGGAATTTGCACATGACCTTTGGCAGCGGCCATGTGTTCTTCTACAGAGCCTGGCCAATGGGCGGTGTGCTCATAGCGGTGACCCAGGTACCAACCCTCTCTCAGACCGCGGTCATCTGGGTCAATGGCGAAGCTCCACTCACCGTCCAGCAGGTAATGGCTGTTGGGCCGCAGCACGGCGCGGGGCAGAGGATTTTGGTTCTGTTTAGAGGCCAGAGATTCTTCAGAGCTTTCCGTCACACTGAAATTTGGTTGAATGGGATCCATATGTAAGGCAATGTTTGAGTCTAGGTGAAAAGAATTTCCTCTTTTAAACGGGAAAACTTTAATCACAGCTACATCCTTTTTGCCCTGCTGGTCATGAAACGTTACACTCCTCAGGATAAGCCTTGTAAGAAGGTGATCCCATGAAGAGGCTGGCTTAACCATCCCACGTAGAGTGAGTGGCCACCTGTTAAAACAAAACAGGCGGCATCTTACAAAAGATGCCGCCTGTTTAAAAATGGCTAGAGAAAGGTTATTGCAGGAACGCTGCTAACTGCTGGAAAATGCCGCTATAGCTTTGTTGCATGTCTGAGTGGCCCTCAAAATACGTTTGTTCTTCTTGCGGAGTGGCGTTTACGGGCTTGCCGGTCAAAGTAATCAGCGTTTTGCCGTTCTGCTCTTGGAGCGTGAGGACGTTGAGCATTTCTGTGGGCCAGGCCTCACTGAAGGGAGCACTCTCCAGATTGCCTTCTTCATCTGTGAATGCATCAATATATTCCAACCTGCGCGGAGCCTCCAAGGAAACGTAAGTGCATTTTCCCCACATGGTGGGCATGCCTTCGGCGCTCATGCCATACAGGAAAGTGCCGTTAGGAACAGCGTTGAATTCTTTCACCTCTAAGTCAAAGCCAGCCGGGCTCCACCACTGTTTCAGGTTCTCTTCCTGGGTCCAGGCCTGCCAAACGCGTTCTATGGGCGCGTTGATTTCCCTAGAAATGACAAAATTAGGATGGGTTGCCATATGGGGTGTGGTACGTATGCTTAGTTTTTTTCTTCAAAGTCATGGTTCACCATCCAGTTTATGCCAAACTGGTCCTGGAACATGCCAAAATAAGCTCCCCAGAAAGTCTTTTGCAGGGGCATGGTCACCTTGCCACCTTGAGACAAGCCATTGAACAAATGTTCAGCCTCTTCCGGGCTTTTGGAGTCTATGGATAGGTGAATGTTGTTGCCCATGGTCACACTTTGGTTCATGGATTCTACCGCGTCTGAGCCCATGAGCACGGTATTCTCCCCGATGGGCATGGACACGTGCATGATTTTGTCCAGAGCGTCGGCGGGCATGTCATTTTGCCCAGGAATGTCTTTAAAGCGCTGAAAAGTAATGAACTCACCGCCGAAGACAGATTGATAGAAGTTAAAAACCTCTTCGGTGTTGCCGTTGAAGTTAAGGTACGCGTGAATTGATGCCATGAAGAAAAGTGGGTTTAGGTTAGCTTGATTAGGAAAGTAAGGTAAGGACTTTTAAGCTTTTTAAGATGCACTCTTCTAAATTTTCCCTGTGTACCTCATGCTGTACAAATCAAATCCCGGGGCCCAGTAATCTTTAACTACCTCCACTAAGGCAAAGCCGTTTTTCTCATAAAAGGGGTAGACCAGCTGCGAGGTTCTCACCGTGATATGCTCCACTTGTTCTAGTGATTGTAACCGGGAAATCCTGAATTGGAGCAGTTGGCTGCCCAGCCCTTTGCCCTGGTATTCAGGGTGGAGGATGTCCCAGCTTATTTTTCCGGTATGCTTGTCCTCAGAAAAATTGATGCCCCCGCAGCCCACCACCTTATCCTGGTACTCCACAACAAAATATTCTTCCAGTTCATGGTGCAGGTAATGGAGGAGGTCTGCTTCTTCTTCAGGGGCAAAGTAGGTAGGCGTGTTTAACTGGAGAAGGTGCATGACCTGCGCCTGGTCTGCCGGTTGATAAGGCCGTATTGAATACGATTGGTCCGTAGTCATTACCATACATCTATGGAGTAAGTCTAATAAGAAACTAACGTAGGTGGCAACCTGTGATTGGCTCGTTTTTGGGCTGTTTTCTGGAAAATAAGCCAAAAACGGCGATGCTTTCAAATGGTAAGCCAGAAAGCATCGCCGATTAATTTGAGAGTAAGATTTATAAGGTCACTTCCTTCTGGCCCGCGTCAACGCCTTTCATGAATTTTATTAACCCCGCAAAATAAGTGTCCTGGTCATCATACAAGCTCATGTGGCTGCCTTTGGGGCAATACAGGTAAGTACCGTTCTGTACTTTGCCGGCCATCATCTTCATGTGCTCAGGGTCCATGGTGTCAAACTGGGCGCCCACGGTGAGGGTGGGTACGGTCACTTTGGGCAGGTCAGCGGTACGGTCCCAGGTTTCCAGCTTGCCAGAAATGCCAAATTCGCTGGGCCCCTGCATGGTCACGTACAGCGATTGGTTCATTTTAGCGAAGGAGCGGTTCACCGGTTCGGGCCACTGGTCCAAAGGCATGCGCAAGATGTGCTGGGTGTAGAAGTTAGGATACAGCAGCTCCATGTACCTAGGGTTGGAAAAATCTTTGCGGGCTTCAATGGCGCGTACCTCTGCCAGCACCTTCGGGTCCATTTGTTTGGCCAGGACCTCCTCTGCATACTTGCCGTAGTCTGGGGCGCTGGCCATCATGTTAGAAATAATGAGGCCTTTGAGGTTGCTCTGGTACTTGAGCGCATATTCCAAAGCCAGGATGCCGCCCCAGGAGTGGCCCAGAATATAAAAGTTGTCTTTGGTAAGGTTGAGGGCGGTGCGCACTTGTTCCACTTCTTCTACAAAACGGGGCAAATCCCACATGGATGGATCTTTGGGGTCTTCTGAGTTGCCGCAACCCAGCTGGTCATAGTAGATGAATTCAATGCCTTCCGCCGGAAAGAAGTTTTCAAACGCCTCAAAATACTCGTGCGTGGCCCCGGGCCCGCCGTTTAAAAGCAAAAGCTTCATTTTGGGGTTGTTCCCGAAGCGCTTGGTCCAGACCTTGAATTCGCCTTTGGGTGTTTTTATGGGAATCATTTGCACGCCGCCGTCCTGCACCCCGCCTTCGGTTTGCTGAAAGTAGGTGGCAGGCGTGACAGAAGCAGCAGGCGGGAGTGTTCCCTCCGTGGTTCTGTCTTGTTGGCAGGAGAAGCCCAGGAGGCCCAGCAGGGCTAGGCTATAGGTGATGGTTTGTTTGTAGTTCATAGTGGTTGGTTGGGCAGGAATAGCACGAAACAGGAAAGTAAGTTATTCATAAAAAGCAGAATAGAAAGAGCTGCCCCTTTCTATTCTGCTTTTTAAATAGGTGTTTGAATCTAGTTCAAAAGAACTGGTTTACCATAGCCCAGTTCTTCCAGTTTCTTCAACTGAGTGGCGGCGTCCCCTACAATGAGGTAGTACATCTTGTCTGGGTTCACGTAATGATCGGCCAGCGTTTTGATTTTGTCTACCGTCATGCCTTTCACCAGGGCCTCGCGCTGTTTGGCGTAGTCATACGGCCAGTTGTAGGCGCTTATGTTCTGCAGCATGTTCAGTTTGGCACCCATGGTTTCAAAGGCCCGCGCAGTGCTTTTCACCAAAAAGCCTTTGGTCACGTCCAGGTCCTGCGCCGAGAACGTAGGGCCGTAGTTTTTCATAATGTCGCGCACCAAGCTGGTAGACTCATATGTGACATTGGACCGAACCCCGCTCTGAATCAGGAACGGACCCGGTTGGGTGGAACCAGAGAAAGAGGAGCTGATGCCGTAGGTGTAGCCTTTGCCTTCGCGCAACTGCTGCGTCAGCTGAGACGCGAAACTGCCACCGCCCAGAATGTAGTTCATCACCTGCGCCGGGTAGAAGTCTGGAGACGTGGCCGGCAAGGCCAGGTACCCGAAGCGCAGCACGCTCTGCTTGGCCCCCGGCACATCATAGAAATACACTTTAGAAGCCGTGGGCGCAGCCGGAGTGTTGTAAGCAGGCAAGGCTACGTTTTTCGCCTTCCAGTTCTGGTTTAACCCGTTCAAGGCCGCCACTGCCTGGTCTTTCTCCAGGGCACCTACCACATGGAACGCTGCTAAAGAAGGAGACAAGTAGACAGTGTAGTAGTTCTGCAAGTCTTGCAAGGTGATGGCTTTCAACGAAGCCTCGGTGCCCAGAATGTTGTTGGCTAGAATGTGGTCCTTGCCGTAGAGAATCTGCTTGAACTGGTTGTTGGCAATTGAATTAGGGTTGGCTTTCTGTCCTTTAATCTGGCTTTCTGTCTTCTGCTTGCTCAGTTCAAACTCCTTGGCATCCCAGCGGGGCTCTAACAGCATCTCCTGCACCAGAGCCATAGTGGCCGCATAGTTGCGGGCCAGAGTTCTGCCGTTGATGCTAATTTCCTCATCATCTGCGTTGATGGTGATGGTGGCACCCAGGGCGTCAATGGCTTCTTCCAGTTCAGCGGTGGTTTTGTTCTTGGTGCCTTTGGTGAGACTTTCAGCGAGCAGATTGGCCACGCCTACTTTGTTGGGATTCTCAAGCAGTAGGCCGCCTTGTATGCGCAGGTTGAATTGCACTAAAGGCACCTCGCGGTTTTCAATGCCCAGCACGCGCATGCCGTTGTCTAATTTGGTTTCCCAAACGGCCGGTACGCTAATTTCTGGGCTTTTGCCGTACGCCGGCTCCACGGTTCTGTCAAAGCTGGAGGGAGTGCGCTCATAAGTGGTTTTGGCGTTCAGATCGAATTTCTCCTCGGCACCTTCCACAATCTTCTCTTCTACCACGCTGGCTTTTTTAGAGCCTTCCAAAATCAGGTTGGTCTGGCCTTTCGGCACAAAACTGGTGGCCACGTAGTGCTTGCCTTTGATGTATTGATGGTAGACGCGGTTCACGTCTGCCACGGTCACACCCATCATATTGGCAATGTCTTTGGTCACAAAGCCCGGGTCGCCGGCAAAAATCTGGTATTGCGCCAGCTGAAAGCCTTTGCCCTGCACGCTGGCCAGGCCATTGTAAAAGGCCACTTCCTGCCCGGCCTTGATGCGGTTCAGGTCTGCTTCGGTGATGCCTTCCTTCTCAAACTTGGCAAACGATTCCTGCACGGCGTCATGGATCTTATTCAAGTCTACCTTGTCATATCCGCGCACGCTCAGCATGAGTTGGCCGGCAATCTCTGAGTTGTTGTTGTAAATGCTCACCCGCGGGGCCAGTTGCTTTTGGTCTACGATTACCTGGTTGAACGGCGCTTTTTTGCCATCTGACAAGTAGGTAGACAAAACGCGCAGCGCGTAAGAGTCTGGATGGTACACGGGCACTGTTGGCCAGGCCAAGGTAAGCTCAGGCAAACGCGCGAAGTTGTCTACATGGTATAGTTTTTTGGTCTCAGACAATACCGCGGGGCGCTTCTCCATTTCAGGGATGCTTTCACCTTTCTTGATTTCGCCGAAGTATTTCTCTACCCACTCTTTGGCCTGGCCCGGTTCAAAATCTCCGGTCACTACCAAGGTCACGTTGTTGGGCGCGTACCATTTGCGATAGAATTCTTTTACGTCTGCCAAGGTGGCGTTCTGCAAGTCTTCCAACGACCCAATCACCTGCCAGTGGTAGGGGTGGTCTTTGGGGTAGAGGTTCTGGTCAATCACGTAGGATGTGTGGCCGTAGGGAGCGTTGTCATAGCTCTGGCGCTTCTCATTCTTCACCACTTGCTTTTCCTTGTTCACCACTTCTTCCGTGACGGTGTTAATGAACCAGCCCAGTTTGTCGGCCTCGGCCCAGAGCATTTTTTCCAGGGCGTCATTGGGCACGGTCTGGTAATAGTTGGTACGGTCACGGGAGGTAGAACCGTTGGCTCCTGAGCCGCCAATGCGCGCGCTCATCTTGTCCAGGCCACCTTTGCCCAGGTTCTCAGATTCTAAGAACAGCAGGTGCTCAAACAAGTGGGCAAAACCCGTGCGGCCCTCTTTCTCGCGGGCAGAACCCACGTGGCTGGTCAGGGCTACGGCCACTACCGGGTCTGACTTGTCTACATGGAAGATGACCTGCAGGCCATTGTCCAGCGTGAATTTCTCATAGTCCACCTTGAACTCGGTTTTGGCAGTGTTGGATTTGCTTAGCTTCTGGCAGGCCACCAGCGCCACCAGTAGCAGCAACAGATAGCTAATCTTTGGGATATGTTTCATGCGTGTGTTTTTGTGAAAAAATGCGAATTCCTTTTTGCCTTGTTTCAGGTGGAAAGGTGACGTGAATATAAGAGTTCCTGCGGTGGTTTAGTATGTTGTGCTACATGAAAAGTCCCACCGTTTTTGGGCTGTTTCCCAGAAAACAGCCCAAAAACGGTGGGACTTTTCAACAGTTTCTGCCAAAGGAAAACGCTAAGCGCAGGCGGTCTTGCTGTCAGACCAGAGCTAGGATTACTTTAAATAGGCAGAGACGGGTACCACTTGGTAGCGCGGGTCATTGGCGATGATTTTAGGAAGAGCCGCCCCGTGCCGCTGGCCCATGATGACCAAAAGTCGTTTGCCTTTGTTGGCTAGCTGCGTGGTGACAATGTTGGAGTAGATTTTAAGTTCTCGCTCTAAGAACAGGGATACAAACTCTGCACCAATGTATTGGCGGCTCACGTGCACAGAATCATGGTATTGAGCCGGAGCGTCTACAAAACTGCTGTTTCTAACCTTGGCGGGCGTGATGTAGAACAGGTCATAGGTGAGGCTGGCCACTTGCGGCGAATTCAAAAAGGTAAGGTATTCCTTCAGGGAAATTGTGCCTGCCTTAAAACCTTCGTCCAGTTCTTTGCCAATGGCTGAGAAAGCAAGCCGGGCATTGGTATAGTAGTCTATGTTCTGCCCCGAGGCCAGGATTCTATTAGAGACGCTTTCATAGTGGTCCACGCCAAAGATGCGGTCATGGTGCAGTTGCTTGGCCAGGTTATAGCCAAACTGGTATCGTTCTGCACGGCCGTATTCAATGTCTTTCAGCTCAATCTTTCCGGTTTTGAACAAGGTATACAGACTATCTACTGAAGATTGCTCTTCGGGCGTGTTTTCAATCATGATCATGTCAGGCTTGTATTTGAGAAGCAGCTTGTTGATTTGGTCCACCTCTTTTTGCCTTTCATTGGAGAACAAGTCCGCCTTGGGCGCATTCTTATAAAAATTCTCCTGCCCGAAGTGCTGTGACCCCAGCACCATGATTTGCACTTTGTCCTTTGCCGGAACCTTCGGAATCTTCTTTAAAAGAGAGGCAATATCCTGGGCCTTCGTCTGGAGGGAGAAAACCGATAGTGCACAAGCAAACAGGAAATATTTTTTCATGGGAGACGAAGAGGGAATGCAGAAGTGTTTTTAAATATAATCTGGCGTTGAAAACCTTGCCCGAAGATATGATTTAATTCTGTTTAAATTGTTCTAAAGAAAGAGCCGACTTAGCCGTTTTTAGGCTATTTTCCAGAAAACAGGCCAAAAACGAAACTCCCTACCTGCACATTGGGCAAGTAGGGAGTTCAACAGGTAGTAATTAACTGGGCTTTGTCTGAGTTTAATTTTTGATAAACCTGATATTCTGTAAGAAGCTGCCGTTGCTCACCTGAATGATGTATTGACCTATTGCCAGCGACTGCACGTCAAGGGTATGAAGGGCACCGCCTTTTACCACCACCTGCTTCATTTGCTGGCCATTCATGCTGTACAAGGTCACCACAAAATCCTGGGCGGGTAAGCTATTTAGGTTCAAGGTAGGATTGCTGGCCGAAGGGTTAGGATAAACACTTACGCTCACTGATGACAACGAGGCGGTTTTCTGTTGAACGGCAATCACTTTGCTGTCTTCAAAGGTACCGTCTGCATCCACTTGGTGCAATCTGTAATATAGGGTGCCGGCCGGTGCTTGGGTGTCTAAGAACTGGTAGTTGACCAGAAGGCTGGTGTTGCCCGCGGCTTTCACTTGCCCAATGGTATTGAAGTTCTTACCGTCTGTGCTGCGCTGCACCTGGAAGAAAGCGCTGTTTTTCTCAGAGGCCGTGGCCCAGGCTAGTTGTACGCCTTTGTTCTGCACTTTTCCAGTGAAGGAGGCTAGCGTAACAGGTAACAAGTTGGGCTTCTCTACGGCTTCCCCAGAAACCAGGGCGCTGTTGTTGCCGCTGGCATTGTTTCCGCCGTTATTGTCAAACTCATTGGCTCCGGTTTTAAAGGCTGAGTTGGCAAAATAGCCATAGTCCAAGGCTTGCACTACCAAGGTTAAAGTCTTTCTCTGGCTGCTGCCAGAAGCCAACTCCTGAATGGTCCAGGTTTTGGTGGAGAAATCATAGCTTGATCCTTCTGAGGCGGCCGCCGAGATGAATCTCAGGTTGGTCAGCTCATTGGCAATTTTCACCGAGGTGGCATTGTCAGGACCCAGGTTGGCGGCATCTATGACAATAGAAATGAACTCACTTGGATAATATGGGCCAGCCGGCAGTGAGCTGGTCACTACCACGTCTGCAGCTTTAGTGGCCGTACCGCCTGCCGTGGCCGTGTTGTTGGCTGCCACTTGGTCAAATACCTGGGCTGGTTCCACTTTAGAGGCGGTGGTAGAGAAAGCTCCAGCGCCTTTGATTCTGGCTACCAGCGTCATGGTCTGCGCATTAGAGCTTCCAGATAAAAGATCGGTTCCCAAAGTCCAGATGCCGGTGGCAGGATCATATGCTCCCGAGGAGGTTTCAGAACTTACGTATTCCAGCCCAGCGGGCAGCGCATCCAGAATCTGCAGGCCGGTGGCCACATCTGGTCCATTGTTGGATGCTTTTACTGTAAAGGTGGCCGTACCGCCATTGTAAAGCTCTGTAGTCACCAGCGTGTTCGTCACTGCTACCTCGGCCACGGGCAGTACGTTCAACAGGGTAACGGTAGAGTTGTTTTCCACGATAGGGTCAAACTGATCAGCGTAGGTGATGCTGCCGCCCAAGTTCATACGGCCCGTTACAATAGGAATGCCTTTTAGAACCAACGTGGCAGAATCACCTGGCTGGATAGTGCCAATAAACCAGATGCCTGCGTTTTCGCCTGTATAAGAATAGGTTCCCTGCGAAAGGGTTAGGCCTTTCGGATCAATATTGCCGGTACGGGTGTCTTTCCCGCGCAGGTTGGTCACGGCATCTGGCCCGTTGTTCACTACTGTCATGTAAAAAGTGGCCGTGGTTAGAGTATGGTAGAACTTGCCATCAGGTCTATCACTGGTCACTTTCATCTTGGTGATAATGTCGGCTTGTTTTTTGACCGTCACTGTGGCTGTGGCGGAGTTGTTGGCAGCCACATTGTCTTCCTGGGCAAATGTACCGCTGCGTGTTGCCGTGAACGTGTAGACTGCATCGGCGGCAAGATCAGAGGAGACAAAGGCGGCCGGTTTGCCCACCAAGGTAAGCTCTGCATAAGCACCTGATGCCAGGGAAGCCACCGTCCATACGCCGTTGCTGTAATTGCCAGAGGCGCTCACCAGGGTGAACCCTGCGGGCAGCGGCGCACTGAAGGTAAGGTTAGTGCCGGCGTCTGGCCCGTTGTTGGTGGCTCTCACTACAAAAGTGATGGGATTCTGCGTGTAATATGTGCCGGCAGGAATGGTGGCAGTGACTGCTATGTCTGCCGTGATGGTGCCCGTGCCCGCCTGAATGGTATTAGAGGCGCTGTTGTTGCTGGCTTCATTGTCAACCTGATCCAAAGAAACCAAAGAGGCCGTAGTACTAATTACCGCACTTTCCTTCACCTTGGCGTTCAGGGAAAGAACAAGTGTGCTGCCGTTGGCCAATGAAGGCACCAGCCATTCACCAGTAAGGGTAGAGTAAGTGGTTCCTGCGGGCGCGCTGTAGGTAATTTCTTTTAAAGAAGCCGGAAGTAGATCCTTGATTTTGATGGAAGAGGCGGCGCTAGGACCGTTGTTGGTGATGCGTACCTGGTAAGAAACGGCCTCGTCATTGCTGTACTTGCCGGCTACTGCTGGAGAAGACGTAACCAGGTTTTCTACTTTGATATCAGAAGTAGGTACAACGTTAATGGTCTGAGAGGCGCTGTTGTTGCTGGTGTTGGTGTCATTTTCTGTATGTGTTTGCGCCATGGTAAACGTGATGGCACCAACGGTATTGGCAGATCCCGTCAAAACCATGGTTTGGGTAGTGTTTTTTACCACAAGGCCCGCACTCCAGGTGACAGTGGTAGCGCTGAACGTACCAGACCCTGAGGTAATGGAGCCCGAAGAAAACGAAAGCCCTGCGGGAACAGCGCCCGTCACCACCACATCAGCGGCATTGTTGGGGCCGTTATTGGTTACTTTGATGGTATAGGTAAAGGTAGAGCCTTGGGCAGGCGTAGTGGTAGAAACCGCCATGCTAACGGCAATGTCTGCCGATGGGTTAATGGTAAACGAAGCAGAAGACGTGTTGTTATTGGTGTTGAGGTCTGCCTCATTGGTGCCTCTGTCCACTAAGGTAGCCGTAGAGGTAAATGAACCTAGTGAAGACAAATCAATTTGTCTGGCTTTAAGCACCAGCGTCTTGGTAGCATTCAAGGCCAGGGAACCCACCGTCCAGTTGCCAGTTAAAGTGTCATAGCCAGCTGGTACTGCGCCAGATAGGGTTAGTTTGGCGGGCAGTTTGCTTTGAACCACCACATTGTTTGCCGCGCTGGGGCCAAGGTTCTTTGCTGTAATGGTGAATTCCATGATGTCACCACTGTTATAGGTGCTCTTAGAGGCTACGTTCTTCACTTCAATGTCAGCAGAGGAAACTACATCAATAGTAGCAGTCTGGCTATCATTTGCCGTGTTCAGGTCCACCTCGGTATGGGCTTGCTTGGCCAAAATGGTGTATGTTCCTGTAGCCAGGGGCTGCGCCGTGATGGTTAGAGTCTTGGAGGCATTTGCCACCAGGGAACCTACTTTCCAGATTCGGTTGGCTGCGTCATACGTGGCATCTGTAGCCGTGATGTTCTGGAATTTGGTAGGGTCCAGCAAATCTGTCACTGCAATCCCAGACGCCGCGCTGGGGCCAGTATTGCTCACTGTCACCGTAAAAGTAATAGTACGGCCCACGGTATAAGGCGCGGCAGAAGGAGTAATGGCCACGCCTACATCTGCTTTGGGAGACGCTTGCTGGTTGTACAATTTAAGCTGCATCTTCCAGGCACCCAGAGCCATCTCTAACAAACCATCTCCGTTGAGGTCTGCAAATGCCGGGGCGGCATGGTCGCTTATATCTCCTACCAAGATGGCATTTCCATCAAAGGTGAGTCCATTTACCGCGGTTTGTTCAAAATAATAGGTAACGCCGTCATATCCGCCAATGATGAGGTCAAGCAGTTGGTCACCGTCCAAATCCATCACTTTGGGCTGAGCCCAGCCGTGGGTTCTGCTCACGTCAATATTGCTGAAAGTACCAGTAGAGACAGTTCTTCTAGTAAAGGCCAAAGAATTGGCAGCGTTTTGCTCAAAATGCTGCACACTACCATCTGCCGCACCCACTAGTAAATCAAGAAGGCCGTCGCCATCCAGGTCAGAAACGGTGGGAGCAGCATTTTTTGCCAGTATGGTGCCCAGGAAGTCGCTGCTAAGCAGATTGAAAGTAAAGGCGTTTTTTGCAGTTTGTTCAAAATGACTGATGTACCCGTTGCCATCGCCCACTAAAACGTCCAAAAGGCCATCGCCGTCCAGGTCAGTAACTGTAGGAGAGGCATATTTCTGGGTGTTGTTGCTCTGAACAGGGTTCAGGTTGATCAAATACTGATTTCCCTGGGTAAAGCTTAGGGAGTTTGCAGCCGACTGAATATAATGCTCTACGTTTCCGGCTATGGTACCTATTAACAAATCTAGCAAACCGTCATTGTTCAAATCTGTAAAAACAGGACTGGGGTTTTCCGCTATTTTATTGCCGTTGTAGAGAAACGGCGTGTAAGAAAGATTGCTGGAAGAAGTAAAAGTGTAAGAGTTAGTAGTGCGCTGAACGGTGACAGGGGCGCTCAAAGCGGTTCCGGAAGGAGTGGTTACCCGAATGGGTCCTGTAAAGGCAGTGCCTGGTACCTTCACGGTAATCTGCGTGTCGGTATTAACGGTAAACTTGGCAGAGGTACCCGAGAAAAGGACAGAGGTGGCCCCATTTAAGTTAGTGCCTGTCAAGACTACCTCCGTATTTGGCTGAGCCACGATAGGAGTTATGGAAGAAACAGTTGGTGCGGTCTGAGCCCAAGTGAAAAGGGGAGTAAAACCAACTAAAACTAGGATAAAACTAAGGGTCGTAAATAATCTTGTCATGAATGTTTCACTATTTCATGAATTGTTATGTGCAATTCATATAGCAACAAGATCGGCAAAAACTATGGGAGGCTGAAGCTTATTTCGATGAACACAGACAATTTCCCGATGAACAGGAAAACTCCTTAAATATATCTACAAGCTATATATTGTATTGATAATATGAGACTTAGAGTCAATATGATAAAAGAGATAATCAAACTAAAGAACCAACTGATTTTGGAAACTTGATATTTGTAAAGTTATAAAATAGAAGATTAGTGGTATGGGTTTATTTGAATAATTAAAATATCGTACCAGGTTTGTAATTAGAACATAAGCAATATGTAAATAGGATTGATTTTCCTGGCTAGGTACTTGATTTGGGAAAAGCAAGGCCCTTTACTAACCTGTTTTCCTTTATAACCAACACCATATCTTTCGTTGGAATTTCTTAAAGGCGATGAATAAGGTGGTGTATTATTCCTGATGCTATAGAAAGCAAGCAAAATGTTTTGAGACCAAGCATTAAGGTCCGTTTTTGGCTTGTTTTCCAGAAAACTGGCCAAAAACAAACTCCCGCCCATGCATTCGCTAAGGCGGGAGTTCATAGTATAAAGGAGAAAGGCAGATGGCTTATTTTAATTGCAGGTTTTTGATCACTGCCTCTATCTTTTCATCTAGCTTCTGACTTACGGCATCATAGTCTGCGGCAGAAGCCAGAGGTTCTTTCACACTGAAGTAGAACTTGATCTTGGGCTCTGTGCCAGAAGGGCGTGCCGACACCTTGGTTCCGTCCTCTGTGAGGAATTGTAATACGTTGGAGCTTTCCAGGCCAGTGGCGCTTTCTTCACGGGTTTGAAAATTCTTCCGGAACCCTGTCTTGTAATCACTGATCTCAATCACTTTAGATCCAGCAATGGAGGTAGGAGGGTTCTCCCGGAGCTCCTGCATCATTTCCTGTATCTCCTGGGCGCCGCGGTGGCCCTTTTTGGTAATGGAAATCAAGTCTTCCTTGTAGAACCCGAATTCCTCATACATCTGAATCATGAGCTCATACAAGGTTTTGCCCTGGTCCTTGGCCGAGGCCGCCATCTCCGCGATCATGGCGCAGGATGAAACGGCATCTTTATCCCGCACAAAGTCCCCAACCAGAAAGCCATAGCTTTCCTCGCCGCCGCAGATGTACTGCGCCTTGCCTTCTTTCTCGCGCATGATGGTGGCAATGTACTTGAAGCCGGTAAGAGTCTCGTAGCATTCTACACCAAAGCCTTCGGCAATGCGGTTAATTAAGTCTGTGGTGACAATGGTGCTCACTATGTATTCATTGCCTGTCAGCTTGCCCGCTTTCTTCCAGGCGCTCAATACATAATAGGTAAGCAAAGCCGCAGTCTGGTTGCCGTTAATGAGCACGAATTCGCCTTTGTGGTTTTTCACGGCAATCCCCACGCGGTCCGCGTCTGGGTCGGTAGCCAAAACTAAATCAGCGTCCAGTTCACGGGCTTTGTTCATGGCCAGGGTCATGGCCTCTTTCTCTTCGGGGTTGGGGTAGACCACCGTCGGGAAGTTTCCGTCTGGAGTGGCTTGTTCCTCCACCACGGTCACGTTGGTAAAGCCAAAACGCTCCAATGCCTTCGGCACCAAGGTAATGCCCGTGCCATGGATAGGAGTGTAGACGATCTTCAAATCCTTCTGGCGTTGAATTACGGCCGGGTCTACCGACAGGGAGGCCACCTTGTCTAAATAGGCCTGGTCTACGTCCTCCAGCACATATTCCACCTTAGAATGATCACGGGCGAATTTAACCTGGTCTACGCTCTGTATTTTGTTGACCTCGGCAATGATGTTCTTATCATGCGGGGCCGTTACCTGGCCGCCATCGTTCCAATAGGCCTTGTACCCGTTGTATTCTTTGGGATTGTGCGAGGCCGTCAACACCACGCCGCTTTGGCAACCCAAGTGACGGATGGCAAATGAAAGTTCTGGCGTAGGACGCAGCTCTTTAAAGAAGTACACCTTAATGCCGTTGCCAGAGAAAACGTCTGCCACCACATTGGCAAACTCAGGGGAGTTGTTGCGGCTGTCATGCGCAATGGCCACGCAGATCTCCTGGTCTGGGAACGACTTTAAGAGGTAGTTGCTCAGGCCCTGGGTAGCCATGCCCACCGTGTAGCGGTTCATGCGGTTGCTGCCCACGCCCATGATGCCGCGCAGGCCGCCGGTGCCAAACTCCAGGTCTTTGTAAAACGAATCAGTGAGGGTGTCTGCGTCTTTGGTTTCTACTAACTGCTGTAACTGGGATTTAGTGTCTTCATCATAGCCTCCCGTAAGCCACGCGTCTAATTTGGCCTGCACGGCCGCGTCTAATGACAAGTTATTTTCCATAGGATGTGTGTAGAGAAAAGGGCAAGCGTTTTTGGCCTGTTTTTACGAAAACAAGCTAAAAACAGCCGTGTTAAATTTGAAGATGTGAAAATTTGAAAATATGAAGATGTAGAAATGAGACTAAAAGGGAATCATTTTCACATTTTCAAATCTCCACATCTTCAAATCAATTAAAGGTTTCCGCGAAGGGCTTGTTCGCGTTCAATGGATTCAAACAGGGCTTTGAAGTTGCCTTTGCCGAAGGACTTGGCTCCTTTGCGCTGAATGATTTCATAAAACACGGTAGGGCGGTCTTGGGCGGGTTTGGTGAAGATTTGCAATAAGTAGCCTTCATTGTCGCGGTCTACCAAGATGTTTAGGTCTTGCAAAGGCTTCATGTCCTCGTCAATCTTACCTACGCGCTCGGCTAAGTCTGCATAGTAAGAAGCTGGCACGCTCAGGAACTCCACGCCGCGTCTGCGCAACTCGCCCACGGTAGCCACAATGTCATCTGTGGCAATGGCGATGTGCTGCACGCCCGGGCTGTGGTAGTAGTCCAGGTATTCCTCAATCTGCGATTTCTTCTTGCCTTCGGCGGGCTCATTGATCGGGAATTTGACATAGCCGTTGCCGTTGCTCATCACTTTTGACATAAGGGCAGAATACTCGGTGGAGATGTCCTCATCGTCAAAGGTCAACAGCAGTTGGAAGCCCATCACTTCCTCGTAAAACTTCACCCAGGTGTTCATCTCGCCCCAGCCCACGTTGCCTACGCAGTGGTCCACGTGCTTCAAGCCCACAGAAGTGAACGGGATGTTGCTTTTCTTGGCCACAAAACCCGGCATGAAGGCACCGGTGTAATTCTTGCGCTCCACAAAGGTGTGTATGGTCTCGCCGTAGGTATAGATAGAAGCTACCTTTACTTCGCCAAACTCATCTGTCAAGGTCTGGGGCTCACCGGCCGACTTGGCCCCGCGTTTGGTGGTTTCTTCATATGACTTGTAGGCATCGTCCACCCACAGGGCCATCACCTTTACGCCGTCGCCGTGCAGGCGCACGTGCTCAGAGATAGGGGAGTCTGGCACCAGAGACGTGGTGAGCATGAACCGGATCTTGCCTTGCTGCAGCACATAGCTCACGCGGTCGCGCACGCCGGTTTCTGGGCCGGCGTAGGCCACCTGCTCAAACCCGAAGGCGCTTTGGTAGAAATAGGCGGCCTGCTTGGCGTTGCCTACATAGAATTCAATATAATCTGTACCATTAAGGGGAAGGAAATCTGTGGCCATGGTCATATAAATGTGCTTTAATGAGATGAAATGGTGAGAAAACCGTGTTTTCTAGGTAAAAATAGGAGAAATTGGCAGGAAAGAAAACAAGTATTCCTTCGGTAGTTTTCAGGCAATGCTTGGAATTAGCCGTAGATGTTATAAAATTTGTAAAAAAACCGACAGACGGCATGAATATCCAAGAACTGAATACATCGCTGGTGACGCTTATCCAGAAAAAGCAGGAACTAAGCAAGCTTTCCTATAATGATGAACGCTACGACGACGTAGAAGAAGAACTGCATGACCTGGAAGACGAGTTCAACGACAACTTCGGGGAATACCTGGAAGACGTGTTGGGCGATGTGCATACCCAGGTCTGCCCAGACACGGACGTTCTCCTACCTACCGCCTACCTGCCAGAAGCCATGAACGCCGAAGGCCAGGTGGAAATTACCGGCAAAGAAGGCGTGTGGGTAGAGGCAGACGCCTATCCCAACAAAGAAGCCCGCTTGCTGTTGGTACCCAACCCTATGCGCATCTTCTTAAGCGTAGGCAAGAACGTGCGCCAGGAAGTCTGGAAGTCTGATAATTCTGGACGCTAGGTTTTAGACGTTAGATTTTAGATTTTTAAAGAGGCTCCATTTCAAGTTTTCTTGGATGGAGCCTCTTCGTTTTTGGCCTGTTTTGGTGAAAACAAGCCAAAAACGGCAGTTGCTTTATAAGAGGTTCAAAAGATTCATTTCATTCTTGACTAAAACGAAGAAGCCGCGGCAATCTGCCTCGGCTTCTCTTATTGTCAAAAATCTAAAATCTAATATCTAGCTACTATCCTAGAATCCCAACTTCTCCCGTACGCGCTTCAGCACCGGGGCACCAATGGCGCGGGCTTTGGCGGCACCTTCGGCTAGTTTAGCGTCAATCTCTGGCAAGTTGTTCATGTAGTACTGGAAGCGTTCGCGCGGCTCTGCGTACTTAGTGATGATTAAGTCATACAATGCCTGCTTGGCGTGGCCATAGCCGAAACCTCCGTTCAAATAATTCTGACGCATGGTCTCCAACTCAGATTCTGAAGCCAACAGCGCATATAACTTGAAAGTGGTATCCGTGGACGGGTCTTTGGGCTCTTCCAAGGTTTTGCTATCAGAGACAATGCTCATGACGCGCTTGCGCAATTCCTTGTCTGGCAAGAAGATGTCAATGGTATTACCATAGGACTTGCTCATCTTGTCGCCGTTAATACCCGGCACCGTCATCACGCTCTCATCTACCTTCACCTCTGGTATCACAAATGTATCTCCGTAGATGTGGTTGAAGGATGAAGCCACGTCGCGGGTGATTTCCAGGTGCTGCACCTGGTCTTTGCCTACCGGTACAAAGTTGGCGTCATACAACAGAATATCGGCGGCCATGAGGATAGGGTAGGTGAACAAACCAGCGTTCACGTCAGCCAACCCACGTCTAGCCGACTTATCCTTGAAGGAGTGCGCATTGGCCAGCATAGGGTACGGCGCAAAGCAGCTCAAATACCACGTCAGCTCGGTTACCTCGGGCACATCGCTTTGTCTATAAAAGATGTTGTTGTCTGTGTCAAACCCGAAGGCCAGCCACGCCGCGGCCACTGCATAGGTATTCATGCGGCGCTCCTCAGCGTCTCTGATAGAGGTGAGCGAGTGCAAGTCTGCGATGAAGTACAGAGAGTCATTGCCGGCTTTCTTGGAAAGCTCAATGGCGGGGAGGATGGCACCCAGCAGGTTGCCCAAATGCGGACGGCCACTGCTCTGGATACCGGTAAGAATTCGTGCCATAAAAATGTACGTTAATAGGGTACAAAGTAAATCATTGACGGGCAAACGGGAAAGGAGAATCCGTTTTTAAGCTGTTTTCCAGAAAATACGCCAAAAACGAGCCTAGTCCAGGTACTGGTTGAGCAGATTGCTGACTTCCTGGGCGCGGTTCAAAACCATCAGATGCTCGGCGCCCTTGAGCACATGCACATGGGCGTACTGTGGCACGGGGAGAACCTTGTCGGCATCGCCGTGCAGTAGGATGACCTCTTGGTCTTGGGCCTTGTGCCGCCAGTGCAGAATCTGCGTGAGCGACCACCTTAGAAAGTGCAGGTCTGTGTCTTGAATGATGGATTTGAACAGTTTTTGCTCTTCTTTTGAATGCACCCCAAAAAGCCAATACCCAGGGGCCGGCCACCGCTTGGCTACCTCAAACGGGAGCCACTGCTGCATGCGCAAAAAGCCACCCACACGATAATACCACGGCAGGGCACCCGTGTCTGCCAAGCTAGACAAAAGAATGACGCGCTTTACGGGAATAAGCTTGGCCATCTCCTGGGCCACCATGCCACCAAAGCTCAGGCCAATTAAGATGGGCGGCTTTTCTGAAGGCGTAATCTGAGCCAACAACCGTTGCGCATAGTTTCGTAATGACTCTTGCTTCTCTGGCCTGATCCATTGAATAACCACCGGTGCCGGATGCCGGAGTTTCAGGTTATGAAACAGCCGTTCATCGGCGCCCAGGCCGCTCAATAAATACACCGGAGAAAGATCTTGCATAGAAATATTAGAAGCTTTGTTGTCTGTCTACGTTAAGCATGAAGCCCATATTGGATTACCTCGTTTTTGGCCTGTTTTCCAGGAAATACGCCAAAAACGAGCCTAGTCCTTAGAAATGAACGTGTCCATGGGGACGGCGTGGTCACCGGCCAAATACCTGTCAATGATAGGGTGGGCCAAATACAACACCGGGGTCAATACTACTGCCACCACAAACTTGTACAAGTAGTTGATCACAGACACAGACAGCACGGTCTTCAAATCCCAATTCCCGAAGAGGTAGAACGCAATGAACAACACTACTACCGTGTCTACCAACTGAGAAATAAGCGTGGAGCCGGTAGCTCTAAGCCATAGTTTCTTGCTGCCCGTTAGGTGCTTAAGCTTATGGAATACGTAGGCGTCCAGTAACTGCCCCACCAAGAATGCCACCAAAGAACCAATGATGATGCCCAGGCCCTGTCTGAATACCCGGTTAAAGGCGAAATCCATGTCAAAGGCGGTCCCGTTGGGGCCTTGGTTGTTCACATCCAGCCAGAACTGTGCCGGCGGCAGGGTGGTGGCCGCTACTATCACCAGAAAGCCATACGCAATGAGCATGGCGGTGAGCACGCTTATCTTCTTCACGCCATCCCGCCCGAAGTACTCATTGATAATGTCTGTGGTCACAAACACGATGGGCCAAATAATGACGCCTGCCGTCAGATTAAAATCCAGTGTGGCGCCCAGAACCGGAATCTGCGCCCCGGGCAGACCGAACACTGCCTCACCCGAGAAAATCTTAACGCCAATCAGTTCCGCCAGCAACGCATTGGTCAGGAAGATGCCGCTCAACACCATGAAGAGCTGTCGTTTTCTATAGCCCATGTTGTGGGCATCTGTGGGTATGGACATGGACTTTCGTTGAAAGGTAAAGACCTGTAAAGATAGTGCTTATGCGATATTGTCAACTCATAAACTGGCAGACTTGTTATTTGTTGGAGATAGTTCGTTTTTGGCTTGTTTCCTAGAAAACAGCCCAAAAACGGAAGGATTGCTGGTTGTCAATTGTCGATTGATTTACCTGCCGATGTAAACACCTCCCTTCGCCCCCTCAAGGGGAGAATCTACATATAGTAATAGCCTTTGCTTCTGCACCTGTTCCAATTGCGTTTAGCATAGGCTTCTACTACTAGCACCCGTTCCAGTCTTTCCGGCGAGTCGCCTAAGCAGGTTGCCGCCTCTGGCAGGACGACGGTCACGACAAAGCAAGACTGGTTAACAATCAGAAAAATTACCACGCAGAAGAGGCAAGCTGGTACAGCGCGAGGCGGGAAGACGAGGCCCCGCGGCCGCGAGCGCTTAGCGGGCACAATGCAACAAGGCAGCATAAGGGCACCGGATGAAGTGACATTGCTCAGGAAAAGCCAACGGAAGTGCATCACCTGTAATAGAAAGTCACAGATGTAACCTCTACGCCTTGGAAGAAGGCTGTAATGGTCATTGGTGAGAACCCCTACAATGGCGGTAGGGAAATTGGAATACAAGCGCAAGGCAGGCACAATGAAGTTTTCGGTAGATACTTCGGCAGGTTCTGGATGACGAGAGGAGTTCGTTTTTAGCCTGATTTCCGGGAAACAAGCCAAAAACGGAAGAATACTTTGAAGGAACGTAGAGCCCGACTACTCCAAGACGCTAATCGTTTTACCCTCCACCGCTAGGTTAGTATTGGGGAACACAGCCTGCGCCTCTGCCAGCAACGGCGTCAGGTCCTTGTAGCGCGCTGAGAAGTGCCCGATAAGCAGACGCTTCACCTGAGCTTTTAAAGCCAACGTAGCGGCCTGCTGGGCGGTGCTATGGAAAGTATAGTCCGCGCGCTGGGTCATGTCACTTAGGAAAGTAGATTCATGGTAAAGCAGGTCCACGCCTTTGATCATGGGTAGAATATCTTCTTTGTATTTGGTATCTGAACAGTAGGCATAGCTACGGCTATGCTTGGGCTCAGTGGTCACCTCCACGTTGCGCACCAATACTTGCCCGGCCTCATCTAGAACATCCTCGCCCCATTTCAAGCGCACCAGTTGCGGCGGCGTCAAGAAGGCAGGAAGCTTGCTTTTGAGCAGGTGTCGGGGTTTTTGCTTTTCCTTGAACAGATACCCGCAGCAATTGATGCGGTGCTGCATAGGTAAGGTGTGCACGGTAATGGTTTTGTCCTCAAAGATTTTCCGGCAGACGGTGGTGTCTACTTCATGGAAATTGATCTTGTAAGGAAGCTGGGTGCCGGCGTACTTAAACTGGAGGGTTAGTATCTCGGCTAAGCCTTTGGGGCCGAAAAGGTTGAGAGGGGCGGTACGCTGCTGCAGGTGCATAGTGGACAGCAACCCGGGTAAGCCAAAATAATGGTCACCGTGGAGGTGACTAATGAAGATGTTACAAATGCGCTGATGCTTTACTTTGTAACGCATCAGCTGCATTTGTGTACCTTCTCCGCAATCAATCAGGTTTAATTGATTGCCAATTGCCAAAAGTTGGGCGGTATGATGTCGGTCAAAAGAGGGCGTAGCAGAAGAACTGCCAAGAATTTTTAGCTCAAAGTCCAAACCGGCGCCCTTTTAGACTATTCTTCTTTCTTGGTAAGATCGCTCTCAATTTCGTGTAAGAACACGCGGTCAATGCCTTCTTCTACGGTTGGCAAGATGTTCAACACAGACTCTAACTTAGAGATAGTGATCAACTTCATTACGTGCTCCTGTAAACCCGTCAAGATCAATACCCCTCCAGAAGAGTTGCAAAGACGGTTGGCGATCAGGATAGAAGAAAGCCCAGATGAATCTGTATATTTTACGTTGGTAAGATCAAGGATCAAATTGGTTATACCTTCTGCGTTCAACTTCACAAACTCTGACTTCAGATCTGGCGCAATCGTGGTGTCAAGCTTTTTTTCATCTATCGTGATGACGGTATAATTCTCTTTTTTATCAATTGTGTACTTCATAAGTAACAGCAAAAAGGTTTAGAGTGCGAATCTACCAAAAATTGGTGGAATATCTGTAACAAAGTGGTTTAAAAAATGTTGGAAGCAATGCTCTTTTGCAGGGCTTCCAGGTCCTGGGCGTACGGCTGGGGGGAGAACGTTTCGCCTAAGACTTGCTCGTATAATTCAATGTAACGCTGGGATATTTCGGCCACTTTTTCATCTGTCATTTCGGGCACCTGCTGGCCGTCTTTTCCCTGGAAACCTTGCTCAATCAACCATTGACGTACAAATTCCTTTGAAAGTTGCCGTTGCGGTTGGTTGGCATCCTGCCGTTCCTGGTAACCCTCTGAGTAAAAGAATCTTGAAGAATCCGGAGTGTGGATTTCATCTATCACATAGATGACGCCATCTGCCTTCCCGAACTCATATTTAGTGTCCACCAAAATCAAACCGCGCTCAGCCGCCAGCTCGGTGCCTTTCTGGAAAAGGGCTCTGGTATAGGATTCCAATTGCAGGTACTCGTCTTCTGAGACAATTCCTTGTTGGATGATTTCCTCACGGGAGATGTCCTCATCGTGGCCTTCGGCGGCTTTGGTGGTAGGGGTGATGATGGGTTCTGGCAGGCGGTCATTCTCCTTTAAACCTTCTGGAAGAGAAACGTTGCAGACGGTACGTTTGCCGGCGCTGTACTCGCGCCAGGCGTGGCCAGCCAAGTAGCCGCGGATTACCATCTCCACTTTATAGGTCTCGCATTGCTTTCCTATGGTTACGTTGGGCGCCGGATGACTGATGACCCAGTTGGGTACTACGTCTTTGGTGGCTTCCAGGAACTTGGCGGCAATCTGGTTTAAGACCTGTCCTTTAAAAGGGATGGCTCTAGGCAGGACCACGTCAAAGGCAGAGATGCGGTCGGTGGCTACTAACGCCAGTTTGTCTTGAAAGTAATAGACGTCCCGCACCTTGCCCCGGTAGAACCCGGTTTGTTCAGGAAAATGGAAATGGGTTTCTTTGAGCGCTTGCATGGCGTGTGCTTAAGGAGGCAAAGTTAGAAAAGGATGCGAAGGGGGCAAGCAGAAAAGACGGTTTCCATTTTTGACCTGTTTTCTGAAAAATACCCCGAAAACGAAAGTGCCGGAACCTGCGTAAAGAAAAAATAAAAAAAATAGAAGGATTTTTGTTTTTGTCCAATTCGTCTATACATTTGCAGCATCAAGTCAATTATTCCGGTAGTTGATTTATAAAGAAGAGTGGAGAGACAGGCTCTGTGAAGCTCTAGCAACCTACCTTGGTGTAAGGTGCTAATTCCTGAACCCAACCGCATAGTGCGCTGGGGAATATAAATTGATACAATGATGGAAAAACAATTCCAAACCATTCGTCAAATCACAGCAGAGCACTTTTTAGTGTTCACCCAGACCCTTGTGTCTGCCATCCTCACTTTCTTGCGTCATCCGCAGCGAATGCCCGTGCTGGGTTATTGTTGCTGTTGTTGCCGCTAATCCAGCCATTTCTCCTTCTTGTTTTCAGGGCTAACCGCGCGTAGCCTACTGGTTCTGCGCGTATCAATTTAGCCACCTGTCTTGCTTTTGTTCAATTTTAAATTGTAACCTGGTATTCCCATGTCTAATACTTTCCATTTTGATACCCTTCAGCTTCACGCTGGCCAAGAAATAGATGACACCACCCGATCCAGAGCGGTTCCTATCTATCAGACTACCTCTTATGTGTTTGAAAATGCGGCTCACGGCGCCAATTTGTTCGCCTTAAAGGAGTTTGGCAACATCTACACCCGCATCATGAACCCCACCACAGATGTGTTTGAGAAACGCATTGCCGCTTTGGAAGGAGGCGTTGCCGCGGTGGCGGTCGGTTCAGGACAAGCAGCTCAATTCATTGCACTTACCAACATTTTACAAGCTGGCGACAACTTTATTGCCTCCAGCAATCTGTACGGCGGTTCTTACAACCAATTTAAGGTCGCCTTCAAGCGGTTGGGCATAGAGGTGCGCTTCACCAAAAATGACGAGCCTGCGTCTTATGCCAAATTGGTGGATGAAAACACCAAGGCCTTCTACCTGGAGACCATTGGCAACCCGCGCTTTAACATTCCAGACTTTGAGGCCATTGCGGCCGTGGCTCTAGGTCACAAGCTTCCTTTAATAGTAGACAACACCTTCGGCGCGGGCGGTTATCTGTTCCGGCCGTTGGAGCACGGCGCTAACGTGGTTGTGGCTTCGGCTACCAAATGGATTGGCGGGCACGGCACCAGCGTGGGCGGCGTGATTGTAGACGGAGGTAACTTCAACTGGGGCAACGGCAAGTTCCCACAGTTCAGTGAGCCCTCAGAAGGCTACCACGGCCTCAATTTCTGGGAAGTGTTCGGCGCCGAAGGGCCTTTCGGGAACATTGCCTTCGCCATAAGAGCCAGAGTGGAAGGTTTGCGCGATTTTGGCCCGGCCATCAGCCCGTTCAACTCTTTCCAATTATTACAAGGGTTGGAGACGCTGTCATTGCGCGTGGACCGCACGGTGCATAACGCCTTGGCTTTGGCCCAGTGGCTGGAAGAGCACCCAGCCGTAGAAAGCGTTAATTATCCGGGCCTTTCTTCCAGCCCTTATCATAGCTTGGCCAAGCGCTATTTGAAACGCGGTTTTGGCGGGGTCTTGAGCTTCAACCTGAAAGGTGGCAAAGAAGAGGCCGAAATCTTCGTCAACAACTTGGAACTGGTGAGTCACTTGGCCAACGTAGGTGATGCCAAGACGCTTATCATCCATCCGGCTTCTACCACCCACCAGCAACTTTCAGAAGAGGAGCAGTTATCGGCGGGCGTGAACCCAACGTTGTTGCGCGTATCGGTGGGCATTGAGCACATTGATGACATCCAAGCTGATTTTGAGCAGGCGTTTGCCAAGGTGAAAATTGCCCGTCCAGTCGCCGAGGCGCTTAACTAAGGTAGCCATGTTGAAAGGACGAGTTTTTGAATTTAAAGAAGCGTTTGAGTTGGAGTCTGGGCGGCAGCTGCCCGGCTTCCAACTTTTCTATACCACCTGGGGCACGCTCAATGAGAATAGAGACAACGTGGTCTGGGTATGTCATGCTTTTAGTGGCAACACGTTTGTGAAAGACTGGTGGGGCGGCCTCTTCGGAGAAGGCAAAACCTTTGACCCCGCCAAACATTTCATTGTCTGCGCCAACACCTTGGGCGGTTGCTATGGCTCTACAGGGCCCTTGTCAGTGAATCCAGAAACGGGTCGGCCTTATTACCACCAGTTCCCAGCGCTGACCAATCGTGATGTGGTAAAGGCCTTCCAACTTTTGCGTGAACATCTGGAATTGGATACCATACAAGTGTTAATTGGCGGTTCTTTGGGCGGACAGCAGGCTTTGGAATGGGCGATAGGAGAGTCAGAAGTGATTAAAAGGTTGGTGCTGGTGGCTTCCAATGCGGTGCAGTCGCCGTATGCCATCGCCTTGAACGAGACCCAGCGAATGGCCATTGAACAGGACGTAACCTGGCAGTTGAACACCGACGGAGCCGGTGCCCAGGGTTTACAGACGGCGCGGGCGGTGGCTATGCTATCTTATAGGAGTTACCAATCCTACCATCAGGGACAACGGGAGCAAAATCCTAAGTCCTTGGACAGGTACAAAGCCGCATCGTATCAGCGCTACCAAGGCGAAAAACTGGCCCAGCGGTTTAACGCCTTCACGTATTGGCACCTCACCAAAATGCTGGATTCTCATAACGTGGGTCGCGGGAGAGGAAGCGTGGAGGAGGCTTTAAACCAAGTGCAGGCGCAGGCACTTATTATAGGAGTGGACTCTGATGGGCTGTTCCCGCTTAAAGAACAGAAGTTTGTTGCCCGGTACCTGCCCAATGCCACCTTGCAGGTTATACAATCTGAGCAAGGCCACGATGGGTTTTTACTAGAGACCGACCAATTAGAAAAAAGTATCACCTCCTTCTTGGAGCAAAAACCACAAAGAAAGACATGGATACCAACCGTATTTTAAAGATAGGCTTGTTCGGGTTTGGGTGTGTAGGGCAGGGGCTCTATGATATTTTGCAAAAGCAACCCAATCTCCCGGCTCAGGTGGTAAAAATCTGCGTGAAGGACCCTTTGAAGGAGCGGTCACTGCCAGCCAACCATTTCACGTTTGACGCGCAGGAATTGCTCAATGATGACAATCTAGATATTCTGGTAGAAGCCATCAGTGACGCTCATGACGCCTATGACATTGTCACCACGGCGCTTCGCCAAGGCAAGCGGGTGGTGACCGCCAACAAAAAGATGGTGGCCCACCACCTGGAGAAGCTGTTGCAACTACAGGCAGAATATGGCGGGTTGTTATTGTATGAGGCGGCCGTGGCCGGGGGCATTCCCATAGTAAGAACCGTGGAAGAATTCTTTGGGCAGGAACCAGTGAGTAGAATTTCCGGAATCTTGAATGGGTCCTCCAATTACATCCTGAGCCAAATTTTCAAAGAGCAGAAGCCCTACGCTGAGGCATTACAGGAGGCGCAGGACAAAGGTTTCGCGGAGTTGGACCCTTGGCTGGACGTAAGCGGCGCCGATTCCAGGCACAAGCTCTGCATCTTGTCGGCGCATGCGTTTGGTAGAGTTCTGTCACCGGAAGAGGTGCCTTTTATTGGCATCAATGCCCTATCTCAACCTGACTGGGAATTTGCTAGATGCAGGGGAGCGGTCATTAAATTGGTGGCTTCACTACATAAAACGGAAGAAGGGAAACTGGTGCCCTTGGTACTGCCCACGCTGGTACAACCTACAGATGACCTGACCACGGTGGAGCAGGAGTTTAACGGCATAGTAGTAGAAGGGGCCTATACCGGGTTGCAACTGTTCAAGGGCAAGGGCGCCGGCGGGCTTCCTACCGGCGCGGCGGTCTTGTCAGACATTGCCGGTTTGTTAAAAGGCTATCAGTACCAATATCCAAAACTCCAGCAAAATCAGGAAGCGGCCGAACTGGACAAAGGTTTTGAGCTGGAAATATACGTCCGCACCGAGAATGCTAGTTTGTTGGGCGTACTAGGCCTTACCAAAATTATAATGTTGCAACGCCAAAGCGAGACCATTAGTCTTGTAGGAAATGTGACATTGGGTGCGCTTGTGAAATACCAGGAAAAATTGCGGGAAACCGGCTCTTTGGTCATGGCTACATCTGTTCATTACACAGGCCATGAAAAGAAAATAGCCTCACCAGAATTGGCAGAGGCTATCTAAGAGAATGCTTGTTAATTTTCGTTTATTCACGTAAAGCGCCCGACATTTAAGTTGGGCGTCTTCGTTTAAAACCGTTTTCGGGCTGTTTTCTGTTAAACAGCCCGAAAACGGAATTTTAGTTTACATACACCGCCTGCACGAGGTTACGCAGATTGTATTGATTCGCCATTACTTCGCCGTAGGCGCCAGCCGTTCTAATGGCCATCAAGTCGCCCCGCTTGGTTTCGGGTAATTGAATAGCTTTAGAGAAACTGTCCGTAGACTCACAGATAGGTCCTACCACATCATAAGTTTTAGCCGGCAGAGTGCTGGTCAAATTGTCTATGTGGTGGTACGCTTGGTACAAGGCCGGGCGCATCAACTCGGTCATGCCGGCGTCCAGTATCACGAAGTTGGTTTTCTGCCCGTGCTTCATGTACAGCACCTTAGAAATCAAGGTGCCGCAGGCGGCTACTAGGGCGCGGCCCAACTCAAAATGTACTTGCTGTCCTTCGCGCTTGTCCAGCAACTTATGGAAGATGGCAAAATAGTTGGCAAAATCAGCGATGGTGTTGGTGTCTGGGTGTTTATAATCCACGCCCAGGCCACCGCCTACGTTCAAATGCGGGAAAGTAAAACCCTTGTCTTCAAACCACTGCTGTATCTCATTCACGCGCGCGCACAGGTTCTCAAAGGCTCGCAAATCTGTAATCTGCGACCCGATGTGGAAGTGCAAGCCAATCAACTTTATATTAGTCCATTGTGCCAGTTGCGGCAACAAGACCTCTAACTCCCACATGTTAATGCCAAACTTGTTCTCCTCCAGACCAGTGGTAATGTGCTTGTGCGTGTAAGCGTCCACATTCGGGTTGATGCGCAGAGCCACCTGAGCAACTTTGCCCTTGGCGGCCGCCAGCTCATGGATGACTTCCAACTCTTGACTGGACTCGCAGTTAAAGCAGAAGATGTTGTTGTCCAGGGCTAAGTTTATCTCGGCGTCAGACTTACCCACCCCGGCAAACACCACGTGCTCCGGCGCAAAACCGGCATCAAGCGCACATTGTACCTCGTTGCCGCTCACGCAATCTGCCCCGAAGCCGTGGGCTAGTACTTCTACCAGAATGGGCGCGTTGGCGTTGGCCTTTAAGGCATAATGCACGTGGTAGCCGTATTTCTCCGCCTCGGCACGGGCCGTAGCCAAGGTCTGCCGAAGCAGCCCCAAGTCATAAAGGTAGAATGGCGTGGCGTGCTGCTGAATTTCAGGTAAATGAAGGCCTAGCATTAAGAAAGCCTCCTTTCCTGGAAAACCCCTTCATTGATAGCCAAAAGCGCGTTGTTTTTCTGGCTGGTGTTCACCAGAAGACTGATGTTGTTCTTGCTTCCGCCATAGGAAATCATGCGCAAGGGAATATCCTTCAACGACTGCATCACGCGCAGGGCGTCACCGGGCTTGTCTTCCATGAAGTCACCTACCACGCAAATGATGCTCAGGTCTGTGTCTATCTCCACGCTGCCAAACCGCTGCAACGCGTCTGTAATGGCAGACAGATGTGTGTCATTGTCAATGGTCAGGGACACGGCCACCTCAGAAGTGGTGATCATGTCAATGGGCGTCTTGAATCGCTCAAACACCTCAAACACACTGCGCAGAAAACCATAGGCCAGCAACATACGGCTCGACTTAATTTTGATGGCCGTGATTCCGTCTTTGGCAGCCACTGCCTTGATGCTGTTGCCAGATTTTTTGGAAGAAATCAAGGTGCCTGTTGCCGCTGGCTGCATGGTGTTCAGCAACCGTACCGGAATTTTGAACTGTTGCGCCGGCAGGATGCTGGACGGGTGCAGAATCTTCGCCCCGAAGTACGCTAACTCCGCCGCCTCGTCAAAGGAAAGCTCCGCAATAGGATAAGTGTCTTTGACAATGCGCGGATCGTTGTTGTGCATGCCGTCAATGTCGGTCCAAATCTGGATTTCCTGAGCCCGTAGGGCAGCGCCGATGATAGACGCCGAGTAATCACTGCCGCCACGCTTTAAATTGTCAATCTGACCTTGGGCGTTTCGGCAAATGTACCCTTGCGTAATGAACAATTGATTATCTGGGTACTGCGCCAGTTGCTGCAAAAGTTTCTCCCTTATGTACGCCTGGTCTGGCTCTTCTTCTTCCGTGATACGCATGAACTCCAAGGCCGGCAACAAGACAGAAGGCGTGCCCTGCTCTTCCTGGTAAATCTGGAAAAGCTGAGTAGACAACAACTCACCCTGCGCCAGAATGATTTTCTCTGAGGCTGGCGTGAAAGGAGTACCAAAACAGGCTCTGATGTCCTGAAACGTAGTGTCAATGACCTGTTTGGCCTTGTGTTTGGAAGCGTCCTGTTTATATAACTCAGTGATCACCTGTTTATAGCGATCTTCTAGTTGGCTTGTTAAACGTTCAGCCTGCGCCTGATCTTGCTGCGCCAGCTGCTGCCCAATCTGAACCAGGTGATTGGTGGTACCGGACATCGCCGACAATACCACAATCACGGGCTCCTGCGTGGGGAGGAGTTGAGAAACGGCACCCATGCGTTCTGCTGAACCCACCGAAGTGCCCCCAAATTTCATGATTTTCATAAAACGTAAATAAAACCTGCGAATTTACTAAACAAAGTCTAGAAAGCGGTACGGCAGAGCAGGTTAGTCAAGAATTATTCCTCTTTTTTAGAGCATCCGTTTTTGGGGTATTTCCTGGAAAACAAGCCAAAAACGGGCCGACTTAACTTGCTGCAATTTCATAACCACTCAATCCAAATTATTGCCATCCTGAAAGAATCTTGTGGGCGACCTAGACAGACTTTGGCTTTGAAACTACTTTGCATTTTCTTCTGGAGTAGGGCAGTTCTGATTCAATGGTTATAGTTGCTGCAGCTTGCCCACAAGGTCCTTGCAGGAGGACAAAAGAATGGTGGGAAGCTGTGCTTAGGAAGGAAGGAAGGAAGGAAGGAAGGAAGGAAGGAAGGAAGGAAGGAAGGAAGGAAGGAAGGAAGGAAGGAAGGAAGGAAGGAAGGAAGGAAGGAAGGAAGGAAGGAAGGAAGGAAGGAAGGAAGGAAGGAAGGAAGGCCTTTGATCAACGTTAAAGCGCCTGCAATAAAACACTGGCGGAATTTCCTCCAAAACCAGCGGCATTCACCAGTACGGAAGTGGGTGAGGGAACTGGCGCTGTAGAAAGCCGAAGCCTGTTTGAGATGGGACGTTTTTGCAGGAGCGCAATGGCCAGGGAAAGACTCAAGGCCCCTGAGGCACCCAACGTATGCCCGATCAATGATTTGTTGGTATAAAGGGAAGGGCCTGGGTTGGGGAAAGTGGCGGCTATGGCTGCCAATTCAGCGGCGTCTCCGGCTTTGGTTCCGGGGGCGTGCAGGACCAGGGCTTGTAGGGCTTCAGGGGAAAGCTGCGCCATGTGTAGGGCCTCTTGCATGGACTTCTGGAAATGGAGACCCTCTTTGGAAACTCCGGTTTTGGAGGGCGTCTGTTCCAGTCCCATGCCCACGCCGGCTATCACAATGCGGTCCTGAGGCGGCAGTTGGGCCAATTCAGATTCTTTCATGCGCTCCAGCGCGAGGACGGCTGCGCCTTCGCCCAGGACAAAGGTGTTCTGCTTCCCGTTTATGGGCCTACAAGGGTGATTATCTGCAGCAAAGGGTGAGTAGATTCCAATAGCTCGCATCTGAGCCAGCGTAAATCCGGTGAGGGGAGCCTCGGTGCCGCCTACCAGAAACCGCTTGGCCATGCCCGCCTTCAACCAGGCTACTCCGTTGGCCACGGCTTGTAACGCGGTGCTGCACGTCACCGAATGGCTGATCATGGGGCCCTGCGCGGCTAAGTCCTGCGCCACCCAACTGGCTAGATTGCCCAAAGTGGTGCTGGGCGAAGCCATGGCAGAGACGCTGCCTTGCGGACTGCCCAGAAAATCTGCGTGGTACTTTTCATACAGACTGGTGGCTCCTCTGGAAGAACCTAGGTTAATGCCCAGAGGGAATTCATCGGAGTCCCAGCCTGCCTGACTTACGGCCTCTCGGGCGGCGGCCACGGCCAATAGTACAGAACGGTCCAGGGAACCGTATTTCGGTTTTTCCTGGAGGAGCGCGGTTAGTACGTGTTGGGCAGAGGCGGAGAGGGGAGAAACAGCCAGTTCACCATCTTCAAACGCAGTAAAGCAAGTGTTGCCTGCCGCGTACGCTTCTGCCGTTTCTGCCTGGGTGCAGCCCAAACCTGAAAGCGCACCTACTCCTCTCACCACAATCCACTCTTGCTGCATACTCCTTCTGTTTTTAGGCTATTTTCTGGAAATCAGGCGGAAAACGAGTTCAGCACCAGTTGGCACATTTTCTCCAGAACCGCGTACACCTTTGCTAATTCTTCCTGAGTGATGCAGTACGGAGGCAACACATAGACAATGTTGCCCAATGGCCGCAATAAGACACCTTCATATATGGCCAAATTGTACAACTGGTCCCGCAGGTTATTAAAATACGAGGTAGTGCCGGTGGCAAATTCTATGGCTAGAATGGTTCCCGTCTGCCGTACTTCCTTAATGCCCGGTTGGTCTTTCAGGGTCTCCGCAAAGGCTTGGTGCGAAGCAGAAATTCTCTCTAAATCTGCCAAAAACGCGTCTTGCTCCACTAAATCCAGACTGGCCACCGCCGCTGAACAGGCAATAGGGTTGGCCGTATATGAGTGACCATGAAAGAAGGTCTTGGCTTTGTCTTCGCTCAGAAAGGAATTGTATAGGGCCTGGGTGCAGGTGGTCACGCCCATGGCCATGGTGCCGCCAGTCAAACCCTTGGAAAAGCACATGAGGTCTGGCTCTTGCCGCAGATAGTCACAGGCGAAGCGTTTGCCCGTGCGTCCAAAACCGGTCATCACCTCGTCTGCGATGGTGAACACCTGGTGCTGCTGACAAAGGGCTATGAGCTGGTCCAACACCTCTGGTGCATACATGACCATGCCGGCCGTGCCCAACACCAGCGGCTCAAAAATGAAGGCCGCTATGTCTCCTTTTGCTAAAGCCGCTTTCAATTGCTCTACTGTATTTTCTTCCTGGCCTGGCACCGGTACATCAATGAATTCTACGTCAAAGAGATACTGGTGGAAGGGCCGGGTAAAAGCAGATCGCTCGCTCACCGACATGGCCCCGAACGTGTCACCGTGGTAGCTGTCTTTAAAGGCGATGATTTTGGTTCTGGGTAGGTCACGGTCAAACCAATACTGCAGACACATTTTAATGGCCACTTCCACTGCCGTAGAACCGTTGTCAGAGAAGAAAACGCGGGCCTGGTTATCAGGTAAAAGCTTGAGTAGGCGCTCAGACAACTCCACGGCGGGCGCATGGGTGAAACCCGCAAAAATCACGTGCTCCAGCGTACGCAGTTGTTCGCTTACTTTCTGCGCGATATGCGGATGAGCGTGCCCATGAATAGTCACCCACCAGGAAGAAACCGCGTCAATAAACGTCCGGCCGTCTTCAGAAAAAAGCAAGCTTCCTTTGCCGTGGGTAATGCCAATAGGAGGCGCGGCCGTGTGCATTTGGGTATACGGGTGCCAGTTGACCAGTACGTCTCTTTCAGATAAGGTTTGCATAAGCTAAAGGGCGTTTCTGAAGGTTTGGGCGTAGTGTTCTACCAAGGGCGGAGTGAAGGTTGCCTCCTCCAGAATTGCCGGAAGCACTTTCACTTGAGTGTAGTCTTTAATGAACTGCTCGGTGGACGGATTGGGCACCCCGTTGAAGATGATACCTACTACAGAGATATTTCTAGCCTTTAAGACTTCCAAGGTGGTGAGCGTATGATTGATGCTGCCTAGATAGTTTCTGGACACCAGAATCACTTCCAGGTTTAGTTTTGAAATCAAGTCCAGCACCAACTCATTGTTATTGAGCGGAACCATGACTCCGCCGGCACCTTCCACTATCAAATGGTTTTGCGTCTGCGGCAGTTGAATATTGTTTAGATCAATGTCAATTCCCTCCTGAGCGGCGGCCAGATGCGGAGAAGCAGGTAGTTTTAAGCGATAAGCTTCTGGATGGAAAACCGACCTAGAATTGCTCACCAGTTCCTGGACGCGCATGGTATCAGTGGCCTCTAGACTGCCGGCCTGAACAGGTTTCCAATAATCGGCGTGCAGGGCTTGCGTAAGAATGGCGGCGGCAATGGTCTTACCCACGTCTGTGCCTATGCCGGTTACAAAATAACGCTTGGGCTGTGTTGAAGAAGAAGACTGCATAATTGTTGTAACTGCTCTTGGGTGTTAAAGGCATGTAGCACCAGCCGTAAGCGCTCGGTGCCCGCTGGAACGGTAGGTGAGAGAATGGGCCTTGCGTCAAAGCCTGCCTCCTGCAACGTAAATGACAGTTGTTTTAATGCCTTTACCCCCGGCAGGTGCCATGTCTGGATGGGGCCGTTTTTGGTCTGTTTTCCAGAAAACAAGCTAAAAACGGCTGCCTCTTGGGTGAAGGTATGATATGCCTTTGCCAATTCTTGTAAGTGCGCTCTTTCCTGATGGAGGCTGGGCAACAAGTGGTAGGCGGCTTTGATGGTGGCCAGGGAGGCAAGCGGCAGCGCGGTAGTGTAAATGAAGGCCCGGCTGAAGTTTAATAAAAACTCCTGCAACGCTTTTGGTCCTACCACGGCGGCACCGTGGCTTCCCAAGGCTTTCCCGAAGGTCATGATACGCGCAAACACCTGTTCTTTTAAGCCCAGTTCAACTACCAAACCCTCACCTTTTGGGCCGTAGATGCCATTGGAATGTGCCTCGTCAACCACCAAATACAACCCTTTCTCCTGGCATAACTCGGCTAGTTCCTGCAGCGGCGCAACATCACCATCCATGGAATAAAGAGACTCCACGGCTACGTAGACATCGCCTTGGGCGCGCTTCAGTTTGGTTTGCAGGTCTTCCAGGTCATTGTGCCGGAACGCAAAACTTTGCGCGAAACTCAACCGGATGCCGTCTTTCATGGAGGCGTGGCTGGCCTCGTCATAAAGAATGGTGTCGCCGCGTTGCGGAACAGACGAGAAGAAGCCCACGTTGGCCGCATAGCCGGAGTTGAACAACAAAGCGGCTTCGGCGTGATGAAAATGCGCCAAAGCCGCCTCTAATTCTTGAGCATATACGCTGTTGCCGCTGAGTAAGCGTGAACCCGTTGCGCCGTGCAAGTGATTGCCTGCCAGTTCAGCCTCTACTAATTGCGTGAGCCTGGGGGATGACGCCAGGCCCAGATAGTCATTGGAGCAGAAGTCTACCAAACCCGGAGCGGGAGTCTGCAGTTGACGCAAAATTCCCTTCTGGGCTCGGTTTTCTAACTGACGCAACAGGCGTTCTGGCACCATGTAAATAGCTTATTCTGCCGCTAGAGCGCCTTCTGTAGCTACTACTTTCACGCCACAGCCAGAGTTTTCCTGGAATGATTTACGGGGCGTCAAGCCTAGCAATTCAAACATGGCCTGGTCATCATTGAAACCTGGGTTAGGCGTAGTCAACAACTTGTCACCAGAGAAGATGGAGTTGGCACCGGCCAGGAAGCACATGGCTTGTTCCACCGTGCTCATTTCCTGACGGCCCGCCGACAAGCGTACCATGGTCTTCGGCATTAAGATACGGGCCGTGGCAATCATGCGTACCATTTCCCAGACGCTCACACGCGGCTGTTCTGCCAAGGGTGTTCCCTCTACCGGTACCAAAGCATTCACCGGCACTGACTCTGGGTGCTGAGGCAAATTGCTCAACACATGGAGCATGGCGATGCGGTCACTATCCGTTTCACCAAGGCCAATGATACCGCCGCTACACACCGAAATACCAGCTTGACGCACGTTTTCAATGGTTTGCAGACGATCATCATAGGTACGCGTGGTAATGATGTTGCTATAATTTTCCTCGGAAGTGTCCAGGTTGTGGTTGTAGGCGTAAAGGCCAGCTTGCTTCAGGCGCTCGGCCTGGTACTCGTTCACCATGCCCAGGGTACAGCAAACTTCAAGGCCCATGTCGTTCACGCCTTCCACCATTTCCAGCACGCGGTCAAAGTCGCGGTTGTCACGCACTTCGCGCCAGGCGGCACCCATGCAGAAACGAGTAGAACCGGCGTCTTTTGCTTTTTGGGCGGCGTCAAATACTACCTCGTTGCTGAGCAGTTTGTGCACAGGCACATCAGTATGGTAGCGAGCGGCCTGCGGACAATACGCGCAGTCCTCTGGACAACCACCGGTTTTCACTGATAATAAAGTGCACACCTGCACCTCGCCGGTGGCCTGGTATTGCTTGTGTACCTGCGCGGCTTCTACAATCAGTTCCAGCACAGGTTTATGATAAATCGCGCGG
This sequence comes from Nibribacter ruber, assembly GCF_009913235.1. Lineage (NCBI taxonomy): Bacteria > Pseudomonadati > Bacteroidota > Cytophagia > Cytophagales > Hymenobacteraceae > Nibribacter > Nibribacter ruber. The sequence goes on along the minus strand of NZ_CP047897.1, from coordinate 1,001,306 downwards.
ATTTCGTCCATGCTCCAGTCAGTACGAAGCGGAGTGGTGGTAAGGGCGTCCTGCATAGTTTTGTGTGTCTAGTTTAGGGGACTAAAGTACGGCACAAAACCCAATCCCCGAAATTTATAGAACGTTAGTTAGCCTTCGGGAATCGTTTTTAGGCTGTTTTCTGGAAAGTAGGCCAAAAACGCATTTGATTTTTGATTGCTATGTGTTGATTGTTAAATGTGTCATTAAAAAGGTTATCGCCTAAATGGTTATCTTGTTGAGTAGAAACCTAAAACTGAAAAATTGAAATCGACTCCAATTAAACTGTTTGCAGTCCTTATTCTTTTGGCATTTGTCTTTACTTCCTGCAAGAAAGAAGAATTAAGCGCAGTTGAACAACAGCTCCAACTATTGAAAGGAGAATGGAAACTGTCTAAAGTCATGAAGCTATCTACCGTAGATGGCAGCCCTAAAACTGAACAAGTGTTCACCAACCTTGTGATTCTTAAAACCTATAACGGGCGGGAGATTCAAATTGAAGAATATTACCTGAGGCCAGATAACTCTACCTATGGAAGGTTTCATCACCCTGGTTATTTGACGGAGGATAATGGAAAACTTTATAGCAACTTCGGTAAGGAAGATTATACTAAGATCACCACGGTAACAGCTACTCAGTACCAAGAAGAAAACATGAAGTTAGAAGCTGGCAGCGGCCCGGTCACCCATACCTACTTTTATGAAAAGGTGAATTAGAATGAATGATTGGTTTTAAATAAGCAAATCCACTATAACCTAAAATCCGTTTTTGGCCTGTTTTCTTGAAAACAGGCCAAAAACGGATGAATCAACTTTTAACAATCAGCAATCAATTAGTGCTTCTTGTCTGATTCTATCTTCCCGAACTTGTATTCCACGGTTCTGGTTTTTTTGCCGTTCTCGTCAAAGTAAACCCAGGTTCCGTTTTCGCGGTTGTTGCGGTAGGTGCCGGCCAGTTGGGTTTTGCCGTTTTCATACAAGAGTTTATAGGTGCCGTACCGTAGGCCGTCTTTGTAGAACGTCTCTGACTTTACTTTGCCAGATGGGTAGTACGTGAACTCAGCGGAAATAATTTTGCCGTTGAGGTACGTGGCCTTGGAAGCCGGCTGGCCGTTGTCATGGTACGTGAGCCGCTCGCCGGTGACCTTGCCGTTTTTATAAGGTTCTATGAGCTTCACCTGCTTGTTGTCATAGAACTCCTGCCAGGTGCCGTATTTCTTGTTTTCTTTCCACTCTTCCTGGGCGGCTACGGTACCGTTGGCATGATACCGAGTGACTTTGCGGTCCTTCTCATTGTTGGTGTACTTGATTTCCTGCTCTAGTTGGCCTTTCTCGTTCCAGATCTGGGCGGTGCCGGTGCGTATGCCTTTCACAAAGGTCTGGCTACTGCGCTTCTGCCCGTTCTCATGGTAAGAAATTGACAATCCTTCGGGCTTGCCTTCCTTTAAAGAACCCTCGGTCAGGAGCTTGCCGGAGCGGTAATAGCTTTTGAACTTCGCCGACTTGCTTCTGGGGTCACTGATGGTTTCGTTTTCCAGCTGGCCGTTGTCATAATACGTTTTGTAGCTGCCTTCCAGCATGCCATTGCGGTACACGGCCTCAGATTGTACCGCGCCATTGGGGTGAAACGTTTTGGCCGGGCCGCTCTGTACTTTCCGTTGGTAGGTAATCTCAGACTTGGGCTTGCCATTAGGGTAGTATTCTTTGACCGTTCCGTCTGGGAAGCCGTCTTTAAAAGTAGTTTCCTGTTTTAGGGTGCCGTTTTCATAGAAGGTTTTAAAGGAGCCGCTCTGCAGGTCATTGACGTATTGGCCTTCCTGTGACTTGTTGCCGTTAGGATATACCGCCACTAGGATGCCGTTCTTCTTGCCGTTTTTGTACGGGATGACCAGTTTGGGCTTGCCGTTGAGGAAAAACTCAGTGTACAGACTGTCGCGCTGACCCTCTACCACTTTCACCATGGCCTCTAACTCACCGGACTTGTAAAACTTGCGATAGTAGCCATGCAGGACGGTGTCTGGTTTGGTTTTGATGAAGTACACTTCTTTGACAGCCGTGCCCAGGGAGTCATGGTACGTCACCACGCGCGACGTCTGGGCCTGGCCCGAGGATACGCCCACCAGCAGGAAAAAGAGGAAAAAAATAGAAAGGGAAAGGAAGCGTTTCATAGGTACAAAGCAATAAAAAAAGCCTTACAAATAACGTAAGGCTTTTTAAGGTTAGTATAGTTCAGAAAAACTAGATGCGCTCTACTACAATGGCTGAGGCCCCGCCGCCGCCGTTACAGATACCAGCTACGCCAATCTTTCCGTCTTTTTTGTTCAACACGTTGATAAGGGTAGTGACTATGCGCGCGCCCGATGCTCCCAGTGGGTGACCCAAGGAAACAGCTCCGCCGTACACGTTCACATTTGAGCCTTCAAGACCCAGCTTTTGGTTGTTAGCGAGAGACACTACAGAAAACGCTTCATTGATTTCATAAAAATCTACGTCAGACGCTTCTACGCCAGATACTTTCAACGCTTTAGGAATGGCCAGGGCAGGAGAGGTAGTGAACCACTTCGGCTCTTGCTCTGCATCCGCGAAGCCTCTAATCTTGGCGATAGGCTTCACACCCAGTTCTTCGGCCATCTCTTTGCTCATCAACAGAACCGCGGCAGCACCGTCGTTCAAGGTAGAAGCGTTGGCGGCGGTAATGGTGCCTTCCTTATCAAACACCGGACGCAGGCCCGGGATTTTATCGAAGTTCACTTTGGAGTATTCTTCATCCTCGGTTACCACAATCGGGTCTTTGCCGCGCTGCGGAATTTCTACCGGAACGATTTCGTCTTTCATGAAACCGCCTTTGGCCGCCTCGGCAGATTTACGGTAAGAGCTGATGGCGTACTCATCTTGCATCTCACGCGTGATTCCCATTTCCTTGGCCGTGTTCTCAGCGGCAGAACCCATGTGGTAGTCATTGTACACATCCCACAGGCCGTCTTTCACCAGGCCGTCAATCATTTGGCCGTGGCCCATCTTCGCCCCGAAACGTGCTTTATCCAAATAGTAAGGTACATTGGACATGCTTTCCATACCGCCTGCCACAATTACGTCTTTGTGACCCAGCATGATGGCCTGCGCGGCAAACATGATCGCTTTAGTACCTGAAGCACAAACTTTATTAACAGTAGTACATTCTACTTCATAGCCAAGACCAGCATAGATAGCGGCCTGGCGGGCAGGGGCCTGACCAACATTGGCAGACAGTACGTTGCCCATGATCACCTCTTGTACTTTGCTTTTGTCAATGCCCGCCTTCTCCACAGCACCTTTAATGGCAATGGCACCCAGTTGAGGGGCAGTCAGGCTAGACAATACTCCACCAAAACTCCCAATAGGAGTACGCACGGCAGAAATCACATATACTTCTTTGGTTTGCATATCAATCTTAATTCAAGGTTTGGTGGGATGAAATTACATTTATCAACGGAAATAAACAAACACTTGTTAGGTTGGTACCGCTCCATCGGTGAAAAGTAGGGATGCCAACTAGCAAGAAAGCAAAGACTAAGTTTATCGTTTTTGACCTATTTTCTGGGAAACAAGCCAAAAACGGCAGCCTATTACCAATCCGGTCCTGATTGTTTTTTGACGCGTGGCTTCTTGTTGGGCAGCTGCTGCAGGTATTGAGTTTCTTCCTGGCGCATGGCATCCAGCAGCTGGCGGGCCTTTTCTGGGGTCAGTTTCATTTTAGACAAGCGCTCAAAACGCGTCTGGAGCAGCGCATCCTGACCGCCAGCGGCCTGGTTGCTGCCTTTGTTAGCTGCGTTTGGCGCCGTGTTACCTGCACCATCACTTGATCGGCCGCGCGTATTGCCCGGCTCATTGCCCTGCACCTGTTCCTGCGGGGGGCTCTGGCCGGCGGCATTAGAGGGAGAAGTACCCTGTCCTTCGCCTTGGCCCGGGGCAGGGGTGGGACCGTTCTGGCCTTCTTGCGCGGGCGCGGTGGTGGTATTACCGGCCTGTGCACGCCCGCCGGCACCTCTTTGGGTTTGTTGCCTCTGCGGCGGAGGCAGGCTTTTCTGTTTTTCTGGGTGCAGCAGCAAGTATTTCTGCAAGAGCTCAAAATTATAGCGAGCCGCTTGGTTGGTTTCATCCAGTTTAAGGGCCTGCTTGCAGAGAGTGAGAGCTTTGGTGTAATTGCCTTCTTCTGCTTCTATGACGGCCAACTGGGTATTGATCATAGCCTGCTGGGCCGGGTTGGATTTCTGGAAAATCTGGCGGTACAGCGGGGTTGCCCGGCTATAATCGTGTATTTGAAAGTAGGAGTGGGCCAGGTTCAGTTGCACCGAGTAAGAGACGGCGTTGCCTTCGGCCTTCTTTACTTTTTCAAACAAAAAGGCCGCCTGCTGATACTGTTTTTTCTGGAAAGCCGCCTCTGCCTGCAGGGCATAATCGTTCCTGAGGCGAATACGCTGCAGGCCGTCAAAAGGCAGCAGCGTGAAAAGTAAGACCAGCCACCAAAGATTCATATGCGCAATACTTGTAGGGTCCACAATACATCCAAGACAATAAGCAGAAGCGCCGCCAGCAAGGGGTAAAAGTATTTATTGGCCGTTACCTCAATCACTTTGGTCTGGCGCACCTCGCTTTGAACGGCGTTCACCGCCCGTACCAGCCGGGGCAGTTCATTGGTGCTCTGGGACATTTCAAAATAGTCGCCTTGGGTGGTTTTGGCCAGCAGCCGCAAAGGGTCAGACTCTAGGCGGGTAATGACGGTCTGGCCGTCCTTGTCTTTTTTATAACCACGTCCCTCTGGGATTTTCGCCCCAACGGTAGTGCCCACCCCCACGCAGAATACGTGAATGCCTTTGTTCTTCATTTGCTGCGCTAGCAGTTGTAGGTTCTCGCCAAACGTTTCGCCGTCTGAGAAAATGACCAGAATCTTGGTTCTTTCTTTGTCACGGTTGCTTTCCAGGTCCTGGAATTTTTGCAGGGTCAAGTTCAAGACGGGTGCCAGTTGGGCAGCATCTGGCGGTGCTTGGTTGGTTTTCAAAGACTGGATAAACAGCTCCAGCGCACTGTTGTCATACGTGAACGGACTGATGATAAAGGCACTGGAAGAGAAGCCCATAAGACCAATCCTGTCTGAGTTGGCCTGTTGAATAAAGGAAGATAATTCCAGTTTCACTTTTTCCAACCGAGACGGGGACACGTCGGCGGCCTTCATGGACTGAGACAAGTCCACGGCCAGCAAAACGTCCTTGCCGTTTGTTCTTATCTCTTTGGTCATAGCCCCGAAGGAGGGGCCCAGCAAGGCCACCATGATTAGGGCGCCATATAGGGTGCGCAGGGCGGCTTTAATCCAAAGCGTGTTGGCCTGCTGGGCGAACTGGTGGGCCAGCCGTTTAATTCTGTACAAATAGCCGCCATACAGTACCAGAAATAGCAGGCACAGCATCAGCTCTAATAATGTAAACGGCAGGTACCAGGTCATAGCAACAGGGGAGGCAGCCACTGGGCTGCTTTCAAAACAAAGATACAAAACCCCCGCAATAGTGTCTGGATTTGATTTTTGACCGATGTTTGGGGGAAGATGAAGGGGTTGTGAATAAAATATTGCGGCCGACCAGAAATTTAATCTGCTGTGTGTGAAGCCAGTTGCAAGCAAAAGCGGTCTGCCGGTATATTTTTTTTGGGAAGGGAGTTGGTAAAGTGCGGGCCATTAGGCTATATTTGCACACTCTTTAACCGAAAGAGCTACCCGGAGAGATGGGTGAGTGGCTGAAACCAGCAGTTTGCTAAACTGCCGTACCTCTAAAGGGTACCGGGGGTTCGAATCCCCCTCTCTCCGCGAAATATTCTTGAAAATTTATTTTGGAAAGTATATTTTAATTAATATCTTTGCACCGCAATTACCCGGAAGATGGGTTTGGTTAGTTGGTTTTTACTAGGTAATTGCAAGACTCGGGGTGTAGCGTAGCCCGGTATCGCGCCACATTTGGGATGTGGAGGTCGTAGGTTCGAATCCTGCCACCCCGACGAAAGGAGATGAGTAATGTTGGATGTTCAACCATTCTCCATTACTCATTTTTGTTTCGATGGTCTCATAGCTCAGCTGGATAGAGCAACTGCCTTCTAAGCAGTAGGTCTTTGGTTCGAATCCAAATGGGATCACCACACGGGAAAGAAAACCCTCTTTAGAATTATCTAGAGAGGGTTTTCTTATGCCCGGCATTCAGATACTTCCTTGCGTTTTCCAAACAGGGAATATTGGTTGCCCTTAGGCCACTTTACTATTCTTAATACTCTCCCTTTTCAGGATTCCCGGATCTGCCTCAAGTTTTTCTTTTGAATCACCTAAAAGAAGCTTTTGGATTTAATATTTAGTCTTATAGGTATATATAATCTTTGAATATTTAACTAAAATTTAAACATTTTATAAAATACTTAGATTCCTGTATAACCTTTTTTAGAAGGAGTAGTAAGTGTAGATACAGGTGCTATGTTCATAGGCCTGCTTTTCACTTCTTATCTGAATGGGTTGATGGCTTAGCGTAAGCCTACTGTGGGGAAACCTTCACTTCTGTTCGAGGCCACTTTGTACACTTTTACAGTGTTGACACTCGTGTTTTTTGATCTTTCAATTTAAGCAGTTCGCTGCTTGTCGCTTCCTGCCCTTTGGTCACGCTGCTTTCTTGCGTCGGTTCCCCCGTTTTTTTGCATTGATTGTCATACTTTGTTTTAAAGTTCATGAGAAACTTTACTCAATCTTTTTCAAAAAGCTTGCAGGACCGCTATGTCCAAAGAAAGCATTCCACTTCCCATTTAAGCTTCGCCTTTCAGCGGGGACTGGCCATTGGGCTAACGCTCTGGGCGCTCTTGTCGCTCTGTACGCTGGGCTTCGGAGCGCCGCTCGCAGGTAAAAGTGAAAAGCTATCTGTTGTTCAATCTACTGACGCGTACGCCAATGCCGGCTTACCAGCTCCCACCGTCACCTCTGACAAGGATGATTACGCACCCGGTGAAATTGCGTACATCACTGGCACTGGCTGGAAACTAGATCAACTGGTTCATGTGGAGTTTAAAGAAGAGCCCGATTATCCAGATTATCATGTGTATGATGTGATAGCCGATGCAGACGGTAATTGGAAAATTGATTACCAGGTAGAACAACGACATTTGGGAGTGAAATTCACCGTGACGTCTGTAGGGAAGCAAAGCGGGTTCACCACTTCTTATTTGTTTACTGATAGTAGAAGTGATTATACTTCTAAAATTTCAAGTTCCTCAGCCTGTTCAAGCAATGAATTTAATTTAACTATTAAAAATATTTCGAACATCATTAATGCAACTGGCAATAACACAAATCGGACAATTTCATCTCTAAAGTTAATCGTGCCTAATGGCGTAGTTATTAATGCTATACCACCTCAAGGTTGGTCTTTAGATAGTAGTGTTCCAGGAGAGATTCGCTTATTTACTTCTACAAATCCAGTCGCGTCAGGTAATTCCTTAATAATTCCATTAACTGCAGTAGTTTCAAATTCAAGAAGCCTCACATTAGAAACCAAGGTTTTTACCTCTAGTAATTTAACATCCAATTCAGGTTCAAATCCAGAATTCGTCCTGACTAATGAAAGTAATTTACCTATAAGCCCTATTATATATCCTGCAATCAGCATTTTTTCAAGGCCCTTAGCACCTAGTGTAAGTGTTCAACCTTTATGTAGTGCTGTAGCAACTGTATCGTCCTTACCTACAGGAAATGGTACATTTAAATGGTATGTCGGTTCATCTGGAGGGAGTGCACTTGGTGCAAATACTTCACTCACAACTGGCAATTATTACGTTAGCCAGACATCTGCAGAAGGTTGTGAAAGCCCAAGAACGGTGGTGGCAGTCACAATTAACCCTACCCCCAATGCCCCAATTATAGAAGCACAAAACTTTTTAACTATTGACAATGCCACGGTAGGCTCACTTCCCGGTGGCAATGGAAGTTATAAATGGTATGCTACAGAAACATCTACTTCTGCTTTAGATAATTCTACCGTCCTTAGTAGTGGAACATATTATGTAGCGGAAACAACTTCTAGCTGTGAAAGCCGACGCACCCCTGTAGAGGTGTCTATTAAGAAAGCACAACCAGTAATTTCTTGGGCCGCTGCCGGTACCATCGCTTATGGCACCACCTTACTAGGAAAGCTTAATGCCAAAGCTTCCTTTAATGGTACTCTAGTTGAAGGTACCTTTGTTTACAAACATGAGGATATAGTACTCACAAATTCTACCCTTTTAAACGCCTCTGCTACGGCTTACCCCTTGACGGTAGAATTTACTCCAAGCAATACAACTAACTTTAAAACTGCTTCAGGTACAAATTCCATTGTAGTCAATAAAGCCACCGCCTCCGTAACTTTAGATAATTTAAATCAAACATTTACCGGAGCAGCACTGGCCGCTTCAGCTACTACTTCGGCCGCGGGGACTAGCTCATTTTCCTTTTCCTATACCAAAGGGGGAGCACCTGTGCTGCCGTCAGAGGTTGTCAATGCGGGTACGTATGGCGTGACAGCAACCTTGGTGAATGGCAATTATGAAGGTTCCGCTACTGGTACATTTGTTATCAAGCCTAAGCCAGTAGTCATTACACCCACGGCAGGTCAGAAGAAAGAATATGGACAAGCTGATCCTGCATTTACCTTTACCAATGATGGTGGGCTGCTGGAGGATGCTTTCTCAGGAAAGTTGAGCCGTGATGCCGGAGAAACAGTGAAAAGCGATTTCTATGCCTTCTCATTGGATACGCTTTCAGCGGGCGGTAATTATGACTTACGCCTGGCCACTGGTTCTACTTTTGCTATCACTCCCAAACCCATCACCTTAACAGCAGATGCCCTTGCCAAAAAGTATGGCGACGAAGATCCAATTCTCACCTATAAAGTGACGGCGGGTGAAGTAATCAATCAGGATAAATTCTCTGGAAGGCTTACGCGTGCTGCTGGTGTAAATGTGGGTGAGTATGCCATTAGTAGTACTTTGGCCAATGAAAACTACAGCATCACATTCGTCTCCAATACTTTTGAAATTCAGCCAAAAGAAATTACAGCTTCTATAACGGCAGAAGACAAAGTGTATGATGGTACCAAAGCAGCCACCGTTTCAGGTACTGCGAAAGGAGTTGGGGGAGTTGATATTGCCGTTACTACCCAAGAGGCAGAGTTCTCAGATGCTAATGTAGGTAATGGCAAAATGGCGACAGCCAAGGTTGCCATCTCAGATGGTAACTATGTCCTTTCCGCTACTTCAGCAACTACCTTGGCCTCCATCACCGCCAGACCATTCACGGTGGTGGTCGCTAACCTGGAAAAGGTGTATGGTACGCCTAATCCAACCCTCATGGGAACAGTAGAAGGGGGCGTTTCAGAAGACGATATTACGGTTACCTATAGCACGCTGGCCACGCTAACAAGCAATGTGAAGGCCGGTGGTTATCCCATCATAGCCACAATAAATGCTTCGGAATCAGTTTTACGAAACTATAGGGTAACCAATACGCCTGGGGTGCTTACCATTACGCAAGCTCCTGCTACTATCACCCTAAGCGACTTGTCCTTGAAATACAACGGCGCTCCTCAGGAAGTAACGGTTCTCACGTCTCCAGTTGGGCTTTCTGTGAACGTCACTTATAACGGGTCTGCCACTATTCCAATGGATGCGGCTATTTACAAGGTAGAAGCCTCTATCACGGACCCTAATTATGCAGCTCTTCCTGCCGAGGAAATGTTAACCATAGGGACGGCCGCCTTGACGGTTACCGTTGCGCCAAAGTCAAAGGTGTATGGCTCAGAGAACCCAGAATTGACTGGCAATCTTTCGGGAGTATTAGGCAAAGACAACATCGCCGTGGCCTATGCTACCACCGCCGAGAAAATGAGTGCCGTAACTACCAGTGGCTATGAAATCACCGCCACTCTCCTGGACCCAGATTCAAGGCTCAAGAATTATGAGGTATCTATTACCCCGTCCATTCTAACCATCACCAAAGCAGAAGCGGCCATTGCCGTGGAAGGGTTTGAAGGAGAGTATGACAGCAAGCCTCATGGCGCTACGGGCAAGGCAATTGGGGTTATGAAAGAAGAGCTTGAGGGGTTGAATTTAGGGGATAGTTTCACCAATGCACCGGGAGGAACTGCCAACTGGACCTTTAGCAATCCTAATTACACAGACCAATCCGGGGCAGTGAATATAACCATCCGGAAAGCTCCTGTGACTTTGGCGTTTGGCACGTTAGAGTATGTGTATGACGGTGCAGAAAAGAAAGCTACTGCTTCGGCTTATCAAAATTCAGCTAGTATAGAGCTAAAAGGAATTACGGTAACGGGTAAAGGAACCAATGCCGGCAGATATGCGGTAAATGCCAGCTTGGAAAATACCAATTATGTAGCCTCGGCTATTAACGGAGAATTAGTGATTACACCTGCCGCGTCTTTTGTCAGCATGAATGATGTATCTGCCACATATGATGGCAAGGAGCACGCAGCAGCTGCCAATGCCACAGGAGCAGGTGCGCTAAACACATCTGAAGGGATTCTATACAGCTATGAAGGAGCCAGCCCTATGGCGTATGGCCCTACAAAAACTCCACCTATCAACGCGGGAGTATATACCGTCACAGCTACTTATCCGGGAGATGACAACCACTCTGGAAGTAATGCTACTGCTACCATCACCATTCAAAAAGCGATTGCAACCTTAACACTGGCAGACTTGAGCCACGTGTATGATGGCCTATTGAAAACTGCTTCTGCCAGTACAGCACCAGTTGGGTTAGCCGGAGTAAGCGTTACTGGCTCTGGAACAGACGCTGGTACTTATCAGGTTACGGCAAGTTTAGACAATCCCAATTATACAGCCGTTTCTGTCACAAAGGATATGGTAATAGATCAGGCAGAAGCTAGCATCACCATACAACCTTACGTTGGCGTTTATGATGGCAATGCGCATACTGCTTCTGGGGTAGTAACCGGAGTTGGCAGCACAGACCTCACTGCCAACCTTAGCTTTGCCACTTCCTTTACGAACGCTCCAGGAGGAGTCACCACCTGGAAATTTGCGGGCGGGACCAATTACAAAGATGCGAGTGGCTCTACCAATGTGACTATTACCAAGGCTGCAGCCTCCATCTCTGTGAATGGCGTAACCGTGGTGTATGACGGTCAAGCCCATGGCGCTTTTGGCACCGCGGCCGGCGTGAAGGGGGAAAGCTTGAAAGAGTTGCTGCTACTGGGTGATACCTTTAAAAACACCCCGGGTGGTACGGCCAACTGGAGCTTTACCGGCAATGATAATTATGAGCCGGCCAAAGGGTCTGTCATGATCACTATCTCGCCTAGAGCTGCTTCAGTAAAAGTGGCCACCTTGTCAAAAACCTACGGTGAGCAAGACCCCCTACTGACCGGCGAAGTGTCTGGCTTCATAGCCGCAGATCAGGTGCAGATAGCCTATAGCCGCAAGGCCGGCGAAACCGTGGCAGATGGTCCCTACGCCATTACGGCCAGCCTGAGTCCGGTGGCAGCTCTGGGAAACTATTCCATCACCAATATTCCAGCTGACCTTACCATCACTGCCAAAGCAATCACCATCACCGCAGATGCTAAGAAAAAATTAGTGGGCACGATTGATCCTGCACTCACCTATACCATAACTGCTGGAGCCTTGGTGGGTACAGACGCTTTCTCGGGGGCATTGGTAAGATCTGTGGGCGAAGGCAAAGGCACGTATGCCATAGGACAGGGCACTCTAGCCCTAAACAGCAATTATGCCTTAACGTACCAGGGAGCAACGCTTACTATTTATGCAGTGCCAACGGTGAACCTGATAGCGTCAAATCCATTGGCCATCAACAGCACCTCCACGGTATCTGCCACGTTAGGGCCAGACGTCTTTGCTCCTAAATGGGTAGTGACTAGTCCTGCGGGTACCAGTGCTTCTTCAAGTTCCATGGTGGAAGCCTTGAATAGCCTGAGCATCACTAGTTCTGCCGTGGGTGTGTACACAGTGACCATGCTGTTTGAAGACGGGCTAGGGGGCAAGTACACCTCGGCGCCAGTGTATGCGGTGTTCTTTGATCCTAGCGCTGGATTTGTAACCGGCGGTGGCTGGGTTAACTCGCCCATTGGACAAAACTTCCCATATATGCAGGTAGAAGGAAAAGCCAACTTCGGATTTGTGAGCAAGTATGAGAAAGGTGCCAAAGTGCCAACGGGTAATACCGAGTTCCAATTCCAGGCAGCCGGCATGAACTTCAAGAGTTCTGTGTATGAGTGGCTGACCGTGGCAGGCACCAGAGCTCAGTACAAAGGTTCTGGAACCATTAACGGCACCGGTAATTATGGCTTCATGCTAACAGCCGTAGACGGGGACCTGGGCACCACCAAATCGCCAGACTTGTTCAGGATAAAAATCTGGGATAAAGTAAGCAACGTAGTCGTGTATGACAACCAACTTGGCGCAAGCGATGATCCTTCTGCCTTGTCAGGAAGCAACGGAACAACCATTGGCGGCGGCTCCATTGTCATTCATGACGTGGTGAAAGGCAACGTGAAACCTAGCAGCGTAGTAGCCCAGGTGGACCAGCCTTCTGGTAAAGGCAAGTTCATCAGTTACCCTAATCCGTTCACAGAAAAGGTGACCTTTGAGTTTAGCTTTGCCCAGGATGAGGAGTACAGCCTGCAAGTGTACAGCATGAGTGGCACGTTGGTGAAAAATGTGACTTCGGGCAAAGCCCAGGCCAACACGCCAGTGCAAGTGCAATGGGGTGACAACACCGTGAACGTGGGCGTATACCTTGTAAGATTGGTGACGTCTAGCGGTACCCAAACCTTGCGGGTAGTGCGCAAATAAGCAGCTAAATTAAACCAGCAAGCGCCCCTTGTCAGAAATAAAGCTCTGGCAAGGGGCGCTTCATTTTTAGTCTAGGGACAGGAGCGGTTTATCCAAAACCCATTACATTTGGCACCATCGAAAATCATAAAGAAAAGGAGAGAGGTAAAATGCATCTAACAGGCTGGTGGACCAAAGACGAGGAAGGCTTTATGGAGTTTGAGACCAGCCAGTTGCAGCGGCTGTATGAGGCCATCACAGAGCAATACCATGCCGCGTATGAAGCCTGTCTGCTAGCCACAGAAGATGAAGAACTAGCCTATGAAAATGCCTTGGAGAAGGGGTATGAAATGATCACCAACACCAAACTGATTAACGGCGAAGAAGAGTTTGCCACCACCTACCATACGCCTTCTTTTGTGTTGGATGTCTGGTATGAAAAAGACTCATACACCCAGAAGAGAGTGTATGACAAAGGATTCCTGCAGGTTCTCAAAAAATAAGCAAAAGCCAATCAGGCGGTTTATTCTTTGGGTAGCTCAATGAAGAAAGTAGTTCCTGCGTTTTCCTGGCTGGTGAACCAGATACGACCGCCGTGCCACTCTACAATGGTTTTAATGAGGGACATGCCCAGACCCACGGACGGTTCGCCTTTGAGGCCGTTGCGGCGGGCCCTGGTGAATTTGTCAAACAGCTCCTCGTGGTACTCTTCCGGAATGCCAATGCCATCATCCTTTACTTCTACCAAAACCCGGTCTTCTTGTTCTGACAAGGTGATGTCAATATGGGCATCGTCTTTGCTGAACTTGATGGAATTAGAGATAAGGTTGTTGATGACTTGCATGAACTTGTTTTGGTCCAGCGAGATATACACCTGCGGCGAGGCACAGGAATAGCTGAAGTACTTTTTGATGTTCCGCTCACCTTCCTGGTACTGCTCTACCACCTCTTGAATTTTCTCTGCTAAGTTCAGGCGCACCTTCATCATGCCGGCGTTGGAAGATTCCAGAAACTCCTGCTTCACAAAGTCGCGGATCATCTGAATGCTTCTCACGCTGGTCTTGTAGATTAGCTGGGCCATGTGCGCGTCTTCTTCTTTGGCCTTGCCCTTGAACGACTCTGAAAGGGAGCCGGACAGGGACTGGATGCTGGCCAGCGGACCGGCAAGGTCATGGGCCAGAATCTCCAGAATGGAGTTCTTCTTGGCGGCAAACTTCTGCAGATTCCTGATGTTGTCTCTTTGGCTGGTCACATCTTCGGCAATGCCGGCTACCAGTTGCTGTTGCCCGTCTCCCGGCAACAAAACCGCTGAAAGATGCAGGCACTTTTCAATTTGATTGGGCAGCAATATTCTGAAATCTACTTCGTCTATCGTTTCCCCGCTGAGCAGCCTTTCAAATTCTCGTTCCAGAAAATCCAAATCCTCGGGGTGCACTGAATCCAGCAACTGGCCTGGGCGCGCCTGAATCTGTTGGCTGGTCAGGCTCCAGGTTGTTTCAAAGCTACTGTTTAAGTAGAGGAAAGAGCCCGTGGCAGCGTCAAAGCAAAAAATGAGCTTGTTGCTTTTCTGGGCCAGTTGATGCAGAAATAAATAGGTATTCGCGTCAGTCATCTTGGTACTAATACGAAGTAAAAGACAGACAGATGTAGGCCATTCAACAAAATTCACCAGGCCTCTGAAACCATGGCTTGCTGGCCGACTTGATTGGTAATTGGCTTGTCGTTTTTGAGCTGTTTTCTGGAAAACAGCTCAAAAACGACGGCCTAGCCCAGCAACTCAAAATCTTCAGATTTAGTTACTTCCATGAATTTGGTCGCCACGTCTTCTGGTAAGCCCGTGAGTTTGCGCTTCCGCAGATCCAGCCAGGCTCCGTCTACGTGAATGATGCAGGCTTTTACGCCATCGCCGCGGTACAGGTCATGCCTGATGGACCACCTTGCCCCGTCTGCCTTGGCTTTTGTGAGGAAGGAAAGTATTTTGATTTGGTCATTGATGCCTACTTCGCGCAGGTACTGCAGTTCTTCCCTGAACAGAATGGGACCCATCTGCAGCTTCTGGAAAACGGAAAAATCCAAGCCTAATTCATTGAGCAGGGATATGCGCGCCTGTGCGGCGAAGTCTGCATAGGCAGAGTGGCGCAAATGCATGTTGGCATCTACTTGTGACCAAATCACGTGGCCGTTGTATTCATTGTTCATAGTGGGTATTTTGGTAAAGAAGACACCAATGGGCGTTTCCTCTGGTAAAAGTATACTCTTACGCAATTTGGCAAAATCATAGGTATTGGCAAGACTGGGAAAGGTCCAAAGGAGGCTCTGGAAAGGTTCTTTTCAGGGGAGGGCAACAGCTTGAGGAGAAGGGTGGTAGTACAGAACTTTTATTAATTGAGAGAATTCCTGCCGTGGTACAACCATTTTTGCTCTAATTTCGGTAAAATAGGCCAAAATCCATTTCATTATGCCGCACTCTACCGCCTCACCTCATCTTTTAGAAATTGCCTGGGAAGCTTGTAACCAAGTAGGCGGAATTTACACGGTAATCAGATCCAAGGTGCCTGCCATGATGGAATACTGGGGGGAACAATACTGCCTGGTAGGACCCTATTTTCCGCAGCAGGCCGCGGCAGAATTTGAACCCACAGATGACTACTCAGACGTGTTTGGTAAGGCCGTATTGCAGTTGCGTGAGGAAGGAGTAGAGGTGTACTACGGCACGTGGTTGGTGACTGGCCGGCCCCGCATTGTTCTCATCAACCCCAGCAGTGCCTTCCATCAATTAAACGAGATCAGGCACCAGCTCTGGGAAAACCATCATCTTCCCACCTCAGAAGAATACCTACTGCACCAGGTATTGGCCTTCGGGGAGTTGACCAAGCGGTTCATCAAGCTGGTGGCCAACATGTCTAAAGTAGTTGCGCACTTTCATGAATGGATGGTAGGCTCGGCTATTCCAGATTTGCGCCGCGAGCAGGTGCCGGTCAAGATTGTATTCACTACGCACGCTACCTTGCTGGGCCGGTACCTGGCAATGAACGATCCCAATTTTTATGACCAGCTCACGGCGGTAGACTGGCAGAAAGAAGCGCGGCATTTTAACATTGAGCCGGCAGTTTCTATTGAACGCGCGGCCGCGCACGGCGCCCATGTGTTTACTACCGTGAGTGAAGTGACCGTACGCGAGTGTATCTACCTGCTGGACCGAATTCCGGACACGGTTTTACCCAATGGCCTGAACATACGGCGGTTCACGGCCATGCATGAGTTCCAGAACCTGCACCTGACCTACAAGGAGAAGATTCACCGGTTTGTGATGTCGCATTTCTTCCAGAGCTTCCCGTTTGCGCTGGACAAGACTTTGTATTTCTTTACCTCGGGCAGGTTTGAGTACCGCAACAAAGGCTTCGACCTGACGCTGGAGGCCTTGGCTCGCCTGAACTACCGCATGAAAAAAGCGCGCATGGACACTACGGTGGTCATGTTCTTCATTACCAAACAACCGTTCCATTCCATTAACCCAGAGGTGTTGCATTCCAAGGCCCTCATGGAAGAAATACGCGAGACGGTGGAGGCCATCAGCAACCAAGTTGGAGAGCGCTTATTCTATGAGGCCGCGGCCAGCACAGAGTACAAACTGCCCAACCTGGAGAACTTCGTGGACGATTACTGGAAACTGCGCTACCGCCGTACCCTGCAATCCTGGAAAACCCACCATCTACCCTCCGTGGTCACGCATAATCTGGTCAATGATAAAAGCGACGAGATTCTGGAGTTCCTGCGCACGGCCAATCTGGTGAACAACGCCGATGACCGCGTGAAGATCGTGTACCACCCAGACTTCATTTCGCCTACCAACCCACTGTTTGGCATGGAGTACGGGCAGTTTGTGCGTGGTTGCCATCTGGGCGTTTTCCCAAGCTATTATGAGCCTTGGGGTTACACGCCCTTGGAGTGCGTGGCCAGCGGAATCCCGGCCGTGACCAGTGACTTATCAGGCTTCGGGGATTACGTGAAGAAGCACGTCAAGAAATACACAGACAAAGGCATTTACGTGATCAATCGCCATGAAAAAGGCTTTGAAGAATCTGCCGAGCAACTGGCCAAGCACCTGATGGACTTTGTGGAATTCTCCAGAAGGGAACGCATTGCCCAGCGCAACAAAGTGGAAAGCTCCTCAGAAATGTTCGATTGGAAGAAACTACTGGTGCATTATGAACGCGCCTACCATTTAGCCTTGAACGCAGACGAATAGCCCATCTATCTAGTTAAACTAAGAAGCCCGTCGTTTTTGGCCTGTTTTCCAGAAAACAGGCCAAAAACGACGGGCTTCTTAGTTTTGCAAATGCCTCCGCTACGTTGTGGGCATAACGGAATGCAGGCTCAATTGATTGAAAGTTGCTGGCACCTTGACGGTTAATGTGGCCTGGTTTTCTGAGGCTTCAAACGGCACGTCCTGTCCGTCTACCAGCACAGCGGCCGTTGCGGCGGGCATTCCATGGAAGATGACGCGGTAGGTTTCATGCGCTTCTTTGCCATCACCTTGCACTTGCTGAGACAGCGAGTACGTGGTGAGCGAAGTGGCCGTTAGGAACGTTTTCTGCTGGTATTGTCCTTCTTCGTACCCATAGCCATCGCCGCCGTCTTCATATAACACGCTCTGGCAGGTGTTGGCGCTATAGTAGACATGCAAGGTGAGTTCCGTGATTTCTTTCTCTCCTACATACTGCTGCACGGGATAGAAAGGAATGACGGCTCCGGCTCTCACAAACATAGGGATTTGATCCAGGGGCGCGCTGGCCCAGAATTCCTGTTTGCCAAAGAAGACCTTGTCCGTCCAGAAGTCATACCATTCGCCCAGGGGTAGGTACATGCGTCTTCCGCCTACGCCAGCCTGGGTAATAGGGCAGAGGAGCAGGTGGTCGCCCACGCAAAATTCTGCCATTCGGTCATAGCATTCTGGATCGTTTTGATCTAACAAAGCCAGCGGCCTCAACATAGGCGTTCCCTGCGTAGTGTACTGCCAGAAGGTGGTGTAGAGGTAGGGCAATAGTTGGTAGCGCAGCTCAATGAATTTACGGGCCAGGCTGGTATAGGGCTCCCCAAACGACCAAGGCTCCTGCTCCCCGTGGTCTCCGGAGGAGTGCGTGCGGCAGAAAGGATGGAAAACGCCTAGCTGCAACCACCTGATGTACAGCTCGCCGTCTGGAGTTTCAATGAAGCCGCCAATATCTGAACCCACAAATGAAATCCCCGAAATGCTCAGGCGCTGGCACTGGATGTTGGCCAGCCAAAGATGCTCCCAAGAGGCAATGTTGTCTCCCGTCCAAACCGAGGCGTAGCGTTGCACGCCGGCATACCCCGAGCGTGTAATGGTAAAGGGCCGGTCTGGGTAAGAAAAGCGCTTGACGCCGTCATACGTAGCACGGGCCATTTGCATGCCGTAGATGTTGTGTGCCTTGCGGTGACTGCCAGGGTCGCCGTCAAAATGGTGGCGCACGTCGTTAGGGAAAGTGCCAATCTCAAAAACGGCGGGCTCGTTCATGTCGTTCCAGACACCTTTCACGCCCACCTCAGAGATGAGGCCCTCAAACAAACCAGACCACCACTGGCGCACGTCCTCTCTTGTATAATCCGGGAAGTGGCACAGGCCTGGCCAAACGGTTCCTTTGTAGACGGGGCCATCGGCGCGCCGGCAGAAGTAATCGTTCTCCATCCCTTGCTTGTACACCCAGTAGTCTGGGTCAATCTTGATGCCCGGGTCAATGATCACTACAGTTTTAAAGCCGTCTTCCTTTAGTTCCTGCACCATGCGGGCCGGCTCCGGGAAATGGTCTTTGCTCCAGGTAAAGCACCTGAAACCCTCCATGTAGTCAATATCCAGGTAAAGGGCGTCGCAGGGAATCTGGCGTTCTCTGAAGCCTTTGGCCAAATCCTTTACCACTTTTTCAGGGTAATAGCTCCATTTGCACTGGTGATAGCCTAATGACCACAAGGGCGGCAGTTCGGGCGTGCCCGTTAAAAGTGTGTATTTCTGGGTGACTTCCAGCAGGGTAGGACCGTAAATGAAATAATAGTCCATGGTGCCTCCCTGGGCCCAGAAGCTGGTCACGTCTTTACGTTCCCGGCCAAAATCAAAGAAAGACCGGAACGTGTTGTCAAAGAAGATGCCATAGGCGCTGCGCTGGTGCAGGCCCATGTAGAAATTGATGTTCTTATAGAGCGGGTCTGAGCCTTTGCCATAGCCATAGGTGTCGGCGCCCCAATTCTCAAAGCGTTCCCCGCGCAGGTTCATGTTGTTGGCCTTGTCGCCTAGGCCATAATAAAATTCCTGGGGCTGGGCCACTTTGCTCATCTTCACAATGTCGCCGCCGTAGTCCTGGTGTTCCTCCCAATGGAAGCCTTTCTCGTCTTCGTTCAAAAGCTGCCCAGAGCGGTCCATCATTCTGGTGCGCAGGCCATTTTTAGAGATGGTGCAAATCAGTTCCTGGGTAGTGATGCGGAAGTGGTCCGCCAGTTCTTTGAACTCAAAGGCCGGCGGTGAAGGTTTGTTCTGGCCAAAAACGGCATAAGAGAAGTCACGGGCAAAAGCACCTTCTGTAGAAAAGGTAAACCTAAGCAGGCCGTCTGCCAGTATTTCTACTTTAAGCCCTGCACGGTTGGCGCAGGTGAAAACAAGGTGATGGTCTGTCTGCTGCACCTGCTGCACCACGCCCGGGAAGAACTCTTCGCGCTTGGTGCCCAGGTCGTTGAGCATGTAATTATGGTCCTGTATTGGGTTGTCCATTCTGGGAAACTGGGTAAACGAGATGCTAAAAAAGGGTATACGTATTTCTAACCGAAATATTTTGCGCTAAATACTGCAAGTTTCTTTTAACTTTCCTATGCTTACTTAAGTAGACGATAAATAAATACATTTACTGATTCACACCAGGGGAGGAGGCGGTGCTTCCTTTGAGAGGCGGCCATTGCCCCTTCACCAATGATGAATTAGAGCTTACCATGGGAAAACTGCGCATCTTGATGCTGGGCTGGGAAGACCAGCCCGTCTTAAATGGAGGAGTGGGCAAAGCCTGCTTTCATTTAGCTGAGTCTTTAACAAATGAAGTTGAGTTAACTTTGATAGTACCCCAGGCCGAAGGCCAGGCCTACTCCCAGCGCACCAACGTGGTGGGCCTGAACGACCTGGACCTTGCTGCCGTCACACAGGCCCCTGTGACCAAATCTTATGAACGGTTTGCCAAGACCTACCGGGTTCCAGCCAATTTGTTCCCCTATGAGAATGAAGACGAGTATTACGTAAAAGAAGCCTTAGCCAAAGAAGCGGCCCTGCAAGAAGGAGAAACTTTAGCAGAGCAACCAAATGAAACGGCCCCAGAAGTTCCCCGCCCTCAGCCAGAGATTGCCATTGCCACAGGCCCTAGAGGCACCCTCAACTTTGAAGTAATCCAGTTTGCCCGGTTTGCGGCTCGCCTGGCCTCTCATAAAGAGATAGACGTGGTGTACGCTCATGATTGGATGACCTTTCTGGCAGGCATTGAAATCAAGAACCAACGTAAGGTGCCTTTGGTCCTGCACGTGCACAGCCTCACCTTTGACCGGCAGGTGGCCCAACCGTGGGGATGGGTATATGAACTGGAGGCCAAGGCCATGCAGCAGGCAGACCTTATTCTGGCCGTGAGTGAACGGACCGCCCACATGATTGCCACCCGCTACGGCGTAAGCAAGAGCAAGATTAAGGTGGTGTACAACGGGTCCTCAGAAAACAGTTTAGCCCCCATGGTTCCTGCTCATGCCAAGCAAGTCATCTTCCTGGGCCGATTGGTGCCGCAGAAAGGGCCATTACAGTTCATACGAGTGGCCAAGTGCGTGCACCGCAAAGACCCCGAGGTTCAGTTTGTGGTGACCGGGCATGGTCCGTTGTGGGAAGAAGCCCAGCAACTCACCAAAAAACTAGATTTAGAAGAAGTGGTGTCCTTTAAAGGATTTCTGCCTGCAGAGGAGGCCAAGGAAATGCTTCGGGAGTCCAGCGTATTCTGCCTACCGGCCGTTTCTGAGCCTTTTGGTTTGGCCGCAGTAGAGGCTACGCAAGCAGGTATTCCGGTGGTGATTTCTCGCCAGACCGGAGCGGCAGAGGTGCTGCCCAGCGCCTATCTATCAGATGCCCAGGACACCGAAGGTCTGGCTGATCACATCTTGGAACTGCTTAATGATAATGCCCTGCGCACTCGCGCCGTGCAGGCCAACCAGGCAGCTCTAAAAGACCTTACCTGGAAGGCGGCCTCTGAGCAAGTGTACCAAGCCTTGCTTTCCGTCGCGAAACCGGCCCAAGACTAAAGAAATTCCTTGAATTATAAAGAAGCCCCTTCCAGAGTTAATAGCTTTGGAAGGGGCTTCTTTTGTATGAGCGTACTTACTTCTTCTTTTTCAAGACCAAAGCAGTACGATTGGGGAGATACACGCTCATTCTGGGACCATATTTGGTGGGCTGCGTGAAATACTCCAGCTCAGTGTCTACCCGGTCATGGCCACCAGTTTCAGGGGCATCTGATGAAAGAATGATCTGGTAGCTGCCTGCGTGGTTCAGCGGGAAAATATAGTCTGGTATGGAATTCTTCACGTGGAAGTTGAAAAGAAGCACCAGTCCGGCGCGCTCAAAGATGAGGACGTTGTTGTGCGTGTCTAGGTGCAGTAAATGCGCGGGCCCTTGGGTGAGTAATTCATTTTCTTTAGAAACCCGCAGCATGTCTTTCTCAAACTGCCACAATTGACGGTATTTCAGATCTGGGTTGTCTGCCAGGGACCATTGCCGGCGGGCGTATTGGTAGCTCCAGTCATTGCCCTGCCTTGGAAAATCCACCCACTCTGGGTGCCCGAACTCATTGCCAATAAAGGTTAAGTATGCTTCGCCACCCAAGGCCAGGGTAAGGAGTCTGATCATCTTATGCAGCGCCATGCCCCGGTCTATGTTGGCATTCTTATCCGCCACCTGCATGTGAAAGTACATGTCTTTGTCCATGAGCCAGAACGCCAGGGTCTTGTCACCAACCAGGGATTGATCATGAGACTCGGCGTACGCCACCGTTTTCTCCTGCAAACGGCGGTTGGTGAGTTCATGCCAGATGTCGTGCAGGTTCCAGTCCTCGTCCCGCTGGTGTTTGAGGGTTTTGATCCAAAAATCAGGGATACCCATGGCCAGGCGGTAATCAAAGCCCACGCCGCCTTCTTCGTGCGTCCGGCAAAGGCCAGGCTTGCCGCTCATGTCTTCGGCTATGAGAATGGAATGCGCAGTGTATCTATGCGAAAGCTCCGTTGCCAATTGCAGGTAGAGGATGGCGTCTTCATCTACGCCGGCGTCAAAGTACTTGTCATAATGGTCAAACGAAACACCCTCGCCGTGGTGGTGGTAGAGCATGGAGGTGACACCGTCAAACCTGAAACCGTCTATATGGAACTCCTCCAGCCAATAGCGTAAATTAGACAGTAAAAACCGCCGCACTTCTGGTCTGCCATAGTTGAACAGCTTGGAATCCCAGCCGGGGTGGTGGCCTCTGGTGCCCTCATGAAAGTACTGCCCGCCAGAACCGTCAAAATTGGCCAGACCTTCGGCTTCATTCTTGACGGCGTGCGCATGGATCAAGTCCATGATGATGGTAAGTCCCTTTTGATGCGCTTGGTTGATGAGGTACTTTAAATCTTCGGGGGTGCCAAACCTGGAGGAAGGCGCAAAAAAGTTGGAGACGTGGTACCCGAATGAGCCGTAATATGGGTGCTCTGCCAGGGCCATGATCTGGAGGCAGTTGTAGCCAGTCTCCACAATGCGGGGTAGAATCAAATCGGCAAACTCGCGGTAGGTGCCTACGCGGTGTTCTTCCTGCGCCATGCCGATGTGGCATTCATAGATGAGCGGCGCCTCCTGGGAATTGATCTGGAAGTCTTGGTCTGTCCAGGTGAAGGTGTCTTCCGGGCACCAGATCTGTCCGGCAAAATCATAGGTTTGCGGGTCTTGCACCACGCGCCTGATGCAGGCCGGTATCCTATCCTGCGTTTTACCATCTGCATGAGTCACTTGCACTTTGCAGCGCTGGCCATGGCGAATGGGATAGGAGTCTGCTGGTACAAACACTTCCCAAACGCCATCTTCTTTTTTGGTCAAGGGATGCGCGTTTCTGTCCCAGTCGTTGAAATCACCAATGAAGGAAAGCGCTTGAGCGGCCGGGGCCCACTCGCGGTACCACCAACCAGAACCATCCGGTGCTTGATGTACGCCCAAATACTCATGCCAGGTGGCGTAGTGTATCAGGCTGTTATGTTCCCGTTCAATCTGGGCCAAAGCCTCCTGAAACCGTTGCTGCCTTTTCAGAAGCTTGGGGAGATAGGGTTCTAGGTAAACGTCTGATTGAACAAGGGCAAGGGAGGGGGAGGACTGACGCATAAATTAACTAGATAGAATACCGCTTGATTAGTAAGTAGTTGCCTGTATAAATTGAGGTTTATATCGTTTTTGGCCTGTTTTTCTCAAAATATGCCAAAAACAGATATCAGCCTTCTGCCTGCTTTGAGAAATTATCAAGGAAAACGATTTCGTAAGAACGTATTTTCTCCGTAAATTTCTCTTTTAAAACAATTTTACCGCATTGGCATGAAATATACTCTACGATTACTTTGCCTCCTATGGTTGGTTCTGTTGGCAAAAACAGGACAGGCACAGGTGGTCACCTGGTCGCCAAGCTTTCCCTCCGAAACCGATAAGGTAACCATTATTTTTGACGCCACTAAGGGAAACCGTGGCCTGCTAGACGTAACCACTCCCATTTACGCGCACACCGGCGTGCTGGTAAACAACGGCACCACCTGGACGCACGTGAAAAGCGGCTGGGAAGTGGGCATAGAGGCCACCAAGCTGACCTCCATCGGCAACAACAAATACCAACTTGTCATTGACAACCCGCGCACTTATTACGGAGTGGCGGCCGATGAAGAAATCACGGCCCTCATGTTTGTGTTCTGGAGCAAGACCGCCACGGGCACCAAAGAAGGCAAGGACACTGAAAACAAAGACATCAAAGTACCGGTGTTCAAATCGGGTGGTGTGAACGTGACCATTACGCAGCCCGCCGTGGGCATGAACCCATATTTTGTAGACCAGAACCAAACCATTCAGGTGAAAGGAACGGCCTCTGCCAGCAGTTCGCTCAAATTGTACGTGAACGGGCAGAAGGTCTCAGAAGCCACCGGCACTTCCTTAGAAGCCACCTTGACGGCCGCCGCTGCGGGGTACAACAAAGTGAAACTGACCGCCGAAGACGCCGGCACCATCCTGGCTGCTGATTCTTTCGGGTTTGTGGTGAGAACCGCCACCCAGGTCATGGCCCTGCCGGCCACCGCCAAAGACGGCGTTACCTACCTGAGCCCCACAAGCGTGTTGCTCAACCTGTACGCGCCCAACAAGCAGAGCGTGTATGCCATGGGGGACTTTAACAACTGGCAGGCCAGCACACCGCTTTACAAAACCCCAGACGGTACCCGTTTCTGGACCCGCATAGACAACCTTACGCCTAAGAAGGAATACGCCTACCAATACCTGGTAGATGAAACCATCAAAATTGCAGACCCCTACACAGAAAAAGTGTTGGACTCTAACAATGATCAATACCTGGAGGCCTCCACTTATCCAAACCTCAAGCCCTACCCAACCGGCAAAACCACGGGGCAGGTGAGCGTCCTGCAAACAGACCAAACACCATACGCCTGGCAAGTGACCAATTTTCAGGCACCCAAGAAGACGGACATGGTCATTTATGAGTTATTGCTGCGTGATTTCCTGGCAAACCATAACTACCAGAGCCTCTCTGACACGCTTAGCTATTTAAAACGCCTGGGCGTGAACACTATTGAACTGATGCCCATCAATGAGTTTGAGGGCAACCTGAGCTGGGGCTATAACAGCAGCTTCTATTTTGCGCCAGACAAGTACTACGGTTCCAAAGACATGCTCAAGCGCTTTATTGATGAGGCGCACAAAAACGGCATGGCCGTAATCATGGACATGGTTTTGAACCACTCCTTCGGGCAGTCACCCATGGTGCAGCTGTACTTCAACAGTGCCACCGGCAAGACTACTCCTGAGAGCCCATGGTTTAACCCAGACCCAACGCATGACTACAACGTAGGCCATGACTTCAACCATGAGAGCCTGGCCACCCAATATTTTGTGGACCGCGTGAACGAGTTCTGGCTGCAGGAATACCACATAGACGGCTACCGTTTTGACTTGTCAAAAGGGTTTACTCAGAAGCAGACCTTAGGTAACGTGGGGCTGTGGGGCCAGTATGACGAATCCAGAGTAAGAATATTAAAAAGGATGGCTGATCATATTTGGAGCGTAGACGCAGACGCCACTGTCATTCTGGAGCACCTGGCAGACAATTCTGAAGAAAAAGTACTGGCAGACTATGGCATGATGCTCTGGGGTAACCTGAACTACAATTATCGCCAGGCTGCCAAAGGATTTGTGAATGATTCTAACTTTGACTGGATTTCCTACAAACGCCGCGGTTGGAACAGCCCGCACGTGGTAGGCTACATGGAAAGCCATGACGAGGAACGGTTAATGTATGACGTCTTAAGAAACGGCGGAAGCTCTGGTAACTACTCTACCAGAACCTTGACAAATGCCCTCAAACGCATGCGCCTGGCAGCCGGCTTCTTCTTCACCATTCCCGGTCCTAAAATGATCTGGCAGTTTGGGGAGGTTGGGTATGACATTTCCATTGATCAGAATGGCCGTACTGGCAACAAGCCTGTTCTCTGGAACTACTACCAAGAGGCAGAGCGCAAGAAATTGTATGATGTCTACGCCGCTTTGATTAAACTGAAAATAGAGCAGCCTGCTTTTGAGTCCAATGATTTCACGCTGGATTTGGGTGGACTGGTGAAGCGCATTCATATCCAGGACCCCAGCATGAACGTGGCCATTGTAGGCAACTTCGGCCTGACGGCTACCTCTGCAGATGCACAGTTTCAATACACCGGCACCTGGTATGATTACATGTCGGGGGAGGAGTTGGTGGTTACCAACGTCAACCAGCTTATCACCCTGCAACCCGGCGAAATGCGTTTGTACACTTCCAAAAAAATCACTAACAGCGGTATCATTACCGGAGTGGCAGAAGACAAAAACTCGCCTGTGAAAGGACTGGTAGCGTATCCTAATCCCAGCTATAATGGCCAGGCCACCCTTTCTTTCCAACTGGCTTCTTCGTCTTCGGTGAGCATCCATTTGTATGATACCATGGGCAGATTAGTGAACTCCCAGGAATTAGGCAAACAAGCAGCCGGCACCAAAACAGTTAAGCTGCCATTGACAACTCCAGTAGCCGGAAGATTGGCCCCGGGAATGTACATCTGCAAAGTGATCACTGGTGAAACCGCTCAATCTGTGCAGATTGTAGTGCAGTAACTAGAATCAGTTGATAAGTAAAAGGCCAGCTATCGTTTCGGTAGCTGGCCTTTTTTGTAGCTGGCCTTGAAGCCGTTTTTGGCCTCTTTTCCAAGAAATACGCCAAAAACGAAGGGAGTCTCCTTAAATTGAATAGAAGATGAGAAGGCTGAATTAATTTCTTTGCTGGAGAATGGAATTATAGTGAGCAGGAAAAGTCGTTTCAAGCTTTCTAAAATTGCCTTCGTTTTTGGTGTATTTACTGGAAAACAAGCCAAAAACGGCGTGACTCAGCTTTCTGCAATCAAGGGACATCCAACTAATAAGTTTGTCTTCCTGCAAGAATCTTGTTGGCGACCTAGACAGACTTTGGCTTTGAAACTACTTTGCATTTTCTTCTGGAGTAGGGCAGTTCTGATTCCATAGTTAAAGTTGTTGCAGCTTGCCCACAAGGTCCTTGCAGGAGGACAAAAGAATGGTGGGGAGCAATAGTTAAGAAGGAAGGAAGGAAGGAAGGAAGGAAGGAAGGAAGGAAGGAAGGAAGGAAGGAAGGAAGGAAGGAAGGAAGGAAGGCCTTTTATGATGCGTTATTTTGTTAGTCTAGAATTGAAGGGTAATCGGGGAATGTTATTTAATTAATCATATAAAAAAGGGCGAGTAGAATTACTCGCCCTTTTGCGTTACTCTAAGTAAGAAGGAAGATTAATGACCTCCTTCAGCATTTAGGTTTTCAATGTCATGGCCTTGTTTCTTTAAGATGCCAGAGACTTTCCAGGCAAAGAAGGTGAGGTACCCGAAGCACAACACTGCCACCCAATACGATGAGTGGATGTCTGTGAAGTCCGCGATGCCGCCTTGTAGCGGAGGAATGATGGCACCTCCCAAAATCATCATGATGAGGAGCGAAGAGCCCTGGCTGGTGTATTTCCCTAAACCCGTGATGCTCAACGCAAAGATGCTAGGCCACATGATGGAGCAAACCAAACCGCCGCTGATAAACGCGAACAAGCCCACGGTACCTGTGGTGAACAAGCCAATGAGCATAGCTACAACTCCTAATAAGCCCAGGCCCATTAGAAGTTTGGCAGGCTTGCCTTGTGACCAGAAGTTGGCGGCAATCATGATGGCAATGCAAACGGCGTAAATATATAGGTCGCTCACGTCATTGCCAGAAATGTAATTCACAAACAATACCACGGCAAAAGCTATGTATGGCACCAGAATGCTTAACACCAATTTGGCGTTCTTGCTAACGTTGAACACGGTCACCGCGCTCATCCAGCGGCCAATCATCAAACTACCCCAGTACAAGGAAATGAAATGAGAAATCTGTGACTCATTGTAACCGCCAAACTCCGGGGTCTGCAACAGGGCACCCAGGTTGCTTTGAATGGTTACCTCCACACCCACGTAAACAAAGATGGCAATCATGCCCAGGGTAAGCTGAGGGTATTTCATGGCACCCCAGCCTTCGCCGTTCTTTTGAGCAGCCAAGTTAGACAATACCAGAATAAGAATAACACTTACCAGGGCCAGTATGAGAAGAATCATGGTAGAGGTTCCGGATTCGCTCTCAGGCAGCAAATTGCCCACTACGGCCAGGGCAATGATGGTTCCCGTAATAGCTAGCAAGGAAACAGTGGCCTTGCCACTACGCTCAGGCTCTTCGTCTGAGGTAACTCTTGGCATGTTTCGGGCCGCAAAGATGCCGGCCACCAGTACAAATACCCCTGCAAGAATCAAGTAAAGGGTGTTAATGGAGCTGATAGGGGCTGACTCTGTTTGCTCTTGCGTGGCCGCCACCGTTCCGAAAAGGACTAGCGTGATGATGATGGGTCCGATGGTAGTTCCCAGGGAGTTCACGCCACCCACCAAGCTCAGGCGGTGAGATCCGGTGGCCGGATCACCTAGCGCCACGGCAAATGGGTTGGCAGAGGTTTGCTGCAAAGAAAAGCCCAAGGCAATGACAAAAAATGCTAGCAAGATGAACAGGTACTCGCCAGTGTTCACCGCTGGTATCATTACCAAAGCGCCGACTACAGACACCATCAAGCCATAAATGATACCTTTCTTATAGCCAATCTTGTTCAGGAAATCATACCCTACGCTGGTAGAATAAAGATATAGCAACAGCGAGCCAATGAAGTAAGCACCGTAGAAGGCCGAGTCAATCAACTGCGACTGAAACTGGCTCAGGTTAAAATGCGATTTACAGAAGGGTATGAATACCCCGTTGGAGGCCGCCAGAAAGCCCCAGAAGAAAAATACCATTGCCAGCGTGTAGAGCGCCGAGCTGTAACTTTTACTAGAATGTTGATCCATAAAGCGGTTTGTCTTGTTTAGTCAGAGTTTGGATGGGTAATATAGGAATAAGATAATAGAGGAGAAAAGGAAGAAGCGGCAAACAGATGCAAAAGTGCTGAAAAAACACTTTTTGCTTTAAATGCATGGGTTTCCTACAGTGAATTGTAGAGAAGCAGGAAGGGATATAAGCAAAGGAGCCATCGCATTTCCTTCTATGCCATCAGGGATTGGTAAACATAATAAGCGAGATACAATAAAAAGCCCTCTTTCGTTTTTGGCCTGTTTCCTGAGAAACAGGCCAAAAACGAAAGAGGGGCGAAGGCTGAGAGTAAAACTCTATTCCTATGATTTTCTTACCGAGGACTCTCTGATGATGAGCACCGGGTCCAGCACCAGTTTAGGAATTAACTCAGTAGCAATGGTTGGGTTTTTGACTTGGTGCAGAAACATCTTAAATGCCTCTTCGCCCATCTGTGCGGCCTGCTGGTCTATAGTGGAAAGTCCTGGGGTGATAAACGGACTGAAAGACTCATTTCCGAACCCAATCAAGCCGATTTCTTCCGGAATTCTATAGCCGCTCTTTTTTATTATCTGCTGCGCTCCCAGGGCGGTGAAATCTTCAACGGCAAAGACGGCATCTGGTTTTTTGGCGCCTTCCAACAAAGCTTGCATACACGCCCTCCCAGACTCAATGGAGTTTTTACCATATTGGATTAAATCATCATCTACGGTCAGGTTGTGGGCACGAAGGGCGTCTACGTAACCCCGCAGACGGTCATTGAAAATCTTTACGTGCTGGGCACCAGAAATATGAGCAATACGGGTATAGCCCTGCTCAATCAAATGCTCCGTGGCCATGTAGGCTCCTTTGTAGTCATCAATCACCACAGAAGGCACGCCAATCTCGTCTTTGGTGCGGTCAAACAGCACCAATGGTACTTTTCTCTTTTTTACCTCCAGGTA
The DNA here is from genome assembly GCF_009913235.1 of Nibribacter ruber. NCBI lineage: Bacteria > Pseudomonadati > Bacteroidota > Cytophagia > Cytophagales > Hymenobacteraceae > Nibribacter > Nibribacter ruber. The sequence continues at coordinate 971,716 of NZ_CP047897.1, read as the reverse complement.
ATGGTCCAAGGTGGTGGTGTCTTTGGCAATGGAGGCAATGATGCCGTCTACGCTGGAGTGAAGCAGCGTCTCAATGCCTTCCACCTCGTACTCGCCCAAAATGTTAGACTGAAACAGCAGCACGTTGTACCCGTGGTTTCTAGCTACTTTCTCAATGCCGTGCACTACCGTGGCGAAGAATCCTATCTCAGAACTGGGTATGACAATGCCAATGATGTTGGTTCTGCCAGAGCGGAGGGAAGAGGCCAGTCTGTTCTGGCGGTAGTTTAGGTTCTGGGCCGCTTCTTTGATGAGTTCTTTGGTGGCGGTACTAATGGAAGGGTGATCGTTCAGGGCCTTAGAAACCGTAGAGGCAGTGGTGTTTACCTTTTTCGCAATGTCATGAATTGTAACTCTAGCCATGGAGAACCATCGATTTCGTAAAATGTTGGGAGAATGCGCCTGTAACAGCCGCTAAGCTGATACGCAGCAAACAAAGCTAATTAAACATATTTTAATAAAGGGACGATTCTGGAAGGTATTTTTGAAAATCATACGTGTTTAAGACGTATTTTTGGGAAATCCTTAAAACTTATTGATTAATTCTGCCTAAAACGCTTTGCAATTAGCGCAGAAGTTGTTAAATCGCTAAGGAAATCGATTGCCAAGAACTGGCTTTGAAGGTAAATAACTAAAAGCCAATATTTTAACTCACAGGTCTGAGAATTGAACCTTGAACTTTTAACCTATCATTCCTAAACCTCTATCTATGTTTAAATTATTACTCAAAAATTTGCCTCCCAGTCATGGACCACAAGGCAAACGGCCGTTTCAGAAATCAGGATTTCTGGTGCTGGCTACGGTCTTCTTTCTGCTTTGCAGCGGTCTGGTGCAAGCCCAGCAGCGTAGTGTTTCTGGTGTTGTTAGCGGGGAAGGATCTCCCTTAGCAGGGGTAACGGTAGTCCTGAAAGGCTCTACCAACGGAACTTCTACAGACGCTGAAGGCCGTTATACATTGTCTTTGTCTGATGCTCAGGCAAATGGAACCTTGGTATTCTCTTATATTGGTTTTCTATCTAAGGAAGTTGCCATTGCCGGACAGCCAACTGTAAATGTAACCCTCCAGTCTGATGCGAAGGCCTTAGATGAAATTGTAGTGGTAGGGTATGGTACTCAAAATAAAAGAGACGTGACAGGTTCTGTTGCATCTTTAGATGAAAAAGATTTCAACGCAGGACCTATCACCAGCCCATTACAACAAATCAATGGTAGAGCGGCCGGTGTGAACATCAACCAAGTGGGTAGTGAGCCGGGCCAGGCGCCTAGCATCCGGATTAGAGGGATTACTTCTTTGATTGGTGGTAATGATCCTTTGGTGGTGGTAGACGGTATTCAAGGTGACTTGAACCTGTTAAAGCAGATTCCACCAAGTGAGATTGAGTCTATTGAGATTTTGAAGGATGCTTCTGCTACGGCTATTTACGGGTCTAGAGGTGCAGCCGGTGTAGTTTTGGTGACTACTAAAAAAGGCTCTGCAGGCACAACCACTGTAGAATACAGCGGCGTGGGTTCAGTAGAAACCATCGCTAAAAACTATGAGTTGCTAAATGCTTCTGAATACAGAGCTGCCGCTGCGGCTAGAGGTATCGAAAACACCTATGACTTTGGAGGAGATACAGACTGGGTAGATGCAATTACTCGTAGAGGGTATACTACTACACACAACCTTGCTGTTTCTGGAGGTACTGAAAACTTTACTTACAGAACTTCATTAACAGGCATTCTGCAACAAGGTATCATCAAGAAGTCAAACTCTGAAAACTACATCGCCCGATTCCAGGGAATGCAGTCGGCCTTCAAAGACAAGTTGGCATTAACCTTCAATTTGAATACTTCAGTTCTCACCAATGATTTCAATAACGGCGGTAGAATTGGAGAGGCCATCAATCGCAGACCCACAGATCCAATTTATGTAGAGAATCCGTTAAACAAAGACACGGGTCCATATTTTATTGATCCTAACGGTTTCAATTACCTAAACCCTGTAGCTCGCACTACTGAGATTGTAGACGGCGACAGAACCAACAATTTGTTTGGTAGCCTTCGTGCGGAATACACAATCTTGAATGGCCTAACCGCTACTGCTTTTGGCTCTTGGCGTAAAACTGACCGCGAGTACCAAAATTACATTTCGGCTAGAACTACTCAGGAAAGCGCTAGAAACCTAGGGGTTGTGCCTGCTAACCTTACTGGTGCAGAAAGAAACCTGTACATTCAGAACTTGCCAGACGGTATTGCTTCCAGAGAACTGAATTCTTCTGATGAGAAGTTATTCAACTTTATTTTGAACTATAAAAAGGAATTCGGCGATCACAGCATTGATGTAATTGGCGTAAACGAGTGGCAGCAACAAGTGTATAACGGTTTTAGAGCTTCTGCCAGAGGGTTTACTGTTGATACTGAGAATAACCTGAGCAGTTTGCAATCGTCAGACCCTACTTTGTTCCAAGCGGGCAACATTACTTCTTATAAATCTGACAGAACTTTGGCTTCATTCCTTGGTAGAGTAAACTACTCTTTCAAAGATAGATATATGTTGAGCGCCAGCTTTAGACGTGATGGTTCTTCTGTATTTGGAGCCAACAACAAATGGGCTAACTTCTTTGCTGTTTCTGGAGCCTGGAGAATTTCTGAAGAAGCCTTCATGTCTGGTTTGGATGTGATGAACGACTTTAAATTGCGAGTTGGCTACGGTGAAACCGGTAACCAGCAAGGTTTAGGGCCATTAAACTCTGTACGCTTAGTGAACAATGATGGGACTGTGTTCTTTGGAGGCTCTGTAATCCCTAACTTCTCTATTACCCAGAACGAAAACAGAGACTTGCAGTGGGAAGTTAAGAAGATGTACAACGCCGGTATTGACTTTGGTTTCTTTGAAGGAAAGCTTTCTGGTACGTTTGATGGATACTATGGCTTAACCAGTGACTTACTGTTTGACTATGCGGTGCCACAACCTCCATATCCTTTTGGAACCATCAAAGCCAACATTGGTGAGATCATGAATAAAGGACTTGAGGCTAGCTTAAGTTATATTTTAGTAGACAATGAAAACGTAGGGGTGACTTTAGCGGGTAACGTATCTACTACTAAGACCGAAGTAAAAGAATTGAGCGGCTCTTTGAACGGCTTACCATTGGAGACAGATTACGTTGTTTGGGCTTCTGGTGGTACAACAGGGGTAGCCTCAACTAACAATGCTATCTCTCACTTAATCATTGGTCAGAGCTTGGGAACATTCTATTTGTTCAAGCACGCTGGGGTTGACGCCAACGGTAACCAAATCATTGATGATTTAAATGGAGACGGAGTTATTTCTGATGGAAACAGAGAAAACCCAGATCGTTACGTTGCTGGTCAGGCCTTGCCTAAGTTCACATGGGCGTTTACACCATCTGCACGATTCAAGAGCTTTGATTTGAACATGGTGGTGCGAGGTGCTCACGGTCATAAGATTTTCAATGCTAGAAGAGCTACAATGAGTGCTCTGGGAAGCTTTGGTCAGACTAACATGTTGAAAAGCGCTTTAGAAGATGGCATCAATAACTTGACATACGCTACTGACTATTGGTTAGAAGACGGAGATTTTGCTCGTTTAGAAAACCTTACTCTAGGTTATAATGTGAATACGGAAAAGTTTGGAGCTGTTAAATCTTTAAGATTCTCATTTACGGCAAACAACCTTTTTGTCATCACAGGATACTCTGGCATTGACCCAGAATTGAGCACAAGCGGTGGATCTGGATTTGGGGTTGACTACGGTATTTATCCACGTACGCGCAGTTTTGCATTAGGGATAAACGCAACCTTCTAAAAATGAACTAAGTGCTTTTGTCTTAGCTTATAAGGCAATAGGCGCTAGGTAAACACTATAAGATTTTTGTATGAAAAAGATATTTTATTCAGCCTTGATTTTCGCGTCTGTCACGTTTGTGGGCTGTACCGATTTGGATGAAGGTATTTACGGGCAACAGGTAGCAGACGATTTCTACGCTACTGAAGCCGGTGTAAATGCAGCCTTAGCCAATATTTACAATGAGGTAAGAGGAGACTGGAACGGAAAAGGAATTGCCGGCGCTGATAGAGGCTGGTATGACTTGAACGAGTCCTCTACAGATGAGATGATTATTCCTAGACGCTCTGATGGGGCTTGGGATGATAATGGTATCTGGCGTGCTATGTACCAGCACACGTGGACAGGTTCTCAAGAGTTCATTGGGAATACTTGGAACTGGTTATATAGAAGCATCTTTAAGGCTAACTTGGCGGTGGAGCTTTTGACCAAAGCTAATGCAGACCCGGCTAGAATAGCCGAGGCTAAAGTTTTGAGAGCCTACTTTTACTATATGTTGATGGATGGATGGGGAGATATTCCTTTCTACACCGAAAACAATGTAACGGTAGACCAGATTCCACAAACTCCGCGCGCAGAGGTTTTCAAATTCATTGAAAATGAGCTGAATGCTAATATTGATTTGCTTCCTACTGCCAAGGGAGGGCAATTCTATGGTCGCTTCAATAAATGGGCAGGTTATGCTTTGTTGGGTAAACTTTACCTAAATGCCCAAGTGTATACAGGTACTCCACGTTGGACAGAGGCCATTGCAGCCTCAGATAAGGTAATAAATGAAGGTGGCTTCTCCTTAGTGCAAAACCTTTATGACAATGCAGGTTCGCAAGCAGTGTTTGGAGATAGATTGTCTGACCAAGAAGTGATTTTGGCTGTGTACGTAGATGCACTTACTGCTCCACGGAACATTATTGGTATTCGTACGCTCCATGGTCCTCATGCTACCGCCTTGTTTGGCTTTAGTGGTTGGAACGGGGCTACCGTTCATCAGGATTTTGTAAACAAATATTCTGAACAGGACAAGCGTCGCGATCAATGGCTTATAGGACCGCAGCCAGGGGGTGTTACCTACAACCTGAACATATCTTCTATAGATAACGCAGGAATGACAGATGGTGCCAGAAACGCTAAGTTTTTGCCTGTTCCTCCCTTTGAATCCAATAATAGTACTTCAAACGACTTCCCGGTTTTCCGTTATGCTGACGTATTGCTGACCAAAGCGGAAGCATTGCTTAGGAGCAATGGAGATCAGGGAACTGCTAAATCATTAGTGAACCAAGTTAGAAACCGTGCAGGATTAGCTGACATCACAGGTACCTTGACCTTAAATGAGATATATGATGAAAGAGGCCGTGAACTTGTATGGGAAGGTCACCGTCGTCAGGATATGATTCGCTTTGGCACCTTTACCGCTGCCCGTGCATTCAAAGCGCAAAGCAGTGATAAATACAAATTGTTCCCTATTCCTGCTGTAGCAATATCTAACAATCCAACATTAAAGCAGAACCCTGGTTATTAAGCATTAAACTAGAATTCATATGAAAAATTTTAAGAAATATTTCCTTTTCTTCAGCCTCCTGATGAGTGCCTTCATGTGGGGATGTGGCGAGGATGAGGTGGATTCCATGTTTATGGAAGTAAGAAACCAGGAGTATGACTTGGTGGTGTTGTCAGATGCTAGCCCAGCCATTCCCGTATCTTTCACCGCGTCTGCCACTGACTTGGAGAAGGTAGTGGTAGAAGTAATGAAAGAAGGAGCTTCTAATGCCATTGCCACTTCCACTCTTAACAACATCAAGTCTAACAGCTTGAACCGTGTAAACATGAGCGTGAAACTTCCAGGCAATGACAAGGCGCCTTCTGGTGTGTATACGGTTAATTACAAGATGACCAGCAAGGATGGAGAGCAGACGGTAGGTTCCTACAAAATTAACGTAATCAACAACATGGAGCCTGTGTTGTGTAATTTTACTAGTCGTCTTCCAGAAGGAAAAACGGTATGGATAAGATTGTATGTTCCTAATGGTGCCACACTTCCGGCTGCAGACAGAACAGTTTACCTTACTGGTAGTTTTGGTTCTCGTGAAGGGGGCTCTGATTGGGATGGCGGTGGAGGACCGCACAAATTTACCCAACTGAGCCCAACTTGCTACGAAATTGCCATGCACTTAGTGTCTGGCGATAAGTTTAAAATTACTCGTGGTACCTGGGACAAGCAAATGACCACTGCCGCTGGTGCGGAGTATTCAGACTTTACCTATAACGGTGAAACTACCTTTAACGCTACTGCTTTCAACTGGAAAGATCTGCCTACTGTAACTCCAACTTCTACAAGTGGCGAAATTCTGAATGTTCCTGCTGATGCGGTTAAGGCTGGCATGTTGACCTTTGTAGCTACCTTAGACAATAGCTTAGATGCGAAAGGCGGCGACTATTACGTAGTAGAAAAAGGTGCCACTAGCCTAACAGGTGCTACTAAAATGATTGCCTTTGAAGGTACTAACAAGATTGCTGCAGCAGTACCTAAGAAAACAGGTGTTGAGTACGTAGTTGTGAAAGGATCAGCTTCTGCCACTGGTAAAAACAGATACGGTTTTGCTCAGTCTGCCATATGGGACGGTAAAACTAATCCTGTACGTGTAAGCATAGGTACTTTTGGTGATCCAGCCTTTACATTAGGAAACAAAATTGTGATTGTGGGTGGAGCCACTCCAGGTGACTGGGGAGTATCTTCTGGTCAAGACTTTACTAAAACTGCACCAGGCAAATACTCAATTACTATTGACCTGAAAGCAGATAGTGAATATTTGTTATTGCCTGAGTATAATCAATGGAATGACAAATGGGCCTTTGGTTCAGGAACCTCTACCCAAGGTACATTTGATGCACAGGGTAATGGTCCAAACTTGTCAACTAAAGGATTAGCTGCAGGTAAATACAGAATTGATGTTGACTTTACAACAGGCATGGGCACTTACAAGCTAACCAAGGTTTAATCTATCTAGTGCAGTGTAGATAGTCATAGAAGAGGTTATCTCATATAGATGAGGTAACCTCTTCTGCTATTTTGGCCACTTTCTGTTTTTGACTCCCTTTGTGAGAAACAGGCCAATAATGCTTCTGTGCATAAATATGACTTGTGAAACTACAGAGGAGGGAAATCCCTTTCATCTTCTGTTTCGGGCGAAGTTTAAAATTAGTATTATCTCATTTTTTCTATTTAAATGAAAGCACTTTTTACCTGTTTCCTGCTTTGGATAAGTGCCTCTTTTAGCTTGCACGCTCAACAAGTACAGCTCACCTTCAGAGTGGACATGAGCCAGCAGACTGTATCACCAAATGGGGTGCATGTGGCAGGTTCATTTCAATCTGAATCTGGGGTAGGGGCAGACTGGAACCCGGCTACTTCTGTAATGACCGATGCCGATAAAGACAATGTCTATGAACTGACGGTGAATGTTCCGGCTGGTGTGTATGAGTATAAATTCATCAATGGTAGTACCTGGCTGGCGCCGCAGCCGGAGTTGGTGCCAGCTGCCTGCGGCATGGAGGATGGAGCTGGGAATGTAAACAGGCAGGTGACGGTAGGAGCTAGTAACGTACGACTACCAGTGGTGAGTTTCGGTTCTTGTACAACACAGATAACCTTTGCCGTAGACATGAGCCAGCAAACGGTAGCTAGTGGCGGCGTGTACGTAATGGGCAACTTTCAGGCTCTGGCTGGGTACGGCGCAGACTGGAACCCTGGTTCTATTCCAGTGCAAGACCCAGAAGGGGACGGAGTGTACACGGTGAACGTAGCATTACCAGCGGGCGGACTCTTTCAATACAAATTCGTTAATGGCTCCTCCACATCTGGCGCAGAGCAGGTTCCCAGCGCCTGCGGAGTGTCTGGCGGGGAAGGAGTTTGGAACCGCACGTTAGATGCCACCACCTCGGTGAAGACGCCAAGCTTTCTTTTTGGGTCTTGTGCCACTTCAGGAAACGTGCCCGTCAACGCTGACTATCCTACCTTTTGGTGGAATGATGCGGTCTTCTATGAAATCTTTGTAAGAAGCTTCTATGACAGTAACGGCGACGGAAAAGGCGATTTTAAAGGGCTTATTCAAAAGTTAGATTACCTAAACGATGGCAATCCTGCCACCACTACAGACCTGGGCATAACCGGTATTTGGCTCATGCCCATGATGGAATCGCCTAGCTATCACGGGTATGATGTGACCAACTACTACGCCACCGAATCAGATTATGGCACTATGGCCGATTTTGAAGAATTTCTGGCGGCCGCTCATGCCCGTGGCATCAAAGTAATCATTGATTTCGTGATGAACCACTCCTCAGACCAGCACCCTTGGTTTCAGCAGTCCAGCAGCAGCACCACAAACAGCTTCCGGGACTGGTACATCTGGTCAGATACCAATCCGGGCACAATTGGGCCTTGGGGGCAAGGAGTATGGCATCAGAAAAACGGGAAGTATTACTATGGTATTTTCTATAGTGGCATGCCAGACTTAAATTGGAGCAACCCCCAGCTGAAGAGTTCTATGTGGGAGATTACTCGTTTTTGGCTGAACAAAGGCGTGGACGGTTACCGGATTGATGCCGTCAAATATTTAGACGAAGACGGCCCGAAACTTGAAAGCACCCCTGAGACCTTCAGCCTTTTGCAAGAGTTTCACCAGGAAGTAAAAAAGTCCAACCCAGACGCTTTTACGGTAGGCGAAGCCTGGTCTAATACTTCGGCCGTGGTTCCTTATGTACAAGACAACAGGCTGGACATGGCGTTTGAATTTGACTTGGCGTCAGCGATTATCAATTCGGTGAAAAATACCAATCCGGCGGGCTTGCGGAATCAATTGAACCTGGTCAACCGGCTTTACCCAAAACTCCAGTATGCCACGTTTCTAACCAACCATGATCAAAACCGCGTCATGGACGAGCTAGGTGCCAACCTGGCCCAAATGAAACAAGCGGCAGCCTTGTACTTGACCATGCCGGGCGTTCCCTTCCTGTATTACGGCGAAGAGGTAGGCATGCTGGGTTCTGGTGTAGATGAAGACAAACGCAAACCAATGCAGTGGACCAATGGAGCTAAGTCTGGTTTTACCACCGGCACTCCGTGGCGTGCGCTTAACTCCAATTTCGCGCAGTTCAATGTGCAGACTCTAGCCGCTGATCCCAGCTCGCTGCTTAACTATTACAAGACCTTAATCCATACCAGAAACGCACAACCCACTCTCCGCAAAGGCTATTATGCAGAGGTAACAGCCGGCAATGCCTCCTTGATGAGTTATGGACGGGTATATGAGCAGGAGGCGTCCCTCATTGTGTCTAATTTGGGAAGTGATGCCTTGCTAAACCCCAGCATTTCCATGTCGGTGTCTACCTTGCAGGCTGGTACTTATCAGGTAAGGGAGCTTATAGGTGACCGGGCGGTGGGGAGTGTTACCATCAATGAACAAGGTGGCTTTTCCAATTGGCAAATACCGGGTCCTTTGGCCGCAGACCAGACCTGGATTTTGCTTTTAACGAGGGGTACCACCACTGGTATTAAAGAAGAACCTCACCTAGAAACCACCTTGTTTCCCAACCCAGCGGCAGACAACGTTACGCTCACTTTGCAGAATCCTCCCAAAAGCAGTAACCAATTGCTGGTGTATGATGTGACCGGAAAGCTAATGACCAAAACCAGCTTCAAAGGCCAATCTATTACTTTGAATACCCGTTCCTGGGCCAATGGTACCTACTTCCTGAAAATACAATCAGAAGGACTGGTGACCATGAAGAGACTAATAGTTGCCCACTAAGATAAACAAACCTATAGAGCCAATCCCCTAACGTATGAAAAAACGAAACCTAAGAAAAGCGATCACTCTTGCGCTCAGTGCCATGGCCCTTTGGACTGGTTCTGTGCAGACGGCCAACGCCCAGGATAAGAAAGAAAGCAAGTGGCCCAGAGGAGTGACCTATGAAATCTTTGTCCAGTCCTTTGCAGATTCCAACGGAGACGGCATCGGGGATATTAAAGGCATGACTTCCAAATTGGATTACTTGAAAAATCTGGGAGTGGAAGGCGTATGGCTCATGCCTATCAACCCTTCGCCGTCTTACCATAAATATGATGTCACAGACTACTATGGCATCCACCCAGACTATGGTACCATGGCCGACTTCAAGGAGTTTGTGAAGGAAGCTCATAAAAGAGGAATCAACGTGGTTATGGACATGGTCATCAACCATTCTTCCAACAAGCACCCGTGGTTTATAGACGCCGCTAAAAATGAAAACAGCCCGTACCGCGACTATTACGTCTGGACGCACAAATCTGACCCCCAGACCCAGAAAGAGGGCAGACCCACCGGCGCCGATTCTGACAATACCCAACACTGGCACAAAGTAGAAGGCAGTGACTACCTGTACTACGGCTATTTCTACAATGGCATGCCTGACCTGAACTTTGACAGCCCTAAACTGCGCAATGAGATTTTCAAGATTGGCCGTTTCTGGTTGCAAGACGTGGGCGTAGATGGATTCAGACTGGATGCAGCCCGTCACATTTTCCCTGATGAGCGGCCCTATGACAACCACCGCTGGTGGGAGTATTTTAGAAGCGAAATGGTGAAGGCCAAACCAGATGTGTACTTGGTAGGTGAAGTCTGGGCGCCCGCAGACATTGTGGCTCCTTACATGAAGGGTTTGCCGGCCTTGTTCAACTTTGAGATGAGTTGGGCCATACCTAAAGCCGTGAACCAAGGCAGAGGTGATTCCCTGGCCATTAAACACGCCAACATCACCAACTTCTATAAATCTGTGAACCCCAACTTCATTGATGCTACCATCCTGAGCAACCATGACCAGAACCGAATCATGAGTGACCTGAACGGAGACAAGAACAAAGCGAAGATTGCGGCTTCTATCTTACTAACGCTGCCTGGCTCACCGTACCTGTATTATGGCGAGGAACTAGGCATGACTGGCAAAAAACCAGACCCTAACATTAGAGAGCCCTTCTTATGGGACGTAGCCAGCAAAGACAAAAGCCGCACCAAATGGATGAAGCCCGAGTATGTGACGGAGAAAACCGTAGTACCAGCCGCGGCTCAAATCAAAGACAAGAACTCCTTGTATAACCATTACCAAAAGCTTATTGCCTTAAGAAAAAACAGCCACGCCCTAACCTTTGGCGACCTTGTTCCGGTAAAGGTCAGCAATTTGGCAGTGAGCGCTTTTACCAGAACCTCTGGCGAGGAGTCAATGCTGGTAATACATAATCTTTCTGGAAATGATATCACCATCAGCCTTCCTACAGAGGTACAATCGTTCAATAAAATTCATTTCGCCACGGACAAGTCCAAGCTAAATAAATCAACCTTAACCCTTCCGGCATTTAGCACGGTGCTTTTGAAAAAGTAGCTTTCTTAAGTAAGTATTAAAGTGAAAATAGAAACTTGATGATGAAGAAATTCTTTTTAGGTGCTGCCTTGCAATGGATGCTTTTAAACGCAATTCCCGTCTGGGCTCAAAAAGATTTTACTCCAGACTGGAGCAAAGGTGTGGTCTGGTATCAGATTTTTCCAGATAGATTTAACAATGGAGACAAGACCAATGACCCCAAGGTAGAGGACCAGCGGGGCGCGTATCCCTTCAATGATTCCTCAGCTTTCCAAATACATCCTTGGACCAGTGATTGGTATAAGCTCCAACCCTATGAAAAAGGGAATGGAAAAGACATCTACTACAACCTACAGCGTCGTCGTTACGGCGGTGATTTACAGGGCGTAATAGACAAGCTAGAGTACCTGCAATCATTGGGTGTGAATGCCATTTATATGAATCCAGTGTTTTGGGCTCCCTCTTCGCATAAATATGACGCACTCTCATACCATCACGTAGATCCAACTTTCGGCCCAGATCCAGAGGGTGATAAGCAGCTGATTGCTAAGGAAAACCCGCTAGACCCCAACACTTGGGTTTGGACAAGTGCAGACAAGCTAGCCTTGAAACTCATTGATGAGGTACACAAGCGAAACATGTACATCATCTTTGACGGAGTGTTCAACCACATTGGGTTAAACAGCTTTGCGTTTCAGGACCTTGTGAAAAAGCAGCAGGCCTCTGCCTACAAAGACTGGTTCATAGTGGAAAGCTGGCGTGATGAAGCGAAAGGTATTCCCTTTAAATACAAAGGCTGGTTTGGCGTGAGCACTCTGCCAGAGTTCAAGGAAGACAGCACCGGTATTGTGGCAGGACCCAAGGAATACATTTTTAATGCCACCAAGCGCTGGATGAATCCTATGAATAAAGGAGTGGCACATGGCATTGACGGGTGGCGACTAGATGTGGCCTATGACGTGAGTCATGCCTTCTGGAAAGACTGGCGCAAGCACGTTCGTAGTATCAATCCCAACGCGTATATGACGGCAGAACTGGTCTTTTCTATTAAAGAAACGAAGCCATATCTGAGCGGAGACGAGTTTGACGCTACCATGAACTACAATTTCGCTTTTATCATGCATGACTTCTTTGTGCAGGAAAAAAAGGCCTCTACAGTCACCCAGTTTGATGCGAAATTGAATGAGCTGCGCAATGCATTTGGGAATGGAGTGGCCTTAAACATGCAGAACCTGATGGACAGCCATGACGCCACCCGCCTGGGCAGTGCCGTGGCCAACCCAGACGGGGAGAAATTTGGGAACTGGGGCAAATACTTCAACTGGAGCCAGAAGAGCAACAACAAAAGTTACAATGCCCGCAAGCCCACTCCAGACCAACTGCAGAAGCAAAAGCTGATTGCGGCTTTCCAACTTTTATACGTAGGCTCTCCCATGGTCTATTACGGAGATGAAGCAGGCATGTGGGGAAGCAATGACCCAGATTGCCGGAAGCCAATGGTTTGGAATGACCTGACTTATTACCCTGAGACGCATAATCCAGACCAAAGTATGCATGATCCAGATGCAGTAGCTTTCAACCAAGACCTATTCAACTGGTATAAGAAGTTCATTGCCTTGCGTCATCAATACAAAGCAATTAAACTAGGCTCTTTTACTACTATAGCCATAGATGATGCAAACCAAATGTATGCCTTCAGCCGAAAGTTAGGGAATGAAGAAGTGGTAGTGATTGTGAACAGAGGAAACCAAGAGATTACGTTCACACATGAGCTGTTGAGGAAGAATAAATTCAAAGATGTATTTTCTAATAAAGCTTCTAAGCAAGTGAAGGTTAGTCCAATGAACGTAGTAGTGCTAGCCAATAAGTAAGAAACATTTATTTCCTTAATTTCTGACTTCAGATTGGTTCGTTTTTAGCCTATTTTCCAGAAAACAGCCCAAAAACGAAGAAGCCCCAGCGTTGGACTGGGGCTTCTTCGTTTTATCAATTGATTTGCCAATATCTATTCTACGGCTTCGTCTACGTCTTTCACAAACAGCGTTAGCAAGCCAGCCAGCACCATAGAGCATCCGCCTAAGACCAAAACATAGATAGACTCGCCTCCAAATACATGCTTGTTGAAGAAGTCCAACAAAGACCCGGCTACAATCTGCGGAATCACAATGAAGAAGTTAAACACGCCCATGTAATAGCCCATGCGATTACTAGGCAGTGATCCCGCAAGAATAGCGTATGGCATAGACAAGATACTCGCCCAGGCAATCCCTACACCCACCATAGAAATGATCAGCATTTTGGGGTCGCTCACGAAGTAGAAGGAGATAAGTCCCAACCCGCCAATCACCAGGCAAATGAGGTGCGTCATTTTGCGGTTGGTCTTTCTAGCCAAGGTTGGCAGTAAAAGAGCTGCAATAGCTGAAACCCCGTTATAGACCGCAAACAGAATGCCCACCCAGTCTGCGCCTTCATTGTAGAGTTTGGATGCTTTATCTGTGGTGTGATACAGGTGGCTGGTGATGGCGGGAGTGGTGAAAATCCACATGGAGAAAAGTGCAAACCAGGTAAAGAACTGCACAATAGCCAACTGCAGCATGGTCTTCGGCATTTTGAAGATGCCCAGCACAGTTTCTTTCATGCCCGCCCAGAAAGAAGTCTCGCTTCTCTCGCGCTCAAAAGCGTCCATGTCCTCGGGGGGATATTCCTTGGTTTTAATGACCGTCCAAAGCACCGCTAAAAAGAACACCACGCCACCCAGGTAGAACGCCCATTTCACCGATGGCGGGATTTCACCTGCCGGGGCGGTATTAGGCATGTCAAACCAATTATTCAGCACCCAGGGCAGGGCGGAAGCCACCACGGCTCCCACGCCAATGAAGAACGTCTGAAACGCAAAGCCCGACGTCCGCTGGCTGGAAGGAAGCAAATCGCCCACCAAGGCCCGGAACGGCTCCATGGAGATGTTAATGGAAGAATCCAAAATCCAGAGCATTCCTGCCGCCATCCAGAGCACGGAAGAGTTTGGCATTATGAACAGAGACAGCGAAGCAAGTAAGGCGCCAATCATGAAGTAAGGCTTGCGACGGCCAAACACGGGGTGCCAGGTTTTGTCGCTTAGGTAGCCAATGATGGGCTGTACCACCAAACCAGTCACGGGTGCAGCCAGCCACAAAGTGGCTATATCCGTAGCGCCCAGGGTTTCAAAAATGCGGCTTACGTTGGCGTTCTGCAGGGCAAAGCCAAATTGGATTCCTAAGAACCCGAAGTTCATGTTCCAGATTTGCCAGAAATCCAGCCGTGGCTTGGAGGTGGCGTTCTGTAAGGTTTGTGCCATGGGCAGGGGTTTGTTTGTTAGGTAAAGGGTTAGGTCAGTTTTGTCTTAATTTGGGAAAAATAGCCGAGAAACGGGGCCTCTTTCTATTTTTTCTGCAACAGAAATATATGCGCACTCATAGGTGCCAGCGTAATTTTAGTTTTTACCGAAGGCTCCAAAAACAACGGCGGCATGCTGGTAAGCAAATCTTGCAGGATAAGCGTGCCTTTGTTATCTAATCCTACCGCAGACAATGCTTGAGCTGGCAATGCCAAACTGAAATCTGCGGCGGTGCGGTTGAAATTGACCACCACCAAGATACGTTCATTGGCAGTGTGCCGAATGTAGGCATAGGTTCCCGCCGGCGCAATTCCTTCCTGCACCGTCAAGCCGTACATCTTGCCTTTCCGAAGGGCCTCGCGGCTGGTGCTTACATTCAAAAGTTTAGCGTAGAATTCGCGTAGGCGCTGCTGATCTTCAGTGAGTTTGCCTCCGTCAAATTTACCGCCATTCATCCAGGCCTGGTGCGTAGGTACGCCCCAATAGTCAAAGATGGTGGTGCGGCCGTCTTCGCCCTGAAAACCCTCGTGCCCTTTGCCCGGCTCACCCACTTCCTGTCCAAAGTAAATCAACACCGGACCGCTGCCCAAGGTAGCACTCACCGTCATGGCTGGTACGCCCGCCCAAGGCGTACCGGCGAAGTCTGGAGAGGAAATGCGTTGCTCATCATGGTTTTCTAAGAAGCGCAGCATGTGGCTGGAGATGCCTCGGCTTTCCTCTTGCCACACTTTGGTAATGTCAGCGGTATTGCCTTTTCCTTTGTTCTCCATCAAACGGCGCACGCCGTCATATAAGCCCACTTTGTCATAGAGATAGTCGAAGCCGCCGGTCTTAATGTAGTTGTGGTACTCATTGGGGTTGTATATCTCAGCGATGAACTTGATGTCTGGGTACTTGGCTTTCACCTGCGGTATCACCCAGGCCCAAAACTCCACAGGCACCATCTCGGCCATGTCGCATCTAAAACCGTCCACCTTCTTGCCGGCCCAATACAACAGAATGTCGCGCATCTTAATCCAGGTGTCTGGGGTAGGAGAGAAGTGCTTGGTGCGGTTGTTCTGATAATCTACGCCGTAGTTGAGTTTCACGGTCTCAAACCAGTCATCTACGCTAGGCGTGGCGCTGAACACATCATTGCCAGATGCCTTTGCCGGATTCTCTGCGAACTTGCCGTCCTCCTGCGGTCCTTTGAACGAAGCGCTCAAGGCATTGTACCCAGATGGAACTTGTAAAGGTTGGCCCGGCAAATAGTAAAAGTTGTTGCTGGGTTTAAAACCAACCGTCACATCATCCTTCGCCCCGAAATCCTCTACACCTGCCGGCTTGGCGTCGGACTGATATTTACGAGCCACGTGGTTGGGCACGAAGTCAATAATCACCTTCAAGCTATTGCCGTGCGTGCGTTTTACCAGCGCTTCAAACTCCGACATGCGTTTGCGCACGTCCACCGCCAGGTCTGGGTTCACGTCATAGTAATCCTTAATCGCATAAGGCGAACCGGCACGGCCTTTAATCACATCAGCGTCATCCAAGGGTATACCGAATTTGGTATAGTCTGTCATGAGTGCGTGCTCCAAAACACCGGTGTACCAGACGTGTGTGGCGCCCAGTTTCTTAATTTCCTGAAGCGCCTTGTCTGTGATGTCGTTGAACTTGCCCACGCCATTTTCTTGTAGGGTGCCATAGGTTTTGTTCACCGTTTTCTTGTTGCCAAACAGACGCGTCATCATCTGGTAAATCACCAGTTTCTGGTCGGTTACCTCTTCATTTGTGGTGAAGGGATTGGGTGTTTCTGTCGCACCTTCAGAAGAAGTCATAGTCGTTTCTGTGGTTTCTTTATCTGGTATAGTAGAAGTGCTAGGCACCGACGATTTACAACCAACCGCTAGCGAAGCCAGCAAAGCCAATGACAGGATTGAACGCTGCGTAGGTTTCATAGTTTTTGGTATCAAGTAGCGAGTATCAAGTATCAAGATTTATTCTGGCGCGAGTCTCTAGACTCGTGACATTGGATGGTTGGAGTCTCCAGACTCCAGTTTCTATGTATGTTTCTATTGAGTCTGAAGACTCACCTCATCTTGTGTCACGAGTCTGGAGACTCGCGCCAGTAGAAAGGGAAAAAGCTTCCGTTTTTGGCCTGTTTTCCAGAAAATAGGCCAAAAACGGAAGTTTATTTATTACGCTACTTTGTGGGCCAGCTGTACTTTACCATTGGCCTCAATGGTCTGTGGTTGGTCAAAGATGGTAAGCGCCAGCGGCTGGATGTGCTGGTTCTCAATCTCTACGCCTTCATTGGTCACTTTCACCTTTAACAAATGACCTCTAAACCTAATCTTGAACGAGTAGCTGGACCAGCCCGCCGGAATGAAAGGATTGAAGTGCAACTGGTTGTCACGCACGCGCATTCCGCCAAAACCCTGCACCACACTCATCCAGGTACCGGCCATACTGGTGGTATGGCAACCATCCTCGGTGTCGTTGTTGTAATCGTCCAGATCCAGACGGGCGGTGCGCAGGTAGAACTCATAGGCACGCTCTTCATCACCCAGTTTGGCGGCCAGTATAGAGTGCACACATGGGCTCAACGACGATTCATGTACCGTGCGCGGCTCATAGAAGTCATAGTTTCTCCGGATGGTCTCCAGGTCATAGCGGTCCTCAAACAAGTAAATGCCTTGCAATACGTCGGCCTGCTTGATGAACACCGAGCGCAGGATTCTGTCCCAGGACCATTTCTGGTTCAAGGGGCGGTCTTCTGCCGGAAGGTCCTTCACCAAGGTCTGCTCTTTGTCCAGGAAGCCGTCCTGCTGCAGGAAGATGCCCAAGTCTTTATCTTCGGCGTAGAACATGTGGTCAATGACATGCTGCCATTGCGCGGTTTCCTTGGCTTCGTCCAGGTTTAATACACTCACCAATTCCTGGTAGCGGGCTGGATTGGTTTCCTGCACATGCTTCAAAGCTTTGAGCGTGTATTCCAGCGTCCAGGTGGCAATGGTAGAGGTGTACCAGTTGTTGTTAACGTTGTTTTCGTATTCGTTCGGGCCGGTCACGCCCAGCATCACGTACTGGTTTTTGGCCGCCGACCAGTTCACGCGCTGTGCCCAGAACCTTGAGATGCCTACCAACACTTCCACCCCATACTCTGCTAAATACGCGTCATCACCGGTGTACCGGATGTAGTCATAAATGGCGTGCGCAATGGCGCCGTTGCGGTGAATCTCCTCGAAGGTGATTTCCCATTCATTGTGGCACTCTTCGCCGTTGATGGTCACCATCGGGTACAAAGCCGCACCATTGGTAAAGCCCAGCTTCTCTGCGTTTTCAATGGCTTTCTGCAAGTGCTTGTAACGGTATACCAAGAGGTTGCGCGCTACTTGTTGGTCGGCGGTGGCCAGGTAGAAGGGCAGGCAGTAGGCCTCTGTGTCCCAGTACGTAGACCCGCCGTATTTCTCGCCGGTAAAGCCTTTTGGGCCAATGTTGAGGCGCTCATCTTCGCCGGTGTAGGTTTGGTTGAGCTGGAAGATGTTAAACCGGATGCCTTGCTGGGCAGAGGCATCTCCTTCAATGATGATATCGCTTTCTTCCCACTTGGCGGCCCAGGCATCTATTTGCTCTAACAACAATTGATTGAAACCTTTGGCGTAGGCTTGGGCAATTACTTCTTTGGTCTTGGCCAGCAATTGCTCCTTGGGGTGATTTTCTGAAGAAAGGTTGGCGGCAATCTTGTATACCACCACGTCCTGGTCCTGGTTAGCAGAAACTGTGAACGTTGAAGCCACATATTTAGCCCGTTCCGTGTTTGATGCGTCTACAGATACTTCCTCGCCGTCTACCGTTACTTTTACCTTTTGGCCGGTGCACACATGAAAAGCGGTTTTCTTGGTTTCGGCGGTCACGTAGCCCTCCAGGCCTTTGGCTTCCTTCTGGACCTCGTTCCAAAACTTCTCATCATAGTTGGAGTCAGCGTTCATCACGTCCACGTCTACAAACGGCATGAAGGTGATGGTGCCCGAGAAGTTAAGCGGCGTAAGGCAATACTTGATGGCGCCTACCTCATCGTCCACAATGCTGGTGAATCGCTTGGCTACCACGCGCACTTGTTTGCCACTGGGCAACTGCGCCGTAAAGGTACGTTCTAACCAACCTTCGCGCATGTTCAGCTCGCGTCTGAACTCCAATACCTGACAGTGGTGCAGGTCCAGGGTTTCGCCGTCTAGTTGCACATCAATACCAATCCAGTTGGCGGCGTTCAAGACCTTGGCGAAGTATTCTGGGTAGCCGTTCTTCCACCAGCCCACGCGCGTTTTGTCTGGGTAGTACACGCCTGCCACGTAATTGCCTTGCAGGGTCTCGCCGGTGTAGGTTTCCTCAAAGTTGGCGCGCTGGCCCATGCGCCCGTTGCCCAAACTGAAGACGCTCTCAGAAATACGGTTGTACTCTGGACGGAAGCCTTCTTCAATGATGGACCATTCATCTATGGTAAGGTATTGCTTCATGCTTTTTTAGTATCAAGAATCAAGACACACGTATCAAGACTCAGTTATTAATATGTTTCAAGTATTCGTTTTTGGCTTGTTTTCTGATAATCAGGCCAAAAACGGCTTCTTATTTCTGTCCTAGTTCACGTAGTCTAGCCACTGACATCTCCGTCATGTCTTTTACCACGATATCTGCCATTGCTAAGGTCTCTGGTTCACCAACCCCCACACAGCGCATGCCAGCGTTTTTAGCGGCTTCTACGCCAGCCACCGCATCTTCAAAGACCACGCAGTTTTCTGGTTGAACGCCAAGGGCTTCGGCGCCTTTCAGGAACACTTCTGGGTCTGGCTTGCCGTTGATGACGTGTCGGCCGTCAATGATGGCGTCAAAGTAGCCGAGTAAGCCGGTGCGCTCCAGAATCAATTGGGCATTCTTACTGGCAGAGCCCAAGGCAATCAGCATTCCTTCCTGCTTCAATGTCTTCAGGAAATCTACCACACCGGGCAGTATCTCTGCGGGCGTCATTTGGGCCACGTCTTTGAGGTACTCGGTGTTTTTCTGCTCGCAAAGGGCCAGCATCTTTTCTTGGTCCAAGGTCTGACCGCCAATCTCCAGAATAATCTCCAGGGACCTAACGCGGCTCACGCCTTTCAGGCGCTCATTGTCTTCCTCGGTGAAGTCAATGCCCAGGCTGTTGGCAAGGTCGCGCCAGGCTTTGTAGTGGTACACGGCGGTGTCTACTAAAACGCCGTCTAAGTCAAAAAGGCACGCTGTAATCTGGCTCATCTACTTCTGCTCTTATAATGTTCGACCTCCATACGGAGGTATAAATTTGCTTTTGTTTTTGGCCTGTTTTCCGGGAATCAGGTCAAAAACTGGTTATTTCTGTAACTCCAGCACCAAAGCCGTTTTAGCCGGAATCTTAATAGTGCTTAAACTGCTTACCGGTTGCTTGGTGAGGATGTTCTGCGCTTTGGTGAATCCAGTCATGCGCACGGCAAAGCGTTCAGTTTTTAGGTCTGCTTCTTTGTCTGTGGTATTGGTGGCCACCATCACTGTCTTGTCTTGGTTGTATCTGAAATACACGTAGATGCCGTCCTGCGGTACAAACTGCATGAGTTTACCCGAGTGCAGGGCCGGGGTATTCTTGCGGTAGTTGGCCAAGGTCTTGACAAAGTTGAACGCATCATTCTCGCGCTCGTTTCTGCCTGATGCAGTGAATTTATTTTCCTTGTCGCCTGTAAAACCGCCCGGGAAATCCTTGCGCACCTCAGCGTCCGTTGGGTCTTTGAAGTTCTTCATCAGAATCTCGGTGCCATAATACAAAGAAGGAATACCGCGTGTGGTTAACAGCCAGGTCACGCCCATTTTGTATTTGTTCAGGTCTTCGCCAATGACAGAGAAATAGCGGTTCATGTCATGGTTGTCCAGGAAAGTCACCAGGTTCATGGGGGCTGCATACACGGCATCTTGGGCCAGGACCTGGTGTACTTTGCTCACTCCTTCGTCCCAACCGAAGTTCTGGTTTAGGGCGTCATTAAAAGCGTTGAACAAAACAAAGTCCAGGGTGCTTGGCTGGTTGCTCTTGAAGGGGAAGTTGATGTTGTTACGGACAAAGCGAGCCTGAGCCACTACGTTGTTCACCCAGCTCTCCCCGAAGATGTGGATGTTAGGATATTCATCTAGCAAGGCCTGATTGCAACGGTTCATGAACTGGTCCTCATTGTACATGTAGGTGTCAATGCGCCAGGCATCAATCTCAAAATGCTCTACCGTCCAAAGCGCGTGCTGAATCAGATAATTCTCTACCAGTTTGTTTTCGTGGTTCAGGTCTGGCATGAAAGGCGTGAACCAGCCATTGAGCATGATGTCCCAGTCGGCTTTAGAGCCGTTAGGGTCAATGATGGGCTGGAATTTGTGCGAGGTGTTGGTATAGCTAGGGAACTGGTGCACCCAGTCTTTGCTGGGCATGTCTTTGATAAACCAGTGGTTGATGCCCACGTGGTTGTACACGGCATCCTGCACAATCTTCATGCCTCTGGCGTGCGCGGCTAGCACCAGTTTTTTGTAGGCTTCATTGCCACCCAAACGGCGGTCTACATTGTAGTGGTCCGTGAAGGCGTAGCCATGGTAGGCACTGCGTTTGGTGCCGCCTTCATCTGTTAAGGGCTGATTGTTCTCTATGACCGGGTTCAGCCAAAGCGCCGTCACGCCAAATTCCTGGAAATAGTCTAAGTGATTCTGGATGCCCTTAATGTCACCGCCGTGTCTATAGAAAGGATTGTTGCGGTCCGCATTAGAGTCGGCCATATCCTTGAACTTGTCGTTCTTGGGGTCACCGTTGGAGAAGCGGTCGGGCAGGACCAGGTAGATAAAATCAGAGCCGTTTAGGCCTTGCGCCTTCGGTTCTGCGGTACGCGCCTTCAACTCATAGGTGCGCTTGATGGTTTTGCCGCCTTTTTTTCCGGTAAGCGTGAACGTACCCGCCTTGGCAGTAGGGGAGATGGTCAAATCAAGGAAGGCGTAGTTGGGATTTTCTACTTTGTTGGTCTTCACCAGCGTCACACCCGGATGGCTCAAGGAATACTCATACGTGCCCGCGTTGGGGCCGTATACCAACAATTGCAGGTTGGGATTCTTCATGCCCACCCACCAGAAGGTAGGGTCCATGCGGGTAATGCCGTCTTTTTTCTGGGCCTGCGTGGTGAAGGTGACCAGCACAAGAAGAAGCAAAATGCTTAGTTTGCTCCTCAAGCCGAAGTGGAATTGTCGCATATTTATTTCAATCAGTGTCTTTCAAATTTTACAAATCCGTTTTTGGCCTGTTTCCTGAGAAATATCCCAAAAACGAAGCTTATTCTTTCGCTCGTAGCCAGGTAAGTCGCAAAAGATCCAGCAAGGCCTCATTGATATCGCCGTTCATGTTCTCATCTGAGGCTTCCAGAGACAAGGTGAAGGTATGCGTGCCTTTGGGTAGGTACAGGTTCTGTGCGTTGGAGTAGCCCCAGTTAGACCATTCGTCAAAGCCGCGCTGCGGAAACACCATGGCGCCTATGCGCTTCCCGTTCACGCTTAAACTTCTGATGGCCGCTTTGTTGTCTGTGTTAATGGGGCCGCTTCCGTTGGCGTATCTGAAATCCAACGCATATAATCCGTTCTCAGCTACCTTTACTTGGAATGATAGCGCAGGCTGTCCTTTCTTTATTTCGATGTAGCCTTTTCCGGTAAACCCGGCCGCGTTGTGGGCTTTTGAAGCAGTGGTTTCTTCCATTTCCACCAAACGCTCTGCTTTGGTGCCTTTTACGCTAAGGGGTTCGCTTAAGAAGGATTCTGTTCCGTTAGCTCCAATCGCTTTTATTTGGTATTCTGCGGGTTCTAAAGAATTGGTGGGAACTGTGAAAGAAGTAGTTTCCATAGTGGCTGCTACTTTCCCGTTGTGCACTACTTTATAGGAGGCAGCTTGCGGGACCGAAGTCCAGCTCACCTTGCCGTTTTTGTAGGTAAGTTGCGGCGTAGCTGGCGTGAATTTATGCTCCACTAGTTTAGCTGGTGTGGTGGTACCGGTGTCTCCTGCCAATACCATTTTAAGGGAATGCTCACCAGTTAAGTTGGCCGGAATCTCAGCCGAATTTACGCGTTTGCCATCTAGGTAAATCTCCTTCAGCTGGGTGCCGTGGCCTTCTAACTCTATGTTTAAGAATGCTTTTCTGTATGGAAACTTGGTCAGGTTCTTTTTACCGGCAAAAGAGGCGGGCACCACCGGCTTAAATACCAGTTTGTCCTGCTCAAACTTCATCCCGAAGAATACTCTATAGACCATGGCCAAATTGCCGGCCACGCTCCAGAGCTGGCGGTCAGAATTGGTTTCGGTGCCTTTGTAATCGCCGGTGGTGGCCACCAGGTTTTCTTTGTTGGTGAGAAACAGAGCCGCCGCCCGGTAGAGGGCGCTCATGCTTTCAGAAACTTTGGCGGTGTGCCCGGCCTCGGCGGCAGCCCAGGTCCAATAGGCCTGCACAAAGGGCCACATGCTGTTGTTATGGTACGGCGGAATTTCTGGGATATACGGGAAGATGCTGGGAATCCCGAAGTTAGTCTGCGGCGTGTTGTTGAGCACTTGGTCTCTGCGGTCTCCTTCGGCAATGCCGTACAGCAAGGTTAAGGCCTCGCCCAGTCCTTCTGCTTTGGGTGACAGCGACAAGTTTTGACGGCCATACAGATATTGTCCGTAGTATTTTTGTTCCTCAGACCAAAGTCTGTCATTTATGGCCTGTTTAATTTGGGAAGCCCGTTGACTATATTGTTGGCTCGGCTGCCCCAAACGCTGGGCCATCTGTTCCAGGATGCGGTACATCTGGTAATGCACAGCGTTGGTGCCCAAGTTAAGGGACTCGTAGATATCCACGGGTTGCATCCAGAGCGGGTACGTTTGCTTGCGCCAGTCCAGGAAAGAAGATTCACCACGCATGAGGCCGGTCTTTGAATCCTGCACGGTTAAGAAATCCTCCTCGGAAGACTTTTGGATGATGGCATAGGCTTGTTGCAGCCAGTTTTGGTCACCGGTCACCAGATAAACTTCCCAGGCGGCCAGGGCCCAGGTCATGCGATCAGAGGAGATAGGCCAGGAGCCACCCGTGCCCGTGTCTTGGATAATGCGTCCGTCTTTTACCTTGCGGAGCAGGCTGTTTTTAGAAATCTCAGGGTGAATGGCGGCCAGGGCCAGCACAATGCTGTAGCTTATGTCTCGGGTCCAGACGCCGTCCCATTTGGCACCGGCCATAAAGGTCTGGTCCGTCCTGATGTTGAGCAAAGATTCTTCCAGTGACAGGTTGTACAGCGCGTCCAGTAGCACATGGCTGGAGTTGAATTGGGGCAGTTTGCTGATGTCTTGTTTGAGTTGCCACTCAGAGGCCGTGAAGTTTTCTGGGTTGTAGGCATTGAAGGTGAGGGTAACCGTATAAATGCCGTCTTTGTCAGGGTCCTGGAGCTGCAGGTGCTGGCGGCTGGGCAGGTTCTCAAAGTCCCAGCTCAAGGGTTCTGAGCCGCCGGCCACAAACACGCCTTTAAAATCCTGAGCATAGAGCTTGTCGCCGTTATAAGCCGTGTAGAAGCCTTGTTTTTGAAAAGCTTCCAGCACCGGGCGCATGTCCAACTTCAACGTGACCTGGGTATTGGGTTCCAGGAAATCGTTGGCCTTGGCAGTGGGCGTGGTGGCATCCTGCTGTCCGAACACCAACACCGGCGTCTCTACTTTGCCGTTCACCGGTTGTAACACCAGCCGGTGGTTCACGCCTACGGGTAGTTCATTGTCCTTGCCGTTTAGGCTGAACTTGAATTCAATTAAGCGGTTAAAGGTTTGGTTGGCAGGGCTTTGGTAGGTAGACCTAAGGTGCGTAGGGGACAAGGCATGGGCTTCGTTCTTCCCCTGGATTACCTTGTCTGAAAAGATGGAAAACGCGGGCGATGTGTATAAGGTAGCAGTAGAAGGCATAGGCGCTGAGGCATTTCTGGTGCAGGAAAAAAGTGCACAGCTGGCCAAGAGTAATACGGGGATTGCCTTTTTATACATGCCTTCAAGTAGCTTTAGGTCCAGAAGCCTAGCGATTCTTTGCTAGTTTTATAATATTTACACCAAAAATAATAAGATTTGCGAGAGGGAAATCGATTTCCTTGATTTAAAAATGCCAAATTATGAAAAACAGCTTTAGCGCTAAGCTGATGACCCTCCTGTTGGTAGGCGTGGGCGTGCATTCTGCCTCGGCGCAGGTCACCTTTGAGGTCACCAAAGTACCTGCTAAAACCCCTGCGCAGGACACCCTCTTTCTGGCGGGCAATCACAACAACTGGAACCCTGGCAGCAAAACCCATGCTTTCAAAAAAAACGCCAACGGACGCTGGTACCTGACCATGCCCTCGGGCCCCGGTGAGCTGGAATATAAAATCACGCGCGGCAACTGGGCCACTGGCGAGGCCCTCATCAGCGGTGCGCCCAAAAACAACCGAATCTACGTAGCCAAGAAATCCACAGACACGGTGCGGGTGGAGATTGAAAGCTGGTCAGACTTCTTTGCCAGCCCAGAAAAGGTACACACGGCCAGTCCCAATGTGAAGATCCTGAGCAATGAGTTCTGGATGCCGCAGCTCAATCGCAGTCGCCGCGTCTGGATTTATTTGCCGCCAGATTATGCCACCTCGGGAAAGCGATACCCGGTGTTGTACATGCACGACGGCCAGAACCTGTTTGATGCGTTTTATGGCTATAGCGGCGAGTGGGGCGTGGACGAGTCAATGGACAAATTGTTTGCAGAGACCGGAAGGGGCGCCATCATTGTTGCGCCAGACAACGGCTCTGATCAGCGCATGAACGAGTACACCCCCTGGAAGAATGCACAATACGGCGGCGGACAAGGCGATGCTTATGTTGACTTTCTGGCTCAGACCTTAAAGCCTTACATGGATGCCCATTACCGGACGCTTGCAGATAAAAAACATACGGGCGTGGCCGGCAGCTCCATGGGCGGGTTGATTTCTCTGTATGCCGCGCTTAAGCATCCAAGCGTCTTCGGGAAGGCGGGTGTGTTTTCACCTGCGTTCTGGGTTTCTCCGGAGGTATACTCGTTTGTAGAAACCCACAAAGTACCCAAAGACTTGAAAATTGTATTGTTGGCCGGCGAAAAGGAAGGTCAACAGATGGTGCCAGACATGGCTAGAATGCGTGACTTGCTGTTGAAGAAAGGGCTCAAAAAGAAGAACCTGCACTATGAAACCCACGCCGACGGGGAGCACAAAGAATCCTTCTGGCAACGCGAATTCCCGGATGCCTTCACCTGGTTGTTCTACAAAAAGTAACGACTCGTCATTTAGTAGAAACAGATTGACCTAGCCCTTGCCGTTTTTAGCCTATTTTCTGTAAAACAAGCCAAAAACGTCCCGCGCCTGGTTAGGTTCTGTACACAAGCCAAAAGCTGCTCCGATTATTGTTTGCGCTGGTAATGTTGAATTGAAAAATTGGCGAAATTCAACTTGAGTTGTTTGTATCGTTTTTAGCTTGTTTTCTCGAAATCAAGCCAAAAACGGCCTGCCTGGTTTCGTTGTAAAAGTTTGGTTGGTTTACCGCCGCTTAAGCTTTTGAGTAAAGGCCAGCCTGCCATTGTTGGTTTTATGCTAGCAATCTCCTTCGCTTTGATTAGAAGAACTAGCCACTGTAGCAATTGCTGGCTTTTTAATTCGATTCCAGCTAGAAAGCTAGCAATAGAAACGCCGCAGCCCTCGTTTTTGGCTTGTTTCCTAGAAAACAGGCTAAAAACGAGGGCTGCGGTTTCAAGGATCGGTTTTTAATTCATCCAGCGCGGACAGAGCACTTTGCCTTTGTTGAACAGACGCACGCCTACCGTGACTTCATGGCTGCCGGAATTGGCAATGTTAAGGTTGGAAGTATTGTAGTCATAAGCATAACTCATCTCCAGGAAGTGGGTTACGTTAAGACCCAGCATGGCAGCATAGGCGTCTTTGGTCCGGTAGGTGGCACCTACCCAGAATCGGTCTGCATACACCGCTCTTAGGTTAGCATCAACGGTGGTAGGGCTGGGAGAGGCAATCTTCACCAGAACCGAGGGAATCAAGGTCACCGCCGGAGTCACCCTAAACTTGTAACCAGCCATCCCGAAGAAATGCCGCTGGATGATTCCTTCCGTCACGGAGCCTTCAGAGGCTTTTAATTCTGTGTGCAACAGCTGTGCGCCAGAAAAGCCGAGGTAAAAATTGGGTGCGTAAATCCAGGTGCCCAGGCCTACGTCAATGAAGTTTCGGTTTAAGAAATCACTGTTGAGGGCAGGTTCGGCGGGATTGGAAAACGTGGCTTCGCTGGCATTGAAACTGTTCCGGAGAATGCCCCCATAGGCCCCCAAAGAAATGGTGATGCTTCTGGTAACCGGCAAATGGTACGCGTAAGAAAGATTGACATTGGTTCTGCGCAACGGCCCTGCCTTGTCTACAACGGCTATAATGCCCGCCCCGTGGTGCGGGTAAGCCGGCACAAACTTGTTCCTGTTCACGGTGCGCACTCCTCCCGGGCTTGACGAGCTCCGCACGCTTCCCAGGGCTTTATTCAAAGGTGAATGCGCAGTTAAAAAATAGGTTTTGGGTGCGCCTTCCAGACCTATCCACTGCTGCCTTGATCCGAACTTAATGTCTGTGTAGTCTTCTATGCCCGTAATGGCCGGATTAAACAAGTAACTGTTGACCATGTATTGCGTGTACTGCGGCCGTTGTTGGGCCCAGCCAGCGGTCATCATTCCCAGTACCAAACCTCCTGTAAGTAGAAATCTTTTCATAGCCGGTTATTTGATAATGGTGACGCTGCCTTTCAAAGGATTCTCCTCCTGGTTCAGCCGGATGATGTAGTAATAGGTGTCTACGGGCAGCGCCTTGCCGTTGTAAGTTCCGTCCCAGGGCGTGGCGTAGCCTTTAGAGGTGTACACCCGTTGTCCCCATCGGTTAAAGATTTCAATGCTGATGTCCGGGAAGTTGCTTACGTTGCCCAGGTCCCAGGTTTCATTGACACCATCGCCATTAGGAGAGAAGGTATTTACAATCTTAAGGCCGCCAATCACGGTGACCGTGACCTCGTCTGTGTCGGTGCAGCCGTTGGCGTCTGTTACCTGCAAGGTGTAGGTGGTGGTGAATATGGGGCTGGCGGCCGGGTTGGCCACGGTGGCGCTGCTTAAGCCGGTAGCCGGAGTCCAGAGGTAGGTGGCACCCCCGCTGCCGCGCAGAGTCACGGCCTGGCCTTCAATAATGGTGGCATCTGGCCCGGCGTCTGCCACCGCGTTGCTCACGGTCACCTGCACCTGGGTGCGGGTCACGCTCACGCATTGATTGGTATTCTTGGCCTGCACGTAGTACGAAGTAGAAGCCGTCAAAGGCCCCGTCTGGAATTCTGGACCGATGAACACTGGCGTTCCACCTTCAGGCGAAGTAAACCACTCAAACACGCCACCAGTCCCGCTTGCCCGCAGGGTAACGGACTCACCGGCGCAGGAGGTGACATTTGTTGCCTCCACGGTTGGGGCCACCGGAGAAGGTTGCACCGATATCAGGATTACATTGGAGGCATTGGCCAGGCAGGTATTACCAGCAGAAGTCACCAATCGGCGGTACCAAGTGTTGAGATTGGTGGCAACCGGCGTATAGTTCTGCGAAGTGGCGCCCGCAATGTTCTGGAACCCGTCTGTGCCATTGGTGGTGCTTTGCTGCCATTGGTAACTCAAGGTGCCGGAGCCGCCTGTTGCCACAGAACCAGTAAAAGAGGTGGTGGTGTTCTGGCAAACCGATGTCTGTGCAGCAGTAATGGTGTTGTCATTGACCGGCGCGCTCACCGTAATTTTCACCACGTTGCTGCTCAAGGAGTCACACCCCTCAGAAGATACCAGCCTCCTAAAGAACGTGGTCTGGGTGAGCACCGCTGGAGAATAGTTCTGACCAGTGGAGTTGCCTGCCGCCGTTTGGAAGTCTTCTGCGTTGCCGTTGAGGCTGCTTTGCCAGCGGTAGGTTCTGTTCAGCGTGCCGCCGGTAGGCACGGTGCCGGTCAAAGGAGCCGGAGCAGAGCCAGTGGCGCAAATTTCCTGATTGCCCTCAATCACGTTGTTGGTCAGTTTGGGCGTTACGCGTATCTCCACTACCACGGCAGAGGCTTGGTCACAGGCAGAACTGATGACCCGCCTTCTATAGAAAGTAGTCTGGGTAAGAACGCCGGGACTGTAGTTCTGCTGGTTGTTCACGCCAGGGGCAGCGGTAAAGCCGTCGGTGGCATTGTTGCTGCTTTCCCAGAGGTAACTCACGCCCGCAATGGCAGTACCGGTGATTTCAGGTGCGGTGCTGCCCTCGCAGATGGTGAAAAGCCTTCCGGTGCCCACGTTAATGGTGTTGCCCTCAATAGCCGGACTCACATTCACCACGGCTACGTTGCTGGTATCTGACGGACAGGAGAAATTAGAGCGGGCTATTCTTCTAAACCAAGTGGTGGCAGCCAATGGCCCCGGCGCGTAATCTTGCGCCGTAGCCCCAGCAATGGTGGTGAACCCAGTAGTTTCATTGGTAGTGCTTTTCTGCCAGACGTATGCGGGGGTGTTGGTGCCTTCTTTGGCCGCCGTACCGGCAAGGGTGCCTGGGGAGGAACCTGCGCAAATCTCTTGGTTTCCGGCTTCCACAGAGATGGAATTATCCGTGATGCCAGGCGTCACGTTCACCGTGAAGGGAGTGCGGGTGGCGCTTTCACAACCTTGCGGGGTCACCGAGGCCACGTAGAAGGTGGTAGCGCTATTAAGGGAATCTGTGGTGTAGTCTCTTCCGGTTTTTAAAGGCGTTCCTCCCGCAGGTTCACTATAGAAATTATACGTCGTACCTGGCCCCGTCGGTCGTAGGAGGGCGGAGGTTTCATTGCAAATGGTTGTGGAGGCCGTGGTGAACGTAGGTGCCCCGGGTATCTCATTGACGGTGATGGTGGCCGTGGCCATTTGCTGCTCTACTTCATCTGAGGCCCCGCATTCATTGGTCGCCACTACCGTGACTGTGTAGACACCCACGTTGGGGAACCTGATCTCAGGGGTCATGTCCTGAAGGGTGGTGCCGTTGACGGCTGTTGCCCCGCTCGTGCCCGAGATAGTCCATTTGTACCCGCTAATGGTGCCCAGGTTGGCGTCAAACTGCACCATGTCTGCGTTGAACCTGATGGTGGTGGGCGCCCCGCAGGCCGTGGAGTCTGCGTTCATCTGTACTTCGGGCAAGGCAATCAACACGCTCTGTTCCGTAGAATCTGTGCCGCAGGTATTGGACACAAACAGCTTGATGGTGAACCGGCCTTTGTTCTTGAAACTGAAGATGGGATTTTGAGTGGTGTCTGTGGTGTTATCCAGGTACTCCATATCACTGTTGCCTACTTCCTGGCCGTTTTTGTTGAGGACCTTCCACTTATAACTCAGGTTTCCGCCGCTGCTGCTGTCGGTGTCTACGGTCACTTTCACGGGCACGCAGGCGGCAGGGTCCACCCGTTCTTTGTTGGTGGTAAAGCCAGCCTTTGGCTTTCGGCTGATCTGGTAATCAATGGTATACACAGAATCACAGCCGTTGGACCCAATGGCTCTGATGGAGATTTTAAAAGCGCCGGTGGTGTCATAGGGCACGGTATTCCGGATAGGCTTAGTCGCCGTGAAATCTCCTGCTGTAAATGCCCTTGGCCCGGCACCATCCCCGAAGTCCACCACATACGAAACAATGTTATTGGGCACCGGAGTAGGATTGAGCAAAGAGGCCGTCTGTTTAATAACCTTCTGGCTGTCTGGCACGCAGACAATAAAATTGCTGCTGTCTTTGGGCGGGGAGAAAGCCGGCTTCTGAGCCACCGAGATTGTTGTAGACCGTGCCGGAGAGGTACAACCACCTTGCGTCACGGCATACACCTGAGCCGTGAAAGTGACTGTTCCGTTACCCACCGAGTTGTATGCGTGCTGTACGAAATCACCAGTAGAGGTAGTTCCGTCACCAAAATCCCAGACATAGTTGGTGTTGGGCAAAGGATTTACAATGGAAAACCCAATGGGCGTGCCAGCGCACTGAACAATGTTGGGGTTGACCAGAAAAGTAGGCTGGGCCGGTTGAGGAGTTATGGTGACGGTAACGGGCGTAGAAGTTTTGGCGGTACAGCTAGGGCCCGTCACCCGCACGGTATAATTGCCCGAGGCCGCGGCCGTAAACGTGACCCCGGTGGCATTTGGCACATCTACTCCGTCTTTTTGCCATTGGTAGGTGAGCCCAGGACCGCTATTGGCGGCCAGGGTCACCGCGTCTGGCTGGCAGACGGCGGCCGGATTGGAGGGCGTAATCACAGCGGGGCATTCCTGCGCAACACCCTGTGCCAGATTCATCAGAAAAACGCAAATGAACAGTAAACACCTTTTGTAATAGTACATCTTATCTCATAGAAAAAGGTAAGGGTATGCTAGCGGCAGATCACGTTCAAAAAGCCGCTCAAAGGAACGTTGGGAGAAAGAGTAATTACTGTATGTTGGATGCGGTGCCGTTTTTCAGAAATTCCTTATTAAGCTAGAAACCTGTTTTTAAGGAAATAAAACGAGCGAATGTACCGCGGGTAATTTCTACTAGAATTGAGTGAAAGGTACGTATCTGTTTGAACGCCAGTGAATCATCTCTTCCTTGGGGTGAGGAAGCGCAACGGGGTGCAATCATTAAAATCTGCTGGAAGGGAAGAGCGCCCTGTTACTCTTGAACTGCTCTGCACTGCCTGAAAAGAAAGGATATTTGTAAATACTAATATTTTAAAAAAATGTTGCTTCCATCTCCTCAGTACGGCATTTAAAAAAGATGCCTTTGAGATATACGATACTCTCATGCTACCGGATTCTGGCAAAAGTGATATCAAAACTTCGACTTAAGGCTTAAGAAGGAAAGGAAGTAATCAGCAACTAAAGTAAGTATGGCAGAAAATGTCCAAAGAGCTATGTGCCGGCCAGGAATATCGTTTTTGGGCTGTTTTCTGGGAAACAGCCCAAAAACGGAGAGGGCGCTACCATTGGTAGCGCCCTCTCCGTTTTATCTAAATCAATGGGATTCGTTCACGCAGTGGCTCCGCGCTCCATTTCGTTCCAAGCCAGAGCAGCAGCACCCATGACAGCGGTGTTGTTCAAACCTAGGCCAGACGGAAGAATCTTTACCTTGCCTTTGAAGATGTGCAGCAAGTTCTTCTCCATGTGGTAGCGAACGGGGTCAAACAAGAACTCCTCGGCGCGCACCAAGCCCCCAAATAAGAAGATGGCCTCTGGGCTCAGGTGGGCCACGGTGTCGGCTAGTTTCATGCCCAGCACTTTGCCGGTGTATTCAAAGGCGTCAATGGCAATCTTGTCGCCGCGTTTGGCCGCCTGGGTGATCATCTCAGCAGTCAAGTCATTGAAGCTCACGCTGCGCAGCTCGCTGTAATCGGTAGAGTCGGCGAGGAGTTTGTACACGGTGCGCTTGATGCCCGTCGCCGAAACGTAGGTTTCTAAACAGCCTTTTCTTCCGCAGCCGCACATGCGACCGCGGCCGTTCACGTTCACCAGGGTGTGTCCAATTTCGCCGGCGTTGCCGTCATGGCCGTACACCAGCTGGCCGTTCACCACAATGCCGCTGCCCAGACCGGTGCCCAGCGTGATGACCACAAAGTTGTTCATGTTCTTGGCTCCGCCGTACACCATCTCGCCAATGGCGGCGGCGTTGGCATCATTGGTCAGGAAAACCGGCATTTTAAAGTACTGCTTCAGGAGGTCCACCAAGGGAACGCTGCCGTGCCATTTCAGGTTGGGTGCGTTTTCAATGGTGCCGGTATAGTAGTTGCCGTTAGGGGCGCCCACGCCTACGCCAATCAGGTTGGCCTCGTCTTCAATCTTCTTGAATTTGGTCATCACCTCCTGGTACAGGACTCGCAAGAAATCATGCACCGTTTCTCCTTCATTGGTAGAAAGCTCCCCTTGAACCAGGCTAATACCGTCCCGATCCAAAAAACCGAACTTGGTGTTGGTGCCCCCAATGTCAATACCTAAAATTACGTCCTTCATGTGCGTTTGTAGAGAATAGATGCAGAAGGCAGAACGGCCAAAAGAGGAGGCTGCCTTGGGTACTTTTGCTTTAAAAGACGAAACTTAAGAAGAATCGGGCATTTACCCAAATACAAGGCCTTGTAGTTCTTATGTGGTTGACAAATAACTATCAGAAAATTAAGTGTTTATAATTATTAGCTAGGCCAAACAGAATGCTATGATCCTTCGCTAAGTAAGAAAATGTCGCCTTGAAAGCGGATTATGTAAAGTACTCCGTTTTTGGCTTGTTTTGTAGAAAACAAGCCAAAAACGGAGGGCCAAGACCAAGAAGCCATTTGTGTACCAGGACTTACACCAATGGGGTAGGAGATGCTTCAGAAATTATTAAATTTCTCCTATATTTCCGGCAGTTTTACTGGCAAAAACCGATAAAATTCGCTATTTTTGCATGTTAATAACCCACCGATTACACCATGAGTGACATCGAACAAACTCTCGATAACAACACCTCTTATTCAGCAGACAGCATTCAGGTTCTGGAAGGACTGGAAGCCGTACGCAAGCGCCCCGCCATGTACATTGGCGACATTGGCGTAAAGGGTCTGCATCACCTGGTATGGGAAGTAGTTGACAACTCCATTGACGAGGCCCTGGCCGGTCACTGCGATGAGATCAACGTCACCATCAATGAAGACAATTCCATCACCGTGTCAGACAACGGCCGCGGTATACCGGTAGATTTCCACCAGAAAGAAGGGCGCTCTGCCTTGGAGGTGGTCATGACCGTATTGCACGCCGGCGGTAAGTTTGACAAAGACAGTTATAAGGTTTCTGGCGGTTTGCACGGCGTAGGGGTTTCCTGCGTGAACGCCCTTTCCACTGACCTGCACGTGACCGTTCACAAAAACGGAAAAGTGTATGAGCAGCACTACAACATTGGCGTGCCAGCGTACCCCGTACGCGAGATTGGCACCACAGATAAATCTGGTACCACGGTCCATTTTCAGCCAGACGCCAGCATCTTCACGGTCACAGAATACAAGTATGAAACCGTGGCCAGCCGTCTGCGCGAGCTTTCTTTCCTGAACAAGGGCATCAGAATCAACCTCACTGACCGCCGCGAGGTTTTGGCGGGTGGTGAATTCCTGAACGACTCTTTCTTCTCTGAAGGCGGTCTGCGTGAATTTGTAGCCTACCTGGAGGAAACTCGCGTGAACCTGATTCCTGACCCCATTTATGTGGAGAGCGAAAAGGGCGGTATTCCGGTTGAGATTGCCTTGAATTACAACACGTCTTACACAGAGAACATCTTCTCTTACGTCAACAACATCAATACCCATGAAGGCGGTACCCACGTGGCCGGTTTCAGGAGAGCGCTTACCCGTACTTTGAAAAGCTACGCCGAGAAGTCTGGTATGCTGGAAAAAGCCAAGGTGGAGATTCAGGGCGATGACTTCAGGGAAGGTTTGACCGCCGTGATTTCTGTGAAAGTGCAGGAACCGCAGTTTGAAGGCCAGACCAAAACCAAGCTGGGTAACTCAGACGTGATGGGCGCCGTGGACACGGTAGTAGGAGAGATCCTGAACCAGTTCCTGGAAGAAAACCCCAAAGAAGCCCGTATCATCATCCAGAAAGTGATTTTGGCGGCGCAAGCTCGTCTGGCGGCCCGCAAGGCCCGTGAGATGGTACAGCGTAAGAACGTGATGGGCGGCTCTGGCCTACCGGGTAAACTGGCTGACTGTTCTGACAACGATCCTGAAAACTGTGAACTGTACCTGGTGGAGGGTGACTCTGCGGGTGGATCGGCTAAACAAGGCCGTGACCGTAAGTTCCAGGCCATTCTGCCGCTGAGAGGTAAGATCTTGAACGTGGAGAAGGCGCAGGAGCACCGCATCTATGAGAACGAAGAGATCAAGAACATGATCACTGCCTTGGGCGTGAGCTTCGGGACGCCAGAAGACGACAAGGCCTTGAACATGAACAAGCTGCGTTACCACAAGGTGATCATCATGACGGATGCGGACGTGGACGGTTCTCACATCAGAACCCTTATCCTGACGTTCTTCTTCCGGTACATGCGTGACTTGATTGACTCTGGCTACGTGTACATTGCCCTGCCACCGCTGTACCTGGTGAAGAAAGGCAAGGAAGAGCGTTACTGCTGGACCGAACAAGACCGTATTGAAGCGGTGGCTGAACTAGGCAAAGGCAAGGACGAAAGCGTGGGCGTACAGCGCTACAAAGGTTTGGGTGAGATGAACCCTGAGCAATTGTGGGAAACCACCATGCGCCCAGACACCCGTTCCCTCAAGCGCGTTTCAGTAGAATCTGCTGCCGAGGCTGACCACTTGTTCTCCATGCTCATGGGCGATGAAGTGGCGCCGCGCAGGGATTTCATTGAACGCAATGCCAAATACGCCAAAGTAGACGTGTAAGCAATAAAAGCTTCTTTTTCTGGCAACCTTAGGGCAGAAATGGAAGTTGAATTATAGAACAAACACAAAAGCCTGCGCTCTTGCAGGCTTTTGTGTTTGTATTCATGCTGACAAGCAAAAAGCTAGTATCTTAGCACAAGGCAGAAACGGGATATTCCGCGTTTCAGAATTGATGATTCATCTGCTATGAACCCAATAAAAGTCTCTGACCAAATCCGGAAAAGTAATTACATCTCTCGTGACCTGAGCTGGATGCGATTTAACTTTAGAGTCCTGGACCAGGCCCGCAACCCAGACACCTCCATCTTTGACCGGCTCAAGTTCCTGGCCATCACGGCATCCAACCTGGACGAGTTCTTCATGATCAGGATTGGCTCTCTGTACAACTACATTGACTACGGCAAGGAGCGAATTGACTACTCAGGCATGCGGGAGGTTCCGTTCCGGAAGAAACTGCTGGATTTTTCGCACCGCTTTGTCACAGACCAGTACAAAGTGTATCAAGAACTGGTGAAGGAATTCCCGAAGCACGGGCTGGACATCTGCCGGGTACAAGACTTAACCGAGGCCGAGCAACGCAAGGTAGACGCCTATTTTAAGGACACCATCTTCCCGCTGCTCACGCCCATGGTCTATGACAGTTACCACGGCTTCCCGCTCATGATGAACATGCTCCTCATTTTTGGGGTAGTGACGCAGGTGAATGAAGACGTGAAACCAGCCAACCGTCTTACCTTCATTCAGGTACCGGCCAATCTGAACCGTTTTTTGGAAATTCAGCGCAAGGACAAAGTCATTTTCGTGCCCATTGAAGACGTGATTAGGGAGAACATGCCCAAGCTGTTTCGCAACGTGGAGATTCTGTCGGTGA
The DNA here is from genome assembly GCF_009913235.1 of Nibribacter ruber. Classification (NCBI taxonomy): domain Bacteria; kingdom Pseudomonadati; phylum Bacteroidota; class Cytophagia; order Cytophagales; family Hymenobacteraceae; genus Nibribacter; species Nibribacter ruber. Next base: position 935,694 of record NZ_CP047897.1, on the reverse strand, counting down.
GTTTGTTCAGGATTACCCGCAACGGAGACTTTACGCTGGAAGAAAGCGATGACATGGACCAGGACTTTGTGCAGGAAGTCAAACTCAAGCTTAAGACCCGTAAAAAAGGACGGGTGGTGCGCCTGGAGATGGACAAAGAACCCTCGCCGCACATGCTTAAGATTCTGAAGGAGCGCTGGACCATTGACCAAGCCAACCTGTTTCAGATAGACGGACTGGTAGACTTGCGCGGCCTTTGGCAGATCATCAAGCATCCGTTGTTCAAGAACAAGCTCATGAAGGCCCCAGCCCCCGTGCAGGCGCCTAGTTTACCGCGCGGTGCCGAGGAGAACATGTTTGAGTACCTCAAGGAACATGACGTGCTCTTGCACCACCCCTACAACAGCATTGAGCCGGTGGTGAGCCTTTTAGAAAAAGCCGCCGAAGACCCGTATGTGCTAGGAATCAAGCAGACCATTTACAGGTTGGCAGACAATTCCAGAGTGACGGCCGCCCTGCTCAAAGCCGCCGAGAATGGGAAGCACGTGTCTGCGCTCTTTGAGGTGAAGGCCCGCTTTGACGAGGAGAAAAATATCAAGGAAGGGGAGCGTCTGGAGAAAGCTGGTTGCTTCGTGATTTACGGCATCAGTAAGTACAAGACCCACACCAAGATGATGATGATTATCCGGAAGGAAGGGGAGAAGGTAACGCGTTACGTACACATTGGCTCTGGTAACTACAACGAGTCTACCAGCCGCCAATACACAGACATCAGTTTACTAACCACAGATGACGTGTACGCGCATGACGTGTCTGACTTCTTCAATGTCATCACGGGGCATTCCTATCCAGAGGACTATCAATACCTGATCACGGCGCCCAAGGACATGCGCCAGCAGTTGATAGAATTGATCCGGCACGAGGCGGAAAATGCCAAAAAAGGCTTTGAGGCGGGGATTGTCATTAAAATCAACTCCCTGGAAGACAAAGAGGTGATAGACGAGTTTTACGCTGCCTCGCAGGCGGGCGTGAAAATCAAGTTGATTGTGCGGGGTATCTGCTGTCTTCGTCCGGGAAGGGAAGGCTTGAGCGAGAACATTCAGGTGAGCTCTATTGTGGGCGAGTACCTGGAACACGCACGCTTGTTCTACTTCCACAACAATGGCATTCCCACGGTGTTGGGCGGTAGCGCAGACATCATGGTGCGTAGCTTTGAACGCCGCATTGAAGCCTTGTTCTACATTGTCAATGACGAGTTAAAACGGCAGGCCATCAACATCCTTCGCTTTAACCTCATGGACAACCAGAACTCCTACATGATGCGCGAGGATGGCACTTACATTCGCCGTCATCCGGCAGAAGGCGAAGCACCCTTCAACGCCCACCGCGAATTCTACCACTTAACCAGTGAGATGACCAAGGAAGCTTGCTTGTTTTAAAATGCTAATTATTCAATTTTCTAATGAGTTATAAAACGGAAGAGCCCGAAAGTTTTAACTATCGGGCTCTTCCGTTTTTGGGCTATTTCTCAGAAAATAAGCAAAAAACGATCTAAAAATCAATCTTGAAATGGTGGTGGATGCCTTCTTGGTGGCGCTCTAACAAGGCTTGCAACATACCGTCTTTCAAACCCACCTGCGGAACCAGCATGCTCTCAATGTGGGCCCATTTCATGGCAGACAGGTAAATCTCGGCGGCTGGAACAATCACGTCGGCGCGGTCTGCGTTGAGGAGGAGCACTTTCACGCGCTCTTCCATGGACAGGCTGGCAATGTGGTCAACCACTTCTTCAATCTGCTTTTTGAAGATAGGCTTGCCACCGGTTTTGCGGGCCATGTCATAGATTTTGTTGATGTTGCCACCGGTGCCAATGGCCCTTGATACATGGTGCAGTTTAGCTTTCTCGGTTACCCATTCTTGCATGGCCGTCCACATTTCCTGAGACTCATCGCCCTGCATGTGCCTAATGGAGCCTTGCTCAAAGGACCGCGAGGCCACCTTCATGCGGTTCACGTAGATGTTGAACTCGGTGCTGCCGCCACCTACGTCAATGTGCAGGTAGTTTTTGTCGTCCAGCTGCTGCCGAATGACCATGTTAATCAAATCTGCCTCGGTGGTGCCGTCAATCACCTGTATGTCCATACCCAGTTTTTTGTGGACCTCCTGGATGATCTCCGGGGCATTGGTGGCAGAGCGCATGGCGGAGGTGGCGCAGACCATGTAATCCTGCACCTCATGCACTTCTAACAGAAGTTTAAGGGCGTGCAGCAGTTTTATGAACTTCTCTGATTTCTTCTTGGAGATGATGCCAGAGGCAAAAACGTCCTCGCCCAGACGCATGGGATACCGTATGTATTCCACCCGTTTAAAGAGGGTGTGCTGCTCATACTTAAACACGTTGGAAATCTGGCACCGCACCGCGTTAGAACCAATGTCAATGGCGGCCAGTTTTAAGAGGGGTTCAGTGGCTTCTGTCATAGAGGTAGAAACAAATATAGCCAAAAACAGAAAACGGCCCTATGGATAAAGCAGCGTTTTTAGTCTGTTTCCTAGAAAACAAGCCAAAAACAACCTGGGCTGCAGGTGCGTTAAAAGGGGAATTACCACCCGATTTCCAGAAAAGGAGGGAGCTTTAAAATATTGGCCGGATTCCATGCTTTTCAAAAAAATAATACTACCTTAGCATAAGAACGGTCTCCAAACGGAAGGCCGTTCTTCTTTTTTACCACAGTACTCATCCATACCAATTATGGCAACAGTATCATACTACACCGCAGAAGGATTGCAGAAACTCAAAGAAGAGTTGGCAGAACTGAAGACCAAAGGACGTGCGGAGGCGGCGCGTCAGTTAGCTGAAGCCCGTGACAAAGGGGACTTGAGCGAGAACGCCGAATACGACGCTGCGAAAGACGCCCAGGGCCACCTGGAACTAAAGATTTCTAAACTAGAAGAGGTGGTGGGCAACGCCCGCCTCATAGATGATTCTAACCTTGACCCTACCAAGGCGCTAATCTTGTCAAAGGTGAAGCTGAAGAACCTCAACAATAACATGGAGGTGATGTACACCCTGGTAGCTGAAGAAGAGGCCAACCTGGCGGCGGGCAAAATATCAGTGAAATCACCTATTGGCAAAGGCCTGCTTGGCAAAAGCGTAGGAGACGTAGCCGAAATCACCGTTCCGGCCGGTACCATCAAGTTTGAAATTAAAGAAATCTCCCGTTAATAAGTAAGCGCCATGGCAGAAACCATCTTCTCAAAGATTGTGAATGGAGAGATTCCGGCGTATAAAGTGCTGGAAGATGACCGTTTCCTTGCCTTTCTGGACGTGAACCCACTGGTGAAAGGCCATGTGCTGGTCATCCCCAAGGAGCCCGTAGATTACATCTTTGACCTGGAACCAGGCACCCTGGCAGATTTGCATAAGTTCGCGCAGAAGGTGGCCGTGGCCATCAAGAAAGCCGTTGATTGTGAGCGTGTAGGCATGGCGGTGATAGGCCTGGAGGTGCCCCATGCGCACATCCACCTCATTCCCATCAACAAGATGTCAGACATGAACTTCAGCAATCCCAAGCAGAAGTTCTCCGCAGAAGAGATGGAAGATGTGGCCCACGCCATTGGAAGAGAAGCCTTGCAGTAAGTGTAGATGCTAGACAGTAGACCTTAGATATTAGACAGTAATAGTTACCTCAATGATCACAAGATGATTCTTGGGTATTCTTAGTAAACAGTTCTGCCGTTTTTGGGCTGATTTCATGAAATCAGCCCAAAAACGGCAGAACTGTTTTAACCTCTATTCAAGGTCTAAATCAAAAGTCTACTGTCTAGTGTCTACCTTCTAACGTCTATTTGATGCGATTGGGGTTTTCTGTTAAGAAGGCTTTCCAGGATTTTCCGCCGGCTTTTAAATTGCTGCCTTGGGCGTAGTGGTGGCAAAGGGCTACGGCCAGAGCATCTGTGGCATCCAGGAACTTGGGAGCTTCTTTTATTTTGAGAATTTGCAGGAGCATGGCTGCTACCTGTTCTTTGGAGGCGTTTCCGTTGCCGGTCACGGACTGTTTAATCTTTTTGGGCGCGTATTCCACGTAGGGAATGTCTCTGGAAAGGGCGGCAGCAATGGCAACCCCTTGCGCCCGGCCCAACTTTAGCATGGACTGTACGTTAGTCCCGAAGAACGGTGCCTCAATGGCCATCTCGTCGGGGAGGTACTCGGTGATGAGGCGCAGGGTGGCGTCAAATATTTTCTTTAATTTCACAGCGTGGTTCGGGTAGCTTTTCAGTTGCAGAACCCCGTACTGTAGCACATTAATCTTGGAACCGTTTATTTCAATGAGGCCATAGCCCATCACGTTGGTGCCGGGGTCTACGCCAAGAATTAACTTATTATTAGGAAGTGGTAGGCTAGAATGAATCATAAAGTACAAAATTACAAACAATCTGGCAGTCTTAAGCTACCCGTGCGCCTTTTGGTGTGGGGGGGCAAGCTGGCGGTTTTGTGTTTGACGCTTTATTATTTGAGACAGGCCCTGCTGGATTCTGAGAATCAAACTGCCTTTTCCTGGGTCAGATGGCAGCAGGTGTGGTCTACCAACGGATGGGCAGCGGCGCTGGCCCTTGTTTTACTGCCCCTCAACTGGGGCGTGGAAGCTCTCAAGTGGCAGTACCTTTCCCAGAAAATTGAAAAATTATCTTTCTTAAAAGCCTATCGTGCGGTACTGGCGGGCCTTACCCTGGGGTTTGTGACGCCTAACCGGGTAGGAGACTATGCAGGCCGCATTTTAACGCTGCACCAGAAGAACCGGGTAGACGCTATAGGCGCCATTTTGCTGGGCCGTCTGTGCCAGTTGTTTGCCACGGTGCTGGTGGGTTCTGGCGCGCTGGCGTATTTCTTCTATAGCTATTATCTGCCCCTGGCCACCCCGGTGGGAATTTCGGTGGCGTTGGGACTGCTGTTGGTCAATGGATGGATGCTGGCCTTGCTGTTCAGTTTTCACTGGGCTATTGCCGTGCTGGAAAGAATTCCTCTGCTTAAGCGATGGGTGCACTACTTCGCTGTGATAGGGGACTACTCGCCCGAAGAATTGAACCGGATGATTTTACTTTCTGGATTGCGGTATGCGGTGTTCATGGCCCAGTTCATTGCCCTGCTGTGGGCGTTTGGCGTCAACCTTACGCTAGATCAGTACATCTGGGGCGTGGCCGGAACCTTCCTGCTGAAATCATTGGTGCCGTCCATCAATGCTCTGGCAGACATTGGCATGCGCGAACTGAGCGCTATGCACTTCTTCGGGTTGATGGGGCAGGAACCCATGCTGGTGCTGGGAGCCAGTTTGTCTTTGTGGGCCCTCAACATTGCCTTGCCCAGCGTGGTGGGCTTGCTGTTTGTGCTTCCGCTTAAACTCACCCGCACCCGTTGATTTTCTTAGTCGTTTTGCTGTTGGTGTTAGGAACCTACGCCCTGGTGCTGTTGGGTAGTGCCTGGGCCTGGGCCAGACTACCGGTTCCGAAAAACCAATCTGTAGGTTCCAAGGTTTTCTTCACAGTCATTATTCCGGTAAAAGACGAACAAGGCAATCTCCTTCCATTACTCCAAGATTTAGAACGACAAACCTACCCATCATCGCTTTTTGAGGTTTTGGTAGTGGATGACCATTCCATAGACGGCACGCCGGACTTAGTAAATGACTTTCTTCAGCGCAGCTCTTTACAAGTGAAGCTTCTGTTTTTAGCCTCTTTTCCAGAAAAGAGGCTAAAAAAGGGAGCCATTGAACTGGGAGTCTCCCAAGCCCAGGGAGACTGGATTGTCTGCACAGACGGGGACTGCAGAGTTCATCCTAACTGGCTTACTGTACTCAATGCCTGCCGGCTGGAACAGAAAGCCAAACTGATCAGCGGGCCCGTAATGCTCACTTACCAAGAAGATTGGTTTCAACAGTTGCAGGCGCTGGAGTTCTCGGCGCTTATTGGAGTGGGGGCGGCATGCATTGGCTGGCAGCAGCCCACCATGTGCAACGGTGCCAATCTAGCCTATGAAAAAGCTGCTTTTCTGGGCGTGAACGGCTTTGCCGGGAATGACCATCTACCGTCGGGGGATGATGAATTCCTGATGCACAAAATCCACCAAAAGTATCCGGGGTCGGTTGCTTTTTTAAAAGATCAGGAGGCCATTGTCAAGACCTCAGCAATACCTGCGTTCAAAAGCTTTTTGGAGCAGCGCAAACGCTGGGCCAGCAAATGGAAGCATTATACCCGCACGGCTCCCAAAGCCTTGGCGGTGCTGGTGCTAACGGCAAATGTGGCGCTTTGGGTGGTTCTTGGTTTGGCGGTAGCAGGTACACTGGGCTGGTGGTGGTTTTGGTGGGCGCTGGCTATGAAATTAGTTCCTGATCTGGTATTGCTTGCGCCGGTGCTGGACTTCTTTAGGAGAAAGAGATTACTTTTATTTATTGGTCTTTTACAGGTGCTGTATGTCCCGTATGTGCTCGCCACCGCCATTCTGGGGTGGCGGGGAACGTATGCCTGGAAAAACCGTCAACACTTACCCGTATGACAGATTCAGAATTTGACCTCTTAGATGAGTTGTATTTTGTTACGCCTTACAACGAGCTTCGCCAACAAATAAACCTGCCCGAGCAGGAGTTTGAACAAACCTTGCTGCAGTTGATTGGCAATGGGTACGTGAAGGTGTTGTTCCCTGACCAGGACACAGAGGTACCCTTTGAGGCAGAACATTTTGCCGCCTATCGTGAGCAGTATTATCTTCTGGCCACCAAGGCAGGACTTCTGGCGCACAACACCGCTGGGTAAAACCTTACAGTACAAATACTGATTTTAAGGGCTTACGCAAGAGAACGACCAGACTTTGCCTTGGTAAATGTGCTTCGGTGGGTTATTTTAATTATTTTGCCGGCTGAATCTTCTGGTAACGTATGATGGGCAGGACCCGGCTACCGCAACTGGTTATTCCGTTTCCCCAAACCTGAAAGACAATGTCTGAGTTGAAGTTTCCCACGGTAGAGCAGGAGTTGAATCTGAAGAAGCTGGAATTGGCGGCCTTGCTGGAAATCACGAAGGCCATCAACAACAACTTGCCAGAGGAAGCGCTCTATAAAATCTACCACTTCACGCTTCTGGCGCAGCTCCACATCAGAAGGTTGGCGCTGTTTATTCATGACGAGGCCTGGGAGTGTAAAGTCAACTTCGGGACAGATCATAATTTCAGAGAGATAGAGCTGCCCGTTGAGGTAACCGATCTGCGGCAGATCACTGCCATGGCTAAGCTGCCTATTGACAAGCGCTGGCAGGACTTTGAGACTATCATTCCCATCATTCATAACAACCGCATTCTGGCCTTCGTCATGATCGGGAACGTGCACGCCTACTACACCACGCTGGGCGCCTTGAGCTTTGTGCAGACCCTGAGCAACATTATTCTGGTAGCCATGGAAAACCGTAGGCTGGAGCGGCACCGGTTGGCCCAGGAGGCGATTAGGAAGGAGATTGAAATTGCCCGTGAGGTGCAGAACATGCTGTTCCCCAAGAGCCTGCCCAACAACTCCAAAGTCTCCATTCATGCCACCTACATTCCGCATTCATCCATTGGAGGCGACTATTATGACTTCATTCAGATAGATAAAGACCAGTTTCTGTTCTGCGTGGCAGACGTTTCTGGAAAAGGCGTGCCGGCTTCTTTGCTCATGTCTAACTTTCAGGCGGGCCTGCGCACCATCCTTCGGCAAACCACAGACCTGGGCACCATCGTTTCTGAACTGAACTACCTGATTTACCAGAACGCGATTGCCGAAAAGTTCATCACCACGTTTGTAGGGATTTATAATGCCCAGACGCGCGAGCTGTCTTATGTAAATGCCGGTCACAACGCTTCTATTTTGCTCTTGGAGAACAACACCTACCAGTTGCTGGAGGCTGGCTGCACCATGCTGGGCATTTTTGAAGAGCTTCCCTTCCTGACGGTAACCAACGTGTACATTCCTCCCAAGTCTTTTGTGTTCTGCTACACGGACGGCCTCACGGAGGTATTCAACACCGACGAAGACGAGTTTGGCATAGACAACACCATACGGGTACTTCAGTGCTGCCGCTATGTGAGTTCGCGCAACATACATACGCAGTTGTTGCAGGAGATCAATAGCTTCAACAGCAGTGCGTCTTATTCAGATGACATTACCTTGCTGTCCTGCCGATTTAAATAAAATTAATTAAACTAGGTGCTAGATGAATGGCCGGCGTTTTTGGCTTATTTTCCAGAAAAAACGCCAAAAACGGCCATCAGTTTAAACTTGGGCACAATTAAGTACGCTTTCGCTTATCTAACCATAAATTTGTAAAGTGCGCTTCTTCCAGACTCCTGCTGTGTTCTCTTGGCTGTTCCCCAGAATCTGGTGGCACAGGAAGACCGCGGAGAAGGTACTTTATCTTACGTTTGATGATGGCCCCATTCCAGACGTGACAGAGTTTGTCCTGAATCAATTAGCCCTCTATCAGGCCAAAGCCACTTTTTTTTGTGTAGGGGAGAACCTTGAGCGAAATCCTGCCATTGCTGAAATGGTTTACCATGCCGGTCATACGCTGGCCAACCATACCCACAAGCACGTGCAAGCCTGGAAGACGCCGGTAAATGACTATCTGCTAGAGGTGGAACGCTGTCAATCCGCGCTAAATAAAGTACAACCCACGGCCAACTCTTCTATGCTCTTCCGGCCGCCGCACGGTCAGCTGACGTTGGCGCATCTTAAGCGGTTGCAGGAAAAATACCAGGTTGTCATGTGGAGTCATTTAACTTATGACTTTGATCAGACGCTTCCGCCGGAAAAGTGCTGGGACAAGCTTAAAGGAAAGCTAAGGCCTGGCGCCATACTAGTGATGCATGATAGCCTAAAGGCTGAACGGAACCTGCGTTTTGTCTTGCCGCGCCTGTTGCAACATGCTGTTTCATTGGGGTATTCTTTTAAAGCCCTGTAAGCGCATGCTGTTTTCATTGGTCTACTTCGTGGTTTTTTTCCTGTTTTTTCTGTTGGTATTGTACTTCTGGCTGTTCAGGTTCAAGGGTAGATCAAGAAAGCAAGAACTAGTCGCTAACCTGCCAAAAGTCTCCATCCTGATAGCCGCCAGAAACGAAGAGGCGCACATTCTCACGTGTCTGGCCGCCATTGACCGGCTGGACTATCCCAAAGACAAGCTGGAAGTGATAGTAGGAGACGACCGCTCTGAGGATCAGACGCGCGCGCTGGTGGAGATCTATAGAAAAGACAAGCCTTACCTTATTTGTTTGGCCATTGAAGAGAACTTGCCTGGGCTCAAGGGCAAAGCCAATGTGCTGGCGCAGCTGGCGCACCATGCCACCTCAGATTATTTTTTCATCACAGACGCAGATATAGAAGTTCCGCGGGCCTGGGTCCAAAGCCTGCTGGCGGAAGTGCAGCAAGGTCTGGCCATCGTCACGGGTACCACCACGGTCAAGGGGCAGAATTGGTTTGCCAGAATGCAGTCCCTGGATTGGTTATACTCCCTGGGCCTCATGCAGGTGGTGGCTGACCGGGGGCTTCCCGTTTCCTGTATGGGCAACAACATGGTGGTGACGCGGCAGGCGTATGAGGCCGTGGGTGGGTTTGAGGGGCTTCCGTTTTCTATCACTGAGGATGTGCAACTGTTCAAGCACGTGGTGCAAAAGGGCTTCAAGACCGGCCATGTTTTTGACAAATCCGTTTTGGCGTTGAGCCTGCCCATTCAGTCATTAATGGAGTTACTGCACCAGCGCAAACGCTGGATGCTTGGTGCCTCCCAACTACCCTGGTACATCTGGGCGCTGCTGGTTTTCCATTCCATGTACTATCCGGTATGGCTGCCTTTTTTTCTACACGCTTCTCTGGGAACCATGGCGTTGATTGGCGGCGGAAAGGTGCTCCTGCAAAGTATCTTCATCAAGAAAGCCTTTAAACGGGCGGACGTGCGCATTGGGTGGCAGGATTTGTTGTATCTGGAGGGATATCTGTTGACCGTTTCTTTAATGCTTTTGCTGTATTTCTTCCTGCCGTTCAAGATAAATTGGAAGGGAAGGCTGTATTGAAAAATACGGTTGGCGGGTAAACTGTTATATTTGTCGTTTCTGGGCTGTTTTCTGGAAAATAGGCCAAAAACAGCATCCACCCAACGCGCGCCAACATGAAGTTCATAGATACCCACGCCCATATCTTCGCCCCAGAGTTTGATCAAGACCAGGACCAAATGATCCAAAGGGCACAAGACGCCCTCATCACCGAAATTTACATGCCCAACATTGACCAAACCTCTATTGAGGCCATGTTGGCATTAGAAGCAAAATATCCCTCCCTATGCCATTCACTCATGGGGCTGCACCCTTGCTACGTGAAAGAAGATTTCCAGCAGGTGCTGTATGAGATAGAGGCATGGTTTCAGAAGCGCACGTTCAAAGGAATAGGGGAGGCCGGCCTGGACCTGTATTGGGATAAAACCTTTTTTGCCCAGCAGCAGGAAGTGCTAAGAATCCAGTGCCAGTGGGCCAAGCAATACAAGATTCCCATCATTCTCCACACCCGAGACGCTTTTCAGGAAACACTGGCCATTGTAAATGAGCAGCAGGAAGGCACCCTCCGGGGAATTTTCCATTGCTTTTCGGGGACGGTGGAAGAAGCGCACCAAGCCATTGAGGCTGGCTTTTTACTGGGCATTGGCGGGGTGGCTACCTTTAAGAACGGCGGCCTGGAACCCGTCCTGCAAGAAATTGACCTGAAACACCTGGTCCTGGAAACCGACAGCCCGTATTTGGCCCCGGTGCCGTTCAGGGGCAAGCGCAATGAGCCTTCTTATCTGCCCAAAGTGGCTCAGCGCCTAGCCGATCTAAAATCATTACCATTGGAAGAAGTTGCCGCGGCCACCTCTGCCAATGCCACTCAGTTATTCTCCTGATCTATGAAGTTTTTTAAGGTAAATATCAACACAGCCGCCCCGCGTAATCCAGAGGCGTCTATTTTGCTTATTTACACGGGTGGTACCATTGGCATGGTGTCTGACAAGCAGGATGAGCACCTGGTCCCTTTTGACTTTAGTGAGGTGATTCACAGGGTGCCAGAGATGCGGCAGTTCAAAGTGATGCTAACCGTGCTCAGCCTTGATCCGCCCATTGACTCTTCCAACATTGGCGTAGAACACTGGGTGAAACTGGCGCAGATAATTCAGGTGAACTATGACGAGTATGACGGTTTTGTAGTGCTGCATGGCACTGACACCATGGCCTACAGCGCCTCGGTGCTGAGCTTTCTCCTGGAGAACCTTTCCAAGCCAGTCATTTTCACGGGAGCACAGGTGCCCATAGGCCGTATGCGCACAGACGCTCGCCGCAACCTTATTACCGCCCTTGAGATTGCCTCGGCGCACTTGAAAGGCAAGCCGCTGGTGCCTGAAGTGTGCATCTTCTTCAATACTCAATTGCTGCGCGGCAATAGGGCTACTAAGGTGGAGAGCCGCATGTTCAATGCCTTTCACTCTGGTAAGTTTCCGCCGTTGGCGCACGTAGGCATTGATATTGAATACAATCAGACGAATATCAAACCCTTGGCGGAGCAGCCCCTCAAGGTGTTTCAGGACCTGGAGGACCAGGTGGCGGTTTTGAAACTTTTCCCGGGTATAAGCCCGGCAGTAGTCAAAGCCGTTTTGGAGAGCGAGGGTTTGAAGGGATTGGTGCTGGAAACGTTTGGATCTGGCAATGCACCTACTTATCCCTGGTTTTTGGAATTACTCAAGCAAGCCATGCAGCGCGGCGTGGTCATTTTGAACATCTCTCAATGTGAGGAGGGCGAAGTACGGCAAGGACAATATGAGACCAGCTTGTATCTGCGCGAAATGGGCGTAGTAGGTGGTTCAGACATGACCACTGAGGCGGCCGTGACCAAGCTGATGTTTGTGCTGGGACAACGCCTTTCTATGGATGAAACCAAAGAGCTGCTACAGACCAATCTGCGGGGCGAGCTTACTTTACGCGTTTAATCCAGGTAAAATTAGAAAAGGGCTTGCAAAAGCGTTTGGTTCTGCCTTTCTTTGCAACCTGTAATCCGGAGAGGTGTCAGAGTGGTCGAACGAGCACGCCTGGAAAGTGTGTATACTGGTAACGGTATCGAGGGTTCGAATCCCTCCCTCTCCGCCACCAAAACAAAGAGCCTTGCAACTGATGTGTTGCAAGGCTCTTTTTCTTTTAATACGATTTGGTTTGATTACGTTAAGCGGGATAAAAATTCTGTAATTGTATTTAGGATAAAAAAAGCCTGCCGTTGACAAGACGGCAGGCAGACAGACAAACAACAAAAAAACTAAATTGAAACGCACATCGGTGCCCGGGGGAAGCACTGATATTCATCTTGTAAACTCTTTATCTGGCTTCTGACGAGTGTAAGTCAAATCTCACTGTCCTCTATTTTTTCGCTATGTATGATGAGTGAATACTTAGCAGAACATGTCTGCCAACTAATAACTCTTCATGAGTTATACACAGGAATAAGTAAGGAAGCAGGAAAATTCAAACACCAACTTCGCAGAGCCTACCAACAAACACATGCATTGCAACTTTGGGTTATCAATGCCCAGAGATACGCCTTCTTGTAAGTAGCAGAGCTCTGAATTGTTGTAAAAGTATAGCGATATTGACGGAGAAGAAAGGAAAGAGTTGAAAAATCGTAACTAGGATAAAAATAATATATAATTGAAAGTATGATTTAAAAAGTAGGATAAGTTGCTGTTGTTCAGTATTAAAATATATTTTAACTTTGGTAGAAATAACATTTCGTTATTGCTTGATTTTGCCAAAATAATTGCCTAAAGCTTGTAAGCTTAAGATAGAAAGCAACAATAGAATAGCTGGCCATAAGAACAGCCACCAGCTATCAAAGGAATACCTGGCTAATGATAACATCTTTCCCCAAGAAGGCACATCGGCGGGTAAGCCTATGCCTAGGTAGGCTAGGGTAGAACCAATTCCTAATAAACCAGACGCATTAAAACAGAAATTGGTTATTAAGGGACTTTTCATAGCAGGCCATAGGTATTGCTTGAAGCGCGTTTGCCTAGTAGTACCCAGCGCAATGGCCGCCTCATAGAAAGCTTCGTTTTTTGTTTGTAGCACCTTGGCCCTGGCTAGTCTGGCGGGCAGCACCCAATACGTGAGCATAATCCAGAAGCCTAGCCCTTGTAAAGACGGTGCCGACAAGGCAGAAAGCAATAATAGTAGCAACAGCTTAGGAAACGTAGTCCAGAAATCCATGATTCTTTGGATGGTCTCATCAAGGGGAATCTGAATGGTGCCTCTTCTCACTGCCCTTGGAATTAGGGCCCTAACGCCCCAGTAGAACAACCCGATTATTGCAATAAGAAAAGCCGTCAGAAGCCAGAAGGAGGTGCTAATACCAGATGATTGCAGTGCTCCTAGTTTATATAGATAGCCTAGATAGTAAAGGCTTAGTAATATGGCCAATGCACATAAGCTAGGCAACAGGCGAAGGACAAGGGGTTTCTTCGCAAAATTCGCAGAGACCGTTCCAACCAGTACACCCAAAAATGTAGCACCCGCCAAGGGCGGAAACGTAAGCCACCAGGCAGTTTTGGCGCTGGCCACCACATACCAGAAAACGTCTCTTCCTAGTTGGTCAGTGCCAAGCCAGTGGCTTTCGGTTTTAAAAGGAGCTTGCAAGGCGTTTTCTGGGTAGGCGTCAATGGCTTGCAGGGGGATGGGGAGCCAAGCTGTCAACGTGAACAAACAGAACCAGACCAAAGCTAATACTACGCCAGGTGACCAGACGGCAGGCTTGGAGACCATTCTCGGTTTGGTTAACGTCATTGCACCTTCATTCTAGGGTCAATGAGCCCGCTCACAATGTCTGCCGTCCACATGAGTACGGTTCTTAGGAGCAAGAAGAAAAGGGTGAGGCCAATGACTGTGGGGTAATCCTGCGTGAGTAAGGACTTGGCCAGAAGACTTCCTGTACCCGGGAGGGAGAAGGTGACCTCCACAATCAAAACACCCGCCAACAAACTTGCCAGAATATCACCTATCACCACTACAGAGGAGGCCAGCGCATTGGGCAGTGCATGGTACACCATGGCCTGGGAAAAGGAAAGGCCTTTGGCCTGGGCTGTGCGCAGATAGAGCTTGGAGGCTTCTTGCTGCAGGCTCTGGTGAAAGAACAGGGAAAGAAAGGGTAGCAAAAAGAGAGCTACGCACCCGCTGCCCAAAAGCGTGGAGGGCGTAAACGACATTCCGGAAGAAGCAAAAAACAAGGTGCCGCCCGCCAGCAGATACAAGGCAAAGATGCCCAGTGTAATCATAAAACCCGGCACACTATCTAACGTGTACAAAACCTGTTTCACCCATTTTGTAGCTAGACTCAAAGGAGTAAGAGTGAGCCAAAAACCCAAGATAAATGACCCAATTAAGGCTAATCCAAATCCGGGGAAGGCAATAATAGAAGAGACCTTCAAAGCCTTTGCTACCTTGTCTTGTACTGGGGAATAGTCTTGCAGTGAGGTACCCAGCCGGCCGGCTATAATTTCAGTTAACCACAGGTGGTATTGATTGTCCCAGCTATTCCACTGGACCACCGGGAGCAAATGCCACCAAGGTGCGGAGGCCTTCTGCAAGTTTTGCCAGCGTGCTAATAAAAGAGAATTTCTTTTTTGGCCAGTTTTTTCCAAATAAAGCGAAAACTGAGCTGACGCTTCTTCCTTTGCAGTATGAGAGGAAGCACTTGCCCAGGCAGAAAGTGAAGAAGTTATCTGTGCTTTTTGGGAAGAAGAAAAATTGTTAGAGCGTAACTCCTCTTGCAGTGCTTGTAGGAAGGCATGTGTGGCCTCTCTGCCATGCCATAGAGTTGCATTACCGGTGAACTGGGTAAGGTGTGGAAGTTCGACTGGCATTTTCTCCCCTTTGAGTATGCCCCAAGGTTGCACACGTATATAAAAGAGTGGCTTGTCAAGGCCCTTTCTTAGTTGATACTCTGCCTTAATCTTTTCACTCACCGTTGAAGAAGCCTGGCCATAGACCGCGGTGTCTGGATCTGACATTCCCAAAGGGGAGGAGGCGTTGGGCAACAGCAGGCTCAGGAAAAACAAAGCGGTGGCGGCTCCCCACAAGGAAAGCAACAGCGCAAAAGCCTTGAATAGCCAATTCCTGAGGGACATTCCTTAGTTTTTCTTTAGCTTAAACTTTGGTAAGTCATAGCCTGGTTTCAAGCTGGAAACTATCACCGAGTCAAACCTGCTGGAGACTACCAGCTTATTTTGCTGGAAAAACAGGAACACCATATTGCTCTCTTCCTGCATCTCTTTCTGCAGTTGTTTTAGTAAGGTGGCTTTCGTGGCTGGGCTAGCTTCTTTGGCGATTTTCTCTAAAAGCTGGTCTGTGGTTGCATTGCCAAAATTAGTGACGTTGCCGCCATCTTCGCCTGTACTGCCCGTATGTAAAAGTGGCAGCAGGTTATACGAAAAAGGATTGCCTACAAAGGTGCGCAAATACAGATCATAAGTATGCTCCTGTAGTCTCTGCGAAATCTGGCTGCTCTCTATGGCTTGTAAGGTAATAGGAATTCCTATGGCTCTGGCATTCTGCTGAAACAGAAGCGCTATGCTTTCAAATTCAGAGTTGCCGCCTCTGTACATGAGGTTGAGGGCCAGAGGAGATTTGCTTTTAGTTTGGTCTTTCACCCAGCCCGCAGAGGTTTTTTGCCAGCCTGCTTCTTTCAATAGCGCCTGGGCTTTTGCCGGGTCAAAGCCAACGGGTTTCAATGCAGAATTATAAAACTGCTTTTCAGAAGGGTGTACCAAGCCCGCGGTAGGAGTAGCCAGTCCTCCCTGTACCGTTTTAATAAGTTGCGGAATGTTAACCAGGTGCGCCAAGGCTTGCCTTGTTTTCATGTCTTGCAGAGTCTTGCTGAAGCCGTTCATGCCCAAGAAAACTAAATCATAGGTGGGCGCCCCGGATAAGTTGAAATGCTTTTTAAACTCAGCGTCCTTCTGCATCTCCAGGAAGTTGGTCAAAGGAATATTATCCATTACATCCACTTGTCTGGCTTTCAGGGCTAGGACAGCTGCGGCATTGTCGGGAATAACTTGGAACTGCAGTTGCGTGGGCCTGGCCACGAAGCTAGGATGCGTAGTGGCTAACTTGTTCCCCCACCAATTGGCTTTCTTGGAAAGGATGATTTGCTGTCCGTTGTTCCAGGAAGTGAGCTGGTAAGGGCCGCTGCCCCGCACCCATGCCGTATCTCTGGCTACCTTAGGGTGGTTGATTTCTTTAGACAAGGCCTGAAAGGTAGGACTAGTAGAAAGCGAGTCATATTTGCTCTTTACCAAGGAGAGTGGTAAAGCCTGTAAACTTCCCTTGGGGTCGTATTTGTGCGCAGGTAGAATAAAAAAATCCCCTGAAAGCAAATCCATTTCGGGGGTGTACCCAGATGCCACAATGGTAAAGGCCAGGGGGTTGTCTTCCCGAAGCTGAATGTCCTTAATGAAGTGGTATTGAGCCCGCCATCGTTCATTGTCTAGCAGTGGACCGTGGAGTAATTTAAGAGAGAAGGCCACATCCTTAGCCGTGACCGGGCGATCATCGTCCCAGCGCGCCTCGGGCCTGATCTGGTAGGAAAAGTAGGAAATAGAATCTTTTACCTTGACTACCGGCAAGGCCGTAGCCAGCAGTGGCTGAACCGTATGGGATCCAATCTCTACAGTGAGTAGGCTTTGATAAATAAGATTGATAAGCTGGAGGGCATGGGCATTCCCATAGCTTAACGGATGTAGAGAAGCTGGGTCTTGGGAGAGCCGTACTTGAACGTGATCTTCTTGTTGTGGGGAGGGAGAGCAAGAGACCTGACATGCCAACAAGCACCCCAAGCCTATCGATAGAAGTTTTTTCATTGATTACAGAAGCTAAGGTGCCCTGCTCAATATTACAAAACTTGCCTCAGATTTGAGTAGAGAATTAAATAAATGAAAGCGGACAAGGGGGGAAAGTGTCCGCTTTCATTTATTAGTCTTTTGTGTCCCAATTGCCAGTACCACCATAATTGGCAGTTTCATCGGTAGTTTTTTCTTCCTCCGTTCCTGTAGTGGTTGTGGTGGTTGTTTGAGTAGTGGTGCTGCTTGTAGCTGTTTTCGTGTTATTTTGCTTTTGGCCGTTTCCGCCGGTCAAAACACCTAACTGCAGAAGTAGAGCAATGAGTAATTCTATCATGGTTCGTCTTGTTTTTAATGTCTAGATCAAATATGACGGAAAGCCTTACTAATAAAAAGGAAAGGATGTTGCAGAATGTAACTAGAAATAAACGTAGTAAATCTTGCAGATAAGAAGGGAAAATAGCTCTGCAATTGGAAATTACCATTTTTAGTGATTACTTAATCACCTGAAATGGAATGTTTTGTAACTAAAGGTAAGTTGCCTTGAATTACTTTAGCAACAAGATTATCATATAGATTTAGGGTTTCCAAATCTATACCCATTTAAATGTTATTGAACGCATGGAAGAGTTGAAAAAGCTGGTGCAGATTATCCAAAAGCGAGGGGCTTCTGATTCTCAGCTTTTAAATTTTAAGACGAAGCGCCCTAACAAGGAGTGGGTCTTATTTGATGGTCTGGCAACTGGATATATCCAGAATGAGGAAGATGCTCTTAAGTTGCTGTATCCAGAAGAAAACTCTACCGCCGCTTTTAAAATGGTGAAGTCCAGGCTTAGAAAAAAGCTGATGAACCAATTGTTCTTCTTAGATTTTCAAGGGAAGAGCATTAAAAGCTCTCATACCCTGGAGCAGGAGTGCCTGGCAAAGTTGTACCAGGCGCGTGTGCTCATAAACTCTGGCGCCTATGATTTAGCCTTGCCGCTCCTAAGGCAGGTTTTGGCTACGGCGCAGAATTATGACTTCAATGATATTGCCTCCCTGGCACTTCGGTCCTTTATGCATGCCTATGCCAATTTGGGGGAGCGCACGCAGTTTTACAAGGTGACGGAGCAGTTGCTTAACCTGACGCCAAAACTCACCGCCGACCAGGAATCAGAGAAGTTGTTTCTGGAATCCAAAATAGAGTTAAGTCATTCTGTATCTGCCAGAAAAAACCACTTGGGGAAAGTGCGGGAAGTACTAGACAAATTGGAGACATTATGGCAGGAATCCCAATCTTACAACACGTTTGACTACTATTATATTCTTTCCATCTGGGCGCAGGAACTCATTGGAGACTTCATTAAAATTGTAGACATCACCAACGCCTCTGAGGAACTATTGAAAAATAATAAGGTGAACGCTGAACGCTTTGACCACAGATATAATAAATATATTCAGGTATACGCCCACCTGCGCGCCAAAAAGTTAACGGAAGGCATACGGTTAGCCAGTAGGTATGAGACTTCCTTTAACCCGTCCAGCAACAATTGGTTTGCCTTTATGGAGAACTATACCTTGCTGGCTTTGCATGCCAAGCAATATGAGGTGGCGCATGGCATCATGCACAAGGTTCTAACCAACCCTTTCTTTAAGAAGATCACCAAAATGGCACAAGAGCGCTGGAGCCTATTTGAGGCCTATTTGCACCTTATGGCTCCCCAGCATGATGTTCCTTTTAAATGGCAGAATCTAGTACAAAACGTGCCTAGTTATAGTAAAGACAAAGAGGGCTTCAATGTGGCCATTCTTATCTTGCAAGTATTGTACTATGTAGAGATGCTGGACACTGAGGCTCTGGAGTATAGAATGGAAGCGCTGAAAAAATATGCGCACAAGCACTTCAAAGACAGCTTCAGCGAACGAAGTCGGATTTTCTTTAAACTACTGGCCTTGGTGGTGAAAGCAAATTTTGATTTTACGGCCACGCAAAAAAGAGGAGAGGCATTGTACCAAAAGCTGCTTCACACTAATCCGCCCGGTGATGCGTACGCTGAGATAGAGATTGTACCCTATGAGCATTTATGGCTTCTGGTGCTGGAGCGTTTGCAAAAGCAGGAAGCGTAAGCTTTCTTTTTAAAACTGTATCCTATAGCCCAAATAAGGATAAATGCCCAACTGGTAGTATATTTTGGCTTTGTTTTCCTCCAGGTCCCAGCTATAGTACAGCTCGTTTTTTGTGTTCAGGAAGTTGTCTGCGGCGGCATAAATCCAGTGGGTGGTTTTGCGGGTGTTCAATTGGTAAGAAAGTCGAACGTCAGACCTGAAGTAAGGCTTAAGCTGCGGCAGGAAGGCATTAGCCACGTCATAGTGTACTTTGTCTGTGGGTTCATTGATGGTTCTTTCTACGTCTATTGGAATAAACCGTCTCCCGCCAGATAAATTGAAACGTACATCTAAGGACAACAAGTGCCGCTGCTCCTGATCCAGCTGAAACTCCTTGCCAATGAGGATATTAGAGATGTAGCCAACGCTAAAGGTGGTGGGTCTTTCCTTGCCATCTCCGCCTGTAAACCAGGATTGCATCAAGGTCACGTTGCCTAAAGCATAGAATCCTTTCTTCAAGAACCGCTCCAGGGTAAGTTCTATCCCATAGTTTCTGCCATAGCCTTCGCTCACTACGCTGTCTACGGTAACAAAATTGTACTCTGTTCCCTGATTCAGCATAGAAAAAGCTTCTTCCCCGGCTCTTTTACTAACAGGCACCCGGTAATGCTTTTGAAAGAAGACCTCGGTCTTAAAGCGCCAGGCTGTACTGATGTTGTAATTGTACCCTGCCACCACCTGGCTGCTTCTGGTAAAATCTAGTTTATTGTACGGTTGGTTAAAGCCTTCACCTGAAGGGTTAAAGAACTTGTACTCATAATATACCAACGGTTGGGTCTGGCTGTGTAAGCCTGCCGCTAAATATATACGGTGCTCATCTGTGAGGTAATAGCTCGCTGAGATTCTGGGTTCTATAGACCATTTGCCCCCTATGGAGAATAGTTGACTGTACAATCCCACTTGAACATCCAACATGGGACTAAAGGAATACCTGGCTTGCCCATAGCCTTGCAGAATGGAGGCTGACCCCTGAGCGTCTAAAGGGATTTCATACACGTCGCGCAAGTCATAATATACTATCTCCTGGTTGTTGTAGTACATTTTCTGCCAGGAAAGGCCCGTTTTGAACAGCAGCTTCTGGGAAGCTTTGTGCGTGACGTTCAACCTGGAGATGAATTGCTGTTCATAGTTGCGCAGGTAGTAAGACAGCTTGGTGGTTCTGTTCCGGAAGGTGGCAGTGTTGGTGGCTTCCACCTGACTCCCCGAACTGGAAATTATAAACTCTGAGACGGTTTTGGGGGAGAAGGTGAAAGTATGTCTGAGACCGGTTGCAAACATCCTATTAGTCAAGGTATGCTCTGTTCTATACCGTACTTTCCCCCAAGTGGTCGTGTCTGGGTCAAAGTCCATGACGGTGATGTTGCTGGTGCCTCCAATGCCCCACAGTGTAAAGGTCCCAGCCTTGGGAGTGGGCAATTCAATCTTAAAAGAACCGTCCTGATACTTAGGGAGACCGTTGAAACCAATATCCACTCCCAGTTTTTCTAACGGCTGAAACGTGAAAAGGCGCATGCTGCCCAGAAAAGAGCCTCCCCACTTGCCTATCAATGGCCCCTCAGTCACCATTTCCAGCCCATTCAAACCAATCTGCAGGGTGTTTTCAAATTTCTGGTTGTTGCCCGTCCGCATCTTCACATCCATGACGGCACCAATGCGGTTGCCATATTCCGCGGGGAAGGCCCCCGTAAGAAAGTCTGAACTGGCCAGCAGGTTGTTGTTGAGTAGACTGAACGCGCCGCCGGTGTTAGGGGTAAAGGTAAAATGGTTAGGATTGGGAATCTCAACACCTTCTAACCGCCAGAGAACACCCAAGGGAGAGTTGCCGCGCACAATCAAATCATTGCGCTGGTCAGAGGCATTGAGAACGCCGGCGTAATTGGCTGCCATGCGGCTGGGGTCTTGCCTTGAGCCAGCAAACCGATTGATTTCATCTGTCCTGAGCGTATGCACGCTAGAAACGATTAATTGGTTTTGGGGCAGGGACTTATCACTTTCCGCTTCAATCACAATCTCCATTCCGGGAGTGAGGCTTTCTTCCAGCGTAGCGCTGACAATGGCCTCCTTTCCCGCCACCACCAACAGGTTGGAAATCTCTGCCTCCTGATATCCTATATAGGTGATTCTAAGAATATGGCGGCCTATGCTCACTTTAGGAATCAGGAAAGAACCATCTTCTCGGGTGGTAACAGCTCGTATAGGAGATTCAGACACCAGAATTACAGTGGCCCCTATCAGCGGAGTCTGAATGGCAGCATCTACCACGGTTCCGCGTATGTTTTGGGTATAAGGTTTGGCAGATTCTCCCAATCCATTGTTGAGGCTCCGGCGCAGAACCACTTGTTCCCCTACTAACTGATAGCTAAGACCCAGGCAGGAGGTAAGCTGCCTTAAAGCTTTTTGCAAACTAACTGTTTCTGTGGCGCAGGTAACCCTTGAAGTTACATCAACCTGCTCATTGCTAAAGGAAAAATTGAGGGAATACCGTTGTTCCAGGTCCTGGAGTACTTGAGAAAGCGGCGTGTTTTGGTAGTCGAAGGAGATTTTGGGAGCTTTTCCTTTGGCCGTTTTCTGCCCAGCGGCTTCCTGGGTAAAAAGCAGGAGCAGCAGACAGAAGATGGAAAGTTTAAACAAAGGCGGCAAACCCATAGGTGGAAGTGCTGAGGAGGGCCGGGGGAGGCGCAAGGATTTACCGCAAATTCAGATTTTTATGGATTAATTACAATAGTCAAAGCTCCTGCAAAAGAGGCTTCAGAGAAAAATAACAGACTCTCTTTATTTGTTGCTGTCAATAAGTTTGCCTGAGCTGGTGGTATAGGTAGACGTGAACCATGGCTGGCCTCTGTAATACACATTTCCCGTGCCCGTAATGATCACCTCTAGGAAGTTGTTCACCCAAACTTGTTGGTAGCCAGAACCTGTAAGAGTGGTTTTAGCAGAATCTGTGGCCATTGCAAAACCGCGTAATCTGCCAGACCCGCTCAAAGTGGACTCAAGATAAGAAGTGCTCCCGAAGAGGTCCACATCGCCGGAGCCTGAGTGAAGCACGTACAGTTTTTTCAAATTCCCAGAATAGTCAATAAACCCAGAACCGGACATGGTCAGACGAAGCTTATCAGGGGAGGGCACAGACTGCACGTAAATTTGCCCAGAGCTTTTCAACTCCACATTCTCTACATGCGGCATGGAGATATAGAACTTGGTTTCTTCATCTGCATACTCCAGGCATGCGTCTGACCGGATTACTAAGGTATTGGATACCACCTCGGTTTTCACCTCTTTCAAAATATCTTGGTAGGCTTCTACTCGTACACGTTGGGGACCTTCTATGAGGAAAACCTTGCCCGGAATGCGCAAATCAACTCCGGTGAAGGACGCCATGTCCCGAACTTCTTCTCTTACTTCTCCGCTGCCCTGCAAACAAGGACCATCGGCTAGGATATCACAGGAGGTGAACGCCAGTGACAAGCAAAAGCATGTACTTAAAAAAGAGAATCTGAGTAAGTTCATGGTAATGGAACTTGCCCGGCGGGTGGCTTATTGACAGCCGTCGCCGGAGATAATATAATTGTTGGCCGTTGGCTGTAGAACGGTAAATCCATTTGAGGCAGCCAGAACCGCCAAGACCTCTTTTAAGTGAGGATGATTAAAAGTACCTGTAAAAGTGCAGTGTTGTAAGGTGTTGTTGTTTAAGGTGATATCAACTCCAAAGTAGGCTTCTAGGGTTTTCTCCATCTGCCCTAACGTAGTGCCTTTGAAGGTAAGCGTCTGCCAGGTAGGAGCCAAGGCCTCTTCTGTCAGCTGCTTCTCCACTTGCCCGTTAGCGTTTAACCTTCCGGTGAATCCTGGGGTAAGAATCACGTTGTTTTGGGTTTGCAGAGAGGAGAAGGAGACTTTGCCCGTAGAAACCGTCACGGCTACCTCTTTTTCGTCTTTAAGGGCCCATACGTTGAAAGACGTGCCCAGCACTTTAGTTTGAGCATCGCCGCTGGTAATAAGAAAGGGCTTGC
Organism: Nibribacter ruber; assembly: GCF_009913235.1. Taxonomy (NCBI): domain Bacteria; kingdom Pseudomonadati; phylum Bacteroidota; class Cytophagia; order Cytophagales; family Hymenobacteraceae; genus Nibribacter; species Nibribacter ruber. Next base: position 912,652 of record NZ_CP047897.1, on the reverse strand, counting down.
TGGGGTTTTTCTGTACTTCAAAAAATCCTTCGCCGGTGAGTTCCACCTTGCGTTCATCGCCCTCAAAGGAGGCTAGGTAGCGTAAAGTGGAATTTTCATTCAGGACCACTCGGCTGCTGTCTGGAAGGTAGAACACCTTGCGTTCGCCGGTGAGCGTGGCAACCTGCGTCCATTCTTCAGAGCCGCCAAAACGGGAGTATCCTAACCATGCCAAGCCCGCCGCCAACACAAAAACAGCAGCAAATTTGGCAAGAGAGCTCCAGTTAAACATAGGTAGTACCACCGCTTCCTGCGCCTCTACTGCTGGGATAACCGGAGTATGGATATTTGCTTTGGCGCATACTTTCTGCCAGGCTGCGCGGGCATCTGGCTCAAAAGCGGAGTGCTGCTCCAGACCTACTCGTTGCCAGGTTTCCAGGGCATCGGTCCATTGCTGGGCATGCGACTCCTCTTGGGCAAGCCAGGCAGAGAACTCTTTTTGTTCCTCATCATTCAGCTCTCCGCGGAGGGCCTTTGCCATAAGCACCCATTCTGGGCTCTCATGGTTGACAGGTGTTGTTTGTGTCATGTTGCTTGTAAGACAGATGAAGTAAGGGGCACCCCTATCCTCAAATGAAAAAATATTATTTTATTGCTAACCCAGGTAGGTACAGCAGTTTAACCACCTAAAAAGTAGAACAATACCAGAAGGCCCAGCAGGCGCTCGCGCAGAATGCGCAGGGCCTTGCCCATTTGGTTCTCAACGGTCTTAGGGGAAATTTCCAGCGTCTCGGCTATCTCTTTGTAGGTCAGTTCCTCAAAGCGGCTCATTTCAAAGATAAGCCGGCACTGGGGAGGCAAGGCGGCCAGGGCCTGCTGCACCTTGGTTTCCATCTCGGCGCCTTCCAATAGGTCCATGGTGGTATTGGCAGAAAAGGCTTCTTCAAACGGCGAGGTATCTTCTGTGAGCACCAGGCGTTTTTGCTTTTCTAAGTAGTTGAGGGATTGATTGGTAACAGACCTTACCAGATAGGCCTTGTACGAGGTGGTGACCTCCAGTACCTCACGGTTCTGCCATATCTTGCAGAAAACCTCCTGCACAAGGTCTTCAGCGGCTTCTGTGTCCTTGGTAAACCGTAGGGCCGTACGGCACAATAGGCCATAGTACTCCTTAAAGAGCTTCTCCATGAACAAAGCCTCATTGGTTTTGAGCAGAAGGTGTAAGTCCTGGTCTGGGCTTGGTGCAGGTGAACCCATAAGTGGCATGATTTAAAGTAGCTTGCAAAGATAAAAGAAGCGCAGAGGGTTCCTACTTTTGTGACTCTAAAATCACAGACTTGGCTGTTTAAAGAAAGATTTTCCGTAACTAGCCTTACAAAAGCGGCCTCAACCTGCCTGCCTTTACCTTATGGAGAAACTCATTAAAAACGACCCAAAGATTCTGCGGGCCTGGTGCTTTTATGACTGGGCTAACTCAGTGTACTCATTGGTGATTACCACCGCCATTTTCCCTATTTACTACGTGGCCCTCACTAAAAAGGACAACGGAGACCAGGTGAGCTTTTTTGGCTGGGATATTTCTGCCTCGGTGCTGTACAGCTACGCCTTGACGGGGGCATTTCTAATCATCGCTTTTTTAAGCCCATTGCTGACGGCATTGGCAGACTCCGGCGGAAACAAGAAGTCCTTCATGCGCTTTTTTGCCTATATGGGGTCTTTTGCGTGCATGGGGCTGTTCTTTTTCACGGAGCAGACGTTCTCCATTTCTGTGCTGTTGTTCATGATTGCGGCCATTGGCTACAGCGGCAGTATTGTATTTTACAATGCTTACCTGCCAGAGATTGCCACCGAAGACCAGTTTGATAAGCTTAGTGCGCGGGGTTTCTCCTTAGGGTACATTGGTAGCATGATTCTGCTGATCGTTTCCCTGGTATTAGTGCTATTTCCAGAAAAGATAGGCATTACGGACTCTGCCTTGCCCGCTAGAATCTCCTTCCTGATGACCGGACTCTGGTGGTTTGGCTTCGCGCAATACTCATTTGCCTACCTGCCTCACAATCCCTATCAGAGAGAAAGCAAAGGTAATTTCTTGCTGAACGGTTTTAAAGAGCTGGGTTTGGTAGTGCGACAGTTAAAGCACCTTCCTTTGCTGAAGCGGTTTTTGCTGGCCTTCTTCTTTTATAATATGGGCGTGCAGACGGTTATGTATGTGGCTTCTCTGTTTGGCTCCAAAGAACTGAACCTCCCTGATTCTTCCTTAATCACGGTGTTGCTCATCATTCAGGCCGTAGCCATTGGGGGCGCGTATTTCTTTGCATGGCTGTCTGGCAGGATTGGGAACATTAAGGCCATTGCCATCACGGTCATTATTTGGGTGGGAATCACGGTAGGCGCGTACTTTGTGACGACTGGCACGCAGTATTATGTGTTGGCCTTTGTGGTGGGCGCGGTGATGGGCGGCATTCAGTCCCTGTCCAGGTCTACCTACAGCAAATTGCTCCCCGAAACTACCGACCACGCCTCTTACTTCAGTTTCTATGACATCTGCGACAAGGTAGGGTTGGCCATGGGAAGTTTAGCCTTCGGCGTGACGCAGCAGATTTTCGGGTCCATGCGCAACAGCATCCTCACCTTGTTGGTCTTCTTTGTGATTGGCCTCATCATCCTGCTTACCATCAAAAGCCGGAAGCTCTCTGGCGAGGAAGAACCTGTGCCTGCCATAGCGTAAGAGCTTCCTTCAATGGGACAGCCTCTGTTTTTGGCCTATTTCTCAGAAAATAGGCCAAAAACAGAGGCTGTTTTGTATCTAACTTTAAGTGAATCTCCTCGAAAGCGAACTTAAAAAGTATAATTGTCCAGGTTCAATTTGTTGACATCTTCATAGAGCATATATCCTCTGGTGTCCTTACGCATTCCAGATTCAACCGCATGTCTATCCAAAAAAACGAGGACAAATTATCCGCCGATTACAACATGAAATTCTAAGGCCGAATTAAACTAAAATAAAAACGCCAACCGGTAGAGGTTGGCGTTTTTGGCTTATTTTCTGGAAAACAGGTGAAAAACGGTACTACTTCTTGCCGTAGACTTTCTCTCCGTTTACATACGTAGAAAGCACTTTCACATCTCTCAGTTCTTCTGGGGCCACCGTCATGATGTCCTTCTCCAGAATCACAAAGTCGGCTACCTTACCTGGTTCCAGGCTGCCTTTCTGTTTTTCCTCAAAGTTAGCGAACGCGGCCCAAATAGTGGTGCCTCGCAAAGCTTCTTCCCTGGTCAGGGCATTATCCATCTGGAAGCCGCCTTTAGGGTAGTTTTTAGCGTCTTGGCGGGCCACTGCCGCATGGAAACCATACAAGGGATTGATGTGCTCCACCGGAAAGTCTGAACCCAGCGGAATCATGTTGTTCTGCTGTAACAGCGCCTTGAAAGCATAGGCGTGTTTCAACCTATCCATGCCCAAGCGCTCCCCGGCCCAGTACATGTCTGATGTTGCGTGCGTTGGCTGCACCGATGGCAGAATGCTATACTTGCCAAACAAAGGCACATCCACTGGGTTGACCACCTGCGCGTGCTCAATGCGCCAGCGGCGGTCATTCTTGCCTTTGAGCAGATTGCCGTAAATCTGCAAAATGACGCGGTTGGCAGAATCCCCGATGGCGTGGGTGTTCATCTGGAAATCTGTCTTGTAAATCTCAGCCGCCAGGTCTTTGTACTCCTGCACGGTTTGTAACAAGAATCCTGTCTCACCGGGGCGGTCTGTGTACGGATGCAACAGACAGGCGCCACGGGAGCCCAGGGCGCCGTCTGCATATACCTTAAATGCCTTCACCGTTAAACGGTCTGTGCTGTACGGGCCGCTCTTAAAATAATGGTCTCGGTTCTCTTTGGACGGGTTGAGCATGGCGTACACCCGTATCTTCAACTCGTTTTTCTTTTGCAGCGAGTCAATCAGGTTCACCGCAGATTTAGGCAAGCCAGCGTCTACCACAGACGTCAAGCCAACGGCAAAGAGATTCTGCTCAGCCTCTTTTAACACCTGCGTGTATTCTGCCACAGTAGGCGTAGGGATTTTAGCCACCACCTGGTCTGCGGCGCGGTCTACCAAAATACCAGTGAGCTTGCCGTTCTGCTGCTCAATCTTGCCACCCTGCACAGGCGTTGACGTGGTAATGCCCGCCAGATCCAAAGCCTTTTGATTAGCCAGGGAGGCGTGGCCGTCTACGCGCTCAATAATGACCGGCGTGTCAGGGAAAAGCTTGTCCAGCGTGTCTTTGGTAGGAAACTGCTTAACCTGCCAGTCGTTCTGATCCCAGCCTCTGCCGGTTAACCACGCCGACGATGGATATTCTTTTCTGTGGGCCTGCAGGCGCTGCACAACCTCAGCAAAAGAAGTGGTGCCCACCAGGTCTGCTTCGCGCTGGTTGGTAGCATAGCCTACAAAGTGGGCATGCGCATCAATGAAGCCCGGGTACAGAGATTTGCCCTGAGCATCTACCTCTTCGGTGGCCTTGTATTTCTTCCGGAGGTCGTTAGTGGTGCCCACGGCCAAAATCTTTCCGTCTTTTACCGCAATAGCCTCCGCCTTGGCAAACTGGTCATCTACGGTATACACGTTGGCATTGTACACCAGCAAATCTGCCTGGTCACCTGCGTTGCGTTGGCAGCTGGACAGGAGGGAGGCGCACAGCAGGACCCCCAGGCCCCAGTGTGAAATCTTCTTAGTCATAGCGCAAGTGTTTCACAGACTCGCCTGAGTCTCTAAGCTCCAACAAAGAGTCAATGCCTATCTGTAAGTGCTTGGTCACATAGTCGGCGGTCACGCGCAGGTCACTTTCAGAGGTTTTCACGCCGTCTGGCGTCATTGGGTTGTCAGACACCAGCAACAACGCTCCGTGCGGAATTTCATTGATGAAGCCCACCACAAAAATGGTAGCCGTTTCCATGTCCACGCCCAAGGCTCTGATAGAACGCAGGTATTCCTTGAACTTCTCATCGTGCTCCCATACGCGGCGGTTGGTGGTGTATACGGTGCCGGTCCAATAGTCCAGTTCGTGCTTTTTGATCATGGAAGAAACCGCGCGCTGCAAACGGAACGAAGGCAGGGCCGGAATTTCAGGTGGAAGGTAGTCATTGGACGTTCCCTCGCCTCTGATGGCCGCAATAGGCAAAATCAAATCGCCTAGTTTGGCTTTCTTCAAGCCACCGCATTTGCCCAGGAAAAGAGCAGCCTTCGGCTTAATGGCAGAAAGCAAATCCATCACCGTGGCAGCCATGGCGCTTCCCATCCCGAAGTTGATGATGGTAATGTTCTCAGCCGTGGCGGTCTGCATGGGCTTGTCCTGGCCTTTCATTTCCACGCCGAACTGCTCAGAGAACATCACCACGTAGTTGAGGAAGTTGGTCAGGAGGATGTACTCGCCAAACTCGTTTAAGGGCCTGCCGGTATAGCGGGGCAGCCAGTTCTCTACAATTTCTTCTTTTGTCTTCATAGGTTGTTTTTTGCTTAATTCCAGGAAAACAGCCGATAAACGGAATCTCAACAAATGCTATCTTTGAGGGATGGAGCAGTTGACTTTACCGGCGTTTGACTACAAACTTAAGGATTCTGGAGGGAAAACCTGTATATACGATGTAGTACGCAAGAAATGGCTGGTCTTAACCCCTGAAGAGTGGGTACGGCAGCATGTCATCCATTTCCTCCATAAGCACCTCGCTTACCCGCTCAGCCTGATGGGCGTAGAGCGCGGAACCACCTACAACACCCTTCAAAAGCGCACCGACCTCTGCATCTACAGCCATGAAGGGACGGCTCTTTTGCTGGTAGAATGCAAAGCTCCGCACGTACCACTCACGTCCACCACGGTGCAGCAGGCTGCCGTCTACAACCAAACCATTCAGGCTCCTTTTCTTTTCCTCAGTAACGGCCTCCAGCATTACTGCTGGCAAGTAGGTCCAGACGGCATCAGTCTTTCATCTTTAGAAACCTTACCAACCTTCGCCCAGCTCCAACTTCAATGGGAAGCATCCCGGTAGGCTGACATTCTCCCCGTTTTTAGCGTATTTTCTGGAAAACGGGCTAAAAACTGTGGGTTTAGTTAATTGCTATACGTATCGACTTATTCTGCAGTATTTATCATTCCAACTTCACTAAACTGGCGGGGAGCTTTTTTCTACAGGTGTAAACACCCCCCTCGCCCCCCTCTAAGGGGGAATCCGCACTTGGCGAAGGATGATGCACCGGTTCCCCAGCGAAAGAGGTGGGAGGCTGATACCCAGGGCAGCCTCAGACTGCCCGCCACGGTGGGTCCAGGTTATAAGCTTGAACCAGACGCGGGAAATCAGATAAGTAAAACCGTGCCTTGGCACGCATGCCTCTGCAGCGACAGGAACCGCAATTGCCAGCAACAAGCGAACCAAGCATCCTACAAAAGCAGAACTGGGACCCAAGCCAGTCCTGGTCCTGAGCGCCTCTGGTGTTTGTGCGCCGCGGGCAGCGGCGGCAGGGACAAAGTCCCACAAACAACAGCAGCGCGAAGGGACAGGACGTGGCCCCGCGGCCGTGAGCGCTTAGCAGACACAATGAAACAAGGCAGTGAGTGCGCTCCGGAACAGGCGGAAACTACGAAGGAAAGGCCAACGGAAGTGCACTGCCGGCAACAGGGAACATATTAACTACTGGAGAAGTAGTCTTGGTCGTTGATGAGAACACCAACAACGGCGGGCGATGGCAATTGCAGGAGGATAAGTAGGTGAGCACATAAACCACGGAAGTGGCAAAGATTATCAACCCCAGCAAAAGGAAATCTTTCAGAGGGCTGAGTCCCAATCTTCAAAATACAAGGGAAAAAAAAGAAAATCGTTTTTCGCCTCTTTCCTGGAAAACAATAAAAAAACAAACCAAAATCAGCTTAATTCCTTAATAAACAAAAGCGCCTCCTGATTTGCATCAGGAGGCGCTTCCAAGTTATGGTTGATCAGCTTACGCTAGAACATCTGCTACATTCACCAGAGGGAGATTGAAGGCCTCAGCCACACCTGGATATACTACTTTCCCATCCACCACGTTCAAACCTAGTTTCAGCTCGTCGCGCTCCTGGCATGCCTGCTTCCAGCCTTTGTTGGCAAGCAAGATGGCATATGGCAAGGTAGCGTTGGTCAAGGCTAGGGTAGAGGTGTAAGGAACCGCACCTGGCATGTTGGCTACGCAATAATGCACCACGTCGTCAATGATGAAGGTGGGGTTCTCATGGGTGGTAGGCTTACACGTTTCAATGCAACCGCCTTGGTCAACGGCTACGTCCACGAGTACGGTGCCTGGCTTCATGTCTTTCAACATGTCACGGGTGATCAAGTGAGGAGCCTTCGCGCCTGGGATCAATACGGCACCAATGATCAAATCAGCGGTTTTGATGGCTTCTTTGATGTTGTAGTGGTTAGACATCACCGTGGTCACGTTGGCTGGCATGAAGTCATCCAGTTCACGCAGACGCTTCAAGCTAATGTCCATGATGGTCACGCGGGCGCCAAAGCCAGCAGCAATCTTAGCTGCCTGAGTACCCACAATACCACCGCCCAATACCAATACATTGGCAGGAGGAACGCCTGGTACGCCGCCTAGCAAGATGCCGCGGCCTTTCAATGGTTTCTCCAGGTATTTTGCGCCTTCCTGCGGAGCCATGCGGCCGGCCACTTCGCTCATTGGAATCAACAACGGCAAAGAACGGTCCTTCAACTCAACGGTTTCGTAGGCCAAACACGTTGCCTTACGCTCAATCATGGCGTGCGTCAATGGCTCATAAGAGGCAAAGTGGAAATACGTGAACAGCAACTGGCCTTCTTTGATCAGGCTGTATTCCTGCTCAATCGGCTCTTTTACTTTCACAATCATCTCCGCGATGGCGTACACTTCTTCAATGGTTGGAAGAATGGTGGCACCGGCGCCTACGTACTCTTCATTTGAGAAGCCGCTTCCCTCACCAGCCGTAGCTTGTACGTACACGGTGTGGCCATTTTTAACAAACTCTGCCACGCCGCCCGGGGTAAGGGCTACGCGGTTTTCGTTGTTTTTAATCTCCTTTGGAAGACCTATAATCATTATATGAAAAATTAAAAGATGTAGAATTTGCGGGCAAATATACGCCAACCCACTAGCAATTTTGCAAGTAACCGCCCATTTAATAGCAGTTTAAAATTTTAACCGTCGTTTTTAGGCTAATTCCCTAAAAACAGGCCAAAAACGGATTGGGGTTAAATAAAAAAAGGCAAGGATTGAATCCTTGCCATTAGTACAAAATAAAACTATGAAAAAACTATTTAAAAGGGACGCTGCCCTTGTTAATCTTAACTGCGCTTTGCTTTGCTAAGCTTTCCACCACTTTGGCCTTAAGGGTAAGGCTGGTGGCCGAGCCGGTGATGTCATTAGAAGCTAATGTTACCGTCTCTATTCTGTCTTGCAACACCTGCGGGTTGTAAGTTAGTTCCAACTTGGCAGATTGTCCTGGCTTTACTACCGCCGGAGACAGTTTATAGGTTACGCAATTGCAGGCCGTTTGTAGGCCAGATACGTTTAAATCCTGTTTTCCGGTGTTTTTCAAAGTGAATTTGGCCGTCACTTTCTGGCCTTTTTCCACCTTCCCGAAGTCATACGTTGAGCTGGTCAGCTCAATTTTTGGCGAGGCGGCCAATTGCTCAGGCGTATGGGCCGGGGCAGCCGGGGCGCTCGTCACCGTTCCTTTGATGAACAGCATCTGGGTCTCCTGAGTAGAGTTAGACGTAATGGTCAGGGCCTTGTTAAAGGCACCCGGACGGCCCACTGTGTTGTAACCAGCCTTGATGACGCTGGTGGCACCCGGGGCAATGGGCTCTTTTGACCACTCAGGCGTGGTGCAACCGCAAGAAGCCTGTACGTGGCTAATAATCACCGGAGCATTGCCCGTGTTCTTCACTTTGAACTCATAGGTGGCCACGCCGCCTTCTTTGATGGTTCCAAAGTCATGGGTTTCTTTTTCAAAGGTCAATACACCTTGAGCAGCAGCTACACCCTGAGACAGCACTACCAGTGCCAGCGCCAGAAAAAGATAGATTTTCTTCATAGTAAATGATCGTTAAGTTCCTTTAAGAGGCCTTGTTATGGGCAGAACAAAATTACAAAAAATTAGTTCGATGTACTAACAACGAAGCGCCGATTAATGGGGCAAAAGCCCATTCTTCTTGAAAATGGCACAAAACTTACGTAAGTTTGGTTGTAAAAAGCCTAAACGAAGTTCAGAATCTTATCCTATAGAGCATGCAAACCGTTGAACGGACCAATCAGCTTTCCTTGTCAGTAGATGAAATGTTGCAAGACTACCGCATTGCCTGTGAAAGCAGGCAGGCCAGCCTGGCCGGCCGCAAGGAAGTTTTCATGGGCAAGGCCAAATTCGGGATCTTTGGCGACGGCAAGGAGGTAGCCCAGCTGGCCATGGCCAAATTCTTCCGGAACGGTGATTTCAGATCTGGCTATTACCGGGACCAGACGTTCATGTTTGCCATTGGCGCCCTTACGCTTCAGCAGTATTTTGCCCAATTGTACGCACATACAGACGTAGAGCAGGAACCTTCTACCGCAGGAAGAGCCATGAACGGGCACTTCGGGACGCGCCTCCTGGACGAGGAAGGCAACTGGAAGCGCCAAACCGACACCAAGAATTCCAGTTCAGATATTTCGCCTACCGGCGGACAGATGCCCCGCTTGTTGGGCCTGGCCTACGCTTCTAAGCTATACCGCCAGAACCCTGAGCTGCATCAGTTTGAGGATTTTAGCATCAACGGAAACGAGATAGCCTACGGTACCATTGGCAACGCCTCTACTTCTGAGGGCATGTTCTTTGAGGCCATCAACGCGGCCGGCGTGCTGCAGGTGCCTATGCTCATGTCCGTTTGGGATGATGGGTACGGAATTTCGGTGCCAGCACATTATCAAACCACCAAAGGCAGCATCTCTGAGATTCTGGCCGGTTTCCAGCGAAATGCGTCCGGCGAGCAGGGCTATGAAATCTACAAAGTGAAAGGCTGGGACTATGCCGGTCTTTGCGAAGTCTACCAACAGGCGTCTGCCGTCTGCCGCGAGGAACACGTGCCGGTGTTGGTACACGTAGAAGAAGTCACCCAGCCACAGGGCCACTCTACCTCAGGATCCCATGAGCGCTATAAGTCGCAGGACCGTCTGGCCTGGGAAGCTGAGTTTGACTGCATCAAGCAAATGCGCATGTGGCTGCTGGAAAATGGCTTCGCGACAGAAGCAGACCTGGATCAAATTGAAACCGAAGCCAAGGAAGCCGTAAAGGTAGCCCGCGTGGCCGCTTGGAACGCTTTTAATGAAGGCATCGTAACGGACCATAAAGAATGCGTTCAGTTACTGGAAAACCTTTCTGGCAGCATTGAGGCCCACGCTTCTGAAGTAGCCGCCATCAAGGAAGAGTTAGAAAAAACCACCGTTCCTATTAGATCAGACGCGGTAAAAGCTGCGCGCAAAGCCTTGCGCTACGTGCGTACTGTGAGAAGCGCGGCTAAAAACGACCTGGTGAAATGGCTGGAAACTGCCCAGGGCGAAAACGCAGACCGTTTCAACTCTTATTTATACAGCCAGTCTGAAGAATCTGCCCTGCTGGTAGAGGAAATCAAACCAGAATACACCGAGGATAGCCCCACCGTAGATGCCCGCGAAGTATTGCAGGCCTGCTTTGACGCCATTCTGGCCCGTGACCCGCGCGTATTTGCCATTGGTGAAGACGTAGGAAAGATTGGCGACGTGAACCAGGCTTTTGCCGGCTTGCAGGAAAAATACGGCGAGATTAGAGTAACGGATACTGGAATTAGGGAGTGTACCATTGTAGGGCAGGGCATAGGCGCCGCGCTACGTGGTTTGCGTCCTATCACTGAGATTCAATATTTAGATTACCTGCTGTATGCCATCCAGATTCTGTCTGATGACCTGGCTTGCTTGCAGTACCGCACCAAAGGCGGACAGAAGGCCCCTTTGATTGTGCGTACCCGCGGTCATAGACTGGAAGGCATCTGGCACTCTGGTTCACCCATGGGCATGATTCTGAACAGCTTAAGGGGCATGCACGTTCTGGTGCCGCGTAACATGACCCAGGCCGCCGGTTTCTATAACACTTTGCTTAAGTCAGATGAGCCGGCTTTGGTAATTGAGTGCCTGAACGGCTATCGCTTAAAAGAGCGTATTCCGGCCAACGTGGGCGAGTTTACCGTTCCATTAGGACAGCCTGAGATTTTGCGCGCTGGCACGGACATTACCATTGTCACCTACGGATCTATGTGCCGCATTGTCTTGGACGCCGCCGAGCAATTACAGGAGTTTGGCATTTCAGCCGAGGTAATGGACGTACAAACCTTGTTGCCGTTTGATATCCATCACACCATCACAGACTCTATACGGAAGACCAGCCGTGTACTGTTTGCAGATGAAGATGTTTCTGGCGGAGCCACCGGCTTTATGATGCAGAAAGTAGTAGATGAGCAGGAAGCCTGGCGCTGGTTAGATTCTAAGCCACAAGCCTTGTCGGCGCATGACCATAGACCTCCGTATTCTTCAGACGGGGATTACTTCTCCAAACCGAACGTAGAAGATGTGTTTGAAACAGTTTATGCCATCATGCATGAGGCAGACCCAGAAGCGTTTCCGGCGATCATGTAGTCCTTGGATTTCATAAAAGAGAAAGGCCCGTTTGACAATCAAACGGGCCTTTCTCTTTTATGAAGATTCACTAACGGTCATTGGTCTAGTTTCAGGATGATTTCCGGTGATTCTACCTTGTTGCTGGTATTGCCGCTTCGGTCTTTGATGTAGAAGTCAAACCTGATGGTATCTCCGGTTTTCAAGGTGCTTTCAACGAAACCACCGTTAGAAGGATATTCAATGGGAGTGTCTTTCCTTAATCTGACGCCGTATTTGATGTCGCCCTCCAGGGGTTCAATGCGATCTGTGGTATTTAAAAGCGGAATGCGACCGTAGTACCTGATGGGGTTCGCGGGTCTCACCGCCAACCGTGCATAGATTTGGGTGAAGACGCCATTCCGTTTTAAGTACAACTCGCTGAAGTAGTCATTGATGGCCGGGTCATCCTTGTCTGAGAGGCCAATGTTGCCGTCTCCGTCGGTGAACCTAAGCACGTGCTGAATGGTGTCCCACACCACGCCGTTCTTGTCCCGGAAGGAATAATGCAGATTGCCACGATATTCAATGCTGGGCGTGTTAGAAAAATCTGGGGCATCCTGGCAAGCCGCAAACCCAAGAAGGCTCAACCCTGCCAAAAGCGAATAGATGATTTTGTGACGGATCATGGCGCAAGAAATAACACCTAAGTTAGATTTCCTAACGCTTAGTTGCGTACTTTGTTGTAGTAATTTTAATGCCTGCTATGGCTTTTATCCAAGATTTCAAATCCAAACTTTCTTCGCTTACCCCAGATGCCTTTGAGGAGGCCGCCTTGGAGCTTTTCAGGTATCAGGCCAAGGAAAACCAGGTCTATGCTTCTTTTTTACAGGGCTTGCCGCACGCCATTGAAAAAGTAGAAGGTCTGGAGCAAATACCGTTTTTGCCCATTGAGTTCTTCAAGACGCACCCGGTAGTATCTCATTCCTTTGAACCGAAAACCATTTTCTTAAGCAGTGGCACCACCCTGCAACAGCGCAGCCGCCACCTGGTAGCCAACCCAGACTTCTATTGCCGCCACGCCCAGACCTTGTTTGAAGACACGTATGGCCCGCTCAAAGGAACTGTGGTTCTGGCCTTGCTGCCTTCTTACCTGGAGCAGGGAGATTCATCACTGGTGATGATGATTGATCATTTCATTAAAACCACCGGTCAGCAGCAGACAGGTTTTTACCTGCACAACCACCAAGACTTGAGAGCGGCCGTGGCCCAGGCCAAAGCCGCCGGCCAGAAGATTTATCTATTTGGCGTGACGTACGCGTTGCTGGACCTGGCGGAGGACCTAAGCCCGGGAGAATTTTCTGGCCTTACCGTATTTGAGACCGGCGGCATGAAAGGTCGCCGCCGCGAAATGGTGCGCGAAGAACTGCATCACATCTTAACCACTGCCTTTGGCGTGGAGGCCATTCACTCTGAATATGGCATGACCGAATTGCTGTCCCAGGCCTATTCTACAGGCCAGGGCATTTTCCAACCGTCCAGAACGCTGCAGGTGTTGGTGCGTGACGTGAACGACCCGTTTGCCGTTACCAGAGGTCCCGCATCTGGCGGCATCAACGTGATAGACCTGGCCAACGCTGATTCCTGCGCTTTCATAGAGACCAAAGATCTGGGCAAACTCTACACAGATGGCACCTTTGAAGTGCTAGGTAGATTTGACAACTCAGATATTAGAGGGTGTAACTTGTTGGTGGGCTAACAACTGCTGTTGCTTTTTGTATCTCCCTATCTTCTTATTCGTTTTTAATGTTAAGAGGGCGCGTGTTCCCCGTTTTTAGGCTGTTTTCCAGAAAATAGCCTAAAAACGGGGAACACTACCTATGAGCCTTGTCTTTAATTGACATAAATGGTGGGAGAGGTTTCTGCAACAATTGACCGTACCACCTGTTTGGTAAAGGAGGCAGATTGGAGGAGACGCGTCCTTTATGCCTTGGTTCTTATTCCCACTATTACGGAGCAGCAGCATGAAAATTCTTTTGACGGGGGCCACCGGATACATTGCCAGAAGATTGCTGCCCGTGCTCTTAGAAGCGGGCCATGAGGTGGTCTGTTGCGTGCGGGATCTGAACCGGTTTCCGGAGGAGGCCTTAAACACTGAGCTGCTCCAGGTAATAGAGGTTGATTTTCTACGGCAAGAGACGTTAGCCTCCCTTCCTGCGGAAGTGGACGTGGCCTTTTACCTCATTCATTCCATGGCTTCCACCACCGGTGATTTCTCCAGCCTGGAAGCAACGGCTGCGCGTAATTTTGTGAAGGCCATGGAGCAGACCAACGTACAGCAAGTGGTTTACCTGAGCGGTATCATCAATGAACGGCATCTATCCAAGCACCTGCAGTCCCGGCGGCAGGTGGAGCAAATACTGGCATCGGGGAAGACGCCTTTGACCACGCTGCGGGCAGGCATCATTGTGGGTTCGGGCAGCGCTTCTTTTGAGATCATCCGTGATTTGGTGGAGAAACTGCCCGTCATGATTGCCCCGCGCTGGCTCAACACCCACTGTCAGCCTATTGCCATTCGGAATGTGATTGAGTTTCTGGCGGGAGTGATGCTTCGGCAGGAAACCTACCACCAGAGTTTTGACATTGGCGGCCCTGACATCCTAACGTACAAAGAGATGCTTTTGCGTTTTGCCCGGGTGCGTGGCCTCACACGCCGCATCTTCATTGTACCGGTCATGACGCCCAGGCTATCTTCTTACTGGCTTTATTTTGTCACGGCCACGTCCTATAATCTGGCCAGAAACCTGGTGGACAGCATGAAGGTAGAGATGGTCTGCACGCCCAACCACCTGGCTCAAACCCTGGGCATTCAACTCATCACCTATACCCAGGCCATTGAACAGGCCTTTGACCGGATTGAGCAGAATGAAGTAGTATCTAGCTGGAAAGATGCCTTGAGCAGCAACATCCTCAGCAAAGGCATTGCCCAGCATATTGAGACGCCCGTAAACGGTTGTTACCGTGACGTCCGGAAAGTGCACGTGGCAGATCCAGAGGTGGTTTTGCAAAGGATTTGGGCCATTGGTGGACAGAACGGCTGGTATTATGGCAACTGGCTTTGGGGGCTCAGGGGACTGATGGACAAACTGGTAGGCGGCGTAGGTCTGAGGCGCGGCAGGCGGAGCCCCACCAAGATACAGGCCGGAGATACGCTGGATTTCTGGCGCGTGTTGCTGGCCAGCAAAAAGCAGCAGCGCCTGCTCCTGTACGCCGAGATGAAACTGCCCGGAGAGGCTTGGCTGGAATTCAAAATCACCGACCATATGCTGGAGCAGACCGCCACGTTCAGGCCTTTGGGTTTATGGGGAAGGTTGTATTGGTACGCCGTGCTGCCGTTTCATGGTTTCATCTTCAAAGGCATGATCAACCAAATTGCCTACGGGTCCAATAAAGAGAAACCAGTCGCACCCGTTGTTTAGAAGAGGTTTTGGAAACTCTCATGGATAGGCTTAAGATAAAAGCAGTATCCAATGCCGTTTTTACCTTGTTTTCTGGAAAACAGGCCAAAAACGGAAATTCATAAAGCTAGGCTATTTATTGGCAGGCTACCTACCGGTGATTTCTAATGGAAGCGCATTGGCTTGTCCATTGGTTGTAAGGTCAGTCAATCAATCAATCAATCAATCAATCAATCAATCAATCCTTGCAGCATGTGCGCCAAGATAGGAGCGCATTTTTCCTGGCAGGCGGGGTAGAAATGGCCATGCTGCCAGTGTACTGATTTAGGCGATTGTCCCCACCAGAATTCAGCCATGGCCAGAGGTTGTAGTTTGTGCTGAAAAGCGTACTGCAAAAGTTTAGGGCCAGCGCATTCACCAGCTCCGGCGGGCGGGTTTTTGCCAGATTCTTTCTTGAACAACTGGCGCAAAGTCTTCACCTCACCGCCTTGGTTCAAGAAATGGTACTCCTCAAAAAGCTGCTCCTGCAATGCCAATGAATGCAATTTTCTTTGCGCCATAAGCTCCGCTTGTAGGACTTGGTTGCCGACCGTTGGCGTTTCTGTTGAAAGCGCTTTAATCTGGTTGTTGAGCTGGGTGAGGGCTGCCATGCCCAGGTTCAGGAAACTGCCTTCGGTGAGGCTGTCAAACACGGGCGGCACGAAATACGCATGGTGGTTGCTCCCTGCCAGTTTCCCAGAAAAAGCCGCCAGAAAACCTAACTCACCTTGCTCTGCCTGAACAACCAGCACACCAAACATCTTCCCAATCACGGGTCCTTCTTGACCATTCCTCAATCCGAAGTTATGCTCCCAAACCCGTTGTTCCTGTAAATGAATTTGCAATTGCACCGCTGCCATCTTAGCCACAGCATGCGGTTGACGGTCAAAGGGACAAGTAAATTTTTCTGGCAAACGCCCTACCAAATCAGCCTCCTGAAACGGAATGAAATACTTTGGAAGGGGAGGGTTAAGTGAGGACAAAAGCAAAAGCGGCCAGCGTTTAGTCAACTGGTTTACAAAGATAAGTCTAACAACGCGAATGCTAACAGCCTTTCCTCCAGAAGATCGTTTTTGGGCTGTTTTCTGGGAAACGGCCCAAAAACGAAAGGATTGAATAGCGTAATTTTGTAAATAGCTAAAAGCTAACAGCTGGGCATTCTCCTTGTTTGGGAGCTTTGCTGTAAAAGAAAGCTGTAAGCACTGTAATACATTAGAAGCGCAAATTTCTAAGGACTACAGAACTACCAAATGAGTGTTTATCTGCCTTCTTCTCGAAATTAAGGAATCGCTTTTAAAGGCTTGCCTATACTTTCGTGCGGCTATTAGGGTCAAATTCTATCATCCATTCAATGCCGTATTTGTCTCTGAACATTCCAAAATACGAGCCCCAGGGGCTGTCCTCCATGGGCATCTCCACGGTTCCTCCTTCTGAAAGGCCGTTGTAAATTCTTTCCGCCTCTTCGCGGCTTTCGGTGCTGACGGAGATTTTGGACCGGTTCTCATTTTCATCCACCCGCCCCATGCTCGCCGGCACATCATTGGCCATGAGCATGTTTTGCCCGATGGGCAGCGCTATGTGCATGATCTTTTCTGCTTCGCTTTCTGCCATTGGGTATTCAGCGCTGGTGAAATCTCTGAAACGCACTATCCTGGCGAACTCTCCCCCGAATACTGATTTGTAAAAATTGAAGGCCTCCTCGGCGTTTCCATTGAAGTTGATGTGCGGGTTGATAAGTGCCATTGTTTGTGTTTTTGTTTGAGGATAGTATTGCATTAACGTCTAGTGTAAACGGCGGCGAGGCCGTCGGCCGAGGTGACGTTTAGCTATTGTTAGGGGTAGTTATTTTTCTATATGCTCTACACTTACTACTCTGATTTTTCTGGAAGTTAATTGTCCATCAACACCATACGCTGCATGAATTTCACATTTTAAGTCCTCGCCTTCCTTTACAAAGTCCAGTCCAAGGACTGCGTTCTGATGATTGAAATCCTGTATGTCACTTGTCTGTAAGTCGATAAACAAAAAGTCGATGATGCAGAATTTGACCATTTCATAATAACCATCTATCACTTTGTCGGTCATTTCAAAAGCATAGACTTTCATTTCCACGGTAGGCATCCCCATTTCAAGGCTCCTTTCAAATTTAATCGAAAGGACTTCGGAGTCGTGAAATGAAGGCCAATAACCAAAGTGATTGACTACTGCTGCAGCATTCTCAATTTCTTGTTCTTCTTTAAACTCCAACTGTATTATTATTAATTTCTGCCAACGTGTTCGTGTATACCTTGTGCGAGGCCATCGGCTGAGGCATAGGGTATAAACCTTGTTGGGCTAAGTAGTTCTATTCTCCAAGGCGGGTTACTAGGTGCCAAAATTTCTGACCGTTTGGCAAGAGGAACTCCACATAGCGGCTCCCATACAACCCTTTAACTCTTTTCATTTTAAGCCTTTTTCTAACTTCTTCACCTGAGGATTTATCTACGACCATAAATTTCCCGTCATGAATCAAGTCGGCTCCGACATAGTAAAGCTCTGATAGGGCTTTCTTGTGATCGTTCACAAAATTGGGATTACCATGGATGCTTTGCCTTTCTTCGTCTGTATAGTCATTCCACCAGTCCACTAGCCTTGTGTTACCAGATGTATTTACTATTTTCAATAAGTTATCATGATGCTGGTCAATGCGAACACCTAGATTATTATGAGGAATAGCATACTTCCTGACATCTGCTTTTTTAAAGTATAGAGTGCCAAAGCGTTTCTCTACAATCAGCACGTCTTCATTGACTGTGTCGATGGTGATTGGTTCTAACCCTTTTTGCTTAATCTTATCATAGTCTACTTGAGAGTAAGCTGTTGTCGGAATTAGAATCAGCAAGAACAATATTAGTCTAATTACTCCCATTCTATACTTTGTTATTTACGCCTAACTAGTGCAGATAAACCGAACTGTCCGGCTTATCTGCACTATAGGCTGAGTTCACTCTATGTCTGGAAGTGGACTTTTTCCAAGCATTAATTTCTAGGACAAGATATGATTTTCTGGATGATTTAAAAGAGTCAATTGTAAGTCCAATTTGCCCGGGGTAGTAACCGTTTTTGGGCTGTTTCCCGGAAAACAGCGCAAAAACGAAAGCGCCACCCAAATGGACTTTAGGTGGCGCTCGGTTGAAATGTATTGACGAATCCTACTTGGCGAACTGCCGGGCGTCTTCTTCAGTGATGGTGTCTTCGCTCATAATGACCAGGCGCTCTACCACGTTGCGGAGTTCGCGCACATTGCCGCGCCAGTCCAGGTTCTGCAGGTAGGTGAGGGCTTCAGGGGAGATGGCTTTGGGCTTGTTGCCGTAGTCGCGGGCCACGTCTTGCAAGAACTTCTCCACCAGGTCTGGAATGTCTTCGCGGCGGTCATTCAAGGGCGGTACATGAATAAGGATCACGCTCAGGCGGTGGTACAAATCTTCCCGGAAGTTCTTGGCCTCAATCTCTTCCAGCAGGTTTTTGTTGGTGGCCGCCACCACGCGCACGTCTACGGTAATGTCTTTGTCGCCGCCCACGCGGGTAATCTTATGCTCTTGCAGGGCACGGAGCACTTTGGCTTGGGCAGAAAGGCTCATGTCGCCAATCTCGTCCAGAAACAGAGTGCCACCGTTGGCCTGCTCAAATTTGCCAATGCGCTGTTTCACGGCAGAGGTAAAGGACCCTTTCTCATGTCCAAACAACTCGCTTTCAATCAGTTCACTAGGAATGGCGGCGCAGTTTACTTCTACCATGGGGCCTTGGGCACGGCTGCTTTGTTCATGCAGCGAGCGGGCCACCAGTTCCTTACCCGCACCGTTGGGTCCGGTAATGAGTACGCGGGCATCTGTAGGGGCCACTTTGGCAATGGCAGACTTTACTTTTCCCAAAGCCGGGGAGGCGCCCACCATTTCGAATGTCTTGGAAATCTTCTTTTTGAGAGTCTTGGTTTCAGTTACCAGATGGGCTTTGTCCAGGGCGTTGCGCACAGAAACCAGCAGGCGGTTGAGGTCTGGGGGTTTCACCAGAAAATCATAAGCGCCTTTTTTGGTGGCTTCAACGGCGGTGTCTATGGTACCGTGCGCCGAGATCATGATGAAGGGCGTGTCGGGCACCAGAATAGTCGCGCGCTCCAGCACTTCCAGGCCGTCCATCTTGGGCATTTTAATATCGCAGAGTACCACATCATATTTAGTCTTCTGCAGGAGCTCCAGGCCTTTTTCGCCGTCTTCGGCTTCGTCTACTATATAACTTTCGTATTCCAGAATCTCTTTGAGCGTGTACCGTATGCTGCGCTCATCGTCAATGATCAGAATCTTAGGCATGTCTTTTTCTTTGCTGTGCGAACGTTTAAAGTACGCGATTTATTCTGTGTTCTTCTTTACTAACCTCATCTCTTGGCGTTTTTAGGCTCTTTTCCAGAAAACAAGGCAAAAACAGCCCCGGGCGCGATAAGGAACTTTAATTAAAGTCTTCTAAGCCTTCCTGATTGACTGCCCAAACGATACAGCACGCCCGCGCTCACGGTGTGCAACCGCAGGTTGGCCGGAAGCACTGCCGTACCTTGCGCCACCTGTTCCTTGATCAGGTTGGAGAATAGGTAGTTGTACTCCAAGGTAAGGCCTAAACTTCTGTTTATTTGGAACGAAGTGCCTATCTGCAACTGCATGCCTACCAGGTTGTATTTAGTGTTTTGAAAAGCAGGTTCCATGGCTTTGGCTCCGGCGTTGGCGGCTTTTAGGTCTTCAGTATGATAGAGAAGCACGTAGGGTGTCACGCCATAATTCAGCCGGAGCCTTTCTTCTAAAAATCTGTTTTCTAATAAGAGTGGGACTTGTAACGTCAGCAGAGATTGGTCGCCTTGCCATTGGGCCTGGCTGGAGGTCTGGTCAATGGTAAACCCGAACTGGTTAAACCGCAGGCCCAGCCCGCCTTTCACAAAGAAGCTACCCGCCAGGTAATTGCTTAAAAGGACTTCTGCGCCGCCGCCGGTTTTCGCCTTGAACCTGTACTGGTGCAGGCTGGGGTCATTGGGTTCCAGTTCGTCTTTGGTGAAGGTCTGGTTGAGAGTAACTTTTACTTCTTTTTGGAGCTTGGACAATTGTGCCTGGGCTAATCCCGGGAGGAACAGGCAAAGGGCAAATACTAATTTTTTCATAGATAAGAGGGCAGCAGAACCACCAGGGCGCTTCTGCCAGAATGGAGCATAAACGGGAGGGTATACGCAAACTTAGACAAACAGTACGCCTTCCAGCACAATTTGCGCGTGGCTTCTTACTTCTACCAGGCTTTTGGCCGGTTGCAGGGTAAGGTGCATGCTGCCGCCTCTAGCCGAGGCTTGGTAGGCGTTCAGCTGAGTCTTGCCCAGAATAAAGGCCCAGAACGGAGCCAATGCACTGTGTGCCGAGCCGGTCACCGGATCCTCATTAATGCCCACCCACGGCCAGAAACAACGAGAGCAGAAATCATATGCCGGATCTTCTGAGGGTGAGGTAAGGGCCAGTCCCTTTAAGTACGGTGCCTCCTGAATTAATTTCTTGTAATCTGGCTTTACCTCTAGCAGGGTCTTGTGCTTTTTGAGCTGCACAATGAGCAGGGTAAGAGGTTCAGCGTAGAAAACTCCTACGCAGTCGTCGGGGGAGAGGTCCAGGGCCGCGTAGATTTCAGGAAGAGGTTCCTTGGCCGCCGGGGCGTACAGCGGGAAATGCATAAGAATACCGCCGTCTTCTTCCTGGCTTACCTGCAACTGCAAACCCTGCCCGGTGGTAAAGGTGGCCTTAGACAATGATAGCCTGTCCAACACTACCTTCGCCGAAGCCAGCGTGGCATGTCCGCAAAACGCTATCTCCACTTTTGGCGTGAAATATCGGATGTGAAAATGGTCATCACTCTCTGGGGCAGGTACCAGAAAGGCGGTCTCAGATAAGTTCATCTCACTGGCAATGGACTGCATGAGCGGTGGCGCCAATTCAGAATCCAGTAAGCACACGCCCGCCGGGTTTCCTTTGAAGGGCTCCTGCGTGAACGAGTCTATGATGTAGGTTTTTATCTGCATAGAAAGAGGTAGGCTCTTAACAAAGCGGCAAGTTACATTCTTGGGGCAAAAGTAACCTTAGTTATTTAGAATGGGCAAAGGCGTAAAGGTATCTGCAATGGGGACCGGGCTAAAAGCTTGTTCAGGTTCAAGTGCCTCAGGCATCTGGTCTGCCGGCGGTAAGTCCTCTTTGCGGGCCGCCGGCACTTTGGCCAGAATGGCCTCCAACAGCGGCAGCATGTTGTTCAAACTCCCCGACTTGATGAGCATGTTCCAGAGGGGTTCAAACTTCTTCCAGCCGCCCTGGTAGAAGAAGTGTTTGAGCTTGTGCTTGTGGGCCTCGTGCTTCAGGCTTGATTTGAAAATGTTGGACCAACTGTAGAATTCCTTGTAGGCCCAGTCATAGCCCTGTTTCAGCTCCTGCGCCGTAAGGTGGGTGGTTTGGTAGACCACGTTTCTGGTGTCATAGAGGTCCCAGTTGCGGGTAAGAATACGGCCCTCGCGTTCCATGTCTTTAAAGAGCTGGGTGCCCGGGTAGGGCGTAAGCACGTGGTAGGTGGCAGTGGTCAAGGCGTTTTCTACGCCCCAGTCAACGGTCCTTTTAAATACGTCCTTGTCGTCCTCGTCCAACCCGAAGACAAAGCTTCCGTTGATCATGATGCCCAGGGAATGCAGTCTGTTCACGGCCTTTCGGTAGTCTTTCTGCAGGTTCTGTTTCTTGTTGCTTTGTTTGAGGTTGGCCGGCGAGAAGGTCTCAAATCCTACAAAAAGACTGCGTAAACCTGCGTCTGCTGCCTTTTCAATGAGGTTGCCCCGCAAAATGGAGTCAATGGTAGCCGCCCCTTGGAAAACCCGGTTCATGCCGCGCATGCCTTCAAATAGTTCGCCCGCAAACTTGGCGTTTCCCAGCAAGTGATCGTCTAAGAAATATAAGTGCCTGCCGGGCAGTCGGTCAATCTCAGCCAGGGCGGTATCTACCGTCTGGGTGTAGAAAGATCTGCCTCCTTCAAAAAAAGCGTCTTTATAGCAAAAGTTGCAGTGGTGCGGACAGCCGCGGGTGACCACTATGGAGTTTGGAACCAAATACCTTTCCCGCTTGATCAAATCTCTCCTGATGGGCGGCACTTGGGCCAGGGTTCTAAGGGTGGAAGTGTATATTTTCTGAGGCCGCTTATTCTTAAAATCCTTCAGAAACTGCGGAAACGTGTCTTCGCCGGGGCCCAAGAAAATAGTGTCTGCGTGCGGGGCAGCCTCTGCCGGCAGCGAAGTAACGTGCAGGCCTCCTAACAAGACGTAGCTGCCTTTCTTACGGTAATGGTCTGCCAGGGCATAGGCTCTATACGCGTTGGTAATGTACACCTGTATAATGACCAAATCGGGCGTATCATGAATATTAAGCGTCTCTACGTGCTGGTCTTGTAAGTCTATCTCATCGTCCGGGGACAAATAAGCGGCCAGGGTAGCCAATCCCAAAGGAGGGAACAAAGAATACTTGATGGGCCGCCAGAAGGGACTTTCTGCTTCGGCGAGGGCGGGCAGGATGAGTTTTACTTTCAAGACAAAGAGGATTAAACCAGAGGAAAGTACAAGATACAAGTTCCGGTCACTTCTACCAGATTACTTCTCCCTAAAGTAATTGATTTTGAGGTGCAATGGGAATCTTTAAATAATCCTTATCGTACATAAGAACAACCTATCTATCGCAGTTTCCTGCAAGCTGCCCCATATCCTCCTACTTGCACCCACTCACCGGGAGGACTGTGCCTTTTCTTCTGGTTTTATTCGTGTAGGTTCCCCTTCTCAGGCCATACTACGCCTGTGCCTTTCTGCTTACCCCCAGGTAGTTCATTTATTTTATTCCATTATCATGATTAAAAATTTATTTACAGCCTTTGCCAGCACCAAAGCAGGCAACCATCTATCCAATTATTTTAGAGTATGGGTATTTTTACTGTCCACCATCCTGCTTGCTAGCCAGGCCATGGGCCAGACCAAGGAGTGGGACAAGACCTACGGCGGCGCAGAGAATGACGAGCTGGAGATTGTGCGGCATACTAGTGACGGCGGTTACATCATGGGCGGGACTTCCTATTCTGGCATAAGCGGCGACAAGACCAAAGCCAGCCGGGGTGGCGCAGATTTCTGGGTAGTGAAAGTAGACGCTGCAGGCGCCATAGAATGGAACAAAGTCTACGGTGGTGATGGTGATGACCGACTGGCGGCCATGGAACCAACCAATGACGGCGGCTATATTCTGGGTGGTTACTCCATCTCAGGCAAAAATGGCAACAAATCAGACCCTTCCAGAGGGGGCTATGACTATTGGGTAGTCAAAATCAATGCCAAGGGCAAAGTTCAGTGGGACCAAACCGTGGGAGGTTCCTCTTCTGATCTTCTCAGTGACCTCATTCAAACCAGTGACGGCGGCTATTTACTAGGTGGCGAATCCATCTCAGCAGTGAGCGGCGACAAGACTGAAGCCTCCAGAGGCGGTTATGACTACTGGATTATAAAACTCTCGTCCAAAGGAAAACAGCAGTGGGACAGAACTTACGGCGGTGCCTTGTCAGACTTGCTGAACTCCCTGCTTCAGACCAGTGACGGGGGCTTCCTTTTAGGGGGCGGATCTGATTCTTATGTGAGCGGTGACAAAACCTCCCCGCAAAAGGTATTCTGTGATGATGAATGCTATTTTAATTTCTGGGTAGTGAAAGTAGATGCCACTGGCAATTGGGAATGGGATAAAACGTTTGGGGCAACCGGCGGTGAGACCGGGCAAAGCATTCTAGACATGGCCCCTACTCAGGATGGCGGCTATCTTCTGGCTGGTAACTCTGACTCTGATGCAAAATATGACAAATCTGAGCCCAATAAAAGCACCTTTGGAGACTACAATGACTTTTGGGTGGTGAAAATTAACGCCACAGGAGATATTCAGTGGGACAGAACCTTAGGTGCTGATGGAAATGAAAGTTTAGGGGCCGTACTAGCTACTCCAGACGGCGGCTTCCTGTTGGGTGGCAGGTCTAATTCTGAGGTGAGCGATGATAAAACAGAGCCTAGACGTGACGAGGATATCAATGCCGGCGACTATTGGATAGTTAAATTAGACGCCATGGGTTCTAAACTCTGGGACAAGACCTTTGGTGGAACCGGAAATGATGACCTTGAATCCTTAGACCTTACCATGGATGGAGGCTATATTTTAGGTGGTAAATCTGACTCCCCCATCAGCGGAGATAAAACTGAGGGCAACGTTGGCGGGTTTGACTATTGGATTGTGAAAATGACAGGCGAGACCTGCGTAACACCAACGCCTTCCATTGCTTTAACGCCCAGTTCGCATACGTATACCGGGGGCATACCTACCAACATGTATTTGGGTTACGGGCCTACGTCTATGACCATAACCGCCAGCGGTGGCACTACCTATATGTGGAGTCCTGCTATGGGCTTGAGCAGCACCAACACGGCAGAGACGGTATTCACGCCTACAGAAGCAGGTGTGTATACCTTTACGGTCACTGCCTGGAACGGAGAATGCATGGCCTCCGCCTCTGTGACCATTACGGTCATGGACATACGCTGCGGCTCTAAACTCACCAAGGTCATGATTTGCCACAAGGGCCAGGTGATTTGCATAGCAGATGACGCCGCCAAGGCTCATCTTAAAAACCATCCCGAAGATAGGCTGGGAGCTTGTGAGACGGAGGAGATGCCTACCGCAACCACCGCTGCCAGTGTCCAAGTATATCCAAATCCGTTTACCAGTGCAACGGCCATCCAGCTTAGTTTCCAAGAGGACCAAGAATATACCGTTGAGGTGTATGATGGCAATGGAAAGATGATAAAAAGATGGGCCACTACCAGCGTTAAAGCCGGCGAGCAGGTAAAATTGGAATGGGCACCTAAGAAGGGGGAACGCGGTCTGTATGTTGTCAAAATCATCACTAGAGACGGTGTGCAGAATAGGCAGATTCTGAAGCAATAAATGGTTGAGCCAGCCGGAGGTAGAATGGTCAACACAAACTGATCATTCTATCTCCGGCTGGCTCAATTTAAATTCCAACTACTAAAATCAACGTCCCTTATACGCTCCTACCATAATCATGCAGGAAGAGGTATGTCTACCCCTTTCTGTACGGCTTTTACCTGCCCTCGGTACAGTGATCCTTTCTCAACTGTGTTTTTCTGATGACCCCCAGTTAGTTTCACACAATCTTCTTATTAATCATGGTAAAAAATTTATTTCAAAACCAAGCCAGAATAGAGACTGGCCTTCAAAAAGTTAGTGCATTTAAAATAACAATGGTGGGGATGATGCTGCTTTTGTCTTCCTCCTTGGCGTTTGGCCAGATGAAGCAATGGGACAAGACCTATGGCGGCACAGAAAATGACGAGTTGGAGATTGTCCGGCACACCAGTGACGGCGGCTACATCTTGGCCGGAAACTCATATTCTGGCATAAGCGGCGACAAAACCAAGGATACCGGTGATGGCCTGGAGTTTTGGGTAGTGAAAGTAGACGCCGCTGGTGAAATAGAATGGAACAAGGTGTATGATGGCCTTGCCAGACTCTCCGCATTGGAGCAAACAAGTGACGGAGGCTATATACTGGGGGGTACTTCCAGCGCAGGTAAAACCATCAACAAATCTGACCCAAGCAGGGGAGGCAGTGACATGTGGGTGATTAAAATCAATTCTAAGGGAAAGGTGCAGTGGGACCAGACCCTGGGTGGCAGTGGTGGTGATGCCTTAAATGATATCATCCAAACCAGTGACGGCGGCTACCTGCTGGGCGGAAGTTCTTCTTCCATGAAAAGTGGAGATAAATCTGAGGACGCTAGAGGGTGGTCTGACTTCTGGATTGTGAAGCTCAGCTCTAAAGGGAAACAGCAGTGGGATAGAACCTACGGAGGCAGTTCTTATGATGGCTTAAACTCCCTTCTGCAAACTAGTGATGGCGGGTACCTGCTGGGCGGGGGCTCTGTTTCTCTGGTAAGCGGTGACAAGACAGACCCGCCTAAAGTAAACTGTACCGAGGAATGCGCTTTTGACTTTTGGCTGGTGAAAGTAGATGCCCTTGGTATGAAAGAATGGGACAGAACCATGGGAGCCGGAGGCGGTGAAAGCGGAGAAAGCATTCTGGACATGGTAGCCACCCAAGACGGAGGCTATTTATTAGGAGGGGCCTCAGATGCGGCTCGTGCAAGCTACGATAAAACAGCACCCAACTATAGTAACAATGGCAGTAGGGACTTTTGGGTAGTTAAAATTACCGCCATGGGTCAAATCCAATGGGATAGAACCGTAGGTGGTACC
This sequence comes from Nibribacter ruber, assembly GCF_009913235.1. Classification (NCBI taxonomy): domain Bacteria; kingdom Pseudomonadati; phylum Bacteroidota; class Cytophagia; order Cytophagales; family Hymenobacteraceae; genus Nibribacter; species Nibribacter ruber. Next base: position 886,140 of record NZ_CP047897.1, on the reverse strand, counting down.
GAAGATGACAGGTTTGGAGGTTTATTGGCTACTTCAGACGGGGGCTTTCTTATTGGCGGAAGGTCTATTTCTGGCATTGGCGGTGATAAAACCGAACCACAACGTGACGAGGATGAATACAACGCTGGCGACTATTGGGTAGTGAAACTGAGCGCCACCGGCACTACATTATGGGATAAATCCTTCGGAGGCGCCGGCGATGACGTCCTTTCTTCCATGGACCATACCATGGACGGCGGTTACATTATAGGTGGATCCTCCACCTCGCCCATCAGCGGAGAGAAATCAGAGGCCAACGTGGGCGGATTTGACTTTTGGATTGTGAAAATGACTGGTGAGACCTGCGTGGTGCCAACCCCGGCCATCGCCTTGACCCGCATGGCCAACACATACACAGGTGATGTTCCCTCAACCCTGTACCTAGGCTACGGACCAGAATCCATCATGCTAACCGCCAGCGGTGGCACCAGTTACTCCTGGAGCCCGGCCACTGGCCTGAGTAGCACCAACACCGCCGAAACAGTGTTTACAGCCACTGAGGCGGGCATGTACACCTTTACAGTCACTGTAGCTAATGGCGAGTGTACGGCTACAGAGTCCGTGACCATCACCGTGATGGATGTGCGCTGCGGCTCTAAACTCACCAAGGTCATGATCTGCCACAAGGGCCAGATGATTTGTATTGCAGATGACGCCGTCAAAGCACATTTGAAAAACCACCCCGAAGACAGACTAGGCGAATGTGGCAATGAAGAAATGATGGCTGCCAAGGCTGAGGTTAATAGTTTGCGGGTTTATCCTAATCCTTTCACGCAAGCCACTTCCATTGCCATGAATTTTATTAAGAAACAGCAGTACACGGTTGAAATCTATGACATGAAAGGGAAATTAGTGCAGCGGTTTGCCCCGGCCAACGCACAGGCGGGCCAGCAGGTGCGCCTGGAATGGTCTCCCAAGCAGGTTGACCGCGGACTCTATGTGGTGAAACTAATTACCAGCGATGGCGTGCAGACCATGCAACTGCTGCGGCAGTAACCTCATCCATAGCAAAGGCACAATGAAAAGCCGTCAGGAACTCCCTGGCGGCTTTTTAATTGAATGAAGGTTACTTTACGCGGGTATTTTTAGAGGATTTACCTTTCATAAGGCAGGTGGTGGATTTTACTTGATAAACAACCGCTCATCAAAAGGGAAGGGCTCCGATTCAAGAATCTTGATATGCCTGAAGTCTGGGTGTCTGGGGTTAAGCAGAAAGTTATGGTCGCCGTGGACTACCGCAGATGGTACTTTCATGGCTACGTATTGCCCTTCGCGCACAAAAGAATCACCCAGGAGTTGCGTGGCGTTGGGGTGCGGAAACGCTTTCCAGTCTGGTGGAAGTGCCTCTTGCACGAGTTCAGAAACCGGAAGAGTGTCTGGTACTTCAATGGTGATGAGCCAGTAGTCAGAGGGAAGAATGCCCAGCGGGGTGTGCACGGCAATCTCAGTGGTACACAAAGCCCGGGACTCACAGGTATACACCAGAGCTGTGCCTTTGCTGTTCCATCGGCCACCCACCAACTCTGCCCCGCGGCCCGACAAATCAGTTTTGTACAAGCCCTTGCTCAGCCTGAATACAATCATGCCAGCACGCCATGTTCAATGCGGGTCAGCTCGTCCTTGAGCAAGCTTATCCCGAAGGTAGTATCCAGCAGGCTCTTGGGCGTGATGCCACCCAGGGCCACGTTCTTCGCCTCCAGCCAGGCATTGAAATTCTCTGTACTACCAAACACCTCTGTGCCGCGCTTGTACAGCAGGGTCACTTCCAGAATCTTCTCTGAGTGGATAGGGTCAAAGGTTTTCTTTTCTTTCTTGTAGCGCTGAATGGTGCGCTCAGACAAATGCAGAAACACAGACCATTCACTTAAATTAAAAGGGCTCTGGCTCGCAATCTTCACAAAAAGCGGGTACTTGATGCCCGCGCGCACCGTCTGCACCAACAGCAGAATGTCTCTGTCATCTACAGAACTGTTGGAAAGGGTAGTGTCTAAAGTTAGGGCCTTGCTCATGGTGTCTACAAATTGAAAGGAAAGATACGAAACTTGTCTATAAATTAACGACACTTGTCATAAAATAGTTTAAAGCAACGGCAATGTTGAAAGTGCACAAATGATTTAATTTAACATAATAAATAAAATATAGTCAATTTAAGACATGTCGTCGTTTTTGGCTTGTTTTACAGGAAAGAGGCTAAAAACGGATTTTTGCTATGCCCACGGGCGATGGAGAGGGCAGAGATTTGCCACTGTGCAACTATCTGTGTAATCTTAAGCTGCCAAAATAAGCCCTCCGTCTAAATGCTATCCAAAAAGCCGCTGTATAAAAGTCTGTATGCCCAGGTCATTGCTGCTATCTTGTTAGGCATCGCCCTAGGTCATTATGTGCCAGACGTGGCGGTGCAGTTAAAACCTTTAGGAGACGCCTTCATTCGGCTGGTGAAAATGATGATTGGGCCGGTGGTGTTTTGTACCATCGTGACGGGCATTGCCGGCATGCAGGACATGAAGCAGGTGGGGCGCGTGGGCGTAAAGGCATTACTGTATTTTGAGGTGCTCACCACCATTGCCCTGGTGTTAGGCTTGTTGGTAGTGAACCTGGTGGGTCCGGGACGAGGCATGCACATTGACCCCGCCAGTTTAGACGCCACCGCCTTGAACGCACTCACCCAGAAAAAGCAGGAAACGGAAGGCGTCATCGGGTTTCTGCTGCACATTATCCCTGAGAACATCATAGACGCCCTGGCCAAAGGTGAACTGCTGCAGATTCTGTTCTTCTCGGTGCTGTTCGGGTTTGGGTTGTCTAAGATTGGCCCGAAGGCTGCGCCCATTCTCACGGTCATCCAGTCGTTTGCCAATGGGTTGTTCGCCGTCATTCACATCATCATGAAAGTAGCGCCTTTGGGAGCACTTGGGGCCATGGGCTACACCATTGGCAAGTACGGGTTGGCGTCTTTAGGGGCGCTGGGCCAGCTGATGGGCGCTTTTTATCTTACCTGCATTCTGTTTGTGCTTCTGGTGCTGGGCGCCATCATGAAAGCCATGGGATTTTCCATCATTTCCCTGCTCAAGTACCTGCGCGAAGAGCTGCTCATTGTCCTGGGAACTTCTTCCTCTGAGGCGGCGCTGCCCAGCCTGATGGAAAAATTGGAGCAAGCCGGCTGCGCCAAACCCGTGGTAGGCCTAGTGGTACCTACTGGTTACTCCTTTAACCTGGACGGCACCTCCATCTACCTGACCATGGCTGCCGTGTTCGTAGCCCAGGCCACCGACACGCCCATGGGCCTGCAGCAACAAGTCACCTTGCTGCTGGTACTCATGCTCACCTCAAAAGGAGCGGCCGGCGTGACGGGGAGCGGCTTTATCACCTTGGCGGCCACGTTGCCGGCGGTAGGAGGCATTCCCGTGGCCGGGTTGGCGCTTATATTGGGCATTGACCGGTTCATGAGTGAGGCGCGGGCGCTCACTAACCTGGTAGGCAATGCCGTAGCTACGCTCTTTGTAGCTAAATGGGAAAACGGACTAGACGTACACCAGGCCCGCAAACTATTACGGTAAATGAAAAAGCCGTTTTTGGGCTGTTTATCAGAAAACAGCCCAAAAACGGCTAAGGTCATTGAAGGAGAATCGGCTTAGGCCTCTTCTGGGTGATAGATGATTTTATCCCGGTGCTTGAGTCCCCAGTCACGCAGTTCTCTGATCACCGGGGCCAGGCTGTGGCCGTAGTCTGTGATGGAGTATTCTACCGTCACCGGAGAGGTGTCATGCACCGTACGTTTTACCAGCTTGTTGATTTCCAGCTCCTTCAGTTCCTTGGAAAGCATCTTGGCCGTAATGCCTGCCACATCACGGTGCAGTTCTTTGAACCGGCGCTTGTGCACGCACAGGGCTACAATGATGGGAATCTTCCATTTGCCGCTCAAGATGTCCAAAGCGTCTCTAATAGGAAGGATGTGGGTAATGCACATACCCGTGTCTGGTACTGTGATGGTTTCCATGGCAAATTAGCTTTCATGTAAGATACCGGTATACCTGGGTATATTAGTATCTATTTGAAACCAAAGGTACGTAAATTTGTTTATACAAATGACGTATATACACCTTAAAATTTCAAAATGAAACTGATTGAAGATTTGAACTGGCGCTATGCCACAAAACGCATGACCGGTGAGACCGTTCCAGAGGAGAAACTGCAGAATATATTGGAGGCCATCAGGTTATCAGCTTCGTCCATGGGTTTTATGCCTTACAATGTATTGGTGATCCAGGATCCTGAGGTGAGAAAGAAAATACAAGCCGCTGCCTATAACCAACCCCAGATTGTAGAAGCCTCACACCTGTTGATCTTTGCCGCCTGGGCTACCTTAACCGATGAACAGGTAGATGCTTACATGAACCAGATTGCGCAGGAACGCGGGGTAGACGTTTCTACCTTGGCCGGCTTCGCGGATAGCCTCAAAGGCACCATCAACAGCCGCACGGCAGAAGAGAACTTCCAGTGGGCGGCCAAGCAGAGCTACATTGCCCTGGGCACCGGCCTGGTGGCTGCGGCGGCAGAACGCGTAGACGCCACACCCATGGAAGGCTTTGACCCGGCCGCCCTGGACAAAGTGCTGGGCCTGGCAGAGAAAGGCTTACGAAGCATTACCATCATGGCGCTAGGGTACCGTGACACTGAAAAGGATTTTCTGGCCACGGCTAAGAAAGTGCGCCGCAGCAAGAAAGACCTTTTCCTGGAGATAGCGTAAAACAAACAAATGCAATTGAACAGGCACCCGCTCCCTCAACCGGGGCGGGTGTTCTTTTTTAGGCGGGCACAAGGGACTTAAACCATACTATGAAAAAGAAAATCTTAGGAAATACGGGCATTGAATTAGGGCCGCTGGCCTTTGGCGGAAACGTCTTCGGGTGGACGGTAGACGAGAAAACCTCGTTCCAGCTGCTGGACGGTTTCATAGAGGCGGGCCTGAACCTGATTGACACGGCAGATTCTTACAGCAGTTGGGCACCCGGCAACCAGGGCGGCGAATCTGAGACCATCATTGGTAAGTGGCTAATGGCCAGAGGCAACCGCAATCAGGTAGTGATTGCCACCAAAGTGGGTTGGGAAATCACCCCAGAACGCGAAGGCCTCAAGAAAGACTACATCATGACATCCGTGGAAGGATCCCTCAAGCGTCTCCAAACCGATTACATAGACTTGTACCAATCACACGTGGATGATGCTTCTACGCCTTTTCAGGAAACCTTGGAGGCCTATAGCCGACTGTTGGACCAAGGGAAGATACGCGCCATTGGGGCTTCTAACATCAAAGCCAACCGCCTAAAAGAAGCTCTGGCGGTGAGTAAAGAGCATGGCCTGCCCAGCTATCAAACTTTGCAACCAGAATACAACCTGTACAGCCGCGCTGGCTATGAGCATGAGCTGGAGGGACTGGTATTGGAAAATAAGATTGGCGTAATCTGCTATTCTGCCCTGGCCAGCGGTTTCCTGACGGGCAAGTACCGCTCTAAGGAGGACTTTAGCAAGAGCGCCCGCGGCGGCGGCATGCAGAAGTTTATGAATGAGCGAGGCCAACGCATTCTAGCTGCTTTGGACGTTATTTCCGCTCATCATCAGGCCACGCCTGCGCAGGTTTCCCTGGCCTGGCTCATGGCCCGGCCCAGCATCACTGCACCCATTGCCAGTGCCACCAGTACAGAACAGCTGCAAGATCTGATTAAAGCCACGCAGCTTACTTTGACAGAACATGACATTCAACGGCTAAACACGGCCAGTTCCTATTAAAAACCTTGTTCTAATTGAACCCAATACAAGAAAAGGCGCCCGGATATGGGCGCCTTTTCTTGTATCTGTGCTACGGTCGTTTTTGGGCTGTTTTCTAGTAAATACGCCAAAAACGACAACCGCTCCCGATTTAAAAATCTACTGAATACACCTTTTCTAACTGCCAGTCATTGATTCTTGTGGGTAGGTGCCTGAGCGCGAAGTTTCGGGCTTTGATCAAAAACGGGTTAGACATTTGGGCTACGCTTCCTAACACCTTGGATTGGTTAGTGACCCAGTGAGTGCGGTCTAGTCGGCGTTTCTCAAAGCGCTGGGCCGCTGCGTTAAAATCAAGGTCTTTTTGCAGTTCATCTGTCAGCACGGCGGCGTCTTCAATGGCTTGGCACGCTCCCTGACCCATGTTAGGTGTGGTGGCATGGGCAGCGTCTCCTAAAAGCAGAATGTTGGGAAAGGCGAAGGTAGAAATGGGGGCCAGGTCAAACAGATCATGCCACAGCAGTTCTTCGGGCTTAGTGGCGGCAAACAGGTATGGAATGGGGGCGTGGTAGTATTGAAAATGCGCCCGAAGCCCCTCAATGTTCATGGCGCGCATGGCTGGGTCATTCTGCGGACCATTGATGCAGGCAAACCAGTAAATCTTATTGTCTTGCAATGGCGTCCAGCCCACACGTCCGTCAGGGCCCCAGGTTTCTGAGGCATAATGTGCCGTGAGTCCCGGGTTTTCAATCACTGCGCGCCAGCATGTGTAGCCCGCATATCTGGGCTTGGACGAAGGCAACAGCTGCTGCCGAACCTGCGAGTTGATGCCATCTGCCACCACCAGAAAGTCCACCTGCCGCGTGGAACCGTCCTGAAAAAACAGAGTAACTCCCTGGGCATGGTTCTCTACTTTAAGAACGCGCTTGTTTACGTGCAAGGGGACATCGGTTAAATGCTCCAAAAGTGCCTCATGCAAACTGGCCCTATGTATCACGAAGTTGTCCAGACCATATTTGGCGCTCATGGCCCGGCTGTCGGTGCGGTTGATGAGGCGGCCCTTTTCATCAAAGATATGGAAACCATCCAGGCACTGGCCTCGAGCGATGATGCCCTGGGCAATGCCCAGCCGTTGCAAGCCTTTTATGGCGTTGGCTGCCAGGGCCAACCCGGCGCCTACGGGGGCAAAGGCCGGCGCGGCCTCAAATACTTCTACCTGTATGCCTACCTGATGAAGGCCAATGGCCGTGGTGAGTCCGCCAATGCCGCCGCCTATAATGCCAATGGTCATGATTGCCTGTCTTGGTTACTGCCGCAAATCTCAGCAGAAATGGGTGGCAAAACACCATACTAAGCCGTAAATTATTGCTTTTAACGTAACTGGCTTAGCGTATTCAAAAGAGGTAAAGAGAAAGCTTTTCTGACTGGGTTAAGGCATCTGGTAGACAACGGCATTGGCGTTCATGCCGGCACCCACAGAAGCAAACACCAAGGGCCGGCCAGCTTCTAAGGTATGATCGCCTAATTGATGTTTCTGCACCAGGTCATATAAGATTGGTAGGGTAGCCACGGAGTTGTTGCCAAGGGTGTTCACGGTCATGGGCATGATACCAGCCGGTACTTCTGCTTTGCCATACAGCTTGAACAAGCGCTCCAGCATGGCCTGGTCCATTTTCTCGTTGGCCTGATGAATCAATACCTTTTGAATGTCATCCAAATCTAGGCCTGCCTTTTGAATGCATTTTTGAATGGCTTGGGGCACCGTGGTGAGCGCATATTCATAGATTTTGCGGCCATCCATCTTAATATACAACTGTTCCTGCGGTTTATCTGGATTGTAAGAATGCGTGTTCCGGAGCCAATGTGCCTGGGAGTATGTGTCTGAAACCGTGAGATGGCTTAAAATACCGGTCTTGGTTTCCGTCTCCAGGGCCTCCAGAACCACGGCACCGGCGCCGTCAGAATAGATCATGCTGTCGCGGTCATGCGGGTCAGATACGCGGGAAAGGGTCTCGGCGCCAATCACCAGAATACGCTTGGCATCCCCGGATTGTAAATAATAGTGGGCCTGTATGAGTGCCTGCAGCCAACCCGGACAGCCAAAGGGCAAATCATACGCCACGGTGTACGGGTTCCTGATTCGTAACAAGTGCTTTACGCGGGCCGCCAGGGTAGGTACCATGTCCACGCGGCCACAGCCGTCTTTTACATCGCCGTAATTATGGGCCACAATGATGTAATCCAGAGTCTCTGGGTCTATGTTGGCATTTTCAATGGCCAGTAGCGCCGCATGGTACCCAAGGTCTGAGTTGACCATGCCAGCATCTGCGTAGCGCCTTTCCTGAATGCCCGTGATTTGGTGAAACTTCCGGATGATGGTTTCATTGGCCCCTACCAACCGGTGACCCTGCGCGTCAAAAAACTCTGTCTCCAGAAAATGGCTGTTGTCAATGATGTTGGCGGGAATAAAACTACCGGAGCCGGTAATAACGGAAGAGATACTAGGAGCGGGCATACTAAACAAAGAAAAACATAGCCAGGCATGACACCTGAAGAAAAGGAAACGGGAATCCACACTCTAAAAAAAGCCCCTGTTAAAATCTTTGCCAATCAACCAAAGATGGGCGCCAGGAGGATGGTATGTGAAATCTGGAAGAGAAGGTACTAAGAAAGAATGGGAATCAATAGCAAATATTCAGCTTTTCTAAGATAGCAGCAGAAAAGCTAGAAAGGGAGATTGGTGTAATCTGGAGAAGATGCTCAGGATCAGGAGGTAATAAAAGAAAGGCAGCGCCTGCAGGGAATGAATTCAGGAGGAAAGAAGCGTCTTTTTAATCAAAAATTAGTTTGGCGCCCCCCAGGAAAATAAAGATCCAGATGAGGCCTTTGATCAAGAAGAACAGAAAACCTGCCACTCCCATACGTTTCAAGGCTTTTTTCCAATTGGCCATAAGAACAGAATGTTTAGTGTGCTATAAAATTACGAGAATGCCCTGCTAAAAGCAAAAGCGTTTTTGGCCCATTTCCGGTAAAACAGGCCAAAAACGCTTTTCATCCATCTTTTTAATCTTTACAATTTGTAGGCAATGGTGGTCATGAACTGACGCGGCGCAATGGGGTTGATGCTGTTATCATCATGGGCATTGTAGCTCAGTTTGTTCAGGAGGTTGGTCAGTTTCAACCGCACAGACACGCGCTGCAGGGTGTAGCCTACGTGGGCGTCAAAAAGCATGTAGTTGGGCAGGGCAATCAGTTTAAAGTTGGGGTTGGCATCTGTCCTGTTTCTTCCGGCCAGGCGGTCTCCCACGTAGAAGGCGGTGGCACCCAGGTTTAAGCCACTCAACGTTTCGTTCTGGAATGAGTAGAAGAGGCTGGCGTTGGCCGTATGTGACGGGTTGTAGCGCAGGCGCTCGTTCTTAGCATAGGTGTTGGATTTTGTGTAGCGGGTGTCATTGTAGCTGTAGCCGCCTAGCAGAGACCAGCCCAGCATTGGCTTACTCATGATGTCTACTTCCACGCCCTGGCTGGTAACCTCGCCGGCCAGTTCTTTGATGTTGTTGTTAGTGTTGGCCGTCACGCCATTGGCTAGAAACAAGGCTCTTTGAGCAAAGTTGCTGTTCTTGATCTGGTAGGCCGTCACGTTGGCAGACAACAGTCCATTCAATAGCTCATTCTTAATGCCTACCTCATACTGATCTGTGATGGACGGATCCAATGGTTTCATGTTCACATCTGTGCCGGTATTAGGCGTAAAAGAGTTGGCATAGCTCACAAACAAGGACATGTTCTGGGTAGGCTGGAACACCACGCCGGTTCTGGGGCTGAACGCATAGTCATAGCTGCTGGTAGTGCCTAGCACTTCTTTCTTGGTTTGTGCGTCGGTCACGGTAGATTCGCCTTCTGTGTCAATGGCGCTGTAGCGCAAACCAGCCAGTACTTTCACCTTCTCCGAAACACTAATCAAATCCTGGGCATACACACCAAAGCGGTTGGAAACGGTCTTGGTGTTGTAGGGTTTGGTGATGAAGTCCGGGATGTCCTTGCGCTGGTTGTCTGGGTTCAGGTGGTAGATGTTGATGACGTCATAGGAGCTGATGGCGTTGAAAGAAGGAGCCTCTGTGTCATATTTGTCCACGTCTGCGCCTACCAGCAAGGTGTGCTGCAAGAAGCCGGTGTTAAACTTGCCTGTCAAATCCAGTTGGGTCAGGTAATACTTCTCATCAGAGGCTGAGCGCTGCAAGCCTCTTTTCAGGTCACCGTTGTATCTGCCTTCGGCGTCCAGGACAAAGTTGGTAGGGCGGGAGGTAGTGAGCAGGGCCACGTTGTAGTTCTGAAAAGAGCTGGTGCTTCTGATTTCAAACTTGTCATTGAGGCGGTGCGTGATGGTAGCCATAGCACTGCGTTGCTTCACCTCGTTTTTGCCGAAGGAAACGCCTAAATACGCGCTTCTGGGAAGGTCTGTGATGGCGTAGTTGATGGCGCCCACCCCGTAATCTGGCGTGCGGGTGTCGTGCATGTAGTCGCCTTCCAGCAAGATGTCTGTCTTGGCACCGGCCTTGAAAAGAAGCGATGGGTTGATGTAAAAGCGCTCTGCCTTCACCTGGTCCCTGAAACTACCCGAATTAAGATAAGAAGTATTCAACCGATAGGCCACTTTTTCACTGTGGTTAATGGCCCCATACACATCAATGGCCGGTTTGTAATAGTCATAGCTACCCGCGCGCAGGCTCACCTCTCCACCATGCTCAAACTTGGGCTTCTTGGTCACCAGGTTCAAAACGCCGCCGGCGGCCACGTTGCCAAACAAAATGGCGTTGCTGCCTTTCAAGACTTCTACCCGCTCCAAACCAGACATTTCTGGCATGATGCCGTTGTTGAACCGTGATCCGTTTTTAAAGGTGTTGCTGCTGCCAAACGCGAAGCCCCGGCCGGCAATTTCTTCCTGTGTGCCACCGGTGGCGCCCATTTGGTAAACGCCATTCACGTTCTGCAAGACCTCGCCCAAGGTCTGTACCTGTTGTTTTTCCAGCACCTCTGCGCCAATGATGGTGGTGCTCTGCGGAAGGTCTAGCGGCTTAATGGCTATTTTGCCAATAGCCATCGGTTTCTCATTAATGGACTGACGACCCGTCACAGTCACTTCCTGCAACTGGGTAGAGGTTTTGGTGACCGTGAAATCCTGGATGTTTGTCTGGCCCGCCGCTACGCTGATGGTTTTCTCCTGCGACTCAAAACCGATGCAGGTGGCCATGAGCGTGTAGGTGCCCGCCGGAATGTGTTTGAACTGGTACGTTCCTTCCTCTGAGGTGATGGCTGCCCGATTGGCTTCCTTCAACAACACAGACACATAAGCGGCAGGCTCCCCGTCAGGAGTGGTGATTCTTCCGCGCAACACATTTTGCTGCGCCATTAAAGACAAGGAGGACAAGAAAAAGAAACAAAGAAGGAGTAGGCTTTTGGGGGTATTTGAATAGGTATAGGTAGAATGCATGGGGTTTAAATTTATTTAGACTTGTTCTAAACTGATGCAAACTAACAGCCTATTTAGACGCGTTCCAAATAAAATTTAGATTATTTAAAAATTTTGATGGGAGTGATTCCATTACCAACTCGTTTTGAATGTTCCATTTTTTGTGCAGAGGTGTGTAAAAATAGTCTGAGTTGGGAGCTTTTATCTATTTTGTCTCACACGAGCCTGTTTGGCAAAGCGCACATAATCAATTGAATACCCAAGAAAGTTGGGGAATAGGCGGACTGGATCACCTAGTGCCGCCTTGATGGCGTCCAAACCCAGATTGGAGCATTTCAAGATTGTAGGGAAAGTAAAGAAGTTTTAAAGCACACGAAGGGAAAGGCATGCAGGTTCAGAGATGGGCAGCGAAAGGCGGTTCATACGTAATTGCTGCAGGAAGGAGAAAAGGAAGGATTTTTTAAGAAAGCGATGCTGTTACAGAAGTCCGGCTTCTTTGAGCACCTTTTTAGGTAGTTTGCTTTTAATCAACTCATAGGATTCCCGCACGCGGTGCTCAATTTCCTGGCTGGAAAGCGTATGGCCTTCGTTTGCCAGAACCCAATGATAGCGGGCCAGGTACGGGGCGGGACTCAAACCAGGCATTGCAGAGAGAGCCTGGAAATCCTCTGCGTCCACCTTGAACGAAAAGGAAAAGGGCGGTTCCATGCTGGCCACGCAGAACATTTTCCCGCCAATGGAAAAGCACAGGTCATGGTCCCATTTCACGTCTTCGGTGACGGCAGCTAAAGAAAGGCAGTAGGCTCTGAGGGCTTCCAGGTGCATAGCGGAGAAGGACGTTTTTGGCGTAATTCCTCAAAAATAAGCCAAAAACGGCGGGCAAAAAAAGCGGCTTCTGATTTTGGGCTGTTTTCCATAAAACAAGCCAAAATCAGAAGCCGCACAGTAATTCTCTTTTGCTGGGCGCAGATTAATGCATGCCGCCGCCCCGCTGGAAGTTACCCGGACCTTGTTGTTGCTGCATTGGTCTGGCACCCGCTCCGCCAAACATGCGCAGGTTGTACACAAAGCTCACCATGAAGTAGCGTTGCAATACCGTAGTTTGCGTAGTTTCTCTGTAGTTGTCCTGGAATAATACATTCAGGCTATTATTCTCACCCAGTAAGTCAAAACCAGAAAGTCTAATTTCGGCTTTTCTGTCTTTCAAGAACTTGTAGCCTACGCTGCCATTCAGAAGTGTAAAGGTGTTGTCAATGTCTTCGGCCAGACCACCGTTGTATTGGTGGTTTAACTCAGATGTGAGGGTCAAGCCTTTCCAAAGCACCCAGTTCAACCTTAGCAAACTGCTTTGATTGTAGTAGTCATTGTTTTGAGTGGTACGGTAGGCGTATTCTACCTGGTTGTAGGTTCCGTTGGTTGAAATCAAAAAGTCAAAGTTCTCACTAATGTTACTGCTCAACACTACCCCGCCACCCAAGTTAGCCGTTTTACTGTCATTGGCAACTGGTTGATAGGACGTTCCAAAATCACTGTACAAGGACGGTGTTTTGGAATAGGTGGCGTTGGCGTTGAGGTTGAGGTTGGACTTGATGAAATTAAGCGGAAAGCCATAATTTAAGAACGAGCGGAAGGAATATTGTCCATCCAGGTTAATCGATCTGGAAAGCTGCTGGCCTCTTCCCAAGAAAACGCCAGTACCCGTCGCAACCGGTTCATCTTCCACCTCACGTCCGTTGGTGTCTGGGCCATTGTTAATGATGGTGCTTCGGCCCAAGTAATCCTGAGCAAACGACCCACCGAATACGGCAAAGAACGAGGCAGACTTACCTGGATTGGCAGAAGAATAACGGACGTTAAAGCTGTGGTTAAAGCTCTGGCCCAGGTTTGGGTTGCCTTGGGTGAGAATGGTGGGGTTGGAGTAATCCACCGCGCCCTGCAACTGGTCCACAGAAGGTGTCTGGGAACGGCCATTGTAGAAAATACGCACGTTTCGGTCTTGCGTAAAATTGTAACGCAGCATGGCAAACGGTAAAATGTTGTGATAGTTTCTGACCGTGTCCAGTGCTCTAGGGTACATCTGGTCTGTAGAAAGCTCCAGCCATTGGTAGCGGGCGTTCAGCATCACTTGGAAGTCTTTGGTATTATAGCGCCAGCCTCCACCAAACTCCTGGGTAAAGGTGCGGTTGTCTACCGTACTGGACTGATTTACTACCAAACTATCATAAAGTTCTGTAACCGGACGGTACTGGAATGTGCGTCTGTCACCGTCTGAGTTTGAGTAGTTGGTCACATACGTCAACTGTAATTGTGTTTTTTGGCTGAGGGGCTCTGTGTAATTCAAATTGGCACCCACGTTGTAGCCTCTGTTGTCTAAGTTAGACGTGAGGTATACCAAGGAGTCATCGCCTTCATTCACTAAGTCCTTCAAGAAGATGATGTCATTTCTGTTATCACCTTTGTTTTGGTTGTAGCCGTTGTTGACATCCAAGCTGATGGTTCTCCCTCTCTTGGCAAAGCTGTGGCGGTATAAGATGCTATTATTGAAGTTAATGCCTGTTAAGTCAGAAAGAAAAGTATTGTCAAAGTTCTTCAATAAAAGCTGGGTTGATTCAATTTGAGAATCTGAGAAGAGCCTGGATTCCGTAAAACTATCTCCTTTGTTTTGCTGCAAGCTCAGTCTTGGTCGGATGATGATGGAGTTGGCAGAGTCAATGTTGTAGGTAATGCGCAGGTTAAGGCGATGGTTCTGGTTTTTGGCATCAGAAAGACCACCCTCATTGACATCATACGCCCCAGGATTATTAAAATCAAACTCTCTTAGGGTGTTGTAGTTGTTGTCATTGTTAGTGTAATTAAAGAAGTAGCTGCCCTGCACGTCTACTTTCTTACCCAATTTGTCCAGGTAGTTGATACCAATGGCGTTGGTAGTGGCAATGCCGTTGCTGGAATTCACCAAGAAATCTCCCGTATTGTTACCGCCGCCAAACCCGCCGCCTCCTCCGCGTGGGCCACCGCCACCGCCGCCACGGTTGCCGCCTCCTCTGGAACTGGCGCTTGCCACACCAACAAGATCTTCAGAAGAAAAATTTTGCTCATTTACATTGTTGCTCAAGGCCACTATAGAAATGCGCTGGTCACCTTTAAACTGGTTGATGTTGCCGCTTAGTCTAAAGCGCTCATCTGTACCAACGCCTGCGCTGAAACGCCCAAACTGCCCGGTTCTGAATTCTGGCTTGGTGATGATGTTGATGGTTTTTTGCTCATTGCCGTCGCTGAACCCAGTGAACTGGGACTGGTCACTCTGACGGTCAAACACTTGTATTTTGGAGATCACCTCGGCAGGAAGGTTTTTCAGGACCGCGTTTGGGTCTTCGCCGAAGAATTCTTTTCCGTCCACCAGAACGCGCTGCACGCGTTCGCCCTGGGCTTGCACCTGACCGTTCTGGATGGTGACGCCCGGCATTTTCTGAATCAGGTTTTCGGCGTTGGCGTCTTTGTTGACTTTATAGGCCGCGGCGTTCATTTCAGCGGTGTCTGCCTTGGTGATCACGGTGGCGGCTCTGCCTACTACTTCTACTTCGCGCAGGCGTCTGCTGGCGCTGGACAAGGTGAGGGTGCCCATGCTTACCGGCGTGCCGCCCACGGTTACGCCGCGGTAAAAATCAGAGAAGCCTAAATAAGAAGCCTTGATGATATAACGACCGGCAGGTACGCCGGCGATTTGAAACCCGCCGTCAACGTCAGTCGCGGCTCCTCTGAACACCGTTGAATCTGCTTTAAGGAGCGCTACCGTGGCCCCAATAAGGGGAGACCCGCCACCTTCCACCGTTCCACTCACCGACGTGGACTGGCTGAAGGCCGTAAAGGAAAGGGTGAAAAATAGAAGAAAGAGTAAATGTTGTTTTTTCATTGCTGGAATGGTTTGGACTTTGACTGAACCCACTCCAAAAGGTTTAACCACCCTCTGAAAAATAATCTGTTTTTGGGCTGTTTCTCAGAAAACAGCCCAAAAACAGATTAGTCAGAATTTACGGCAGAAAACCTTTTCACTTACTATTCAGGAATTGCAGCAGAGGGACAAGAAACCGGTCATAGGCCTCTATGTGCGGCAAATGGCCCACGTTGGCCAGCTCCACCAATTTAGCGTTTGGAATCTTCTTAGCGATCTCCTTGCCCAGTGCGGGGTAATTACCCAGCAGGGCGCGGTCTTCGGGACGGGCGTTGGCCTTGCCCAAGGCGGTCTTGTCGCGTTGACCAATGAGCAGGAGGGTAGGCGCTTTCACCTGGCTGAACTCATACACTACCGGTTGCGTGAAAATCATGTCATAGGTGAGCGCCGAAACCCAGGCTATTTTAGGATATTCCGGGTGTAAGGTCCAACCGGCCAGAACGTTCGCCCACTCATCATACTTGGGGTCCCATGTTCCACCATAATAATTATCCAGCTGATATTTTTTGATGGTCTCATAGTTCTGCTTGAGCTCCCCGGCGTACCATTTTTCTATGGATTGATAGGGCACCCAGCGTTTCCAGTCTTCCAGGCCAATGGGGTTTTCCAGGATGAGTTTTTCCGTAGTCTCTGGGTACATAAGCGCAAAGCGCGTGGCCAGCATGCCGCCCATGGAATGCCCCAGCACCGCCACCTGCTTTACGCCCAGACTGTCTAGCAAGCTTTTGGTGTTTTGTGCCAGCATCTGAAAACTGTACTGGATGTTCTGCGGCTTACTGGATTTGCCAAAACCTATTTGGTCTGGGATGATCACTCTAAAGCCATTTTTGCTCAGGTCTTTGGCAGTTTGTTCCCAATACGCCCCGTTGAAGTTCTTGCCGTGCAAAAGCAAAACGGACTTCCCGTTAGGAGTGGACGGCTTCACGTCCATGAACGCCATTTTAACTGCCTGCCGCTGCACGGTGAGGGAATGGAAATGCACCGGAAAAGGGTAGGTGTACTTGGTTAGGTCTGGGTCCAAAGGTTTCGGCTGCGCCTGGGCAACGCCTATCTGGGACACAAAAAGCAGAAGAAGGCTTAGGTATTTGAAATGCGTCATAACTCTACAAAATGGTTGTTCTAGAGTAACGCAAAGCAATCTGGCCTGTTGTTGGGGTTTCTCAAGTGATACTACTTTGATACCGGTCGTTTTTGGCTTGTTTTCCAGAAAACAAGCCAAAAACGACCGGTATAATTATCTATTCCATGCAGAGAAAACTTCATTTAGTGGGCGGTTTCCTGAACAGGAGCAGAAGAGGCCACTACTTCGTTTTGTAGCCCGATGGACTGGTTGTGGATGATGTCAAAGATGGCTTTTACATAATGCTCGTCCAAGCCAATTTCGCGGGCAATGGTGAGTCTGTTCTCCAGTACATCGCGCCAGCGTCCCGCCTGAAAAACATCCAGGCCATGTGTTTTCTTGTAGGCGCCAATGCGTTCCGAAACATCCGTCCGGAGGAAGAGCAGGTGCAGCAGGTCCTGGTCCAATCTGTCCACAATCATTCTTAATTCCTGCAACTGTCCCGTGTTGGCCACCCGCTCAGATTCCAGGTCCAAAGAAGTGAGGAGCGCGTCTAAGCCCGCGGGAGTCACTTGTTGGGAGGCATCGCTTAACGCAGCGTCTGGGTTGCAATGGGTTTCAATCATGAGGCCGTCTGCGCCCAGGTGAAGCGCCTGCTGACTAACAGTCTGTAACAGGTCGCGGCGGCCAGCAATATGGCTGGGGTCACAGATCAAAGGAACTCCAGGCGCGAGGGCTCTTATCTGGGCAATGGCTTCCCATTTGGGATGGTTGCGGTACGGTTTATTGTTGACGGTGGAAAAGCCCCTATGAATGAGTCCCAGGTCTGTGATGCCGGCGCGGTTCAGTCGTTCCAGGGCGCCCAGCCACAACTGGATGTCTGGGTTGACGGGGTTCTTCACCAGCACCGGAATGTCCACACCTTGCAGGGCATCAGCTATCTCCTGTACAGAGAAAGGATTGACGGTGGTTCTGGCACCCACCCACAAAATGTCCACCCCATGCCGAAGGGCCTGTTCTACGTGCTGCGTATTGGCCACCTCCACCGCAGTTTGCAGGCCGGTCTCACTTTTCACGTTCTGTAGCCATTCCAAACCCACCTGGCCAATTCCTTCAAACAAGCCTGGCCGAGTGCGGGGTTTCCAGATGCCCGCCCTGAACACCGACACGCGGTGATCCTGCTGCAGAGCCCTGGCGGTTTGGAGCATTTGTTCTTCGGTTTCAGCGCTGCAGGGACCAGCAATGACGGTTGGCAGTGGGCCGCCGTTTAAAATTTTGGTTCGGGCGGTGATGGTAAGGGAGTTGTTAGATACTTGCATGGGTATTCTTGGGTAAAAGGTGATGTTGAATTCTTTGAATGGCTTCTTTTAACTGAGATACTGGTGAACAGAGCGAGACCCGTAGGTACCGCTCGCCTTGCTTCCCGAAGATTTTGCCCGGAGTCAGGAATATTCCGGCCTCATAGAGGAGTTCGTCTAAAAAGGCTTCTGTGTCTAGAACATGGTCCGGCACTCTGGCCCAGACAAAAAGACCGTGCGTGTTGGTTTGGTAGTGGCAATCCAAGAGATCAAGTAGCTCAAAGACTACCTGTTTGCGCTTCTGGTATTCTTGGTTTTGGTGGTCATGCCAAGTCTCTGGATTGTGCAAGGCTTTGATGGCGGCCTGTTGCACGGGCAGAAACATGCCAGAGTCCAGATTGCTCTTCACCTGGAGCAGGCAGCTCAAATACGCACCATTTCCTGCCACCACGCCCACGCGCCATCCCGCCATGTTATGCGATTTGCTCAGAGAGTTAAGTTCCAGGCAGCACTTCTCGGCTCCCGGTCTGGAAAGCAGGCTTACCGGCGATTCCTGTGGCAATACCAGGCTATAAGGATTGTCATTCACCAGTAGAAACTTATACTTTTTGGCTAGGACAATGAGGGCATCCAACATTGTTATGCAGGCGCCGGCCCCCGTGGGCATATGCGGATAATTCACCCACATGAGTTTAACCTTGCCGCCTTGCAGCACCGCTTCTAACTGGTCCAAATCTGGTTGCCAGTCGTTCTCCTGGGTTAGGGCATATGGAACCGGCTGCGCACCTACTAGTTTTGTTACCGCCGTATAGGCCGGGTAGCCGGGGTCTGGCAGAAGCACTTGATCTCCCGGGTTCAGAAAGGCCATGGAAATATGAAAGATGCCTTCTTTGGAGCCCATCAAAGGAAGAACCTCTGACTTAGGGTCAAGCGTGACTCCGTAGGTTTTCAGGTACCAACGTGCAAAGGCTTTTTTTAAAGGCAGCGCACCGGCAGAGGGCTGATAGTGGTGGGCTTCTGGACGGACGGCAGCCTGCACAAGACCCTGCACAGTTTCTGGGGAGGGCAGCAAATCAGGATCGCCAATGCCCAGGTTAATGATGTGTTTATCGGCTGCCTGCAAAGCCCGTACCTCTGCCAGCTTTCTGGAAAAGTAGTATTCTGGCACGTTCTGCAACCGGTGAGCGCTGGAAATAATCATAGGGCAGAATCTAGAATTGACGATAGTTGCGGTGCAGGCTTGCCTTGGTACATGCCCAGCAATTGAACCCGAGGCTCAAGGGACTTCAATTTTTTCAGGGCGAAGATCAATTCCTTTTCATTCGGGCAAGACACTTCCACCAGCAGTTCTGGGTTTTTACCGCCCGGCAACTCCTGGCAAAGGGACAATTTCTTCCCCAGAATTTTTTTGAGCTGGCTGACTAAAGCGGCGGAGGAATTTACAGATAGGATAGGTACAATAAGGCTCGCTTTGGTGGCGGGAACATGCGCGCCGCGGCGCTCTTTAGACAAAAGGAAAAAGCGGGTATAGTTGTGACGGGTGTCTGCGGCCTGTGCTTGCAAAACGGTTAGGTCATATAAGGCGGCGGCGGCAAGGCTTGCGATGGCTCCTATGCCTTTCAATTGCTGTTCTTGAATCTGGCGGGCGCTGTCGGCGGTGTCTGCCTTGGCCGTGGCCACCAGGTATGGATGCTGCTCAAACAAACGGCTGCACTGCTGCAGGGCCACGGGGTGCGACCATACTTCCTGAAGGTTCTGCAAGGTCTGGCCTGGTAACGCCATCAGCGTTTGGTCAATGGGCAGCCAGTGCTCCTCCAGAATATGGAACTGATGCTGTTGCACTAACTTGAAGTTATTCAGCAAAGGCCCGGCCAGGGTATTCTCCACGGCCATGACCGCCCGGGCAGCGCTACCGTCTGCCAAAAGTTGGCCTACTTGCTCAAAGGTGTCACAATGCAGAACTTCCAGGGAAGTCTCTTCAAAAATAGTTCTTGTCAGTACGTCATGAAAAGAGGCTGGGCCTCCTTGAATTGCTATTCTCATCTTACATTTTTGCCAATAAAAAAGCCCCGCTGGTGGGCGGGGCTTCAGGTGTTGTATGTGTTATGTTTTCAACGCATAGGTTTACCAGTTGAGCCCCTTGTAAGGTCCAAAAAAGTAATAACCAAAGAAAAATGCGTGGTGCTGAATCATCTTATGTCAATAGGTAGACCAAACGTACGGCCCGGGACTTGAATTACAAAATAAAAAGGCTAATAATTTGATAATCAGATAAAAAACGGTTGTTAGTTTGAGCCAATTCGATTTTTCTAAATCCTTCAAATTAAACTAGATTAGGCCCGTTTTTGGCTAATTTTCCAGAAAACAGGCCAAAAACGGCCGGCTGGCTTACATGGAGTTCATGGCGGTCATGAAGACAATCACACTAATGGCAGCAGTGGTTAAAAGGCCCACGCCCGTTCCAATGGCCACTTTGCCAATCTTCTTTTTGTGCGCCTGCTTTTTGTAACCCTTCACGTAATAGTTGTTTTTGAGGTAGTCAATGTTAGAAACCTCTGTGGGTTTAATCTTAGGCGGAATGGCGCCCATGATAATAGGAGCGGGTAGAAACAGCATGGTGGTAGCTGCGCTGGCCCAAATTACATCTCTTCCTTTGTAGTAAGCCTTCGCGTCTTTTGTACCCAGCTGGTACATCTGCTGGGGAGTCATGACCTCTGCACTGGTAGTATCTGCTGGCTCCTGGTTTAGCACTTCCTTGGCGCCGTTGGCAAACGTAATCATGAAAACTTCGCTTCTCGGGAGTGCGTGCACGCTGTCAGTGGGGCTATCCGTCAATTTAAACCGTACCTGGGACAGGGAGATTTCCATAACCTTGGCCTTAATTTCTTCGCCGGTCATTTTTAAGATGATGTCCTGGGCCATAAGCGGTTGTAAACAAACCAAGGCGAACAACACCATGAATAGTAGTCTTTTTTTCATCTGGATAAAGGCTGTTATGTGAGACTCTAATCAGTTTTTGCGGGAGTTGAACCCAAATAATACGCTGGCCCGTACGCCGTCCCTACTAGGCACCACCGCCAGATTGATAGGGAAGTTGATGCCCTCAGACTGCAAGTTGGTGCCCAAGGCAAACACCAGCCCAGCGCCCGCCGGCGAAACGTTGGGTCCCACTCCAAACTCAAATCCTTTGGCGCCGCGCAGGCCCACCAAGGCGCTCAAACTTGGCAGAAAAGCTCCTTGTTCCAAACCGCCCACTAAGGGAACAAACTCTGCCAGACCAGTCAAACCTTTGGAAGTAGTGAACAGGCGGGTTTCAAACTGCCAGCCAAACTGCGTGAGGAAGGGGTTAAGGTTGTGGTCTTCTTTGAGCTCATCCGCTAACGTACCTCCTATCGCGGTGAAGCCTAACCGGGGACCACCCAGTTTAATGGCTTCCTGGCCAAGGGTAGGATCTACGTTGTTGAAGGTAATGGGCGCGGGCGACAAGGTAGTGGTTATGACTTCTTTGCTGCCATTGGCATACTTGATCATGAACACTTCCTTTTTGGCTATGGAGATGAGGGGGCTGTCCTGGTAGTCGAAGCGTTTATATTGGATGACGTCTGGCGTTATCTCCAGAATCTTGGCGCTGATTTCCTCGCCGTTTCTTTTCACAATGAGGTCCTGAGCCCATGCTCCTTGAGCACACAAAACACAGAACAAGGCAAGTAGAATTGTTTTCATTTTAACGTTTGGTTAGGGTGAAAGGTGGTGGTTGAAAGGGATAAGGTTGTGACTTCCAAACAAAGGGGAGGAAATTGACCAATGAAGTTTGCCAGAAGGCCCTCAAGGAAAAAAGCCGGGGTACAAAAGAGAGCCTTGCTGAGGGCATTATCCTCTGGTTTTCTTCTTCCGGGAAATGGTTTTGTCTATAAGGTGGGTAGTCAGCGCGACGGCGTTCAAGCCAACAAAATTCCGACAGAAGACTTGACCGCCAGACGTGGGTTTTACAAAATAATGGTGAAGGGCCAAGGCATTCAGCAACCCGAAGGCATACCAACTGGTCTCCTTGTTCTCAGCCCAGGTACCGCCATTAAAAGCGGCCAGAGACATGATATGGGTTCCTGCTGCGGTCCAGTAGGCTCCCTTGTAGGCAAAGGCGGGCGTACTCACCAAGGCCATCATCACTTCACTCATGATTAGGTTACCTAATTTGTCTTGTTTAGTAGGTTCCTCTGCAGCCATGAGAAGGCCACTGCTTGTTGGCAAAGAAGCCGCGGTTGCAGGCATCCGCAATAGGGTAGAGGCAGCCTTGGTTTCAGAACTTGTCTCTACAGCAAACGGGGCAACAGTATCAGATTTTAAGGGTTGGCAGATTTGACCCTTCGCCCCCAAGCAAAAGAATAAGGCCACCGCAGTTAAGTAGGTAAAACGGGTTTTCATAGAAAAGAATGGTAGATAAGCGGGGGATGGTATAAAGGTACAAGCTGGCCTATGGCGTATGCTACTCACTTTCTAAAAAATTAGACATTTAAATGCGTGATAATAGATTGTAGGATATTGATAATGAGTGCAAAAGATAATTTGAATCTTATTTTAAAAATGCTGTAATTAAAGAGATGAAAAGCAGCATTTAACCATTCTTGAAATGGACGACTTAAAAATTATCCTGGATACGTTCTCATCAGACGAGGTGCGGGAGTTTGGGCATTTTTTACAGCGTCAGAAAAAGAAGAAGGGCCGAAAGGATTTTGCGCTATACAAGCTGATGCTGTTAAAGAAGCCACTTAAAAGTCAGGAGCTCATTCAGCGGTTGTACCCAGAAGATGGCAATGCCACGGCGTATTACGCCTTGCGCAAACGCCTGATGCAGCAGCTAACAGATTTCATTGTGTTAAAACAAAGGACAGACGATCCCACTGCTGGTTCCTCGGTGATGGGATTGCTGTCGCTGGCACGCTATCTTTTTGATGCACAGGCAGACCGGCTGGCCTGGAACATGCTGCGCAAAGCCGAAAAGCTGGCCCAACAGAATGAGCAGTTCGGGTTGTTGAACACCATCTTTCATTTGCAGATGGAGAAGGCAGATAGTTTGCACGCAGACCCGCTGGAAGAAACCATACAAAAATGGGAAGCCAACAAGCTGCTCGCCGAAGAAGATGAACGCGCCAACATTGCCAGCAGCCTCATTGCCCAACGTCTTCGGCAGGCCCGGGGAGGAGGCCGGTTCCTGGCCTTTGACGCCACCATTCAAGAAGTGCTCAGCACCTACCAGTTAGGTGATGCCGTGAGCCAGCGGCCTTCACTTTTGTACAAGCTGCTGCAGATTGCGCGAAGCGCCGTGCTGGTGAGAAAAGACTTCTTCTCCTTTGAACCCTACGTCATTGGGCAGTACCAGAGGGCCATGGCTACACACGGTTTTTCAAAGGCCAACCAGTTGTACCGGGTGAGTATTCTGTACATGATGGCGCATGTGCTGTACCGTAACCGCAAGTTTGAAGCCTCCAATCGCTACCTTTCTGAGTTATATGAAGCCCTGCAAAAAGAAGCACTGGCCCAGCACACGGTCTTCTACCCCCGGTACGTGCTGCTAAAAGCCGCCAATGATGCCTTTCTGCGGCAATTACCCACGGCTGTGAGCACCTTGGAAGCCCTGGTATTTGACAAAAAACTCACCTTGCAGCCCCGTGATTTCCTGACGGCGCGTTTGGGCCTGAGCTTCCTGTACTTTGCGCAGGGGGCTTTCCAAAAAGCCAACCAGGTGCTGCTGTACATGGACAAGACTGACAAGTGGTGTGAAAAAATAATGGGCCTGGAATGGGTGCTCAAGAAGAAGCTGGGCGAAGTGATTTTGCAATACGAGTTCGGGAATCTGGACCTGGCCCTGGATCAGATTCAGGCAGTGGAACGCAAGTACAAAGAAGTCCTGAGCCAGCCGATGTACCAGAATGCCATGGCCTTTTTAAAGTTGCTGCAGCAGTTCTTTTTGCAACCAGACGTGGCATCCCGTAAAGTGTTTCTGCAACAGGTAGAAGCCAACCTAGTCTTTGGGCCGGTAGAGCAGGAAGACTTGCCTTCCATGAGTTACTACGCTTGGCTTAAATCCAAGATGCAGAACAGAAACTACTATGAGGTGTTGCTGGAGTTGAGCAGCCAGACAGCCCCTTCTCCGTAATCTATCCTTGGAAAACCCTTGACCAAAAACCTATTCCTGCCCGTTGGACTTGGTTACCTTGGTAATGGTTTGTTGGTAAGTGTCGTTTAACTGATGGATGAACGCGTCCATTTCCTTGGAGACCGCCTGAATATGGTCTACATAGGTATGCAGGGTAGAAGGGTCCATGGGGTAAGATTGCAGGGCGGTGGTGAGGCCCAAAAGAGTGGCCACGGGTTTGCGCATGACGTGCGAAATGTCAAACAGAATCTGCTCCAGCGTCTGGATGTACTCTTTGCGCTGGGTGATGTCCTGGAATGTGCCGTACCAAACCACCGTGCCGTCTTCCTTGCGTTCTGGTTTGGCGTTGGACCAATGCCAGTGCACTTCGCCTTCCTCCTCCAACACCCTATATTCCACCTCCCAATTAGTGAGCTGAGTAAAGGAGTCTATCAGGCTTTGGCGCACCATCTCCACGTCATCTGGGTGAATGACGGTAAAAGCGACCTCGGCGTTTTCCTTTAAGAGTTGAGGGTCCAACATGGGGTGTATGGTGGCAAAGCCCTTGCTTATAAACGGAAAATGCAGTCTGCCATCTGGGCTAAGTTCCAGCTGATAAATGGCGCCCGGGGCTTGATCCGTTAGTTTTCTAAGGCGCGTAATGTTGTGCTCCAGCAGATCATCCTGGTCCAGCAGTTGTTTTCTGGTTTCCAGGTAATCCATGGCCTTCTTAGCCAATAACTGCAGGGCCTTTTTCTGGTTGTCAGAAAACTCGCGGGGTTTGGTATCAATGATGCAGAGCGTGCCCAGCACGTAGCCTTTGGGCGTTTCCAGGGGAGCCCCAGCGTAAAATTTGATTCCGGGCAGTCCCACCACAAACGGGTTGTTTTTAAAACGCGGGTCATTGCATGGGTCTGTCACTACCAGCACTTCTTTGGGAAACTCCAGCGCGTGGCGGCAGAAGGAATCTTGCCGCAAGGTCTCACGGGTGGCTAAACCCTTCACCGATTTAAACCATTGCCGGTCTTTGTCTATGAACGTGAGCAGGCAGATGGGAGCGTCATTGATCGCCGAGGTGATTTCCACCAGCTCATCCAGCTCTTTCTCTGGCAGCGTGTCTAAAATCCTGTATTCCCGTAATTCCTGTATCCTGGCTGCCTCTTGCATAGCTATGGCAATTATACCTTTTTCCTATTCAACTGCTTTTCTCTTACCCGTTTACTGGTATAGGGGCCTGTTAAGCTAATTTCAAGAATAATGCCTTAGAAACAAAGACCTGCACCTAAAACTTTTAGCAATCACCCAAGATTAGGTATCGTTTTTGACCTGTTTAACAGGAAATAGCCTAAAAACGATTGCTGATTTACTAGGGATGGTTTCAGGGCATTGTGCGCTTGTTGGTATTGACACCAACGGGCAGAACAATTTTGATTTTGGTTTTGAAGACCACCAATCCTAAAAAAGCTTATCTATTCCCATGTTCTTCTTTCCAAACCAGATTCGGAGTCGTTTTTGACCAGATTCCAAGAAAACAGCCCAAAAACGATGGTATTACTAGAAACAAAAACACTGTTGCTCTTCAGCAATGCCAGATAATAAGGAAAGGGAAAAAGCAAAGCCGGAAGCCCTTAGGGTTTTATAATGGAAAGCTTCGCGAGGCAAAAGAAGGCAGGAGAGGACCGAATTGGAAGAACTGCTGATTGACTTTTCAAAGCCTGGTTTTTCAGGAAAAGGCAAAAGGGAACCCCAAAGAGAAGCGCCGAAGGAGAGAGGCGAAAAAATAAAAAAATCAGCAAGCCTGTAAGCCGGGTTTTGTCCTCTGCCCGAAGACAGATGGCTTATCATTTATCTAGGCCAGTCCTCACGGAAAGGCTCCATCAACCTACCCACTGACATCGGACGAGCCGCCCTTAGCCTTGTCCTAAAACGAGGCGCTGCCAGCCTATTTGGTCTTTCAACTCCTGAGGTTTACCCAGCCGGACTAGTCGCCTAGCCGCTGGTGCGCTCTTACCGCACCTTTTCACCCTTACCACCAATTAATTAGAAATTATAAATTAAAAATTATGAGTCTTCACAGATGAGTAATTTCTAATTTCTAATTAATTAGTGGCGGTTATTTTCTGTGGCACTGGCTGTCATTTGGCCGTCTCCCGCCAAATGCCTTCCCGTTAGGAAGCAGGATGCTCTGCGTTGCCCGGACTTTCCTCTCCGCCTAAAAGAAGACGCAGCGATAAGCCGGCTTGCCGATTTTTTTACAAAGGTACAGCTTTCTGTCAGACACAACTGCAGGAAATCCGTTTTTGGCCTGTTTTCTGGAAAACAGGCCAAAAACGGATAACTGGTTGAGGAGGAAAGTTGCGCGAATTGGAGCGTTGACCATGGAGGTAGAAAAGGCTTCAGGCTAAACGGAGGAAATCACGTATTGACTAGAAGGATCAGGAAAAAAACGCAAGAAGGATGACGAGCAAAACAGGAACCAAAGCCCCCAAGCCAGAAAAACAGAAAAGCAACAGCCTCGGTCCAACGGATAGAGCCGGAGAGGGCGTCTCCATAGAAATGGTGGAGCAAGTGCTGGCCCGCATAAAGGAGCTTTTGCAGGAGGCAAACGCGCTTGAGAAGGCGTATGTCGCCGATATTGAGAAAGTGCATGTCAAGTACCAAGAAAGCAGCAAGAACCTGTTACATTACCTGGCCCTCCGGAAGCATGACAACCGACACTTACAAGCTCAGCTGGCCAGCCTGGGGCTTTCTTCCTTAGGCCGCCTGGAAGCCCACGTGCAGACTACGCTCTACACCGTCCGGAACCAATTATTGCTGTTGCAGGGCCACCTCACCGGTAAAAAAGCTGACCTTAGCACCGTTCCCGCCGCAGCGGGTTCCCTTAAAACGCACATCTCAGAGCTGTTCGGGCCGGCCAGCCCGGGCCGTGACGGGCGCATCATGGTCACGTTTTCTACGGACCTCGCCGAAGATTACAAGGCAGTAAGAGCGCTCATGAAAGCCGGCATGAACTGTGCCCGCATCAACTGCGCGCATGATGACATCACCGTCTGGGAGAAAATGGCGGCTAACATTAGAAAAGCCGAGCAGGAACTCAACCAAAGCTGCAAAATTCTCTTTGATTTGATGGGCCCCAAACTAAGAACCGGACTCTTGAAAGCTGGTCCTAAAGTGCTGGCCATTCACCCAAAAATAGACGAAGTAGGGCAGATTCTGTCGGTGGCCAAGGTGTGGCTGGGACCCAAGGGCGTGCCTGCGCCAGAACCGGTAGATGCCGCCATACGCGTATCCAAGAAATGGGCGAAGCAAGCCGAGGAGGGAAGCCGCATCACGTTCAAAGACACTCGTAAGCGCAAACGCTTGTTTACGGTGGTCCAGAAAGTGAACGGCGGTTTGCTGGTCGTGTCGGGGAAATCTGCGTATTTGGCAACGGGCACCGAACTGCAATTGGTCACCAAAACCGGCGAAGTTCTTATCCAGAAGATTGGCGAATTGCCGGCCATGACGCTGCCCTTGCTCCTGAAAAACGGACAGGAACTAATCTTACATCGCAAATCCATTCCGGGAGAACCCGCGCAACTGGACAGTGAAGGAAACCAAGTGGAGCCCGCGCATATTTCCTGCACCTTGCCCGAGGTCTTCAGCAGAGTAAAGGCCGGGGAGCCCATCTGGTTTGATGATGGCGAAATTGAGGGCGTGATTGAAGAGGTGAACCCAGAGTACCTTCGGGTAAAAATCACTGCCGCTGATGAACTGGGAGCCAAGCTGAAACCAGACAAAGGCATCAACCTGCCAGAGAGTGATTTGCAATTGCACAAACTCACCGTTAAAGACCGGCAAGACCTGGCCCATGTGCTGCCATTTGCAGACATCATCAACCTGTCTTTCGTGAGCCACCCGCCCATGGTGGAAGAGTTGCAACAAGCCTTGCAGGAGTTACAGGCCAAGGAGGTGGGCATCATGCTCAAGATTGAAACCAAGGCCGCCTTTGATAACCTTCCGCATTTGCTGCTCACGCTATTACGCCAACAACCGGCGGGCCTCATGATTGCCCGCGGCGACCTAGCCGTTGAACTGGGCTGGCAGCGTCTTGCCGAAGTTCAGGAAGAAATTCTTTGGATTGCTGAAGCCGCGCATTTGCCGGTGGTGTGGGCCACCCAGGTTCTGGAAAAACTCACCAAGAAAGGCCGGCCCTCTCGCGCAGAAATCACAGACGCCGCCATGGCTCAGCGCGCCGACTGTGTCATGCTCAACAAAGGCGCCTACATCCTCAAATCCTTGGAATTGCTAAATGACATTATGCAACGCATGCAAGAGCACCAATACAAGAAAACTGCCCTACTACGCAAGCTTCACGTTTCGGATTTAATTAAGAATTAAGCTCGTCCGATGGCTAAAAGTTAATTTCCCTGCTTCAAGTTTATTACTTGGAGCTTTGCATAGGGGCAAGTTTACAAACTTGCGTGAGAGATAGTTTTTTCAAATTTCCATATCTCCATATCCTCAAACACCATAGAAAAAGAAAAGCCCGTTTTTGGCCTGTTCCCATGAAAACAGGCCAAAAATGGGCTTTCATTTACTTTTACCTGATCCTTACTTCAAAGACACCTTGGTGGCACCGTACCCAAATTTCTCTTTGCGGGCCTCCTCATAGAATTTGATATGTGGGTTTCGGCTCAGCAGCTTCTGGATTTCTTTTTTAAGGACGCCGTTTCCAGTGCCATGAATGAAAATAATCTCATGCATGTTAGTGGCCACGGCACGTTCCAGCGCATCTTCAAAGGCTGCCAACTGCTGGCGAAGGATCTCTGAGTTGCTCATGGTTTTCGGGTCTGCGTCAGGCAATAATTTTTCTATGTGCAAATCAACCTCATGACTTGGAGCGCTGACCTTGGCGTTTTCAATTAAGCTGCTGGATTCTATCATTTGCAGCAGAATCTCGTCTGGGTTCACGGCCACTGGTTTAGAATCCAACTGAAACAGATAGCCTTCCTTCTGAAGCACGGGCACCGTTTTCTTGGCTTTGTAAAAGGAAGAAGCTTTGAATTTGAGGCGTCTGGTTACGGACTCCATCAAGGTGGTGGCGTTCACTTTATGCTGCAAGTACTGCACCACTAAATCAGGCCACTTATCAAAATCGTTCATGTGGAGGTGCACTACGGACTTGGTCTTTTTAGGACCGAGTTTATCGTTGCTTAAAGCGCAGTAGCCTTTGCCAGATTCTTCGCCGTAGGTAAACAGCAAATCATACTCAGAATTATTGATCACATGTACCGCCAAGAGTTCTGCGGTAGTGTGCACTAAGCCAATGTATACGCCCGCCGCCGAAGCCACCTGCGCCGGGGCTAGATTGGCCATGCTGGGACGCTGAGAGACCACCGGTTCTGGCGTAGGATTGTTCCCAAAGTGCTTTTCCTCCTCAGCGGCAATCACTACCACTTCGCGGCGCATAACTGGAATGGTGAAGTCATTGTCAATGGCCACTTCCACCAGGTTGTTGTCTAGAAAGCGGGTGATCACGCCTTGTTCCTTGCCGTGCATCAAGCGCACGCGGTCTCCTATGTTCATGTCGTTTTTGGGCTATTTCCGGAAAAAGAAGCCAAAAACACGCAGGCTTCTTCTTTACAAAGATACGCAAAAGGAAGTGGCGCGGGTGACGGAGTTTCCTTCTAATGATTTGCTAAGGGCAAAGACAAGTTTGGTATTAACAGTACTCCGAAGAAAAGACTTGTAGTTGGTGGTAGAGGGCTGCTTCCATCTGCAGAAAGTTTGGTAACCTAAATCTATGAGGGATAGACACTTTTAAATTTTAGGAATTCATGGGAAGAATTGACTTACGGATTTCTAATATGAATCCCTTGACAACAGGCAGGATTCCTATAAATTGAGCCTAAAATCAAGATCAATGGCAGAGTTAGAAGTTGTTAAGCACACCAAACAAGTTTTCAAGATTATGAAGGATCCCAACACCGGTTGGAAACATAAACTAAAAGAGACCTTACTTGAGATAGGCATCATCGTGTTTGCCATCACGCTATCCTTGTGGTTGCATAACTGGAGCGAGCACAACCATGTAAAGCAGGAAGAAAAGGAATTTTTGACGGGTCTTAAACTTGATCTGCAAAAGGACCTGACAGAATTAAAGTCAGACGTGAAGACATATGCGTTTGTAAAGCAAGGATTTTCTTATTTCTACCAAGTGGCCTATGGAGTGCCACTGCACCAAGATAGTCTGCAAAAATATAGATGGGTACTTCGCAACACTACACAGTTCAATTCAAACAACAGCCGGTTTGAGGGATTGAAGGCCTCTGGTAAGCTTGGGATTATTGAGAACAAGGAACTACTCAACCATATTTTAGAACTGTACCAGGAAGACATCCCTTGGCTGATAGGTCAAAACGAAGACCTTAACTTTTATAAAAGTGAAAAGCTAGAGAACACCTTGTTTGATCGTTTAGTGCTGGATAAAAATGAAAATGGCAACTGGGAAACCGTTTTTAGAGAACCTAAAGTGCAGAACCTCTTAAGACAGCATGTGGGCTTCCAGGAAGTGATAGGGCAGTATAAAAAGGTGATTGCAAAAAACAGCAAAGTCATTGCCTTGATTGAAAAAGAAGGCTTGTAGGCTTTGCAACTTCTTTAAAAGTAAAGCGCGTGTGCCTTGAAACCATGCCTGCGGTTGTATTCTAAGGCCGGGGCCGGAAACTTGAGGATGGAGAGCAAAGCAAACGTGCCTTTCAAAAACTTGCTTCGGGTGGGAATAGCCTGCCAGTTCAAATCCACACTCAGGTAATACTGCCTATACGGTGACAAACCAGCCAAACGGTTGGCGTCAGCGTCATGGTAGACCACTTCTTCAGCGCCGTAGCCTAGAGCCAGATTCAACCATTTGGGATAGCGGGACGTGGTAGATAGAAATTTAGGTACGTCTACGCTCAGCCAATACGTTTGGCCGTTGTAGTCCTTCAGGGTTTGCTCTTGCCAGTTTTTACCCAATACGTTTGACCTGATGGCCGCGTAGCGTGTGGAATGGAAAGAGAATTTGGGCAGGATTCTGGTTTCGCCCCAGGCTAATTGCTGGCCTATTACGGCAAAAGATCCCGCGGCATTCGCGGCTAGGTCAGAAGCAGAGGCGCCATAGTCGAGTGAACGGCCGTCTAAGTATTCAATGGGGCTTTGCAAGACAATACCCAGCATGCCGCCGTACCAGATGGCTTTCTTCTCGGGTAGGCCGGCCCTTTTGAGCGCTTCTATCCCCAGTCTGCTTTCATGGACGGCTCCCCAAAAATGACCTGCTTTATCTATCTGCTTCCATTCCCGGGCATCATTAAACCAATGAAACGAGGTGCGGGCATTTTCTTGGTACCAGGTTTCTCCCAAGGCAATCATACTGCCGGTATAGACGGCCGCGCCGCCCACCAACCACCAAGGCGAAAGCGTTTTGGCTAGAGTAACAGTGTCTGGAGTAGCTGGTTTGGTTAGAATTTGGGCATGAGAATAGCCAGGGAAAAGGCAAGACAGCAACAGGAACCAGAAAGGACCCCAGGAGTTACGGTACAAAGAAAATTTGCGTGCCACAGGCTAAAAGTACGCAAAGCTGGCCGATACCAAGAAGAAATCACCCAATGAAAAAGATTTGAAATAAAACTTGCACGGGAAATCTCAATCCTTACATTTGCAACATGAAAACTCAATTAGTACACGGCGCTTGGTGGCACATCCTTCATATTTGATGGGTGAACCGATTGCTTTATACTAGATGATGTATACCAAAGGCCCGGATTCACCCCGGGCCTTTGGCGTTTTTTAAGACTTACACAATTGCATTAAATACATATTAACATGGTATCAAGAAATTCATTTGGACAGCATTATTGGTGGCATCTTTCTCACGATTGATGAACAGCCCTGTAATGCCTTTGCATTGAATCTCCTTTTATCAGAAAGGCCTGCTGTTCTAAACAAATAGCAGGCTTTTTTATTTACTACCCATGAGCACCTTCCAACTAAAAACACAATACCGCCAGCTCCTCTCAGACACTGTAACTCCGGTGGGCATCTACCTGCAACTGCGTGACAAGTACCGCAACTGCCTGCTGCTGGAAAGCTCAGACTACCACGGGCAGGAGAACTCCTTCAGCTACATTTGCTGTGAGCCCATCGCCGAGTTTTCTTTAAAAGAAAATGTGCTGCACCAGAGCTACCCAGACGGCAGTTCAGAGGAGCAGACGTTGGCCAGCAAGCGAGAGGCCGTGGGTTTGCTACAGGACTATATTCAGAAGTTTCAAACTCCAGAGAACGAGTTCGGGTTTATTCAGAACGGACTTTTTGGGTACATCTCCTTTGAGGCGGTGCAGTATTTTGAGAACCTGCGCTTTCAGGATAAACCCACGGCGCACGGCGCCATGCCAGAGATTCTGTACCAGGCCTTCAGGTTTGTGATTGCCATCAACCACTTTAAGAACGAGCTCTACATTTTTGAGCATTTTCTGGGAAAAGAGCCCAAAAACGACGGCCTGGATGAACTGGAGGCGCAGATCAGGAACAAGAACATTCCGGTGTTTAACTTCCAGATAGACGGGCAGGAGGCCACCAACCAGACAGATGAGGAATTCCTGAAGATTCTGGAGCAAGGCCAGAAGCATTGCCACTTGGGGAACGTGTTTCAGATTGTGTTGTCAAGGCAGTTCTCGCAGGCGTTCAAGGGAGATGAGTTCAACGTGTACCGGGCGCTCAGGTCCATTAATCCTTCGCCGTACCTGTTCTATTTTGACTACGGCACCTTCAAGATCTTCGGGTCATCGCCAGAGGCACAGCTGCAGATCAAAGGGAACCAGGCCAGCATTTTCCCGATTGCCGGTACCTTCAAGCGCACCGGCAATGACCAGGCAGACGCAGAACTCACCCAGAAGCTCTATGATGACCCAAAGGAGAACGCCGAGCACGTGATGCTGGTAGACCTGGCCCGAAATGACCTCAGCCGCCACGGCGACAACGTAAAGGTAGACGTGTTCAAAGAAGTGCAATACTACTCGCATGTGATTCACCTGGTGTCTAAGGTGACGGCCCAACTACCGCAGGCGCACGGCTCTGTGCAGGTGGTGGCAGACACGTTCCCGGCGGGCACCTTGTCCGGAGCACCCAAACACCGCGCTTTAACCATCATTGATGAACTAGAGCCCACCGCCCGGGGTTTTTATGGAGGCTGCCTGGGCTATTTGGGCTTTAACGGAGATTTTAACCACGCCATCATGATCAGGTCCTTCTTAAGCGTGAAAAACCAGTTGTACTACCAGGCGGGCGCAGGCGTAGTAGCCAAATCAGACATCCACAGCGAGCTGCAGGAGGTGCACCACAAACTGGCCGCATTGCGCAAAGCCCTGGAAAAAGCCACTGCCATTTAACTTTTGTACCCACCGCCGTTTTTGGCCTGTTTTCTGGAAAAGAGCCCAAAAACGAATGAAACCGATCCCAAACCAAACCACCTGACTGAACCCTTTAGTACGCGTACCATGAAAATTTTAGTGTTAGACAATTATGACTCTTTTACCTACAACCTGGTGCAGATGCTCCGCGAGCTGGGGTACGGAGAACAGTTGCAAGTACACCGCAACGACCAGATAGATTTAGAAGCTGTTGAAGCGTTTGACGTGATTGTGCTTTCGCCGGGACCGGGCATCCCCGAAGACGCCGGCATCATGCCTGCTCTTCTGAAAAGATACGCGCCCACTAAGCGCATTCTGGGCGTCTGCCTGGGGCACCAAGCCATTGCCGAAGCCTTTGGCGGCCACCTTTCCAACATGGAGGAAGTTTATCACGGCGTTTCTACCACCCTGCGGGTAGTGAATCAATACGAAGTCCTTTTTAGAAACCTTCCGCAGACGTTTCAGGTAGGTCGCTATCATTCCTGGACCGTAGTGCCAGACAACCTGCCTTCTGATTTGCAGGTGACGGCCGTGGATCATAATGGTGAGATTCTGGCCCTGCGCCACCGCCAGTATGATGTGTGCGGCGTGCAGTTTCACCCTGAGTCCATACTAACTGACTATGGCAAAGACATGTTGAGCAACTGGCTGCAAAACCCCTCACAACGTGTTACCAAATGGACTTCTTTCGCGGCATCGCTTAGTTTATGAAAAACATACTGCAACAATTAACAGAGCATAAAACCCTTTCCAAGGAAACCGCACGGCAGGTACTGGTGAGCATTGGCAAAGGCGAGGCTAATCCCAGCCAATTAGCGGCGTTCATGACGGTCTATCTCATGCGGAACATCACAGTGCAGGAACTAGACGGTTTTAGAGAAGCCATGCTGGAACTGTGCCTTTTACCTGACCTGGGCACCGACAAAGTCATTGACCTGTGCGGCACCGGCGGAGATGGAAAAGACACCTTTAACATCTCCACGCTGGCTTCTTTTGTAGTGGCTGGCGCGGGATATAAGGTGGCGAAGCACGGCAACTTCGGGGTGTCTTCCATTTGCGGATCTTCTAACGTGATGGCGCATCTGGGCTACACATTCACCAATGACAGTACCGTGATGCGGGACAAGCTGGAGCGCGCCAACATTTGCTTCATGCACGCGCCTTCCTTCCATCCGGCCATGCGGGAAGTGGCACCTATCAGGAAAGATTTAGGCGTGAAGACCTTCTTCAACATGCTGGGCCCCATGATCAACCCGGCCAAGCCGCATTACCAGTTGGTGGGCGTTTTTAACCTGGAGTTGTTGCGTTTGTACACCTACCTGTACCAGCAGACTGGCAAGCGCTTTGCCCTGGTACACTCTCTGGACGGCTATGACGAGGTTTCCCTGACCGGAGCGTTCAAACTGGTAACCGCGCAAGGCGAAGAGATCTTACAACCATCTGATTTGGGCTTGCCCACCTACACGCCAGAGCAATTGGAAGGGGGAACCACGGTGGCAGATTCGGCGGCTATCTTCCTGGACGTGTTGAACGGCTCCGCTACCAACGCCCAGCGCGATGCCGTGATTGCCAATGCCGGCCTGGGCATCTTCTGTGCAGATGAGACTTTGAGCCTGCAGGAGGCCGTGGAAAAGGCCCGATATTCTCTGCAAAACAAACAAGCGCTCCAATCTTTTCAACAGCTTTTAGCCAATTAAGAAAATATGTCAACCATTTTAGACCAGATTGTACAACACAAACGCCAGGAAGTAGAAGACCGCAAGAGCCTGGTGCCCGTGAAACTGCTGGAGAACAGCATTTACTTCCCATCGCAGCCTATCTCCTTGCGCAAATACCTCCAGCGCCCAGACCTGAGCGGCATCATTGCCGAATTCAAGCGCAAGTCGCCGTCCATGGGGGTGATCAATGCGTATGCGCCTGTAGAAAGAACCTCCATTGGCTACATGCAGGCGGGGGCCAGCGCACTTTCTGTATTAACTGATACGCAGTTTTTTGGCGGTAAAAGTGAGGACTTGACCACTGCTCGTAAATTCAATTTGTGCCCTATTCTCCGCAAGGACTTTGTGATAGACGAATACCAAATTCTGGAGGCCAAATCCATTGGGGCAGACGCTATTCTATTAATTGCCGCCATCTTAACCAAAGAAGAAGTAGAACGCTTAGGACAGTTTGCGCATTCACTAGGCTTAGAAGTGTTGTTAGAAGTGCATGACCGCCAGGAACTGGAAAATAGCTTGACGCCGCATGTTGATTTGATTGGCGTGAACAACCGCAACTTGAAAGACTTTACAGTGTCTATTGAAACCTCCAAAGAACTGGCCTCGCTCATTCCCAATGACTTTGTGAAAGTGACCGAAAGCGGCCTTTCTAAGGCGGAGAATTTAGTGGAACTGCGTCAATATGGGTTTGAAGGCTTCTTGATAGGCGAGGCGTTCATGCGCACCAGCCGGCCTGAGAAGGCGTGTTTAGCCCTAGTGGAGGAAGTGAAAAAACTTACCTCCTCTCAATCGGTTTCAGCCTAGGTTAGCCACAGCAGACAACAGACAAGACAGACAAAACAACCATGCCATACAGAAAATTAAAAATTAAAGTCTGCGGCATGAAGTACACCGAAAACATTGATGATTTGTTGGTGCTTCAGCCAGATTTTGTGGGCTTCATCTTTTATGAAAAATCGCCGAGGTTCATCACTACGCCCTGGGCGGTTTTCTCCAGCATCTTTCTTAAAGGTACCCGAAAGGTGGGCGTTTTTGTAGATGAGCAGGTAGTGAACATTCTACAAAAGACAACAGATCTGGGACTGGACGTGGTACAACTACATGGTCATGAAAGTCCGCAGATGTGCCGCGAATTGAGAGACACCGGGCTCACCGTCATGAAGGCCTTCCGGGTGGGAGACGATTTTGATTTTGAGTCCATCCGGGAATATGTGAGCGGCTGCGACTACTTTCTATTTGATGCCAGCGGCCCCAATCCCGGCGGAAACGGCCTTCGTTTTAACTGGCAGATGCTGGACAATTACACCTTTGACATCCCCTTCTTTTTAAGTGGCGGCATAGACGTGGAGCATATAGAAGAGATCAGAGCGCTTCGGCACCCTATGCTGTATGGCCTGGACCTGAACAGCAAATTTGAAGTTCAGCCGGGTCTAAAAAAAGTGGACCGAATCAAGCAGTTTATTGAAGAATTACGAGCAGAACCACAATCATAAAATACTAACCACAAGTACTATGTACGGAGTAAATGAGCGGGGATATTACGGTCAGTTTGGCGGGGCTTTCATCCCAGAAATGCTGTATCCCAATGTTGAAGAGCTGAGACAAAAATACCTGCAGATTATACTGGAGCCAGGCTTCAAAGCCGAGATGGAGGATTTGCTACGCGATTACGTGGGCCGTCCAACGCCTTTGTACCACGCTAAGCGACTTTCTGAGCGGTACAACGCCAAAAT
Organism: Nibribacter ruber; assembly: GCF_009913235.1. Taxonomy (NCBI): domain Bacteria; kingdom Pseudomonadati; phylum Bacteroidota; class Cytophagia; order Cytophagales; family Hymenobacteraceae; genus Nibribacter; species Nibribacter ruber. The sequence goes on along the minus strand of NZ_CP047897.1, from coordinate 849,552 downwards.
TTACCTCAAGCGCGAAGACCTCAACCATACAGGGGCACACAAAATTAACAACACCGTAGGACAGATTCTGCTAGCCAAACGCCTAGGCAAAACCAGAATCATAGCCGAGACGGGCGCAGGTCAGCACGGCGTGGCCACCGCCACCGTTTGTGCTTTAACTGGGTTGGAATGCATTGTTTATATGGGCAAAATTGACACCGAACGCCAACGGCCCAACGTAGAAAAAATGCGCCTGATGGGGGCTACCGTAGTGCCAGTTACCTCAGGCAGTCAGACTTTGAAAGATGCCACCAATGAAGCCATCCGGGACTGGATTAATAACCCCGTAGATACGCATTATATTATTGGCTCGGTGGTAGGGCCGCACCCATACCCAGACATGGTGGCAAGATTTCAGTCGGTGATTAGTGAAGAGATTAGAAAGCAATTGCAGGAGAAGGAAGGCCGTGAGTTACCGGATTATGTGGTGGCCTGCGTAGGCGGCGGGAGTAATGCCGCGGGTGCATTCTACCATTTCCTAGATGAGCCTAGTGTACAACTGGTAGCGGTTGAGGCCGCAGGATTGGGTGTGGATACAGGGCACTCGGCGGCAACGTCTGTGCTGGGAAAAACCGGCATCATTCATGGTAGTAAAACCCTACTCATGCAAACCGAGGATGGTCAAATCACGGAGCCGTACTCTATTTCAGCGGGATTAGATTATCCAGGAGTAGGTCCGCAACATGCGCATTTGGCAGACACGGGTAGAGCCAGATTCATTGCCATCACGGATAATGAAGCAATGGAAGCCCTGCGCGAACTGAGCCGCTTGGAAGGCATCATTCCTGCCATAGAAACCTCTCATGCTTTAGCGGCCTTGGGACAATTAGGCGCCGGCCCAGAAGACGTGGTCGTGTTGAATTTATCGGGCCGCGGCGACAAAGACTTGAATACCATTCTCACCTATTTTGAAACCCACGATGTCCAAAAATAGACTTACCCACTTGTTCCAAGAGAACCAAGGCAACTTGCTCAATGTGTATTTCACCGCCGGTTTCCCTAACCTGAATGACACCGTCACCATCCTAGAAGAACTGCAAGCCGCCGGCGCTGACTTGGTGGAGATTGGCATGCCGTTCTCTGATCCGCTCGCGGACGGACCCACCATCCAGGCCAGCAACCAAGTCGCTCTAGAGAATGGCATGAGTGTGAAAACCTTATTCCAACAGTTAGAAGGTATCCGGGAGAAAGTATCGCTTCCAATCATTTTAATGGGCTACTTGAACCCAGTGTTGCAGTTTGGATTTGAGGCCTTCTGTGAAGCCGCCGCCAAGGTAGGCGTAGATGGGTTTATCTTACCCGACATGCCTTTGGTGGAGTATGAAGAAGAATACAAGCTCATTCTGGAAAAATACGGCCTGAGTCTCATTTTCTTAATCACCCCGCAAACCTCTGAGGACCGCATCCGGAAAATCGACGCACTCACGGATTCCTTCATTTACATGGTTTCTAGTGCCAGTACCACTGGTAGCCAGGTACAGACCAGTGAGGCCCAGCAAGCTTACTTCTCCAGAGTGAAAGCTTTGGGCTTACGTAGTCCTCTGTTGATTGGCTTCGGGATTTCTGATAAAGTATCGTTTGAGATGGCCTGTCAAACCGCGCACGGTGCCATCATAGGCAGTGCCTTCATCAAAGCCTTGCAACAACCTTCAGAAGTGAAGGAAAATGTGCGTACGTTTTTGAAAAGTATTAAGCAGACACAAGACGCAGGACTCAAGACATAAGACTTTTAGAAAGTATTGTTTTTGGTCTCTTTTCCAGAAAACAAGCCAAAAACGACCTTTAGTTTAAAGCATAGATATGACTGTTTTGAGCCCCACCATTTTCAAATCTTCACATCTCCAAATTTCCAAATCTTCACCATGTTAATACAACTTCAATCAGATATAAATCCAGCTCAGAAAGAGGCCATCATCCAAAAGGCCAATGCTCTGAAATACAAAATCACCGAAGTCATCACGCAACAAGGCCATTACCTGGTAGGTACCGGCAAAGCCGATTTTGACGTGCGCGCGGTGGGAAATCTGCCGGGCATCAAAGACCTGCACATTGTCTCAGATGACTACAAACTGGTGTCAAGGAAATGGAAGGTAAACCCGACGGTCATTGACTTCGGCGACGGATTGCGCGTGAAGGAAGGCGAGTTCACCATCATGGCGGGACCATGCTCCATTGAGAATGAGGCGCAGGTGGAGAAAACCATAAACCACCTGGTAGAACAAGGGGTAAGGTTCATGCGCGGGGGTGTGTTCAAGCCTCGTAGCTCGCCTTATTCTTTTAGAGGGCTGGGTTTAGAAGGCTTAAAAATGTTCTATGACATGTGCCGGGCCAATGGCATTAAGGTAGTCACTGAGGTGATGCAGGTGTCGCAGATTGCGCCCATGGAACCGTACACAGACGTGTTTCAAGTGGGTGCGCGCAATACCCAAAACTTCAACCTGCTAGATGAATTGGGCAAAGTAGATAAGCCTGTTTTGTTGAAGCGTGGCATCTCCGGCACTATTGATGAATTGCTCTATTCAGCGGAGTACATCTTTTCTGGTGGCAATGAGAAACTGATGCTTTGCGAGCGCGGTATTAGAACCTATGAAACCGCCAGCCGAAACACCCTAGACTTGAACGCTATTCCAATCCTGAAGGAGAAGACGCACCTGCCGGTGATTGTGGACCCATCGCACGGCATGGGCATACGCGAGTACGTAGAGCCCATGGCCTTGGCCGCCATCATGGCCGGCGCTGATGGCATTATCTATGAGACGCATGAAAAGCCAGAAGAAGCCGCCTCTGACGGAGCCCAGACCCTGAGTTTTACGGAGTCAGAGCGCATGATTAAGAAGATGCAAAAGACCTTCGCGCTTAGAAAAGAGCTGGGGAATTAAATAGTATAAACCATCATAATCTCGCTCGCCTCTGGCGAGTGTGGGGTGTGATTGGCCTCTGGCCAAGTTTAAAGGTATCCTTACATAATTACAGCGGCCGGAGGCCGTCGATACCTCACACTCGCCAGAGGCGAGCGAGAGCGAGTGTTTTTAGTTTTGAGGCAGAAAAGAAGGAAAGGATTCAAGCTTATTTATGATTAAATGAGTCAAATTTCACTTATCCCTCAATCCTTTGAAAGGGGGGGCGATATGCGTCAACGTCTGATTCTTAATTACTAATTCTTAATTAAGCTCGTTTTTGGCTTAATTCCTGGAAATCAGGGTAAAAACGGAAGAACCTAAAAAAAAACTGCCGTTTAGTTTGGAGATGCCATTCTCGGCCTCTACTTTTAGACCCATGCAAGCACAGCACTTGACCATCTGCAATTATTATTACTACCGTCCTGAGTCCCTCGGTCGGAAGGAAGTTGCGTGCGTTCAAGGATAAGAAAGAAGATTCATCCTTACTCATACAAAGCCTGGTTCCGACAACGGAGCCAGGCTTTTTTTTATGTCTTATTATTCGCTCAAAAATTAAACCATCCACTATGTCAACCATCATCTTAACCCAGGATTACGCCGCATACACGCCAGAACATCAGCAAGTATGGAATCTGCTCTATACCCGGCAATTGAACATCTTGCCTGCGGCCGCCACCAAAGCATTTATGCTAGGCTTAAAGGACGTAGGCTTTGAGCCCAACCGTATTCCTGATTTCAATGAGGTGAATGAGCGCTTGCTGGCCAAGACGGGTTGGCAATTGGTAGGCGTGCCGGGCATTGTAGACAACCGTACTTTCTTTGAGTTGCTGTCCCAACGCAAGTTCCCGGCCACTACCTGGTTGCGCACCATGAGCCAACTGGATTACCTGGAAGAGCCAGACATGTTCCATGACGTCTTCGCGCACGTGCCTTTGTTGGCCAACCAGGAGTTTGTAAACTTTCTGGAGGCCATGAGCCAGGTAGCGTTAAATTTTCTGGACAATGAGTGGGCCGTAGAACTCATATCCAGGCTGTACTGGTACACGGTTGAGTTTGGCCTGATAGAAGAGGAGGGCGAGTTGCGCATTTACGGCGCAGGTATTCTTTCTTCGGCTGGTGAGACGGCGTTTTCTCTGTCTGACGAGCCTAAGCGTCATGCCTTCAATGTGCGTCAGATTCTGCAGACGCCGTACATCAAAGAGAAGTTTCAGGAGGAATACTTCGTGTTGGAAGACTACAGTCAACTGATGGAGTCGCTCACCGCCTTTGAGGACGAGTTGCAACTGGCTTTAGCTCAGGAAGAAATAAAATAATATGCCGTTTTTAAGCCGTTTTGAAAAAATCAGCGTAAAAACGATTTGAATTGTCACAAAAAGTTTATACATTAGTCTTGAAATGAAACTATTTGCCCTCTATTTTACGATTGTCAAGTGTAATCCGATGCATAATCCGCTCGGAACCGAGACACCGTATGGGCAAAGTTGAGTCAATCTAGACTAGCAATTTTTCACCTATAGAAGGCCTGGTTCCGAGTTCGGAGCCAGGCCTTTTTTTATGCTTACACGTTATGTACCAACAACCGTATCACCAGTACGCCATTCAGCACCAGCAGATTTGGAACATCCTGTTCACTAAAAGGGTAGAGGCCTTGTCGCATGTGGTAGCTGTCAATTTCTGGCAGGGTGTAAAAGCCCTAGACCTGAAGGCGTATTTCATTCCTGAGTTTCAGGAGTTGAATTTCTGGATGCTAAAAAATACGGACTGGCAGGTAGTGGCGGTGGAGCAAACCCCGCGCCCAGCACAGGTACTGGCCAAGTGGAGCAAACGTAAATTCCCAGCCCAGACCCAGTTGCGCCTGCACCCAGACGCCGATTTGCGCTTGCAAGGGAACTCAGATTTGTTCTTAGATATTTTCAGTCAACTGCCTTGGTTGCTACAGCCAGAGGTGCGTGACTTCATGTATCGTTTGGGTAAACTAGCACAAGAGAGTAAAGACCTGGCAACGGTAGAAACGCTGTGGCAGATTTCTCAGCACGTGTTGGGCAATGGATTGCTAAGAGACCACAAAGGGCAGATGACCTTGTTCGGGGCCCGCTTAATTTCCAATGCCCCTGAAGGAGAAGCCGCCCTTCGCCATGAAACCAAATGGCAGCCATTGGTTTTGGAAGAGCTGTTGGCTGTACCGTTTGAAGAAGGCAAACTACCGAAGGCCTACTTCGTGCTGGAAAATCTTTCTGACTTGACCCTTTTGGCAGAGCGCCTAGAAACGGAAGGCCATCCTGCTAAAGAGGAGCCCGCTCCATTGCAAATGGTGGCGGTATAAGTATATCGTTTTTAGCCTGTTTTAGTGGAAACAGGCCAAAAATAGAAAGGCGGTTGCTGGAGGTTAAAATCCTTGGCAACCGCCTTTATTAATTTATTTAATCATCCTCATTTTGTCATGCTGAAAGGACCTTGTGAGCAAGCTGTAGAAGCGGTTACTAAATGCATAATACCAGTCGTTTAAATAAATCATTAAGTTTAATTGACTAGGCCTTTCTAGTTCGCCCACAAGTTCCTTTCAGGATGACAATAGGGGAAAAGCGAATTGTTGCGCGAGGGTCAATATCTACTTATTCAGTTTGTTCTCTTTCTCCAGATAGTCTTGCAGGCTAGTTCCTATAATGAAATTCCAACCAGCTTCAAAGTTTTTGCGGGCCAGGTCTGGATTGTCTTTAGGAAACGTCTCCGTACCGGCGTGCGTCAATTTCAGGCGAGTACCGTTTTGCTTAGGTGTCAATTCAAAGGTCACCAAGGTATCACCAGGTTGGCCTTGGTAGCGCCAGGTGTGTACCAGTTTTTGGTGGGGGATGGCTTCTTTTACTTCGCAGAGGTGTAGAAAAGTTCGGCCTTCATTCTCGCCCGTGAACTGGAATTGGTGGCCTACCTTCGGCTCAAAACCCGGAATATCAAAGTACCACTTTTTTATCTCATCTGGGTTTGTCAGCGCTTGCCAAATGGTTTCGGGCGAGGCCTCAAAGGTGCGTTCTACAATAATGGGTTCTACGGCCATACAAGTTTAGCTTAAGGGTTGTTTAATAGACAAGGTAATGGGTTCCTGCCTTTACAAGCAAGCCTCTAATCGAATTCCCGCAAAATGAACCAGGCAGGGCAGATTGGTTGTTGCGACGGTCAGGCCCACAATTCCTTTTCAAATCAACCCAGCTGGTGCTTGTAAAAGCCGGATTGGGTCAGGAAAAAAGGCGATTAAAATAGTATCTTTGCGCTCTCATTATAAGACATCATGATTTCAGTTGACGCGGTTGCGGTAGAATTCAACGGTTCAGCGCTTTTCAGCAATGTAACCTTTAACATCAATGAAAATGATCGGATTGCCCTCATGGGTAAAAACGGGGCCGGAAAATCTACTTTATTGAAGATTATTGCCGGCGCAAACAAGCCTACCAAAGGCAAGGTGTCGGCGCCTAAAGATGCGGTGATTGCCTACCTGCCACAGCACTTGCTCACCAAAGACGAGAGCACCGTTTTTGAGGAAGCGTCTAAGGCGTTTGGTTCTATTCTGGAAATGAAAAACCAGATGGACTACCTTAATTCCCAGCTGGAAACCCGCACCGACTATGAGTCTGATGCCTACATGAAACTCATTGAAGACGTCTCTGAACTCAGCGAGAAATATTACTCCATTGAAGAAGTAAACTTTGACGCCGAGGTGGAGAAAACCTTGCTGGGTTTGGGCTTCTTGCGTTCTGATTTCAGCCGTAATACGAGCGAGTTCTCTGGGGGCTGGCGCATGCGCATTGAGCTGGCTAAAATCCTCTTGCAGAAACCTGATTTGATTCTTCTGGATGAGCCTACCAACCACATGGACATTGAATCCATTCAGTGGCTGGAGGACTTCTTGGTAAACAATGCCAAGGCGGTGATTGTGATTTCCCACGACAAAGCCTTTGTAGATAACATTACCAACCGCACCATTGAGGTGACCATGGGGCGTATCTACGACTATAAGGTGCCTTACTCTCAATACCTGCAGTTGCGCAAAGAGCGCCGTGAGCAACAGCAACGTCAGTTTGAAGACCAGCAGAAGGAGATCGCTGATATTCAAGGATTCATTGACCGCTTTAAAGGCACCTATTCCAAGACCTTGCAAGTGCAGTCACGCGTGAAGATGCTGGAGAAGATTGAGATTATTGAGGTGGATGAAGTAGACACTTCGGCGCTGAGTTTGAAATTCCCGCCAGCCCCACGCTCTGGCAACTACCCGGTAATTGTAGACCACTTGACCAAGAAATACGGTGACCATACTGTGTTCCAGGATGCGTCCATGACCATTGAGCGAGGCCAAAAAGTGGCGTTTGTGGGCAAGAACGGCGAGGGTAAGTCTACGCTCATCAAAGCCATCATGAATGAGATTGACTACGACGGAACCTTAACGCTTGGTCATAACTCCATGATTGGCTACTTTGCACAGAACCAAGCGTCTTTAATGGACGAGGATTTGACCATCTTCCAGACCATTGACCAGATTGCCGTGGGCGAGGTGCGCACCAAAATCAAGGATATTCTGGGTGCTTTCATGTTCAGCGGAGACGCCGTAGAAAAGAAAGTGAAGATGCTGTCTGGCGGGGAGAAAACCCGTCTGGCTATGATTAAGCTCTTGCTACAGCCGGTGAATTTGTTGATTCTGGATGAGCCTACCAACCACTTAGACATCAAGACCAAAGACATTTTGAAAGACGCCCTGCGCGCTTTTGACGGAACCTTGATTCTGGTTTCGCACGACCGTGACTTCCTAGACGGCTTGGCAACCAAGGTTTTTGAGTTTGGCAACAAGCGCATACGGGAACACTTTGAAGACATCAACGGATTCCTGCGCAACAAGAAGATGGAAAACCTGCGTGACATTGAGCGAAAGGTAGCCGTTTCTTAAGGAAGCATATAGCATTAGAAAGCCCTTCGTTTTTGGCATGTTTTCATCAAAACAGGCCAAAAATGAAGGGCTTTTGCTTTCCATTTAATTTGTTTTTTTTAAGCTGGTGTTGTCACCGGAGGAGGTGCAGATGATACCATAGTGCTTTATCAGAAAAGAAGAATTTTACCATCCAGTAGGAGAGCAGTGGAACAAGTAAAATGGGCATAAGGAAATCTACTAAAGAGAACCATCCGTCAATTTGAGTTCCTTCCTGCGCCTTTAGCCAAACATCGCCCAGCGGGCCCTTAGACAGCAGGTTGTAGACGAAATTCCAGCCCAGATGCAGGCCAATGCCCAAGGCCATAGACGCGGTCTTGTAGTAAGAATAAGCCCATACCCAACCCATCAGCCCTGTGCTCACAAAGACTATGAGCATAGCAAAGGGATTCCCGAAAACTCCATAAGAGAACCAGTGATACACTCCAAAAGCGATGGCAGTTAAGGCCAAGGCCTTGCGCGAGCCAATTGTTTGCAGTAACACATACAACAGAGCTCCCCTGAATAGTAGCTCTTCTGTTAGCACTGACCTGAAAGACCAGTAAAAAGAGTAAAGGACTGATTTTAAAGTAGCGTTGGGCACCACCATCCAATGGGCTTTTTGCCATGCTTCATGGCATACTTGTATAAGCAGGCAGATTGCTCCCGCAAAAAAGAAACCTATCAGGAATTGTAAGAACCTCTTAGCTATAGGCACATAACCCAATACGGTCAATCCAGTGCGCCGGAAAAAGTGAAGCAAAAGCCAGGAAAGGGCCAAAAGAACAAAGATTCCTGCCATGAGTAGGGAGGTTAGGTTCTTTGAATCTACTAAAAATTCACATTACTGCTTTCCCTCTCGTTTACTTAACCAACTGGGTGAATAAGTGGTCCAACGTCTGTTGTGGGTCAGTGCACAAGCCTGGGTGCGTGGCAGACGTCTGCACCACCGTGCTTCGCGTGGCCGCCAACCACCTGAACCGGGAGGCTACGGCTAATTGACCAATGGTTCCGCCTTCTTTGCGTCCGGCACAAATCCGCTGAAAAGCGCACAGGCGCTCCCTTAATTCTTCTAAGTCCAGCTCAGGGGCGAAAGCTTTTAACTTGTTCTCATTCACATCAAAAACAGTCTGCAGAAATCCCTTGGAGGCGCAGTACAGAATGACGCCCACGTTTAGAAACTCTTCGCGCTCCACGCAAGGCACTACCCGGAGCACAGCGTACTCAAATAAGTGCTTTTCTTGCATGGTTGGCTTCGGTTACAAAGATGTGAGAATGTTGAAGGCGGGTCTCCAGGAACTGGATGTAGGCGTTCCTATGGGCCTCGGCGGTCTCAAAAGGAGAATCCACGGCGTTCAACCAATCTTCAGGGATAAGCCCAACAATGGTTCTGATGATTTCTGGCGTGAGCAGGGCTTTGAAGACGGAGTCCACGGTTTCTAGTTCTGAGGCTTGGGCCAGCAGCACGTGGTCCTTTATCTGCGCAAAAGGACGCTTGGCTTGTTCTTCAATGTTGGGCCAGTTGTGGTGAAAGTAGAAAGCCGCGCCGTGGTCAATGAGCCAGAGTTCCTTGTGCCACATGAGCATGTTGGTGTTGCGGGCGGTGCGGTCTACGTTGGTGATAAGGCAGTCCAGCCACACAATCTGCGAGGCCAGCAATGGCGCCACGGAGTTCACCAGCGCGTCAAAAGTAATCGCGCCTTTGAGGTAGTGTAGACCCAGGTTCCAGCCTTCAGAGAAGCGCAATAAATCTTGAATTTCCTCATCAGGCTCGGTGCGCCCAAACGCTTCATCTAGGTGCGCGAACACCAATTCCGGCATTCGCAAGCCCAACACCCGGGCCAGTTCGCCGGCAATGAGCTCAGCCATTAAGGCTTTTATACCCTGGCCTGCTCCTCTGAATTTTAAGACATATAGGAACTCATCGTCAGCTTCCACAATGGCGGGTAATGAACCGCCTTCGCGTAAGGGAGTGACATAGCGTGTCACCTGCACCTTCCTGAGTTCTGGGGAATATTCTTTCATACTATTGTTGGAGGATTATCTGCTACTCTTGCGAAAAGCTTCCCACCAGCGCAAAACTACTCCTTTTCTGAAGGGGTGGCAAGTAAGTGCAAATTCAGTTAGGATGACGATAGAGAAATTATTTGAAAGTGGCGCAATACAGTTAAAGGTTTAATACGCTGCCCACTTTCACAATAATAGGTGATCCTTCGGCTAAAAACACAGAAGTTGGGGTAGCAGTAGATAGAAAACCAAAATCAGCACCATAATTTAACTGGAAATCTACTTGGATGGAATAATCACTTACCGGATACATGTCCCACCTGGGATGCGTTACTTCATACACTGAGGTTTTCTTCTGAGTGCGTTTTGTATAGCCCCAGTAATGCTCGGTGATAAATTCGGCTTCGCTATATTCAGTAATAGGAATACAGTTGGAGGCTGCTGCTACCTTTAATGAATGCCAGACGTTCTTTTTCCATTGGTATTCCACCTCTAAAGCAACCTCCTTATGCACCCAAGAATGCTTCATGCGTGCCGTCACATAAGGTTCTCCATAGATGACATTGGCAACCAAACTGAGCGCGGGCTTGGGCACAATTTCTTTTATAAACACCACCCCTCGTTTATAAATACCATTCTCTAACCGCTTCACATAAAACCGAAGGTTGACTTCTTCAAAATCTGTGTGAAAAGGAATTGGGAGGCCTTTTAACTTAGTGTCCTGGAACATAAAACCAACTAAACTTACAAAGCAGGTGCCCTTCCAAAAGTCTAATTCTGTTCCCGCTGGCAGGTATTTGACTAAAATGGCCGGGTCAATTTCATAATTAGCTAAAATAAGTTTTCTCCACTCAGCCTGTAAGAAGGTATTTTGCATGGCTTGTCAATTCTTATGTTGAGAAGAATTTAAACCTTTATTAAACTTATATTGAAGCTTAAAAAAATCTGTCTTAAATGTTAGTATAACATAGATAATACCTTGAATTTTAAAGAATAGGGCCTTGGAAGGGTATTCCCGAAACATGGTTTTTAGGAAGTGAAAGGTAAGGAGAATTTGGTCTCTTTGCTGTTGTTTTAGGATGGTTCAATACTTGTTTAGATGGAGTTGAAGTGCATAATTGAATGGCCTCGTCAATGGTGCTCACGTTAAAGGTGTAACCTGCTTGTTGCAACCGGGCTGGTACTACCCAGCGGCTTTTTAGTAGTAGCTCTGTTTCTGTTCTTAAAAAGAAAGCGCCTATCTCCAGCATCCATTTACTCGCCTTCAACCCAAAGGAAATTTTCAGCGCCTGCCGTATGCTGTACATGAACCGGTGGTTGGGAATAGGTTGGGGTGAAGAGAGGTTGAAGTCGCCCTCCAGGTCTTCATGCGCTATCAAAAAATCAATGCTGCTGATGACGTCCCGGGAATGAATCCAGCTGAAGCACTGCAGCCCGTTTCCTTGCCAGCCACCCAAACCTAGGCGAGCCAGATTCAGATAATAGGGCATCACGCCGCCGTCTTTGTCCAGGACTATGGCCAAACGGAGGGCTATCTTACGGGTGCCAGGGGTATTTTGCGTGTAAAAAGCATTTTCCCAGGCGGTGCAGACGTCCACTGAAAAGCCGGTACCAATCTCACCGGTGAGTTCATCCTGAGGACCATCTTGCGCATGCCGGTAAATGGTGGCAGAGGAGGCGTTCATCCAGAGGCGGGGCGGGTTTTGCAATTGCCGTAGCGCGTCACCCAAGGCGTGTGTGGCATTCACTCTGGACGATATGATTTCTTGTTTGTTCTTGGCTGTATAGCGGCAGTTTACGCTTTTACCGGTCAGGTTGATCAAGACAGTTGCCTGCTCCAAATGTTGTACCCAAGGCCCGGCAGTGGCGCCATCCCAATAAACGTGTTGCACCTGGTTGGTAGAGGCGCCGGGCTTTCTGGTGAGAATTACTACCTGGTCGCCTATGGCAGTGAAATGCTGGGTGAGGAGCTGTCCTATGAATCCGCTGCCTCCTGCTAATACAATCTTGGCCATGTCACTATTCGTTTATGTTTGTATGTATTGAAGTTTCAGAAAAAAATGAAAATAATGGATAAAAAAATAGCTATTTGAATAGCTTGAAAATGGACCCGAAGAACCAGTTCTCTTCCGCTTTGAGCATAGTCTCTAAGGTTTTATCTACGTTGCCTGCCAGCTTGTTAATGTCCGTCACCGACTTCTTGAACGTGCTGTATTCAGGATCCTGTTCATTGCCTTCCACTTCCTGCAACTGATTCAAAAGTTTCAAGACTGGCTCTAACTCACGTCGCTTGCGTTCTTTGGCTACTTGGCGGGCAATGGTCCAGACGTCTTTTTCAGCGAAGAAGTATTCTTTGCGTTCGCCGCTGCGGTGCTGCTTCTCAATCAGGCCCCAATTGATCAGGTCTCTGAGGGTCATGTTGGCGTTGCCGCGCGAAATCTGAAGCCGTTCCATCACTTGCTCCGTAGTCAGGGCATCCGGCGAGACCAAAAGCAGCGCATGCACCTGAGCCATGGTGCGATTGATGCCCCATTCAGACCCCAACTTACCCCATGCTTCAATGAATTTCTGCTTCGCTTCTGCTAACTCCATGGATCAAAGGTATAAAACTTTTTAAACTTTCAAAATATAATGAAAGTTTATAAACGCATACTGAAGTTGATAGTTTAGGGTTGCAACAAAGGAAAGGGAAAATAGGGGAGCAGTGGTTTCATTCAACTTGTTCGGTCATTCCACCATCAAGAAAATGCTTCAGCCTAGTTAGAGAATGAGGACATTCTCTACTTTTCGTTTCCAGGATGTACATCCTTTTTTCTGGTCTTCTAAAGAATCATTAACCCTTCAACAGTATTATTCCTTAGCATCCCTAGATCCCAAGTTGAGCATTAACCCTTGAACAGCATCCATGCAAAAAATGAACAACTGAGAAGGCGTACCGGACATACCTCGTTATTTGCAAGGGTATAACCTTCTGCCATTTTTCAAGCAGTTTTACAATCCATCTTAGGTATCCAAACTTGCGGCGAATTCCTTTTTCTTCGGCATTAATGAAGACAAAATGGGGAACCACTGTTTTTGTACTCTTTTCCAGAAAACAGGCCAAAAACGGAAGAGCGTACTTTGTTCAGAATCTCTTTCATCATACGCAGCGTTGGCGGCAGCCTCAACTCTTCTAAAGCTTTTAGAGTATTTAAAGACAAGGGAAAATGGATTGAATCTGCGTCTAGCAGCCAGCTTTCCTTCATGATTAGAGGCAAAAGCTTTTTTACAATCAATGCTTTTGCTTTTCTACCTACCAAACAGGCCACATGAGTTATCAGCCCATAGAGAATTACGGCATTATTGGAGATTTAAATACGGTGGCACTGGTGGGCCTGAACGGCTCCATTGACTTCATGTGTTTCCCCAACTTTGATTCGCCCAGCATTTTTGCCGCGCTCTTGGATGATGAGAAAGGAGGTAGTTTTGAACTGTGCCCGCTCTTCAAGGAAAGAAAAACCAAGCAGCTGTACCTACCTGACACCAATGTGCTCTTGACCAGGTTCCTTTCGCCGGAAGGGGTAGCAGAGATCACGGATTTTATGCCGGTAGAAGAGCTGTACAATGGCAAAGAACTCATTCGGCGGGTGACCACCATTAGGGGCGAGGTGCGGTTTCAGATGAAGTGCCAGCCTAGGTTTAACTACGGGCAGAGCGCGCACACTGTAGAACAGGTTTCTGAAAAGGAGGTGTTGTTTACTTCGGATGAAGATGAAAAAACGGTCCTCCGCCTGATTAGCACCGTGCCGTTGCAAGTGGATGGCGCAGACGTGTGGGCAGACTTTACTTTACACCCCACTCAAACCGCCGATTTCCTTCTGGAGCATGTAGAAAAGGAGCCTGTGGGCGATCGGGATTTTGAGGCCTTTATCACTCAAAGCCTTTTTGAGACGGTCAACTACTGGAAGAACTGGATAGCACAGTCCATCTACCGGGGCCGCTGGCAGGACATGGTCAATCGGTCTGCCTTGGTTCTAAAGCTGCTCACCTCACACAAATACGGTTCTATTGTGGCTGCCCCCACGTTCAGTTTGCCAGAGAGCATTGGCGCAGGCAGAAACTTTGACTACCGGTACACCTGGATTAGGGATGCTTCTTTTTCTGTGTATGCCTTAATCCGGTTGGGCTACACCAAAGAAGCGGGCGCGTTCATGCACTGGGTAGAAAGGCTCTGCCAGGACATAAAAGGCCAGAACCGGTTGGGCATCATGTATTCCATTGACGGGCACCGCCAGTTGGAGGAGAAGACCCTGGAGCATCTGGAAGGCTACCGGCAGTCTGCTCCAGTGCGTATTGGCAATGACGCGTATGGGCAGTTACAGCTAGACATTTACGGCGAACTGCTGGACTCTGTCTATCTCTATGACAAGTACGGCGATCCCATTTCCTTTGACTTCTGGAAGGACCTGGAGAACCAGATAAACTGGCTTAGCGACCATTGGCAACAACCAGACGAAGGCATTTGGGAAGTACGCGGCGGCCGGAAGCATTTCCTGTATTCAAGGCTCTTGTGCTGGGTGGCCTTTGACCGGGCCCTCAAAATAGCGGAAAGCCGATCCTTCCCTCACAATGAAAAATGGCGGGTAGAGCGGGACAAGATCTTCAACAGCATTTTCACTGATTTCTGGGATGAGGAAAAGCAGGCATTTATGCAGTACCCCGGCGCCCAGACTGTAGATGCCTCTACCTTGCTCATGCCGCTGGTGAGGTTTATCAGTCCTAAAGACCCAAAGTGGCTATCCACGCTGGACCGCATTGAGAAAGAACTGGTCTCAGATTCCTTGGTGTACCGCTACTTGCCAGACATGGCCGCGCCCGATGGGTTTGTGAGCCATGAAGGCACATTTTCCATGTGCTCCTTTTGGTACGTAGAATGTCTGTCGCGCTCAGGGCAGTTGGAGAAGGCCAGGTTCTACTTTGAGAAAATGCTGGGGTATGCTAACCATTTAGGGCTATATGCTGAGCAGCTAGGGTTTCAGGGTGAGCATCTGGGTAATTTTCCGCAGGCCTTTACGCATCTGGGCCTGATCAGTGCCGCCTACAACCTGGACAAACAACTGAATGACAGCCGGAACAAAGACGTCAACAACCACTAAAACCAAGAAAGAACTATGGCCATGCAGAAATCTCCCCAAACCGTTTTAATTACTGGCGCCAGCTCGGGCATTGGACAAGGCATTGCCATTGCCTTCGGGCAGCAGGGCGCCAATGTCATTATCAACTATTTCGGTGATGAAGAAGGAGCCCGCTACACCTTGGACCAAGTGCAGAAAGGCGGCGGAAATGGCATCATCTACCAAGCCGATGTAAGCCAAGAAGACCAGGTGATTCAAATGTTCAAAGCCGCGGTAGATGAATTCAAAACTCTGGACGTGGTGGTTAACAACGCCGGCATCCAGAAGGACAATGAGTTTGCTGATATGACCCTGGAGCAATGGAACAAGGTGATCAGCACCAATCTCACCGGCTATTTTCTGTGCTCCCGCGAGTCCATCAAGCTCTTTGACCAGAAGCCAGCCACTGGGGCAGAAGGAACCGCCAGGGGCAACATTCTTTTCATCAGTTCTGTGCATGACATTATCCCCTGGGCGGGGCACGTGAACTATGCCTCGTCCAAAGGCGGAATTCTCATGCTGTTAAAGTCTCTGGCCCTGGAAGTGGCTCCCAAGAAAATACGCGTGAATGGTATCTCGCCCGGCGCCATAGCCACTTATATAAATGATGATGTCTGGAAGGACGAAGAAAAGAGAAAAGAACTCTTGAAACTGATCCCTTACCGCCGCATAGGGTCTCCTGAAGACGTAGCCAAAGTAGCCGTCTGGCTGGCCTCTGAAGACAGCGATTACATCACGGGCACCACCATTTACGTGGACGGTGGCATGACCTTGTACCCGGGTTTCGTGGACAACGGGTAAGGTTATGCCTCAAGCAGTGTGTATGTGATTTTGGAAAGTAAAGAGAAACCCTGAGCAGTTGAGTGAATAAGGACGATTTCCGTTTTTGGGCTGTTTTCTGTAAAAGAGGCTAAAAACAAATTTAATGGAAGAGCCTCAATTTTGCATTTAGAACCTTCTCGTATTCACCACCTACTTTAATATTTAAGAATAAGCAAATTGTAAAGCGAGAGTTGGTGAGTATTGCTTGGAGGAGGAGATTCCATAATCTATGTAACCATGCTTTATAGCTTACACTTAAGAATCCCGTGAACAGCTTAATAGAATTTATTCTTAATGGATATTAGAAAGATTAAGTATATCTAGTGCAGGAAAAGCCAACGATAATCCAATGATTAATGCAGGCTAATTACCTTGCTAATCTTCCATTGTCCATCTTTTAAACGCCACATCATGATAAACTTAGAGGGGTGCATGGGGGCATCTGGTTCCTGGTTGTTGTAGAAGGAGTGATATCCAATCTCTACGGCTCCATAATCCTTAATAGGATAAACTTCTAAGCTTCCTTTTACCAATGTGCGGGTGACTTTACCACATATATTTTTCTCAATACTTGCCAGTAGGTCCTTTTTGGATGTCATCAGGCCGCCGCGGTCATGGAAGAACTCAATATCCTCGGCATACAATTCAGCTTGCTTGGACATATTGCAAGAATTGTAAGCGGCAAAATAGGTACTGTCTAAGGATGCTATAGTTTTATAAAGTTCTGCGTTTTCTGGTTTGTAAGGATTGATAGGTAGAGGAGCGGTAGGCTTTGATACGGAACAAGAAAAGATAGCAAGCCCCGTGGCAACTAGAAATAAGCTAGTAAGGAAATTTCTTCTCATAAGTAGATAGTTTAAGGCTAAAGCTTTCAAAGATCATTATTACCTCACAATTGCTTTACCATCCAAATATTACAGGCAAAGTGACCCGAGTTTCCCAGCGCATGGTCTATTGGATTAAAACCCGCTTTCTCATACATGCTCACGGCTTTGGCCAGTTCTGGGAAGGACTCCAGATAGAGATGCGTGTAGCCTAATTCTTTGGCCAGGCCTATGTTTTGCAACAACAACTCATAGCCAATGCCTTTTCCTCTGGCTTCTGCCGCCAGGTAAAACTTCACCAGCTCGGCGTAGCCTGTAGGTAAGCCTTCTGTTGGGAAGACGCCGCAACCACCTATGATTTCTCCGTTTTCTTCAGCTACCAAATAGGCACTGCCGGGTGTCTGGAAGAGGTCATACAAATTGTCGGTGGTGGGGTCTGTGTAAACGGTGCCAGGTCGATCAATCTTGAATTCTCTGAACACCTGACGGATTAGGGCGGCTAGGGCTTTGTTGTCTCTGGCTTCTATGGGTCTGAACTGAACGGGAACGGGCATATAAAAAGTAGGCCGTCCCTTTTACGCGGCGGCCTATGAGGTTTTCTATTGGAAGCTAAGGGTGTCTGCGGTGATGGACATGGTAGAATCAGATTCAATATTCATGGAATCCAGGCCGCCGTCCGTGCCTTCTACCAGGTCTTCGGTGGTAGTGGTACCCGTTTTTTCTGCGGCGGGCTTTTGCTCACACGCAGAGAAAGAGAAAAGGCACACGGCCATAAGTGATGCTACCGTAATTGCATTGATTTTCATAATAGGTTAGTATTAGGGTTTAGTATTAGATTGTAAGTATTTAGAATCAGAATTAAGCTACGGCAATCTTCAAAACAATCTTCCGGACCACGTGGGTAGTGGCCATGGGCGCGTGCGCGTCTGAGGGAAAGAAAATGGTGAAGGACCCGGCCGGAACGTCTAGCCAGGTATTGGTTTTGTCTGGGTAGAAAGCGATGTCTTTCTCTGCAACATACGGTTCTGAAGGGGCGCTGCATTCAGATAGGTTTTTCCAACCCATGCGGTCTATTCCCTTCACCACGTACTGGATGTCAATGTATTTAAGATGGGCTTCTAGTTTGGCTTCTTCCTGCGGCTTGCCTTTTTCATCAGAGACCAAAGCAAATACTTCCTGCCCCAGTATTTCATGTTTTCCCGTGGGAAGGTTCAGGACATCAGCCTCCCGCAAAAATTGAAAAGCCTGGGCAAACAAAGGATGCAAAGAAGTATAGCGGTCTGCGTGCTGGAGTTGATCTAAAACCATTATTGTAATTAGAAATTATGAATTAGAAATACGGCGATAGAGGAATGAATCATCTACTTGAAAAGCTGGAATGAACCAGGCCATTCTGAGAGTAAGTTGCAGGTAAATTTGGGAACCGCCAAAGGAAGCTTCGTTTTTGGCTTATTTTCCAGAAAATAGGCCAAAAACGGATGGTAGGACCGGCTTAGAAATAAGGGAGTCTGTAAAAAAAAAGATGCCCTGTCGTCTCACCAAATCTGGAAGGACCACAGGGCTTTTGCCTTTGAGAAAAATGGCGTAAAGTTTATCTTTTCACTGCAGACCAAGGCTTGTTGGCCGTCCCGAAGGTGTAGGTGCCGCTCATGGCGTTGTTGAGCATGGTGCCATTGAACACATAAGAAGTAGGGTTCTGCACAGAAGAGTCCATGTTGTAGCTAAGCACATTGTCTTTCATGGACCAGGTGCCGCGCTTCATGTACGTACCAGGTGAAGAAGGCTCGTCATAGAGGGTGGTGCCATCTGCGTTGAACGTCACATCTCCGTGCCAGGTAACCGTGGCCGAGTGGTTGAAGAAGAAGTCCCAGGTGGTACCGGCCAGGCTCTGGGTTTTTACCTGAATGGGTTCACTGTAATAGGTAGTGGCTGCGGTGGTAGCATACACCCTGAAGGTATAGGTGGTATTAGGGTTCAAGCCATTGATGCTGCTGGTAAAGGTGTTGCCCGCTTCAGTGGTTTTGCTGTCGGCAAGGGTAGGGCTGCCAGTGGTATTGTACACAACTCCCCGGGCGGTGATTTCATTCTTACCAGCGTCTACAACCCCTTGTATGTCTACTGTGTTGAATTTAGCATTGGCTGTGGCCTGGGTGGTTTTGGAGGAAAGAGCCGGCGCCGGAATGACTTCCTCTTTCTCCTCGCAGGACATGGTAAACAATAAGGCTACCGCCAGGGTGGCAAACTTGAGTTTCGTAAAAAATTTCATGTAAAAGGTTGTTTGTTAGGTTGGGTGAATGTTTTTGTCTTGGTTTTAGGGCACGCAAAATTTTGATAAAAAGCTATTAGATAAGGGTACTTAAGAAGCGGTACTGGTACTTGTGGAAAAGGGTAAGCATCTCAAGCCCCGGAAAAATGGAGCAGAGGAAAGAAAAGCTTGGAGGAAAGCTCAAAAACAGGTCAGCCCAGGGGAAAGGCCGAAATTTATGTAAATATTGCTCTTTTATTTGTAATTAAAATAACGGCAGTAGCTTCTAAGCCTACTTTATTTTATTAGCACTTAAGTGGTTAGCTTCTGGGGGAAAGAGAAAAAGCGCTTTATAATATATAACATACAGAAAAATAGATATTTACCATATAATACAAAAGCCCCGACGTTGAGAAGAGCAACGCCGGGGCTTTTGTATAAAATTCCTTTTGGTGCTTTTACAGGATAGTTTTCAACTCCTCCCAGACGTTCTCTGCCAGAATCTTCTGACCGGCGGCCGTGGGGTGAACGCCATCCGGTAGGTTAAGGGACCGGATGCCCGCCACACCCTCCAGCAAGAAAGGCACCAGGGTCATGTTGTTTTTGGAGGCTATTTCCCTGAAAATCACCCGGAACTGGCTGGCATACGTACCGCCCATGTTTGGAGGCACTTCCATGCCCAGCATGACTAGTTGGGCCTCTGGGTATTTGGCTTTCACCTTGTCTACAATGGTTTGCAGGTTTCGGGTGGTTTCCTGGGGCGGAATGCCGCGCAGGCCGTCATTGGCACCCAGTTCCAGCACAAACACATCTACAGGCTGCCGCAGAAGCCAGTCAATGCGGTTCTTGCCGCCGGCGGTGGTTTCGCCGCTCAGGCCTGCATTTATGGCTTTATAGGGTAATCCCAGCGAATCAAACTTTTGCTGGAGCAGGGCTGGGAAGGCCTCGGCTTGTGTGAGGCCGTAGCCCGCCGTCAGGCTGTTCCCGAAGAATAATATGTTTTTGGTTTTGGCCGGGGCCGGCGTATCTTCTTTCATGGCTTGGGAGTCTGTGGTTGAGCGTTCTTCTTTTTTCTGGGAGCAGGCCGTCAGGCACCAAAGCAGCAGGGCCAGCAAGAACACGTTTTTATGGATCATAGCGTTTCATCAGTATCTCAGCCTATAGGTAAGCGAAAACATACCCATTAGGTTTGAGGTTTAAGTACTCAATTAATCGCATTTGGTTCTCTATCTTACCAGCCGCTTTTGGAGACATCAATAATCCCGGACCCTTTGCCTAAAACAATCTACCTGTGAATATCATTCTGAACATACAAAACCTGAGCAAAACCTACCAAAGCGCGGGCAACACCCTTACCGTACTGGACAACGTTAATTTCTCCGTAGAGGAAGGATCCACCGTGGCCATTGTGGGCCCTTCGGGAAGCGGAAAGACGACGCTGCTGGGACTGTGCGCCGGCTTGGACCGCTCTAGTGCCGGACGGGTGGAGCTGAACGGCATTGCCCTGGACGGACTTTCTGAGGACCAGCGCGCGCAGGTGCGCAACCAGTACGTGGGTTTCATCTTTCAGAATTTCCAGCTATTGCCAACCCTTACGGCTCTAGAAAACGTGATGGTGCCCCTGGAATTGAGAGGCGAAAGAAATATCAGGAGCCGCTCCATGGAACTGCTGGAGAAAGTAGGCTTGGGGCAGCGGCATCACCACTATCCAGCGCAATTGTCTGGAGGGGAGCAGCAACGGGTTTCCCTGGCCAGAGCCTTCTCCAACCAGCCAAAAATCCTCTTCGCCGATGAACCCACCGGAAACCTTGACGCCGAAACCAGTGAGAAAGTAGTGAAGCTTTTATTTGACCTGAACCGCGAAGCCGGCACTACCCTCATTCTGGTAACCCATGACCTGGACCTGGCCTCCAAAACACAGCGCATTCTTAAAGTAAAAGGAGGGCATCTGGTCTCAGATGAACTCGTGGTGAACGCGTAAATCTGGGGTTGTCGTTTTTGGCCTATTTTCCAGAAAACAGCCCAAAAACGAAAGGTTGAACTAATGGTAATGGGAGCCGACACTGAGTTTTCTAAGAAATACAAATAAGAAGTTTTTCTGCCTCGCTTTGAATGGGATAGGGAGATGACGAGTAAGGTGGATGAACAATACAGCGGGGATTTAAAGCAAAAGGCTCTAAAAAAATAAGGGTCGATGTAAAAGTAAAATCGGCTTATGTAACCATCCCAACCCCTTAAAAGGGTGACGGAATACGAGCATACTAGAAGAGAAATCGTTTTTGGGCTATTTCCCTGAAAACTGGCAAAAAACGGAATTGGAATACATCAAAGGCAGGTGAATAGAAAACGTGTACCATGCCTCTAACCTCAAGCATTAAAATGTCTGGCAACCCCAAACTAAACCTACCCTGGCTTTTGAAAATGGCCTGGCGCGACAGTCGCCGGAACCGGTCCAGGTTGTTCCTGTTCATTTCTTCCATCATTCTGGGTATTGCGGCGCTGGTGGCCATCTTCTCCTTCGGGGATAACCTGAAGTATGACATTGACCAGCAGGCCAAAGAACTGGTTGGCGCAGATTTGGTCATTTCCAGTAACCGGGCGGTGAGTCCGGCGTTGCAGCCGCTATTAGATTCTTTGGGCGAGGAGCGGGCCCGCGAGCAAAACTTCGTCTCCATGGTGCTTTTTAAGAAATCGCAGGACACCCGGCTGGTGCAGATACGCGCCCTGGAAGGCAATTTTCCCTACTACGGCACCATTGATACCAGCCCCAAAGAAGCAGGCAACTCCTTTAAGACCGGTCAGCAGGCCCTGGTAGACAAAACCCTTATGCTGCAGTTCAACGCGCAGGTGGGAGATTCCATTAAGGTAGGAGAAGTCACGTTTGCCATTGCCGGCGTGTTAAACAAAGCGCCGGGACAGACGGGCATCTCGGCCTCGGTGGCGCCGGTGGTGTACATTCCGTTGCGGTATCTGGCCCAAACCGGTTTATCACAGCGCGGAAGCCGCATCAACTATGAGTTCTACTATAAGTACAGCCCCACCGTAGACATGGCCAAACTGGTAAAGCAGTTGGAGCCGCGGTTGGAGGAGGAAGGCCTGGAGATGGAAACCATAGACACCCAGCGCGAAGAAACCGGCCGCTCTTTTGAAGACCTCACCGATTTCCTGTCTTTGGTAGGGTTCATTGCCTTGTTGCTGGGCAGCATTGGCGTGGCCAGCGCCATTCATGTGTACATTAGGGAGAAGCTGTCCACCATTGCGGTGCTGCGGTGCCTGGGCGTTAGCAGCACGCAGGCCTTTCTTATTTACGTGTTTCAGATTCTGGGCATCGGGTTGGTAGGTTCCTTGATTGGGGCTGCGCTGGGGACTCTGGTGCAACAAACTTTGCCCACCGTCTTGCAGGACTTTTTGCCCATTGCCATTTCTGTGCGCATCTCGTGGCTGGCTATTGGGCAGGGTATTTTACTGGGGCTGCTCATTTCTTTGCTTTTTGCCTTGCTGCCCTTGGTATCGGTGCGCAATATTTCGCCCTTGAACACGCTGCGTCTTTCTTTTGAAGAGACCAGCCTGTTTAAAGACCCGCTCAAATGGGCCGTGTACGGGCTGATTGTGTTGTTCATCTTCGGGTTTGCCTATCTGCAGATGAACACCTTACTGGAAACGGTATTTTTCACGGGCGGCGTGCTGGTGGCATTTCTGGTGCTGGCCGGCATGGCCTGGTCTCTGATGTGGCTGGTACGCCGGTTCTTTCCGCGTTCCTGGAGCTACCTCTGGCGACAAGGCTTGGCCAATTTGTACCGGCCCAACAACCAGACACTCATTCTCATTGTGTCCATTGGGTTAGGTACCGCCTTCATTTGCACGCTGTATTTTGTGCAGAGTATTTTGCTCAACAGAATCACCTTGTCTGCCAGTGAGAACCAACCCAACATGGTCTTGTTTGACATCCAAACCAACCAGCGCGAGGCTGTGGCGAACCTGGCGCGCCAAAACCAATTGCCCATCCTTCAGCAAGTGCCCATCGTGACCATGCGCGTGGAAGAAATCAACGGACAAACAGCCGCTGATGTGCAAAAGGATTCCACGTTGGGCATTTCACCAAGGGCGTTTCAGAGGGAGTTGCGGGCTACGTTCAGAGATTCGCTTACGTCCTCAGAAAAGCTGGTGGAAGGTTCCTGGCGTGGTACGGTGGCGTCTGTAGAAGACACGGTGTTTGTTTCATTGGAACAAGGCTACGCCGAGCGCATTAAGGTAGACGTGGGCGATAAGATGGTGTTCAACGTGCAGGGCGCTTTAATCCCCACCATAGTGGGCAACCTCCGGAAGGTGGACTGGAACCGTGTGCAGACCAATTTCAGGGTGGTGTTTCCGGCGGGAGTGTTGGAAGCGGCTCCGCAATTTCATGTACTCATGACGCGCGTGCCTAGCAACCAGGCCTCGGCGCAGTTTCAGCGGCAGGTGGTGCGGCAGTTTCCCAATTTGTCCATCATAGACTTGGGCTTGATTTTGAGCGTGATGGATGAACTGTTTGACAAGATTGGCTTTGTGATCAGGTTCATGGGCGCGTTCAGCATCATCACTGGCTTGGTGGTGCTCATTGCCTCGGTGCTCATCAGTAAATACCAGCGCATGCAGGAAAGCGTACTGTTGCGCACCCTCGGCGCCAGCCGGAAGCAGATTCTCCTCATCACGGCCTTGGAATATTTCTTTCTGGGTGCGCTGGCGGCGGGGACGGGCGTGGTGTTGTCAATGGCGGGAAGCTGGGCACTGGCCAAGTTTCAGTTTGAGACCGTGTTCACGCCGCCGTTGCTGCCCATCCTCATCATTTTCGTTTCCATCTCGTTGCTTACCGTGCTTATTGGCTTGTTCAACAGCAAGGCGGTAGTTGCCAAACCTCCGTTGGAGGTGCTTCGCTCAGACGCATAGCCACGCAACCGTTTTTGGCCTGTTTCCTGGAAAACAGGCCAAAAACGGAAGAGGATTACTTACTGGCAACCGCAGTAGGTTTCAGTTGATGGGGATCTACGCGTTGGTACCAGACTTCACTGCTAGTATCGGTCTTCTGGGTGTAGGCAATTACTAGGCTATTGTTAGAAGTTGGCAGTACCACGGGATAGCTGGCCTTGACCGTGGCCGGGGTTAAATACGCGCGCTGTAGGGATCTACCGTTCTGGTCTTTCAGTTGCAGGCCTATGCGCGTTTGGAAGTCTTTAGAAGAAGGAATCAACTCATCCCAGACCAGCGCCAAATTTTCAGAACCGTAAGCCGTTAATTGCGGGTGCCTGGCAGATGGAAACGAGCTCACCTGCTCTCTCGGCGCGAAAGGCTTTTCATCGGTTTTCTGGCTGTAGAATACGCCGCTTCCGCCACCCATGGTGTACCAGGCCGCGTGCAGTCCGGTTTTGGTCCAGGCCAGCGTAGGCCCGGTATGCGGACAGCCGTCAATGGCCCAATTGTCTGGACTAATGCGCTCCCGCGGGGCAAAGGTCTGGCCATTGTCTACAGACACTAAGTGCATCATGTCTCTAATGCTGTCCTGCAGAATGGCGCGGTAGGCAGCGTGCACCTGGCCCTGGCCGTCCACAAATAAATCGGTGCGGCAGCATTGGCAGAGTTGCTGGTCAATGGCTTTCTCCTGGGTGAATCCTTGCTGCCCGGTAGTGGTGGCAAAATATAGGCTGGATCCTTCTTTGGGCGTATTCTTGCGGGCATCTAACCAAATGGCAGCCACCTCGCCGTTAGGAAGCAGGGCTACGTCAAAATACCGCTGGTCTTTGCTGTTCAAAGAGTCTATTGCTAGTTGCCGGGCGGCGGTCCAGGTTTTGCCTCCGTCAAAGGACTGGGTGTACTTGATTAAACCTGCGTAGCTGTTCTCTGGGGAGGGATTGCTTACACCAAAAACGGCCAGCATTTCTCCATTTTTCTTGAAGATGAGCTTTGACAGGTTTTCATCATGCGGGTACACGCCCTGGGTGGTAGGAATGGCGCTGGGTTTGCCAAATGTCAATCCGCCGTCCTCTGAGCGGGAGTAGGATAGCAAGAAATTCCCGGACGTGTCCTGCGCCTGTACCCAGCACATTACGGGGTTGCCGGCTTGGTCTTGCGTAAGGAAAGGGCAGGAGGCTTTTAAGCCGGCCGCTGATATTCTGGTGGCCACTGCTTGATTAGCGCCGGGCTTTTTATCGGAGGCTTTGGATTGGCAGCCAACCCCAACCAGCAGCCAGGCCGCCAGTAAAGGGTAGAGAACCGTATGAATGGATTTCATGAGAATCTAGTTAAGGTTTTTACAACGAAGACTAAATAGGTGTGGAAGCATCCGTTTTTAGCTTGTTTTCAAGAAAATAGCCCAAAAACGGAGAGGATTGTCAATGTCAGGGCTGAGTCTTTTCTCCTTTGGCGGTGAACTGGTAGCCAATGCCCAAGTGTACCGTTCTGGGAATGCCTTGCCGGTAGCTTTTGCCATAGGCGTATTTATCTACAGTGGTGGCATAGAGTGCATTGGCCATGTTTAAGACGTTCACCCAAGTTTCAAAACCGTGCAGCGTATAGCCAACCCTCGCGCTGAGCAGGTTGTAGCCGCAGTAGTATTCAGAATTGGCGGGGTCCATGTAGTATTTGCCCACGTGCTGCCATTCCAGGCTTAGGCGTAAGCCTTTGACATAGTTTGGACGATAGGTCACCTCGGCGTTGGTAAGGAAGCGGGGGGCCGTGGCCATTTCATTGCCTGCAAGGTCTTTCCCTTTTTCCTGGTACTGGACAAACCAGTGACGCGCGTTGGTCCCGCTCCACCGGAACGCAAGCGCTGAGGTAGGCTCATAATGCAGGGTGTATTCCACCCCTTGGTGACGGGTCTGGCCTGCGTTCTGGTTCTGATAGGTGCCATCCTCTAACCTCACCGAGATAATCTCCTGAGCGCCTTCCATTTGGTATAGGCTCAGGTCCAGGTAGGCTTTGTGTTGCAGGAAACTCATCCAGCCGCCCACTTCATAACTGTGGTACTGGGCAGGTTGCAGGGTAGGTACTTTTACGCCTCTATACAGTTCAGAAATCTGGGGAGGGGCAAAGCCTAAACTGTAGTTGGTATACACGCCCTTGCTGGTTCCCAAATCATAGGTTAGACCTATTTTAGGAGAGAACTGCCGGAAGCCGTTTTTCTCATCAGGGGCACCTGTAAAGGCCGAGGGCGCCAGGTAGTTGTCAAAGGCATAGTCCAGGCGGTCATAGCGCAGGGCAGCCATCACGTTCAACCGCTCCATTGGGGTGATCTGGGCCTGGGCATAGGCGGCGGTATTGAGCAGATTTACGGCGTAATGGGTAAGCAAAGAGTCTTTCTGGGTATAGCTCACATATCTGCCAGCAGCATCTCGGTCAATGTCCAGGAAAAGGGCCGTGTAGGTGGCCGGGCTATAATCCAAGCTCAGGCCGGCTAACAACTGGGCCCTTAAAAAGGAAAAGTTTTTTTTGTGCTGGGCCACTAAGCCGTACCCATGAAAGGCATCCTCATTTATTTCCCCTTTCGCCTTGGTAGGATTTCCTTTTAGGTTGGAGATGGCATAGAAAGGGTTCTGCCCGATGGCGTTTTTCCGGATGTATACCGTAGCCTGGGTATGGTTGGTAGAATCCCAGGTGTGTTCAAAGCTAGTGCGTACGCGCAGGGCTTTCACCTGGCGGTAGGTGAACGTATGCAGGCTGCTGTATTCCTGGGTATAGAAACGGGTGCTGTCCAGGCCGCCGGTCTGGTCGGTTTTGTAGTCAACCAAAGTGGCCGAGGTGGTGAGTTTGCTGCGCTCAGACAGTTGGTAATCTGCTCTAAAGGTGAAAGCCAGTTTGTTGAAATCGCTGTGGCTGATAGGACCGTGATGCTGTGTTGCAAAATATCCACCGGCGTAAACACCTAGCTTGCCAATGGTCTGAGAGGCACTGAAATCGGTTCTTCGGTAGCCTTGGTTGCTGCTTTCTAATTGTACCATGGCCGTAGCCACCGAGGTAGGCGCCTGGGTAATGAAATTCACCGCCCCACCAATCGCCTCGCTGCCATAAAGCGAAGACGCAGGACCCTTGATGATTTCAATGGACTTGAGTGCTGCCTGGTTGATTTCAATAAGGGCGTTGTGGTTAAAGTCGCCGGAGACCCTAATGGGAATGCCGTCTTCTAAGTACAGGAACAAGCTTTTGTAGCCAATGGGCTGCCGAATGGCCATGGTATGCTGTTCGTTGCCCAAGTTCACCATGTACACGCCGCCTACCTTGTTCATGACCTGGTCTAGCGTGGCGGCTTTGGTTTCTTGCAACACCTGCGTAGTGAGAGCACTGATGGCTATGGGAGCCTCGGTGCGGGCCTGCACCTCGCGGCTGGCAGAGACAATGACTTGGTTCAATTGATTGGAAGAAGGAGACAATTGCACCAACAGAAATCCGGGCTGTATGGTAACTTCTTGGGGTACATAGCCCAGGTAAGAAACCATTATCTTCTCTGCATGGGCAGAGAGCGAAAAGCTCCCGTCTGCGGCTGTCATGGTGCCATTGGTGGAGTTGGGAACTTGCACGCTGGCGCCAATGAGCGCTTCTTTGGTAAAGGCGTCAACCACCTTGCCTTTCACGGTTTGTTGCGCCTGGGCAAAGGGGGCTAGCATCATGAACATCATGAGACAGGCGTATATATTTTTCATACTGCAAATAGTCTAGTGAAAGAAAAGACATAGCGCGGCAGCCAAGGCAAAAAGCAAAGGCGTGGCCATCTTGTCTGACACTGAGCGCCAGACAAACAATCTTACACAGTCAACTTAGGCGGATGAAAAATGGCGAAGAACGTAGGAGTGGCCTCACTTACCAATGCGGCCGGGAAAACGAGCTCAGAAGGGAAGGAGAACGGGGCCGGAAGCGTCATGAACGGCTGGTAAAAAAGAGTAATCTCAGCTTTTTGCAGCTGGTTTTTTTGAGAAGCCGGGCTTTGATCCTGGTCGGCTTTTTTCAGTTTCTTTTGGAGGTAGCACTTGCCATGACACTGCAGTTGGGGCTTGGCTCGGTTGATGCAGAGGAAACTGGTGATGAACTCGCGGTTGGCTTCAAACTCCAGCACTACAAAGACCTTGCTGAAGGCCTGCGTAAGCATGACGGTTAAAAGCAATATGGTCGCGAGTCGTTTCATGGGTGGTTGCCTGTGACAAAGATAGCCACGCCAATACGCCAACCCTGTAAACAATGTAGTGCAGGCAAGTGATTTTCGTCATTGTTATTCCACTTTCCGCTTTAGGGTTAGTCAGGTAGAAAGCCTTTAAGATAGGGTGGAAAGAAGGCGCCAAAAAAATTATGTAAACAGAAATTCCTTCCAATATAAATCAGGTGGTTTTGCAAAGGTTTAATACGGAATGCCCAGCTTCTGGTAGATGAAACTAAGCAGCCACACTGGGCCAATCAACAGAAATTGCAGGTCTTTCAAAAAGGAGGGTTTCTTGCCTTCAATCTTGTGCCCAACAAACTGTCCCACCCAGGCCACCACGAAAATAAACAGGCAAATGGCCCACAGCGGAAGGCCCGAGAACTGGTCTAGCTGGTAGACAATCCAGAGGAAGAACAAACTCACCAACACCATGCCCAACGCCAGACTAGGCGACAGCGCTACGTAATACACCATGGCCAGCAGCACAAACAAGATGCCCCAGTTCATAGGGAAAGGCAGCTGCGCCATAAAATCGGGTGTGGGAATGGACCAAATCAAGCCGATCAGGCTGATCATGATGGCGGGCACGCAGATCCAGTGAATGGTTTTGTTGGTGCCGTTGCGGTGGCTTTCGGCGTATTCGTCTAGCAGCAGGTGTATGGCAGCCATGGTAGAGAAGAGGAGGTTAGTCTGCTCCTAAGATAGCAATTCGGGATAAATTATTTAATGGGCGCAGAGGCAAATTCAAACTGGGAGTGGTTTTTGATGCTCTTCGCAAAATGAGTACCTTTAACTAACCATTCATATCAAGTTCTATGAAAAAGAATACGTTTCAGGTGTCTGGTTTTCTGATGGCAACCCTGCTGTTAGGAAGCTGCGCCAAGAATACCAGCACTTCTTCCAATAGCAGCACTGCCGCTGCCACCAAAGAAGTGGTAGGCGTGCAGGAGAAAGCAGTGGTTTCCGTGACCCAGACTTCGCCCCCGCAAAAGTTGGAAGAAGATTTTCAGTACGTAAGCGACCAGTTCGCCGATCTGCGCATTCTTCGTTACCGGGCCCCGGGTTTTGAGCAACTGAGCACCCAGCAGAAAGAATTGCTGTATTACCTGTATGAAGCTGCTTTGTCAGGAAGGGACATCATCTATGACCAGAACTTCAAGCACAACCTGCGCATACGCCGCACCTTAGATGCCATCGTGGAAAACAAGCGTGACCGCTCCACCTCTCCTGACTGGGAGAAGCTGATGGAGTACACCAAGCGCGTGTGGTTCTCAAACGGCATCCATCACCATTACTCTACCAACAAGTTTTTACCGGAGTTCAGCAAGGCGTTTTTAGCCGAATCTATCAAGAAAGTTCCGGCTGGTCAATTGCCTTTGCAGAAAGGCGAGACTGTGGACAGTTTCATTGCCTGGATTACGCCTATCCTGTTTGATCCAAACATAGCGCCCAAGCGTGTGAACCAGGTAGCAGGGCAGGACCTGATTGCCACCTCGGCCAACAACTACTATGAAGGCGTTACCCAGAAAGAGGTAGAGGATTTCTACGCCAAGATGGCAGACAAAAAAGATACTCGTCCTATTTCCTATGGCCTAAACTCTAAGCTGGTAAAAGAAAACGGCAAGTTGGTGGAGAAGGTCTGGAAGGTAGGTGGCATGTATGATGCCGCCATCAAGCGCATGGTCTTCTGGCTGGAGAAAGCCATTCCGGTAGCCGAGAACGAGCAACAGCGCTTAGCCCTTCAAAAACTAGCCGAATACTACAAGACCGGCGATCTGCGCGTGTTTGATGAGTACAACATTGCCTGGGTGCAAGACGTGAATTCTAACACTGATGTGGTGAACGGCTTCATTGAAGTGTACGGTGACCCGCTGGGCATTAAGGCAGCCTATGAGTCGGTGGTGTCCTTTAAAGACCTGGAAGCTACCAAACGCATTAAGGCTATAGGAGACCAGGCGCAGTGGTTTGAAGACAATTCGCCGCTTTTGCCGCAGCATAAGAAGAAAAAGGTAGTTGGTATTACGGCTAAGGTAATCACGGCCGTGGTGGAAGGTGGTGATGCCGCTCCGGCCACGCCTATTGGCATTAACCTGCCCAACGCCAACTGGATCAGAAAAGAGCATGGCTCTAAGTCTGTGAACCTGGGCAACATTGTACATGCCTACAATGAGGCGGCCAACACCGGCGGAAGCGTTTTAACCGAGTTTGCCTACAGCCCTGAGGAGATTGAGCGTTCTAAAAAATACTCTTCTATTGCCAGCGACCTGCACACCGACATGCACGAGGTGATTGGGCACGCGTCTGGGCAGATTAACCCGGGCGTGGGCACTCCCAAGGAAACCCTGAAAAACTACGCCAGCACCATTGAAGAAGGCCGCGCCGACTTGGTAGCCCTGTATTACGTGATGGACCCTAAACTGGTAGAGATTGGCGTGATGCCGTCACTGGAAGTGGGCAAGGCCGAATATGACGGCTACATTCGGGGAGGTTTGATGACGCAGTTGTCACGTTTGGCTTTGGGGGAAACCGTGGAGGAAGCGCATATGCGCAACCGCCAGATGGTGGCCGCCTGGGCTTTTGAAAGAGGCAAGAAAGACAACGTGATTGAGCGCGTGACCAAAGACGGAAAAACGTACTTCAAGATTAATGACTACCAGAAGTTGAGAAGCCTGTTTGGCGAATTGCTGAAAGAAACCCAGCGCATGACCTCTGAAGGTGATTTCAATGCCGCCAAGAACCTGGTGGAAACCTACGGGGTGAAGGTAGACCAGAAGCTACACAAAGAAGTGTTGGACCGTTACAGCAAATTGAACATTGCTCCCTACGCCGGCTTTATTCAGCCTAAGTTAACGCCTGTGGTGAAAGACGGAAAAGTGGTGGATGTCCTCATCACGTATCCAACCAACTTCACGCAGCAAATGCTGGAGTACGGCAAAACCTATAATTTGCTGCCTAATTACAACTAAGCCGTTTTTGGCCTGTTTTGGTCAAAAGACGCTAAAAACGAAAAGCCGCCGGGAGAAATCTCAGGCGGCTTTTTTTGATGGTTGAGTTGAGGAAACAGTGAGTTCTTGGAGGATTTGAGGTTTGTATTGTTTACTGATATAATCAAGGTTAATAAATACCATGGCCCAAGCGTCCTCTTGCGACGCACGCATTTTAACCTTGCCCAATAGCACCCACAAGCTACAAGTTTGCGGGAGAGGTAGTCTTTGCCTCAATCACATCTGCAAATTTTCAAATCCGCACATTTTCAAATCTCCACATCTTCACATCACCTGTCATCTATGAAGGATCTTGTGGGTAAGCTAGACAGGCGGTTGCTATCCACCATATCCGTTTTTACCCTCATTTCCAGAAAATAAGCCAAAAACGAAGGCTTCATTAAACTTATCACCTTTACGGCGTTTGAGGCAAGGAGCCGATTTTTAAGATTCTGGCGGTCACCAGCAATTGGCCTACATGCCGCATGGTGTGCTCTGCAGAATGAAACAAAAGCCCCAAAACATTGGTGGGAATCTGGGCGCGACCCAGGGCTCTTGGTTCTAAAAGAATAGTTTCATCCGTGGCTTTTAACTGAGAAATCGCTTTTACTACCTGTGACCCGAATGTGACAACGAGTTCCTGAATCCTAAGCTCTGGATTAGGCTGTCCTTCAGCAGTTAGGTTCTGCCGCTGCGCCTCTGTAAGCGGTTGTGCAAGGGCATAGGTAAACAGCCTGTCTAACACGCCAGTGAGGTGCTGCAAATGGAATCCGATGGAAGCTAACCCGCCGGGTTTTTCCCATAACAGCTGCTCCGGGTAGTCCAGCATTTCTCTTTCTATTTCTTCCTGAGCTTGCAAAAGCGCGTGGGCCACCGGTTGCAGCAGGGGAGGCACGCCGGCCACGGGGCCTCTCTGCCAAACTTCTCTTTCCTGATTTTCCATAGTGGTATTTGCTTGTTGAAATATTTATTATTTCTGCCTCTCATACTTAAATTGAAGGTTAGCCAATCGCATCTTATATGTGTGAAGGAGCAGAAATGCCTATTAACTGATTATGATTAGCTACAGTGTTAAACGCAAAAAAGCCCCACCAAAGGCGGGGCTTTTCTGAAGTTAAAAATCAGGATTGTTACTGGATGAACAATCTGAATTCGGCACGTCTGTTCTGCGCTCTACCAGCGTTGGTGGTGTTTGGAGCAATTGGTCTCTCTTCTCCGAAGCCTTCTGTGATGATACGGTCAGAGCTGATGCCTTTCTTGTCAATCAAGTAAGACTTGGCAGCGTCTGCTCTTCTCATAGAAAGCTCCTGGTTGTACTCATTAGAACCAACGTGGTCAGCGTGGCCAGAGATACGCAGGTTGTAGTGCGGATATTTGCCTAACATGGTAGCCATTCTATCCAGAGTTGGGTAAGAAACTGGTTTCAATACTGCTCTGTTGAATTCAAACTGAATCTTAGGAACACGGGCCATGTAGGTGCTGTCTTCCATGTCTAAGCCTGGGCAACCCAAGTTAGCAGCAGAACCAGCTACGTCTGGGCACTTGTCTACGTCATCGTTTACACCGTCACCGTCACGGTCAAGAACTACTGGGCAACCAGAAGCATCCACTCTTGTACCGGCTGGTGTGCCTGGGCATTTGTCGTCTTTGTCAGCAACACCGTCACCGTCAGAGTCTGGGCAGCCACGAGTAGCAGCAGTACCTGCTTGGTCTGGGCACTCATCTTCTGAGTCACGTACGCCGTCATTGTCACGGTCTGGGCAACCTTCCAGGGCGGCAGTACCAGCCTCAGTAGGACACTTATCCAGGTAATCGGCTACGCCGTCACCGTCACCATCCAATGGACAGCCTTTTTTGTCAACCTGAACACCGGCTGGGGTGTCTGGGCACTCGTCTCTTCTGTCAGAAACTCCGTCGCCGTCTGTGTCTTTGGCTTTACCCAAGCCAAAAGAAAGACCAAACTGGTGCTGCAGGTAACGGTCGTTCAACTCGTCAGACTGCTCGTTAGAGATACCGTCCAGCAAGTCGGTGGTTGGGTAGTTGAGGGTAGACTGTACAAACAAGCTGATGCCGTCTGTGATTCTGAAACCAAGACCGGCGCCGCCCATGTAGTTCATGCGCAACATGCCTTCGTCCCATTTCTCCTCACGCGTACCACCTGGTATGCCCACCGGCAAATAGGCTTCTACGCTGGCGTACTGTAAGCCAACGCCGGCAACTAGGTAAGGCTTGATGAAGGACTCTTCTTTCAAGATTTTACCGTTGTTCATTTTCAATTTGAAGGCCAGGTTGGCGGTTCCAATCTCGTCTTCAAATCTGCCTGGTCCGTACCCTGTGGTTCTCCAGGTAACAAAGGCTGCGTCCTGCTCTAGGTTGAAGTAGTTCAACTGCAAAGACAGGTCAAACGATGGAGACAGGTAACGGTTTATGGCCAAACCACCTCCCCAAGAGGAGTTACTCATGTCCCACATGTCATTGCGCATGTTTGTTCTGGCTTGGTTGGCGCTTGCGTAAAGCGACAATCCCCATGGCCGGTCAGCGGACTGTGCTATGGACTCTTTGGGAGCACCCATGGACAGCAACAGCGCGCCTGCCAATGATGCTTTAAGTAAGGTTCTTTTCATAGTTTTAAAAGTTGGAATATAGTAATATGAGCATGTTTACCCCGAAATAAAGAAAATGTTTCCTTTTCTGCGGATAAATAAATATTCTTACTACGTAACTGCCAGAGAAGGAGGTTATTAATTTCAACCTTTTCTCAGGCTCTATCTTCCAATACCTAGTATTTATACGGATGAGCCCTCTCAGGCAAAAAAAAAAGGAGAGCCATATAGACTCTCCTTTTTTACTTGTGAAAACGGGTTTACACGTTAAACCTGAAGTGCATGATGTCACCGTCCTGCACCACGTATTCTTTGCCTTCTACAGACATTTTACCGGCCTCTTTGATTTTGGCTTCAGACTTGTACTCTACATAATCTGGCAATTTGATCACTTCTGCCCTAATAAAACCTTTCTCAAAGTCTGTGTGAATAACCCCAGCTGCTTGCGGGGCTTTCCAGCCTTTTTGAATAGTCCAGGCGCGTACTTCCTTCACGCCGGCGGTAAAGTAAGTGATTAGGTTGAGCAGAGAATAAGACGCTCTTATGAGGCGGTTCAAGCCAGATTCCGTTAAGCCATACTCGCCCAGGAACATTTCTTTCTCCTCGGCGTCTGTAAAGTCGGCTATCTGCTCTTCTATGGCGGCAGAGATTACTACCACCTCGGCGTTCTCTTCGGCCACGTGGGCTTTTAGAGCATCCAGGAATTTATTGCCCGTTTGAATGGAGGCCTCGTCTACGTTTGCTACGTAGATGACCGGCTTGATGGTCAAAAGCTTCAAGTCTTCTACCGCATCCAGGTCTTCTTCAGAAACGTCCAGAGAACGGGCGTTCTTGCCGCTTTCCAAATGCTGCTTGAAGCGTTGCAAAGACGCAAACTCTTTTTTGGCGGCGGCATCACCAGACTTGGCGGTACGCTCTACCTTGGCAATCTTCTTGTCAATTGACTCTAGGTCTTTCAGCTGAAGCTCCGTGTCAATCACGTCTTTGTCAAACACCGGGTCTACGCCGCCGGCTACGTGCACAATGTTAGGATCATCAAAACAACGCACCACATGAATGACAGCGTCTACCTCTCTAATGTTAGCCAGGAATTTGTTGCCCAAGCCTTCGCCTTTGCTGGCACCTTTCACCAGGCCGGCAATGTCTACAAACTCCATGACGGTAGGCAGCACGCGCTCTGGGTGCACCAGGCCTTCCAGAATCTGGAGGCGCTCATCTGGCACGGTGATCACGCCCACGTTGGGCTCAATGGTGCAGAAAGGATAATTGGCAGATTCTGCTTTGGCGTTTGACAAGGCATTGAACAGCGTAGACTTACCCACGTTTGGTAAACCCACTATTCCACAACGAAGTCCCATATATAAAAGGAGTTGGTAAAAGTTCTGAAGAAAATACTCAAGTGCCAGAGGCCACCTAATACGAAAGTGAACGCCTCTAAGCGGCCGCAAATATACGCATTCTGCCGGGATTGTTTAGGGAGATAAATGTGGCGTTTTTAGCCTCTTTTCTGAGAAATAGCCAAAAAACGAGGAGTGACTTTCCCAATGAATCATTCCTTTACCCGTGACATGAATTTTCAATGCTAACCATAGAAACTAAGTAGCAAGCAGAATTTAGGGGAAATAGGAGGCAGAATGCCGTGGCCAATGTTTATCTGGCTACGTTAAAAATAGGAAGGTGCATACAAGCAACCTAACCAATGGAGACCAGAAACCATTTTTAAAAACGGGGCAAACCCGAAAAGCCAGAAGAGTAGGACATAAAACGTACCATTATGCCAAAGTATGTGATTGAAAGAGAAATTCCGGGAGCGGGTAAATTTACTGCTGACCAACTGAAAAGCATTTCGCAAACCTCCTGTGGCGTCTTGAACAAAATGGGGCCTCAAATACAGTGGGTACAGAGTTTTGTGACCGGCGACAAAATTTATTGCACCTACATTGCGCCTAATGAAACAATGGTGCGCGAACACGCCAAACAAGGAGGGTTTCCGGCAAACGCAGTGAATGAGGTGGTGGCCGTCATAGACCCTACCACCGCAGAATAAGAGGGATAGGTTTTCTATTTGGGGCTTTGAGGCGGGAGAACAACCGCTATGCTAAAAGTTAGTATGAAAGCGACATTCCAGGTTAAAAACCTTGTACTACCTTAGAATGTATTTTTAAGCGTATTTCAAGGCTGTACTTATCCTGTAGAGATCAGCTTATTATAAGTATATACGCCTTCTATTAGGTATGGCCTCTCTTTCCCAAACAGAGAGCTGGTATTATTTTGACCTTGGCCAAAAGCTTAAAGGCATCCGTTTTTGGGGTATTTCCCAGAAAACAGCCTAAAAACGAAACCTTCGGGCATAAAAAAAGCTCACGCGAGGCATGAGCTTGGGGTGAAGGAAGGGGAGGTTATTCCCACTTTAGATCTTCATCCACCGTGACGTTTTCTGGGGCTTGTTCCATGCGTTCCAGATCGGCCAGTGCCTCTTCAGACAACAATTCGCCTTTCACGTGGTCAATGGTGTCTTGCAGCGCCTCTACAAACTTGACAAAGTCTTCTTTATATAAGAAAATCTTGTGCTTTTCATAAGAGTAGTTCTCATCTTTGAACTTACGCTTGCTCTCCGTGATAGTCAGGTAATAATCATTGGAGCGGGTTGACTTCACATCAAAGAAATAGGTGCGCTTTCCTGCTCTTACTCGCTGCGAGTAGATTTCCGCTTTGTCGTTGTTCTCTTCCACCATAACTTGAAGGGTTCCTTGTTAGTATTTGTTGGAGCCAATTTAAAGGAAGAGTTCCACTTTAAAAAATTTTAAAGATGAAATTTAATAGGTAAATTCGAATGTACTAATATTCCCGAGGGATAGACAGACCAGTTGAAAAAGCTACTCTTCCTTTTCCTGTGCCTGGCTCCATTGTGGGCCATCGGCGACAAGCCCTTCCAGCAATGGGGCAAGGCCACTTTCTACGCCAGCCACTATGAGGGCAGACCCACCACCAGCGGTGAGAAATATGACCCGGCGCTGCCCACGGCCGCCCATGCCTACCTTCCTCTACACAGTTACGTAAAGGTACATAACCTGAGCAACGGCCAGACGGTGGTGGTCAAGATCAATGACCGCATGAGCCGCAAGTCCAGGTTTGTGATTGACTTGTCTAAATCTGCCGCGCAAGACCTTCAGATCATTGGGGCGGGGAGCGCGCAGGTCAAGATCACGGGCCTGAGCAAAGAAGCCGCCCTGGCGTACTGGGAGAAGGAGAAAACCGCACATGAGCAGGATAAAAGTTGACCTGGATGACGTACGCGACCTGCAGAACCTGGAGTTTCTGGCCAAAAAAATGGTGGAGGGCTTCATTACGGGGCTGCACAAATCTCCCTATCATGGTTTCTCCGTGGAGTTCTCTGAGCACCGCCTCTACAACCCCGGTGAAAGCACAAGGCACATAGACTGGAAGGTCTTCGCGCGCACTGAAAAACTCTTTGTAAAGCGCTACGAGGAAGAAACCAACCTTCGCTGTCAATTGCTACTGGACGTGTCTGGCTCCATGTATTACCCCACCAACAACTATGGCAAGCTGTCTTATGGCGTACTGGCGGCGGCGGCCCTGGCTACGCTCCTGCAAAAACAGCGAGATGCCGTAGGCCTCACCACCTTCTCAGACCAGATTGAGCACCAAACAGCCATCAGGTCTACCGGGGCGCATCTGCACACGCTGCTGCTCACCCTGCAACAGCAACTGCAAAAGCCAGCCCCGCCACAAAAGCAGACCAAAGTAGCCAGCATGCTGCACCAGATTGCCCAGACGCTGCCCAAACGGTCCCTGGTCATACTGTTCACCGACATGTTGAGCCAGTACGAGCAATTGGAGGAGATTTTCACCGCCTTGCAGCATTTGCGCCACCAGCAGCACGAAGTCTTGATTTTTCACATCACCCACGCCGAAACCGAGGAGGAGTTCAACTTCCCCAACCGCCCTTACACTTTTGTGGGCCTGGAAACCGGCGACCGCATAAAAGTTCAACCCGCCGAAGTCCGCGCTGCCTACGTACACGCCATGCAGCAGTTCAAGAAAGAGCTGGCCCTGCGCTGCGGACAGCACCGCATTGACCTGATTTCCGTGGATTTAAAAGACCCTATGGACAAAGTCTTATACGCCTACCTGGTCAAACGCCAGAAAGTGCGCTAATCCACTATTCGTTTTTGGGCTGTTTTCTGGAAAACAGCCCAAAAACGAATAGTGGATTAGGAATTCAGATTTAGGAATTAAGAATTAAAATCTCCGCTTTTCATCCGTACCTCCGTTTTGAAGACTCGCGACTCAAGACTCAGAACTCGCGACTCACAAAGGTTTATTATTGAGGGACTGCCATAGGTAGCGGCAGGCTAAGGTTCTGTTGGGGCGCCAGAGTTCGGCTTGGGCTTGCATCTTCTGCTTGGCTTCTTTGTGGGTTTCCTGCCAACCATAGAGGCGTTTCATGGCGTTGTAGATTCCCAGGTCATCCACGGCCATCACGTCTAGGCGCTGCAGCGCGAACATCAGAATCATCTCTGCTGACCATCTTCCAATGCCTTTAATGGCTACCAGGCGCTGAATTAGTTTCTCATCGGGGAGGTGGGCGATGTCTGCGTCTTCCAGTAGGCCGTCTAGTTTTTGCTGAGCCACGCTGCGCACGTAATTCACTTTTTGGCCAGACAAGCCCACGCCGCGCAATTCTTCTGTAGAAGCCGCCAAGACCAATTCTGGTTTTGGGTTGTTTTCCGGAAATAAGGCCAAAAACCGTTGCTTGATGGTAGCCGCCGCCTTCACAGACAACTGCTGGGAGATGATGGAACTGAGCAGCGAGTCATAGATGGGCTGCCGCTCCTGCGTGAGTTCAATGGCCGGGTCCTGCTCTACTAACTGCTGCAACAAAGGGTCTTTGGGGAAAAGGGGAGTAGCCATGCGCGTTAGATTTTGCCTCTTTTTTTGTCTCTGTAATACGCCAAAGCCGTACCGAGCAATCCACCTACCAAGGCACCCACTAACAAGAAATTCCACTTCTTGGGTCCGTGCGGTTTGGCCTGGGGCGTAAACGGCACAACCACCTGCACATGATGGAAGTCTTCTAACTGGCGTTGCAGAGCTTCTTTCTTTCTATACAGGTTCAGACCCTCGCTGAACAGACCCTCTGGTTGCACGGCGCCTTGCGAACGGCCGGTGGCCAGCACGGCCAGTTTTACGCTGTCCAGTTGCCGGATGTCGCGATTGATTCTTTCTATGAACGCCTGAATGCGCTCCTCGCTGGATATCTTGTATTGCTGGTAAAACGCATTCTCCTCCACGTACCGCACCAGGGCCGTTTCCAGCGTGTCAAAATAAACAGGGTCTTTGACGGTGACGCTAAACACCATCGGCTGCGCCCGTATGCCCAGGGAGTCGTACTGGTTGGTAAGGTTGGTGGGAGGGAGTTCAATGCTGCCAATGCTGGAAACCTGACTGGCGGCGGCGGCGGAGATGTGTAATTTTTTGGCCAGGTACTCGGGGCTCTGATCCTCAATATCCGCGGAGAGGCGCTCCAAGAGAACGGTAGATACCATAGGGTCCAGAGGACCAGTGGTCACCACCATTTCAGAAATGTAATAAGGCGGCCGTGACTTGTATTCATAATAGGCCAGGCCCAAAGCAAGAGCCAGGCAGACCAGAACCAACGGCAGGTTCCGGAAGACGGCTTGAAGGAGCCTGCCTATAAAACGGCCCATGCCCTTTAACAGCGAGAAGATGTCAATGTATTCACCAGAATCTGGGGTGGGAGAATAATTCGTGCTCATACGGGCGTTGGGATAGACGGGCTAAAAATAGTCATTTTATATGAACCCGCTTTGTCGCGTTTTAGTAGTTTTGTGCTTTCTGATAAAAGAACAATCCACCTCTTTCCTATTCGTTTGAAGCGCTTTCTCCCCGTACGTGTGCAAGGGTTGCTGTTAAACCAGACCAGAAAGCGGCTGATTCAGAATTTTCTGTCTTTGTCTGTCTTGCAGGGCCTCAACTACCTGTTGCCTTTGCTGGTCATGCCCGTTCTGATGCAGGCGCTGGGAGTGGCT
Source organism: Nibribacter ruber (assembly GCF_009913235.1). NCBI lineage: Bacteria > Pseudomonadati > Bacteroidota > Cytophagia > Cytophagales > Hymenobacteraceae > Nibribacter > Nibribacter ruber. The sequence continues at coordinate 809,793 of NZ_CP047897.1, read as the reverse complement.
ACCTTCGGATTGCTGAGTTATGCCCAGGCGTTTATCCAGTACTTCATCATTGTGATTGACTATGGGTTTGACCTGTCAGGTACGCAGCAGATTGCCCGCCACCGCGAGGAACCCGCTCAACTCCGCACCATCGTTACGCACATTCTGGCCCTCAAACTTATCTTTTTCATTGGGAGTTTTCTGGTGTTGTGGGGATTGGTGACCTGGGTGCCGGTGTTCATGGAGAACAGACAACTGTTTTTGGTGGCTTTTGGCGTGGCGCTAGGGCAACTGTTCATGCCGGTCTGGTTTTTTCAGGGCATGGAGCGGATGAAATACGTGACCATTGTGCATTTGATTTCCAAAGCCATTTACGCTAGCCTTATTCTGCTGCTGGTGCGCCAACCTGAGGATATTTTGTGGGTACCCGTGTTGCAGGCCCTTGGAATTTTGGTAGCCGGCGGCGTGAGCCTAGGGCTTCTCTGGAAGGAGTTTGGCATTAGGCCCACGGCTGTGACCTGGCAGGGGTTGCGCTACCAACTGGGGCAGGGCTGGTTTGTGTTTGTCTCTAACGTTTCTATTAGTGCCTATACCATTTCCAATACCTTCTTTCTGGGTTTGCTGGCCGGGCCGGTGGCGGCGGGTTATTATTCTGGAGCAGAGAAGATAGTGCGGGCCGTGCAAGGCTTGTTTATTCCGGTGTCACAGACCTTGTTCCCTTATTTGAGCAAGCTGATGCATACTTCAAAGGAGCGGATGGTAGAGGTGCTGCGCCAACTTACCCGCTGGACGTTTCTGGGCGCGGCTTGTGCCTCTGTGGCCATTGCCGTGATGGCGCCTTTGCTGGTGCGCTGGGTGATGGGAGAGGAGTTTCTGCCGGTGGTTCCAGTGCTACGGCTTATGGCAGGATTGCCCTTGCTGGTGTGTTTGAGCAATGTTTTTGGCATCCAGGCCATGCTGAATTTGGGCTACCGAAAGCAATTCTTCTTTATTCTCTGCACGGGCAGCCTCCTCAATATCTGCTCGGTTCCCTTTGTGGCAGGCCGTTTTGAATACACCGGGGTAGCCATTCTGCTCATGGCCACCGAAGGCCTGGTTACGCTGCTTATGTTTGCCTACCTGTACAAGAAGGGCATCAAATTGATTTAAATCTTATATCTCCTGCTGATTTAACCTTGCTGTTTTCAAAGGCAGGTCGTTTTTGGCCTCTTTTCCCGAAAACAAGCCAAAAACGTTTCTCTTTTCAGGTATGGTCATAGGTGTATTGCTATTGTTTATTGTCTCTCTTGAAATTTCTCCTGAGGCAGGGCGTTAACTTCTTATGCTCCTCTTTCAGACATAGAATGACAGAAAGTAGAAGATACAATAGTGTTTACACCCAGAATTCCTCATTTTTGCCATGTTCATTACGTAGACTGTTAAAAACTGCTCTAGGCAAAAAGGCAGGCCAAACCTAGTAAAAAGTAATTTTCTGATTTGGTATTCAATGGATTAACATATATATTATTGAATATTCTAACCAAAATCCCCTACGCCAGTATATCGTTTTAAACGCCCTGAATGAAGACCATTGCCATAGTTGTAACTTACAACCGTCTAGAACTGCTGAAACGCTGTGTCCAGTCTCTAAAAGACCAAACCATGGCCTTGGACGCTATTCTGGTGGTAAACAATGGATCTACAGACGGTACGGCCGCGTGGCTTCAGGAACAGTCGGGCCTTCTGGTGCTCACGCAGGAAAACCTGGGCGGGGCCGGAGGCTTCTACCACGGCATGCAGAAAAGCCTGGAACTTGGCTATGACTGGAGCTGGTGCATGGATGATGACTGCGTGGTAGCGCCCGCCGCCTTCGCAGAACTCTTCAAACACCTTAAGCAACCCCAGAATATTTACGGCAGCATAGCCATCAGTGAGACCAACCACGGAAAGTTAGCCTGGTTTACCAAAGTGAAAATGGGCAGTGCCTGGGTCACCACCAATGAAGTCTCTTGCCTGCAACAGGAAATAGTAGAAACCACCAGCATTCCTTTTCTAGGATTTTGCATTCATAAAAATACGCTACAGCAGATTGGCCTGCCCTTGAAGGAAATTTTCATTTGGGGAGATGACGCAGAAATGTGTCTTAGGGCCCGGGTGAAATATAACCTGCATCTGTATTATGTGTCTGGCAGTAAGATTTATCATCCTCAGACGCAGTATGTGCCCATTCAAATGCTGGGCAAGTGCATGATGGCCGTACAGGCATCGCCGTTGAAAAGGCTCTATGAGTACCGCAACAATGTGTACCTGCTCAAGCAACATTCCACTACCGGCGAGTTTTATCTGAAGGCCCTGCCTAAGCTCCTTTTTAGGTTAGTCGTGCAGAATTTGCTCATTGACAAAGACACCAGCTGGACCGGCTGGAAGAAGCAGTTGAAGGCGGTACGCGAAGGGTTGGGAGCCAAACTGGGCCAGATTCATTTGGAGTAAAACATGGAGCAATCATTACAGTCGGGACTGGATGTTTCTAATAGAAAGGTTCTAATGGCGGTTTTGGGTTTGTTTTTTCTACTTCTGAACCTGCAGATGCTCAGCATTACCGGTTGGATGACCCTGCAGGATGAATATCAGCAAAAGTCCATTGACACCATCAAGGTGTACCACGTAGGCTCTCTGCTTTTCCTGTTTTTCTTCGTGACCAACAAAGGCGCCTGGTTTCCCAGACTTCCGCGCTATGTCTACCATTTCTTTTTGTGGGTGTTTGTTTCCAGCCTGGCCTTGTACGCCGTCTATGGCTTTGACAGCATGATCATCAACTATGTGTTTGCTTTTTACTGCCTCCTCATTGGCGGCCTGGTGGGAAGCTGGCTGTCCAGAGAGGAGATTCTTTGGGTGTTCAGGAAAGTATCTTGGGTGGTGTTTCTCATTGTGGCGGCCAAGATGGTGTATTATCAGGAGGAAATCATCCGGTTTTTGAAAGCGCCCATCGGGCACCCTAACATTGAAACCCTTTTTGGCGGCGGCGTGAATTTGGAGGCTTCCTGGATGGCTTTCCACCTGGCATTTTTTGTGAAGAGCCCTAAGCGTCACTTTTACCTGCTGCTGGTATTTATCTTGTTGCTTAGTGTTTTATATGCCTCCCGGGTGGGGGTGATTCTGACCTTGCTGGTGGTAGGACTTCGGTTTCTATCTGCAGTGCCCAGCCAATTAGAGCGCCGGAACCTGATCACAGGTTTAGTCTTGGTGGGGGTGCTGGTTTTAATCAGTGTGGATTTAGGGCAGGTGTCACAAAAAGTGTATGGCCTAAAGCGCTTCTCTGATTTCGGGTCTTCAGAAGATGCAGGTATGTCTGGCCGGAAAGCCATGTGGGAACAGTTTCCGGAGGCCATGGCGCAGAGTCATTACCTGGGCTACGGCGCCGGCAATGCCATGCTGGGCCTGGAAAAAGTAAGCGGTCTTGATTTCTCTGAGGAAAACGTGCACAATTACTACCTGCAGGTCATGCTGGAGTTTGGGTTGCTGGGGTTGCCGCTGTACCTGATCATCGTGTTCCAGTTGCTCAAAAGAATTCACTGGACCCAGCTGTCAGATTCGTTGGCCATCATTCTGCTGTGTTATTTCATCAGTTCCCTTGTTCAATTCAGAGGCGCCGAGAGTTTGATCTGGCTGTACATTGGAATTTTCTTTGTGCAGATGAAAGACAAGCCCTTGCCTGGGCCCCTTAGTACCGCTAGTTTCCTCGCATGAAAGTAGAGATTGCCGTTGTCATTCCCTGTCTGAATAACCTTAAAGGCCTCCAAACCTCCATTGCCAGCGTCCAGTCCCGCCATGCTACGGCGGTGGTAGTGATTGATGACGGCAGCAAGCCGCCTTTTCAAGAAGCCCAGTTGACGCTTTTCCTGAAGGAGAATATAGCCTTGTACTTACTCACCAATGAGCAGAATTTAGGAATTGAACGGTCCTTGAACAAAGGATTACAGTTTGCCAAAGAGGAATTGGGCTGCACGTACATTGCCCGGTTAGACGCCGGCGACACCTGCCATCCAGACCGACTTTCCATCCAGGCAGATTTCCTGGCTCAGCACCCAGACGTTTACCTGGTAGGCTCCTGGGTAGACATGGTAGACCTACAGCAACAGCCTTTGTTCACTTTTACGGCACCTGCTCAACATGAGAAGATTGCCTCCCAGATGTACATCAACAACTGCTTTCTGCACCCCTCAGTGATGTTCAAAACGGCGGCCATAGATAAGATTGGCTATTATTCCTTGAATTATCCGGCTGCCGAAGACTATGAGTATTTCTTTAGGTTTGTGAAGACGTTTAAAGTGGCTATTCTGGAACAAGTACTGCTGGTATGCGAGCATCACCCGAAGGGTATCTCCATGACCAAACGCAAGGTGCAGATCAAGAGCCGCAACAAGGTAATTCTCCATTATTTCAACTATAGCCTGCCGGCGTTTATAGGGCTAGTGAAAAATTGCGTATTTTTAATGCTGCCTTACAGTTGGATAACCTGGGCGAAGAAAAAACTCTATTAAATGCGCATTGTTCATATTGCCGAGACGCTGGGAAGTGGCCTGTTGGAATACGTGATTCAGATAACCCGCCATTTGCCAGAAGATGAGCACCTTGTCATAGTGGGGAACGCCTTGGAAGGCAAACGCGCCACGGCTCCAGTCTTGCAGCAATTCAAAGCCCAGTTTCCTTTTTCTAATGTGCAGCTGTTCCAGTGGGAAGAAGTGCAACGCGAAGTGAAACCGCTCAGTGACCTGAAAAGTGTCTGGAGCCTTAGGCGCTTGCTCAACTCCCTTGAGCCTTTTGACGTGGTGCACCTGCATTCTTCCAAGGCAGGTTTTATAGGCAGATTGCTGTTCTTTCTTACTAAGCGCAAAGAAAAAATCTTCTACACTCCCAACGGAGCCCCTTTCCTGAGGCTAGACGTGAGCCTGGGCAAGCGGAAGTTCTTCGCACAATTGGAGCGTTTCGCGCATTCTCTGGCCGGTGACATTGTATGCTGCTCCAAGTCTGAATACGAGGCGTATGTGCAGCAGGGTATGCAGCCAGTGGGCTATATCAACAACGGCACCGAGACCTCTACCATTTTACCTTCCAATGGCCAGGGAAAGAAAATTAAAGTCTGCACCACCGGTCGTCTCTCTAACCAGAAGAACCCCGCGCTGTTCAACCAAATTGCTCAGGCTTTTGTAGGAAACCCAGCCATTGAGTTTGTGTGGATTGGGGAGGGTGAACTACGATCCGCCATAACCAGCCCCAACATTATAGTGACCGGTTGGTTAACCAAGGATCAGGTACGGGAAGAATTGCTGTCTAGCCAGGTATACCTTTCAACGGCGCTTTGGGAGGGACTTCCGTTTGCCGTCTTGGAAGCCATGAGCTGTGGCAAAGCCTTGTTATTAAAAAAGGCAGTGGGCAACGTAGACCTGGTGGAGGAAGGCCAAAACGGCAGCCTTTTTGATACGGCAGAACAAGCAGTCTCTTTGCTCAATCATTGGATGGAAAACCCTGATAGAATTCACCAGATGGGAGAGGCCTCGCTTAGACTCTGCGATCAAAGGTTCAACGCCCGGAACAACTTCTCCAAAATGAGAGAATTGTACCAAGGCAACCTGCAGGTGGTAGAGAAATAATCTCTTATATCAGCCGCCTGCCTGAGACTGACTTTGCTAAAACTTTACCGGCAGCGGCTTATTTATTCCAAAATTCACAAAGCGCTTATTAATAGGAAGATGTTGTTGCCACAAGGGAAGGATGCTATGGCGCAGGTGCGAAACCTTTTATTGATGGGCTACACCGGTAGTTTGTTGTTGCCGGTACCGGCCATTAATCATGCGCTGGCTATTCTGCTGTTGTTGCCTTGGCTACTAGAAACTTTCAAGCACGGCACTACCTTCAAAGAATTGTTTCTAGGCCGAAAGTTTAGAATACACCAAGGGTTCTTTCTGTTGTTTCTGCTCAGTGGTCTCAGTTATTTCTATTCTGCCAACAAAGAAGATGCGATTGGTGCATTGGCGGTAAGGCTACCGTTTCTACTGTTTCCTCTGGTGTTTTCCAATACCCAAATCAGCACCAAGCAGCTCCATTTGCTCCTAAGGGTGTTTGTCTATACCTGCGCGGCGGTGAGCTTGATTTGTTTGTGGTATAGAATATACACCTACTTGTATGTCAACTTTGACCCCAATTATTTTTACAACGAAGGCCTGATTAGCATCACCAGAAAGAGAGTGATTTTCTTTGGGAGCTATGTGAGCTTTTCCATTTTCATCTGCGGGTATTTACTGCTCAAAGGCAATGCTACTAGAAAAGAGAAAGTCCTGCTTTGGCTGGTGGCTGGTTTCCTGTTCCTGATTCTATTCTTGCTGGCGGTGCGCATGGTGCTGTTGATTACGCTGGCGGTGGGCATGGCCACCTTGTTCATCAGGCTCATGCAGCAGCGGCGTTATGTTTTGGCCGGGGCCGGCGTTTTGCTGATTTTGCTGGGCTTTGTGGGGCTGCTGCAATTATTCCCCCAGACCAAATCACGGTTCCAGAGCATTGGCAACCTGCAGTATTCCTTCACCAACCAGAATCAGCTGGACCATTTTAACGCGGCCAACAAGGCAGAAAACTGGAACGGCCTCACGTTGCGCATGGCCAAATGGCGCTGTGCCTTGGATGTGATTGAAAAGAACCCGCTTCTGGGAGTAGGCGTAGGCGATGTGAAGGATGAAATAGTGAAAGCCTACCAGGCGCGCAACTTCATCTATGCCGTCCAAAACCGCTTTGACCCGCACAACCAATTCCTGGAGATGGCCATAGCCTTGGGTGTGGTAGGATTGCTGGTGTTTGTCTGGTTGCTGATGGCCTCGCTTAACCTGTTTTTGAAATCTAGAAACTGGATGGCGCTGCCGTTCATGGCGCTGTTGTTGTTCAGTTCTATGACCGAGTCTCTGCTCCGGACGCAGGAGGGAGTTGCCTTCTATATTTTTTTCTGGTGTTTATTTGTGGCATATTCCCAGTCCAAAGACGCACCTGTAGACCAAGAGAAAACCGCATGAAACTAATTGAATGCCCCCGCGATGCCATGCAAGGCCTGAAGGACTTTGTCCCCACCCACATAAAGGCCGAATACATCCAGACTCTGCTGCAAGTTGGGTTTGATTCCCTTGACTTCGGGTCTTTTGTCTCTCCCAAGGCCATTCCCCAGATGCGGGACACCGAGGAGGTGTTGGGCTTGCTGGACACGTCGGTTTCAGCCACCAAGCTGCTGGCCATTGTGGCCAACGTGCGCGGCGCCGAACAAGCCGTACAGCATGAGCAGATTCGGTACCTGGGCTTTCCTTTGTCCTTGTCAGAAGAATTTCAGCATAGAAACACCAACAAGAGCATAAAAGAGGCTTTGGTAGAAGTAGAGCAACTACAGAACCTGTGCGTACAGCGCGGCAAGGAGCTGGTGACGTATCTGTCCATGGGCTTCGGGAACCCGTATGGGGAGCCTTGGGGGCCAGAGCAGGTAAGCCAGATGACGGAGACCTTAGACGGTTTGGGCGTGAAAATCATCTCCCTGTCAGACACCATTGGCGTGTCTAGCCCAGAGAACATTCAGTATCTGTTCAAGACCTTGATTCCGGCGTTTCCGCACATTGAGTTTGGCGCGCATCTGCACACCAACCCCAACACCTGGTATGAGAAAGTAGAAGCAGCTTACGCCAGCGGCTGCCGAAGAATAGACGGCGCCCTTCTAGGTTACGGCGGTTGCCCCATGGCCAAAGACGACCTGGTAGGCAACATGCCCACAGAAAAGGTGCTCTCCTTTTTACAAGAGAAAGAAGTACCTTTGCCTTTGAACCAGGAGGCCTTGCAAAAGGCACTCACGCTGGCTTCTACCGTCTTTCAATCGCATTAAGAGCACATGGCCAAGCCCGTTGTAGATATATTCATCCCTTGTTTTATAGACCAGCTGTTTCCAGACACGGCTTGGAGCATGGTCAAATTGCTGGAGGCCCTGGGCTGTACCGTTAGGTACAACACCAACCAAACCTGCTGCGGACAGCCGGCCTACAACGCTGGTTTCCAGAAGGAGTGTAAACAAGTGGCAGACAAGTTTCTGGACGATTTCAGCAGCGAAGACTCAGACTACATTGTGGCACCATCGGCGTCTTGCGTGGGCATGATCCGGAACGCCTACGCCGACATCTTCGTGACGTCCTCCAACTTCACGCGCTACCGCACCATGGAGCGCAAAGTCTTTGAACTGACAGAATTCCTGACCGACGTTCTGAACATCACTGAAGTGCCCGGCGCCAAATTACCAGCCAAAGTCACGTACCATGACGCGTGCAGCGCGCTGCGGGAGTGTGGCATTAAAGAAGGCCCGCGTCGGCTTTTGGGCATGGTGGAAGGATTAACGCTAGCCGAGATGCGCGAGACCGAGACCTGCTGCGGCTTTGGCGGAACGTTTGCTGTGAAGTTTGACGCCATCTCGGTGGCCATGGCCGAGCAAAAAGTAGAGAACGCCTTGGCTACCGGCGCTGAGTACATTGTCTCCACAGACACCAGTTGCCTCATGCACCTGCAAGCTTACATCCAACATAACAACAAACCCATCAAGGTGATGCACATAGCCGACGTCCTCACGCAGGGTTGGTAAACTGATTCTCCTTAACAAACCAGCTCCGTTTTTGGCCTATTTCTCAGGAAATAAGCCAAAAACGGAGCTGGTTTGTTTATTTACTGAACGAGTTTATTTGAGTCCCTTCACAAAGGCGGTCACTTCCTGGGCTAGCGTGGGTGACAAGGCAAGTTCTGGGTTGCTGTAAGTGGCAAGGTTGGCGGCTTTGTCTGCCGATGCTGGTTTTAACACGTGGTTCATGTTTTCTACCAGCACCAGTTTAGCGGCAGGGTACGCTTCTTTCAAGAGTTGGGCCTCTGCCGTAGATACTTGCATGTCCTGCGTGCCCTGTACAAGCAGCACCGGTATTTTCAGTTTCCTGATTTCAACCTGCGGATTTAATTGGAACCAAGAGATGAGATATGGTTGAATGGCGGGCCGAAAGAGGGCTTGCAGCATGGGGTTGGCGTCTGGCACCAATTTGCCCGCTACCAGGGAATCCAGAATGGGAAAGGCGATGTCCTGCACCATTTTAGGCTGTGGCATCAGCTGCTCTCTAATTACCTGGTCGGCAGATTTCCCGGGGCCGGCCACAGAAATGAATCCGTCTGCTTTTGCCTGCTGAGCCGCCTGCATGCCAATCAAGGAACCTTCACTGTGACCCAACACCACCACCTTAGAGAATCGCTTGTCTGCCTTCAATTTTTGTACCCAGGCAGTCGCATCCTCCACGAAGTGGTGAAAGCGCATGTCTTCTTCCTTCTTTCCGGCGTCCTTGCTTTCCCCAATGCCGCGCTTGTCATACCGAACGGTGGCAATGCCTTGGGCGTACAGGGCTTCGGCGAGCATCTTCAGGCTGTTGTTCTGGTAAGGCCCAATGTTGCCGTCGCGGTCAGTGGGGCCAGAGCCGGCATGCAGTAATACCACCTTTACCGGTTTAGAGGAAGTTGGCAGCAGGAGGGTTCCTTTGATGGTACCGGTGGAGGTTACCAAATCCATAGGAGTGCCTTGCGGGGTAGTTCCGGATTGCGACCAGGCCTGATGGAGGCACAGGAACGCCAATAACGTCAGGAAGATTCTTGCTTTCATAGGGCAGGTGCCAGGTTTTTGGTTAGTATGGGTTCAAAAAAAAGCCTCCGTTTTGGGGTATTTTCTAGAAAACAGGCCAAAAACGTAGGTGAGATCTAACTTAAGAAGTCAGATTAGTTATCTAAGCCAACGGCCGCGGCTTTAATGCGCTGCTGCAGACTGTCAGAGGCGGGGGCCAGTGGTAATCTCACGTAGGCCTGACAGATACCCAACTGCTCTAGCGCAAATTTCACGCCTACTGGATTTCCCTCTTCGTACATGAGCGGGTTTACGGACAGGAAGGAACGCTGCAAGGCACCGGCCTCGGAAAAGTTGCCTTGCAGGGCCAGTTTGGTCATCCGGCTGAAACGCGCCGGAAACGCATTGGCCAGCACTGAAATGATACCATCCATGCCCACAGAAATCATTGGGACCGTCAGCATGTCTTCGCCACTGATGACTAAAAAACCTTCAGGCTTGTCTTGCACAATGGCCATGCACTGCTCCATGTTGCCAGACGCCTCTTTGATGCCAATAATATTCGCGTGCTGGGCCAGCCGTAAGGTAGTGGCTGCGCTCACATTGCTGCCAGTTCTGCCGGGCACGTTGTACAAGAGCACTGGTACCGGGCTGGCATCTGCCACTGCGGTGTAGTGCAGGTAAATGCCCTCTTGGGACGGTTTATTGTAATACGGGCTCACTGAAAGGAGGGCGTCTACCCCCGCCAAATCTGCGTTTTTTATTAATTCCAGCACTGCCTGGGTGTTGTTGCCGCCAATGCCGTACACCAACGGCACGCGCCCGGCAATCTGCTTCTTGGCAAAGGCCAATAGTTGTTTTTTCTCCTCTGGAGTAGTGGTCACAGACTCGCCGGTGGTGCCGTTCACTACCAGATAATCTACGCCATTGCTCAGGTTATATTCAATCAAACGCGCAAAGGCGTCATAGTCTACGGAATGGTCTGCTTGAAAAGGAGTGACCAAAGCCACGCCGGTTCCTCTAAAAGATTGCATGCGTTTGTGTTTAAATAGAAAGTATCTAGTCCAAAGATACAAATTTGCCCTTACCGATTTAAAGGACCCTAGTGCTAAATTCTGAGGCTGAGGAAGCTTAGATGTTTTTGCTGTCCACCCATCGCATGAACTCCTCGCGGTAGCTATCCCCTATGGGAATGTCCTGGTCTTTGATTTTGATGCGGCTTTTCTCAATGGACTCAATGTGCGGCAGGGAGACAATGTAGGATTTGTGCACCCGGGAAAACTCCTGATCGGGGAGTTTCTCCATGATTTTGCCCATGGATAAAAGCGTGATAATCTTACGGGTAGGTATATGGATGATCACGTAATCCTTTAAGCCTTCAATCCAGAGAATGTCTTTCAAGTTAACGCGTACGGTTTTGTAATCTGCCTTCACAAAGATGAAATCTTCATTCTCTGTTACTGCTGTAAGCGAACCACTCATTGGAACAGGTGCTGTCTTTTGCTGCACCAATTGCGCGCGCTCATGCACCTTGTTCACGGCTTTCAGGAAGCGGTCAAAGGGAATGGGTTTGAGTAGGTAGTCCACCGCGTCTAGAGAGAAACCGTCCAGGGCGTATTGCGGGTAGGCGGTGGTGAAAATAACGGCCGGTTTATGCGAGAGCAACTGCAGAAACTGAATACCCGTCAGGTCTGGCATTTCAATGTCCAGAAAAAGTAAATCAACGGGTTGCTCCTGCAAAACGGTCATGGCCTCCAGTGCACTGGAGCAGGTCTTTATTAAGGAAAGAAAAGGAACCTTGGCAATGTATGACCGCATCAAGTCCAGGGCCAGTGGCTCATCATCTACGGCAAGGCAGGTTATTTTCATAGGGCAAGATACAATAGATCAGGTGAATGAAAGGATAAGCGTAGCGGTATACCATTGACCATCTTGCTGGGTAGATAGCGTGTGACGGGAAGGAAACAGCAAGTCCAACCTTCGCCGTAGGTTTTGCAAGCCCAAACCGCCATACGTAGGTGATGCATTGGGTTGTTTGGTTTGGTTACGGGTAGTAAAGGTTAACATAGAATCAGTCACTTGCAAGTGCAAAGCCATGGACGCAGAGGCCACTCCGTGCTTAAACATATTCTCTACTAGGGGCATCAAGAGCATGGGAGGAAGGTGCACAGAAGCTACATCCCCGGAAACTTCTAACGTTAGCAAAGATGGGTTGGTGAGCCTGAGTTTGTGCAGGTCTAACAGATGCTGCAAATGTTCCAGTTCTTTCTCCAGGGGAACCAAGGGCGTGTCTGTTTCATAGAGCTGGTACCGCAAAAGCAAGGACAGCTTCATGATGGCGTCTGGCGTGTTGGGCGCTTGCTGGTAGGCCAGGGAATAGATGTTGTTAAGCGTGTTGAACAAAAAGTGGGGATTGACCTGCGCTTTTAGTAATTCCAGTTCAGTGGCGGTGTGTTGGTGCTCCAGTTCTTTGCGTCTGCGCTCGTTGCGAAGGTAGTCTCCGGTTACTTTCAAGGCCGAGCTTAAGAAAATGTTCATGACCCCCATCACCGCGAGTTGAAACATGGTCTGGGGGAAAGCTAATCTAGAAGGGTACTTGGCTATCTGGGCAGCTAGGGTAGGATTGTAAGAAGCCATTTTCTTCATTTCCAGAATCTCTAGGGGAGCCCGTACGGCCGCAAACAACGCCAACGTGCCAATAACGGCCAACGCATACAGCAGCACCTTGTCCCGGGCCAGAATCTTAGGCACCAAAACAAACCAGTTAAAATAGAAGAGGGCTATATGGAACAGAAACGTTTGTCCCTTGTCCAGGGCGGTCCATTGCCAGGGGACAGGGACTTGACTATAGTTGCCGTAAAACAGGTTAAAGCAGAGTAAGCCCGTCCAGAGCAGGAGGTGCAGGAAGAAGGGCAGGCGTTTTTGCATTGTTTTTCTGGAATAAGGCTAAAACTACAGAAAAGCTGTTGCTTAAAAGCAGGAAACGCCAGGAAATAGACCAACACCCAAATTGTTTAGACCAACCGCTATTTTCAATCTTACAGGGGTTTGGTCTAGGAAAAAAGACGGTTGGTATAGTTTAGTTGCGGCCCTAAAACAGGAATGGTTCTTTTGATCCATTAACCGTCACTGCTATGAAAGAACCACTCATTCACACCCAAGATCTTCGCTATTCCTACGGAAACCAGGAAGTCCTGAAAGGCCTGAACCTGGAGATCCCGAAGGGCAGCATCTATGGCTTTCTGGGGCCCAATGGCTCTGGTAAAACCACCACCATCCGGTTGCTCCTGGGCCTGCTTCAGCCCAAAAAGGGGAGCATTCATTTGTTTGGACAGGACCTTTGGCAGCACCGGTTGCCCGCCTTGCAGAAAGTGGGGGCGTTGATAGAGATGCCCAGCCTATACCGACACCTTTCCGGAAAGGACAACCTGGAGGTAATGCGCCGCCAGCTGGGTCTGGAGAAAAGCCGGATAGACCATGTGCTGCAGGTAGTACGGCTGTCACAAGAGGCAAACCGCCTAGTAAAACATTACTCTCTGGGCATGTGCCAACGGTTGGGTATTGCCCTGGCGCTGCTCTCTGACCCTGAACTGCTGATTTTAGACGAACCTACCAACGGATTAGATCCCAGCGGAATACGGGAAATGCGGGAGCTGTTGAAAGACTTAAACCAAGAGCACGGCAAAACCATTTTCCTGTCTAGCCACCTCCTCAGCGAAATAGAGAAAACGGTCACCCACCTGTCCATCATTCATCAAGGGAAAATGGCCTTTGAAGGAGCGGTGCAGGACCTGGCCCATGTGGCTTCTACCGCTACCGGTGTGGAGGTGGAGGTAGACAATGTTTTTCTGGCGCAGGAAATCTTGCAGCAAAACGGCTATGTTACCACCGTAAAGGAAGGCCATTGGGTTACCATTCCCGTGAAAGACAAGCACGAGGTTGCCGCTCTAAACCACCTACTGGTAGGGCAGGGCATTGCTGTTTCTGGCTTATCCTACGCCCAGCAAAACCTGGAAGACCTATTTCTGGCGCTCACAGAGAAAACACCCATTTCAGTAGAAACTACCGCCTCACCTACATTATCCCTTGTCTAAAATGGAATCTACGCTTACCTACCTGGGCCGCGGCATATCTGCTGAAGCCCTCAAAATCAAATTCACCTGGGCTTTTTGGCTTTCCCTGCTGGCACCGCTTTCCATTGTGGGCATGACCTTTCTGGTGTTCTTCTTTAGAGGCGAAAAACTGGTAAGGCCGGGAATGGACCCCTGGCTCTTATGGGCGAACAATAACTTTTATGCCACCGCGCAACTACTGGTGCCTATGTTTCTGGCGCTCATTACCGCATTGGTCAATGGCATTGAACACTCTTCCCTGGGCTGGAAACAACTTTACGCCTTGCCCATGCCCAAATGGGCGGTTTTCCTGAACAAGTACCTGCTGCAACTGGGACTGGTGGCGCTTTCGTTTGTGACCTTCCTGGCGGGTCTTCTGGCCGGCGGGTATCTGCTGGGCTGGGTAAGATCAGATCTAGGCTTCCAGGACTACCATCATGTGCAGTCAATTGCGGTAACGGGCTTCCGGATTTTCATTGGGTCCTTGGCCATTTTCACGCTGCAGTTCTGCATCAGCTTCCGGTTCAAGAGCATAGCCATGAGCATTGGACTGGGCATCTTGTTTACCCTGGCCTTTCTCATTGGGTCGCGTTGGGAGCACATTGGTTATTTCCCGTACAGCTGGCCCTATTTTTCTGCCATGACTTTTACCATTAAGCCAGCGGGCCTATTCATAGAGCAAATGTGGTACAGCCTGGGCCTTAGCGTTTTGGTATTATTGGGTGCTCTGTATGCCTCAACCAGACGGCAGATACACTAGCGTTTTTGGCCTCTTTTTCTAGAATTAGCCTTAAAACAAACCCTATGAAAATAATTTCCTTTTTGATAATTGGCCTGGGACTAGGCTGGCTGGGCACGCAGGTAGATGTGAAAGGGCAACTGGCGCTGGAGCAGCACCAGGCAAAAGTAAACCACCAGGAAATGTATCAAACCAATTCCAAAGCCTGCTTGCCTCGTTTAAAGATGCCTGAAGGCTCGCTGCTCTGGCCTTTGTAACCTATGGTTTGTGGAAGGGTATTTATGACTTCCTCGTTTTTGGGGTATTTCTAAGTAATCTAAGCCAAAAACAGTGGAAAGGTGTAAACAATTAGAATGGCTGTCTGTTCTTGAAGTAGAATGTTTTACCAGGTTTCGTTTTTTGTTTAGTAAATGAAAAGCCAGAGGGGCTTCCTCTGGCTTTTCTGTTTTTGGCTTAATTCCTGAATAATAAGCCAAAAACGATCTATCTGTGTAAAGGCCATGAGCCGCCCTCGTTTCCTGGTTGATTTTCTGTTTTTTAAGGGTAGTTTTGGTACAATCAATTTAAATCGCCTGCAAAGAATCCATGAAAAAATGTCTCTTCTTCCTAAAAGTTCTCCTTGTCATCTTGGCTTTTACAAATTGTGCAGGAGATACAGATGAAGAAGAAATACCTTCCATGGAGACGGCTAAAGAACTCTTGTTTGGGCGTTGGAAGGTAGAGAACAGCCAAGTAGAATTGTATAATGAGGCTGGCATCCTGATCTCTTCACGGAATTCTGCTATCAAGCCCATAGTGGAATACCAGTTCTCAATGTATGAGCTTACCCTCCTTACCAGTGAGAATAATTCTATGCGCCTGCCATATGATCTGGAGAATAAAGACGGGAACCTGATCATAGCCACCAAGACTTACCTAGACGCTACCACGTACGTTTTGCACGAAAGGAAAGTGGAAACCCTTACCCAACAGAAACTTACGCTTCGGTTGGTGCAATTTAGATCTACTGGCAACGCCCGCCAAGAAGAAGTGCTTTTCCTGACTCGTTTATAAACCACTTAAGGCTTATAAAAAGACAGAGGCTCCAAGAAACCGGAACCTCTTTCTTTTTAAGGCTATTTTCATGAAAACTGACCAAAAACGAGGCTACGCAATCATCTGGTTGAATTCTTTTTCTGAGATTATGTTCACGCCCAAAGAGGTGGCTTTTTCCAGCTTGCTGGGGCCCATCTTGTCGCCGGCTACCAGGTAGGATAGTTTTTTGGAGATGGAGGAGACAATCTTTCCGCCGTGGGCTATGATGGTGTCCTGAAGTTCGTCGCGGGAATAGCCGGAGAATACGCCGGAGACCACAAAGGTGTGGCCTGCCAACTTATCCGAAGCTGGTTCAACCACGGCCAGTTCGCCCAAATCCAGGTGCAGGCCGTGCTGCTTGAGTCTTTCCACCAGGTGCACGTTGGCTACATCCTGGAAGTACTCGCGCACAGAGGCCGCAATCCGACCGCCAATCTCCGGGACGGCAATCAGTTCTTCCTCAGAGGCGGCGCGCAAAGCATCAATGTTCCTAAAGTGCTGAGCCAGTTTCTGCGCCACCGTGTTGCCCACAAACCGAATACCCAAGGCGAACAACACCCGGTCAAAAGGAGCTTCCTTGGATTTCTCCAGCGCTTTGAGAATGTTGTCTACCGTGGTTTTCTGGAACGTGACCACGCGGCTCTTGCCGGTTTCCTCATTTACAAACGTTTTCTTCAGCCCGAACAGCGTGTCATAAGTGAGGTCATACAAATGGTCTGGGCTGGTGACCAGGCCTTGTTCCACCAGAAGCTCAATCTTGCCTTCGCCCAGGCTCATGATGTTCATGGCTTTTCTACTGATGAAGTGCTCCAGTTTGCCTTTCACCTGCGGCGGACAGCCTTTCTCATTGGGGCAGTAATGGTTGGCTTCGCCCTCATGCCGAACCAAGGGCGTATTGCAGGCCGGGCAGACTACGGGGTATACAATGGGCGTGGCAATCTCCGGCCGAAGCTCTAATTTCACCGCCGTAACTTTGGGAATGATCTCGCCGCCCTTTTCTACCGTGACATGGTCATGCAGCATGAGGCCCAGGCGCTCAATCTCATTGGCGTTGTGCAAAGAGGCGCGCTTAACGGTGGTACCGGCCAGCAGCACGGGTTTCATCAAAGCCACTGGCGTGACGGCCCCGGTTCTGCCCACGTTGTACTCGATGCCCAGCAACTCGGTGACGGCTTCCATGGCTTTGTACTTGTACGCCATGGCCCAGCGCGGACTTTTGGCCGTATAGCCCAGTTCTTCTTGCTGCGCGTAGGAATTCACCTTCACCACAATGCCGTCCGTGGCAATAGGCAGTTCAAAGCGCTTGGTTTCCCACTCCTGTATAAAGGCCATTACCTCTTCAATAGAGCTGCATTTCTTCCAGGTGGGTGACACGTTCAGACCCCAGCGCTGCAAGGCCTCCAGGCTTTCTGAATGGCTTTCAAACAGAGTGGGCGTGCTCAAAAGGGCATAGGCAAACATGCTCAACCGGCGGCGGGCCACTTCTTTGGAATCCTGTAGTTTCAAGGTGCCCGAGGTGGCGTTTCTAGGATTGGCCATAAGCGCTTCTCCAATTTCCTCCCGCTCTTTGTTAAGCTCCTCAAACACCTGAAAAGGCATGAACACCTCACCGCGTACTTCTACTTCTGCCGGTAAATCATGCCCCTGCAAGACCAGCGGCACGGTTTTAATGGTCCGTACGTTGGGCGTGATGTCATCGCCGCGGGTACCGTCGCCACGGGTCACGCCGGCCGTCAAAGCGCCGTTGGTATAGGTAAGGCTCATGGCCACGCCGTCAAACTTAAGTTCACACACGTATTCCACGGCTCCCCCGATGGCCTTTTGCACCCGCGCATCAAACTCCCGCACTTCTTCCTCTGAGTAGGTGTTGCTCAACGAGAGCATGGGGTATTTGTGCCGCACCGTAGGAAAGCTCTTGGTAATGGTGCCACCCACCCGCTGCGTAGGAGAATGCTCCGCCTTGAACTCTGGATGCTGCTCCTCTAATTTCTGCAATTCTACCAGCATCTGGTCAAACTCATAATCAGAAACCTCAGACATGCTGTTCTGGTAATACTGATAGTTTAGGTAGTTGAGGCGGTTGGTGAGCTCTAGAATGCGGGCTTGTATGGTCTGTTCTGGCATGATGCAGTGGTAAATAAGAAGAGGTAAAGATAAAGCAGGATTTTCAGGATTGAATTGATTTTTCAGGATTGTAATAAGACCTGGATACCGTGTGAGGAGTGCCTCCAACGAATTGGAATAATTTTTCAGGGTTGTAACCCAATACAGGATATGAGCATGTGACCCGTCAGATAGATTTTTAAGATTTGATTTATAGGGAAAGTAATCTAATCCTGAAAATCAACCTAATCCTGAAAATCCTGCTACTTGTTGGGGAATATTTTTTTGTACTGTAGACTGGTTGCGCCAAAGTTAATCAGTAAGCCGATGGGCAGATGGTAGGCCACCAGGTAATTTTTAGCCTGAACCAAGTGGACATCTTCCAAGGTGCTGAGGGCCTTCAATTCAACCATAATTTTATCTTCTATGATAAAGTCAGCGCGTCTTGTTCCAACTTGGTTGCCTTTGTAAATAAATGGCTTGCTCCTTCGCTCGTTCATAGGTTAAACCTTCTAAGCCTAGCTCAATGGCCAGGCTCCTTTGGCATATCACCTCCTGGAACCCTGTTCCCAGTTCATTATGAACCCGCATGGCACACCCAATTATTAAATACGTTAAGTTATCAGTAGACATAGGATTGAAAGATAGGGTCCAGCGAAGTATACGGTAGTACTAATATGCAACGCCAATCCCTTAATCTTGAAAATTTAACTAATCCTGAGAATCCTGCTTTATCTTTGCCACACTAATCAGGTATTCTCTATGTCATTCACCCAACTGGGCTTATCACCCGCCTTGCAGAAAGCCGCCCAGGCGCAACAGTTCACCCAAGCCACGCCGGTGCAGGAGCAGGCCATTCCGGCCATTTTGAAAGGGAAGGATTTGTTGGGCATCGCGAAAACCGGTTCTGGGAAGACGGCGGCCTATGCCTTGCCCATCCTGGATATGCTGCAAACTAACCGGGCTTTCCGGAACCGGTTTGTGAAAGCATTGGTGCTGGTGCCCACGCGCGAGCTGGCCTTGCAGGTAGGAGAGGTGTTTCTGGGGCTGAGTGCGCACATGGCCATTAAAGTGAAGACGCTGGCCGTGTTTGGCGGCGTGTCCATTAATCCGCAGATGATGAAACTGCAGGGCACCGACATTCTGGTGGCTACGCCCGGCAGACTGCTGGACCTGGTAGAATCTGGGGCGGTGCATTTAAGCGACGTAGAAATGCTGGTGCTGGACGAAGCCGACAAAATGCTGAACCAGGGCTTTGAGGAAGAGATGCGCCAGATTTTGAAACTGCTGCCTAAAAAACGACAGAACCTGTTATTTTCGGCCACCTTGGATAACAAGGTGAATGCCATTCAGGAGACGCTTTTGGTAAACCCGGTGGTGGTAGAAGTGAAGGAAGATGAAAAGCCTGAGGAAGAACTGGAAATCAAGGAACTGGCATATTTAATAGCCACAGAGCGGAAAGGTCCATTCTTACGCTACCTTATCAAGCACCACCAAATGCAGCAGGTGCTGGTGTTTGTGTCTGCCACGCAGCGCGCAGACCATTTAGTAACCAAACTGGCCAACAACGGCATTAAGGCGGTAGCTTTGCACAGCGGGAAGAGCCAGGGCGCCCGTACAGAGGCGCTGTCTTTGTTTAAAAAAGGAAAGGTACCCGTATTGGTAGCCACTGACATTGCCGCCCGCGGAATTGACGTTCCCGTGTTGCCATTTGTGATTAACTATGATTTGCCCAGGTCGTCTAAGGATTACGTGCACCGCATAGGCCGCACCGGTAGAGCCGGGGCAACGGGCGAGGCGCTTACCTTGGTCACCCCAGAAGACGCCCATCATTTCAAAATCATCCAGAAGCAAACCAAGAGGATTATCCCAACGCAAGACACCGAAGAGATTGATCTGAAAGGCTTTTAGCTTACCATAACCTCTATTAAATAAGAATGCCGTTTTTGGCCTGTTCTCTGTAAAACAGGCCAAAAACGGCATTCTTATTTAATTAATGTGCATTCTATGGATTGGTAGACCAGATGCCGGCGTCTTTGATGAACACCCGTCGGTTGAGCTTGAGCTGGCAGACCAGAAACTCGGCGAAGTCCTCGGGCTGCATGACCTTGTCTGGGTTGCCATCGGTGAGTTTGAGTTCTACCGCCAGGTCGGTGGCTACGGTGCTGGGCGTGAGACTGGTGACGCGTATGTTGTGCTTTCTTACCTCCTGCATCAGAGACTCGGTTAAGCCAATCAATCCAAACTTAGAGGCGCTGTAGGCACTGGTCATGGCGGCACCCCGCTGGCCGGCGGTGGAAGAGATGTTCACAATGTCGCCGGTTTTCTTGGAGATCATGGCGGGCAGCACGGCGCGGGTCACATAATACGGCCCCATCAAATTAACCTTGATGATCTGTTCCCATTGCTCAGGCTCCAAGTCCAGAAACTTCCCAAAGGTGGCCGTGCCCGCATTGTTGATGAGAATGTCAATGAACCCCAGGTCCTGCTGCGCTTGCTCTACGGCCTCATTCACGCTGTGAAGGTTGGTCACGTCTGCTGTCACCACGGTGGTATCCACGCCTAAGTCTTCCAGTTCCTGGGCTACTTTCATGAGGTCGCTTTTGGTGCGGGCCAGCAAGGCCACGTTCACGCCCTCCTTGGCTAGCGCAAGGGCTATGGCTCTTCCTATTCCTTTTCCGGCTCCCGTCACCAGGGCGGTTTTTCCTTTCAATGATTCCATACGCTATGTGTTTAAACGTGCTGTCTTTTCGGTTGGCATCCTTCCACGGTAGAAGGAGCTCGTCTTAAACTTAACGAACAATGCATCGTCTGGTTGGGCCGAAGAAGGGAGCGTGGCCTGGAGAATGGAACTAGTTAAGCGCCCCAGGAAGCGCAAGAGTACAGGCGATGGTTGGCAATGGGGAACTTCGTTTTTGGGTTATTTCCTGTAAAACATGCCAAAAACGATTTCAAAAAATAAGAAGGAGCGACGTGATATCCTGGTTTACGGCATCCAAATGAATCAATTTAACCCGATTGTTTCTCCTTTGCCATCGTCCTTTGCTATTGACTTGAAATGGTTACCTTTACGAAGGTGGGCGTGCCCTGCCCCTTGATTTCCAACCCATTTCCCCCCCCACAAATGGATGCATTAACCAGAAACAACGTCACCGTTAAAGGAAATGGCCCGCAAGCCATTGTATTCGCGCACGGCTACGGTTGTGACCAGACCATGTGGCGCTTGATCACCCCGGCCTTTGAGCAGGACTACACGGTTGTTTTGTTTGACCACGTAGGGTTTGGCGGCGCAGACACCAGCAAATACACCCTGGACCGGTACTCCTCGCTGCAATCATATGCGGTAGACATTCTGGAAATCTGCGAGCAGCTCCAGCTCCAGGACGCCATTTTTGTAGGGCATTCAGTGAGCGCTATGATAGGTGTTTTGGCTTCCATCATCGATCCTGTTAGATTCAAGAAACTGGTGTTAATTGGACCTTCGCCTAGGTACATCAATGACCAGGATTACGTGGGCGGCTTTACCCAGGAAGAAATAGACGGCTTGCTGGAGTCTCTGGAGAGTGACTATTTGAAATGGTCTGAGGCGCTGGCCCCGGTCATTATGGGCAACCCAGACAAACCTCACCTGGGCCAGGAGTTAACTGAAGTATTCTGCAAGAGCAACGCTACCGTGGCCAAAGACTTTGCCAGGATCACGTTCCTTTCTGATAACCGCGAGGACTTAAAGAACCTAGCCGTGGAGACGCTTATTTTACAATGTTCAGAAGACATCATCGCTCCTTTGCCCGTGGGTGCGTATATGCACCAGCAGCTGCCTCACAGCAAGCTCCAAATCTTAAAAGCCACCGGCCACTGCCCTAATTTGAGCGCCCCGGAAGAGACCATTGCTGCCATTAAGGCCTTCCTGGCTTCTGTAGAGAAATAGCAGCATAGTTCAAGCCCTTTTGAGCCATTGAGAAAAGCAGTCCCAATACCAGATGCAGATAAACGAGTTGAAAAAGGTTTCCGGCGAAGTATATTTTGAGGTGAGGAGAAGCCCAGACAACGCGTACCTTTTTGTCAACTGGGTTGGGAGACAGTCTCTGGAAAGCATCATGCTAGGCGGAAACCAGATCTTGGCCCTGTTGCGGGAGCAGCCTTGCAAAGCAGTGATCAACAGCAATCAAGAATTAGTGGGGCCCTGGGAGGTAGGAGTGCCGTATCTGGCGCTGAAATGGGTTCCAAGTGCTATTGCCCTGGGCTTGCGTTATTTTGCGCACATCACCGCGCCGGGCGTGTACGGGCAGCGGTCATATGACCTGTTCAAGAAAAGCGTGCAGGTACCTTTGCTCATGCACCAGTTTAAGGAAGTAAGCACCGCTGAACTTTGGCTGGAGGCCCAGACGCTGGCAAGAAATACCTTACAAAAATAAACCTTCCGTTTTTGGCCTATTTCCGGGAAAACAGGCCAAAAACGAAATTCAATACGCGCTTTTCTTCCTCTCCAATTAACTAGCCCTGTCCCTACGCGAAATCAGCTCCAGTCCTTTCGCCTTTTTCCCTTTTTTGGTATAAAACTGAATCTTGATGAGGCCATGCTCTGGGGAGAAATACTCTTCTACCTGAAACACGTCTTTCATAGGGAGCCCCATGGCATCTAAGGACACGGTGTACTGATAGGTGATTTTAAAGCAGTCAAAGGTACCGGCCGGGGTCTTGATGGTTTCCTGGGCCACTACCTGCCGCAGCCCGGTGTTCATGAGAATGCGGGTGAGGTTCACCTGAGAGGAGCGTACGCGCACATCCAGGCCAGCGCTGGGGAGCGTCTGCCCCACGGCCAGGGAAGAGGGGTAGGCAATGTCCTTCATGATATAGTCAAACTCTTTGCCGTAAAAGCTTTTCAGGGCCTGTTCGCGCAGCAGCAATTTGGCGTCCAGGTAGACTGAATCTCCTTTACAGATGATGTGGAATTCTTCGGCGGTCTGGGGGCGCTTCTTGTGATTGATGCGGGCGCTTTTGAATTCAATCTGGTTGATGCCTGCCTCTGGCGAGGTCTGTTGAATGACCATGTTGTGCAGCGTCCCCTTCGCCCGTCCTTTGTCTGTTACCTGGTAGATGAACTCGGTGTTCTTGGCATAGCCAAACGGTTGCGCGCAGTTCACGGTCTGGGCCTGCACGGTAATAGCTTCCTGGCCTACGCCAAACGTTATGAGAAGCAGGAGAAGTATAAGTCGTTTCATGGAGATTTTGGCCATCACCTGTTTGTTGGTGAGGTGAGTTGGTGGGCATACGTATTTCTTGGTTCTTAAGATATCCGGAGCATAAGCAAGGGTTTTTGCTGCAACACCACTGGCGGCGCGTCCGTACTTCCAAGGCACCTATTCTTAACCCCATGAGCGATTCTCCGCAATCCATCCAAAAGTTCTCAGAGCTGGCCGCCGTCATCCTGGACAAACTCACCGCCTCAGACATGGAGGCCTCTTTCCAGTTTGAAGACATTGCGCTGGAAGGCCCGGGCGCCCAGGGCAACCCGGCTACCTGGCGCTTGAACGGCCGCCTGACCATTAGAACCAGTTCTTCGCGCGCTGAGCACTCCTGAGCATGATGCCCGTAGGCCTTGAACTTTCTGCCCAACTGCTGCTGACGGTAGGCCAGGACAATGTCATGGTGGTGGCTGAGGAACAATACGTGCTCGTCAATTTCCAGGACCATGCGGCTTTGGAGCGTGTAGCCGAAAGTTTTTCATCCCCCTCCTCTAAGCCTTCTTCTGGGGGCCTAAGCGCACTTTTTGACAAGGCCCGCGAAATAAACCAGGTGATTCTGCAGTTAGGATTGATACTGGATGTGCGCGTGAACAACAAAACGTACATAGAGTTTGGCGTGGGGCCAACGCCCCGCTATGCTGTGGGCAATGCCTTGTTTGGCAAGCTGGGCTCCCTTTTCAAAGGCAAGTAACCTGGAATGGTGGTCAAACAAGCAAGGAAAGCAAAGTTGGAAGGGAGCGGATGCAACCAGGCGTCCAGTTTCTGCATCTATTTGAAAAAACCGTAAACATTTGCCTCACCGCCAGGGTATTATGGAGTAGTTGGGTCCGCCAAAAGGACAGGGAGCGGTGTGGGCTATTAGAGAAAACCAGATGAATTCTGAGAATCAAAATAAAGTGGGCGCAGGCAGGTCTTCCAGGTTTGAGAAGATAGAGAGGATTCCGCCTTTGAAGATGCTTTTGTACATGAGCATGGCCGGGATGGGTATTCTGTTCCTGGTGGTGATCATGTTGTTTCTGCATCGGGTTATGACGCTGCCGTTTTCTTATGTGTTTAAAGTCCCCAAGCTATTCTCCTTAAGTACGGTCATTCTTCTGGTAAGCGGCTTCTTCATTCATTACGTGCCCATGTTCTACCGGCAGGACAACCTGCTGCAGTTAAAACGCAATATGCGCTGGACTTTGGTGCTGGGCATTGTGTTTACGCTGTCTCAGGTGGTGGCCTGGTATGAGATGACGCAGAGCGGCGTTTATTTCTCGGGTCAGGCGGTGGGAACGTACTTGTACTTGCTATCAGCCATGCATCTTTTGCACCTGGCTGGCGGGTTGGCGTTTCTCTCCGTGTTGTTTTTAAAGGTGAACCGGGCGGCCTCTGACCCGATCAGGCACCTGGTGTACATCCGGGACCCCTTCCGGCGCATGCAGTTGGAAATGCTCAGAACCTACTGGCATTTCATGGATGGGCTCTGGCTTGCCTTGTACTTTGTCTTCGTTTTTGCCCTATAATCCAGAAAATAGGCAAAAAACGGTCATTGCCTTCTAACTGATGGACAAGACTGCAGGCGCTAACAACCTGAAACCGTTGCCGTGCACGTTCACAATCTCCACCGAAGGGTCTGCCTTCAAGTACTTTCTAAGTTTGGTCACAAATACGTCCATGCTTCGGGCGGTGAAGTAATTGTCATCTCCCCAGATTTTGCTCAGGGCTAGCTCGCGGGGTAATACATCATTCATGTGCTGGCAGAGCAGGAGCAGGAGGTCAGCTTCTTTGGGTGACAGCTTCTGGATTTGCGGGCCTTGGGTGATTTGCCGGGTTCTGGCGTTGAACTGAAAAGTCCCAATCTGGTACTCTACCAAATTCTTCTGCTGAGCTGGAGACCCAGTGCTTGTCTTGCGCTGCAAAATTGCCTTGAGCTTGCACAGAAGAATCTCTGAGTCAAATGGTTTGGTAATGTAGTCATCGGCGCCCAGTTTGAATCCTTCCAGCATGTCTGCCTTCATGGCTTTGGCTGTTAAGAACACCAACGGCATCTGTGGGTTCTCTTTCTTGATGTCGGCGGCCAGCGAAAATCCGTCTTTTAGAGGCATCATCACATCCAGAATGCAGGCGTCAAAGGTGCCTTCCTGGAAGGCTTTCAAACCCTGCAGACCGTCTGTGCAGAGGGTGACATGGTAGTCATGCAGCTCCAGGTAATCTTTCAAGACCATCCCAAAGTTAGGATCATCTTCTACTAACAATAAACGGGTTTCTGCCTGCGCGGTCATAAAAAAGGATTAGAAGATGGTCAATCTGGTTGCGGAGGTTTGCGGGACTTTGGGTAACCATAAAGTGAAGTGACTTCCTTTGCCTAGTTCACTGCGCACGTGAATGTTACCTGCGTGGGCCTCAGCCATGGTTTTAACATAACTCAAGCCCAGCCCGAAGCCTTTTACATTGTGCACGTTGCCCGTAGGCACGCGGTAGAATTTGTCAAACACCCGCTTCTGGGCTTCGCGGGACATACCCAATCCCTGGTCTTCTACCGTTATGTGCACCCCGTTCGCCACCATGGCCGTCTGAATCACAATCCTGGGTGCCTCTGGCGAATACTTGTTGGCATTGTCTAATAGGTTGGCAATCATGTTGGCCAGATGCTCTGGGTCTGCCTGAATAACGGGATGCGTGGCATCCAATTTCAGGTCTAACTGGCCCTGGCGCTGGGCAATGTGCAGTTGGAAGGGCTCTATGGTTTTCTGGATGAGGGCGTGCACATCGGTTTCCTGGAGGGCTAGTTGCAGGTCATTGCGTTCCATTTGGGCGGTCTGCAGCACTTTTTCCACCTGCTGGTGCATACGCTTGTTTTCGTCCTTGATAATGCGGGCGTAGAAATCAACCTTGGCTTCTTCTTTGCGCACTTTGGGGTTTACCAAAGCGTCTAAGGCAAGAGAGATGGTGGCAATAGGCGTTTTGAACTCATGCGTCATGTTGTTGATGAAGTCGTTCTTGATTTCTGAGAGCTTCTTCTGACGCAGAATGGTGTAGAGGGTAAAGGAAAAGGTGATGAGAATGACCAGCGTGAAGAGCACAGAAATAGAGGTAGGCAACAACAGGCTTTGCCAGACAAACGCCTCGCGGTGCGGAAAATCTAAAGTGAGGAAACTGGGCGCCGACAGCACGTCATTGGGGAA
Source organism: Nibribacter ruber (assembly GCF_009913235.1). Lineage (NCBI taxonomy): Bacteria > Pseudomonadati > Bacteroidota > Cytophagia > Cytophagales > Hymenobacteraceae > Nibribacter > Nibribacter ruber. Next base: position 783,736 of record NZ_CP047897.1, on the reverse strand, counting down.
CAACCTAACCTGATAGCCTTGCATGTTTACCAAAGGAACGTCTCCTGAAATGGTGGAAGTGGTTAGCAGAATGGCGGGAGAGGCAGCACTGTTTTCTGATTGGTGCAGCTTCAGGTGATACGGGGTTAGAATCTGACGGGCTTTTAACTCAGCGGCCAGCAGATCCTCCATTTTTAATTGTTGCAAGCGTTCCTGCAGAGGCTTTCCTTTCCGGACATACTCCACCGCCATTTGCTGCATAACTTTCTCTAATCCTTTCTCTGCCTTGGCCGCAGCCACTTGCTGTCTGGCTTCCTGCTGCTTTTTGGCTGTTAACAGGGTAGACGTTTTTGCTGGTTGGTGTTGTTTCTTTTCCTGCGGATTTGATTTTCTGTAGACGGGAGTTGGCGGAGCACTTTCATACACAACGGTCTTATATTTCCTTGGTAAGACAGTGTCTTTGGGTGCGCCATAAGTGAATGTTTTGCCATAAGGCACTATGCGCAAGGTGTCTGTGTAAATGTTGATCACCTTGTCCTTTACGTTCACCGAACTAATGCTTTTTACCGGAATTGTCTGGTAGAATTCCTTGCTTCTCTTGAGAAAGGCTGAGTCATTGGCCAGGCGTACAACCAAAGAGGTGTCAGGCCTATTTCTTTTGATTGCCCGGCTATGCACCCTCCCGAAGAGCGAGTCTGCCTTTCTGGCCTGGGCGTTCAAGACCTTCCAGACAATGATGGAGTCTGCCCGTGTATTGCCAAATACGTGGGTGAAGTTTACGTGGCTGCTATCTGGCTTCCCTGACCGTACCACCATGTTATTACTAATGCTCCCAGCTTGGGCACGCGCAAAGTTTTGTCCCGAAGAGAATTGCTGAGCCATGGCGGCTCTTTTCATAACGCTTTCATTAGAGGAGACGGTGGTTCCTGAAGCCACCGTTATGTGCTTAGGAAACAAGACCACAGGTGGATCTGGTCTTTCCTCCTCCGTGATGACATAGGTAGTGGTAACATTTGAAAAAGGAGTAGGCGCCACTGGCGGGGCAACCTGTGCTTTAACAGATGTTCTTTGCACTGTTTGGTCTATTAACTGTTTTTCGGTCTGGCTTGGCTCGAGCACGGCCCGGCGCAGTTGGGGAGCTTCCTGTTTTAAGAACTGTATCTTCTCCTGGGTCTCCAATTTGTTGGCCACTTGCAACAGGGCGTCTTGCACGTTACGGTCAAACACCTGAGCCTCCATCTGCACGGCATGGTGAATCCAGTACACCTGAAAAGCAATCAATCCCAGCAGGGAGACGCTCATGAGGGCAATGACCAGGACCAGTGTTTTCTTTCTCATCTCTACAAAGATAGGCGCTATCTCAAGGCTTTTCTCAACATTAACTTTTCCTTAACAGACTTTAACAGAGCCTTAACCCATTTCTTAACAGCGGCGCGGTAATATTGTGTCCATCAACTACATACCCACCTCTAATATACCTAGATATGAAACTGAAATCAAATTATGCCGCGGTCTTTCTAACCCTGGTGGCCCTAGGCGGGTTTACCAGCTCCAAGGCCGTGGCCCAGAAGAAGAAAAAGGCGCTGGCCCAGGAAAAGACCACATTCCATGTGTTTAAAGATCAGAACGGGCAACTAGTGGAAGTAGACACCCTAGTTCAGCTAACAGAAGCGCAATTGGCCAAACACCAGCAACTACTGTACATGGTAAGACAGCAGCATAATGGAAAGGACATCTTATTCCTGAGGCCTTCTAAAGCGGGCTCTGACACGCTGCGAATACGAGGATTTGCCCGAACCTTCACGGGCTTGGAAGGGCAGGAGGGTGCTAGGCATCAGTTGCTAAGAACCCTTGAGGATTCAACCAAAGAGCGGACGGTTAAATTAAGAATCATAAAAAAGGAAAATGACACCTTTTATGCTTTGGACACCACGTTGGTGGTGCCGGCGGGCGTTTCTCAGATGACGGCGATGAAAGGTTTAAAACTGGATGAGCGTTCCATGACCGCGTTGGGAGCCAAACCTCTGGAGACGTCTGAGTTCACCGTTGGAGATGGATTGACTGCCACCCGTATCTTTTCTAAAGAAGGTAAGAACACTGTAAAAGCCATTACCATTCAGTCCATTTCTTCAGACTCATCCTTTAAAATTGTAAACGGCAAAATTACAGTTTCTGGCCAGGAGGGAAGAAGGTGGGTGACGAGCCTTGACGAGAAAGACAACCCGCTGCTAGGACACACCTTTTACCTGCGCAAATCACTTAATGGAGATTCCTTAGCACCAAGTAAACTACTAGGCGTACCAGACAGCATGTTCCGGATAAGAATTGATTCCCTGTTTGCCAACAGATCCATTTTTATAGAAAAGGATTCTGCAAGTGGTATCAAAGTGGTTAGAATCAGAGAAAATGGTAAGCTTGGAGACGTGGCTAATTTTCGGCTGGCGGTTCCCGCGAAAGGTGAAACGAGGCAGATTATCGTTCTGAGGTCTTCTCCCACTACCATTGGCAAGAAAGGCATACAAGCAACCGGCAGCAAGGAGGCAAAGGCAGGCAAAGAAATGGAAGTACGCCTGTATCCTAATCCTACCAGCGGCCGATTCACGGTTTCGTTTACCATAGACAAGAAGTCTGATACGCGTTTGCGCGTGGTAGACAGCACTGGCAAAACTGTATTGGAAGAGAACGCAGGTCTGCAGAAAGGCACCTTCACCAGAGACCTGGACCTTAGCAGGTTTGGCAAGGGCGTGTACATCTTGCAAATTCTCTCTGGAAAGAACGTGCGCTCAGAAAGAATTGTAGTGCAATAATTTGTAAGCAAGACATGACAAAGCCCGGCAATTGCCGGGCTTTGTTTGTTTATATATGCTGTAGGTTCAGTACCTTAGTTTTTCAGATACTTATTAGGGTACCTTATGAACTCGTCCACTATACTCAGGTTGTTTTTCTTGCTGCTTTTCGGCTTGGCTGGTGCCGTCCAATCAACCAAGGCCCAAACGCTGCCTATCCCTGAGCATGAATGCGCCATTTCCCGAAAGACGGCCACTCCACAACCCTTAGCGGATGGCATTACTTCTTTAGCGCACCGTGACCTCATGCGCCAGTATGACGTGCATTGGTACAAGCTGGACCTAAACATGGAACGTAATTCTTTGGAAGTAGGCGGAACGGTGACTATCCTGGCAACTGCCCTGCAGGATATGACGCAGTTCGCGTTTGAGTTGCACAGCAATTTTACCATATCCAGTTTGGTGGTAAATGGTGTAACTGCTTCAGTGAATAGACAGGGAGGGGAGGCGGTAGTGGCCTTGCCTTCTACAGTTCAAAAGAATGGCAACTTTACCGTTCAAATTACCTATGCCGGGTTTGCACCTTCTGGGGCTAGTGCGGCTATTGGGAATGGGTTTAATACGGGCGTGGCGCAGCCTTGGGGCAGTCAGGTTACTTGGTCTCTGAGCGAGCCCTTTGCCGCTTATGAATGGTTTCCAGTGAAACAGTTGCTGTCAGACAAGGCAGACTCTGTAACCGTGTGGGTCACTACAGATGAAACCAACAAAGTAGGTTCTAACGGGTTGTTGCAAAGGATTACGCCCCTGCCCAACCAGAAGCACCGCTATGAATGGAAGTCCAACTACCCTATTGCCTATTACCTTATTTCAGTGGCGGTGGCGCAGTACCAGGAGTATTCTTATACCGTGGCGCTGCCGGGCGTGGCACAGCCTATGTTGGTGCAGAATTACGTGTATCAGCATCCTAATCTGCTAAACACCTTCAAGTTTCAGATTGACCAGACGGGGCCATTGCTACAACTGTTCTCTGGGCTTTACGGCACCTATCCCTTCTACAAAGAAAAGTACGGGCACAGCATGGCGCCTATAGGCGGAGGCATGGAGCACCAGACCATGACCACGCAGTCTAGTTTCAATTTTACTTTGACGGCCCATGAGCTGGCGCACCAATGGTGGGGAGACGAGGTGACCTGCCAGGATTGGAGTCACATCTGGCTCAACGAGGGCTTCGCTTCTTATTCAGAATACATTGCGTTGCAAAACCTGATTCCAGCAGATGCGCGGGGGTGGTTGAATTCTGCCCATCAAAGTGCGCTGTCTCAGCCGCTGGGTTCTGTGTTTGTGAAGGACAGTACCAATGTGAGCCGCATTTTCAGTTCGGCGCTTACGTACCGCAAAGGGGCCTTTGTGCTGCATATGCTTCGGAAAGTCGTAAAACAAGATGCCGTATTCTTCCAGGTTCTGCAGGAGTACCGGCGCGAATTCATGTACAGCGTGGCAGACACCCGGGATTTTCAGCGGGTGGCCGAGCGAGTTTCTGGGCTGAACCTGCAGACGTTCTTTGATCAGTGGGTGTATGGCGAAGGATATCCGCAGGTAGACCTCACCTGGGCGCAACAAGGGAAAGAAGTGGTGTTAAAGACGGCCCAGACCGGATCAAGCCCCGCCACCCCAGTTTTTGTCACCGAGGTGGAATATCTAATCCATACAGATGCCGTAGATACGTTAGTAGTTTTGCCGCTGAGGCAGGCTTCAGAAATCTATACCTTTCAAGTAAGGGGATCCGTGCAGAGCATTGAGGTAGATCCTGCGCAATGGCTGCTTAATACGGTGGTATCCAACAAGCAAGATGTCACCTTGTTGCAAGAACTTAATTCCAACGTGGTGGTGTATCCTAACCCCACCGCCGGCAGGCTTTTTGTAAGAGGCGGCCAAGGCCCCTGGGATGAGGCTGTGGTGGTAGACTTGTTGGGCAGAACCATCAAGAAAGTATCTCTGGCCCATGGCTTTTTAGACGTGCCGGACGTGCGGCCGGGACCCTACGTACTACGCCTGAAAAAGGGAGGAACTTACAGCTTTATAAGGTTTTTGAAATTGTAAGCCAGAATAAATACTATGTTTTTTCAGTAATTATTCAACAAAATTTAGAATATTCAGTTTAAAGCTTTGCAATGAACCTTGAAAGGTGTGCTCGTTTTTGGCCCATTTTCCGGAAAACAGACCAAAAACGGCACTTGGCTAGGCATTGCATCGGCTTTTAACATCTCTCTCCGGTCGCTGGACAAGAGGTATCCTTAACTCATAGAAAATTGGAAGTATGACTACTGAAACTGCTTTTGAATTAGAGATAAAACACCGTCTGGTAGATGAATGCATCAGGTTGCAGACAGACTTTGTAGACAATGCGCGCTATGCCATGGAAGAAGCGCAGGAGAGTGCCAATGACAGCCAGGGAGCCATTGAAGACAAGTTTGAGTCGTTCAGGGAAGCCTGTCATATTCAGCGAGACATGTTTGCCAAGCAATTGGATGAGGCCATTGGCAAGATGAGCATCTTAAAGCGCATTGTGCGCAACAAGGTAAATGAAGACATTTCTCTGGGATCTGTGGTGCGCACAGACTCGCAGAACTATTTTATCTCTGTGAGTTTGGGAGAGGTTTCCATTGACGGAGAGAAGTTCTATGCCATCTCAGCGGCCTCGCCGGTATTCCAGGCTATGGCAGGAAAAGTGAAGGGAGACACGTTCACGTTCAGAGACAAGCAGATTAAAATTACAGACCTTTGTTAAGCGCATAGGTTTTAGGAACAACAGAAAGGGCTCCCCAATTGGGGAGCCCTTTCTGTTGTTGGTTTTGTACGCCTTAGCTTAGTTAACGCGGGTCCAGGTCTGTGAACGCCCAATGAGCGAGATGCCAATGTAGCCTTTCACTTCAAGTTTGTCTTTGCTTAGCACCTTCATGTAAGAAGAATAAGTCTTCCCAGATTTTGGATCGTAGATGGTGCCATCATCCCATTTACCGGCCTCATCGGGCTCAAAGCCCTTTAAGAACACAAGGCCCATGATGGGGCGTTTCTGGAGTTTAGGGTCTGGGTTGAACTGGTCCACCTTGGGCTTTCCATCACGGTTGGGTTCTTTCAGCCATGTGATCTTGCCGCAGAGTTTGTCGCCGCACTGGTAAATCTCAAATCTGGCGTCTTTTTCTTCGTTGGTCCAGGTGCCGATAGGAGAGCCTTTCTGAGCCCAACCCAAAGTTGCAAGGCAGAGGAAGAGCGCAAGTAAAAAGAACTTTTTCATACAGTTTGTTTAGTTTGTTTGTTTTGTATGGGAATATAGCAATAAATGGTCCAATTCCATAGCGGCTTTTCCCAACTATCAAAAATTTACCTTCCGGCACTATCTATTAAGGAATGGCTGGCATAGGAATTTACTTTGACTGTTGGTAATCTACGTTGGTTTTGCAAGCACTTGAGATAAGCGCATTTACGTGGTTTTCTGTAGAAATAGACTATAATGCGAATGACTTGGCTACTATCATGGTAGTCCAGCTAGTCATTGTCGTAACCAGCTTTAAATAGCCCGCTGTAGGAAAAGAAGAGTCTTGAGATAGGTAGCGGCTTGGGCTTTTATCAATAATTGAACTGGTGAATTAATAATTGAATGCCTGCCCACAAAGGAGATTTATGACTAGAATTTACTGGTTGCCGATGTAGGGATTCTACTAAGGAAAGGCATGGCAAATAATTAATTTCCCTCACGCAGAGAAGGTTAGCGCAGGACGATTTTTTTCAATAAACCTTTTGAACTATCCGGGCGTCTTTTAACTTTATAAAACGGAAGCGAGTGCTCCGGGCTCTTCCTGGAAGCCATAAGGTATTTGGCAGTACAGTTGAGTTTATGTTGTACTTAAAGAAAGGAGGTAAAAGTGTCTAATCCCAGTAAGAATGTATCAAGCCTAGCTCATGTGTCAACCGTTAATCGAGTTGAAGCTTGCTAAGACTCTGGTCTCACTGGCGAATCCGGCATGAGGTAGCCAGGCATTTGAGGGAGGCAGTTCCTTCCTATGTTGCTTGATACCATTTCAAAGGATTCCGTACCCGGCTACTGCAGTGGCCGGGTATTTTTTTGCCCAAAATTTCAGAAGACACAGGATAAGAGACTTCAGCCTTTATCTTACTTTATATGTACCCTATCGTTTTTAGCTTGTTTTCGGGGAAATAAGCCAAAAACGGCAGCCTAGGTAGTTTACTACAGGCTGCTATCAGTTTTGAAAGTCTGAAGAAAATGTTGCTAGTATTTCGGATTTACAGCTTCAGAAAGCAAAAGGCGGTGTTATTCAATGACTCTTTTCTGCCAAAGGTCAAGCTTTGCATTTCCTACACCAAGGTAATCTTATCGGTACCTTTCATGCCTTCTATGCGTCTTTCAAAGTTAGTGGCCATGATGTACGCACGGTTTTTGGCTTCTTCGGCCACAGGGCCTTCAAAGTAGCGATCAACTGTGGCCGTGAAAAGCGCCATCCAACGGTTAAAATGCTCGCCCTCCACGGGCATGGTGGCGTGCTTGGCAAACGGATTACCCACATAGCCCTTCACCCCGAACAGGGCGGCGTTCCAGAAAGTGTACATTTTCTCAAGGTGGGCCTGCCAGTAGGTGTTCAGCCTGAAAAGGAAAATAGGGGCCAGCAATTCGTCCTGCCGCACCAGCGTGTAAAACTCGTCTACCAGTACTTTTATGTCCTCAATATTGGTTATGTCTTCTTTCTGTGTCATGCGTTTATCATAAATTAGGTGATGATGTGCTATAGAGCCCATCCACTAAAGGCCATTTGAAGAAACCGGACCTACCTGGGATGCTGCAAGGTATTACTCTGCCTTCAATCAGGAAGTTTTCTGGCCTCCCTTTGCTTAAACGCTCACCATGTAGGGCATCACCATACATAGCTTCGTTCTCCTGAAGGCTCTCTACTGGAATGGCCAGTCCATTGCGCACTGTAAATGAGATCCTAAGGAAGCCTTTCTTACTGGAGGGTTCTGGCTGACGATGCGAAAAAAAATCCCAGTCTCCCAGTTGGCAGGAGTCCAGTTCAAGGTTGATCAGAGATTTGAAGGAGCCAGTGGTCTAGGGACTGCATCCACAAAAATCCGGATTGTGCTTTTGTCTTCCATGCTTAAAAATTTTAAACAGTACTTTTGATATGGTTGGTTTCTTTTCGCCGGGTTTAACAATCCAATTTACGGTAAAAACCAGCCTACCATGACAACAACGATATAAGACTAAGTTAAAACGTCTGTTTGCCCCCTTGACATGGCTTATATCTTGGTAGCTGTTTTTGCAGGAGGTGACCAATTGGGATTTACTCAACAGGGGTGAATTAAATTAAAAGAAATTAGTACAAGGTCTTAGCGGTACAAATACCTGTAATTGTGAACCAGCACAAAGGTGCGTATAATTATTGCTTCTCATCGCGTAAAGGCTACAAGATAAAGGTGTCTTAAGCATATGCGGTAAGAAACTTTGGGGTGGGGCAGATCGATCGGGGCGCTTCTTCGCCTTGAGGATGACCTTTACTAAACCTTACTTTGCCTTTTTATGGAACACTCAGCCGTAATGGCTTTCATCCATAAGATGGTCCTTTCCATAGGCCGTTTTTTGGCTGTTTTAGCGAAAATACCGCAAAAACGACACGCGCACCTGAAATCAAACACAGTCACATAGGTCAGAAGTCAGGGCTACGCTATTAATCCAACTCGTCTCAGTTAGGGCAGAATGCGGCGCACGTCCAGGAAGCGTTTTTCATACAGGGTGCCCATCACCTCACTCACTTTGACGCCGCCGTTGGATGAGGAATGGACGAACTGGATTTTCTTTTCGGGGCCGGTCATCACGATTCCTACATGACCAGGAGTGCGGTCTTTAACGTTGGTGCCAGTGAAAATGAGCAGATCTCCTTTTCTGGCTTGGTCTAGAGGAACAGAAACGCCCTCTTTGGCTTGCAGGCTGGACCCGTGCGGAATGTCTACCCCAAATTTCTTGTATACATAGGTTGTAAAGCCAGAGCAGTCAAAGCCTTCATCAGTGGCACCGCCGTAATTGTATTCTACGCCGTAGCGCTGCAAGGCAAAGGCTACAATGCTGTCGGCCTTGGAGGCGTAATTTCCTTCCAATACATTTAGAGAGGCGCGGCTCTCCGGTTCCTGCGCGGCAGAATCTTTGTGGAACACCTTGTCGCGGCCGTCTTTGCTGGTACGGGTGATGAGGGCGGTTTTGTCACCAGATTCGCCGGTAAATACTTTCACTAACAGTATCACTAAGAGGGCTATTCCAAACCCAATCCATATCTTTTTCATGGTAATGTCTTTGGCGTGCATACGTTGAGAAGGTACCGCGTGGTTGGCTCCAGGACCGGGTTGCCTTGGAAAAAATGGCATTTAGCCGTATTATTAGGCCTCAACCAAAACTATACGTCCTGTATCTATGATGAAAATATCCTTTAGAAGGAGTGCCTGCCTGCTGGTTCTACTGGCCTTGGTGTTCACCTCCTCGGCGTTTGCCGCACCTACCATCCATTACCAGGTATCTATGCCAGAGCCGCATACGCACTACTTTGAAGTAGAAATGCGCCTTTCTGGTTTCAACAAAAAAACCGTGGACCTGAAGATGCCTACCTGGGCGCCTGGTTCTTACCTAATTAGGGAGTTCGCTAAAAACGTAGAGGGCTTTGAGGCCCTGAACGGTGGAACCAAAGTGCCCGCCACTAAAATCAACAAAAACACCTGGCGCGTATCAACCAAAGGCAAGGACTTGACGGTTCGCTACAAGGTGTATGCCTATGAAGTGAGCGTGCGCACCAGTTTCCTGGATGCCAGCCATGGCTATATCAACGGCACCAGCGTTTTTCTGTACCCAGACGGCCAGGTGAACCTGCCTTCTACGGTGACCATTGTGCCCTTCAACGGCTGGACCAAGGTGTCTACAGGCTTGCCATCTGTGGCCGGAAAAGAATTCACTTACCAGGCGGCTGACTATGATATTCTCGCGGATTCTCCGTTTGAGATTGGCAACCATGAAATCTTCACCTTTACCACCAACGGCGTGCCCCATGAAGTGGCCATGTACGGAGATGCCAACTATGACGCCAAACGCCTGATGGCTGACATGCAGAAGGTAACCGAGGAGGCAGTGAAGGTCTTCGGGGAGTTGCCCGTGAAGCGCTACGTTTTTATAGTGCAGAACCTGCAGAACGGCGGCGGCGGACTAGAGCATTTGAACTCCACCACCTTGCAGGCCACCCGTTCCACCTATGGGACAGAGCGCGGCTATGAAGGCTTCCTGAACCTGGTGGCCCATGAGTACTTCCACCTCTGGAACGTGAAGCGCCTGCGCCCCATCGCCTTGGGGCCGTTCAATTATGACCAGGAGAATTACACCAACATGCTATGGGTATCAGAGGGCTTTACCAGCTACTACGCAGACCTGATAGTAAAACGCAGCGGCTATACCACCGTGAAGGAGTTTTTGGATGATATGGCCGCGGGCATTACCAGCGCTGAGAACTCGCCGGGCAACAAGGCCATGTCTGCCGCTGAGTCCAGCTTCAACGCCTGGATCAAACAATACCGCCCAGATGAGAACTCTTACAACACCTTCTTGTCTTATTACAGCAAAGGCGCCATTTTAGGCATGCTCCTGGACCTGGAAATCAGAAAGTCTACCAATGGAGCCAAAGGCTTAGATGATGCCATGGATGGTCTGTATGACGAATACTATAAGAAAAAAGGAAGAGGCTACACCGACAATGAATTCCAGGAAGGCATGGAAAAAGCAGCCGGCCATTCTTTGAATAGTTTCTTCCAGAAATACGCGTATGGCGTAGAGACCCCAGATTACAATGCCTATTTTGCCACCGTGGGAGTGCAATTGGTAGACGTGAACAAAGACAGCAATGATCCTTTATTAGGCGCTGGCATTTCCATGACCAGCGGCAAACCCGTAGTAACTTCGGTTACGCGCAACGGCAGCGCCTGGCAAGGTGGCTTGAACGTGCAAGACGAAATCATTGGCATGAATGGTTACCGCGTCACCGAAGACATCAACAAAATCATTCCTAGCTATGCCGTAGGAGATGTAGTGGAGTTGGTAGTAAGCCGCGGCGGCCAGTTGATGATCCTGCCTATCAAGCTTCTTAAAAACCAGACGGTGAAGTACCAGGCTCAAATGTTGCCCAACGCCACTGAGGCCCAGAAAAAGCAGTTACAAGCCTGGCTAGATTCCAAGAAATAAGCTGTCAACCAGCAAGTAGCTAGTTTAGGCTAGCTTATAAAAAGAGAAAGGCCCCGGAAGAAATTCTTCCGGGGCCTTTCTCTTTTGTCGTTTTTGGCCTGTTTTCTGGAAAACAAGCCAAAAACGACGTATTAACTCACGCGATGCAAATCTACCTCGCGGGCAGGGTTGATGATGAGCGGCACCTTCTCCACTTTCACAGAGCTGGTGTCCAGGCCAAACCATTTGCCCTCAGAGGTGGTGAACTGCTTCACGTTGAAATACGACTGCATGACGGTGTTTTCCCAGAAGGGTAGGTCGTTCTCATAGCTCAGGAATTTCTCCAGCACCACAAACCTAAAGTCCCCGATCATGTTCTGCTTGTTGAGAGAGCTATAGCGGCTGGTGATGTCTACCTCGCCGTTCTTTACCAGGTCTTCCACCACTTTCCGGAAAAACAGGTTAATGCGTTGCTCCACCCTAAACCCTAGCCTGAAGTCAATCCTGATCACGTCTTTTCCGTCCAGCATGGTAGCCTTGTATTCCATGGTATAAGGCTCGTCCATGGTCTTCACGTGAATGAACCAGTAGATGTCTGCGCGCTTGGGCCGCTTCTGGAAGATGGAATAGATGATTTTGGACTCAATCTCAGAGGTGCGGTCGGCGCTGGACATGAACACCAGGTGCGTAGTGTATTTAGGAATAGAGGTATCGTCCCGTAGGTTCCTGAGCTGCTCCAGATAGTCTTTAATGGGCACGTACTCTGTAAGGCGCTTTTTAATGTAAAAGGCTTTTCGCCAGATGTACATGAGCGTGATGACCAGAATGGCGATGGTGAGTGAGAACCAGCCGCCATCTTTAAACTTTACCAGGTTAGCCACAAAGAACGAACCTTCAATGGCCAGATACAGAACCAGGAACGCCAGCACCCAAATCTTAGCCACCCGTTTGGTGAACAAGTAATAGCTGAGCAGGGTGGTGGTCATGAGCATGGTGATGGTGATGGCCATACCATACGCCGCCTCCATATTCGCGGACTCCTTGAAGATTAAAACCACTACCACGCAACCAATCCAGAGCAGCAGGTTAATGCTGGGCACGTAAATCTGACCCTTCACATTAGTAGGGTAGATGAGCCGCACCTTCGGCCAGAAATTCAACCGGATGGCCTCACTGATCAAGGTGAAAGAACCCGTGATCAGGGCCTGACTGGCAATCACCGCGGCAATGGTGGCAATCCCAATACCTATGATAAGGAACCACTCCGGCATGACGGCATAGAAAGGGTTGGCAATGGGAAGGGAGGGAAGAAGTTCTCCGGTGTGTTGCATCAGCCAGGCGCCCTGCCCAAAATAATTGAGAAGCAGACAGGTCTTTACAAAGGTCCAGCTAATCCTGATGTTCTCCTTGCCGCAGTGGCCTAAGTCTGAATACAGGGCCTCCGCCCCGGTGGTACACAAAAAAACCGCTCCAAGAATCCAGAAGCCACCCGGGGTGGTAAATAGCAACTGGTAGGCATAATACGGGTTAATAGCCGACAGAATTTCTGGATGCTCCATCACCGAAGCCACTCCCAAAGCGCCCAGCATGGTAAACCAGATGAACATGATCGGGCCAAAAGCCTTGCCCACAATCTGCGTCCCGAAGCTCTGCAACAAAAACAGCAACGTGAGGATCACAATCACGATGGGCATTGTGGGAATGTGCGGGTAAATGAGCTCCAAACCCTCCACCGCCGAGGAAACGGAGATGGGTGGGGTGATGATCCCATCGGCCAACAGGGCGCTGCCGCCAATAATGGCCGGCACGGTCAGCCATTTGGCATGCCGCCTCACTAGAGCATATAGAGAGAAGATGCCACCTTCACCGTTGTTGTCTGCCCGCAAAATGAGCACTACGTATTTTAAGGTGGTCTGTATGGTCAGGGTCCAGACCACGCAGGAAATACCGCCGTAGACTAGGGTTTCACTGATGGCGCGTTCCCCCATGATGGCTTTCATCACATACAACGGGGACGTGCCGATGTCACCGTAAATGATGCCCAATGCAATAAGTAAACTGCCGCCGGTAATGCGCGTGGCAGAATGACTGGTACTACTCATAATGTTCTATCAAATGAATCGCTCATCCAATCCCTTCTACCTTGACCTATCAACCAAAGAGACTCTATCTTCTGGCAGTGGTACCTCAAAACCGGGTATTCTGAATGAGGCGCCAAAATTAGCAGACCCACTTCAATATTAACCAGATTGGTGCATTTATTTTTAGCACGGTTTCTCCCTAAAGGACCTATGAATTCTCTGTTATATGAATTTAGTATTTTAAACTTTTACTTAATTGGGATATTTTAATACCCAGTATTTTTTTAGTGAAAATATTTTGTAGAACAGATATATAAATCAGTATCTTAGAATAGGATGGAACAGTGGGTTGACTAAAGGAAATAGTATAAAAGTAAGCGCATTCTATAGATCATAGTATATACCCGAATGTTGAAGTTCGAGACTGATTTTTACCAGGTCTCACTGGATGCCTCTCATCTGGTGGCCATTCTTCATTGGAAGCGAGACGTCACCCTGCCCGAGTTCCAGGAAGGGTGCCTGGCCTTGCAGGAGGTGATCCGACATCACCAATTGACCCGGTGGCTCATCAACTCCACGCACCGAGGCTTTTTAGCTCCAGATGCAGAAGAATGGTTGAATGCCCACGTATTTGCCGGCGCCCTAGAAAGGCTAAAACAACACCAGGTAGCGTTTGTCATGACTGAGGAGAATTACCTGGGCCTGGTGCTAGACTATTCTTTGCTGCGGGCCAGCCACCAGAACCTTCCCATAGAGATCAATTATTTCACCAGTCTGCCAGAGGCCCTGCACTGGCTGGTGCATGAGCACACCATGCTTAGGTGAGGGAAATCGAAATTCCATAGAAACAAGAAAGGCCACCGGGTAAGCGGTGGCCTTTCTTTGTTTAAAAGTATGCTTCGGATTAGTGCACTTTTAACAATTCCACATCAAAAATAAGCGTGGCATTGGGTCCTATGTCTCCGCCTGCGCCTCTTGTGCCGTACGCTAAGTCGCCGGGGATGTAAAGTCTCCACTTATCTCCTTCTTTCATGAGTTGCAGAGCTTCGGTCCAGCCGGCAATCACGCCGTTCACCGGGATCGTAGCAGGCTCACCGCGCTCATACGAAGAGTCAAACACGGTGCCGTCAATCAAGGTGCCATGATAGTGGGTAGTGACGTTGGAGCTCTTAGACGGCGTCTTGCCAGAACCACTTTCCAACACCTCATACTGCAGGCCGCTTGGCAAGGAAGTCACGCCAGATTTGCCTTTGTTTTCTTGTAAGAAAGCTTCGCCCTCTTTCTTGTTCTGCTCACCAGACGCGCCCGCAGAGGCCTGCTGCTTCTCTTGCATCTGCATTTGCAACTGCATCATACTGGACTGGATTTCTTCTTGAGACAACTGGGACGGCTTTCCGCTCAAAGCCTCTTTGAGGCCCATTAGCAAGGCATCTGCCTCAATGCTAATGCCTTGCTTAGTGAAGTTGGCGGCCATGTCACGACCAATGATGTAACTGATTTTCTGGTTTAGGTCTTTTAATTCCATAGTTATTCTTTTGTACGGGTAAAGGTACGGTTTCTGGTAAAATATGGTGGTGCCAAACAGAAAACCCCGCATAGGCGGGGCTTTCTGTTTGGCTGGTCTGGATTATAAATACAGGTGATAGTCCTCGTCAGATAAGTCAATAATGATATTGTCTTCTGTAGACAGCCACGAGGTTGCCAATACTCCTAATACGCCAAGTATTAAAATGGAAGAAATGGTAGAGATGCTTTTCATGGCCGAATCATTTTATGGTTATATGTTTAACGTAAAATTATACTACCAAGTTCACTACAGTATTACGGCCAAGTTACCTTTCTGTGAAGCTGTTACCCATAAGGTTACCCCTAGACAATAGCAATTAATCCAACAGAGAGATAAAGTTCGTTTTTAGCTTATTTTCCAGAAAACAAGCTAAAAACGATGACCTTTTCTGGGAAGCCTCCTGATGAGTCTACCACAAAAAAAAGGAGCCAGCGTAAACCGGCTCCCTTTATAACTAATACTTGACTCGCGACTCCCAGACCCAGGACTCGCGATTAAACGTTACATATTGCGTCTGTACTGACCACCCACCTCAAACAACGCATTGGTGATTTGGCCCAGTGAACAGTGTTTGGACACTTCCATCAAGGCTTCAAAGATGTTGCCATTCTGTACTGCTACTTCCTGCAAAGCTTTCAACAAGGCCGGGGCTTTGTCGGCGTGGCGGGCGTGCAACTCCTGCAGCATAGAAATCTGGTACTGCTTTTCTTCCTCGGTGGCTCTGATGACTTCAGAAGGAATAACCGTAGGAGAACCAGTGCTGCTCAGGAAGGTGTTCACGCCAATGATTGGGTACTCACCGGTGTGCTTGAGCGTCTCATAGTACAAGCTTTCTTCCTGAATCTTGCCGCGCTGGTACATAGTTTCCATAGCACCCAACACGCCACCGCGCTCGGTGATGCGGTCAAACTCCAGCAATACTGCCTCTTCTACCAGATCCGTTAGTTCTTCAATGATGAAGGAGCCTTGCAATGGGTTCTCGTTTTTAGCCAGACCCAACTCACGGTTAATGATCAACTGAATGGCCATGGCTCTACGCACTGATGCTTCAGTTGGGGTAGTGATGGCCTCATCATAAGCGTTTGTGTGCAACGAGTTACAGTTGTCGTAAATCGCGTACAGCGCCTGCAAGGTGGTCCTGATGTCATTGAAGTCAATCTCCTGTGCATGCAAAGAACGTCCCGAAGTCTGGATATGGTACTTCAACATCTGCGAACGGGCGTTGGCGCCGTACTTTAGTTTCATAGCCTTCGCCCATATTCTTCTGGCCACGCGACCAATCACCGCATACTCTGGGTCAATGCCGTTGGAGAAGAAGAAGCTCAGGTTAGGTGCAAAGGCGTTGATGTCCATGCCACGGCTCACGTAGTACTCCACAAACGTAAAGCCGTTGGCCAGCGTGAAGGCTAGCTGCGAGATAGGGTTGGCGCCCGCCTCAGCGATGTGGTAGCCAGAGATAGACACCGAGTAGAAGTTGCGAACGTTGTGGTCAATGAAGTACTGCTGAACGTCGCCCATCAAACGCAAGGCGAACTCAGTGGAGAAGATACAGGTGTTCTGCGCCTGGTCTTCTTTCAAGATATCAGCCTGCACCGTTCCTCGTACTGAAGTCAAGGTGCGCTCCTTGATTTGATTATATACTTCGGCTGGCAATACCTGGTCACCGGTTACCCCTAAGAGCATTAAGCCTAAGCCATCGTTGCCGTCTGGTAACCCGCCTTGGTAGGTAGGGCGTTTTTGGCCTGTTTTCTGGAAAATAGCCTCAATTCGGCTATTCACCTCAGATTCCAATCCGTTCTCTTTAATGTAGAGTTCGCACTGCTGATCAATGGCGGCGTTCATGAAGAAGCCCGTCAGCATAGCGGCCGGACCATTGATGGTCATGGACACCGAGGTCATCGGGTCAGCCAGGTTGAAGCCCGAATACAGTTTCTTGGCATCATCCAGACAGGCAATACTTACCCCTGAGTTACCAATCTTACCGTAAATATCCGGGCGCAGATCTGGGTCCTCGCCATATAAAGTAACGGAGTCAAAGGCGGTAGATAAACGCTTGGCTGGCAAACCTTTACTCACGTAGTGGAAACGACGGTTGGTGCGTTCAGGTCCACCTTCGCCGGCAAACATTCGGGTTGGGTCTTCGCCTTCACGCTTGAAAGGGAACACGCCCGCGGTGTAAGGGAATTCACCCGGTACGTTCTCCTGCAGATTCCATTTCAGCAAATCGCCCCAAGCCTCATAGCGCGGCGTGGCCACTTTAGGAATCTCTAATTGGGAAAGGCTGGTCGTGTGCGTCTTTACCTTCAGGACTTTGTCGCGCACCTTGAACTCGTAGAACTCGTTTTTATAGCTCTGGCGTTTCTCTGGCCACTGCTCTAACAGCTTCTTATTCTGGCCGTCCAGTCTTAAAGCAGTTTCTTCAAAGGCATACTCTAAGCCCTTAATCAGGCGGTCTTTATCTTCTACCTCAATAGCTTGAATAGCCTCAATGGACTGACGAATGCCGTAAAGTTTCTGCGCTACGCTGGCTTGTTCCTGCACCCACTTGTCATAGGCGCGGTTGTTCTCAGAAATCTCAGAAAGGTAGCGCGTGCGGGCAGGAGGGATGATGTAGACTTTCTCTGACATCTCCCCAGTGGCTTGCAGATTAGAGGCAAAGGCCACCCCGGTTTTCTCCGTAATTTTAGCAATCACCGCTTTGTACAGACGGTTCATGCCTGGGTCGTTGAATTGCGAAGCGATGGTCCCGAACACCGGAATGTCGTCATCGTTCACATCCCAAAGCTGGTGGTTGCGCTTGTATTGTTTCTTCACGTCCCGGATGGCGTCCAAAGCCCCTCGCTTGTCAAACTTGTTAAGCGCAATGATGTCTGCGAAGTCCAGCATGTCAATCTTCTCCAGCTGCGTGGCGGCTCCGTATTCTGGGGTCATCACGTACAAGCTGGCGTTGGAATGCTCAATAATCTCGGTATCTGACTGGCCAATGCCCGAGGTTTCCAAGATAATCAAATCAAACTGAGCGGCTTTTACCACGTCTACGGCATCCTGCACGTACTTACTTAAAGCCAAATTGCTTTGGCGCGTAGCCAAAGAACGCATGTAGACGCGGCTGTTGCTGATGGCGTTCATGCGTATTCTATCACCTAATAAAGCACCACCAGTTTTGCGCTTAGATGGGTCTACTGAGATGATGGCAATGTTTTTATCTGGGAAGTCGGCTAGGAAACGGCGCACCAACTCATCAACCAATGAGGACTTACCAGCTCCACCAGTTCCAGTAATACCCAGCACAGGCGTAGCTAGTTCTTTATTGGCTTTCTGTTGTTCAACACCCGCCAACAACTGCTCTTTTACCTTGGCAAACTCCTCAGGGAAGTTCTCGGCGGCAGAAATTAAACGGGCAATGGATTTAGCGTCTTTGTCTTTTAGGTGCTTTACTTCGCCGTTTAGATTTTGACCCGTCGGGAAGTCGCATTTCTCAAGCATGTCATTAATCATGCCCTGCAAGCCCATCGCGCGTCCATCGTCTGGTGAGTAAATGCGGGCAATGCCGTAGCCGTGCAGTTCTTCAATCTCAGTGGGCAGAATCACCCCGCCACCGCCGCCAAAGATGCGCACATGGCCGCTTCCGCGCTCGTTGAGCAGGTCATACATGTATTTGAAGTACTCCAGGTGACCACCTTGGTAACTGGTGATGGCAATGGCTTGGGCGTCTTCCTGAATGGCGCAGTCCACAATCTCCTGCACGGAGCGGTTGTGACCCAGGTGAATCACCTCGGCGCCCGAGGACTGAATAATGCGGCGCATGATGTTGATGGCGGCGTCATGGCCGTCAAAAAGTGCCGCAGCGGTGACAATTCTAATATGGTTGACCGGTTTATACGGCTGAACAGCAGAAACTGACATTTGTTAGGTTGCTAGTGTACGTTATCGCGAAAGTACGAATTTTCAAATAGATTGCAGGGAAGGGCCCTAACTCTCTATAGTCGTTTTTGGCTTCTTTTCTGGAAAACAGGCCAAAAACGGCATTCGTTCAGGGGTGCTTCTTTCCTTTTACACCGTTTTGCGTAGCTTACCGTCAAATTATCAAACCCATGCCTCAGCTTCCTCTCACAGATATTCCCATCACAGAAATTCCCGTATCAGCGCTGATTCCGGCCATTGACATTCTGGGGACGTTTGTGTTTGCCATCAGTGGCACGCTCACGGCGGCTTCAAAAAAACTGGACCCGTTTGGGGCTTCAGTGATTGCCTTTGTGACAGCCTTAGGCGGAGGAACCCTGCGCGATGTGCTGCTGGACGTGAAGCCAGTGTGGGTGCAGGATGAGAAGTTGCTGATTACAGTGTTTGTATCTGTGGTGGTGACGCTGTTGTTCAGGAGCAAGGTGGAGAAGTACCGCAAGACCATGTTTCTCTTTGACAGCGTGGGCATTGCCATGTTTACCGTGTTGGGAATTGAAAAAGCCCTTAGAATGGGAGTACCGCCCACCATAGCCCTGGTCATGGGGGTGGTGTCGGCGGTGTTTGGCGGGGTGGTGCGCGATATTCTCTGCAATGATATTCCCTTGATCTTCAGAAGAGAAATTTACGCCACTGCATGCCTGGCCGGCGGACTGGTTTTTCTCATTATGCGCCTAGCTCCCATGTCCGGCGACCTGCCCATCCTGGTGGCCGTGAGCATCATCATCACTATACGAGTGTTGGCCGTGAAGCTGAAATGGTCCTTTCCTAATTTGAATTAACTTGCGTGCCCGTAATTCTATTCCCAATTCTACGCAGAATCACTTGACCCAAAAATCACCTCTTGCAACGATAAGGTAAGGTTTTAATCCAGAAACGGTTGTGGAAGGGAGATACTAGCGGCCTTTGTAGATTTGACTTTTGGAAGACTCAATAGGTCAGGAAATTATTATTTAACGAGGATGTCTTGCCTATCTCACCATCCCGACCTAATTTTGGGGCAGAATGATAAAGGCGTTCACTACATTACTCTTATCTCTGTGCATTTTCCTGCTGGGCGGCAATACCCAATTGCTGGCACAGGTAAAGCAACAAGAGGCCTTTTATCCTTCGCATACCTCTCAGCTGGCTGCTCTGGCCCAATTCAGGGAGGTACTGCAAGATCCAGTTTATACTCTTTCCTACTCCTTACCAACCTTTGAGCAGGCAGCTGACCTAATTGCCACCTCAGAAACGGTAACCGAGCTAGAAGAAGACCAAGCCGGAAGTTTCAAATATGACAAAGGTGGGAGTGACTTCCTTACGGCTATTTTATTCGCCGGGACCTTTGCGCACATTTTTTGGTCTATTATTCAGCGCTGCCGCTTCACCAGCCAGTTCGCTAATTTCTCTTTTCACCGGAGGTATCTCCTCTTCCGGGTTCTCCGAATCTGATTTTCATTTCGCCTAGGCAACTTCATTGCCTAATTGCCTGCCTATTTTCATTGGTTTCTGGTGGTTTCTGCCCACTGGAAAGTAAAGGCATGCTTTCTATTAGTTAATTCATTCGGCTTATTCTTGGTTGGCCCTCCGGTTGAGGGGACAGACAGTTAAAGTCTGGAAAGCAGTCTTTCCAACTAGGTATGCCCATTTTTAATTGCCCATTTCCCACCGCATGCTGGCGGCTGGCGGGCGCATTGTAGCCATCCTACACCCATTGTCATCACATCCATTTTTTTTTAATAATCCATATCTATCATGAAGCGAAATTTCATGCTCATAGCCTTTTGTGCCCTGTTGGGTCATACTGGTTGTGAATCAAAGAAGGAAGAAAAACACGAGGCTACCGAGTTTCAGGTAACCAGCCCACTGGTAAAAGACACCTTGATCACCAAGGAGTACGTGAGCCAAATCCACGCCATCAGCCACATAGAGGTGCGGGCGCTGGAAAAAGGCTATCTGCAGAAAATGTTTGTAGACGAGGGGCAGAAGGTTAGAAAGGGACAGCTCATGTTCCAGATCATGCCGGCCATGTACCAGGCAGAACTCCAGAAAGCCCAAGCAGAGGCCAGCTTTGCCAACATTGAATACCTGAACACCAAGAAGCTGGCATCCAGCAACATTGTGTCTCCTAATGAACTGGCTATGGCCAAAGCCAAGCTCAGCAAGGCCCAGGCAGACGTGTCACTAGCGAAAGTGCATTTAGGCTTTACCCAAATCAAAGCTCCTTTTGACGGCCTCATGGACCATCTGGAAGTAAGGCTGGGAAGCTTAGTAGACGAAGGCGAGTTGCTCACCACTCTTTCTGACAACAGCCAGATGTGGGTGTACTTTAACGTACCTGAGTCTGAGTACCTGGACTATAAAACCACCAACAAAAGCAGCAACATGCAAAAAGTGAAGCTGCAGATGGCCAACCAGCAGGTGTTTGAATACCCCGGCGAGGTAAAGACCATTGAGGCAGATTTCAACAATGAAACTGGGAACATTGCCTTCAGAGCCACTTTTCCTAACCCTAATGGCTTGTTACGCCATGGCGAGACCGGTAAAGTTTTGATGGAAGTACCCATGCGCAATGCCTTGCTTATTCCGCAGAAAGCCACATTTGAGGTGCTGGATAAAAAGTATGTCTACGTGTTGGACAAAAACAATGAGGTGAAGTCCAGAGAGATTACCGTTGCCTCAGAGCTGCCGCACATTTACGTGGTATCAAAGGGACTAAGCAAGGATGACAAGATTCTGCTGGAAGGCCTGCGCCTGGTTAGGGAAAACCAAAAGATCTATACCAAGTTTGTGGAGCCCGCCACCGCCATGTCTCAGTTAGAATTATACGCGGAGTAACTCACCTTTCTAGAAAGTAGAAGACATGTTTAGTAAATTCATACACAGACCGGTATTTGCCATTGTCATATCGGTTATGATCGTGTTTGTGGGAGGGTTGGCCATCAAACAGCTGCCCATTTCACAATACCCCGATATTGCGCCAACCACGGTCAATATCTTCATTGCCTACCCCGGTTCCAGTGCAGACGTACTGGTAAACTCCACACTGATCACCCTGGAACAGGCTATTAACGGCGTAGAGGGTATGCGGTATATTGCCTCAGATGCCACCAGTGCCGGTGAAGCCACCCTCAGGATCATCTTTGAACCCGGCACCGACCCCAATGACGCCGTTATTCGAGTCAAGACCAGGGTTGACCAGGTAATGCCGCTGCTTCCAGAACTGGTGCAGAGAGAAGGCGTGGTGATTACGCCCATCCAGCCCAGTATGTTGATGTATGTGAACCTCTATTCCAAGGAGAAAAGCATGGATGAGAAGTTCCTCTTCAACTATGCCACGGTGAAGATGATCCCAGAAATCCAGAGAATCAAAGGGGTGGCCAGAGCGCAAATTCTTGGTAGCCGCCGTTATGCCATGCGCGTTTGGCTGAACCCAGACCGCATGCGGGCCTACAAAATCTCAGTGGAAGAAGTAATGGAGGCCCTGGCCGAGCAAAGCATCATAGGCCGTCCTGGTCGTATTGGTCAAAGTTCTGGTATTGCCGCGCAGTCTCTAGAATACGTGCTTACCTACAAAGGCCGCTACAACAAGCCGGTAGAATATGAGAACATTATTGTGCGCGCCAACGCCGAAGGGGAGAGCGTGCGCATGAAAGACATTGCCACCGTTGAATTGGGCAGTGAGTTCTTTGACATCTACTCCAACCTGAATGGCAGCCCAGCGGCAGCGATTGTATTAAAGCAGAACTATGGCAGTAACGCCAGCGATGTAATTGCCGAAGTGAAAGCCAAACTGGAAGTGATGAAAGGTTCCTTCCCGCCAGGCATGGATTATAAAATCAGCTATGACGTTTCTCAGTTCCTTGATGCTTCCATTGACCAGGTAATCCACACCCTAAGAGACGCTTTCATTCTGGTGGCCATTGTGGTGTTTATCTTCTTAGGTGACTGGCGATCTACGCTCATCCCTATTTTGGCGGTACCGGTTTCTCTGGTGGGAGCGTTCTTCGTGATCCAATTCTTTGGGCTATCCATCAACTTGATTACGCTGTTTGCCTTGGTGTTGGCTATTGGTATTGTGGTTGACAACGCCATTGTGGTGGTGGAGGCCGTGCACGCCAAGATGGAGGAAACCAATCTTTCGCCTTACAAGGCGACCATAGAAGTATTGCGTGAAATTGGCGGCGCCATCATTGCCATTACCTTGGTAATGACCGCGGTGTTCGTGCCGTTGGTATTCATGTCCGGGCCGGTGGGTATTTTCTATCGGCAGTTCTCTATTACCATGGCCAGTTCCATTGTTATCTCAGCGGTGATTGCCTTGACCCTTACACCGGTGCTGTGTGCCATGCTCTTAAAGAACAACCACGGCAAGCCTAAAAAGCGGAACCCATTGACCAAAGCGCTGGACGGTTTCAACAGCGGTTTTGAAAAACTGACGGGAAAATACGTTGGCCTGTTGCGGTCAATAGTGAGCAGAAGATGGTTGACGTGGGGAATTCTGTTGGCCTTTGGCGTGGGTATTTTCTTAGAAAGTAAAGTGCTGCCTTCGGGCTTTATCCCGAACGAAGACCAGGGAACCATTTATGCTATTGTGCAGACACCACCGGGTTCTACCCTGGAAACAACTAACAAGGTGTCACAAAGACTGCAGAAAATCTGTGCAAAAATTGAAGGCGTTGAGTCTGTTTCTTCTTTGGCAGGATATGAGATTATGACCGAAGGACGCGGTTCCAACGCGGGTACCTGTTTGATCAACTTAAAAAGCTGGTCAGACCGCAAGAACACCGTGAAAGAAATCATGGAAGAGTTGGAAGAGAAGTCCAAAGGCCTGGGCGCCGTGGTAGAATTCTTTGAGCCACCCGCTATTCCGGGCTTCGGTTCTTCTGGTGGTTTCTCTATGCGTCTCCTGGATAAGAACTCTGAAACGGATTACCATGAGTTTGACAAAGTGAACCAGCAGTTCATGGACAACCTGAGTAAGCGCCCAGAGCTAACCGGCTTGTTTACTTTCTTTGCCGCTAATTACCCGCAGTATGAGCTGGAGATTGACAACAACCTGGCCATGCAGAAAGGTGTTTCCATTGGGAAAGCCATGGAGAACCTGAACATTCTCATTGGCAGTACCTATGAGCAGGGTTTCATCAAATTCAACCAGTTCTTCAAGGTGTACGTGCAGTCAGATCCCAAATTCAGAAGACTGCCGTCTGACATCTTGAACCTCTTCGTAAAAAATGAAGCTGGTGAAATGGTGCCTTACTCTGCTTTCATGAAGCTGAAGAAGACCCAGGGACCCAATGAGGTAACGCGTTTCAACCTGTACAACTCGGCGGCTATCCAAGGACTACCGGCCAAAGGCTACACCACGGCAGATGCCATTCAAGCCATTCAGGAAGTAGCCTCTACCACTTTGCCGAAGGGCTATGACATTGCCTGGGAAGGACTTTCTTATGATGAGTCCATCCGGGGAAATGAGTCGCTGTACGTGTTCCTGGTAGTATTGCTGTTCGTCTACTTTGTGTTGGCGGCGCAGTATGAGAGTTTCATTATTCCTTTTGCGGTGGTGCTTTCCTTGCCAGTTGGGGTGTTTGGTTCCTTCCTGTTATTGAAGTTGATGGGTCTGGAAAACAACATTTACGCTCAGATTGGTCTCATCATGCTCATAGGATTGCTGGGTAAGAACGCCGTGTTGATTGTGGAGTTTGCAGTGCAGAAACGGCAGCAGGGAGCCACCATTCTAGAGGCGGCCATTGAAGGAGCCCGCGTGCGTTTCCGTCCTATCCTCATGACTTCCTTCGCGTTTGTGGCCGGTTTGATTCCTTTGATTGTGGCTTCTGGAGCAGGAGCCATCGGGAACCAGACCATCGGTGCCTCGGCGCTGGGTGGAATGTTGTTCGGAACCATTTTCGGGGTGGTGATCATCCCGGGGCTGTACTACATTTTCGCTAAAATGGCAGACGGCCGTCACTTGATCAGAGATGAGCATGAGACGCCGCTCACAGAAGAGTATGTCTATGTCACCGAAGATCTTTCACTCATTGACGAAAGCCAAGACCATGTATAAAGGAAAAGCTATAAAATGGTTGGGACTGGGGTTGGTATCCTTGGCCTACACCTCTTGCAGCGTGCCTGCCTTGGTACAGCGCGCAGAAAATAAGTCTGTTCCTGCTGCCTTTGTCACGGACCATGACACTACCAATGCCGCGCAGGTGCAATGGAAGAAATTCTTTGCAGATGCCTACTTAACCAGCCTGATTGACACTGCCCTGCAAAACAACCAGGAGTTGAACATTACCCTGCAGGAAATTGAAATCTCCAGAAATGAAGTGAAGGTGCGCCAGGGCGAATACCTTCCTTCGGTGGGGTTGAGGGCTGGCGCGGGTGTTGACAAGGTGGCCCGTTTCACTAACATTGGCGCCTTAGAAGCCACCACCGAGATTGAGCCCGGCAAAGAAATGCCCGAGCCGCTCCAGGACTATGGCATAGGCGCCTACGCCAACTGGGAAGTGGACGTGTGGCACAAGTTGCGCAATGCTAAAAAAGCAGCCGTGCACCGGTACCTGGCGTCTGTGGAGGGCAGAAACTTCATGGTTACCAACCTTATCTCTGAGATTGCCAATTCTTATTATGAACTCCTGGCACTGGACAATCAACTGGCCATCATTCAGCAGAACATTGAAATCCAGAGCAACGTCCTGAAAACGGTAAAACTTCAGAAAGAAGCGGCCAAGGTGACGGAGCTGCCCGTGCGCAGGTTTCAGGCCCAAGTGTTACACTCACAAGGACTGCAGTACCAGGTTCAGCAGAAGATCACTGAGACTGAGAACCGCATCAATTTTCTGGTAGGCAGATTCCCGCAGCCGGTACAACGGGCCAAGAACGGCTTTGACAATGTCACGCCGCAGGCGGTGCAGGCCGGCGTACCGGCGCAGTTGCTAGCCAACCGCCCCGACATTCGGCAGGCAGAGTTGGAACTGGCCGCTGCCAAATTGGATGTGCAGGTAGCCAGAGCCAACTTCTATCCATCTTTGGGTTTGACCGCAGGGGTAGGGTTACAGGCCTTCAGCCCGGGTTATTTGCTGAAACCAGAATCTTTGTTGTTCTCGCTGGCCGGTGACGTGGCGGCGCCTTTGGTGAATAGAAACGCCATCAAGGCCGTGTACAGCAGTGCCAATGCCAAGCAACTGCAGGCCGTCTACCAATATGAGCGCACCATCTTGAATGCCTATATTGAAGTAGCCAACCAGCTGTCCAACATCAGCAACTTGGAAAACAGCTACCGCCTGAAGTCTAGGGAAGTGGAGGCGCTTACACAGTCCATTGACATCTCCAACCAGTTGTTTGCTTCTGCCCGGGCAGATTATTTAGAGGTGCTCCTCACGCAGCGCGAAGCACAGGAATCCAGGTTTGAATTGATTGAAACCAAGGTACAGCAACTTAATGCCATGGTGAACATTTACCGTGCCTTAGGTGGAGGTTGGAAAGAATAATCCCTGAATAAAGAAGTTGTGAATTTCAAATAAGTAAAAGGCCCATTTGCCACTAGGTAAATGGGCCTTTTCTTTTAACCGTTTGCTACTAAATAGGAGTTTGGTTTTGAATTGTGCAGGAATTAAATCTTTCGTTTTTGGCGTGTTTTCTGGAAAAGAGGATAAAAACGCTTCGGTCTTAATTTAAGCATTGAACCAAGTTTATTTAAACAACATAAGAAGGTAAAAGCCCTTAATGGAAATGACCGTAAACGGAGAGTTTCAAAAGCTTTTGCCTCAATCTTATATATTACGGCCTACAGCGTTGAAATAAAAATAACGCAAAGGCAATCTTACCGTGCAATGGTCACCCAGCCCTTAAAGACCTCTTTTGACTTATTAACTTGGATAATATAGAAATAAACCCCTTCGGCCAATTGGCTACCATTCCAGTTGTTCTGGTAATGTTTATTGGAATGTACCAATCCTCCCCAGCGGTCATACACGGTAAGCTCGTTTTCAGGAATGTCCTTGGACCATTTTATTTCAAAGAACTCATTCTGGCCGTCTCCGTTTGGCGTGAAGATATTGGGTATAGAAACCAGTTTTGAAGGTGTAATGTCAGGTTGTTTGGGGTCTACGGGATCTTCTTCTTTATTTAGGTAGAGTGCACAGTCTTTGATGTTGGTAAGGAGTGCGACTTCAACGTTATTTCTTTGGAAGGGTGCTATTACATCAAATCCTCCATCCAAGTTGAAGTCGGCGGAGGCTATTGAAGAGGCCGCGTGCCAGTTGGTAGCCTGGTTTTTTAAGACGAATCCGGTGGCAGAGTTTTCAAAAAGCATGAGCCCGCCACTGCTAATCAAAATATCTGGTCTTGCGTCACAAGTAAAATCCTTGATGAGGATATCTGCCGGAATATAGCCTGGTATAATTTGAAAAGGTGTAAATCCGCCTTGTCCGTCTCCTGATAGGAGGGTGATGCTTTCCTTTTCATTGAGGCTCACCACGGCAATGTCTAAATACTGATCGCCGTTTAGTTCGGCAATGGCCAGGTTGTTAGGGAAAAAGCCTACTGGATAGTTTTTGGCCGCCCCAAAACCACCTTGCTTGTTGTTGAGCAACAAGCTTATGTTGCCGCTGGCCTGGTTGCCCACTACCAAATCTGGGTAAGTGTCTTGGTTTACATCAGAAGATTCAATGGAAGCGGGCTGCGCACCTACCTTGTAAGCATCATTTTCTGTAAAACCTCCTTTTCCATTGCCTGTAAATAACATAACCGACTGATCTAAAAAATTAGTGGTCGCAATGTCTAGGTGGCCGTCTTTGTTAAAATCATTTACTACACTGGCATATCCATCTCTAATATTTTTAGTTTTGGCAGCATTGAAATTTCCCTGGCCGTCACCCAACAAAAGCATGAGTTGAGTAGGCATGGTCAACACTAAGTCCAGATGGCCATCTTTGTTCAGGTCGTTGGTTCGTAAACTGTAACCGGCCACTTTGTAAGACTTGCGTTCCTTCAAGGTCAGCTTGTTATTGGCAGCATTCAGATAAATGGACAGCGTGCATTCATTCCAGCTATTATATTCCAGAATGGCTATATCGGCACGGCCGTCTTTGTTAAAATCACCGGTTTCTATTCCACTGGGCAGCGCTGAAAGGCTCCAAGCATCTGCTTCCTGAAAAATTTGACCAGCAGCAGAGGTAATGGATATGAAAATTATGAAGAGGAAGAGGGGCAGAAGGCGGCTCATGATGGGGCGTCAAGCGAAAATTTGGGTGAAGGTAATAATCCTTTTCATGTAAAAAGATCGGTTAAGGTAAATGAATATGGCTTTTGATTGGCAAGATTTAGTCTCATAATCACTCCATTGAAAGGAAAGGCATCTGATAAAAAGTCTACTTAGCTGTCAGAAACCCATTCCGGCAGCCCGCATAATTTTGTATCTTTGCTCTTTGTAAGCCTTTTTTATGAAGAACATCCGCAATTTTTGCATCATCGCGCACATTGACCACGGCAAGAGTACCCTGGCAGACCGTCTGTTGGAATTCACCTCGTCTGTGTCTGTGCGTGAAATGCAGAACCAATTGTTAGATAACATGGACCTGGAGCGCGAGCGCGGCATCACCATCAAGAGCCACGCCATCCAGATGAACTATGAATACAAAGGAGAGCCTTTTGTGCTCAACCTGATTGACACACCGGGCCACGTAGACTTTAGTTATGAAGTTTCCCGTTCCATTGCCGCCTGTGAAGGTGCTTTGCTCATTGTAGATGCCTCGCAGGGGATTGAAGCCCAGACCATTTCCAACCTCTACCTGGCCATTGGCAATGACCTGGAGATTATTCCGGTCTTGAACAAGATTGACCTGCCGCACGCCATGCCCGAAGAGGTGAGCGATCAGATCATTGACCTGATTGGCTGTGAGCGCGAAGACATTATTCATGCCTCGGGAAAAGCTGGTATTGGAATTGACAACATCTTGGCGGCCATTTGTGACCGCATTCCTGCGCCTAAAGGCGATCCAGAGGCACCTTTGCAAGCCTTGATCTTTGACTCGGTGTTCAACTCATACCGCGGGATTGAGGTGTACTTCAGGATCATGAACGGTACGCTGCGCAAAGGCGATAAGGTAAAATTCATTGCCACCGGCAAACAGTATGAAGCCGATGAGATTGGTGCGCTTAAGTTAACACAGGAGCCACGTCAGATGATGGCGGCCGGCGACGTGGGCTACCTTATCTCTGGGATTAAAAACGCTAAGGAGGTAAAAGTAGGGGACACCATCACGCACGCGGCCAACCCAGACACCATCCAGATACAAGGTTTTGAAGAAGTGAAGCCCATGGTATTTGCTGGTATTTATCCGGTAGAGACCACGGAATACGAAGAACTGCGTTCTTCCATGGAAAAACTGCAGTTGAACGATGCTTCTTTGGTGTGGGAACCTGAGACTTCGGCGGCGCTTGGCTTTGGCTTCCGTTGCGGGTTCTTGGGCATGCTTCATATGGAGATTGTGCAGGAGCGTCTGGAGCGCGAGTTTGACATGACCGTGATTACCACTGTGCCTTCTGTGCAGTTCAAAGCCTTCACCACCAAAGACGGTGAAATCAAGGTGAATGCTCCCTCTGAAATGCCGGAGCCCAACTACATTGATCACATTGAGGAGCCGTTTATCAAAGCGCAAATCATCTCTAAAGCTGAGTTCATAGGGCCCATTATCACGCTGTGTATGGACAAGCGCGGAATCTTACTGGCCCAGAACTTCCTGACCGCAGACCGCGTGGAACTGGTGTTTGAAATGCCGCTGGCAGAGATTGTATTTGACTTCTTTGACAAGCTGAAAACCATTAGCCGTGGCTACGCCTCTCTGGATTATGAATTAATCGGATTCCGGGAGTCGCATATGGTGAAGCTGGACATCATGCTCAACGGCGAGAAGGTAGATGCTTTGTCTGCCATTGTGCACCGTGACAAAGCCTATGACTGGGGCAAGCGCCTGTGTGAGAAATTACGGGAACTGTTGCCACGCCAGATGTTTGAAATTGCCATTCAGGCCGCCATCGGGCAGAAAATCATTGCCCGTGAGACGGTGAAAGCCTTGCGCAAGAACGTATTGGCCAAGTGCTACGGCGGTGACATTTCGCGTAAACGGAAGCTCCTTGAAAAGCAGAAGAAAGGAAAGAAGCGTATGCGCCAGGTGGGCAACGTAGAGATTCCGCAGGAAGCCTTCTTAGCCGTTTTGAAACTGGATTGATTTCTTTCTTATAGATCAACTAAAAGCCCCGACAGAAATGCCGGGGCTTTTGTTTTATAAGGGAAAGGCGTTTTTGGTCACTTTTCAGGAAAATAGCCCAAAAACGGAATTTAAGGGAAGTTAATTCGCTTTGTGCCACTATGTGTTTTCAAATGCTACTCGTTTTCTGATGAGATTTTAACAAGAAATGATAGCAATTGAAACACGCCTATCTAGGTTGCCACCAGGATCCTTTCAGGATGACAAAATAGGAAAAGACCCAATGATTTATCATCAAAAGGTAATAACCAACAATCAGCAATTATTTGCTGTTCGTTAAATCATAGATGTCTTTGATTTCTGCCAGGATTTTCTTGAAGTCAATGTTCAAGTCAATGATTTTGCCGGTGTGGAGGTCAAAAACCCAGCCGTGCACTTCGGGGTAGCCGTTTTCCTGGTAGCTTAACTGAAGTGCGGCGGTTTTAATGATGTTGGTGCACTGTTCCAGCACATTCAACTCTACCAGCCGTTCATAGCGTTTGGTCTCATCCTTTATAGCGTCCAGTTCCGCTTTGTGATGGCGGTACACGTCTCTGATGTTGCGCAGCCAGGGGTTCAACAAGCCCAGGTCCTTGGGTTGCATGGCCGCTTTTACGCCGCCGCAATTATAATGGCCGCAGACAATGATGTGCTTTACCTTGAGGTGTTTGATGGCGTAGTTGAGCACTGACATTACGTTTAGGTCCACGTTGTTGACCAGGTTGGCCACGTTGCGGTGCACAAACGCTTCGCCGGGTCCAAGACCCATGATTTCTTCGGCGGTCACGCGGCTGTCAGAGCAACCAATGTACAGGTAGTCTGGATTTTGGTCGGCGGCCAGGTCTTTGAAGAAGTCTTTGTTGGTGGTGGTCTTTTGGGCAATCCAGGTCTGGTTGTTCTGGAAAATCTCTTCGTAAGTAGTCATAGAAATGGTTAAGTATGGCTTACAAATTAAATGCGTGCGCTCAAAACTAAACATAAGTCTTGAACTCACGGGTATGGAATGGCTTTATCTTAGAAAGGAAAGGATCTTTCTAGTGTTGGCAACGCCGTAAAAGTAGGAACAATTTAAACCCCGTTTTTGGCTTGTTTTCTGGAAAATAGCCCAAAAACGAATTTTCGCCCCCATCCATATTTCAGCAATCACACAAGAAGAAGACTAAGTATCTGTTCTTTCAAAGAAACAAAGTTTAACCTTGGTTTGTTTATTAATCAATCGATTGATTAAATTTGCGCAATTCAAAAAAAGCATGGCGGAGAAAGACAAAACAGATAAGAAAGAGCATCTGCTAGACGTGGCAGAGCGCGTCTTTGGTGAACTGGGATATGACGGAGCCTCCACCAGGTTGTTGGCTCAGGAGGCAGGCGTGAACATGGCCATGCTTAACTATTATTTCGGGTCAAAGGACGGTTTGTTGAAAGCCGTGGTGGAGCGCCGAATGGCCAGCACCAAGAAGACCTTTGAAGAAATCGCCTCACAAAATACCTCTTGCTGGTCTAAAATAGAGCAGGTGGTGCAATTATACGTGAGCCGGGTAGCCACCAGCAAATACTTTCATAAAATCATCTTCCGGGAGATTTCCGTGCTTCGTTCTGGCGGGTCAGAGGTGACTGACTTTGTGTTGGAAAACCTGTATGCCAATACGCTGCAGGTGCAAAAAATCATGGAAGAAGGCATTCAGAAAGGAGAGTTCAGGCCGGTGGACGTGGGCATGACCATTGCCAGCATATTTGGCACCGTCAACTACCTCATCAACTCGCGCCGGCTGTCATCTAAAATCCTGGAAATGGACTTATTGGATGACCAGGTGCTGCAGAATGAAATGAAACCCCGTCTGCTCTCTTATTTACAAGATTCCCTTAAAACACACTTACTTAAATAATGAAACCGAGAATTAATGCTTCTCCCAAACGTTCCGTCTTGGGGCGTGGAGTCATTTCGGCCGCGGTGGTGGGCGCATTTTCCTTTGTGGCGGCTTTTACATCGCCGGTTCAGGCCCAGGAGCCAAAGCACCTTACTCTGCAAGAGGCGATAGAATTGGGCGTACAGAACAGCAAAGTCCTGCGGCTCTCCCAAACCAAGATAGACCAGGCCCTCATCAAATACAGCCAGGTAAAAGACGAAGCCCTGCCCAAAGCCAGCGCCAGTTACACGTACAACCACGCTGAGATTCCTACTAAAGTTTTCCAGATGTCCAAAGAGGGCCAGCCCTTTTACCTGCCCAAGCGCGCCGATGCCTTTTTAGGAACCTTGTCTGTGCAGGAAGTGATTTTTGCGGGCAACAAGCTGAAATACGCCAAAGAGTCTGCTGAACTCATGGCCCAGGTGGCAAGATTGGACGCTGAGAAAGACAAGGAAGAAATAGCCTATCACGTCACCAGCGGCTATTTTAACCTGTACAAGCTGCAGCAAAGCCAGAAAGTGGTTGCCCAAAACCTGCAGGCCGTGGACCGACAAATCAAACAAGCCCAGCGCTTTTTTGAACAAGGCATTGTCACCAAGAATGACGTGTTGCGATTCCAGTTGCAGCGCAGCAACGTGGAGCTCACCGGAGCCGACCTGGAGACCAACCGCAAAATTGTGGTCTATAACCTGAACATCCTTTTGGGTCTCCCGGAAAACAATAACCTGGTGGTGGAGGAAGTAGCGTCACCTGCGGGGCAGAACATTAGCCTGGCTTCTTTGGTAGACTCGGCCATGGCCAACCGAGAAGAACTGCAAACCCTTTCGCTGCAAAACCAGGCCGCTGACAACAACATAAAATCCATCAAGGCAGACGCCTTGCCAGCTCTGGTTGCGTCCGCAGATGGTTATCACATCAATCCCAGTGGTTCGTTTATTCCGCCGGCGCACGGCTCTCTGACCATTGGCACGGTTGGCCTTACGGCTGCCTGGAACTTTGACCGCCTCTGGACCAATAAGAATAAGCTGTCAGAAGCCAATATTCAGAAAACCCAGCTAAACCTTACCCGTGACCTCACCACTGATCAGCTGAAGACCGAGGTGAACCAGAACTACCAGCGCTACCTGCTGGCCCTGGACCGCATCAAGATTTTGCAGACCGCCATTGCGCAGGCAGAAGAGAACGACCGGAGTGAGGCGTCTAGGTACACCAATAAAGTAGCCAGCGCCACGGATCGCATAGATGCTCAAACGCGCTTGTACCAGGCGCTCATCAATCTAGAGCTGGCCCGCGCCGATGCCGGCTTAGCCTATTACACCTTGTTAAAATCAACCGGTACCATCCTCAATTAATTTCACAGCACATCATTCAATGGAAACTCAGAAAAAGAAATCCAATAAAGTCATTCCCATCATCTTAGGCCTGGTTCTGGTTATTGGTGGCTTCTTTGGCATAAAAGAATATCTATACTATAGCAAGCACGTGGACACAGACGATGCTCAGATAGACGCCGATATTAGTCCAGTGGTGAGCCGCGTCAGTGGCTATGTAGACACCATAATGTTTGAAGAGAACACTCACGTTACTCAGGGGCAGGTATTGGTGAAGCTGGATGACCGGGACTATGCCATAAAGGTAGAACAAGCCATGGCCGCCCAGCATGGGGCCAGCGCCAGCACTGGAGTGAACCAAGCGCAGATCACGGCCACTGCGGCCTCTGCCACTACGGCCAAAGCCAACATTGAAGCCACCCGCGTACGTCTCTGGAAAGCTCAGCAGGATTTTAACCGGTATGCCAACCTCATCAAAGACGGTTCCATTACCCAGCAGCAGTTTGACCAGGCCAAAGCCGACCGGGACGTAGCCCAGGCCAATTACCAGGCGGCCCAAGACCAATACAGGGCAGCCCAGCAACAGGTAAACACCACGCGTACGCAATTGACAGTGTCTAATACGGGGGTAGACCAGCGTCAGGCCGATGTAGATTTTGCCAAACTGCAAATGTCCTATACTACCCTTACCGCGCCGGCCAGTGGCATTGTATCCAAGAAAAGTGTGCAGAAGGGCCAGCTGGTGCAAGCCGGACAAGCTTTGTTCTCCATTGTGAATGACAATAGCATTTATGTGACGGCCAACTTCAAAGAAACCCAGCTGGAGAAAATTAGGGAAGGACAGAAGGTGAACATTGAGGTAGACGCTTTTCCAGAAGAAAAGGTAGAAGGCCAGATTTATAACTTCTCGCCGGCCACTGGGGCCAAGTTCTCCCTGCTTCCGCCAGACAATGCCACGGGTAACTTTGTGAAAGTGGTGCAACGGGTGCCGGTTAAAATTAAGATTACTGCTAGCCCAGAACTCATGAAACGTTTGCGCCCCGGCATGAGCGTAAAAGCGTCTGTGCTTACCAACGATTAAACCATGGCAGAAACCGGATTTAAAAAATGGGCTATCACCATCACGGTGATTACCGCTGCCTTGCTGGAGCTCATTGATACCACCATCGTGAACGTGGCCATGCCTCAGATACAAGGCAACCTGGGTGCAACGCTGGAAGACGTGGCCATGATTGTGACAGGGTACGCGGTGGCCAACGTGATTATTCTGCCCATGTCTGGATGGTTGGGAAGCCGCCTGGGCCGGAAGAACTACTTCATGGCCTCCATCATTACCTTCACTGTCTTCTCCTTTCTTTGCGGCAACGCCTCTAGCTTGGAGGAACTCGTGATTTTTAGGATTCTGCAAGGCTTGGCGGGGGGCGGCTTATTGTCCACTTCTCAGTCCATTCTTTTGGAAACCTGGCCCAAAGAGCAAGTAGGTACTGCCACGGCGCTGTTTGGATTAGGGGCCGTAGTTGGCCCTACGCTGGGGCCCACCATTGGCGGCTACATCACAGACAACTACTCCTGGCCCTGGATTTTTTATGTGAACGTGCCCGTGGGGATTCTGGCAGCCGTTGCTACCTACACCTTCATAAAAAGTACGCCAAGAGAGACCGGCGGCAAACCCATTGACTGGTGGGGCATTGCGCTGTTGGCCCTGGCCGTAGGAAGTTTGCAGATTGTGCTGGAGAAAGGCGAATCTGAGGATTGGTTTTCAGCCACGTACATCATTGTCCTGTCGGCCACGGCGGTTTTCGGGACGTTGCTCTTCATCTGGCGGGAACTCAGCATTGACTACCCCATCGTGAATTTCAAGATCATGCGCCACAGAAGCTTCTCCATTGGAATGTTCACTTCTTTTGTTCTGGGCTTTGGCTTGTATAGCTCCATGTTTGTGTTTCCGGTGTTTACGCAGGGCTTATTGGGCTTTACGGCCGCGCAATCTGGTAAATTATTATTGCCGGGCGGTTTGTTTACCATCATGATGATGCCCTTTGTGGGCAAGATGCTGCAGCGGGGCATTCCGGCGCAGTTCATGGCCACCGTGGGAATGCTGTTGTTCTTTGTCTTCGCCTTGATGATGAACCACTCCAACCTGCTTTCAGGTACCGAGGACTTCTTTTGGCCGCTCGTGATCAGGGGCATTGGCATGGCCTTGCTGTTTGTGCCGTTGACTACCTTGGCTATTCAAGACTTGAAGGGTGCTGAACTAGGGCAGGGCACAGGCTTGAACAACATGATGCGACAATTGGGAGGCTCCTTCGGAATTGCGGCCTTGACCACGCTCATACACGTGCGTTCTGGTTTCCACCGCAACAACCTGCTGGTAAACATCAATGAATACAACCCGGCCTTTACACAGCGGTTCAACGGCCTTATGCAGAATTTCATGAGCAAGGGCTACACCTTCATAGACGCTCAGAAAGCATCTTATAAAGCCATTGAAGGAATGGTCATGAAGCAGACGGCGCTATTGTCGTATACAGATGCCTTCTGGGTATCGGGGATGGTTATGCTCTGCTCTATTCCTTTGCTGTATTTGCAGAAGTTTAAGAAAGGTGTGAAAATGCCGGTAGACGCCCATTAAACTTATTTGCTTGATTTGCCTTTGGAAGTCGTTTTTGGCTTGTTTTCCAGAAAACAGGCCAAAAACGACTTTTGTGGTTGAAAGAAGAATTGAAAATAATGAAAAAAGTGACGGTCGTTTAGGAGCAGGCTCGTACTTTTGGCCTTCGTTTCACCTCTTCCTTTTCCTATCTCCATGATTCTCTTAGACGGAAAGAAAACCTCTGAAGCCATTCAAAGTGAAATTGCCGCTGACGTAGCGGAAATCAAAAAACAAGGCGGTAAAGCCCCGCATTTGGCGGCCATTCTGGTGGGCCAGGACGGCGGCTCCATGACCTATGTCAACAACAAGGTACTGGCGTGTGAGCGCGTAGGCTTTGATTCTACGCTGCTGCACTATGAAGACACCATCTCAGAAGAAGAGCTGCTCGCCAAAATTGAAGAGATTAACCAAGATGAAAACATTGACGGCCTCATAGTGCAATTGCCCCTGCCCAAGCATATCAATGGCAACAAGGTGTTGGAAGTGATGGACTACAAAAAGGACGTGGACGGTTTCCATCCGGTGAATGTGGGCCGCATGGTGGCTGGTTTGCCAGCCTATCTGCCGGCCACGCCGTACGGCATCATGCAACTATTGGAACGCTATAACATTGAGACCAAGGGCAAACACTGCGTGGTGATTGGAAGAAGTAATATTGTAGGAACGCCCATCAGCATTCTCATGAGCAAATGCACCATTCCTGGAGAGTGCACCGTTACCATCTGCCACCGCAACACGGTTGATTTGGCTATGCACACCCGCATGGCGGATATTTTGATTGTGGCGGTAGGCAAGCCAGGCATGGTGACGGCAGACATGGTGAAGGAGGGAGCCGTGGTGATTGACGTGGGCACTACCCGCGTGCCTGATGCCACCAGAGAAAGAGGCTGGCGCCTGCGCGGCGATGTAGACTTTGACAACGTAGCTCCCAAATGCAGCTATATTACCCCCGTACCCGGCGGCGTGGGGCCTTTAACCATCTCCATGCTCTTGAAAAATACCTTGCGCGCCGCTAAAAAAGAAGTCTACGGTTAAGACCGAAGAAGAAAATTAGCCGAGCCCGGAAATATTCTATTTTGTACCTTTGCAGCAGCCATTCCTGTCTCAGAAATGGCTGCTGTTCTTTTTATAAATTACGGGGTACACCTTGGGCACTAACCGGCCAGTGCAAATTGTTACCCTTATACAACCAGTTTCGTTTTTGGCTCGTTTTCTAGAAATAAGGCTAAAAACAGAATCTTTTACCAGACCGTTTTGGAAGACATCTTAGAAGTTAAAACCGCCTCTATTCATACCGTTCCCAAAGATGGCACCAAGCTGCCGCTTATGGAGCATTTTTATACCATTCAGGGCGAAGGCTACCATACCGGCAAAGCCGCCTACTTTATCAGGTTGGGTGGTTGTGACATTGGGTGCCACTGGTGCGACGTGAAAGAATCCTGGGACGCCAATCTGCACCCGCTCACTGATACCGACTGGATTGTGCAGCAAGCCATTCAATTTCCGGGAAAGGCCGTGGTAGTGACTGGCGGCGAGCCTTTGTTATATAACCTGGACTACTTAACCTCAGAATTGCAGAAACGCGGCGTGCAGACCTTTATTGAAACGTCGGGTGCCTATCCTTTGAGTGGCACCTGGGACTGGATTTGTCTTTCGCCTAAGAAATTCAAAGGGCCGCACCCGAATGTGTTGCCGCATGCCGGTGAGTTGAAGGTGATCGTTTTCAATAAATCAGATTTTGCCTGGGCAGAGGAGCATGCCGCTCACGTGGGACCGGAAACGCGCCTGTACCTGCAACCAGAATGGAGCAAGGCAGACCAGATCATGCCAATGATTGTTAACTATGTGAAGGAGAACCCAAAATGGAGAGTCTCTCTGCAAACGCATAAATTTTTGAACATTCCGTAATAGCCTCATGCGCGCATTTCAGGTTCTGGTACTTATTGTTGGTTTGGTAATTGGGAATAGCCTTTGTGGTTGGGCCCAAAAAGCAGGTGGCTCCTCCAATGCCAAAGCCCAAAAGCAGTACCAGGAAGGCCTGAAACTCATTCAGATGCGCAATTTTGAAAAAGCCATAGAAGCGTTTGACGAGGCCATCTCCCGTGACTCTCTCCTGGGCGAAGCGTATTTACGCGCCGCTGGATTGAGCCGCATCCTGCAAAAGCCAGATGCCGCCTACCAATACTACCTTCGCGGTTTGTCCAAAGTCCCGGCCCAGGCCAGTCTGGCGCCAGATTACCTTGCCTTCGCTGACTTATCTTTTGAGCGGGGCCACTATGGCCAGTCCGCAGAATATTACCAGAAATACCTGGGGTATGCCAAGGCAGGAGCCAAGCAGGCGGTTCACGCAGAGCGTCAGCTTAAGAACGTAGCCTTTGCGCAAGAGGCCATGGCCCACCCGGTTGCCTATTCGCCGGTGCCACTTAGCCCCGTGGTAAATGCTATGGGCATGCAGTATTCTCCAGTTCTCACGGCCAATCAACAAGAGTTATTATTTACGGCAAGGTCGGGTAGGGGTGCGTTAGACGATGAAGACCTGTACCTGTCTGTGAAAAAAGAAGGACAGTGGCAGGCGCCAGTCTCCGTCTCGGATCAAATCAACACAGACTTAAACGAAGGAGCTGCCACCTTTTCAGCTGATGGCCGCGTGTTGGTGTTCACCTCCTGCAACCGTCAGGACTCCTTTGGCAGCTGCGATTTGTACATCTCTTATAAGGAAGGCGAGAATTGGTCCAAGCCGGTGAATATGGGCCGAAACGTCAATACTTCTTCCTGGGACTCTCAGCCAAGTCTCTCTGCGGACGGACGAACCATTTATTTTGCCTCTAATCGCAAAGGAGGCTTGGGGAATGAAGACATTTGGGTGACCCGGCAGCAAGAAGACGGTTCCTGGGAGGTTCCGGTCAACGCTGGCAGTGCCATCAATTCTTCTGGCCGCGAAGCCGCTCCTTTCCTGCATGCCAGTGGTGCCACTCTGTACTTTGCCACAGATGGCCGGCTGGGCATGGGAGGGTTGGACCTTTTCAAGGCTACCAGGCAGGCGCACGGATGGGCAGAACCTGTCAATTTGGGCTACCCCCTGAATACACACCGCGATGAGACTTCCCTTTTCATCACCGCAGACAACCAACTCGGTTATTATTCTGGGCAACCTGCCCAACCAGGTCAAGTGCTCATAGGCCTTTCGCAGTTTGAGGTGCCCGCTGTTTGGAAGGGGAATATGACCAGTAGCTTCGCGCAGGGAACAGTGTATGACGCCGTAACCAAGAAGCCAATTGCCGCGCAAGTGCAGGTGTATGACTTGGATTCACTAGGAGTAGTTGCCCAACAAGTTCCTTCTGACAAGCAAACCGGCGCTTATACCATAGTGGTCAACCAAGGCCAACAATATGCCCTCTATGTGACTGCCCCCGGTTATGTCTTGGAAAGCCGACATTTATCTGCCGTCAGCACCGCCCAACCTTTGGCCCTGGATTTTTATTTGCAGCCTATAGGAAAAGGAAAGAAAGCTATTCTAAGTAATTTGTTTTTTGACACCGGAAAAGCCACTCTCCGCAAAGAATCCCGCACGGAGTTGGACAAGCTATTCCAGTTCATGAAAAGCAACCCCGGCCTAAAAGTAGAAATAGCCGGTCACACAGATAATGTAGGCCAACCCGCCTCCAACCTCAAACTATCGCAAGCCCGCGCCCAAGAAGTGGTGCACTATCTGGTTTCCAAAGGAATTCCGGCTTCTACATTCCTGGCCAAAGGCTACGGCGAAACCCAACCCACCGTCCCCAACACCTCTGATCAAAACCGCCAATTGAACAGACGGATCGAGCTGCGGATTTTATAGGTTCCCTCGGTTTGCCACTGATCGTTTTCGGGTTGTTTTCTGGGAAATAAGCCAAAAACTAATACAAGAGGAAATTGCCCTAGTAACCCGCACCGCCTTGTCTGCTACGCATGGCAGATAATGTACCGTCTTTCCGCAAAACGATGTGGTTGTACAAAGCGAAGGCTATTCTTTTTTCTTGAATATTTCTCTGCAACAATTAAGAGCGGTTTGCCCTGGAAGGAGATTATTCTTGATGGAGGATTTCCCCGTTGCATGGAGGCACGTTGTTCCGCGGAAAGACGATACGTCAGCAGAAGAAGGAAACTGGTAATTCACGGTTGAATCATTTCTTAAATCCTTGTTTTTCGCCTAATTCCCAGAAAATACCCCAAAAACAAAAGGCCCTGATGTCTCAGGGCCTTTTTCAGTATAAGTGTGCTAAAACTAGCGCTTATTGATTTCAGTATAGTTGCGCTCTGTGGCACCAGTATACACCTGACGCGGACGGCCAATTGGCTCTTTCGCTTCACGCATCTCTTTCCACTGGGCAATCCAACCTGGGAGACGGCCTAGGGCGAACATCACGGTGAACATCTCTGTAGGGATGCCCATGGCGCGGTAGATGATACCAGAGTAGAAGTCTACGTTTGGATATAGCTTGCGCTCTACAAAGTAAGGATCGTTCAAGGCAGCTTCCTCCAGTTCCTTGGCAATGTTCAAGATTGGGTCGTTTACGCCTAGAGCAGTCAAAACATCGTCGGCGGCTTTCTTGATGATGGTGGCGCGTGGGTCAAAGTTCTTGTACACGCGGTGCCCGAAGCCCATCAGACGGAAAGGATCATCCTTATCCTTGGCCTTGGCAATGAATTTCTTAGAGTCTCCGCCGTCAGCTTTGATTTCTTCCAGCATTTCAATCACGGCCTGGTTGGCACCACCGTGCAATGGTCCCCAAAGAGCAGAGATACCAGCAGATACAGAAGAATACAAAGACGCATTGGCAGAACCTACCAGACGCACGGTTGAGGTAGAGCAGTTCTGCTCATGGTCTGCGTGCAGAATCAATAGTTTATTCAAGGCACTTACCACTACTGGATTGAGTTCATACTCCTCCGTTGGGTAAGCAAACATCATGTGCAGGAAGTTAGAGCAATAGTCCAGTTTGTTTTTTGGGTAGTTAACCGGGTGCCCAACAGAGTTCTTGTATGACCAGGCGGCAATGGTAGACAATTTGGCCATCAAACGGATGATGGAAAGGTCAACCTCTTCTTTGCTCTGGTTAGGGTTCAGGGACTCTGGGTAAAATGCCGTCAGGGAGCTTACCAAGGCAGACAGGATACCCATTGGGTGCGCAGTAGACGGGAAACCGTCCAAGATTTTGCGCATGTCCTCGTTTACCAGGGTGTGAACTTTGATCTGATTGCTGAAATCATCCAATTCTGTCTGGGTAGGCAGCGTGCCGTAGATTAACAGGTAGGCAACTTCAATAAAGCTTGATTTCTCAGCCAACTGCTCAATTGGATATCCGCGGTAACGAAGAATGCCTTCCTCCCCGTCAAGAAACGTGATGGCGCTTTCTGTGGCACCGGTGTTCTTGTATCCAGAATCTATGGTGATATAACCAGTTTGAGCGCGCAAAGCATTGATATCAATGGCTTTTTCATTCTCAGTACCCTCTACCACCGGGAACTGGTATGACTTGCCATCTAAGATAAGTTCAGCAAATTCTGACATATTACTTTTTTGTGTTTAAGAGTTTGTGTTGCCTTCGCGGCGAAGTTAGTCAATAGCGCCTAAAAATGAAAAATGTTATGCATTACTACCTTTTTAAAAGCAATATTTTATTCTAACCATTGACCTATACGCCTTTTTTAACGAATTGATTACGCAAAGGCTCCCAGCCGCTATACCAAAGTATACCAATAGTGCTCCTTTGCAGTGCTTTAAGCTGACCCGGAGGAAGAACAAGAGAAGGTCCTCTGTCAAGTAAAAGCACCCTTCCTTGCTATTTGTCCGTACAGGTTGGGATTCATAATGCGTGCCATCCAGTTACCTGACCAAGTTTTTTATGAGCATCATCCATTACCCCGGTAAGCCTTTTCCCTTAGGTGCCACCTGGGACGGCGAGGGAGTCAACTTCGCCCTGTTTGCCCAAAATGCCACCGATGTAGAACTATGCCTTTTCCAGTCTCCGGAAGATACCACTGAAAGTGAACGCATAAAACTGGTGGAACGCTCTCATCAGGTTTGGCACATCTACCTTCCTGAGATCGGCCCCGGCCAGTTGTACGGTTTCAGGGTACACGGGCCCTATGAGCCTGAGAATGGCCATCGGTTCAACGCCAACAAGGTTTTGATTGATCCCTATGCCAAGGCCATCGCTGGCACGGTGAATTGGCATGAGTCTTTGTTTGGCTACCAGTTAGGGCACGAAGACCAGGATCTGAGCTTCAGTGACCAGGATAGTGCGCCGTACATTCCCAAGTCGGTGGTGGTGGATTCTGCATTTGACTGGGAAGGGGACAAGTCGCCGGGCCTGCCATATTATAAATCCATCATTTATGAGGCGC
The DNA here is from genome assembly GCF_009913235.1 of Nibribacter ruber. Classification (NCBI taxonomy): domain Bacteria; kingdom Pseudomonadati; phylum Bacteroidota; class Cytophagia; order Cytophagales; family Hymenobacteraceae; genus Nibribacter; species Nibribacter ruber. The sequence goes on along the minus strand of NZ_CP047897.1, from coordinate 741,597 downwards.
ATGTGAAAGGCTTCACGCAACTGCACCCAGACATTCCGGAGGACATACGCGGGAAATATGCGGCCATCGGGCACCCGGTTACCATCCAGTACCTGAAAGACCTGGGCATCACGGCCATAGAACTGCTGCCGGTGCATCATTTTGTAACCGATTGGTACCTGCAAGACAAAGGCCTCACCAATTACTGGGGGTACAACACCATAGGGTATTTCGCGCCAGACGTGCGCTATTCCAGCACCGGCGTACTGGGCCAGCAGGTGGTGGAATTCAAGAACATGGTGAAAGCGCTGCACAAGGCGGGCATAGAGGTCATTCTGGACGTAGTCTACAACCATACCGGCGAAGGCAATGAAAAAGGCCCCACGCTGTCTTTTAAAGGAATAGACAATGCTTCCTATTACCGGCTCATGGAAGACGATAAGCGCTACTACATGGACTATACCGGCACCGGCAACACGCTAAACGCCAACCTGCCCAGCGTACTGCGCCTGATCATGGACAGCCTGCGCTACTGGATTCTGGAGATGCACGTAGACGGTTTCCGGTTTGATTTGGCTTCTACTTTGGCCCGTGAACTGCATGACGTAGACCGCCTGAGCTCCTTCTTTGACATTATTCACCAGGACCCGGTCATCTCACAGGTAAAGCTCATTGCCGAACCTTGGGATGTAGGCGAGGGTGGCTACCAGGTGGGCAACTTCCCGCCGGGCTGGACCGAGTGGAACGGCATGTACCGGGACTGCATGCGCGATTTCTGGCGCGGCGAGGAAAGCATGTTAGCGGAATTTGCCAACCGGTTCACGGGTTCTTCAGATTTGTATTCAGATGATTTCAGGAGGCCCACTGCCAGCATCAATTTCATTACCGCCCATGACGGCTTCACGCTGCATGACTTGGTGTCTTATAATGAGAAACACAATGAGGCCAACGGCGAAGACAATAAGGACGGAGATGACCATAACCGGTCCTGGAATTGCGGCACCGAAGGCCCCACCGAGGACCAATGGATCATAGACCTGCGCAATAGACAAAAACGTAATTTATTGGTTACGCTCTTCCTGTCACAGGGCGTGCCCATGCTGGTGGCCGGCGATGAACTGAGCCGAACCCAACATGGCAATAACAATGCCTACTGCCAGGACAATGAAATTTCGTGGATTAACTGGGGCTCAGCAGACCAGCACCTGTTGGCGTTCACCAGAAAGCTAGTGCACTTCAGGAAACAGCATCCGGTTTTCCGGCGCCGGCGGTGGTTTCAGGGGCAACCCATTAAAGGGCTGGGCTTGGAAGACATTGCGTGGTTTTTGCCCAACGGCACAGACATGGGAGATGAGCACTGGGATGAGGATCATGCCAAATCACTGGCCATTTATTTGAACGGCAAGGGCGTACACACCCGTGGGCCCAAAGGCGAACTCATCCTGGACGACTCTTTCTACGTCATCTTCAACGCCTACCATGACTCAATTGATTTTACGCTTCCGGCAGAAAAATACGGAAGCCAGTGGTCGGTTGCCGTAGATACGTTTAGGGGCTTGATAGAACCAGAAGAGCCTGTGTTGTACAATGCCGGTGATTCTTTTCATGTAGAAGGCCGGTCTGTATTGGTGCTGAAGAATCATGTACACGAGGTAGAACCTGAAGGAAATGAATAACCTTACCATTCAGAAAAGAACTCTGGGCGTCACGTTTCCGGCGCCAGGCCAGGCTGAGGTTCTGGTCTGGGCACCGTTTGCCCAACAGCTGGAAATTATCCTGAACAACGGCAACACCAGCCTCCCGCTCAAAAAGCAGGAGTTTGGCTACTGGCACTTGGTGACAGACCAGATTTCACCAGGAGACCGCTATTTCCTTCGGCTAAACGATGACCAGGAAGTGCCCGACCCGGTTTCTTTGTCCCAGCCTGCAGGCGTGCACGGTCCTTCACAGGCCCTGGACCTGGAAGCATATCAGTGGCAAGACACAGCTTGGCAGAATCTTCCTTTGCAGGAGTATGTCCTTTATGAACTGCACACAGGTACGTTTAGCCCACAAGGTACTTTTGAAGGCCTAGAAGCAAAGCTGGACTACCTGAAAGAACTGGGAGTGACAGCCATTGAAATCATGCCGGTGGCGCAGTTTCCGGGAGACAGGAACTGGGGGTATGACGGCGTTTTCCCATTTGCCGTGCAAAACAGTTATGGCGGCCCAGAAGCCATGCAGCGTTTTGTAGATGCCTGTCACCAGAAAGGAATGGCCGTGGTTTTAGACGTGGTGTACAATCACCTGGGTCCCGAAGGCAATTACCTGGGCGCCTATGGCCCTTATTTTACAAATAAATACAATACGCCCTGGGGCCCGGCCATCAATTTTGACGATGCCTGGTGTGACGGCGTACGGCGCTGCTTCACAGAAAACCTGCTCATGTGGTTTAGAGACTTCCATATTGACGCGGTGCGGCTGGATGCAGTGCATGCCATCAAGGATTTCAGTCCTGAACACATTCTGCGAGAGATGAAACAGCAAGTGAACGCGCTCATGGAAGCCACCGGTCGCACCCATTATATGATCGTGGAGCTGGACCTGAACGACAATCGCTTTATTAACCCCCTGGAGGAGCAAGGCTACGGTATGGATGCCCAGTGGGTGGACGAGTTTCATCATGCCTTGCGCGTAACTTCTACTGGCGAGAAAAGTGGGTATTACGCAGATTTCTCAGGCATCGCGCACCTGGCCAAAGCCTATGAAGATGCCTATGTCTATGACGGTCAATTTTCAGAACACCGCCAGAAGAACTTTGGCATCAAGGCAGAGCATAACCCCGGGCAGCAATTTATTGTGTTCACGCAAAACCATGACCAGGTGGGCAACCGCATGTTGGGCGAACGACTAGGCGAGTTGGTGAGTCTTGAGATGCAGAAGCTAGCCGCCGCGGCCGTTATTTTAAGTCCATACCTGCCCATGCTTTGGATGGGAGAGGAGTACGCCGAACCGAATCGATTCCAGTACTTTGTGAGCCACACCGACCCAGAATTGGCAGAAGCTGTTCGTAAAGGGCGCAAAGCCGAATTTGAAGCTTTTCAGGCCCATGGCGAAGCGCCTGATCCCATGGCAGAAGAGACCTTCCTAAACTCAAAATTGCAATGGAACTTGCTGGAAGAGGAGCCGCACCAAACGCTGTTCAAGTATTACCAAGCCCTGCTTCGCCTGCGCCGTGAGCTGCCCGCCTTGCGCCACCTTGACCGAAAATCATTGGAAGTGACCTGTGACGAGACGAAAAAAGTACTCATTCTGCGCCGGTGGCACCAAGAGCAGCAAGTGGTCTGTCTCATGAATTTTTCCCAGGAGGTTCAAGAAGTAACCATACCATTCGGGGTGAAACATGTAGAGTTGGTGCTTGACTCTGCTGCTCCAGAGTGGAATGGTCCAAACGCTGCGAATACATCAGCTACAGAAGGCGAAGAAGTAACCCTACAGCCGGAAAGCGTATTGGTATACTGTAGTTCGCCCTCAAATTGAGAAACGGCCGTTTTTGGCTTATTTCCTTGAAAACTGGCCAAAAACGAAAACTAACCCTACAACTGAATGGCGTTCTTACTGCTTCCTTTCTAAGGAGAATCTACTAGTGAAAAGGACCTTTAGATAACATAATATTAAAGCTCCGTTTTTGGCGTATTTTCTAGAAAACAGGCCAAAAACGGGAAAAGAGATCGACCTCACACTATGAGAATTGCCTGATAAGAAAGCTTCATCCAATCTCCTAATTCACAGATTTACAAATTATAAAATGCACAATCCAGTTGCTACCTACCGCTTGCAGTTTCACAAGGAATTTACCTTTGAAGACTTTGAGCGCATCATGCCTTATTTACAAAAACTGGGAGTGAGTACCATCTATGCCTCGCCCATTTTTGAAGCCACGCCCGGAAGCACGCATGGGTATGACGGTACTAATCCGCATCGCATTAACCCAGAAATTGGTACCGAAGAGCAGCTGAAAACCTTAACAAATACTTTAAAAGAGCAGGGAATCAGCTGGCTGCAGGACATAGTGCCCAATCACATGGCCTTCCATCCCTTCAACCCCTTCCTGATGGATGTGCTGGAAAAAGGCCCTATGAGTCTGTATTATAATTTCTTTGATATTAACTGGGCAAGCGCGCTGTACCAAGGCCGGGTGATGGTACCGTTTTTAGGAGCTCCCTTGGAACAGGTTATCCAGAACAAAGAGCTGAAAATTGCCTATAACCAAGGACAGCAGCGATGGGTGTGTCAATACTATGACAGTGCCTTTCCGTTGAATCCTAATTCCTATTTGACCATTTTAAAAGGAGCATCCCAGCCGAATCAAGCCCTCACGCAACTGCTATTAAAACTGCAAGAAATACATCAGGAAGAGGAGCCGAAAGCCTTTGCTCTTCAATGGACCGAGTTTCAGCAGCAACTGGCGTCCTTGATGAAAAACGAATCTGTCAGGACCGCGGTGGAGGAAAGCCTGAATACCATTAATAACGACCCAGAAAAGCTGCAACAGCTGACAGAGCAACAGGTCTACCAACTCTGCTACTGGCAGGAAACGGACTATCAAATAAATTTCAGAAGGTTCTTCACCGTGAATGGTTTGATCTGTTTGAACATACAAGAACCAGAGGTTTTCAACGTATATCACCATTACATCAAGCAACTACTGGACGATGGCGTTTTCCAGGGTTTGCGCATTGACCATGTAGATGGCTTGTATGACCCCACCGGTTACTTGCGGCAACTACGCGAATTAGCCGGCGAGGAAACCTACATTGCCGTGGAAAAAATTCTGGAACCCGGTGAGCAAATGCCCAAACAATGGCCCATCCAGGGCAACACCGGCTATGATTTTCTGGCTTACGTGAACAACCTGTTTACCTACCAGCCAGGACAAGAGGCGTTTGATAAACTTTACCAGCACGTAGTGGGTGAAAGCGCGCCCGTGCACGAACAGATTCAGGAAAAGAAATCTTACATCCTGCACCAGCACATGGCCGGCGAGCTGAAAAACCTATACCAGTTGTTTTTGGAACTGCGCTTGGTGGAGGAAGGCGTATTGAGTTGCGTTCCCGGAGAGAAGTTGAAAGCCGCTATTGCCGAGTTTCTGGTGCAGTGCCCGGTGTACAGATATTATGGTAACCAGATGCCGCTGGATGGGGAAGAGGCGCAGGCAGTTCAGACTATTTTCCACCATATTCGCGAGAGCCAACCTGACTTGACAGGGGCGGTAGAACTACTGGAGAGAACACTTTTAAGCGCGGCACCCGAAGGAGAAGATGATACCTATTGGCAGCGGTCGCAGCGGTTCTATCAGCGCCTCATGCAGTTCACGGGGCCCATCATGGCTAAAGGCGTGGAAGACACCATCATGTACACCTTCAACCGCTTCGTTGGTCATAATGAGGTAGGAGATGCACCAGACGCGTTTGGGATGAGCGCGCAAGAGTTCCACCAAATCATGCAGAACCGACAGCAAAACTGGCCGCTGTCGCTCAATGGAACCTCTACTCATGATACCAAGCGAGGTGAAGACGTACGGGCCCGCCTAAATGTGCTTACTGAATTCGCAGATGAATGGACGACAGCCGTACAGGAATGGCGCGTACTTAACGCCGACCTGAAGCAGAACAACATGCCCGACGCGAATGACGAGTACCTCATCTACCAAACCATGCTGGGCGCATTTCCTATGCCGGGGCAGGACGAGGATGACTTTGAGAACCGCGTGCAGGAATACCTCCAAAAAGCCCTGAGAGAGGCAAAAGTCAACTCTAACTGGACTACGCCGAATGAGGAATATGAAGCTGCGGCCAAATCCTTTGTCGTGAAGCTCTTGGACAAGAGTCGTCCGTTTTTTGGCAGTTTTGAGAAATTCAGGCAAAAAACGACAGACTTCGGGATTGTGAAATCACTAAGCCAGGTTCTTTTGAAGTTCACTGCGCCGGGCGTGCCAGATGTGTACCAGGGCACCGAGCTGTGGGATTTCAGCCTGGTAGACCCAGACAACCGCCGACCGGTAGATTTTGAGAAACGGCAAACGTGGTTGGAAGAACTGGACAATACAGACTTGAACAGACTGGAGGCACAATGGGCAGACCTTTGGGAGAACCGCTATGACGCCCGCATCAAACTTTGGCTCACAAAAACGTTGTTCAATGAGCGCAAGAACAATGCAGATGTATTCACCAAGGGCGCCTACTTTCCCCTGGACGTGGAAGGTGAGTGTAAAGACCACGTGCTTGCCTTCGCCCGGAAACATTTGCACACCTGGTACCTGATGGCGGTTCCGTTGCATCTGGCCGCGCTGGCCAAGGCGCAAGGCGTGGAGAAACTGGAAGACATAGACTGGAAAGATACCAAAGTCGTGCTTCCGGAGGATGCGCCCAAAGATTGGCAGGATACGTTGTTGCGTATTGACGGTAGTTACGCCCATGAACTCCTTGTGAAAGACCTGTTTGGGGTGTTCCCATTGGCGCTGCTTAAACTAAAAGCCAGGAATGAGCGCGGAGCGGGTATTCTGTTGCACATCAGTTCGTTGCCTTCGTCGTTTGGGATAGGCGATTTGGGCCCCGAGGCACGAAACTTCGCCAACTTTCTACACGCCAGCAATCAGAAATATTGGCAGCTGCTGCCGCTCAACCCTGTTGAGGAGGGCCAGGGCTATTCGCCGTACAGTTCCATCTCCAGCCGGGCCGGGAACCCACTGCTCATTTCGCCGGAGTTGCTTGCCAGAGAAGGTCTTCTAGCCACTGAGCAACTACCGAACTACCATCTTCCGCAGACTGGCAGCGTGGATTATGAACAGGCCAAACGGGTAAAAGAAGAGCTGCTGGAGAAGGCTTGGCAAACATTCAGGTCGGGTGATTTCCAAACATTGCAACAACAGTTTATGGCTTTTTGCGGTTCTGAGGCGGGCTGGCTTCATGACTTTGCGCTGTATGTCCTGCTCAAAGACCAGAATGACGGCGGCGCGTGGTTCCAGTGGGAGGACAAATTTAAGCAGCGAAACCCCGAAGCGCTGGAACAATTAGCGAAAGACCATGCCCAGGCCCTGGAGAAAACCAAATGGGTGCAGTTCCTCTTCCATAAACAATGGACTCAGCTGCGCACCTACTGCAACAACCGCGGCATTCAGATGTTCGGGGATATGCCGTTTTACATCAGTTATGACAGCGTGGACGTGTGGAGCAACCGGGAGATTTTTGCCGTGGATGCTGGTGGGAACATGACGGGTGTGGCCGGCGTTCCGCCAGACAATTTCTCTGAGGACGGGCAGCTGTGGGGCATGCCCGTGTTTAAATGGGAGGTGCTCAAAGAACAGGACTACAGCTGGTGGATGGGACGCCTGCGCAAGAACATGGAGCTCTATGATCTGGTGCGGCTGGACCATTTCAGGGCTTTCGCAGATTACTGGGAGGTGCCCGCCGGGGAAGAGACCGCCAAAAACGGCGAGTGGAAGCAAGGGCCGGGAGCAGATTTTTTCACTTTTGCAGAGAAGGAGTTGGGAAGCCTGCCATTTATTGCCGAGGACCTAGGCGAAATCAACGACCAGGTTTTGAAACTGCGCGACGATTTTAACCTGCCGGGCATGAAGATCCTGCAGTTTGCCTGGGGCGAGGAGATGCCGCAGAATGACTACATGCCGCACAACTACGCCCGCAACTTCATTGCCTACACCGGTACCCATGACAACAACACCACGCTGGGCTGGTACCGCCAAGAGGGCAAGCCGCATCATCAGCAGATAGAGCACTACGTAGGCCGTGGCTTAAGCGAAGCAGACATCTACTGGGTTATGGCCCGTCTGGCGTATGCGTCCGTCGCAAAAACGGCCATCCTGCCCATGCAGGACGTGTTGGGCATTGATGAGCAAGGCCGCATGAACACCCCCGGCCAGGCCCAGGGCAACTGGGGCTGGCGGTTGATGCCCGGCCAGATAAACAAACAAACCAAGAATCAGTTGAAGGAGTGGACTATTATATTTAATCGAGAAACTTAAATGTGAAGAAAATAATAAATGATTTAATTTGAATATATATATATATATATATATATATATATATATAATAGTATTAATATTGCCTCAATCCAAATTTTTGGAGAAATTTATTATTAAATATTTATGCAAATTTTAAAAACTATCAAAAAAACAACAATTTTATCCTTCATTGCAATTTTATCTTCTCTGGGGTCTTTGAATGCCCAAACCACTACTCCAGGAGAAAGTATTCCATCAGAAGGTCCTGTGATTAATTGTACCAGATCATATCATACTTGGTACGATGGAGAATTAGGAGAGGTAGTAATGGTTATCTACGCATGCGACAATGGTCAATCTGGATGGTAATTCTTATAAAAATTTAAAATACCGTTAATCAAATAAAAGGTATTCAAGAAAGTACAAATTAAAATTTTGTATTCTCTTGAACACCTTTTATTTTTAGGTTATAGTTAAATTTTTTCTAGAATAATAAATATTTATTTAATAATGAAGTTAAAAATAGAAATTATAGACAAATCTTTTTATATTGAAAAAATACTAAAGATAATTATATTTTGTTCTTTAATTATTTTATTTCAATACAGTATAGTATATGTTACACGGTTTGATAATATAATTTTTTCTCCAATTATAGGTTATTTAGCAATTTATAGTTTAATTATATTCTACTTTGTTAGAAATGGAATTTTAAGAAATATTAATTTTTTTACTACTTATTTATTAATATTAATTTCTTTATTTTTAGTTAATATTATAGTTTATGGTTTTTTAATTTTTATTCATAATTTTTTAGATAAAGATTATAAAAATGAAATAGCTAAATATAAAATTGAAGAATTAAATAATAAGTTAAGTAAAGCTGAGGCAGAGAGAAATCTCAAAATTCAAAGAAATTTAAATGATGAAGAAATTCTGTTTCATAAAATAAAAAGCAAATATGAGGCAAGTTCTTTATTTAAAAGCATGATTATTAAAAATGGCTATTGTTTAATAGTTTCTTTTATAATTACTTTAATTATAAAAGCTTTAGTTGGAAAAAAAACATTCTTTAACATAATAATTGAATTTTCTTTTAAAATTAATTATAATGAATGTATTGGATTTAAAAAGCATTTCCTTGTTTAAAGGAGATAAATGTGTCTTGAATAATTTAAATTTAAATATTCATAAAAAAGAAATTTGTTGCCTTTTAGGGCGCAATGGGGCAGGTAAGTCATCTTTGTTTAAAACCATATTCGGGATATACAAGCCGCAAAGCGGTGTCATTTACTTAAATGGCGTTGAAGTTAGCCCCAAAAACAGGGACCAATACCTAAATAAGGTGGGTGCTCTTATTGAAGGAGCCGCTTTGTATGAACACTTGACCGGTTATGAGAATTTAGACTTTGTAAGAAGGTATTTCACGGGAGAGAAAAGCAGAATAATAGAGTTGTTGGATTTGGTGGGGCTTATGCCAGACAAAGACAAGAAAACTAAATACTACTCTTCGGGCATGAAGCAACGGTTGGGTTTGGCCATGGCTCTATTTCACAAACCATCTCTGGTGATTTTGGATGAGCCCACCAATGCCCTGGACCCCGAAGGCATCTCTGAGTTCAGGAGTTTGGTAAAACGGTTGAACAAAGTAGAAGGCGTGAGTTTTTTGATAAGTACTCATCAGCTAGAGGAAGCAGGCTATTACAAAGACCACATCCTTATCCTAAAAGAGGGGAAACTGGTATTTGATAATGCCCTTCAAGATATTCAAGCGCTAAGAATATTACCGCATCAAACATATCCGCATGTAGCCGAAGAGTTGCAAGACCAATGTTATTGGCGAGAGGACGAGGCGTTTACTTTATTAAAGGCGCCCCTGACAGAATTTCCATTGCTGTGGGATGAATTAAATGCCCCAAGCCTTGAAGACATTTATTTAGCCATACACCAGCAGAAAAGCCACGCCACGCATGAACTACTTTCCTATTGAGGCTAAGAAACTGCTGGGAAGCAAGAAGCAGGTGCTGGGTATTTTATTTTCGGCGCTGATACTGGCGGCCTTGTTTCATGTTTTGGTATATGACTCTTTTGATCAGGACTTTATTAACCTGTTACACCTGAAAATGGTGCAAGAGCCCTTCCATTTCTGGCTCTTTAAGGTAAATCAAATCTGGATGCTGACCCACGTAGTGACCATGGGCTTACTGACGGGTTTATGTATTAAAATAGAAAACGGGACAGGTTGGAAGCATTACAGTTTGTTCCCAGTGTCTTTGCTTAAATCATTACTCTACAAGCAAGTTCTGGTTTATTTGGGGCTGGTATTGGTAATTGTGATGGTATCTGTTCCATTGGCGCTAGTGAGTGCGTCGGCTTTGGAATTTAATATATGGGAGCCTGCTCATTTAAACGCCTTCCTTCTTTTAATAGTCCATCACCTTTTAGGCGGTTTGTTCTATAGTGTCTTGTTGATGGTGCTTGGCTATTTTACAAAGAACAAGCCCACATTCTACTACTTTCTCATTGGAATCATAGGCATGCTGGGTACTTTTGGCGCATCCCTAATCCCAGGTTATTCCTTTGCAAGAATCAAAGGTATTCCTGATACTATTACCGCTGGAATACCTGTTTCATTGGGCGTTTTAGTGGTGGCTTCTTTGTTGTTAGCAGCCTTTTGTTATTACCAGGGCAGAGCAAGGGCCACAGTTGTTGCTTCATAAAAATCACACCTTCGTTTTATGGCTTTTGTATCTACCCTACAGGCATCACTGCATGTCTATCTTAAATCAAAGGAAGTAAGGCTTCTGCTGGGCGTTTGCCTGGTGACGGTGTTGTTGGTTAATCTTCTGTATGCCCAGCAAAACCATAGTGAGAAGGCCGAAAGCTTAGCGTATACTAATCTGCAAGCGCTCTTAACGTTTCATCATGTGGTAGTGCTACTAGTGGCTTATGTGTTTCAAATGCTGGAAGGTAGAAACAAGGGCCTTAAGCGATTTGCCTCTTTACCCACCAGTTTTTATCAAGTGTTCTCCCAAAGGTTAATGGCCGTGGCCTTGGTAAGTGGTCTTTATTGGCTGGTTTCTTTTATGAGCAACGCGCTTTTGAGCGATGCTCATAGGTTCACGTATTTGTCTGGCTATTACATGTATTTGTTGCTCCCGTTGAGCAGTTACTTAGTACTGGTCTCTCTGTCATCCATGTTTACCAATAATTTGGGCATGGGCGTGGCGCAACTACTATTATTCCTGTTTTTGTCGTTCCAAGACTTGGGAAGTCTTATACCTTTCGGCTACGCATTGGATAGTATGAACAGGGTGTCTATCAACCTTTCTTTTCAAGAGTCGTCAGTTTTCTGGGGAGAAGACATGTACTGGTTTGCCAAGCTGAATTTACTTGTTACGGCCTTTCTACTTACAGTGGTCTACTTCATTGACAAACAAGTAAACCTTCTTTACTTCATGGTTAAAAAAGGGTAGTTGATTCGTTTTGGCCTGTTTTCCAGAAAACAGGCCAAAAACGGTTTCTGCCAGCTAAAGTTTAGTGGCATTCATCGTACATCCTTTGAGAAAACAGCTATTCTCATAAGATGCAAGAACACCTCAGGCTATTTGTGGCAGTTCCCTTGCCCAATAATTTATTGGACTACCTATTATCCGCCAGGGAAGCCTTTGATTCTAATGCTATAAGAATGGTGCCGGCTCAGAACTTACACCTGACGCTTTTCTTTATTGGCAATGTTCCAGCAATTAAGGAGATTCCAATAATAAACCACCTGAAAGAAATTGCCCAGCAGTATCAACCGTTTACCTTGACATTGGAACAACTAGAACCTGGGCCAAAACGCTCTGCCCCCAGATTAATCTGGGCGCGCTTTCAGGCCTTAGCAGCCTTTGAGAAATTGAGTCTTGACCTAGCTAATGTCTTTTCTCCAAATCCGTCAAAGCATGATAAATTCATTCCGCATGTGACGGTTTGCCGTTTCAAGAAAGAAATACGTCCGGCTCACAATATGCCTTTGGTTCAGCCATCAGAAAAGCTAATGTTTCCGGTAAAGTCCTTGGCGCTGTGGCAATCAGTGCTGGGTTCTCCGCATCCGGTGTACACCGTGGTGCAGGAGTTTCCCTTGGGGAAGCAGCCACGACAAGGTGATTTAACGTAAAGCAGGTTTTCGTTTTTGGCCTGTTTTCCTGAAATTAGCACAAAAACGCATCCTTCCTTGTCTGAGTTACCGCTTCCGCACCGCCATTTTATTTTGCACAAGCCCTTCGGGTACCTGAGCCAGTTCATCGGCAATCCTAAAAACAAGAAACTGCTGGGTCATTTGTATGACTTCCCGGCGGGGACCATGGCCATCGGCCGCCTGGACCAGGACAGTGAAGGCCTGCTCTTGCTCACCACAGACGGCAAAATGAGTGAGCACGTGCGCAGCTCAAAAGTACAGAAAGAATACTACGCCCAGGTAGACGGCCTCATCACCCCAGAGGCTATTGCCCAGCTACAGGCCGGCGGTATTGAGATTGCCCATGAGAAACAGCCGTACTTCACCTTGCCCTGTCAGGCTTGCGCCTTGGTTCCGGCCCCTGAGTTTCCAGAACGCAGCCGGCGCGTGCGCGATGACCGCCACGGCCCCACCAGCTGGGTGTCTATTACCCTCACCGAAGGCAAGAACCGCCAGGTCCGCAAAATGACCGCAGCCGTGGGCTTTCCTACGCTAAGGTTGATAAGGGTAAGGATTGGCGCCATTACTTTGGACACCATGCCGGTAGGAGAAGTGCTGGAAGTAGGAGACTTTCTACTCTCGCCAGAATTGTCTGGGCTGTAGCGGAAACGGTCATCAATGGCAGCTACAAAGGTACCTTTGACAATTTTTCTTCGGTCTGTTTACTTTCCCTTTACTTCTGCTATTAAGCTATGGAATGACAATCTTCCTGACAGGGAAAGGCATTTTGTTTGGGTGTCTGTCAAGTTCTAAAAGTTAAAAAGCACGTTTTGACCTCTCTTTTACTTAATATGAAGAAGTATCTTTTCTTTTTTCTGCTTGCTTTGTGTACGCAGACCTCCTTTGGCCAAAACCTAGCTAGTACAGAAGAAGAGCCCTACTATTTTGATGAATATGATGGCTGGTATGTGAAACTTGGGTTAAACGTAGCAGGCGTGAGAGGATTGGGCGGGCAGCAAAATGAAGTAGAGCGAATTAAGGGATTTGCCGCTGGCTTGGGCTATACCCGCCAATTAAGTAGTAGAGACAACCTTTGGCTCTCTGTTGAAGCCCAAGTTGCGCAACAGGGCTTCAAGTTTAAATTTGCCCACCTTGCTTCAGATCCAGAGTACCTGAGGGTCACCTATTTCAACCTGCCGGTGCTGGTGCGTTATTTCCCTTTGCAGGAACACCAATATTTTTATGTAGGCGCGGGGCCGCAGGTGGGTTTTAGAATGACGGGCCAAATTCAGCAGAGAGCCGGCGGTACCTTAGAGGTGCAAGACGAAGCCTTCTCCAACGTAGACATTAGCGGGGTGCTGGCCGTGGGTGCGCATATAAAGCATCTCCCAAGCGCTGGGGCCGAGGTGCGGTACCAGTACGGTTTCTCAAAGTTCGTCAATCCCATTCCAGAGGCCAGGCATTCTGTATTTCAGGTGAACGTTTTCTTTCCGGCTCAGGTGATAAGTAATTTGTTCGGCGGAGCCTTGTTTCCTCCCTTGCGCCTCAGGTAAGGTTTTTTGGGTGAAATTTGAAGATTTCCGTCGGAGCGATTTTCGGGTTGGTCTTAAAATGAGTATCTTGGAGATACCTCCCATGGCGCTAACGACCAGGCCAGCTTTCTTAGCTTGCATGGAATCAGGCACAGCGTTTGCATAGGCTTGGGTGGGACTTTACCACAGTACTTTTACCGTTTACCGCATGTTGCATTCACGTAAAGGCCGGTTCTTACAACTGGGTTTTCTCTTCTTACTAACCGGAATTGGTTTTGCGGGCGCTTCAAAAGAAGAAAGCCCCGTCAAGAAGAACCTCACGTGGTGGCAACAGCAGAAAGAAGCCAAGCGCAGCACGGTGTTGCTGAACAACCAGACCAACGCCGTTCCCATACTTAATCTGGAGCAGAAGATTGCCAGCCTTTCTCTGGGGGCCAGCCAGTCCATCCTGTTTGACAGCCTCCTCAACAAATACACTACGGTCACTAGCCTTAATGGCGAATCTTTGGCCAAGGACACCTTGACCCTGGGCTTGGCGGGCTATCTGGCTCCCTATAAAAAGGTCATTGTGCAGATTCCCGCCGAGGAACTACAGTATCTGCCCAACCTTAGCCTTCTAAAAAGACTGCAAGCCCAGCGCAAGCTTCTGTTGGCGGTATATGGCAAAAAAGAACTATTACCACTGGCAGACGCCATTATGGCACCCATGGTTTGGACCGAGGAAGAATCACCGGCCTCTGCCCATTACGTGGCCCAGATTTTCTTTGGTGGTACAGCCGCTCAGGCAAAACTGGATAGAACCTATTCTCAAAAATACCAGCAGGGCCTAGGAGCCACCACTCAAATCTCTCGGTTAACCTACGGCGTACCAGAAGAACTGGGCATCAACAGCTCAGATTTACAACAGCCCATAGATGCCATTGTGGGTGAGGCCATTCAACAAAAGGCTACGCCCGGGGCTGTGGTCATGGTGGTGAAAGACGGGACCGTTATTTTTAACAAGGCATACGGTTCTCATACGTATGACAATTCTGAACCCACGCAGGTAGATGACATTTTTGACTTGGCTTCTCTCACCAAGACGTCTGCTTCTACGGTGGCGCTCATGCAATTGTATGACCACAAGAAAGTAGACTTGAACGCGCCTTTGGGTACCTATATTCCATCTGTGGGGCAAACGAACAAAGCGTCGCTTAAGGTGAAGCAGGTGCTATTGCATGAGTCTGGGCTTCCGGCAGGAGTGTCGCTTCCGGTAGGGGCGCAGGATTTGCAGAAAAGCCCATCAGAACAATTCTCTGTGCAGCTAGCCGACAGTCTTTTCCTGAGCAAGGACTATTTCAAAGAGGTGCTGTGGCCGCGCATGGTGCAATCTAAACTGCAAACTCCGGGCAAATATGTGTACTCAGACCTGACCATGTATTTCATGAAAGAGGTGATTGAACGGCAAGCCAAGGCCCCCCTTCAGGAGTATGTGCAGCAAGAATTTTACGCGCCGCTGGGCATGCAGACCGCTGGGTACTTGCCTTTACTGCGCTTTGAAAAATCCCGCATTGTGCCCACGGAAAAGGATACCTATTTCAGGAAGACGTTGTTGCAGGGCTATGTGCATGATGGTGGTGCGGCCAGAGTAGGTGGTATTGCTGGGCATGCTGGTTTGTTTGGGACGGCCAATGACATGGCTATTCTGCACCAAATGCTTTTGAACAAAGGAAGTTACGGCAACCAACAATACATCAGTCCAGAAACCGTGGAATTGTTCACCAGCCGTCAGTCTTCCGTGAGCAGGAGAGGCTTGGGTTTTGACCGCTGGGACCCAGACACCAGCAAGCATTATCCGTCGCAGTTGGCCTCTTCCCAAACGTATGGCCATACTGGGTATACCGGCACTTGTGTTTGGGTAGATCCGGCGCGTAACCTGGTGTATATTTTCCTGTCCAACCGGGTATATCCTTCTGTGTCCAACAAGCTGAACACCCTAAAGATCAGACCTCGCATTCAGGACGCTATCTACAAAGCTCTTGATAAAGCAAATCCAACAGCGGACATGGGTTCCTAGCACACGGCTGCTTTGGATTTTGATGGTTTGTGAATTTCAATCTGGTTTCAACAGGCTAAAATCGATTTTAATTTGGTGCATTGCTTTCAGAGTTGACATTGCGGCTGATTTCTCTTATGCTTATTGAAAGTAGGGATGTTACTCTCTGAGAAAGCATTGTTTTCCCTGGAAGAAACTTAGGTAGCAACAAAAGGCTGAAATTTGGGTTTAACCAACAGCAAGACTTTTAGGAAACACTATGGAAAATTCAGCTTCACAGGATAAGAAAGAAGTAGAAGTAGCCACTTTTGCGGGTGGTTGTTTTTGGTGTATGGTTAAACCCTTTCATAAATATGAGGGCGTGCTGGAAGTAGTCTCTGGTTACACTGGCGGGCATGTGCCCAATCCCACGTATGAGCAGGTCTGTTCAGAGACTACCGGGCATTATGAAGCCGTGCAGGTCACCTTTGATCCCCGTATTATTTCGTACCCAGAAATTCTGGACATATTCTGGCAGAGCGTAGACCCAACAGACGCAGGAGGGCAGTTCGGGGACCGAGGCTCTTCTTACAAGACGGCTATTTTCTACCACTCAGAAAAACAGCAGGAACAGGCCCAGGCCTCCAAAGAAAAGACGCAGCAATCGGGGCCGTTTCAAATGCCGTTGGTGACGCCTATTTTGCCCGCTCAAGAATTCTACCCCGCCGAGGAATACCACCAGGACTATTACAAAAAGAATCCCAGCCATTACGGTAGATACTTTGTAGGCTCAGGCCGCGCTGGTTTCCTGGAAAGACACTGGAAGAAAAACCAGGAATAGTTGAAGGTACAGGCCGTCGTTTTTGGGCTGTTTCCTGGAAATTATCCCAAAAACGACGGCCTTCACTTTTCGCCAAAATTTGGTGGAGGAACATCTGGTTTTGGTTTCATGACTACGCGAATGCAACAAGAGGCCGCCTTCTCGTTTAAGGGTCGCTTGCAGGATTTCCTCAGGAAACACCAGCAGGGCAGTAGCCCCCTTGCTTACTTTTTTAGTGGT
This sequence comes from Nibribacter ruber, assembly GCF_009913235.1. NCBI lineage: Bacteria > Pseudomonadati > Bacteroidota > Cytophagia > Cytophagales > Hymenobacteraceae > Nibribacter > Nibribacter ruber. The sequence continues at coordinate 724,851 of NZ_CP047897.1, read as the reverse complement.
AGACCTTCCGTGAAAGATGCCATGGAAGCCCTGGGCGTGCCGCACCTAGAAGTGGGTTTGATACACCTAAACGGAAGAAGCGTTTCCTTTCAAGAGCCTTTAACTCATGGCGCTTTACTAGAAGTGATTCCCGTTGATTGGAAAGCGCCTTCCACTGGTAGCCAACTGCAAACTGCATTACCAGACCCATTGATTTTTCTGCTGGATGTGCATCTGGGGAAACTGGCCCGGCAGTTGCGACTGCTGGGATTTGATGCCCACTATGCCACGCATGCCACTGACGCGGAGCTGGCCGATCTGGCACAAAAAGAGCAGAGAATAGTACTGACCAGAGACGTAGGCCTTCTGAAGCGAAAAGCCATAATTTGGGGTTACTGGCTCCGGTCCCAAGACCCAAAGATTCAACTGCTAGAAGTGTTGGCCTTCTTAAGGATTTCAAAAATTTCTTTCCGGCCTTTCACCCGGTGCATGGCTTGCAACAGCCTGCTGCAAAAAGTATCTAAGCCATCTGTAAGGGCTCATCTCCAACAAAAAACCGAGCGGTACTTTGATGAGTTTTACCAATGCACAGGCTGCCAGAAGGTTTATTGGAAAGGGTCGCATTATGAAAAGATGGAAGCTTTTCTTCAGGAACTGACGGTTCTCCGGAAAGATGGAGAATGAGGCAACGCAAGATTCTTCCTACGGCCCGAGGCTCCGTTTTTAGGCTATTTTCTGGAAAACACGCCAAAAACGTGGCTGACTTTTCTGTACTTTTTGTCAAGAAAGTCTATAACCAAAAGAAGTCTTAGCGGGTTAAGCGAATATGTTAGAGAATCCTCATCACCTGGACACTGGCCTGTCTCATTTTCTCATGATTGGGAGCGGCATCTTCTGGACCATCACCTACCTTTTGATTTTGCGACGCGGTTACCTGGACAAAACCTACGGCATGCCCATGGCGGCCCTGTGTGCCAACCTAGCGTGGGAGTTCATCTTTTCCTTCGTGCACCCGCATCCTTTGCCGCAGTTGTACATTGACTACCTCTGGCTAGTGTTTGACGTGGGCATTCTGGTGCAGTACCTGCGGTATGGCAAAAAGGAGTTTCCGGCACACCTATCCGGCAATTTGTTTTACCCCACGTTTGGCTTCTCGCTGGTGTTTGCGGCGCTCCTGATTGCTGCCATTTCCAGGGAATTCAATGAGTACATAGGCATTTACGCAGCCTTCGGGCAGAACCTCATGATGTCCATCTTGTTTGTGAGAATGTACCTCAAACGGAATAATGTGCAAGGCCAGTCCTTGTACATTGCCGGCAGTAAACTGGTGGGTACCGTGTTTCCGTCGGTGCTGTTTTACTTGTATTTCCCTAAGTCTTACTTGCTACTACTTTTGTATGCAGGTATTCTGATTTTTGACGCTCTGTACTTCTACTTGCTATATGCGCATGTAAAGCGGGAAGGGCAAAACCCCTGGCGGAGATGGTAAATCCTTGATAGTTATTTGGTGAAAAGTGGTAGGCTAGGAAAGGCAGGAAGAGAGGAGGGGACAAAAAGTAAAAAGGGAACCACCCCCGAGGTTCCCTTTTTAACAGACAAAACAAAAAACCATAGTAGAACCTTTCAAAATCTACCAGGCACTACAAATAACCAATTTTTCTTCCAGTTCTGGAATACCTACTACTAAGTAATTACAAGCTCTTTTATGTGCATTGCCAGACTGAGATTTTCCGGTAGTGGCATTTAGAAGACATGACTTGTTAGGAGCAGGCAAGCGATTATTTATTGTAAGATGGGCTGAAAGAAGGGGCCAGGCACCTGCAAGACAGGCAAAAATTCAGGGAAAGAGAAAGAATAGTGAAGCCAAGTGCCGTACATGTTAAAAGGCAGTGATAACTTGCCGTCCTTCTTTTGCTTTATCCCTTAGAATGTACACGAGAGAACAAGCCTCCCAACTTAGACAAGCCTTCTGGACCACCTTTGGCCAATACATAGCGCCCCACCTGTCGGCGGAAGGGCTGCGTACCAACTGGGTCAATTACAAGACGGGGCTGCCTGGCGTGGCCTTTAAAATGGACGCCGATAAGAAAACAGCCTCAATTGCCATTGAGATAACGCACGTAGACATTGAAATCCAAGAGATGTACTTTGAACAGTTTCTGGCCCTCAAGACGCTGCTGCACGAGACCCTGGAAGAGGAATGGGAATGGGCGCTGCACACTACAGACGACTACGGCAGAACCGTCAGCAGAATCTACAAAGAACTTAGCCCGGTCAGCGTTTTCAACAAAGACGACTGGCCCGCGTTAATTTCCTTTTTCAAACCCCGCATCATCGCGCTAGATGCTTTCTGGTCAGACGCACAATATAGCTTTGACGCCCTGCGGTGAGGTAATTACTTGTTAACTACAAACTATTAATTACAAAAAAGGCTTACCAGGTTTCTTTGGGAAGGTCGTCGTCCAGGTCTTGGCGGGAAAAGGTGCCAAACGGATTGCCGAAGCGGGTGCCGGGATTGAAGGGTTCGCCTTTGCCTTCCAGATGGTTTTGCAGGTCTTGGTTGAGTTTCAACTGATCTAGGTGCAGGAAGCGGTGCCAGCGGTTCTGGTCTTCCAGGGGCATGCAGGCCACCAGGTCTGCCAGCTGCAGTTTGTTTTCTTGCTGACGTTGGAGCAGGGCAGGGTTGGCTTCCAGAAGCTCCCGGATGCGGCTCTTGAAATACAGGTTCAGTTCGTTGTAAAGGGCTTCATCCCAGTGCTGGCTTTGCTCTTCCATGGACTCCTTTGGGTTTTGTGTGCTAATTTTTACGCGAAACTAGCAAGATGGATAAGAACCACAGAAATAAGTTTTCTGTCATAGAATCGTTTTTGGCAGGTTTTGCCGGAAACAGGCCAAAAATGAATAGGGAGACCTGGTACCGTAGGGGCATGAAAAAAGCCTTCCGGGTGGGGAAGGCTTTTTTGAGAATGTATGGCTAGACTACGCTAGTTTCACATTGGTAGCGTTAAGTCCTTTTCTTCCTTCTTGAAGATCATAGACTACTTCGTCGTTTTCTCTGATCTCGTCAACAAGACCAGATACGTGCACGAAATACTCTTGATTGTCACTGTTGTCTTTAATAAAACCGAAACCTTTTTCGGAATTAAAGAATTTTACTGTTCCTTGATTCATCTTGTTTTTTGATTATTATACACTTAATACGCCAGCCACTCATTTTTCGTTCAATATATTTTATACTCGCTATATTTACCGCTGGGGTCATTACGGTTTAACCATATTTTTTGAAAAGCAAGTAGGGTCTTAGGCCCTTTAGAAGTAGGAATCCGAGGTCAGTAGAGAAAAATTGTCCTACAAAAAATATTTTAAATTATTTTTTCATAACAGGCTGGCCACACCGTTATTCTGCATTTTATTTGAAAGACATGATAGACAAACTGGCCTGGATAGAAACGAGTGAGGGGTTGGTGCTGAGCACCCGCAGCAAAGGCAGAACCAGCTATTATCTGCCCGGCGGCAAACGGGAGTTGGGTGAGACAGACGCCCAGACCTTGCTTAGGGAAATAAAGGAAGAGTTAAGCGTTGATCTGGACGCAGCCTCCCTGCAATTAATGGGCGTCTTTCAGGCGCAGGCAGACAGTCACCCAGATGGCGTATTGGTTCAAATGACGTGTTACACGGGCCGGTATGCAGGCACGCTTAAGCCAGACCATGAAATTGAGGAGTTGGTTTGGTTGTGCTACAAAGACAGGGACAAGGTGTCAGCCGTAGACAAGCTCATATTTGACTGGCTTAAAGGCAAGGGCTTGCTCCGGTAGGGAATTGCTGCCGGGTTGTACCGGCGGTTCTTGGTTTGTGCCAAAAGCTGTGTATCTTCCAGATGATGGACCAATTGCTAAATAAGGGTAGGCAGTCCCGTCAAATTTTCGTTAGAGAAGGGTATGATAAGGAGTAAACTTCAGGAGCACGCAGAACAGTACATGATTGCCGCTTTAAAAAATGGAGACCAGTCTGTGTTGGGCAACCTATATACCAACTATGCTCCTGTGCTGCTGGGGGTCATCTCCAGAATTGTGCAGGACACCGCCATTGCCGAGCAGGTCTTGCAAGAAACGTTTGTGGCCATTTGGTCCAGGATCAAGCTGTATGACGCTTCCACCTCACGTTTTCTTACCTGGGGCCTGGCCATTGCCAGAGGCATTGCCATTGAGGCGGTGAAAACCGGAAAATTTCAGCACCTTGCCCAGCGTTCAGAAAACAGTACTTTTGCATTAGCAAAGGAAAGCCAGGATCAACCAGACACTTTTTATTTTCTGGAACCCCAGGAAAAGGAAGCCTTGGAACTGATTTACCTGAAAGGCTATTCCTGCCAGGAGGCAGCGCAGGAATTGGGCATTCCAGAAGAAACCCTGAAGACCAGTCTTAAACTGGCATTTAAACACATAGGAGCAGAGAGAGCCGCATGAACCAACCATCTGAGATACTAGCGTCTGGCTTGCTGGAACTGTACGTAATGGGAGCCGCCTCTCCTGAGGAGATGGAATTGGTAGAGTCCATGGCCGCTCAATCCCCTGCCGTGCGCGCAGAGCTGACTGCCATTGAAACGACCTTGGAGACCTATTCCCAGGCGCATGCCGTAGAGCCTCCCGGCAATGTGAAGCCTTTACTCCTGGCCACTATAGCTTACATGGAACGCCTAAAAGCCGGCGAGGAGCCCGTAACGGCGCCTACGCTTACTCCAGTCTCTACTCCTGAAGATTTCAGCGTTTGGATTTCACGTCCAGACATGCAATTGCCCCAGGATTCGGAAAACATCCATGCGTGTATTATTTCGGCGGAGCCGGAAATGATCACTGCCATTGCCTGGCTCAAAGACAAGTCTGCCCCTGAAACCCACCATGATCAGTATGAGCGCTTTCTGGTGCTGGAAGGGTCTTGTACCGTCACCGCCAACAACCAGGAGTACTATCTGAAGCCCGGCAGTTACTTTGAGGTGCCTCTGCATGCGCCGCACACCATTGTCGTTACTTCCCAAGAACCCTGTAAAGTGATTATCCAGCGGGTGGCGGCTTAAAATCTTTTGTTCCGTTTTTGGCTTGTTTTGGGTAAAACAGGGCAAAAACGGAATTCTCTTCTCTTTTGTCCCTTCATCATTCCATCTTGTTGCCAGGCTTCTGTGATAGATGGCACTAATTTTCCGTTGCCCATCGTTTAACTATAGAGCGGGTAAATTTCGTAGAAGGGAAGGAACGGGAACGCCTTTTGCAAGGTGCTTAGGAAAAGGAGGAAATCATGAATCAGCAAATCTGGAAAACACTGGCCATCTTCTTCATCATCTCCATCACGTTGCATTTGTGCAGCCAGCAGAGTTTGATCAAGGAGGACGAAGCCGGATCTTTTAGGGAAGGAAAAATCTTTAAGGCTCCTTCGCTGCCATCAGCTATGACCTTTGCCGGGGAGCCCGTTCCCCTGGAAGTACCCGACGTGGCCGAACGCCTGGACCGCGAATTGTTGGTGAACTCTTACTTGCACGCCACCTCCCTACTGGGCTTAAAGCGCATGCAGCGTTACCAAGACCAAATCATACAAGTGTTGCGGGAGAACGACATTCCAGAGGATTTTATTTATCTGGCCCTCGCCGAAAGCCTTTTTAGTCCGGTGACTTCTCCGGCGGGTGCTTCTGGGTTTTGGCAGCTCATGCCAGACACGGCACGCGGGTATGGCTTGTTGGTTAACGCCGAGGTGGATGAGCGCTTCCATGTGCAGAAATCTACGCAGGCTGCTATCAGGTATTTAAAAACAGCTCGTTCTAAATTCGGGTCATGGACCAACGCCGCTGCTTCTTATAACAGAGGCATGGGCGGCATAGACGCGGCCTTAAAGCGCCAAGGCGTGAGTTCATATTATGACCTGTTCCTGAATGATGAAACCTTCAGGTACATGTTCAGAATCCTGGCCCTGAAAGAAGTCTTGGGTAACCCCACCAAGTACGGGTTTGAACTGCCAAGTGACCAAGGGTACAAGCCGCTGCCTACCAAAACCTACACCGTGCGCTCCACCATTGAAGACCTTCCGGCCTTTGCTCTTGAACAGGGCACCAACTACAAGACGCTTCGGCTGTACAATCCCTGGATCAAAGGCTACAAGCTCACCGTAGCCCCCGGAAAAGAATTCGTCCTGGACATGCCGGAGTAGTTTTGAATGAGAAATTGAGCGAATGAGCATTAAATTGGGTAAGGAGTAAACCCCTTGAATGCTAAGTAGAAACTCTTGAGAATAGAACCGTTTTTAGCCTGTTTTGGCGAAAACAGGCTAAAAACGGTTCAAGACCTTTCCATTCTCAATTCATTCATTAGCTTATTTTCACTTTCAATAATATTCACCAACCTTTCATTCACTCCTTCACTCAATCTCTCATTCTCACATTTAAAAAAGCGGGCATAAAAAAAGCCCCTCCGTGTGGGAGGGGCTTTTTTGCAATATGTCTTTATAGCGAAAGACTAAGCAAGTTTAACGTTAACCGCGTTTAGTCCTTTTCTTCCTTCTTGAAGATCGTACACAACTTCGTCGTTCTCTCTGATTTCGTCAACAAGACCAGATACGTGCACGAAATACTCTTGGTTGGTGTTACCGTCTTTAATGAAACCGAAACCTTTTTCGGTATTAAAGAATTTTACTGTTCCTTGATTCATAATATTGTTCATTATACACTACAGACAGCAATGCGCTGCCTTAGGTTCAATATTATACAAAAAAAACCTAAATTCTTTCAAAAGGCCCTTATATTTTTTCAAGCTGCCTTTTCAGGCTAATTTTTGGGTACTGTATACCTGTCAACTTCAGGCGGTTAGCCTTATTTAGCGGTTTGCAGTTGCTGGATGAGGTCATCTATGATGGCTTCGCTCCAACGCACGGCCAGCTCCTCTAGTTCTTGATTGGACCAGTCATAGAAATAGGGCTTTTCCTCCCAGGCAGTGTTTCTGTCTGGCCCAACAGTGTAAGAAGTGTAGTCTAGTTTCACAACCAGGTCTTTTTGCAGATCAAAGGCAGTGACGCCCGGCCGTTGGAAACCCAGCAGTTGCAGTTGCAATCCTACCTGAGCCACGTTGCCATTTTCTATGCTGATCTCCTTGTCAGAAGCTGCGTCCTTGTCCCTGGTCCAGTAATCTGCCACCTTCTCCAGCCTGAAATCATCAAATAAGGCCACCACCTCGGTTAAGTGCTGGTAGATTCGTTCGGCTACCTTAGGCAGTACTTTATTGTAAATCTGTTGAATTGCGTCTTTGTCTTTGGTCTCTGCCATATTTTAAAAGGATTCTAAAAACATTAAACTGTTTCAGATGAATAATGAAAGCTATCTGTAAATACTACGGCTGCTTTCCGTTTTTTGGTTGTTTTGGTAAAAATAGGTCAAAAACGAGTTTGACAGCGAATACCAGGCTTAGGAAGGGGACATTAGGCCTCTAGGCATGCGCAAGAAATACCGTCATTGTTGCACAAGGATTTTCTGCCATTATTTAAAGGATAGGTGGAAAGGGAGATGGCTTTTGAGATATTCCATCTGCTGGGTTTCATACCGGCCTGATTGCCAGTTAATGAACAAAGGGTTAACGGGTTTGCCGGTAGACGTATATTGCATTTAAGTCAGGTGATGTATGATCCTTGCTGCTGCCGTAGCATTCTTGTAACTAGGCTTTCTCATTTATTTTTCGTACTTTTACAGAGGAAAGCAATCATTATCTCCTCCCTTATTTCCCAACCAGTTGCATCTGGAAGTAAGTTTTGATAATCCTTGGCAAGCCTTCTGATAGGCTTTTGCAGTTGAACATGAATCTTCGTCTCTTCTTGTAGCAAGCTCCTCTCTTTACGTAGGCAGCTATTGAGAAGCCAATTGATTTCTGGCGGCAAAGGAAGCACCTAGAAGAACCTTATCTTTCCAGGATCATATTTTCTATCTATAACCGGTGGCCCCGGCCTGACCTGCTTTTCTCAACCATTAGCCTCCTTGCGAGTATAAGAGAAGTAAATCCACAGGATTCAGCTACCTGTTTCACCTTAAAAATACCCTATGGCAAGATCACAGAACAGTTTCATGAAGAAACAACTGGAGCAGAAAAAACTAAAGAAGAGAAAAGAGAAAGAAGAGCGCAAACAAGAGCGTCAGGAAAACTCGTCCGGGGGCTCCCTGGAAGCCATGATGGTGTACGTTGATGAAAACGGCAACTTCTCATCTACCCCGCCAGAAAAGAAAAAAGAGGATCCTGCAGATGCTAAAAAACAGCGCCCTTCTGCGTAACACATAAGTACTGGTTTCTTCTTGCACAGGTAAGGCGATTTGCCTTGCCCTTGTAAACGAATGCACAGCCAGAAAAAAGATTACCAAAATTGAGGTGCCCGGAAGCCAAGGTTTCTACACCTCAATTTCTGTTTTTGGCCTGTTTTACCCAAAGCAGGCCAAAAACGAAGCAGCAGAGTCAATCTCTAGCTGCTGTCTATCCTTAATTGCTGCTTACGGCTAGGAGGCGCGTTCTACCTTCACCTTCTTGCCTTTCAACTTCTCCTGCTGCAGCAGTTGTACCAGCTTGTCAAGCTTTTTGCGGTTGACGGCAGCAAAGGCCGCGTTCTCCTGAATCTCAATCACGCCCAGGTCATCTTTCTCCAACCCGCCTTTTTGCAACAGCAACCCCACAACGTCGCCTTTGCTAACTTTGTCTTTCTTGCCGGCGCTCAGGTACACGGTGTCCCAGAAGGAGGGCGGCGGAAGGGTAGGTCTGGCTGGCAGAGTCACAAACGGCGGAAGCTTAGGCAAGAAGCCGGGCTTTTCGCCGGGATGCAATAGTACGTACGCGACTCCTTTTGCCTGCATTCTGGCGGTTCTGCCGTTGCGATGCAGAAAGGTCTCAGCGTCTGGCATCTGGAAATGAATGACGTTCTCAATTTCAGGAATGTCAAGCCCCCGGGCCGCCAGGTCTGTACTGATGAGCAAGGGGTAGGTGCCGTTCCTGAATTTGAGCAACACCCGTTCGCGGTCTGCCTGCTCCAGCCCGCCATGGAAGATGCCGTGGGCTATTCCCTTGCGACGCAGGTAGTCGCTTACGTTCTCCACGGCATCACGCTGATTACAAAAAACCAGAGCCGGTTTATTGCCCAGGTGGCACAATAGGTTGAACAGGGTAAGCACTTTGTCCTCTTTGATGACCTCAACGGCTCTTAGCGTAATGTCAGGTGCCGTGGCCGCGTCTTTCAGGAAATTGACGGTGGCGTAGGTAGTAAGCCCGGTAAAGGCTGGTATTTCTGCCATGTTGGTGGCTGATGTTAGCAGGCGCTTTTGCAGGGCAGGCAATTGGTCCAGAATAAACTTCATCTCCTCCTGAAACCCCATTTCCAGTGACTTGTCAAACTCGTCCAAGACCAACGTGGTGATGGTAGAGCTGTCCACGTTCTGAGCGCGCAAATGGTGGCCCACCCGGCCTGGCGTGCCCACCCAAACCGCTGGCGGAGTAGACAAGCTGCGTTTCTCTGAGTTGGTGGAATTTCCTCCGTAGGTACACACCACCCTAAAGCCGGACCCCATCTGTCTAAACACTTGTTCAATCTGGAGCGCCAGCTCACGAGTAGGTACTAGAATCAAAGCCTGTACTCCTTTGTCCTCAGGTTGCAGCGTCTCCAGGAGGGGCAGCAGAAACCCAAGGGTTTTACCAGAGCCGGTAGGAGAGAGCAGCACCATGTCCTGGGTTCTGGCCGCTGCCAAGGCTGCCTCCTGCATTTCATTGAGGGCGGTAATTTTGAGACTGTTCAGGATTTTGGGCAGCATAAGGCAAGAAATAAGTAGGGGTGAAACAAAAGAATTGGCAAGTACCAAAATTTAAACTACAATGGCTTCTTTTATCTTTGGCCGCCGCCTCAACTGCGGGCCATAGTCCTTCTTTTCCAGAAACCGTTTATATCCTATAGACGCTTAAACAGAAGGCGTTTGGGGTATCATCTTAAACAACCGCTTATGTGTGGACGTTATTCCTTCTCAAAAAAGAAAGTGCCGCAGGCACACCGGTATGCCGACAAGTTGGAAGGCCTTTCCTTCACGCCTAATTTTGACGCACGGCCTTCGCAACAGCTGCCCGTCATACTTCCTGCGGCCCAGAAGGCCATTATGGCTATTTGGGCAGACCCCACCAAACTGGAAGACGGCAAGCCCACGCTGCCCTTCAACATTCGCGAAGAGAATTTACGGTTCATTCCTAGGTTCAGAGAGCTGCTGCCCAGCCATCGGTGCATCATTCCCGTGGACGGTTTCTTTGAGTGGAAAGAACTGGACGATGACCAGGAACAAGAGGGACCAACCGAAGAATCTACGGCAAATGTGGCTTTGGATTTGTTTGGAAACCCCGTGCGAAGCGAGGCAGAAAAGAAGCGGCTTAAGAAGGCAAAACCCCAGAAGCAAAAATACCGCTTCACCCTTGCGCAGGAAGAACCTTTTGGCCTGGCAGGGCTTTGTCGCGAGTCACTACACAAGGAGACCGGAGAGCTATTCCCGCACTTTACTATCATCACCACCAAAGCCAACGAGGCAGTTCAACCCTACCATGACCGTATGCCCGTGATCCTGACGCCGCATAGCGAGGGAATCTGGATGAATAACCGTTTGCAGGAAAAGGATTGGCTTTCTGTGCTGACGCCTTATGATGCCCGGCAAATGTCTGTGATGGCCATTGATGAATATGAAAGCATGCTGGGCAATTACGTGGCTCCAAAACTCAACTCCAAGTAATAACCAATCTAGAAAAAGAGAGAAGAAGAAGACCAAACCCTGTAAAACGCAAAAGCCCTCCCAGATTTCTCTGAGAGGGCTTCAAGCGGTCCGGACGGGACTCGAACCCGCGACCTCCGCCGTGACAGGGCGGCATTCTAACCAACTGAACTACCGGACCAACATCCTCCCGAAGACCAGATGTCTCCGTTTTGATGATGCAAATGTATATAGTTGATTTTTGATATGCAAACCTTCAGGTGAATTTAGTCTGAAATTTAAAATAAAAGATGAACCTGCGGTAAAACTTGACTAAGGTCTAGGGCCCTCCAGGATTTCACAATTTAAAGGCTTTTGCTGGCTATATGGCAGAACCTCCTTCGCCTGCAGAGTTGTCTTGCTCAACTTCCTTGGTTTTAAGAAGGGAGAAAACTATGCTCACAGTAATGATCAAGCCAATGATAATTAACGAAATGAAGGTAGGCACCTTAAAGACGTCAATCATGACCATTTTCATCCCCACAAATATTAGAATTATAGCCAGGCCGGTTGAAAGGAACACAAACCGGTGAATGACGTGGGCCAAGGCAAAATAAAGCGACCTCAAACCCAAAATGGCAAACACGTTAGAGGTGTAGACAATGAATTGGTCCTGCGTAATGGCCAGAATGGCGGGAATGCTGTCTACCGCGAAAATAAGGTCAGAAACTTCAATCAAAATCAACACCAGAAACAGGGGAGTGGCCATCATTTTTCCATCCTGCTTCACAAAGAACTTATCTCCCTCCAACTGGTTGGTGACCGGCATTATCTTTCTGAAGAATTTGATGACCGGATTTTTGTCCGGTTCCATTTCCTTGTCCTTCTCCACAAACATTTTGTAACCCGTGTAAATGAGGAAGGCGCCAAACAGGTAGATGGACCAATGGAACTTCTCTATCAACGCCACGCCGGCAAAAATGAACGCCACGCGCATAAGCAAGGCCCCCAGTATGCCCCAGAATAAAATCTTGTGCTGGTAGATGGAAGGAATCTGGAAGTATTTGAAAATAAGCACGAACACAAAGATGTTGTCTACGCTCAAGGTCTTCTCCAAGACATAACCAGTTAAAAACTCTACGGCCTTGTGCTCGCCAAACCAATAGTAAATCAAGGAGTTGAATACGAGCGCCAGCGTAATCCAAACCCCAGACCAGATAAGCGCTTCCTTTACAGAAACTACATGCGCCTTCCGGTTAAAGACCCCGAGGTCCAAGGCCAGCATAAGTAGGACAAATACATTAAACCCTATCCAAAAGGTGCTATTCACTTCCATTCTTTCTGGTATTTTAGAGTAGTTGAGGAGATAACGAAATATTGACAGGCAAATTGGTAATTCCTAAAAGTATTCTTAAGGACAAGGCTTGCCTGAAAAGCAGATGGGCAAACTTAACAACAAATCATGCCTTTGGGAGGCGCTATTGGAAAATATAGAAATGGAGGCCATAAAAAAAGCCCTCCCAGATTTCTCTGAGAGGGCTTCTAGCGGTCCGGACGGGACTCGAACCCGCGACCTCCGCCGTGACAGGGCGGCATTCTAACCAACTGAACTACCGGACCAACATCCTCCCGAAGACCAGATGTCTCCGTTTTGATGATGCAAATGTAGGGGGAGGGATTAAGATACACAAGCCCTAAAGGTAAATTAACCGTAAATAAGTGCGTGTTTGGAGGTAAATGGCTCAGATTCAAAAAGAAAAAATTCCTTTGATTCTGCTAAAAACTACTGTTACTAAACTACGCATATTCAATTACCTTTGCGGGTATACATGAGTATAAGATATAGACCTATTGATTATGCTGTTAGATTTTGAACAACCTATTGCAGCGCTGGAAGGCAAGCTGGCAGAAATGAAGAAACTGGCCCAAGAAAGCCAGGTAGACGTATCTGATGCGGTTCTGGCCCTGGAAGACAAGATAAAGTCCCTGAAGAAGGAAACCTATGCCAACCTTACCCGCTGGCAGCGCGTGCAATTGTCCAGACATACAGAGAGACCGTACACGCTGGATTACATAAAAGGTCTTTCGCCCACGTTTGTAGAACTGCACGGCGACCGTAACGTGAAGGATGACAAGGCCATGGTGGGTGGTTTTGGCGAACTGGACGGCCAGACGGTCATGTTCATTGGGCAGCAGAAAGGCCGCAACACCAAAGAGCGTCAGTTCCGCAACTTCGGGATGGCCAACCCAGAAGGCTACCGCAAGGCCTTGCGCCTCATGAAACTAGCCGAGAAATTCAACAAGCCCATCATCACGCTTATAGACACGCCGGGCGCCTTCCCGGGGTTAGAAGCTGAAGAACGCGGTCAGGGTGAAGCCATTGCCCGCAACCTCAAGGAAATGTTCATGCTTAAAGTGCCCGTGATTTGCATCATCATTGGTGAAGGAGCCTCGGGCGGTGCTTTGGGAATTGGCATTGGGGACCGCGTATTCATGCTGGAAAACTCCTGGTATTCCGTGATTTCTCCTGAGAACTGCTCCACCATCTTATGGCGCAGCTGGAATTACAAAGAACAGTCCGCCGAAGCCCTCAAGCTGACAGCCAAAGACATGCTGGGTAACAAGCTGGTAGATGGCATCATCAAGGAGCCTCTGGGCGGCGCGCACGTGAACCCAGACAAGATGATGAAGACGCTCAAGAAGAAACTGTTGGAAACCCTGGAAGAACTTTCTGCCATTGACAGCGAAGAAAGAATCATGCAGCGCATTGAGAAGTTCAGTGCCATGGGCGTAGTGGAGGAGTAGTCCGTTTTTGGGCTATTTTCTTGAAAACAGGTCAAAAACGAGGTTAGCACATGAAGCTTTATCCTATTCCTACTGGAAATTTCAAGCTAGACGGAGGCGCCATGTTTGGCGTGGTCCCCAAAACGCTGTGGCAGAAAACCAATCCGGCAGATGAGAACAACCTCTGCACCTGGGCCATGCGTTGCTTGTTGGTAGAAGTGGGTGACAGGCTAATCTTGATAGACAACGGCATTGGAGACAAGCAGGATGCCAAGTTCTTCAGCCATTATTACCTGCACGGAGACGATTCGCTGGAAAAGTCACTGCACAAGGCAGGCTTTGATTATGGTGATGTCACTGATGTGTTTTTGACTCACCTTCATTTTGACCATTGCGGCGGATCGGTGAAGTATGGCGCCAACGGGACCAGCCTGGAAACGGTCTTCCCCAAGGCGAAGTACTGGAGCAACAAGGACCACTGGCACTGGGCCACCGAACCAAATCCCAGAGAGAAGGCCTCTTTCATCAAGGAGAACATTCTGCCTTTGCAGGAAAGCGGCCAGCTCGCCTTTCTGGAAGTGGGGCAGGAGCAGTTTCTCCCTGGCTTTGGGGTAACCTACGTAGATGGCCACACTGATAAAATGATGGTGCCGCGCATCCAATACAAAGGCCGCACGGTCTGCTTCATGGCAGATTTGTTGCCATCGGTGGGGCACCTGCCTTTGCCGTACGTGATGGGCTATGACACCCGTCCTTTACTCACCCTGCAAGAGAAAGAAGTGTTCCTGAAGAAAGCCGCCGAAGAACAATGGGTGCTATTCTTAGAACATGACGCAGTTAACGAGTGCTGCACCGTTAAAATGACCGAAAAGGGCGTACGAGTGGATCAGATTTTCCCATTGTCGGCGCTGTAGCCCATGGCCAGGATTGGGATTTGTCTGTCTGGGGGCGCAGCCAGGGGAGTGGCCCACCTGGGCGTTTTAAAAGCCTTGCAAGAGCTATCCATTCCCATTGAAGTTATTTCAGGAACCAGTTCCGGGGCCATTGCAGGCGCCTTTTTTGCAGCTGGGTTCTCTCCTGAAAAAGTGCTGGAGCTGGTATGTGATTTATCGCTGAGTCAATTGGTGAGACCGGCTTTAAACAAAGGTTTGCTTCAGTCTAATGCTCTTCAAAAGCTGTTCGAGCAGCACCTGCAAGACATCACCTTCGCAGATCTTCCCATCCAGCTCATCATTTCTGCCACAGATTTAAACCAAGGCAGTACCGTTTATCTTACTGAAGGATCAGTGGCCAACGCGCTGCGGGCTTCTTCGGCCTTGCCCATTATGTTTCAGCCGGTGCCCCACGGGAGTAGGCTGCTGGTAGACGGCGGATTGCTTAATAACATGCCGGTAGAATGCCTGACCGGTGCCTGTGAGAAAATCATTGGCGTACATGTAAACCCCATTGACCATAAAACCGATATTAAAAGCATACGTCAGGTCACTGAGCGCGTTTTCCACCTAGCCATCAATGCCAACGTGCAGCAACGCATATCCTTGTGTAGTTTGTTTCTGGAGCCACCTGCTTTGAAGGACTATCACATTTACGCCATCAACAAGGCAGAAGAAATCTTTCAGATAGGTTATGATTTTACCATGGGATTGGCAAAAGAATTGAAAGGGTTGTTGGATCCATCCATTCGTTGATTTTCATGGAAGCTCACATATACACATATAAATAAACATAGTTAAATTACTATATTTATGATGTAAAGCGCAGCATCTACAAATGCATCATATTTAACCTATACTCATGAAGAGAATTTATTGCCTCCTGGTCTTGTTTCTAGTGGTTTCTGTTGCCCATGCCCAAGAAAATAGAGGAAGACTTTTAAAAGCTAAAATAATTCGAAACTCCCTAATGGTAGGGGGAGGACTGAACGGAACTTTCCGTTCCATTGAAAATCATACCTCCACCTCTACTTCAAGTAGCACGAAGTTTCAGGTAGACGCGCAAGGCAGGTTTGGTTATTTTTTGTTGAATGATGTGGCAGTAGGGGTGTTGGGCACGATTTCCCATTCCAAAATAAAAGCGGAAGGAAGTACTTCCATTCCTACCACTCACGTCTTATTAGGACCATTTGTACGGTACTATCTGGATAATGGAATCTTTGGCGAAGCATCTTATAGCCTTGGCATAAAAAACTTGTCTGGGACCAGCAAAAAAGATCTTTCAGAAATACGAGGCGCCATTGGGTATGCTTGGTTCCTGAGTCCCAAAATAGCCATTGAACCTTCCTTGGTTTACACGTATTACAAGGAGAAAAATCCAGCTGACGCAGACAACTATTTTACAGAAATGGGGCCTTCCATCAATATAGCCTTACAAGTGTATTTGTTTAGCGAACGAAGCAACAGAAAATAAGGGAGTTTAAATACCAGTCCAAAAGGCTGGTATTTTTTGTATCATTGTAGTCTCAATCCTGAAAACGACCTTCTATGTTTGGAAACCTGCTCGCTAAATCCATCTTTAAACTTTCTGGCTGGACCTTGAATGGCGGGATGCCGCATGGCGTTAAAAAAGCCATCATGATTGCCGCACCTCATACCAGCAACTGGGATTTCATCTATGCGCGGGCAGCTTTCTATTTAATGGGTGTTCCCGTGAAGATTACAATTAAAAAAGAGGCTTTCGTCTTCCCCATGGGGCCCTTATTGAAAGCCCTAGGCGCCATACCCGTGGACCGCAAAAAGAACAACAACTTGGTGGCCGCCATGGTGGATTTGTTTAAGGAACGCGACGAACTGGTGATGCTGGTAACACCAGAAGGCACCCGCAAATACCAACCCCGCTGGAAGAAAGGTTTCTACTATACCGCTTTGGGTGCCAACGTTCCCATAGTGATGGGCTACCTGGATTATGCCAAAAAAGAAGCAGGCATAGGGCCTATGATCCAACCAACCGGAGACTTTGACGCCGACATGGAAAAGATATTGAATTTCTACAGAACCGTTACCGCCAAATACCCAAGCCAAGGCGTTCGATAAAATTTAAATATCTTTATAAAGCCGTTTTTAGCCTTGTTTCTCGGAAATAGGCCAAAAACGGCTTTTCCCATTTCATAAGAAGCGGAAAGAATGGGTAAAGGAAAAGGAGGAACAGGAAATCTCGGAACTGCGCTCTCAGTTTAAATTCTTGCAATAGCTTTGACTGGGGGAAAAGCCTCTAATAACAAATGTCCCGTTTTTGGCCTCTTTTCTGAGAAATACGCCAAAAACGGGACATTTAAAAATCTGCTAATAGGCTACGCCGTAAGAGCTGCTACCTCCTCAGGCTCGGGTGCCAATTCTCTCAAGTCTACCGGAATTACTCTGGACACGCCTGCCTCCAGCATGGTGATGCCGTAGATTACATCGGTAGAGATCATAGTACGCTTGTTGTGCGTCACTACAATGAACTGGGAGTCACCGGAGAATTTCTTAACGATGTTGTTGAACTTGTCAATGTTGGCATCATCCAAGGGTGCATCTACCTCGTCAAAGATACAGAACGGGGCAGGCTTCAACAGATAGATTGCAAACAGCAGGGAAATGGCCGTTAAGGTCTTCTCACCACCAGACAACTGGTTAATGGTCAATGGACGCTTGCCTTTAGGTCTTGCCATGATCTCAATCTTAGACTCCAGCGGGTTGCTTGGGTCTTGGATGTATAGGTCACAAGTGTCTTCCTCTGAGAACAGGGACCGGAACACGCGCATGAAGTTGTCCTTAATCTGATCAAACGCCTCCAGGTACTTCTCTTTGGCCACCGTGTCAATTTCCGCGATGGTGTCCAGAAGTTGTTGCTTGGCACCCACCAAATCATTCTTCTGCGTCTGGATGAACTGGTGACGGGTCTCAATCTCTTGGTAAGCTTCAGCGGCCATGGGGTTCACCGGGCCTACGTTCTCCAGCTTGTGCTTGATGGTAGTTACCTGCTGGCTCAATTCTTCATTGGAGATGTCCAGCTTTTCGGTAGGGGCCTCGGCTAGGTCTTCCTGGCTCATGTTGAACTCGGCGGACAAACGCTCTATCACGGCCACCAATTTGATGCGGGTATCGGTGATGGCCTGTTGCATGGACTGGAACACTTCATCAGTATTCTCCTTCTTGCGTTGCAACTCCCGGATGGCTTTCTCTTTCTCATCCACCTCGCCGCGCAAATGGAAGTAGGCTTTCTCCACTTCATCCAATTGCTGGGCTAAGTCTTTTTTCTGCACCATGCCTTCCTCCAACTGGAAAGACTGGTCCTCCACAAACTGCTCAAGGGTGGCAGTCTCATCTTCGGCGCGGGCCAGTTCATCCTGCAACTGCACCAGGCGCTCCTGGTGGTTCATGACCGTCTTTTGTTTGTAGGCCAGTTCTTGTTGGATGCTCTGCAGTCGGTTCTTTAACTGGTGGAATTTGATGTTCTCCTGGTTAAAGATGCTGCTTACCTCAGCAATGATTTCATTCTGTTTGTCAAGAACTTGTGTTAAGCCAGCAAGTTCTTGTTCATAGCTTTTTAAGGCTAGGTTCTTGCTCTCAGAATCGGGGAGAAGGTCGGCTAAGGTTTCGCCTAAATCCTGAATCTTCTCAAACAACTCATCCTTCTTGCTGGCCTGGTTCTGCAGGTTCAACTGGAACTGCTCATAGCGTACCTTGTGGCTAATCAATTCCTGCTGTAAAGTATTGATGGCACGTTCCTGAACCCGGATGGCGTCTGCCTGGGTTCCGTTCTTCTGGTTCTGCAACACATGCTGGAGCGTGCTGATTTTAGTCTTCATCAGCTCGGCCAGCTCTTTCAAGGCTTCCAGTTCCTCAGCCAATTTCTCCAGGTTCTGCTTACGGCCCAATCTATTACCGTCAAACAAGCCTACTGAACCTCCAGACACGCTCAATGGCTTTTTGATGACTGACCCGTCCTTTAAGATGTACGTGCGGCCATCGCTCAGATACAACTCTGTGTCTGAGGTGCTACTGATGTACACCTCATTGAGCATGTAACGCAACAATGGATGGTATTTCTCCTCAGAGGCCACGGTCTCCAGGGCGGCTTTATACTTTGGCGTGCTGATGGTGGCAGGAACGTCCAGATCTTCCACTTCCGAAAGGATGATGAAGTTGGCGCGGCCCTTGTTCTGGTTGTTGAGTAGATGAATGGCCTCTACGGCGTCCTCGGCGGTCTCTACCACGAAGAAGTTCATGTACGGCTCCAGGTAGCTTTCAATCAAGGCCTTGTACTCCTGGTCACAGGAGATGATGTCTGACAGGAGCGGAGCCGGCTTCTGCCATGTCTTGGACTTGTACAGGAACTTGATGGCATCCGGGAAGCCTTCCAGGTTGTCCACCAAAGATTTGGTCAAGGTATACTGGTTCTTTTTAGAGTCCAGCTGACGGTTGATGTCTATTAACTGCTGACGGTATTCATGTAAGGTGGCCTCGGTGTTGGTCATTTCCTCTTGCAAGAGTCTTTCGGCTTCTTGCAGGGATACCAATTTCGCCTGGGCTTCTTCTAATTGTTGCTGGGTTTCAGCTAAGGCGTCCTCATACTGTAACTGAAGACTATTTTCAGAGCCTTCCATTTGTTGCATTCGCTCCAGTTCGGCGCGGTGCGTCTGAATCTGAACTTGCGTAATCTCAATGCTCTTGTTGAGAGTGAACACCTCGTTCTGCACCTGACGCTGGGCCAGGGTTTTCTCCTGCACTTCTTTTTGCAGGTCGGTTTTCTGCTGATTGACGTGCTCCAGCTCCTTCTTGGTCAAGCCTAATTGCTCTTCTGAGATGAGCAATTCTTCCTGAATATCCTCCAAGTCATTCTGCAACTGTCCCAAGCTGGCCTCAGTCTGCCCAATGTTGGTGGTGTCCTGGCTGATTTGGTTTTGCAGGGTTTTAGCGCGTTCCTGTAGGTAGAACTTGCGCTCGCTCTTCAGCTTGATTTCATTCTCCAGCTGACGCAGTTGACTGGTGTGCTCGTGCACTTCTTTTTGCGTGTTCTGCAACTGTAACTGCGTGCGGTCTACCAAGGTCTTCTGCTCCTGTAGCGCATTCTCTAAAGCCAACAGCTCCTCTGAATAACCGCCTTTTCGCTCCGTTTCTTTCTTCAGGTCATTTTCCAGACGCTCCAAGGCCTCTTGGTGGTGACCGATGTTGCGGCGGGCGTATTCCAGGCTAAGCTTTTTGTATTCGTCTTTAAGAGAGTAGTATTTCTCGGTAGTCTTAGCCTGGCGCTCTAAGCTTTTCAGGTTTTTGCCAATCTCAAATAAGACGTCCTCCACACGCTCCAAATCCGCGTCAGTCTCTTCCAGCTTGCGCATGGTCTGCTTCTTCCGGACCTTGAACTTAGAGATACCTGCGGCCTCTTCAAACAGGGTACGGCGCGAGTTGTCCTTATCGTTGAGAATATCGTCCACCATCTTTAGCTCAATGATGGCGTAGGAATCTGAGCCAATCCCGGTGTCCAGGAACAGGTCATTGATGTCCTTGAGGCGGCAGGTGACGTTGTTGAGTAGGTATTCGCTCTCGCCGGTGCGGTAGTACTTGCGCGTGATGGTGACCTGCGAGTATTCTGTGGGCAGAATGCCTTTGTTGTTGTTGAAGGTGAGGGAGACCTCGGCTAATTGCTGGGGCTTGCGGTTTTTGGTGCCGTTGAAGATAACGCTCTCCATCTTGTCTGAACGTAGGTTTCGGGTTTTCTGTTCACCCAGGACCCAGCGTATAGCATCCACGATGTTGGACTTGCCACAGCCATTAGGACCTACAATACCGGTAATGCCGCTATCAAAGTTAATGGTGACCTTATCCCCGAAACTCTTAAAGCCTTTAATCTCTAGTCTTGCTAATTCCATGCGCTTCTACCAGTTACTCTGGCTACAACCTCAAAAATACAAAAAAGAGTTCTGAGTACCACAAAACTGGCGGTTGGGAAGGGACTTAAAAAGAGAATCCGTTTTTGGGCTGTTTCCTGGGAAATAAGCCAAAAACGGATTTAAAGTGAGTGATTGGAGTGAGTGAGTTTTGAAATGAACTATGACACAAGCGGATGCTTGTGCCGGGGTCTGCAAATTGAAATTTTTTAAAAATTAGTCAAGGCATAAGAAATCAGGTTGGCACCCATGCGCAAAGCAGCCATATGCTTTTCAATGGGGTCATTGTGCACCGATTGGTCTTCCCAGCCGTTGCCTAAATCACTTTCATACGAGAAAAAGCAAACCAACCTGCCTTGATAAATCAACCCGAAACCTTGCGGAGGCTTATTGTCATGCTCATGGATTTTAGGCAACCCCCGCGGGAAGTCAAATTTCTGGTGGTAGACCGGATGGTTGAACGGTATCTCCACGAATTCCAGTTCTGGAAAGACTTTCTTCATCTCACGCCGCGCGAATTTTTCCAGGCCGTAATTGTCATCAATGTGCAGGAAGCCACCGCCAATGAGGTATTTGCGCAGGTTCTGGGCCTCGCCTTCGGTGAATAATACGTTGCCGTGGCCCGTCATGTGCACGAAAGGATAATCCATAATCTCGGGGCTGCCGGGCTCCACGGTTTCTTCTTGCGGGGCAATGTTGGCCTTCAATTCGCGGTTGCAGAAATTGATGAGGTTGGGCAGGGAGGTTTTATTGGCATACCAGTCTCCGCCGCCGCCGTACTTGAGGCGCGCAATCGTGAAGCTAGGCCGTTGTGCGGTGGCCAGGCCAATGCCAAGCGAAAGAAACAGCGAAAGAAGCAAGAACCGTTTTTGCATTGTTTTCTGGAAAATAGGCCAAAACGTTAAACGTCTAACAGCACGTGAAAGGTATGACAGGCGGCTAAAGCCGCGGTCTCGGTGCGCAGTCTGCTAGATCCAAGGGTAACAGGTTTTATGCCTCTGTCTAAGGCTAGCTGCACTTCTTCAGGAGAGAAATCGCCTTCTGGGCCTATTAAAACGGTATATTGATTATTCCCTGAAATGCTTTTCACGAGCGAATGCCGCTCCTGGCCCTCTACCAAATGCGCAATGAAGGTATTCTCCACGGGAACGGTTTTGATAAAATCAGCATACCTGGTGAGTTCATGCAGGCGGGGTAAATGCGTTTTAAGTGACTGCTTCATGGCGCTCACCGCAATTTTCTCCAGGCGTTCCAGGTTGAGTGCTTTGCGCTCTGAGCGGGCGCACTGCAGGAAGGTAATTTCGTCAATGCCCACTTCCACGGCCTTCTCCACAAACCACTCCATGCGGTCCATGTTTTTGGTGGGTGCCACCGCAATATGAATTTTGAAAGCCCACTGGTCCTCTGTGGAATGGTGTTCCAGAATTTGGAGTGTGGTTTTCTTAGCGGTGGCCTCGGCTATCTGGCCCAGGTATTGGCCCCCTTTTCCGTCTATCAGCTGCACCATGTCACCTATGCCCAGCCTCAGCACCCGTGCACAATGTTTAGACTCCTCCTCAGACAAGGTGTAAGAAGTAGAAGTGGGAATAATGTCTGGAGTGAAGAAAACGTGCATAATACCTATCTTTAGACCTTTGCGGGTTTGCTTTCTGCAAATAACCTGAAATATATTCTGAATGCTACAAAAAATAAAGGGAAGCAGCCTTTTGATTTCAGCGGTAGTTCTGCTGGTCGGGCTTTGGGTGTTTCTGCCGGGGTTTCTGCACGGGCCCGTCCAAAGCGGTGATTCCATTGCCTTTACCAGCACTGCCCAGAATCTTGCCGCCGGGAAAGGGTTTCTAGCCTATGATGGAAGGGCTTATTCCAACTGGCCGCCCCTGTACCCATTGGCACTAGCTTCATTCCAATGGGTGGGAATTCCTGTCACGGTGAGCGGTCTATTCCTGGCTGTTTCCTCTTTTCTTCTCACTGCCTATTTTTTGAACATTATACTGGTTAACCTAAACATTGTTAATTGGTTACGGGCGATGGCTTTGTGTTTAAGTTTAACGTCTATCTACTCCATTATATCCTATACCACGCTCATTACAGAAGGTTGGTACATTACTTTCACGTTAATCCTAATCGTGCTGCTGTACCGCTATCTCCAAAACCCTGGCAAGCACTTGTTCTTCTGTTTACTGTTGGTGGCTTGGGGCGCCAGCTTGCAACGCTACAGCGGAGTCTTCCTGATTGCGTTCATCTGTTTGTCGTTCTTAATGTTTCTGAAGAAGAGTTGGCAAAGCAGGTTCTTGCATAGCATGGGTTTTGGGCTTTTGGCTAGTTTTCCCTTGGCTGGTTGGCTTGCCCGAAATTACCTGGTAACCCATAGCGTGAGTGGCGCCGACAGGACCGTTGAGCTTAAGTACATCCAGTACAATCTGGTGAATGCCGTGCAACAGGTATGGGAGTGGGCTTTTCCTTATTATGAGCAACCTGGATTTGTTTTCCTGGCTGGGGCAGGGCTCGTGGTTTTAGGGCTTTTATTTGGAGTATTCATCAGGAGAGAAATAACTGACCAACCTTCTAAGCGACTGTTGGTGTATTTACTGGTTGGACATACGGGCGGTTACCTGCTTTTTATCCTGATGACTGCCTTGTTACAGGCGAGCGGCGCCTTTGAACCAAGACTGGTGGCGCCTGCCTACTTCACCGCTCTGCCATTGGTTTTTCTAGGCATTCAATCCTTGTTCCGGCAGAAGAATCACCTTTTCATTAAAGGCGCTGTAACGCTTTTGACACTATTCTCTTGCTGGTATACCTTTCAAAAGGGCTTTGGTTTATGGCAGCAAGAAATGGCGAACTCTGTGGGCTATTCCAGGTGGCAAGCCAAACAAACGGGAGTTGCAAAATTTTTAAGTACCCAAGAGGGCCAACGTCTGCTTCAACATCCTCATGTATATACCAATGGCACGGAGGAACTGTATTTTCTGGGGCATGGCTATATTCCAAACATTTCACAGGAACATCGTATTGGGGTCATACACCATGCATTCAAAGAAGACAAAGCGAGTAAGACCATCATTTTGTATTGGGGCGTAGACTCCTTCAAAGACTTCCTGAATAAGAATAATTATCCATATCGTTTTAAAATAGTCAAGAACTTAGGCGATGGGTATATACTCCAGGAAGAACCAACTATTTAAAAGGTAAATAATGAATAGGCCTTATACAATACTTACTAGTTTTTGACTTGTTTTCCAGGAAGTAGCCTTAAAACGGAAAAAGAATCAAAAAGAAAAGCCTTCTACTTTGTAGAAGGCTTTTCTTTTAAAAGGTATAGGAAGGAACGTGCTTACGCTTCTACCGCCACTTCTGGGGCACCAGCCAGGATTTCCTCGTTGGCATAGTCTGCATACTTCCCAAAGTTTTTCACGAAGGCCTTAGCCAGTTCGCCTGCTTTTTGGTCGTAGGCGTCTTTATCGGTCCAGGTGTTGCGTGGGTTCAAGATTTCTGCTGGTACGTTCGGGCAAGACTCTGGCATCTCCATTCCGAAGATTGGGTGTTTGGTGAAGCTTACGTCGTTCAGCTCGCCGTTCAAGGCCGCCGTGATCATGGCACGGGTGTAAGGCAACTTCATGCGGGAACCTGTTCCGTAAGAACCACCAGTCCAACCGGTGTTGATCAACCATACGTTCACGTTGTTCTCAGTCATTTTCTTGCCCAGCATCTCTGCGTACTTGGTAGGGTGCAATGGTAAGAAAGCAGCTCCAAAGCAGGCAGAGAAGGTAGTTTGTGGCTCGGTGATGCCCACCTCAGTACCAGCTACCTTGGCGGTATAGCCAGAAATGAAATGGTACATGGCCTGGCTCTTGTTCAGCTTAGAGATAGGAGGCAATACACCAAACGCATCTGCCGTCAAGAAGAAGATGTTCTGCGGAATAGAAGCCACAGACGGCTCAATGGCATTGTCAATGTGGTTGATAGGGTAGGCCGTGCGCGTGTTTTCTGTAACAGACTTGTTTGTATAGTCTACTGAACGGGTTCCGTCAACAAAGCGGGTGTTTTCTACAATGGCACCAAATTTAATGGCATCCCAGATTTGTGGTTCTTTCTCTTTGGAAAGATCAATCACTTTGGCGTAGCAGCCTCCTTCAAAGTTGAAGACGCTGTCTTTGGTCCAGCCGTGCTCATCATCGCCAATCAAACCGCGGTTAGGGTCAGCGGATAATGTAGTCTTACCAGTACCTGACAAGCCGAAGAAAATGGCCGTGTCACCGTCTTTGCCTACGTTGGCAGAGCAGTGCATGGACAAAGTCTCGCGCTCATGCGGTAAGATATAGTTCAAGACTGAGAAAATACCTTTTTTCATTTCTCCGGCGTAGCCAGTTCCGCCAATCAAAATCATCTTCTTGGAGAAGTTGATGATGGCAAAGTTAGGCTGACGCGTACCGTCTACGGCAGGATCTGCCTCAAAACCTGGGGCGCAGATGATGGTAAATTCAGGATTATGGTTTTCAAGCTCTTCTTCTGTCAAACGCAGGAACATGTTGTTACAGAAGAGATTATGCCAGGCCATGGTGTTGACAATGCGCAGGTTAAGGCGATATTCTGGGTCGGCGCCCGCATAGGCATCGCGCACATACAGAGCCTTGTCTGCCAGGTAAGCAATCATTTTTTGGTACAGGGCCTCAAACTTGGCTGGCTCAAAGGCAATGTTCACATCACCCCACCATACGGAGTCCTCCGTTTTTTCGTCTCTCACTACAAACCTGTCTTTAGGAGAGCGGCCGGTGAATTTGCCGGTGTCGCACATAAGGGCACCGGTATCAGTCAAGAAACCTTCCCCGTTTTTGAGTGCTTCTTCCACTAACTCAGCGGGAGTCAGGTTCCAATACACTTCTTTTGCTTGTGAAATTCCTAAGCTGGTTAAGTCCATTGCAGATGATTTCTTGCCAAATTCTTTCATAAGGAGGTTTGAAAATTGATTTTTGATAATGGAAAAAGGCACGGTGTGCCTTGGTTTAACAAAATTACAAAAAAGAGGGGATATAATAGCAAACCCTAACGGCTGTTTGTTTTATATGTTTCTCAGAGCTGGCCGGTATTCATTAAAAAGAACGCATATTTGAATAAATGCATCTAAGGTGATACATTTACTTTTACGAAATTCTCAAAAAACACCATCTAACAAATAATCACTTACTAAAACTCTCCAGTACACATGCAAGAAACAACCGTTAAGAAAGGTCACCCGCCAGGGCTCTACCTACTTTTTTTCACCGAGATGTGGGAGCGATTCAGCTACTACGGAATGCGGGGACTTCTTATCCTGTATTTAACAAAAGCTGCCGTAGCGGGTGGGCTTGGCATTGCAGAGTCTACCGGTAATCTCATCTACGGCTACTTTACCGGCTTTGTTTATTTCACGCCCATTATTGGCGGTTGGTTAGCAGAAAAATACATTGGGCAGCGCCGTTCCATCTTGATAGGCGGTGTGTTGATGGCCTTGGGGCAGTTTTCCTTGTTCTCAACCCCAGACATGACCAACATGGGGGCCATTATGGGCATTCCTATGATGACCGCCGTGGGCCTGTTGTTGATTATCATTGGTAACGGTTTCTTCAAACCCAACATTTCTGCCATTGTAGGCAAGCTGTATGAGCAAGGTGACCACCGCCGCGATGCCGCGTTCACCATCTTCTACATGGGTATTAACGTGGGGGCCTTCGCGGCTCCTTTGGTATGCGGTATTTTAGCTGAGGATATTTTCGCCACAAAAACTGTGGTAGACGGTGTCACTACTGTTAGTGAGTATGGTTTCCGTTACGGATTCCTGGCTGCTGGTATTGGTATGATCATTGGCCAGCTGGCGTTCAACCTGTTGGCTCCAAAATATTTGGGCAACGTGGGCGTGGCGCCAGACGGCAAGGTGGACAAAAACAACCCAGTGGAGAAGACGCCTTTGACCAAGGAGGAAACAGACAGAATGGCCGTGATTTTCATCATTACGCTGTTTGTGGTGTTTTTCTGGGCAGGTTTTGAGCAGGCAGGTTCTTCTCTTTCCTTGTATACAGACAAATACATTGACCGCGAGGTGTTCGGCTTCCTGATTCCTACGGCTTGGTTCCAGTCTGTGAACCCATTGTTCATTGTCGCTTTTGCGCCTTTGACCGCTAATCTGTGGCTTTCTTTGAGCAAGCGTGGCAAAGACTTGAGCATTCCTGTGAAGATGGGCTTGGGCATGATTCTCTTAGGAGTTGGTTTCTTGTTCATGGTGGGTGCAGTGATGCAGCGCGGCGGCAACGTAGAGGATGAGGCAGTCAAAGCCAGCATCTTCTGGTTAATTGCCACGTATTTCTTCCATACCATTGGTGAGCTATGTTTGTCGCCTATCGGTTTGTCTATGGTTTCCCGTTTGTCTCCATTGGCCTATACTTCCATGCTGATGGGGGTTTGGTTCCTGGCGCCGTTCGTGGCCCAGATTGCTGGTGGCTATATTGCTTCATATGTAGAGATTCTGGGACCATTGCAAGTGTTTGGGCTTATTGCCGGCTTTGTGATTGCCGCTGGTTTGCTACTGGTAGCCATTGCCAAGAAGTTGTTGTACATGATGCACGGCAGAGGCGCTTAGTCTTTACGTCTTCTTAATACCGAAGCCCCGTTGACCTAATCAGCGGGGCTTTCTTTTTGGTACCGCAACTGCTTCGTATCTTTGGAGTTCTCTTCCTTTCTATGACAACCAGACGCGCTCCTAAAAGACCTTCTAAAAAAGTTTCTCCCGGTAGAGAAACCACCTCGTCGCTCTGGAAGCCTTTGCTTTTGGGCGTAGCGGGTTTTCTGGTGCTTAGGCTGGGCATAGAGTATTACAAAGAAGGCGGAAGGCTGGCATTCTTCAGACACAAGGTAGAGGAGGCCACCCAGACCAAAACCCTTACCACTTTTCAGCCCAATGACTATGAAGTGCTGGGACTGGATATTTCGCACCATCAGCAGCAGGTTGACTGGAAACTGGTGAAAAACGAAAACATCTCCTTTGCGTTCATCAAAGCCACCGAAGGTGTGCAACACCAGGATCGCTACTTTTCCAAACACTGGCGGTCGGCTAAAAAGCATGGCATACTGCGGGGGGCCTACCACTTTTTTCTTCCCGCTAGAAATGCAGAAGAGCAGGCCAAGAACTTCCTGGACCGGGTGCATTTAGAAGCAGGAGATTTGCCTCCGGTGCTGGACGTGGAGGTAACCAACCATCAGTCTGACCAAGAAATACGAGCAGGCGTGCAGATTTGGCTAGATGCGGTGGAGGAGGAGTATGACCTAAAGCCCATCATCTACACCAACTACGCCTTTTATGAAAAGCACCTGGCCGGGCATTTCGACGATTATCCTTTGTGGCTAGCTCATTACACGCCAGAAAACGGTCATATAATCAATAACCACAACTGGTCTTTCTGGCAACATACAGATACGGGAAGGTTAAAGGGCATCAAAGGCAACGCTGATCTCAATGTTTTCAAAGGCACCATGGAAGATTTATATAACATGTGCTATGAACCAAAGTAGGAGAGGCTACGCAAGAAAAGGGAGAATGAATAATACTATTACAACAACCTTATTGTAACCTCCCAAGGAAGTGTAATTGACTATTGTTGATGGTTAGGTAACCAAGTAGTTTTGTGCTACTTAACCGTTTCTATATGACTAAACCTTTACGATTTACTCTTTTCACTCTTCTTTCCGCCATCTTTCTTTCTTCCTGTTCTGTAGAAGAACTGCTGGAGCCTGCCCAGACAGATTTGCCCCAAACGGAAGAAGGCATCAACTATGAGATTGCGGCCGGCCGCCATGAGACCACTAATCCCCTGAAGACTTTCACTAAGAGCAAGATTAAGTTTGAAGTGAAGTTTGATTCAACAGCCATTTATACCACCAAAGATCCCAATAATCAGGCTGACATCAACAAGCTGTATGGCATGAGTGACTGTGGGGCTTTCCACCACGTATCCAGTGCGCGCTTTGGTTGGAGATGGTACAAAGGGAAGTTAGAACTGCACGCCTATTCGTACAAAGACGGCAAGAACGCCTCTACCTTGATCACAGACATTGACCTAAACAAAACCTATGTCTGTGAACTGACTTTGACAGATGGAAAATACACCTACCAGGTAAGAAACAAGAAAGTAGAGCATGAGCGCAGCTGTTCTGGTGAAGGGCAGGGTTATCAGTTGTACCCATACTTTGGCGGCGATGAGAAAGCACCTCATACCATTAACATCAAAATAAAGGAGATTCAATAAAGGTCGTTTTTAGCCTCTTTCCCAGAAAAGAGGCTAAAAACGAAGTTCCTGTAAAAGAAGAAACCCCGGCCAAGTCTATGGTCGGGGTTTCTTTGTTTATTCAGCGTGTGCTGAAGGAGGGATGATTACATCATGCCACCCATGCCGCCCATACCGCCTGGCATTCCGCCACCGGCAGCCGCACCAGCCTCTTCCGGCTCATCAGCAATCACACACTCTGTAGTCAGCAACAAGGCTGCCACCGAAGCGGCGTTCTCAAGCGCAAGACGCGTTACTTTGGTTGGGTCAATGATACCGGCGGCAAACATGTTCTCAAACTTGTCGTCGCGGGCGTTGTAGCCGTAGTCTGCCTGACCAGCACGTACTTCGTTTACAATCACAGATCCTTCGCCACCAGCGTTAGAAACAATGGTTCTCAAAGGAGACTCCAGGGCCGTGCGGATGATCTGCACACCAGTCTTCTCGTCTTCGTTGCGGGTATCAACGTCGTTCAAGGCGTCAATGGCTCTGATCAAGGCAACACCACCACCGGCAACAATACCTTCTTCTACGGCCGCTCTGGTCGCGTGCAAGGCATCATCCACACGGTCTTTTTTCTCTTTCATCTCCACCTCGGTAGAGGCACCAATGTAAAGGATAGCTACACCGCCAGACAATTTAGCCAGACGCTCTTGTAGCTTCTCTCTGTCATAGTCAGAAGTGGTTTTCTCAATCTGAGATTTGATTTCGTTCACACGGCCCGTAATGGCATCTTTCTCGCCTTTACCGTTCACAATGGTCGTGTTGTCTTTGTCAATAATGATGCGCTCAGCCTGACCCAAATAGTCCAGGGTAGCATTGTCAAGCTTGTAACCACGCTCTTCAGAGATAACAGTACCACCGGTCAAGATAGCGATGTCCTCTAGCATGGCTTTTCTACGGTCACCGAAGCCTGGTGCTTTTACAGCAGCAATCTTCAACGAACCACGAAGTTTGTTTACTACCAAGGTAGCAAGGGCTTCACCGTCTACGTCTTCAGAGATGATCACCAAAGCCTTACCCGTTTGAACTACTTGCTCCAATACCGGAAGCAGTTCTTTCATGGTAGACACTTTCTTGTCATAAATCAAGATGTAGGCGTTCTCAAACTCGGCTTCCATCTTCTCTGGGTTGGTCACGAAGTAAGGAGACAGGTAACCGCGGTCAAACTGCATACCTTCTACGGTCTTTACTTCGGTCTCAGTACCTTTTGCTTCTTCTACCGTGATCACGCCGTCTTTACCCACTTTGTCCATGGCATCAGCAATCATCTGCCCGATTTCAAAGTCGTTGTTGGCGGAGATGGTACCTACCTGGGCAATCTCAGAAGAGTTTTCAATCTTCTTTGACTGCGCTTTCAGATTTTCAACTACTTTAGAAACGGCTTTGTCAATACCACGCTTCAAGTCCATTGGGTTGGCTCCAGCGGCTACGTTTTTAGAACCGGCAGTGTAGATGGCTTGGGCCAATACGGTGGCAGTAGTAGTACCGTCACCAGCCATGTCGGCGGTTTTAGAGGCTACTTCTTTCACCAGTTGTGCGCCCATGTTCTCAACGGCGTCTTTCAATTCAATTTCTTTGGCAACCGTCACACCGTCTTTAGTGATGCTAGGAGCGCCAAATTTCTTGTCGATGATGACGTTGCGGCCTTTAGGGCCCAGGGTTACTTTTACAGCGTTGGCCAACGTGTCAACGCCTTTTTTGATTTTGTTACGGGCTTCGATGTCGAAGGTAATGTTCTTAGATGCCATACTATTCTTTCAATGGTTATGGTTGATGATTTAGATACAATAGGAGGAGAGGTACTAAAGAACCGCCAAGATGTCAGACTCCTTCATGATCAGGTAGTCTGATCCGTCCAGAGAAATTTCAGTACCGGCGTATTTACCATATAAAACCTGGTCACCCGTCTTTACAGATGGTTTTTTGCCTTCACCATCTTCCTCTGAAATAGCTACTACCGTTCCTTTTTGTGGTTTTTCTTTGGCAGTGTCTGGGATGTAAAGTCCAGAAGCAGTTTTTTCTTCTGCCGGAGCTGGCTCTACAATCACTCTGTTCGCAGTTCCAGCAATTGGTTTGATGTTTAATGCCATAGGTTTGTTATGATATAAGGTTAGGTTATTTCTATGCCCGGCATCTGTGCGCCTGGGACGCAAGCCTTATTGCCATTCCTGTGCCAAATGCCATTTTCTGCCATTCTTGTCCATTTTGGCAGTGTTTGTCTGCCAAGTTTTCAAGGCTGTCCTGCCAAGTCAGTTTTACAGATAGTAGATTTGACAGAGTTCTTCTACTAAATGTGTCGTTTTTGGCGTATTTACAGGAAAACAGGCCAAAAACGGAAGGACAAAAAAAGACCCCGAGCGGTGAAGCTCGGGGTCCTATAAAGGGCTATGTTAGTATCGGTTTTGTTACTATTGCGCAGCAGAGTCTGTACCGGCACCTGGTGTGGCTACCGCTGGGGCAGGGGCTGCATTTTGCTGTGGCATGGCCGGAGCTGCTGCCGGGGCGGCGGCGCCTGCGCGCTGCTCGTTTACGCTGCGGCTTTCTACGGCGTCATTGCTGCCAGAAAGAATAAACTGTGAACTAAGGCTCAATACAATGATACCAATGGCGAAACCCCATGTTAATTTCTCCAGAAGGTCTCCTGTGCGTTTCACACCCATTAGCTGGCTGGTGCCGCCTCCGCCAAACTGGCTGGATAGTCCGCCTCCTTTGGAGTTCTGGGACAAAACCACCAATATCAACAATACGCAAAGGAAAAGAATGACGCTGATCAGAGCAATATACATGTTACAATTCGTTTCTTAATTTTTCAATCTGTTCGGCAAAGTAACTCTTTTTTTCGGGGAATTTCACAATAAGCTGCTCATAAATTTTGAGCGCTTTCTTGATTTTGCCTTGTTTAATGAAGATGAGAGCTAGATTCTCTGAAGCCAGGTTCCTTTTAATCTTAGAGCTCTTGGCTGAAAGGTCTTCCTGCGGCTCATTCTTCTGCTGCAGGTGAGCCATGCTCTTAAGCTTGGGATTAGACTTCAGGAACTGATCAATGATGTTGAGCTGCTGGTCTAATTTGGCAATTGGCTTATTTACCTTCTCCAAGGCCCCGTTGCCCTTCACGTGCTCTAGAATAAGATCTGGCTGGAAGTAGTACGGCTTCTTAGAGGTAAGCTCATCGCGTAACTGAATGGTTTCCCCCAAACGGCTGGAGTCCATCCAATAAGCGAGGCTGTTGTGGTAGAAAATGCTCAGGTACGGATCCTTTTCAGTAACCGGGTCTACCTCATGGGCAGCGGCAGGCGCCATCTGCAGCATAGGGAAGGCACTAGGCGCTACCTCCTCGGGGCCTGTTTTCTCTTCTGGCGTTCTGCCTTC
Source organism: Nibribacter ruber (assembly GCF_009913235.1). Taxonomy (NCBI): domain Bacteria; kingdom Pseudomonadati; phylum Bacteroidota; class Cytophagia; order Cytophagales; family Hymenobacteraceae; genus Nibribacter; species Nibribacter ruber. The sequence goes on along the minus strand of NZ_CP047897.1, from coordinate 692,834 downwards.
TAACTCCGCTACGAATTCAATTAATTCAGGGGAGGCTGGCAACGCTTCCTCTTGGTAGGCTGCTGCTGCCGCGGCTTCCTCTTGAAGGATATTTTCCTCTGGAGAAAACTCCTCCGGCTCTGGACGCGAGGTAAGCTCAGAAATGATTTCAGCGTGCGAAAGGTTTACGCTAGGGATAGGGGCCGAAAGCGTAGAAAGGCTGTCAATCTGCATCAGGCTGAACAGTTCATCCTCCTCATAGGAAGGCTCCAAAACAGCAGCTATTGTAGGATTAGAATCTGCTATAACCTTTTCTTGGACAGCAGGAATATCTTCTCCAACTTCTGCAAAAACTAGAACTGCATCTTGTTCTGATCTTTCTTGGACCTGGTCAAATGTTTCTGGGGCTTCAGGTTCCTCTTCTTCAAAGGCAGCCTCAATAGAGCTAAATGTTTCCGCTTGGATATCTTCTGCATCTAAAGGAGAAGCAAGAGTTAATTCTTCTAACTCGTTTACATCAAAACTGGCATCTTCAGAATCATGAACCAGTTCCACTTCAATGCTTGTCTCATCCTGAGTTTCAAAGATTATTTTTTCCCTGTTTCCACTTTCTTCTGAAACAGGGATTGAGGTAGAATCACTAGAAACCTCACTGGATTCAACTTCTATTGCGTCTTGCGTGTTAAAAGAACTTTGATCCTGCTCAGTTCCGAAAGTAATATTTTCGTCTTCCGTTGAATCAAAAGACGATTCCTCTGCAGAAGCTTCTAATTCTGAACGTACAGGGTTAGAATCAGTAATGATGGCTTCCTCCACCAAATCCTCAGAAGCATCCGGCGTCTCTAGTTGTTGGTAATGGATTTCCTCTTCCGGGGATTCTTCTCCTACAACCGGCTCATCAAAGGCAATATCTTCATCTGCGTAGATAACTTCTTCTGTTTCTTCTTCAGAATCTGATAGAAGGGTGCCTGCGATGGTGTATTGGTCGTAATCCTCTTCTAAGATAAGGCCTTCTTCCTCCTGGGTAGTATCCTCCTCTTTAGAGGTATTGCCTTCAAGGGAAGGTACTGACTCGTCTACCTCCTCTAAAGAATCTGAAAGGTTATCAAGCGGAACTGGCTCTGAATAAGCTGCCTGTGGTTCTTCTATCGCTTCAAATTCTTCCTGGTGGTGCTGCGCCTCAACATCAAAGCTTTCTTCTTCAGAAAGGTTCTCCAAAGCCTCCAGGATTCCTTCTTCTGGGGCGATTTCCGGGAAGGCGCTTTTGGCCTCATTTTCAGGAATTAGCCCAAAAACGGATGGTGTTTCTTCAACTGCTACTTCTTCCTCCAGGGTGGTTTGCAGGATAGGAGGTGCGTACACAATGCGCTTCAGCAACTGCCGATTAGAGGCATGTGCGGCGGCTCTGCGCAGCTTTTGCGTGGAGAGCATGCTGCCCCGGTCATACGCAGCCTTGGCCAGCAGAATATGCGCGGTCTGGCAATACGGAAATGAAGCCACCAATTCTTCCAGGTCTTCTACTTCCTGGTCCTGAATGGGGGCCACTTGCCGTATAATATTTAAAAATGCCGCTTTATTCATGCGTATGGGTGGGTTCTGGCCTGCGAAGTTACCAGTTAGCGACGGTTTTTGTAAACACATTATAGATTAATCTATCCATGATCTGGTTGATCTGTCCTCTGTTAATCTGGTTAATGTCTTGGTTGGCAGGAAAATCAAAGAAGCTGTTAAAGCTTTGGTCAAAGCTGTTGGCTGGATTCTTTGTGTCTGTATATTTTACCTGCACGGTTATAGTCAATCTATTGGCGCCTGCCTGGTCCAGTCCGCCCTGGTTGGCCGGGGAGTCTGTACGCTGAATGGCCGCCGGACTAAAGGAATAGCCCATTATCTGGCCTTCTATCTGCAAGTCGCCGCCCTGGGGCATTACCCGCAGGTTGGTGTTGCGCTGGAAATAATCTCTAAAGTCTTCGGTCACCCACTGCTGCAAACTTGCCGGCCCCTGGCCAGACGCATTGTTGAAGTTAGTAATAGAAATGGACTTTACATCAGCGGAAATGTTAGTCCCCGAAAAAGAATAACAACCACCCAGGAACAGCGTCAAACAAATGACCACTGCCCAGGCAGAGGCCTGCTTACATGTCTTCAATATCATACTGCTTCAGTTTTCTATACAAGGTGCGTTCAGAAATGCCAAGGTCTCTGGCGGCGTATTTACGTTTGTTGTTGTGCTTTTTAAGAGCTTTCAGGATCATTTCCTTCTCTTTGTGCTCTAAAGAAAGGCTTTCTTCCTCGGTTTCGTGTGAGATGTCCTCTACTTTTTCTTCGTAGTCTTCTTCCTCCTCATTCATGGCCAGCACAAAGCCGTCGCGGCGTTCTGGGCCGCGGTAAACGGGCGCGTGCTTTTCAACGGAGCGGACCTCATCAAACAAATGACTGTTGGCCTTCAACAACTCGGCATCTTCTTGCTGGTGTGAAAGGATGTCAAACACAAGTTGTTTAAGGTCGTTCATGTCCTTGCGCATGTCAAAGAGCACCTTGTAGAGCAGGTCGCGCTCAGAAAAGTTACCGGCTCCATCTACAGAGGAACGGTCCTGCGGCAATATGGCCGGCAATTGGTTGACCTGCTCTTTGGGTAGATACTTGCGCAGGGTATCAGCAGAAATCTCGCGCTCATATTCCAGAACGGAAATCTGCTCCACAATATTCTTCAACTGCCGAATGTTGCCTGGAAAGCGGTAGCGCAGAAGTTCATGCACGGCCTCTGGCACCAGCGTGATGGGCTTTACATGGTAGCGCTCGGCAAAGTCGCTGGCAAATTTCCTGAACAGCAGGTGCGTGTCCTCGCCGCGCTCACGCAACGGCGGCACGGAGATGGGTACGGTGTTCAGGCGGTAGTACAAATCCTCTCTAAACTGCCCGCGCTCTACGGCTTGCATCAGGTTCACGTTGGTGGCCGCCACTACGCGCACATCCGTCTTTTGAACCTTAGAGGAACCCACTTTGATGAATTCGCCGTTTTCCAGCACGCGCAAAAGGCGGGCCTGGGTGCCCAGCGGCATCTCGCCAATCTCATCTAAAAAGATGGTACCGCCGTTGGTCACCTCAAAATATCCTTTTCTGGCTTCCTGCGCCCCGGTAAATGAGCCCTTCTCATGCCCGAACAACTCAGAGTCAATGGTTCCTTCTGGTATGGCCCCGCAGTTGATGGCTATGAACTGGCCGTGCTTGCGAGGGCTCAAATGATGGATGATCTTGGAGAATGACTCCTTGCCGCTGCCGCTTTCCCCGTTAATGAGCACGGTCATGTCAGTAGGGGCCACCTGCACTGCCACCTGTATGGCATGGTTGAGCAAGGCCGAGTTGCCTATGATCCCAAACCGTTGCTTTACAGACTGAATATCTAAATCACGCATGTGTTCAATTTGAAGATTTGAAAATGTGAAGATTTGGAAATGAATTGGTCAAAAGGCTGAGGAAATTCATCTTCAAATTTCCTCATCTCCAAATTTTCAAATTATACAATCGGCTCGCCAAACAGGGTACCCACGGAGCAGCCCGTGATGAGCACGTTCACGTAATCCCCTTTCTGGTAATCCATTTTAGGGATGATGACCATTCTGTTCTTGTCATCACGGCCGCTGAGCATTTCATGGGAACGCTTAGAGAAGCCTTCCAGCAATACTTTCTGGACGGTTCCTACGGTTTTCTCATTCCGGATGAGCGAATAATGGCGTTGCTTGTCAATGACCTCTTGCAGACGGCGCTTCTTCACCTCCAACGGAATGTCATCTTCCAGTTTGCGGGCAGCCAAGGTGCCGGGGCGCTCTGAGTAGAAAAACATGTAGGCGTAGTCATACTGTACGTAGTCAATCAAGGTGAGCGTGTCTTGGTGCTCTTCCTCGGTTTCTGAGCAGAAGCCAGAGATCATGTCCGTGGAGATGGCGCACTCGTCGCCCAGAATGTTTCTGATGGCGTCTACGCGGTCTATGTACCAGGCGCGGTCATAGGTGCGGTTCATCAAGTCCAGGACTCGGGAGTTTCCGCTTTGCGCCGGCAGGTGAATGTATTTGCAGATGTTGTCGTACTTTTTCATGGTGTACAGCACTTCATCTGTAATATCTTTGGGATGCGAGGTGGAGAAACGCACGCGTAAATCAGGACTGATCAAGGCCACGCGTTCCAGCAATTGCGCGAAATTCACGTGCTCAGCACCATCTTCTGAGGTCCATTTGTAAGAGTCAACGTTCTGGCCCAGCAAAGTCACTTCTTTGTACCCGTTCTTTACCAGTTCTTCGGCCTCACGCACTACAGAATGGGCATCACGGCTGCGTTCACGGCCTCGCGTGAAGGGTACCACGCAGAAAGAACACATATTGTCACAACCGCGCATGATGGACACAAAAGCGCTCACGCCGTTGCTGTTCAACCTGATGGGGTTAATGTCTGCGTAGGTCTCTTCTCTGGAGAGGAGGACGTTCACTGCTTTCTGGCCGCCATCCACTTCATTGATCAAAGCAGGCAGGTCACGGTACGCGTCAGGGCCGACTACCAGGTCTACCATTTTCTCTTCTTCCAGCAGGTTCTTCTTCAGGCGCTCGGCCATGCAACCCAACACGCCCACCATGAGGCCCGGGCGCTTACGCTTCATGTGCTGAAGTTGCAGCAGGCGGTGACGAACGGTGGTTTCTGCTTTCTCTCTAATGGAACAAGTGTTCAAAAGAACCAGATCCGCTTGCTTTACGTCTGAGGTGGTGTCAAAACCTGCTTCAAACAAGATGGAGGAAACAATCTCACTGTCAGAGAAATTCATCTGGCAGCCATAGCTCTCAATATACAGTTTGCGCGAACGACCCGTGTTGGTGTCTACGCTCACTTTGGTGTCACAGGAAGCGGCCGCCGCTTCTTCAGGGGTGCGGCTATCTATAAAATCTAAGTCCAGAATGGGTGCGTGCATAACCTATTTGTAAAAAGGCAAAGATACTGAAAACTCAGCGTTGGTGACAGAATGTCAGTTGATTTTTTATGCCAAGGGGAGGATGCCCGGTTACTTCTGCTCCAGCACTCGAGTAATGGCCGCAGCTTTCAAGAGACACTCCTGGTATTCCTGCTCAGGGTCAGAGTCATAGGTGACGGCGCTGCCCACCTCAAAAGAAAGGTACTGGCTTTGGACATTGTATTGAATGCTCCTTATGACAACGTTAAAGTCAAAATCGCCGTTGGGCAAGAAGTACCCTAGGCTACCTGAATACAACCCGCGCCTGGTCTGCTCATATTCCTCAATCAGTTCCAGAGCTTTTACTTTGGGCGCGCCCGTCATGCTCCCCATCGGGAAGGTGGCTTTAAGAATGTCCATAACAGGCACAGCAGAATCCACGTTTCCAATGATGGTGGAGATCATCTGCCAGACGTACCTGAACCCGTACAGCCCGAAAAGCTCTTCTACCTGCACGGTGCCTTTATTGCAGATCCGGTTCAGGTCGTTGCGCACCAAATCCACGATCATCATGTTCTCCGCGCGTTCCTTTTCGCTGGAGGCCAGGGCTTGCTTGTTGTCCTGGTCTAGTTCCTGGGTTACCCCGCGCTGAATGGTGCCTTTGATGGGCTGTGAAATAAGAAGGCTGCCTTCTTTCTTCAGGAACCGCTCCGGGCTGGCGCAGAGCAAAAAACTATGTTCCAGTTTCAGAAAACCGGCGAAGGGCGTAGGGGAGGCCGCGTTCAATTGCCAGAAGGTGGCCAGGGGATTAATTACTGCTTCCTGGGCATAAAACTCCTGGCAGTAGTTCACTTCATAAACGTCACCCTCAAGAATATGATTTCTTAGCTTTTCTACGGTTTGCAGGTACATTTCCTTTTGTACACGCGGCTTCGTTTTTAGGCTATTTTCTGGAAAAGAAGCCAAAAACGGAAAACTATGAATGGCCTGCGCAATTTTTAAAGGATTCTCTTTGACCGAGTGAATTGTCACTGAATCTTCCAGCCACTCTAGCCATACCTCTGGCTGGAAGAAGAACAACTCAGGAAACCCAACATGATCTGGATGCTTACTGGTTAGTTCCTCGATCTGGTTTTTGAGGTCATACGTCAAAAAGCCCATCAGCGGCACAGCGGATGATTGGTCTTTCAACTCCTGAAGGTCTTCCCACTTGGTAGCTATTCCTTCTACCAAAGAGCCGAAAGCTTTTTTCCGGATACCCAGCAGATTTTGGAAAGAGCCGTGCAGGCAGGATATCTGGTTGGGCTCATAATATGCCACCACCTCATGGTACTCATTTGCCCACGCCAGGGCCTGCTGCTTCCATTGAAGCGGGGAAACCGGCAAGTCTTGAAAGGAGAGGGAAAGGTGAGGCATGTACAGGAAGGCTTCTACTTACTAGAAACAAAAAAAAGGACGGCGATAGGCCATCCTTTTTTTGTGATGATAGGGAAGTGCCAGTTAAGCAACCACCTTTTGCTCTACATCTGCCAGCACGCGTCCGCAATGCTCGCATACAATGATTTTCTTTTTAGAGGCAATGTCAGACTGGCGCTGTGGTGGAACGGTGTTAAAGCAACCACCACAGGCGTCACGCTTCACGGCTACCACGGCAAGACCATTACGCACGTTCTTTCTGATTCTGTTGTAGGCTGTTAAAAGACGCTCTTCAATGTGCTGCTGGGCTTCTTCTTTGGCGGCGTTCAGTTTGCGCTCGTCTTCTTCGCTCTCCTGCACCATCACTTGCAACTCGGCGTTCTTGGTATCCAGGTCTTTCTGGCGCTCAGACAATTTAGACTTGGTTTCCTGAATGTCAGTGTTCTTCTGCTCAATCTGGAAGTTGGCCTCTCTTATTTTTTTCTCCTGGATCTGGATTTCCAGTTTTTGAAGTTCTACTTCTTTGGTGATGGCGTCAAACTCGCGGTTGTTGCGCACGTTCTCCTGCTGCTCCTCATACTTTTTGATGAGTTTCTCTGCGTCCTTGATAGCCTGTTTGCGGTTGGCTATGTTCTGAACCAGATCAGCGATCTCTTCATCAAACTTGCTTACGCGTACCTGGTAGCCGGCAATTTCATCCTCCAGGTCTCTCACCTCTTCAGGAAGGTCACCGCGAACACGCAGAATTTCGTCCAATTGAGAATCTAAGCTCTGAAGTCTTAGGAGTGCATCTAACTTACTTGCTACAGTACTTTCCATGTATATTATTAGCTGTGTCTGACTGGATTTGTATTGGTATAGGACAAATTGACTGCAAAATTAGAAAAAGTTTTTATTAATATATCATAGAACAACTCTTTCGTATAAACTTCGCTCTCATAATGTCCTACATCTACCAAGGCCATTTGAGTTCCCGCGTCAAAAAACTCGTGGTATTTTAAATCGGCGGTAAGAAAGACCTGGGCACCTGCTGCTTTGGCATTTTGAATCAGGAAACTGCCTGCCCCTCCGCAGACCGCCACGCGCTTAATGGGTGTTTCTGGCCAGGCCGTATGCTTAAAGGTAGTGATTTCCAAGGACTCTTTCACATGCTGTACAAAGGCCTCTGCAGTCATGGCTTCCTTCAATTCACCCACCATGCCGGCGCCTACCTCTTGGTTCTCATTCTGTAAGGCAACCAGATAATGGGCCACTTCCTCATAAGGGTGCGCCTGTAGCAGAGCCCGCATGATTTGCTGCTGCTTGTAACTAGGGAAGATGACTTCAATTTTATTCTCGATGGTTTCCTCAGTTTTGCAAGGTTCACCTATGTGCGGATTGGCATGCGCGGAAGGAGTGAAGCGCCCAGTGCCAGTAATCCTGAAGCTACAGTCTGAATACTCGCCAATCTGCCCGGCGCCTGCCGCGTGCAAGGCGTCCAGCACTTTCTCAGTGTCTTCCAAAGGCACGTAGGTTTCCAGCTTGGTTAGAAGCTGTGGCTTGGGCTGAAGTATTCTGGTGTTCTCAATGCCTAGTTTCTGGCAGAGTTTAGCGTTTACGCCATTGTGCACATGGTCCAGGTTGGTATGGCAGGCATAGATGGCAATGTTGTGCTGCAAGGCCTTGAGGAGAATGCGCTCCACTGGGGTCTTGCCGGTAAGGCTCTTCAAGGCTTTGAAAATGACCGGGTGGTGGGCCACTATAAAATTGCAACCTCGGTCCAGGGCTTCTTGCACTACTTCCTCGGTGCAGTCCAGCGTCACTAAAACACCAGTAACTTGCGCGTCTGGGTTTCCTACCTGCAGAGAGGCGTTGTCATAAGACTCCTGGTAGGCGGGCGGAGCGTAGCGCTCCATCACTTGAATCACTTCCTTGATTTGGGTCATGGGGTGCAGAAATAGCTTTGTCCGCAAAGAAAGGTAAATTTCAGTTACTTTTGCTTTGTATGGTGTCTGCGCTACGTTTTCTCCGGTTTTTGCTGTTGCCTTTTTCCTGGCTTTATGGCCTGATCATACGCGTGCGCAATTACTTATACGATGTACAGTATTTCAAGTCCTATCAAGCGCCTGTTCCGGTTATCTGCGTGGGCAACCTGACGGTGGGGGGCACGGGCAAAACGCCGCAGGTAGAGTATCTGGCCAGGCTGCTACAGGAGAAGAACATAGCCATTCTGAGCCGAGGCTACAAGCGCGCCACCAAAGGCTTTGTCTTAGGAGATGCAACCGCCAACGCGCAAACTTTGGGGGATGAACCCTTTCAATACCTTCAAAGCCTGCCCCATGCTAAGGTGGCGGTATGTGAAAAACGGGTTGATGGTATTCAAAAGTTATTGGCGCTATTTCCTGACTTAGATTTGATTCTGCTGGATGACGCCTTTCAGCATAGAGCGGTGAAAGCTTCTTTTTACCTGCTGCTCACGGACTATGGACGGCTCTTTACCAAGGACAATTTGTTGCCTGCCGGGCGATTGCGGGAACCAAGGTCTGGGGCCATGCGGGCCGATGCTGTAGTGGTTACCAAATGTCCCGGTTCTCTTACCCATCAACAACAGGAGACAATAACGCAGCAGGTTCATCTGTTCAGTAAGGCAGAAGTACCGGTCTTTTTCAGCCGAATCCGGTACGGAACTCCGGTAGGCTTCGGGAGCAGCTCCCTTTTTACCAAGCGCATTCTGCTGGTGACGGGTATTGCCAATGCGGCGCCTTTGGTAAGTTATTTACAGGAGGAAGGCTATGCAGTGCTTCGTCATTTTGAGGGGGCAGACCACGCCGAATACAGCAAGGCTCGTATAGAAGAAATCTACCGGGAATGGGAGCGTCAACCCGACCGGGAGCAGGTTCCTGTTTTCATGACGCAAAAGGACGCCGTGAAATGGCAACAGCCTGGCCTGGAGACGTATGTAACCAAAATGCCCTTGTTTTATCTGCCTATTGTGAATGAGTTTTGGCCCCATGTTCCGGCCTTTGACGACAACATGCGCCAAGCGCTGGCGAACGAGGGGTTTCATATAAATTCTTAATTTTGACCGTGACTTATAAAAAGATATGTATTGCGGCCTCCCTGCTATGGGCAAGTGCAGCTCTTAACCACGCCCAGGCCCAGATCATAGATGACTCTACCAAGGCCATTTACGGTTCTGCCACCACCAGGGTATTATATGAAGCCCAGATCTTCAAAGGCAACTATGCCTCTGCCCCCATAGATACCTCGCTCACTAACCTGCACAGCACCCGGCACTGGTATTATGACTCCACCTTACAGCAGAACCTAGGCAACGTGGGCACCGCTTCCCAGCCTCTATTCTGGCGCATGCCGCTAACCTTGGGCACCCGCCCCGGCAGAAATGCGTTTGATGTGTACGCCGTACGTCCAGACCAGATAGAATACTATGACACCAAGTCGCCGTTTACGTTTCTGCATTACCTGCAGGGTTCAAAAGGCGAACAGATTTTCAGGGCCAAACATACCCGCAACGTTAACTCCCGCTGGAACGTGGGCTTGGGGCTGGAGCGCCTGGGGGCCACCCGCCAAATTGGCAATCCTAGAAACCTGGACTTGATTGAACACTATGGCCTGCAGGCATTCACGCATTATTTCAGCAAGAATGACCGCTACCACATCATGGCTAACTATGCTCTTACTTCGCATGAGCAGATTGAGTCTGGGGGCATACAGCCAGTGGCCGGTGAAACCGAAGCAGAACTTTTTGATTACCAGAACGAACCCGTGTGGTTAACCAACGCTTTTTCCAAGGAAGACAGACACACTTTGCACGCTACGCAGTGGTACAAACTAATTAGCCCGGGTTTGCAGCTCTATCATACGCTGGACGGGTTTTCACAAGAAACGCGGTTCGCCGATGAGAACCTGCCTTACAGCGGAGATTCCAACCCCAGGATGTTGCTATTTTATCCCAGAACCATTCTAGACGCCAATAAAACGCTGGACAATACCCTGTACCGGCAATTGGAGAACACTTTTGGCGTGATGGGCAGCACTCGTTTCTTTGTGTACCGCGCCTATGTAAAAAGAAGAGACGGACAATATGAGATAACCTCGCGCAACGCCATCGGCTCAGATCCTGTTACGTACCAAGAGGGTGGTTTAACCTTAGACGTGGCAGATAATTTCATTGGCGGTGAGGCTCAATTCAAGCTCAAAAATGATATTTACGTGACCACAGACGGCGAATTGCAAATTGGCGGTGATGACTACCGCCTTACCGCCCAAGCCCGTTTCAAGTGGTTGACCCTTAGCCAGACCCGCACATCCTATTCGCCTACTTTATTGCAACGGGTCCATTACAGCAATCACTTTGAATGGTTCAACAGCTTTGAAAACACCACGGCAGACCAATCCATGGCGCAATTGGAAGCATCTGCGTTCAACAACTATCTACGGGCACAGGTCAAGTACACCATCTTAAACAACCATGTGTACTTCCAGGATTCTACCAGCAACCACCAGGCCGAACCAGCCCAAACTTCCGGCACCAATTTCCTGCTGCAAGCCAACGTGCAACACAAATTCACCTGGAAGGCCCTGGTGCTGGACAATACCGTTTACTACAACAGCATCAACGGCCCCAAGGTGATAAGAATGCCGGAGTGGTACTGGACCGGAAGACTGTATGCTCAGGGCCCCATGTTCAAGAACGCCATCACGGTCCAGGCAGGGGTGGAGGCTAATTGGCATTCAGGATATTACGCCGATGCTTACATGCCCGTGACGCAGCAGTACTACCTGCAAAACGAGTTCAAAATAACCCAATACCCCGTACTGGACCTGTTCCTGAACGCCGACATTAAAACCGTGAACCTCTTCCTGAAGCTCAGCAACCTTAACGCTGTCAGCTCCAGCTGGGAACCAGGCTATTTCACTACCCCCATTTATTCTGCCAACCCGTTCAGCTTCATCTTTGGGGTGCGTTGGAATTTCTATGATTAATTTTGATGTTAAAATCTGAAAATGAATTGATTCATTGATTTCAATGAATTAGATAAAGTCGTTTTTAGCCTGTTTTACAGAAAACAGGCCAAAAACGACTTTAGCGCAATGCTTCATTTCTCATGTAAGAAATAACATTTTTCAAATCTCCACATTTCCAAATCTTCACATCTTCAAACCAAAAAAAGTGGCCAAGAGTATTTTAAAATTGCAACTCCCAACAGATCCGCGGTGGGTGAACATCGCAGAGATGAACATTGAGGAGATTCTGGTGGACCATGCGTACTGCGAGCAGAAAGCTGCCAGTTCAGCCATTTCTTTGATTGTGAAGTACCCAGACAAAACCAAGCTGGTAGAAGAATTGACGGCACTGGTAGCCGAGGAGTGGAGCCATTTTGAGCGGGTCTTAGACGAACTTAAAAAACGCGGCTACGCCCTGGGCCGAAACCGCAATGACGAATACGTTGTGCAATTGAGCAAGCACATCCGGAAAGGCGATTTGCGTGAACGGCAACTCATGGACCACCTGTTAGTCAATGCCCTGGTAGAAGCAAGATCCTGTGAGCGGTTCAAGCTGCTTTGGAAGAACATACAGGACGAGGATCTGCAGAAGTTCTATTATGAGCTCATGGTGTCAGAGGCGGGGCATTATGTGAGCTTCGTGAAGCTGGCCAAAGAATACATGCCCAAAGAAGTAGTAGACGCCCGCCTGAAAGAACTGCTGGAAATTGAAGCCGACATCATTGCCAACCTGGAACATCGTCCAGATAGAATGCACTGATTTTTGGATGTGAAGATTTGGAGATGTGGAAGTGTGACAATTTATTCAGGCCACATTCACCTAAATTCAATTGTCATTTTTGACCTGTTTTGGAGAAATTAGGCCAAAAACGACAAAATTTCAATCGAACTTCATCTTATAATCTTCAAAATTTCTAATCTTCACATCTCCACATCGGCCGCAGGCTACTTAGGTTTTCTGCTTTTTCTTTTTGGCCGCCGGAAAGAGGATGTTGTTCAAGATAAGCCGATAGCCGGGGGAATTGGGGTGGAGGGCCAGGTCGGTGGCTTCTTCTTCTACCAGGTGTTGGTAGTCTTCGGGGTCATGGCCGCCGTAGAACGTCCAGGTGCCTTTCCCAAAGGTGCCGTGAATATAGCGGGCCTCGTCAATGGATTTGGTTTCGCCCATCACCACTACATCAGACTTAATCAGGCGCTTTTTAAATCCAGTGGTAAGGCCCATAAAGCCTTTGATGGTCTTGGCGTGGTTCTGGGTGAGCATGGTGGGAATGGGGTCCCATTTGGCGGAGTAGGTGAACAGTTGAAAATAGTCGTTGTCTTCGCGTAGCTGCCGCTCCAGTTGCCCGTTGTCAATGTTGGAAAACTCAGACTGGAACGGATCACGCACCAAGGTAAAGTCTTTGAAGGCAAAGGTGTTGTCAAAGTTGAGCTTCTGCTGCGCTTGAGGGTCTGAGGGGTCTCCGTCAAACATGACATCGGTGATGTCAACGCCCTGGGCGGCCAGGGCAATGTCATAGGTGTCCGTGGCCGAGCACATGGCAAACATAAAGCCGCCGCCTGCGGTAAAGTCTCTTATTTTCTGCACCACGGCACTCTTCAACTCAGGTACTTTCTTAAACCCGAAACGCTTGGCAATGGCCTCAGCCTCGCGCTTTTGGTCTTGGTACCAGGGAGCGTTGCGGAAAGCGGCATAAAATTTTCCCTGCTGGCCGGTAAAGTCCTCATGGTGCAAATGGAGCCAATCATAGGTGGGAAGCTTGCCTTCCAGCACTTCGGGGTCAAAGACAATGTCATACGGGATTTCAGCGTAGGTGAGCACCAGGGTCACGGCATCGTCCCAAGGTTGTTTGGATTTGGGCGAGTACACTGCAATCTTAGGAGCCTTCTCTAGTTTCATGACGTCCATGTTAGACTCGGGCGCGGCAATCTCCGTGAGTATCTGCGTGTACTGCGCGTCTGAAATGGTCTGGTAGCTTACCCCCCGTACCACTAGCTCGTTTTCTAACTGCGGAGCCTGCTTGAAGGCAAATGCGCCGCCCTTGTAATTGAGCAGCCAATCCACTTCTGCCTGCCGTTGCAAGGCCCAGTAGGCAATGCCGTAGGCCTTTAGGTGGTTCTTCTGCGTCTGGTCCATGGGCAGCAACAGGTAAGAGGCCCAACCCGCCTGCGCCGATAGACACCAGGCCAAAACGAGCAATAGGAGGCGCCGCAACATCTTGATCATGAATTAGTTTTAAACAAATTTAAGAAAAACAGGCCGTATTCTGGAAAACTAGTACTTTTATAAGTAAGAAAACCATTGGTTATACGACCAATACACCAAAGCACACCCATCCCAACCTATGAATCTGTTAGAAAACGCGAAAGAGGGTTTCCGGTCCATTCAGGGCAACATGCTCAGGACGGTTTTAACCGCTTTAATTGTGTCCATTGGCATTATGTCTTTGGTAGGAATTCTAACGGCCATTGAGGGCATTAAGTATTCGGTGAGCAACACCTTTGCCAATCTGGGCGCCAACTCCTTTGACATTGAGCAAAAAGAGGAAAACAACCGCCAGGGCGGCCGCCAAAGCAAAACCTACCCACCCATCACCGAGTTTCAGGCCAAGCAGTACCAGAACCTGATGCAGGACAAAGCGCGCGTAAGCCTTTCTACCAACGTGAGTTGGAACGCAGTGGTGAAGGCCGGCAATATCAAGACCAACCCCAATATGACCATCATTGGCGGCGATGAGAACTACATGGTCAATGAAAACTATGATTTAGAGCGGGGCAGGCCCTTCTCCAACATAGAACTGGAAGGCGGAGCTCCAGTTGCGGTTATTGGCCAGGAAATTGCCGAAAAGCTCTTCCCGAAACAAAACCCGATTGGCAAAAGCCTTTTGGCCATGGGCCGCCGGTTTAAAGTGGTGGGCCAGATTAAGAGCGAAGGCAGCGGCATGGGCGGCGGCGGCAGCAACCGGCTCATCATCATTCCGCTGGAGGCCGCCACTCAAATCCCTACGCAAACACCTCTTACGTTTCAGATAAAATCAGCCATTCTGGGCAGCACCAGCCTGGCCTACGCCATTGAAGAAGCCACAGGCATTATGCGCAAGGTGCGCCAAGACAAGTTGGGTCAGGAAGATTCGTTTGAAATCTCGCGGAGTGATTCTGCGGCTCAGACCTTAGACAAGATTACCGGATATCTGCGCACGGGTGGTTTCCTGATTGGCTTTATAACCTTGTTGGGCGCGTCCATCGGGCTTATGAACATCATGATGGTGAGCGTAACGGAGCGTACCCGTGAGATTGGCGTTAGGAAAGCGCTGGGAGCCACCATTCAGCAAATAAGAAGGCAGTTTTTGATTGAGGCCATTGTCATCTGTCTGTTAGGCGGCGTGGCAGGCATCATCTTGGGCGTGCTCATGGGCAACGGTATTTCTATGCTCATAGGGCAGGGCGAGTTCTTTGTGCCTTGGCTGTGGATGATGGTGGGCATGGCCATCTGCGTGTCCGTTGGCCTAGTCTCTGGCTATTACCCGGCCTACAAAGCCTCAAAACTAGATCCCATAGAATCCCTGCGGTACGAATAATCAATATTTAAAACATCTTATTATATATCACATAAAATTAAAGTAACATGGAATTATTATTTATAGGCAGTATTGGAGGAGGTGAACTTCTTATTTTAGTTTTGTTGCCCGCCATATTATGGATTTGGGCCTTGGTGGATGTACTTAAAAGCGATTTTAAAACCGATTTTGAGAAGATCATCTGGCTACTTCTCGTCATCTTCTTACCATTTCTGGGCTGGATTCTCTACGTATTCATCGGGCGCAGTCAGCGCATCAAGCGCAGTTACTAATCTTGCGGGTCGTTTTTGGCCTGTTTTCAGGAAATTAAGCTAAAAACTGAATGACCCGTACTTCAGGCTCCTTGAAACTGGTCTTAAGTTCCTCATTCAATAGAATATGACACGCATAAAAAAAGCCTCACCGTTTCCGGCGAGGCTTTTTTTTATATCGGACTTATTAAGACTATTTTTTGGAAGTAGCTGATTTGTATTCGGCGTTGAGGCCGTCCAATACTTCCTGCGTGATGTCAAGGGACTCATCGCCGTATAAGATGGCGCTGTTGCCACGGGTGTAAGAAAGTACCAGTTTGTAGCCTTTCTCTTCTCTAAGTTTCTTCAGGTAGGCCTCTACTTTGTCGTAAATTTTCTTCATCTCCTCGTTTTCTTCCTTGGCCAGCTGGTTGCTCGCGTTTTGGTTCTGGGCGGCCAGTTGTTGTTCTTTCTGGGCCAGGCGTTGCTCGGTGGCGGCGCGTTGCTCATTGGTCATGCCCTGACCGGCTTGCTGGTACTGGCCCACTTCTTTCTGGAAAGAAGAAGCTTTGCCACGCAATTCCTGCTCCAGACGCTGCGACTTAGACTTCAGGCGGGCCTGAGCGTCTTTGAAGTGCTGGTAGTTCTTCAGGAGAGAATCTGCGTTGATGTACACAATCTCAGGGACATCAACGGTGGTAGCGGTAGTGGCTGCGGTGGTACCCGTGGTTTCTGATTTGTCTGCGGCGGTAGTGGTAGTAGTGGCCGGGGCAGATTCATTTTTGCAAGACGCCAACAACAGAGCGGCGGCGGCAACGGTCAAGAGGTTTTTAGTAAGGTTCACTTGGTAAATAGTTAATAAAGGTGGTGTTACAATTAAAACCACAAACTAAACGGCCCCTTTGGTTGCAACGGAGACGGCTTAGTCTGTGGTTTTATGATTCCGTTTTTGTGCTTTTTTCGTGAAAATAGGCAAAAAACGGAGGATGCCTCTAAAAAGTGGAAAATTAATTGCCGCCGGCGCGGTTCAATTCGTCCAGGTTGGTGTTACGGCGCTTCATCTCAAACTTCTCCCCCTTGTTGAAACGGTAGCGCAGGTTCAGGCGAACGCTTTGGTTGTAGTGGTACATGTCAATGGTGTTGGTATTGCCCTGCACGTCTGAGTAGCCTTGCATTTTGCGGGTTCTAAAAATGTCGGTCACGTTTAGGGTTACGTCCAGTTGGTCTTTCAGGAATGAGCGTTTAATGCCCATGTCTACAAACCAGCTAGGTTCTGTCTTGTACACGTTGAACACGCCGGCTCCCTGGTAGCCGCCCGTCACTTCCAGCTTAAAGTTGTTTGGCAGCAGGATGTTGGAGTTGCTTTGTGCCATGAACATGAGGCTGCTATTCTTGATGTTCTCTTCTTTGATGAATGTGTTGTACTCTTGGTAGGCCAAGGTGGCGTTGTTGTTGATGGACCATTTCTGGTTCACGGTAATGGGCAGGACCATGGTGGCGTTCATGGTTTTGCTCTCCACGTTGCGTTGCATAAAGATCAATTTGTTCTCAGCGGGGATGGGCTCTGGTACTTCAGAAATATCATCTTTGGTATGCGCATAGCCCAGAATCAGATTATAGGTTTTCCGGAAGGTCTGCGTCACCTGCACCGAGTTGGTGTATTCTGGCTTCAACAGCGGATTCCCCTTGGCGTAGGTGTTGTTGTCAATGTAGAACACAAACGGGTTGAGGTTCTCATAGCGGGGACGGTTAATGCGGCGGCTGTAGTTGTAGCTGATCTGGTAGTTGTCAGAAACGCGCTGCTGCAGGAAGACGCTAGGGAAGAAATCCAGGTAGCTTCTGGGCGTCACCAGGGCGTAGGGCAGAGAATGTCCTTTGGAATCTGTGTATTCAGCACGCAGACCGGTTTGCAAAGTCCATTTAGTGCCCAAGCTTCTGCTGAAGTTTATGTACCCGGCGTAGATGTGCTCATCATAGATGAAATGGTCGGTGCGGCCTGGGTCCAAGGTGCGGGTGTCGCCTTCCACCTGGTAAAAGTCGATCTTGTTGTCTGACTGAACGTAGCTGGCTTTGGCTCCTAGTTCCAACTTGCCTTTGATGCTGGCCAACGGACGGGTGAAGTCTACCTTAGCGGAATAAATCTGGTAGGAGGTAGGATTGTCATTCTCCAGGCGTTCCTGACCGGTAGGCAGGGTGCTGCCATTGGCAAATGCCTGGTTCAGGAAATCACCGGCGCTTTTGTCTTTGATGCGTACCAGGTCCAAGTCAGCGGAAAGGGTGGTGCCCACAGAATCCAGCTTGCCCAGGTAGTGTGCGTTGCCGCTCAGGTTGGTGAACCGGCTGTTGTCATGCGTAGTGGTCGTGCTCAAATCCTTCCCGAAGTTGGTGTGGGTATTCACGCCAGTGTTGGTCTTGTTCTGGGATAGGTTGAGGGTACCACCAATGCTGTGTTGCTTAGTCATGTCATAATCAGTTCCTACCCGAAGCGATTGGGAAAACTGGGCGCCATTTTCACCCCCGTCCATGATTAGCCGCGTATCTTCTCCTTCTTGTTTGAATATCCGGTCCATGGTGAAGGTGCGTTTTTTAGGCCGGTTGGTTACGTCTGCCGTGGCAAACGAACTCCATTTTCCCTGCTTTAAATTTACGTTTGCTCCACCGTTGGCGCCGTGCTTGGTGTTGTACTGGTAGCCGCCGTACACGTTGCCGTTCAGGCCGGTCATGGTGTTTTTCTTAAGGTTCAGGTTAATAAGGCCAGAGGTGCCTTCGGCGTCAAACTTAGCCGATGGGTTGGCAATAATTTCCAGGTTCTTAAGGTTCTCTGCGGGCATGCCCTGCAACATGGTTTGCAACTGCTTTCCATTCAGGTATGTGAGCTTGCCGTCAATCATGACCTGTACACCGGCCTTGCCGTTTAATTGAATGTTACCATCCTGGTCAATCCAAACGCCCGGGCTTTTTGACAGTACGTCATAGGCGGTGTTGCCGGCGGCCATGGCAGTGTTCTCCACGCTCACCACCATCTTGTCGGCTTGCACGTCTACCGTAGGTCTCAGGCGCTGTACCACCACTTCCTTAAGGGCTTTGGCGTCTTGCTGTAACATGATTTTTCCAAAGTCTTTGGTGAATGCAACATTTGTTACTTCAAACGAAGGCAAGTCTTTGTTGGCAAACCCAATGGCGCTTACTCTGATGATATACTGGCCGGGAGCGGGGACCTTCAGTTTAAAATCACCCGTTACTTCAACGGCGGCTCCCGTGACCAGAGTGGCACCTGCAGCTTTGAGCAAGGTGATGGTGCCGTAGCTCATGGCTTCGCCTTTATGATCTACCACCTGACCAGATAAAAACCCGGTTGACTGTGCCTGGGCGTGGGTTGCCACCAGCAGTAATAAGCAAAAGGAAAGGAGTAATAGCTTTTTCATAGCATGAAGGGATTTATATATATTAATGTGTAAGGTACTTGGCAATACAAGGTACATGGATAAAAAAAAAGCCTATCGGCAGAGTAATTCAACCGTGGCAATAGATCCCCAGCACAATGCCGCCGAAGAGGCCAGCAGCAAAGAGGAAAGCAACACGGTTTTAGTAGTGGAGAGCGCTTCGTGTACCCGGTGGGCAGAAGATTTCGGGAAGCTGGATTTCTTTTTCATAGCTGGGTAGGTAACAGGTTAATCTCTTTTGATGAAGCAAAGTTATTATAAGGTACTATGTAACGCAAGGTACTGTTGCAAATAATTTAAATTATTTTTCTGAATGCCCTTTTAGGCCGAGCAGATGGCTTTTTTTTAAGTAAAATAATCTTATATGTGGTAAGTAAAGGATTGGTTATAAGTGGGTTTTGCAGGATTTACTCAAAAGGAATAATCATCGAAAGGAAAGGGTATTTATTTTAGACTTCACCCACCAGGCATCTCAAAAGGTAATGCCTGGTGGGTGAAGTCTAGAATCAACCTCCTGTGCGGTTCAATTCCTCCAGGTTGGTATTGCGGCGCTTCATCTCAAACTTTTCGCCTTTGTTAAAGCGGTAGCGTAGGTTCAGGCGAACGCTCTGGGCTCCAAAGTATTGGTCAAACCTGTTGATGTTCTCACCCAGGTTAGCGGCGCCAATGACCCTTCTGGTTCTAAAAATATCAGTCACTGAAACAGATGCCTCCAATTGGTCTTTCAGGAAGGAGCGCTTTACAGCAGCGTCTACCCACCAGGTTGGATCAATTTTGTACAGGCCGTAGGCATTGGGACCTTGGTAGCCAGCGTTTACTTCCATCCTGATTTGTTTGGGCAGTTGCAGGTTGTGGTTGGAATTGAGCATGTAGTAGAACTGCTTGTTTTCTTGCAGTTCCTCTTCCAGTACTATAGAAAAGGCTTGGTAACCGGCCGTCAGGCTGTTGTTCATGTCCCATTTGGAAGCCACCTTGACAGGAGCCACCAGCGTCCCGAAGTAGGAGTCATGGTCATCCACGTTTCTCGGTCCAAACACCGTTGTATTGGTCTCATTGCGCTGCACCGGGATCTCGGCTATAAAGTCAGTGGTCTTAGAATAACCTAAGGTCAAAATGTAAGTGTTTTTGAAGGTCTGCGTGATTTGGAACGAATTGGAATACTGCGGACGCAGGTAGGGGTTGCCCTGTGCCCAGGTCAAAGGATCCAGGTAAAAGACAAACGGGTTGAGCCTGTCATAGTTGGGCCGTTGTATGCGGCGGCTGTAATTATAGGTCACCTGGTAGTTTTCACTCACCTTCTGTTGCAGAAACACGCTCGGGAAAAAGTCCAGATACTCTTTGGGCGTGGTTTGATTTAACGTTACCGAATGGCTTTCTGAATTGGTTTGCTCGGCGCGCACACCGGCCTGCAAACTCCACTTGGTGCCCAGATCCATTGTGTAGTTAAGGTAACCGGCGTAAATGTTCTCTTGGTAGATAAAATGGTTGCTGCGCGTGGGGTCATTGGCTTTCCAGGTGCCGTATTGGGAGTAGAATCCCAGTTTATTGTCAGATTCTACATAGCTGGCTTTTAATCCGGCTTCCAGTTTGCTCTTATTCAGGAATTTTTTGGTGTAGTCTGCCTTCGCCGAGTATATGGTATACCTGGCCGGGTTGTCGCTTCCCAGATTATCCTGATCAAATGGGGTAGAAGCCCCAACTAGCCTGTACGTGTTCCCGAACCTTGATCTGTCTTCATCCAGAATGGTCACATAATCTAAATCTGCGGCGAGGGTGCTGCCCAGGGTGTCCACCTTGTACTGGTAATGGCCGTTCAAGGTGCTGTTGTAATACCGTCCGTCAATGGTGTTGCGGGCCTCAATGTACTGGCTCTGGGCTTGGTTCTCCTTTAACAGATAAGTATTGGTATTGTAATAATTGTCAAAGGAAAGGCTGGTCCAGTTATAGCCTATGCCCAGACTGTGCTTTTCGCTCAGGTCTACATCAGCGCCTAGCCTCACGGACGGAATGTCGCGCACGCCTTGTTCATCACCGGCCTGGTCAAAAATAGTTTTCGTGCCGTTTTGATGGAACTCGCGGTACATGGTGTTGGTGCGCAGGTTTACCCGGCGGGCCATGTCTGCGCTGGCAAAGGAACTCCAGGACTTTTCCTTGTAGTTGACATTGCCGCCCAGGTTGTAACCATCCTCCCCATTGTACTGGTAACCAGAGTACACGCTGCCGTTGAAACCGGTCTGCACATTGCGCTTCAGGTTGATGTTAATGATGCCTGAGTTGCCCTCGGCGTCAAACTTTGAAGACGGGTTGCTGATAATTTCCAGGTCCTTGACGTTGTCTGCTGGCATGCTTTGTAACATGGTCTGCAACTGTTTGCCAGAGAGATACGTGAGTTTGCCGTCAATCATGACTTTTACGCCCGCCTTGCCGTTCAATTGCAGGTTTCCGTCCTGGTCTACCCATACACCCGGTGATTTGGTCAACACCTCCAGGGCGGTGCTACCGGCGGCCATGGCCGTTCCTTCCACGCTCACCACCATTTTATCTGGGTGGTTGATGATGGTAGGGCGCATGGCCTCTACTTTCACTTCGTTTAACTGTTTTGCGTCTGCTTTCACCACCAATGCCCCAAAATTCTTGTTAAACCCGGCACCCGTTACGGTAAAAGGCCCGGTCTGGAAAGGGGCAAAGCCGATGACCGTGATTTTAAGGAAATAGGTGCCTGAGGCGGGAGCGGAAATTTTGAAGGTGCCGTCTACCTCTACGCCTGCACCACCAACCACTTCTGCCGAGGGGCTTTTTACCAAGGCAACGGTTCCATAGCTGAGGGGTTGGCCGGTTTCATCTTTTACCAGGCCAGATAAACTGCCCGATGTTTGGGCCTGCGCCGCCAAGGCCAGCGTGCAGATTAATAAAGTAATAAGGAAGGAGAAAATGTTTTTCATAGAATGGATACAATGCAAAATGAGTAATGGGTGCTAAGCGGGGCGCAGACAATCCATAGATGTAAAGCCAAGGTCTTTGGTTGCTTGGCCCTGAAAATTTTCTCTGTACCTGCAGCTAGCTTATCGCCACCATTCATGCGCTCTACTCAAAAGCATTGCCAAGCAATAATACATTGGCTAACCAATTGAAAACAAGTATTTTAATATTATTCTTCTGTTAGAGGAGTGTCCGCTGTCGAACACTCGTTGCCCGAAAAAGAACAGTAAGCTTCTGCCATGATAGATTTTTATATATGTTACTGGCCAACAATACCCTGAGGCCGTTTTTAGCCTCTTTTCCAGAAAACAAGCCAAAAACGAATAGTCCACTCGTCGGTATACAGGATGGTTTTATCAATGTTTAATAGGGGAGACCCTAAACCCGGCGGCGGAGATTTTTGAAAGTGACCTGACTTCCCTGCATCTTTGCTCGTAGGAAGAAAATTTCCCGTGCATCCGTCTATGTCCTACCAAGAACCTTCTCTAACTCCCCAAGCGGTACCCAGGTCTTTTCTTAAGAAAATTGGCTTAGATGCGTTTCTGATCGGTATTCTGGTAGCCATTCTCTTGGCGTACTTGCAGCCGGCGCTGGGAGCGGAGGGTGGACCTTTGCCTTTGGAGGCAATCACATCGTATGGCGTTTCTCTGATTTTCTTTTTCTACGGATTGCGGTTGAGTCCTTCCAAGTTGCGCGAAGGCCTAAAGGATTGGCGCTTGCACGTGGTGGTGCAGATGGGTACGTTTCTGTTGTTTCCGGTGGTGGTGTATGGAGCGTATCTTCTGTTGCCGGCCACCAGTGACCCCATGCTGTGGGTGGGCATTTTTTACGTGGCGGCCTTGCCTTCCACAGTTTCTTCCTCGATGGTGATGGTGTCTATTGGGGGAGGTAACATTCCGGCGGCCATCTTCAATGCCAGTATTTCCAGCCTGCTGGGCGTTTTTCTCACGCCATTCTGGATGAGCCTGTTTATGACCACCAGCGTCGCCGGCAGCATGGACCTGGGCCAGATTATCCTCAAGTTGCTCTTGCAGGTGGTGCTCCCCGTCACACTGGGAATTTTGCTGCATCATAAGTTCGGGGCACTGGCTGAACGGTACAAAGCCCGTCTGAAGCTCTTCGACCAGAGCATCATTCTGCTCATTGTCTATGCCAGCTTTTGTGACTCGTTCCAACAGAAGCTGTTTGCCAGCCTTAGTACCTGGAACCTGGTGTTGCTGGGACTGGCCATGGTCGTTTTGTTTTTTGTGGTGTTTGGATTGTTGCAGTGGGTGAGTAAACTATTTGGGTTTAATCGCGAAAACTCCATCACGGCCATGTTCTGCGGCTCCAAAAAGTCACTGGTGCATGGCACCGTCATGTCCAAAGTCATTTTTCCAGGAGCTGCCTCGGTGGGCATCATCCTGTTGCCGCTCATGTTATATCACGCCCTGCAACTGATCATTGCCAGCATTCTGGCGCAGCGACTGGCCCGGAAATAAGCCACAGTTTCAAATCCTGGTTGAAAGCCGTTTTTGGGCTATTTTCTGGAAAACAGCCTAAAAACGGGTAAAAAGTAAACTGTTCAAATTCTACATCAGACGGAAAACTTCCAGAAGGTGATTCAATCCGTTTCTTCCAGCATGAAAAGCTCCTCTATTTTCTTATTCAAGACTTGAGCTACTTTCAAGGCCAGCACGGTAGAGGGAATGTAGCGGTTGGTTTCCATGGCATTGATGGTCTGCCTACTAACGCCTATTTTTTTGGCCAGGTCTTCCTGCGTGAGTTTAAGGGCCACCCGTTCATTGCGCACGTTATTCTTCATTTCCAGACATTTTAGAGGCTCTGTACAAAACCAGGTGAAACCTCATGAGAAAGAGAAGCATCAGCGTGAACAGGTTGTAGACCATTACTTGGTAAAAGCCCAAGCCGTAGATAAAGAGAATACAGAAAATAAGGATTCCGGCATTTACATACGTAGCCCAGAGCAAGGATTCTAACCGAAGTTTGGCACTGTACTCATCTTCTTCTTTTACCTCTGAACAAGCCACCAACAGCGTACTCACAATCAGAAGGCAGGAAATAATCTCATCAGCCAGGTTGTTTTCCATAATCTCGAAGACTTCTTTCGTGGCAGTTTTTTCACCAAGCATGGCTGGGTCATATAAGGCAAAAACATTCAAGTCTAGCCAAGGAAAGGAAATTACCTCATTTGTTAATAATAAGCCGAGGACCAGGGAAGGAATCAGGATGAGCCAGCCCAGTTTCTTAAACCGATGCGGGAAAAGATAACGTGTTTTCATAAGATGTAAAGTTTGTTTGTCAAATGTAAACTAAACTTTACAAATGTCAAATTAGCTTTACATTTTATTTTAAACCATGAAAAAGCCCCATTTCAAATTAAAAATGGGGCTTTCTATCACTTCTCTTTTTATTATTTCTCTTAGTGGGCCAGATACTCGGCAAAGGTTTCTTCGGCTTCCATGAGGCCGGCGGGGGTGATGCTGGTAAGGCGCACGTGCTTTTCTTCATTGACCAGGACCGGGTCATATTTAGCCACTACGCGCACGTAGTTCTCCGTGAAGCCTTCCATGTAGCCGTCAGTAATATCTGCTTCAAACAAGACCTTGCCTTCATAGCCAATCTGGCTTTCATAAAAGGCGCGCTTCTTTTTCTCTGAAAGGATTCTGAGCATGTCGGCGCGCTGGTTTCTTATTTTCTGCGGAACGGTGCCTGGTAATTCAATGGCCGAGGTGTTGGCGCGTTCAGAATACGGGAATACATGCAGATAACTGATGTTGAGGTCGTTCAGGAAGTTGTAGGTCTCCAGGAAATCCTCTTCGGTCTCACCCGGGAAGCCCACAATCACATCCACGCCAATACACGCGTGCGGCATGGCGGCTTTGATCCAGTCAACGCGCTGGGCATACAGCTCGCGTAGGTAGCGGCGGCGCATGAGTTTCAAAATCTTGTTACTGCCAGACTGCAAGGGCACGTGAAAGTGCGGCATGAATCTATTAGAGGCCGCTACAAAGTTGATGATGTCCTCACTTAGCAGGTTGGGCTCAATGGATGAAATTCTAAAGCGGTTCACGTTCTCCACCTTGTCCAGTTCTTGCACCAACTGGAAGAAGTTCTCAACGCGCACGCCCTCCTGCAACCCGAAGTCACCAGTGTTCACGCCCGTCAGCACAATCTCTTTTACCCCAGAGTTCCCTATCTCCACGGCCTCCTGCACTACTTTGGCTATGGTATTGCTCCGGCTTTTGCCACGCGCCTGCGGAATGGTACAGAACGTGCACGAGTAGTCACAGCCGTCCTGAACTTTTAGAAATGTTCTAGTACGATCGCCGAAGGAGTAAGCATTGACAAAGATATTGGCTTCTGACACCGGGCTGGCATGTACCTGCGGCTTGCCGGTTTTCACAAAGCCTTCCAGAATGTCTACCAGCTGGAATTTCTCTGCGGCTCCCAATACAGCATCTACGCCAGGAATTTCAGAGATTTCCTGAGGCTTGAGCTGCGCATAGCAACCCACTATGGTCACAAAAGCGTTGGGGGAGTGCTTGAGCGCTTCCTTGACCACCTTGCGGCATTTCTTGTCTGCATTGTCTGTGACAGAGCAGGTGTTGATGACAAAAATATCTGGGGTGTCCGTAAACTCCACCTTCTCAAAACCGCGCTCCTGAAAAATCCGGGACAGGGTAGAAGTCTCAGAAAAATTCAGTTTACAGCCCAGTGTATAAAATGCTACCTTTTTCATAATCAGGGGGCAAAGATACGGAGATTCAAAGCAAAAGCCCAACGACCGTTTATAGCCTGTTTTCTGGAAACGAGGCTAAAAACGGTTTAGGTTCAAAAACTATTTCCTGAGGAAATCTTCAAAGCTGGTTTGCATGTAGGCTTTCCCTTGGTCTACCTGTCGGTCTGTCACACTGCTGTCGCGCTGGATGGGCTTTTTAGAAACGTTGTCAAAGGTGAGCGCGCCGTCTGGGGTAATCATGCCAAATCCGTCATTGAACACATAAAAGGCAAACGGAGTGGCCTTGGCGTCCAGCAGGTTTTTGCTCCAGGCGTAATGAGCAGTAGGCAGACCCATTTGCTGTAAAAGAGTGGGCACCAGATCCGTCTGGGAGCCGATGGTGGAGATGACCTTGTCTTGTACGGCCAGCGCGCCGCCCACCATCATCAAAGGAATCCTAAACTTGCTGGGGGCATCGTTGGCATCACGGCCGGGGAACAGGTGACCATGATCTGCTACCAGGACCACCAGCGTGTTTTGCCACCAGGGCTGTTTTTTTGCCTCTTTGAAGAATTGTCCCAAGGCCCAGTCTGTGTAATGGAAGGCGTTTTTGAATTGGGTTTCCTCGTCGGTGCCTTTAAATTTGGTAGGCATGGGCACTTCATAGGGCTCGTGGCTACTCAGGGTAAAGACCGTCATCAGGAACGGCGAAGGCATTTCTTTCAGGTCTTTCTGCACCCGGTCCAACAGAATATGGTCATGGGCTCCCCATTTTGAATTGTAAGACTCGGCCGGAAAATCACTCTTGTCAACAAGCCGATCATAGCCGCCATTCACCAGAAAGGATTTAATGTTAGCAAAGGCTA
The DNA here is from genome assembly GCF_009913235.1 of Nibribacter ruber. NCBI lineage: Bacteria > Pseudomonadati > Bacteroidota > Cytophagia > Cytophagales > Hymenobacteraceae > Nibribacter > Nibribacter ruber. The sequence goes on along the minus strand of NZ_CP047897.1, from coordinate 666,685 downwards.
GTTCACCGCCGTAATAATAGCTGGTGTAATAGCCCGCCTTCTTCAGGTCTTTGGCTAACTGCGGCAGGCGCTCGGTTTTCTTAGGTGTTTTGATGATGGAGGTGGTGGTTTGCACGGGATAGCCACTCAACAAGGCCACCATGCCTTTCTCGCTTCGGTCACCAGATGCATAAATATTAGAAAAGAGGATGCCTTCTTTGGCCAGCGCGTTCAGGTTAGGCGTTACGTCTGGCGGTCCGCCCAAGGGACCTATTAATTTAGCCGTGTAGCTCTCTAATATGATAAAGAGGACGTTGGGCTTCTTCACCTTCAGCAGAGAGGGGATGGAATCACTTTTAGGATGATACAAGTCCTGCACCAGGGCTCTGGCCTTATCTGCCTCCAGGTACTCATACGGGTTTTTGGTGTTATAGCTTTTGCGTAGCAGGGATTGCATGACGTTCCAGGGCACGTTGACGCCAGCGTGGTTGGCAAACATGTTCTGGGAGAAATAAACGTCGCTTTGGTTTAAAGGAATCTGCTGCCAACCTCCCCGGATGGGTAAAATCAAGAAAGCCACCAAAAACACGCTCAGCCCCAGTTCCGCTACCAGATGCTGCCGGTGATGCGGGCTTGCCTGCCAAGTGCGGCTTAGTTTTCTGAAGACCCAGATGGCCAAGGCTACAAAAAAGAGGTACTGCAGGGTCAAAAGAGCTACAGGCGCAGAACCCGCAGAAGCCATCATCTCGGCAGGGGTATTGAGGTATTGTAGAGGAGTAGCATCCAGCCTAAAGCCCCAGGCCGCATACAGCTCCAGGTCCATGGTGGTAAGCAATAACAATAAAGGAATTAATATAAAGGTGTAGACCCTGATTACCTTCAGCCAGATAGTCTTTCTAAAGGCCACCTCCAGGAGAAAGAACAAAAACGGCAGAGCGCTCAGATAAGCGGCAAAAGAAATGTCCATTCTAAAGCCATAAGCAGCTACTTTGAAAGTCTCTCCAAGGGAAAGCGAAGCTGTTTTAGTAGAATGGTAGACTAAGAAAATTACCCGCGCCACCTGAAACAGGATCGTCCAGAAGAACAGGTAGGAAAAAGTTCTATACAAAATGCGTTTCACAGAGCAAATATACTTGTATTCATGAGGAAAGGAAGAAAGACAAGGGGTGTCAAAATTAAGGGGGTATTAATCTAAAATGTAGTAAATTTTAATTTTGCACCCTAGTTTTATATAGGGGTCATCAAACCTTTTAGTGTTTTTGTAGTAACACCCCTATAAATTTTAAGGGGTGTAGTTGCAAATGCAAGATTAGATTGTAATTTTACCTCGTCCATCACTCAAACCCAAAAACCATGGCCATTCTTCGCTTTAAAGCACTAGAATTAGTGAACCAACGGAAAGCTGTAGAGGTGCAGCTTCCGGCCGCTAAAATCTCTGATTACTACGGCACCAACGTGTTTGGCATTGATGCCATGCGTTCGTATCTGTCGGGTGACTATTTTAAGCGCCTGCAGTATGCCATTAAAACCGGCTCTAAGGTAGACCGCAACCTGGCTGACGCCGTGGCTGCCTCCATGCGCACCTGGGCCATGAGCAAAGGCGCTACCCACTATACACACTGGTTTCAGCCCTTGACCGGTGAGACCGCCGAGAAGCATGACTCTTTCTTTGACATCACCTCAGACGGCCGCGCCCTGGAAACCTTCAAGGGAAATGCCTTGGTACAGCAGGAGCCTGATGCTTCTTCATTCCCGAGCGGTGGTATCAGAAATACGTTTGAGGCCCGCGGGTACACGGCCTGGGATCCTACATCGCCGGCCTTCATCATTGAGAACGGGGATACCAAAACTTTGTGTATTCCTACCATCTTCGTGTCCTACACCGGTGAAGCCCTTGACTTTAAGGCGCCGCTTCTAAAAAGCCTGGACCTGGTAGAGCGCGCCGCCCTGGAGGTTTGCCAGTATTTTGACAAAGACGTTACCCGCGTAACCACCACCCTGGGCATTGAGCAGGAGTATTTCCTGGTGGACCGTGCATTATTTGATGCCCGGCCAGACCTGGTAATGACCGGCCGTACGGTATTTGGGCACGCTCCCGCTAAAGGACAGCAGCTGGAAGACCACTATTTTGGCGCCATCCCGTCCAGGGTCCATGCCTTCATGGTAGAGTTTGAGGCCGAAGCTCATAAGCTGGGAATTCCGTTGCGCACCCGCCACAACGAGGTGGCTCCCAACCAATTTGAGTGTGCGCCTACCTTTGAGGAAGCTAACCTGGCCGTTGACCATAACCAGCTGTTAATGGACATCATGGACCGCGTGGCTGAGAAGCATCACTTTAAGGTATTGTTGCATGAGAAACCTTACAAAGGCGTAAACGGCAGCGGTAAACACAATAACTGGGCCCTGAGCACCGATACTGGTGTGAACTTGTTAGGCCCGGGCCGCAGACCAAAAGAAAACCTGCAGTTCCTGACGTTCTTCATCACCACCATAAAAGCCGTTCATCGGTACGCTGACCTGTTGCGCGCCAGCATTGCCTCTGCCAGCAACGATCACCGTCTGGGAGCCAATGAGGCACCGCCGGCCATCATGTCTGTCTTCATTGGCAAGAAACTGACCGAAGTCCTGGATGAGCTAGAGCGTACCGCTAAACTTCCTTTGGACAAAGGCGACAACGTATACCTGAAACTGGGCATAGACAAGATCCCGGAAATTTTACTAGACAACACAGACCGTAACCGTACCTCGCCTTTTGCCTTTACCGGTAATAAGTTTGAGTTTAGAGCGGTAGGTTCTTCTGCCAACTGCGCCAACGCCATGACCGTGCTCAACGCCATTGTCGCCGACCAGTTGATGGAGTTCAGGAACAGCGTAGACGCCTTAATGGAGCAGGGCAAGAAGAAAGAAGTAGCCATTATTGATGTGCTGCGCGAGTATGTGATCTCTTCTAAAGCCATCCGGTTTGAAGGAAACGGCTATTCTAAGGAGTGGGAGGAAGAAGCGGAGCGTAGAGGCTTAAGCAACATCAGAACCACGCCGCAGGCTCTGGATAAATGGGTAGACGAACAAGCCACTACGCTGTTCACCAAGCACGGCATTTTTAGTGAGCGCGAGATCCATGCCCGCCATGACATCTTGCTAGAAGACTACCTGAAGCGCGTGCAGATTGAATCTAGGGTGATGGGAGACCTTGCCGTGAACCACGTCATTCCTACGGCGGTGGCTTATCAGACTAAACTGGTGCAGAACATCAAAGGTCTGAGGGAAATTGGTCTGGAAGAGGATGAATACACCAAGACAACCATTGATACCATTAAGGCAATTTCTAGGCATCTTACTACCATTAAGTCTAACGTAGACCAGATGATTGAGCGCCGCAAGGAAATCAACAAGATTGAAGACACCCGCGAGCGTTCCATCAAGTACTGTGACCAAGTGACTAGCTTTTTTGACATAATCAGACGTAGCGTAGACAAGTTGGAGCTGATTGTTGATGATGAGCAGTGGCCACTGGTGAAATACAGAGAATTGATGTTCTCTCACTAAAATCACTAATCAAAATTAAACAAGAAAGGCGCCGGTGTGGCGCCTTTCTTGTTTATGAAAAGAGCGTTTTTGGCCAGTTTTCTAGAAAATAGGCCAAAAACAATAAATTTGACTAAGACACTATTAAATCGTCTTTGGTGTTTTTGCCAGTGATTGCTTGTGTGACAGCATCCAGTTTGGCTTTTAAGTCTTCCACCGTTGGCAGGTGCTCTTTCCAGGATTGGTTGCCCCACCAGTTGGCTACTTCAGGATGGCTTCTGAGGGAATCCAGGACACGCATCAGGATAAAGGGAAGTAACAGCGCCGCCACAGAACTGGCCAGAGCACTCTTAAGGCCCAGGTGAATCATTAAACGCACAAGCACCAATTCTCTAAGCTGTTCAAACAAGATGCGGGGTCCTTTCTCCTGCACCTGGCCTTTTAAGACCTGCAGGGTTTCGGTGGCATGCCCGTTGGCCACTTCTCTAGTGACCCACGTTTCTACGGTATCTCTGACCACCTGAATGGCATGCGGGATCTGGCTGATGGTAAGTCCGGCGGTGTGTAGCAAACGCGCAGCGTGCGCATGGCTCTTTTTTAAAAAAGGCAGTGACATAACAAGATAGGATAGAAGTTCTATATATACGCGTTTGCATAAAGGATTGTTGGTGTTTTAGCTTCCGCCATCCAAGGGAGTCAGGGTTTCGTATTCAAGGATGTAAATAGCTTGATGTGAACTATGGACCTAGAACTTGATGAATTTGAACGCCGCCTGTCCCAGGAAATTAGAAACGGAGCCAACCCCGCGCTGTACATACAGGAAGAAATTCGGCGGGCCGAAAGCCTGAAGGAAGGGCTTTTGGAAGAGTTGGAGGAGGAAATAAATGACTTTGTGCCCATGGCCTCTAACAAGATAGACACCTACATTTACCAGCTCCATGAAAAGGCGAAAAAGTATCCCTTGGACCTATTCCAGCTGGACCAGAAGACCGCCCTGCAGGACGAAGAAGTCCAAAAACGCATTGGACAACAGCTAAAAAGCTTGAAAGATGAGCAGAATCCTACCAGTCCCGGGAAGGTAAACCCCTTGGATCTGTCATAATTGGCTGCTGTCTCAGAAATTGATGTTATTTTTACAAATTGTACGCGAACGGACCACGTTGCAGCGTTTTAACTGAGTATGGACACCACCTGTCACATGAACACAACTGCATCTCCTTTAGGGGGCATCTACTGCCCAAGCTTAACAGATTATACCCGCCGTCTTACCCGCGAGGTGCGTATTGGGGACCTGGCCATGGGCGGGAACAATCCTATTCGCGTGCAGAGCATGACCACGGTAGACACCATGGACACGCTGGGTTCTGTAGAGCAGGTGATTAGAATGGTAGAAGCCGGTTGTGAGTATGTGCGCATAACTGCCCCAAGTGTGACAGAAGCCGAGAACCTGGGCGTCATCAAGCAAGAACTGAGAGCCCGGGGATATTCGGTTCCGTTGATCGCAGACATCCATTTCACGCCCAATGCGGCAGAATTGGCCGCGCGGTTGGTGGAAAAGGTGCGCGTGAACCCCGGTAATTACGCCGATAAAAAGAAATTCCAGGTTATAGAGTACACAGACGACACTTACCAGGCAGAATTGGACCGCATCCGCAGTAGATTCACACCTTTGGTGAACATCTGCAAGGAGTATGGCACGGCCATGCGCATTGGCACCAACCACGGTTCTTTGTCTGACCGCATCCTGAGCCGCTATGGAGATACGCCCCTGGGTATGGTGGAGAGCGCCTTGGAGTTTTTACGCATCTGTGAAGACCTGAACTATTATGACGTGGTGCTGTCCATGAAAGCCAGTAATACGCAGGTCATGGTGCAGGCCTACCGTTTGTTGGTGCAGAAACTGGAAGAGGAAGGTTTACAGCCCTATCCTTTGCACTTGGGCGTAACCGAGGCCGGTGAAGGTGAAGACGGAAGAGTAAAGTCTGCCGTGGGCATTGGCACGCTGCTAGAAGATGGCTTAGGGGACACCGTTCGGGTTTCCTTGACCGAGGCCCCTGAGTTGGAAGCCCCCGTGGCCAAGATGCTCATTGACCGCTATGCCACTCGCGCCAGTCATACGCCCATCAAACCTGTGTGCCAAGTACCCTACAACCCTTTCCAGTACCACCGCCGTGAAACCCGGGAGGTGCTGAACATGGGTGGGCACAACGTACCCAGAGTAATTGCTGATCTTAGCCGTCTGGAAGAAATTACCTACGAAGATTTAAGACCTGTTGGTCACCTCTATTCAGCCTCGTTGGATAAATTCCACATGACAGACCAGGGCGCCGACTACGTGTACACAGGCAGTGCGCCCATTTCTTTCATGTTGCCCAATGGCTTAAAGGAAATAGTAGACTACACGGCCTGGTTGGAGGCTGAACAAAGAGAAGACCGGTTCCCCTTGTACACGGCCACCCAATTTGAAACCGCAGATACCTGGCACCCGCAATTAAACGTGGTGCAAGTATCGCTTGGCCAGCTGACGCAAGACTTCATTGATGCGCTTCACAACCGGCCAGATGTAGTACTGCTCTTGGAAACCGAGAACGAGGCAGCCATGCCCGAGCAGCGCAAGGCCTTTATTCGGCTCATGAATCAAGAGCAACCTGTGCCAGTCATCATTAAACGCTCCTATGAAGACCTCACCGATGAGCAAGTTCAGCTGTATGCGGCCACTGACATTGGGGGGCTATTAATTGACGGCATGGGAGATGGTGTCATGCTCAGCACCCAAGACCTTAGCTACCGCAGCAAAGAGGAGTGGGGCTATACCCTGGACGGGTTAAACAAACTTGCCTTCGGGATTTTGCAGGCCGCCCGTACGCGCATGAGCAAGACAGAATATATCAGCTGTCCTAGCTGTGGCCGTACCTTGTTTGACCTGCAGGAAACCACCGCTATGATCAGAAAGCGCACTGACCATTTGAAAGGCGTAAAGATTGGCATCATGGGTTGCATTGTGAATGGCCCCGGTGAAATGGCCGATGCCGATTATGGCTATGTTGGCGTGGGCAAAGGAAAGATTGCGTTGTACCGTGGGCAGCAGGTGATTAAGAAATCCGTACCGGAGGAGCGAGCCGTAGATGAGTTGATCGAGTTGATCAGAGAAGACGGTAACTGGATTGAGCCTCTGGAAACAGCTGCGCATTAGGCTTTGAATCTTCGCGCATCTTTTACTTCTCCGTTACCCTCCAAAGCCCCAACCGTTCTACTCAGAGACACTTCCTGGATGGATACGTTGCGGTTGTTTGCGGCTTTTTCTGTGGTGCTGGTGCATACCTGCGCTCCGGTTACCTACAATTTTGGGAAAGTTACCGGAGTCGCTCTGGTTATACAGCCATGGCTTGGAATCGGTGTTTCGGTCTGGGCTGGCCTTGTTCCTGCTTTTGTCTGGCGCCTTGCTGATTCCCCGAGTAGAAAACCCTTTTGCTTTCCTAAAAAAAAGGGTTCTCAGGATATTTCCGGCTTTTATAATCTGGTCCCTGCTGTATGCTTACCTAAACCAAAGACTGTTTAACGTTTCCGTTTTGGAATTGGCGGTTAACATTTGGCAGGGCATGGAAATGCATTTATGGTTTGTTAAGGTCATTCTGGTGTTATATGTGGTCTTAGCGTTTACAGGAAAGGCTATTACCAAAAGCACCTATCAAAATGTGTTGTTTTGTTGGTTGACAGGGCAGACTTTGTTGATGGTAAGTTTGATAGACCAGGAAACCGTTTGGATCATAGAAGCGAGGAATTACCTGGCAGGCTTCCTGTTAATGCTTTTGGGGTTCATGCTCACCAGAACTTACCTACCTGCCAAAAAGTGTAAAAACCTGGGGATGGCATTGACAGCTGCGGGAATTACAGCAACGTTTGCTTTCGGCTACAGCCATTCAAACCACACGGGCCAGCTCCAGGATTTTTACTACAGCATTGTTTCGCCCACCATTCAAGTTAAATCTGTGGGAATCTTTCTTCTTTTCAGCACCTTACAGGTGAAAAAAGAGCGGAGCAGACGTTTACTGAAGGACCTAAGCTATTCCACGTTTGGCATTTACTTAAGCCATTTAATCTTCAGGGATTCTGTTCTGCACCAGGTAGGGATAACGTATACATTTATAAACCCTTATCTTGGGATTGTTGTTACTGCTCTAAGTTGTTTTCTGCTATCAGGGGTATTCATTTACCTCCTGTCTAAATTCAAGTTTGGAAAGCTTTTTACCTAATACAGTATTCACCTATTCTTACTGATTGCATATATGAAAGGCCTTTTTGATTTCTCTGAGGTGGCAACCTATTTCTTCCGGAAGAAGGATCCCAACCGTAAATCTAATTTCAACCTCCGCACCATGCACACCATTAACAAGGTGTCCATGCTCATGTTCCTGTTTGGGCTGATGTATCTGGTCTTTAAGCTCATGACTAGATAACTTATTCGCAGGCAAGGACCTATGATGTTAAATCCGGCTAAAAAAGCCGGATTTTTTTTTGCCCTCCCGCTAACTTTTTAAAGGCTGGGGCTATTAACATCGTTTATTCATCCATTCTACAGAATCTAAACCTTTTTCCATGAGAAAACTCTACCCACTATTAGTGCTTTTGTTTTGCCTGCCCCTGTGCGCGTCGGCAGAAGTTGATTCCCTTAAAGTCTGGCGTGACAGCGTTAATGCTTCCTACACCTACCAAACTGGGGTGATTACGCTCCAAAACGGCCTTGCTAAAATCTCGGTGCCCAAAGGATATAAATACCTTGACGGCAAGCAGAGTGAAGACGTCTTGACCAACCTATGGGGAAACCCTCCGGGTCACATGTCCTTAGGCATGCTGTTCCCAGAAAATTCTGGTCCGGCTACGGCCACTACGTGGGCCATTGACATTTCTTATGACGAAGAAGGCCACATCAAGGATGACGATGCCAAAGACATCAATTATGATGACCTCCTTAAGGAAATGCAGGAACAAACCATTGAGGAAAATAAAGTCCGCGCAGAAAACAACTATGAGCCAATTGAATTGGTTGGCTGGGCAGTACCGCCCTTCTATGACGAAGCTACGCACAAGCTGCATTGGGCCAAGGAATTGAAATTTGGTGATGCAACGCTTAATACTCTCAACTACAACATCAGGATTTTGGGTCGCAATGGCTATCTTACCTTGAATGCCATCGGCGACATGGACATGGTAGCCGGCATCCAAAAGGACATCCCTGGCATTCTGGCAAGTGTGGAATTCATTGAAGGCAGCCGCTATGCTGATTTCAACCCAGATCTTGATGATGTGGCGGCCTACGGCATTGGTGGCTTGATTGCAGGCAAGGTGTTGGCCAAAGCAGGCTTCTTCGCGTTGCTGTTAAAATTCTGGAAAGTAATCATGGTGGCTATTGTGGCCCTGTTCACCGGTATCAAAAAGTTCTTTGGTGGCCGTAGCTCCTCCCAGGAAGTAATCACCGAGGCGGTGGTAGAAGAAGAGGAAGAAAAAGAAGAGTTGGCCGCTAAGTAAGCTTTTTTCTTTTTGCTAAAAAGGCTACCCGACACTGGTCGGGTAGCCTTTTTTTGTTTTACTTGGGTCATGAACATAGAGGAATTCAGAGACTACTGCCTAAGCAAACCACAGGTAGAGGAAACACTGCCCTTCGGCGAAGACACATTGGTCTACAAAGTGGCTGGAAAGATGTTTGCCATGTGCAGTTTGAACAACTACGCAGAAGGCGTCAACCTGAAATGTGATCCTGAACGCGCCGCTGAACTTAGGGATCAATACCCAGCTATTCAACCCGGCTACCACATGAACAAAAAGCACTGGAACACTATACTGGCAGAGGCTTTCTTGCCCATGGGGCTGTTACCAGAATTGATTGACCACTCATATGAGTTGGTGGTAAAGGGCTTGCCTAAAAAGGCGAGAGAAGAACTTGGGCTTTAATTAAAACTTAACTGTATTATGATAAAAGAAGAAGCTCGGCATTTCTGCCGAGCTTCTTCTTTTATCGTTTTTAGGCTATTTCCCTGAAAACAGGTCAAAAACGCTAAACCACTACGTTTACAATCTTGCCAGGCACTACAATCACCTTTTTCACAGGCTTGCCTTCCAGCATTTTCTGAACTTGCTCAGAAGCCAAAACTTCTTTTTCTACCTCTTCTTTGGATAGTTTCAAGTCGAAGGTAATCTTCGATTTAACTTTACCATTCACGGAGATAGGATAGTCAAAAGTGCTTTCTGTCAGGTACTCTTCTTTCCATTCTGGGAAGGTGGCGTAGGTGATGCTCTGGTTATGGCCCAGGCGGCTCCAAAGTTCTTCGGTGATGTGCGGCGCGTAAGGAGCCAGGGCAATGGTTAAAGGCTCAAGAATAGCACGTTTCTTCGTTTTCAAAGTCGTCAGTTCGTTCACGCAAATCATGAACTGGCTCACGCTGGTCCCGAAGGAGAAGCGCTCAATGTCTTCCTCAACCTTTTTGAGTGTCTTGTGCAATGCTTTCAACTCGGCTGGATTAGCTTCTTCTTCCGTCACAGCCCAATTACCTTGCTCATCGGTGAACAGTTTCCAGAAGCGACGAAGGAATTTATAAACGCCATCCATGCCGTTAGTATTCCATGGCTTGAACTGCTCCAATGGCCCAAGGAACATCTCATACATACGTAGCGTGTCAGCACCGTATTTTTCTACAAGGTCATCTGGGTTAACTACGTTGTACCAGCGTTTAGACATCTTTTCAATTTCGACGCCCACGTTGTATTTGCCGTCCTCCAAGATGAACTCGGCCTCAGCAAAGTCAGGACGCCAGGCTTTAAACCTGTCCAAATCCAAGACATCATTCTCTACTATGTTCACGTCTACGTGCAGGGCAGTTACGTCATGCTGGTCTTTCAAACCGTAAGACACAAAGGTGTTGGTGTCTTTGATGCGGTACACAAAGTTGGACCTTCCCTGAATCATGCCTTGGTTGATGAGCTTCTTGAACGGTTCTTCCTGGTTTACCAAGCCCAGGTCAAACAGGAACTTGTTCCAGAAGCGGGAGTAGAGTAGGTGACCCGTAGCGTGCTCCGAACCACCAATATATAAGTCCACGTTCTGCCAGTAATCAATAGCTTCTTTACTCGCAAAGGCAGTATCATTTTGAGCGTCCATGTAGCGGTACCAATACCAGCTGGAACCTGCCCAACCTGGCATGGTGCTCAACTCATACTCAAACTCACCACGGTATTTCCAGTCTTGTGCACGGCCCAATGGCGGCTCACCCGTCTCAGTGGGCAAGTAAGCGTCCACTTCTGGTAAGACCAGCGGCAGTTCGTTTTCTTCTAACAGGGCAGGGATTCCGTCTTTGTAATATACCGGTACGGGCTCACCCCAATACCGCTGACGGCCAAACACTGCATCGCGCATGCGGTAATTGATGCGGGCTTTGCCCACGCCCAATTCCTCGGCGCGCTGAATACCGGCTTTGATGGCGTCTTTCACTTCCAGGCCGTTCAGGAAATCTGAGTCGATGATTTTCCCTTCTTTGGCTGCGAAGGCTTCTTTGCTCAGGTCACCACCAGCCACAACTTCCGGAATAGGCAAATTAAATTTCTTCGCGAAGGCATAGTCACGGGTATCATGACCTGGTACGGCCATTACGGCACCTGTTCCATAACCCGCCAAAACGTAATCCGCAATCCAAACCGGGATTTTCTCTCCAGAGATAGGGTTGATGGCATAGGCTCCGGTGAATGTACCCGTCACAGATTTAACGTCAGACATGCGGTCGCGCTCAGAGCGGTTCTTGGCCCAGGCTACGTACTCTTCTACCTCGGCGCGTTGCTCAGGAGAGGTAATTTCAGATACAAATTCATGCTCAGGCGCCAAAACCACAAAGCTTGCTCCGAAGATGGTGTCAATGCGGGTTGTGAACACGGTAATGTGCTTGTGCTCATGGCCGGCTACTTGAAAGCGCAGTTCGGCGCCCACTGACTTGCCAATCCAGTTGCGTTGCATCTCCTTTACCGGCTCTGGCCAGTCAATGGTGTCTAGGCCTTGCAATAGACGCTCAGCGTAAGCCGTGATGCGCATCATCCATTGCTTCATGAGCTTGCGCTCCACTGGGTAGCCGCCGCGCTCAGATACGCCTTCTTTCACCTCGTCATTGGCCAAAACGGTTCCTAACTGAGGGCACCAGTTCACGACAGCTTCGGACAAGAAAGTCAGTCTGTATTTTAACAACAGGTCTTGCTGTTCTTTCACATTCAACCTGGCCCAGGCATCAGCGGTCACAAGCGGCGTGTCTTCATCACAGGCGGCATTCACATGAATGTTGCCCTGCTTTTCTAATACAGCAACAAGCGTTTCAATCGGCTCGGCTTTGTCGGTGTCATTGTTGTACCAGCTATTAAACAACTGCATGAAAATCCACTGCGTCCATTTGTAGTAGCTAGGATCAGAGGTGCGCACTTCGCGGTCCCAATCAAAGGAGAAGCCCAGGTTGTTCAACTGCTCAATGTAGCGCTCAATGTTCTGCTTGGTAGTTACCGCCGGGTGTTGCCCCGTCTGGATGGCATACTGCTCAGCAGGAAGACCAAAAGAGTCGAAGCCCATTGGATGCAACACGTTAAAACCTTTCAAGCGCTTGTAGCGGCTCACAATGTCAGAGGCGATGTAGCCCAGCGGGTGACCTACGTGCAAACCAGCGCCCGAGGGATATGGGAACATGTCCAAAGAGTAAAACTTCGGTTTGCTGGTGTCAATCTCCGTCTTGAAGGTCTTGTTCTCACTCCAGAAGCGTTGCCACTTCTGCTCAATGGTTTTGTAGTCGTACTCTGCTGACATGGGCGTATGTGTATTCTGCCGGTAAGGCAGGTTTGTTCTGGTTATTTCGCCAAAAGCGGCTAGGCGCAAAAGTAAGGAATTTCCTGTTAGAGGGGCTAAACCTATTAAACATCAATCTAACTTATATCTTTATGCTCATGTAGGCTCAAAACGAAGGCTAAAAATGTTAAAAAACTTAAGCTGGAGAAAAGTAATCATGGTACTCGAGTTAGTTGCTATCCTTTTGTGTACAGTAGATTATTTTCTGAAAGAAAAAATAGTAGAGGAAAAGGAAATACACTTAAATGGAATCACTGCTTCAAAGCCACGCTATAGTGATTATAATTCGAGTTTAGTTACAGCTATTGTAGTAAATGAGAGGAAAATATTCCTAAAAGACAGTGACATGTCAAAAATCTGGATTGATGGACAGGTTAAAATCTTTCAAACACCAATGCTAGGAATCATTAAAGATGTCCATTATAAGGATAGGGATACTAAGCTTACGGTAAAGACATCTCCATCATTCAGCGTTTATAAGCCATACTTTATCTGGCTGTTTCTATTTTTCACACTATGTATTTATGCCTTATTCACAAAAAATGAAAAGGGCCAAACTCACGGATTTATAATCAGCCTTTTAATTTTCTCAGCTATCTTGGTTTTTGAAATTCTTTAGCCTAAAGCAATCCCGACAAAGGGTCCACGCCGTTCCAGGTGCCTTGGCTTTTGATGGGAGAGAAGCGGGCGAACATTTCTTCAGAATACCAGCCTCGGGTTCTGGTTCTGGTGATGACGTCTCTATGCGAAGCTGTTCTGTAGGCGTAGGCTTTCATGTCTGATTCATTTTGCCATAAGCTGAACGTGGCTTGCCTAACCAAAGGTGCTTCGCCTAGGCCAATGGAAGCCAGTAAGCCTTGTGCATCGTCTAAACTAGCGCTGGCCTGGGGCACATGTTTCCAGAAATCTATGGCTTTGGTGAGCCGGATGGAGGCGCGGGTTAAAACAGCAATGGGGGCATTCTCTGGCGAGGCAATGGTTTCTGTGGTGAAAGGATTTCGTCCGCTCCAGAGGCCATGGGCCTGCAAGGGTTTTAAGTCCAGATGATACTGTTCAAACGTGTGTTCTTTGTAATCCTTCAATAAAGGGTGGCCTTCCCAGAAATCCTGAGCGGCGGCAGGAGAGGCCCAAGTGGCCATGAGACCGTAGCGGTACCAGTTCGGTTTCAGGCTGAAGCCTCGGCCTTGGCCACTCCCCAGAAGTTTAAAGAAGTTAAGGCCTTTCACTTTTCTTAAAGCAGGCTGTGAGGTGCCCATCTGCGCCAAGCCCCACCGCCAATGACCGGGTTTTACGCCGAAGAGAGATAAAGTGGTATGCGCTGGAGAAAAAGGGGCGGAGGATGACAAAGTGCTTCGTTTTTGGCCTGTTTTCTTAAAAGTAGCCGAAAAACGGGATTCGGCCAAAGCCCAGCAATAGGGCAAGAAAAAAGGGAGCCGAAACTCCCTTTCCTGTATCAACTACAAATTAATCTTTTTGTTTTCGCCGGGGTGGGCGGGCTCTCCGGTTATTATCGCTTTTGCCATGCCGTACAAATGCACCACGGCGCTGTTCGGTGAATCCCAGTACTCCGCCTGGTCAATGGTGATTTTCAGGACGCCAATGTTCGGGTCTTCCTTGCCTTCGGGGAACCAGGCTTTCATGGCAGGGTTCCAAAGCTCGTCAATCTTGTGCTGGTCGCGGTTCACGGTGGCGTGGCCCGAGATGGACACATACAGGTTGTTGTTTGGGTCAGCGTAGCTCAGGTTCACGTGGCTTTCGTTTTTAATCTCATGCGTTTTGCCAGAGGCGTAGCCGGTTAAGAACCAGATGGTAGCATTTTCATCTGCCTTCATGTGGCGCATGGGCCGCGACCGGATGGTGCCGTCGGGCTCCACGGTGCTGAGCATGGCCACGTCAATGGCCTTTATTTTGTCTAACAGGGTTTTAATGTCTTTCTGCTGATTATTTGATTGGTTTTCCATAGTAGGTAAGGTCTCTCGGTTTTGTACTAGAATACGGGCAGCCTGTTCTGAGGGTTCCTTAGAAAGAACTGCCTGTGTCTTTAACCGTAAAGTGTACCTTTGGTTTTACACTTTCTGTTTTGAACTACCTGGCCCACCTGTACCTGTCTGGCAATGACCCTGAACTGAAGTTCGGAAATTTTATAGCCGATGGCGTGCGCGGCGCCCAGATTCTACAGTTCCCGGAGCGCATTCAACAGGGAATCAAGCTCCACCGCCTCATTGACCAGTTCACCGATAGCCACGCCGTGGTCAAGGAAACGATTGAGCGCCTTCGTCCTTTGTACAAGAAATACGCAGGCGTAGTGGCAGACGTATACTATGACCATTTTCTGGCCGCCAACTTCCAGCAGTTCAGTGCCGTGCCTTTGGATGTTTTCGCCGAAGAGAGTTACGCCGCCATCCAAAGCAGACCGGAGTGGCTTCCACCAAAAGTGCAGACTTTTCTACCTTATATGGTTAACCAGAACTGGCTGGTTTCATATGCGCAGGTGTGGGGAATTTCTAAAGCCTTAAAGGGCCTGAGCCGGCGCACTACGTTTGAATCTAACATGGAAACCGCCGGCGAGGAACTCCAACTTAACTATGACTTCTACCACCAAGAATTCAACCGCTTTTTCCCAGATTTGGAGAAGTACGTGAAAGAGGAAATAGAACGAATTAACACCTTGCACTTAAAATCATAGGTTATCGTTTTTAGCCTACTTCCAGAAAAACAGCCCAAAAACGAAGAAGGCGGACTTTATTGGGTCCGCCTTCTTTTATACTTTATTATTACAGTAAATCCTAGTGGTGGTGTCCGCCTTCGCCGTGTACGTGGCCGTGGGCAATCTCCTCTGGAGACGCATCGCGCACGCTCACCACTTTGCCTTCAAAGTGCATGTCCATCCCAGCCAGTGGGTGGTTGAAGTCCATTAACACATGGTCATCATGCACGCTTACAATGCGGCCCTGCATGTGGTTTCCTTCGTTGTCAGACATAGGAATGTAGTTGCCTTCCTGTACCATTTCCTCGTCAATCTTGCCGTCTACCTCAAACACCGATTTTGGAACCGGCACCACCGCGCTCTCGTCCAGGTCACCGTAGCCTTCATCAGAAGAAAGAGTGAATTTGAAGTCCTGGCCAGACTCCTTGCCTGACAATTCCTGCTCAAATTTCTCTGGCAATCCGCTCACGCCATACAAGAACACCATTGGGTTCTCGTCGTCGGCAATTTCTACTAGCGTTGACTCGCCTTCTTCGTTGGTTACCTTAAGTTCGTAGGTGAGCGTCACCACTTTATTTTCTTCTATTTTCATAGCTATTGGTTATTGGTGTATTGAAAGGGTAAAGGTACAAGTATTTGCCTCTAACGAAATTCCGGAGCCAAAAGATTTACTCCGACTCGTCGGGGGACAATAGCTCCCAGGCACTGCGGTAGGCGCCAATGGTTTCGGCATAGGTCAGAAATTCTTGGTAGAAAGGATGCTCGCCCAAAGTGGCGCTGTCGCCCACAATGACCATCTTTTTCTTAGCCCTGGTCATGGCTACGTTCATGCGGCGTATATCAGCCAGGAAGCCAATCTCACCCTCTGGATTACTGCGCACCATAGAAATGTAAATGATGTCCCGTTCCTGCCCTTGGAAGGAATCAACCGTACCCACAGATAGTTGTCGGCGCTGTTGCAGTTGGTGCAGTTTGGGCTGGTGTTCTACCTGGTCTTTTAAGTAGTTAATCTGCGCACGGTACGGCGAGATGATACCAATTTTTAATGGACGTTCTTCGCCCTCCTCGTTCAAGCCGGCAGGTTCATACGGCATCAAAAGGTTATTCAAATGCTTGATGAGCAAATCAGCTTCTTCGGGGTTGGCAGTACTGCTTCCTTCGGCTAGGGTGGTTTCATTGTAGCCACATCCGGCCGTGTCTATGAACTCCACAATGAGGCCCGGGTCAAACTGCGGATGCACTTCTTGCAATGTGGCCGCTTCCACGCTTTCATGGGCCTGCAATTCACCTTTGTAAAATTGGGTATTGGAGAAGCCCATGATGTGCTGGTGCATGCGGTACTGGGTGGTAAGCATGACGGCCGTTTCTGGCTGACGCGCAATGCACTTCTCAAACAGGGTTTTGGCCAGTCCGTTCCGCTCGGCAATCATAGATTTTACCGTGGGCGGTAACTGATGGTGGTCGCCGGCCAAGACCACGCGGTTGGCGCGCGTGATGGGAATCCAGCAGGCGGGCTCCAGGGCTTGCGCGGCCTCATCAATGAACACTGTGTCATATTTTAAATGCCGAATCACGCGATTGGCCGAGCCCACCAAGGTACAGGTCACCACTTCCACATGGTCCAGCAAATCCTCGGTGATATACCGCTCCACGTCCTCAGCTTCATTTAGCAGTTTTTTGCTTTCGTCTTTGTAGCGGCGGCGCTGTTCTTTTTCCTCCCAACCAAAATTACGCTTGAACTGGCTTCCCATGGCCTTGTATTCCTCAGCGGTCTTGCGCAGTTTCTTTAGCTGGCGGTAGTCGCGGTGGTGCATTACTTGGGCGTCCAGAGTATGTTCCAATAATACTTCAGAGACCCTGGAAGGATTCCCTATTCTAATGACGTTCACACCTTGTTCGGCTAATTTCTCAGTGAGTAAGTCCACCGCGGTATTGCTGGGGGCTGTTACCAATAAGCGGCGCTCACCGGCTTTCAAGGTTTCCAGAATGGCTTGTACCAGCGTGGTGGTTTTACCGGTGCCCGGAGGCCCGTGGATAATGGCCACGTCTACCGCCTGCATGATGTTTTTGACCGCCGCGTTCTGCGATGGGTTCAACACCTCAATAGGAGCAATGTCTTTCTCCCTCCGGAAAGTTGCTGGTTCATTGCCCAGTAGGATGTCACGCAATTGAGCTAAGCGGCTTTTCTCGGCTTCCATCACCTTCATGAGGGCAATTTCCATCTCGCGGTAGCTGACCTCGTCAAAGGTGAGTTCTATGCCTAGGCGGCCGCCTTCTTCCAGCCAATCGGGGAGGTCTTCTTTAGAAGTGGCCAGACGCAGTTTATTGCGCTTTACTTCCAATACCACACCGTTCAAAGCCCCGCCATCGCCGTTGGTAAACAAGGACGCAGAAGAACCTGCCTGGAACATGTGCAATTGGTCACGGCCCGAAGAACGCTCCAATTCCACCACCATCTTATTCCCGAAGCCCACTTCCTGCTTGGTAATCTGAACGGGGTACCAGCAGATGCCCAGGCGCTTGCGCTCGGCAATGGTGGTGAGGGCGTTCTTTAACTGGTATTGCTTGCGGTCTTCTTCCTGCTCCAATTTGAGCAGAGCCTTCACGTCCAGTAATTCGTTTAGAATATCATTCATTGGTAATTAGACTCAAGACGCAAGATGAAAGACATAAGACAAAACCTATCGTCTTGAATCTTGTGTCCTATGTCTTGTGTCTGATTTAGGTAAAATACGTCCTGTGGCAGGTTTGGCATTTCCATACGGTTGTGCCGGCATAAATGATTTTGCGCCACCAGGATATGTTAGATTTAATGACTACTTGTTGAGAGCCGCAATGAGGACACGTTGGACCTTGGCTTTCGTTTTTGGCCTGTTTTTGGGAAAACTCAGCTAAAACAGCTTCACTTAGGGGAAGGTCTTGTTGCTTGACTAATAACTGATAATAAATGCCGGCACCGTAAGGAAGACTGGGAGGGCCACAGCTTTTCACCAAGCCTACCACCTCAATATCCATTAGGTCATTATAAAGGTCAACGGCTTGGGCGTAGGTGAGGTATTGGGCCAGCGGAACTAGCGTTTCGTTCACGCTTCTACTTCTTCTGCTTGCTCCTGAAGCGCGCTAATTCTGTTCTTAAGCCGAATGACATAAAACACCAAGCCCAAGGACAAGATGAAAAAGCCTAAGGCAATGGCGTCATGCTCAAATTTGGCATCCTCGGCGGTTTCCAATTCCTCACGCAGGTCGGTTATTTGTTTAGAAAGGCGGCGATTCAGGTTCTGAGCGTATACCAAAGAGGTTTTCAGCTCATAGATATTATCCGTCACTACGCGTTTGTCGCCTTGTACCTGGGTGTTGAGTTTTTTGGTTTCGGCTTCTAGTTGGGCGGTGCGTTGGGCGGCATTTTTACGCGCCTCTAATTTCTCCTGTTCTACCGCCAAGATGATTTCAGAGTCTTTTTGCAGAATGGCCTTCAAGGCTTCTACCACAGCAATTAGATCGTTCTTAGAAGCGTTGCCCCAGAAGCTGTTTTCCTGCGTTTTCAGGTAGTCATATTTCAAGACCAGTTGCTCCCGCTCCGTGATCAGGTTCTGCACTTTGGAAGGCGCTACCGGCTCCGGCGTTGGCTTGGTTTCCTGGGCCTTTGCAGTAGTTGTGTTAGTTGCTGTAGTTGTTTTGGCTGCTGGCTGTTGGGTCGGTTTGCTGGCCGTAGGGGTAGTAGTCGTGCTCGTGACCGGTTTCTTGCCTGCCGGGGCAACTTTGGCCGCAGGTGGCTCTGGTTTAGGAGCGGTGGAATTGGCAATGGATTTGGAAGGCTTCGGTTTGGTTTCTGTAGCTGGCGGCGCAGAAAGCGTTTGTGCCGCCAAAGGCAGTGTTATAAATAGGGCCCAGCTAAAGGAAATAAGCTTTTTCATAGCGATCACGGTTCTTCTAAGGGATTTTAGGAGACAACGCACAAAAATACGTTTTCTGGTGGTCGTTTTTGGTTTGTTTTTCAGAAATCAGGCTAAAAAACGTTTCTCTGTTTTATAGTATTCATTAAATAGGAGCTTTTAAATACCACTTTTTAGGAGCAGGAAGTGGCTTTCAAAATCTGGATCTTGAGTTAATATCCTTGACTAGGTGCGGATTCTCCCCTTGAGGGGAGCGTAGAGGGGTGTTTACACAAATTGGTCATTCTGCCGCCAAAATCCGCCCTTCCAACTTCCTCTTTCTTGCTTTTTGCTCAGGTTTGTCACTTTTCTCCTTGATGAGAAAAGTAACCAAAAGAATCAAGAGCCCCCGAACTCGCTGACCGCTCAGACAGGGCGGGGGCTCATTAAAGCGCACCGTGCACTGCTATCTGTTCTATCGTAAGCTTAAGCCTCTGCCAATGGATATGTCATTGCTTTCTCCCTTGGGCAAAGAGACTTAAATTGACCAGTCTCTTTTCCCTCGGTCGAGGGCAGGTGAACTGCTGTTTGAGAGGTTGCAATGCTTGCATGAGCTGACGCGGTGGATGTTGCGCTTTTTAATTATTCCGTAGAGACCAGGCATTGCCTTGTCTCCCCCGCATATCAGATAAAGCCCCTCTCCACTGGGGAGGGGTTGGGGTGGGGCCATTTTCGCCTCTTTTCCAGATAATAGCCCAAAAACAACATCGCCCGCCTGTCATTGTGACAAACGGGCGATGTGAAAAATGACTCGCGACTCAAAAACCTATTTCTGCTTTTTCGCCCAGTCGTCCATTTTCTTTTCTACAATCTTCAGGGGCATCCCGCCGTCTTTCAGGAACTCGTCGTGGAAGGAGGCGAGGGAGAAGTTCGAGCCGAGTTGTTTCTGGTACTTGGCGCGGAGTTCTCTGATTTTTAGCTGACCAATTTTGTAAGACAATGCCTGACCAGGGATGGCCATGTAGCGCTCTACTTCGGCGATGACACCTTCTTCAGACATGGCCATGTTATCCATAAAGTACTGGATGGCTTGCTCGCGGGTCATGCCTTTGGTGTGCATGCCCACGTCTACCACCAGTCTGATGGCACGGTGCATCTCATCGCCTAGGGCGCCCATGTACTGGTATGGGTCTTGGTAGAGGCCTAGCTCTTTGCCCAAGGACTCGGTGTACAAGGCCCAGCCTTCGCCGTAGGCGCCGTACCAGCTAAATCTTCTAAAGTCGGGGAGGCTCTGGTTTTCCTGTTGCAGGGAAATTTGGTAATGATGGCCGGGAATGGCTTCATGCAAAAACAAAGACTCCATGCCCGAAGTGGTGGCAAACTTGGTAGCGTCCAGAATTGGCACGTAGAAAATGCCCGGTCTGCTACCGTCCGGGGAGCCTTGGTTGTACTCGGCAGAGGCAGAGGCGGCCCGGAAAGCTTCGGTCTGGCGCACCTCAAATGGGGTTTTAGGACGCTTCCCGAACAGCTTGTCTACGTTAGGCTCAATCTTGGTTTGAATGGCCCGGAAGGCGTTCAGCACGTCCTCGGGTTTCTTGTAAGGCATGAATTTGGGGTCAGACTTGAGGTGCTGGAAGAAGGCGTTCATGTCGCCTTTAAAGCCTACCTGATTTTTGACTTTCTCCATTTCGGCTCTGATGCGGGCTACTTCTTTTTTGCCCGTCTCATAGATTTCGTCTGGGGTCTTGTCTGTGGTGGTCCAGTACTTGACGTAGTAGTTGTAGATGTCCTTTCCGCCGGTCACGTCGGCAATGCCGGTGGTAGTGCGAGCTTTGGGCAGATATTCTTTCTCCAGGAAGGTGGCCAGCTTTTGGTAGGTAGGCACCAGTTGGGTGGTGATGGCTTTTTTGTAGGCCTCTGTCAGGCGCGCTCTGTCTGCCTGGGGTACTTCTTTCGGGAAGTTCTGGATAGGCGAGTAGAACAAGCTTTTGGTTGGGTCAGAGACTACCATGGCCTTTAGCTGAGGAATCATCTTGGCCACTAAGGGCTTCGGCAAGACCAAACCAGACGCCATGCCCGACCTGAAATTACCTACCGCCGAGTCTGCCCAAACCGTAAAGCCTTGCACACGGCCCAGCCAGTTCTCATAGTCTTTGGTAGTCTTAAACGGCTGATTGCCGGTACCCGAACCCAGTTGGCCCATGGTCAAGGGCAGGCCCCAGAACTGCTGGAAAGGAATCATCCAGGTATTGAGCTTTAGGCCCTCCAAGCGGTTCTGCATCTCATACTGGAAGATGTCATAGCTGATGCGGTCGTTTTCAGACAGCTTCTCGCGGTTGTACTGTTGCAGGCTATCCAAATAAGATTGGTAAAAGGTTTGCAGGGTGTCGCGGTAGGCTTTGGTGTTGTCGTTGGGCAACAGGTGGTTGTAGCGGTTGTCGCCTTGGGCAGTGGCATCCAACGGGAACAGGCGGTTGTTGGTGTCCCAGTAAGATTTGAGCAGACCATTGATGTTGGTTCTGGTGCCGGTAGAGGAGGTAGAGCCCCCATCAGTGTCTTGGTTGGAGGACTTCTGGCATGCGAACAGTCCGCAGGCCACCAGTCCCACCAGTATGGATTTTTTCATGTTTGTTGTTAAAGTTAGAATTTAGGTTTCAATATAGGCACTATTTGCGTTCCGTTTATGCCTCGCTACTTTTTTGAAATAAGTACCAGCGCGCTTGAAGCCGAACGTCTCCTTTTCCCTATCTTCAAGCCTCCAACGGGAACCACCCATTCTTAATTATCAAATACTAATTATTAATTAATAGCATGCAGGCTTACTTAGACTTGATGCGCCATATTTTGGACAAGGGCGTGAAGAAAGAAGACCGTACCGGCACCGGTACCATTAGTGTGTTTGGCTACCAGATGCGGTTTAACCTGCAAGAAGGCTTCCCGCTGGTGACCACCAAGAAGGTGCACCTCAAGTCTATCATCTATGAACTGCTTTGGTTTTTGCGGGGCGAAACCAATGTGAAGTGGTTGCAGGAGCGGGGCGTGAGCATCTGGGACGAATGGGCCGATGCCAACGGTGACCTGGGACCGGTGTACGGTTCGCAGTGGCGGTCCTGGCCTACGCCTGACGGTGGACACATTGACCAGATTACGCAGGTCATCAACCAAATCAAGAACAACCCAGACTCCAGACGCCTGATTGTGAGTGCCTGGAACGTGGCCGAGGTCAACAACATGAAGTTACCGCCGTGCCATGCGTTCTTCCAGTTCTACGTAGCCGATGGCAAACTTTCTTGCCAGCTCTACCAGCGCTCTGCCGACGTGTTTCTGGGTGTGCCCTTCAACATTGCCTCTTATGCACTCCTCACCATGATGGTGGCCCAAGTCTGCGACTTAGAACCCGGCGAATTCATCTGGACCGGCGGTGACACGCACTTGTACACCAACCACCTGGAGCAAACCGAACTTCAGCTAACCCGTGAGCCCCGCCCATTGCCCAAAATGAAACTGAACCCCGCCGTGAAAGACATCTTCGGGTTTGACTTCGAAGATTTCACACTGGAAGACTACCAGCCGTGGCCAGGAATTAAGGCGCCTGTGGCGGTGTAGGTAAAGTAGAGAGCACTCACGCATAAATATCCAATAATAGGTGTTTTTTATATCTAATAATTATATAAATAAGCCAGAAAAGGCATCATAAATGAAAATAAAAATAGATAAATTTAAGAAAATAGATTCTGTAGAAGTCGAATTACAAGCACTAAATATTTTTATTGGAACCAATAATTCCGGTAAAAGTAGTTTTATTCAAGGAATCCAATTTGCTATATCTAGCGCTCAGACTCTTAGACTTAAAAGCGTTTCTTGGAGGTCCAAGAATGAATCTCAAACTCTTAATCTGGATTCAACTGACTTTCTATACACGCCCACAAGACATATAGAAAACCTTTACCATGGAAAAAGGCTTGTAACTTCTAAAAGAAGGGCAGATAGAATATCAATGAATTTTAGGTTTGACGATGGTCAAAAGACATCAATAAACGTTTCTCGAGGTAAAAATGGTGGTTTTGCTACAGTTGTTACAGGAAAAGTTCTTGGTCAAAAAGTCAATGACATAGACAATCCTTTTTGTGTTTATGTACCAGGAATTGCAGGAATCCCAATTCAAGAAAAGTTTGAAGTACCAATTGCAATAAAAAAATCTGCAACTAGAGGTGATAGTAATAACTATTTGAGGAATATTTTATTAGAAATTTCAAATAGCGAATCCAAATGGAGTGCATTTATTTTTTCTGTTAATCAAATCTATTCAGACATAGAGATTAGGGTTGATTTTCGGGATAGTGTTTCTGAATATATTGACGTATTTGTCACCAATGCTGATATTGAACTCCCTCTAGACTCTATAGGTACAGGACTTTTACAAACTATTCAAATCTTTGCATATATAGAATATTTCAATCCAAGAATAATACTGTTAGATGAGCCAGACTCACATTTACATCCAACAAAACAAAAAAACTTGGCCAATGAATTACTTAGAAGAACTAATGAAAACAAAGATTTAAAAGTTGTATTTTCAACTCACTCTAGATATATTCTTGAAACTTTGGAAAACATTGCAAATGTTGTTTATTTCCAGAATGGAAGTTCATATCCTAACATTCAAGGAAGCAAAATTCTACTTGATATAGGAGCTGCAGATGCTGATTATTTATTCGCAAAGAAAAATCTAAAGTATATTGTTGTTACTGAGGACAAGGTTGACAATATAACAGATAAAAAAAGTTTTTTGAAAAATTTTCTAATCGCAAATGGTCTTCCTGAAGATGAGTTTGTTCTTCATTCATATGAAGGATGTACGAAAGTAGATTTTGCTAAAATATTAGAAGGTTTTGTTAGAAAACAGATTCCAGGTGTAAAAATTATTGTCCATATTGATAGAGACCAAAAAATTGATGGCGACCGTGATTTGATTAAATTAGAAGCTGATTGTGAGAAAAGAGACCTATTGCTATTTGTAACGAAATTTCAAGAGGTCGAATCATATTTTTGTCAACCAGAACATATTTCTCATTTATATGGATTAGGCATTGAGATATGTATAGATTTATATAATAACATTGTAGATTCTTTAGCTGAAGAAACAAAACGAAAGCTGGGGAATTTCATACTGAGAGAGAGAAAAGACTTGTCTTTAAATAAAGATGGGAAACAAGATATCGCTATAATTAATGGTATGATTGAAGATTGGTATTCTAGATTTAAGAATGAGTTGTGCCCTGGAAAAGAATTACTTGGTAAGGTGAAGAATGAAATTCAGACAACTCATAGACTAGAACCTAATAAATTAATAGAACCAACTAAATTTTTAAAAGATGAAAATTTTCAAGCGCTAATTAATAATTTGACAACAAATAATTCTAATTAAAATAAATTAATGGCTTTTTAGCCTAATCTCAACGTTAAATTATATATCATTACTTAAAAATTACTTTATTAATAATAGACACATTCTCCCCACCATCGTCCTAGCCCAATTTGCCTGCACGTCTCTTTGGTTTGCGGGCAATGCGGTGTTGCCTGAATTGATTCCGCTGTTGCAGTTGGAAGCCAGCTCCTTGCCGCACCTCACGTCGGCAGTGCAGTTGGGGTTTATTCTGGGTACGTTGGTATTTGCTGTGTTCACCATTTCTGATAGGTTCTCGCCGTCAATGGTATTTTTAGCGTGCGCGTTGGCAGGAGCGGGGTGTAATTTGAGTTTGTTGGGGGCCAGTGGGTTGAGCATGTTGTTGCTATCTCGGTTTTTGACGGGCTTTTGTTTGGCGGGTATTTATCCGGTGGGCATGAAGATAGCCTCAGATTACCACCAGAAAGGCTTGGGCAAGGCTCTGGGGTTTCTGGTAGGGGCGCTGGTGCTGGGCACGGCCTTTCCACATCTGCTCAAAAGCCTCACCCAGGGGCTCAACTGGCGCTACGTCATCTGGGGGACGTCGGGATTGGCGGTGTTAGGTGGGCTTAGCTTGTTTTGGCTGGTACCAGACGGGCCATATAGAACCAAAAGCACCCAACCCAATTTCAAAGCCTTCTTCCAAATCTTCCGGAACGCAGCATTCAGGTCGGCGGCATTTGGATACTTTGGGCACATGTGGGAATTGTACACGTTCTGGGCCTTTGTCCCGGTCATGCTGGCTCTATACGCTGAGGCGCATCCAGCACTAGCGCTGAACAACCCCTTGCTTTCTTTTGCCATCATTGCCATTGGGGCCGTGGCCTGCGTGCTGGGTGGTTACCTGTCTGGCCATATTGGGAGCGCGAAGACGGCTTTCGGGGCGTTGGCGGTGTCCATGGTTTGTTGTCTGTTGTCTCCGTGGCTGGTGGACTTGCCGTTTGCGGTATTTATAGGTTTGCTGTTGGTCTGGGGTTTTGCCGGGCCTATGGACTCTCCACAGTTCTCCACGTTGGTGGCCCAAAACGCCCCGGCCCACGTGAAAGGCACCGCGCTCACCATTGTCAATTCCCTAGGCTTCGCGCTAACCATCGTCAGCATTCAATTCCTGCGGAGCATTCAAGGCATGGTAGACCCTCGCTATTGGTTTCTGTTCCTAGTCATCGGGCCGCTGTTGGGGTTGCTGGCCATGCGTCCATTAATGAATAATGAATAATGACTAGTGATGAATGGTTGTCGTTTTTAGGCTATTTTCTGGAAAAGAGGCCAAAAACGGTTAGCCTTCACCCAGTGCAGATTCTCCCCATGAGGGGAGCGTAGAGGGGTGTCTACATTAAAGGATTACTTCTGTTGGTTCTCTTCAATCCAGTAATAAATCGCATCCAGCACATATTTAATGTTCCGCTTTACATCAATGTCTTGAAAGCGTAAAAAGCGCACCCTATACTCTTTCAACTCCTGCTCTCTAACAGAATCATACTTCTCTTTTTCATCATGGCTGTCACCATCTACCTCAATGGCGAGCTGTAGTTCATGGCTGTAAAAGTCAACAATATAATTCAGCATGGGCATCTGCCTGTGGAATTGAAACCCGAGTTTTTTGTCTTTGATTTCATTCCAAAGTAGAACCTCGGATAATGTGCTGTTCTTGCGAAGGTGTCTCGCTTTCTCTTTTAGATCTGGGCGATATGGAATGATTTTGTTGGGCATTGAAAGCTTATACGGATGTTTTATCTGCTTGTGTAAACACCCCTCTTCGCTCCCCTCAAGGGGAGAATCTGCGCTTTGTAAAAGCATTCCGTTTTTGCCCTGTTTTCTGGAAAATAGCCTAAAAACGGCACCCGTTATTCGCTCCTCATTTATCTCTTTTCACTTATCATTATACATTAATCATTAATCATTAAACCCGTTCTCCAATCTGTTGGCGCCACATGGCGTAGTATAGGCCTTTTTGGTCTACTAGTTGGTCATGGGTGCCGGTTTCTACAATCTTGCCTTTCTCTAGCACGATGATGGTGTTGGCGTGGAGGATGGTGGAGAGGCGATGGGCGATGAGGATGGTGATGCGCTCGCCGGAGAGGGAAACGGCCTTTACGGTGTCGGTGATCTCGTCTTCGGTGAGGGAGTCCAGCGCCGAGGTGGCTTCGTCGAAGATGAGCAGGCGTGGGTTGCGGAGCAGGGCCCTAGCGATGGAGATACGCTGGCGTTCGCCGCCGCTCAGTTTCATGCCTCCTTCGCCAATGGTGGTGTCCAAGCCTTTCTCTGAGCGGTGCACCAAGGTCATCGCCGAGGCTTTTTCCAGCGCATCCAGCATCTCAGCCTCTGTGGCATCTGGCTTCACAAATAGTAAGTTCTGCCGAAGCGTCCCAGAGAACAACTGCGTCTCCTGCGTCACAAACCCGAATTGCCGGCGCACGGGGTTAAACCTGATGTCTTTGGTAGATATGCCGTTGTAGTAAATCTGGCCTTCTACGGGTTTATACAAGCCCACCAGCAACTTGACCATCGTAGACTTACCAGAACCAGACGGGCCCACAAATGCGATGGTATCACCGGCTTTGGCTTCTAGGGAGATGTGGTCAATGGCATTGGTAGCCGAGTCTTGGTGCCGGAACACCACGTTCTCAAACCGAAGGCTTTGGATTGGGCCAGTCTCAATAGGCTCCTCGGGGTTGGTTTCAATGGGCCGATGCATGAGCGCGTCATAGGTCTGGATAGAGGCATCGGCTTCGCGGTAGAGCAGAATGATGTTGCCCAGGTCTTGGAGCGGAGTGAAGATTTGCGCCGTGATGAACTGCATGGCAATCAGCTCGCCGGGTTCCAGAATCTTCCTGAAAATAAGCCACAGCAAAATGAACAGGATGGACTGCTTGAGCAGACTCAGAGCTGAGCCTTGCAGAAAACTAAGCGTCCTTACTTTGCGCACCTTTACCATTTCCAAGGCAAAAATCTCCTGCGTATGGTCGCGCAAGCGGCGTATTTCCTGAAAGGTGAGACCAAGGCTTTTCACCAATTCAATGTTGCGCAAAGACTCCGTGATGACACCCGACATTTTGTTATTTTCGCGGTTGATGCTGCGTTGCAGGGTTTTGATTTTATTGCTGAGCAAACCGGTGAGCCCGCCCAAGACCAAAATGCCAATCAAGAACACCGGCACCAGCGCCCAATGCTTGGTCACCGCATACCAAACCAGAAACCCGATGCCCACCAAGGAAGAGAACAGAATATTGATGAACGAGTTGATGAACCGCTCAGTATCTGTGCGCACCTTTTGCAGAATAGACAGCGTTTCACCGCTACGCTGGTTCATGAACTCCTGATACGACAAGCGCAGAGTCTGACGGATGCCGTCATTAAAAATCTGCATCCCAAATTTCTGGACCACCAATCGTACCACGTATTCTTGCATGGCTTTCGCCAGTCTGGACAGCAACGCCACACCCACCGCAATGGCCAACAGTCGCAACACGCCAGAAACCAATTCTTCCTCGGTTAAAGCTTTCTGCCGAAGGGCATATTCATCAATGATCTTCCCGAAGATGATAGGGTCTACCAAATTGAGTAACTGCGCCGCACCCGCCAACAGCAAAGACAGAAAGATGAGCCATTTGTAGGGCTTGAGGTAGGTCCAGAGTATTTTCATTGGCTTTTGATAGGCAGTTCAATTGGTAACTCTGACACCTATACGGGTATTCGTTTCCTTTTGGAGGAATTAAAGGTTTGCGTGCAAGGTCGTTTTTGGCTTATTTTTCAAAAAACAGACCAAAAACGTGCATCCACTTTTTAGAAATTTCCCGGATGTAGGGACGTATAGCATACGCCCAATTGGTTGCCATAGCATTACCATTTCTACTGTAAAGAAACCATCGTAAACTTGACTACATATGATTAGGTATGCGTGAGGGCGTGTGCCAAATGCCCCTACATTACAATGTCAACTAAATCTACATCTTTGCACCATGGCCGCTTCCATTTCACTGTCAGACATTACCATCAGGACGTATTTACAACCCGGCGACATTGGGTATATCACCTATTTGCACGGCTTGCTGTATAGGCAGGAATATAATTTGGGGATCGCCTTTAAAGCCTACGTGGCGGCAGGGTTAGCCGAGTTTTACCAGCAGTACACAGACGACCGTAACCGCGTGTGGGTAGCGGAACATAATGGCAAGATAGTGGGCTTTCTGCTGCTCATGGACAGGGGAGACGCGGCGCAGCTGCGGTACTTTATCGTCACGCCCGGTTACCGTGGGCTGGGCTTGGGAAAAAAACTGATGGATCTGTACATGGCTTTTCTGCACGAGTGCGGCTATACAACTTCTTACCTCTGGACCACGCATGAACTGACCAAAGCGGCCAGCCTGTACCAAAGCTACGGCTTCCAGTTGAGCCAGGAGAAGGAAAGCACCGATTTTGGGAAAGCCTTGATAGAACAGCGTTATGATTTGGCAGTATAAGGTAATAGACTGCTCTGTTTGCGCTGACCGTTTTTAGCCTCTTTTCCAGAAAACACCTCAAAAACGAAACTATGAAAGCCTTACTCCTCATTGATATTCAGAATGACTTTTTGCCAGGCGGCTCTTTGGCCGTGCCAGACGGGGATGCCATCATTCCTTTGGTTAACCACCTGCAACCCAAGTTCGATCTAGTAGTGGCCACGCAAGACTGGCACCCGTCCAACCACAAGAGTTTTGCGGGGCAACACGCGGGCAACAAAGTGTTTGACACCATCACGCTCAATGGCTTGGAGCAAGTGCTCTGGCCGCACCATTGCATCCAAGGCACCCCCGGCGCTGATTTCTCTTCTGCACTTGATATGCACCGCGTAGAGGCCATCTTTAGAAAAGGTACCAACCCAGAGATTGACTCCTACAGCGGCTTTTATGACAACGGACATTTAAAATCTACGGCCTTGGCAGAGTACCTGCGCGGAAAAGGCGTGACAGAGGTCTACGTAGCTGGCCTAGCCGCCGATTTCTGCGTGTTTTTCACAGCAAAAGACGCCTTGCAGGAAGGCTTTGCCACCTATTTCATAGAAGACGCCACCCGCGCCATCAGCTCAGAAGGCTTTGAACGCGCCAAGGCAGATCTACTAGCTAAAGGCGGTCAACTCGTTCAAAGCAGCAGCTTGTAAGCTTTAATCGGCGCGGCTCCGGAGGTCCACAATCACATCCATTTTCTTTTGGTGCAGTTGCTGTTCCAGACCCACTTTATAAATGTGCGGGTTAAGCAGACGGCGGTAGGTTTCATGTAAGCTCTCCACCTGCTGTTTGGTGCGGGCCTGAATGTCTTGTAAAGTTGGAGAAGTGTATACCAGTTTACCTTGTTGGAAGATAGGCACTAAAAGGTCTTCATGGGTGCAGGATTCTTTGAAGGACTTGTGCTGGGTTGGGTCGTTGGGGTGCACCATGGTGGCAGGCTGGGCAATGGTTTGGTCCTCTGAGTAGAGCATGTCACCTACCAGCGTGCCTTTGTCAAAGAAGCGGCGCACCTGCAATATTCCGGGAGTGGATACTTTGATGAGCTGTTCAGAGAGCTTCACTTTGTAGTCCCATAGACCTTGCTCGTTTTGCAGGGCCGCCAGTTTGAACACACCACCCAGCGCCGGCTGGTCATAGGCCGTAATGAGCTTTGTCCCTATGCCCCAGGTGTCAATGCGGGCGCCCTGTATTTTCAAGCTTTCAATGAGATATTCGTCCAGGTCATTGCTGGCCACAATGGACACCTTCGGGAAGCCCGCCTCATCCAGAAGTTTTCGGGCTTCAATGCTCAAATAAGCCAAGTCGCCAGAGTCCAGCCTGATGCCCTTCAGCTCATGTCCTTTTTCCCGTAATTTCTGGGCAACGACAATGGCTTTCTTCACGCCTTCCAGGGTATGGTAGGTGTCCACCAGGAACACCGAGTCATCTGGAAACACATGAGCGTAGGCCTCAAAACTTTCCACTTCCTCATCAAAAGACATGACCCAGCTGTGCGCGTGCGTGCCCTTTAAGGGAATGCCGTACAGCTTGCCCGCCAGTACGTTAGACGTGGCGCCAATACCACCCACAAACGCCGCCCTGGTCCCCGACAAAGAACCGTCCGGACCTTGAGCGCGCCGCATGCCAAACTCTATGATGGCATCGCCTTTGGCCACGTCTACCATGCGCGCGGCTTTGGTGGCTATGAGCGTCTGGAAATTGAGGATGGTAAGCAGGGGAGTCTCCAATAACTGGCATTGCAAAATGGGCCCTTGAATGCGTAGCAGCGGCTCATTGGGGAAAACGGCCGTTCCTTCTGGAATAGCATGTACTGTGCAAGTAAATTTTAACTGGGCCAGATACTCTAGAAAACCCTTCTCAAAAAGCGGCTGTTGGTTACTGCTTTTCACCTGCGCCAGAAAGTCCAGGTCTTCCTGCGTAAACCCGAATTTCTGCAACAAATCCATCGCATCTTCCAGGCCCGCACTAATGGTATAACCGCCCTTGAATGGGTTCTTCCGGAAGTACAGGTGGAAGACGGCCTGCTGTTCGGCGCGGTTCTGTTTCCAATAGCCCTGGGCCATGGTCAGCTGGTACATATCGGTTAAGAGGGCAAGCGAAGGCTGGTAACGTTTTGAGAGGTTCATGGCTGAGAAAATGCTGTCTGGTAAGGGGTACGCAGATGCTTTTGCATAGGTAGCAAAAAAGATGATTGCACCATGAATTGCCGCTATCAAATCTGGCCTCTTTCTCAGAAAAAGACATCAAATAGCAGATGCGCAGCCGCTGCTTAAGCACCATAACCAAAGCTTTTGAGGAGCAAAAAGTATGCGCTAAAAATTTGAAAATAAATGGTTTAAGAATATGCTTTTTCTATATAGAAACGTATACAAATAAAAGCCCCACCCCCTTGGCACTAGCCAATATGTTCAGCGCGCAGAAAGATTAATTTACCCCCTAATGTTGATGCTATGAATAAAAACTTACCCACTTTGCTTGCCCTCAGCTTCTTTGCCGGAATTTTCCTCCTGGCCTTTTCTACTTCTAACAGTGAGGTAGCGGCCTACAGAGTGATAGGGTTTATTTGCTTTGCTTGTGCCGCCGGCCTGGTAGCCATTTATTGGAACCGTCTTCGCAATGCCTTTATGGCCAAAGGACCCTCAAAAATGGATGCTTTGCTGAAAGACCCGGCTAAATTCTCCAGGGAATACGGAGACATTTATGTGCTGGCAGACAAACTAAAAGCCCGCCGCCAAAGAAGACATCGGCCAACACTGCTCCATCATTAAGGATAACCGGTGACCTTGAGGGCATAAGATTTGCTCCCGTTAGACACCTGAATTATTACAAGAAAAGCCTTCGGTAAAACCGGGGCTTTTTTTATTCCCTCTCATTTTCAAAGACTAGGATGGAAAGCCGCTTAAGATGATTTATCTTCACTTGCACAAAAAATTAACATCCCATGGAGAAAGTAAACCTACTTGAAAAATTTGCCCAGTTCTCTGACCACTGGAATCCCCGGATAGCCGGCGACCTCAACGGCCAACAGGTGAAATTGGCTAAATTTCTGGGCGCTTTTGACTGGCACCACCATGACCATGAAGATGAATTGTTTCTGGTGGTAGAAGGCGAGTTCACCATGGAATTCAGAGACAAGCACGTGTTGGTGCAAGCCGGCGAGTTTCTGATTGTACCCAGAGGCGTAGAGCACCGGCCCGTAGCCGAAAAGGAAGCGTCCGTTTTGTTGTTTGAGCCTGCCAGCACGGTCAATACCGGTAATCTAACGGACAGCGAGCGCACTCGAAACAGCCTGGACCGTATTTAAAGCCCCACGTTCCTCTACAAAAGCATACAGCGGTGATATCCCAGAAACACAGAGTCTTTTTTGAAGTAGCCCGGCAGTTGAGCTTTACCAAGGCCAGCCAGATCTTGTACATCAGCCAGTCGGCTATTTCAAAGCAGATTAAGGCGCTGGAAGAATATTACAAGACGGGTTTGTTTGAACGGCACGGCAATACCATTAGCCTCACGCCGGCCGGCAAACTCATCTATGAGAAACTGGAGGCCGTGCAGGAAATCCAGAACGAGCTCCATCAGCAGATGCCACTTTTAAGCGAGGACTTTAAACCGCAGGTTACCTTGGTCTTGGGCGCCAGCACCACCATCTCTCTGTACATTCTGCCTCCGGTTTTATCTGCCTACCTGACCCAGCACCCACAGGTACAGCTGAGCCTAAAAAACCGGAACAGTGAAAACATCTTAAAAGCTTTACTGGACCATGACATTGATCTGGGCATTATTGAAGGCATCAACAAAGTAAGCCAGGTTACTTACACGCCTTTTCTAACCGATGAGGTAATCGCCGTATGCTCGCATCGCAATCCCATCAAGAAGCACAATTTGCAGGTGCAGGACCTGTACAACATTCCTTTGGCCATTAGGGAAGCCGGTTCGGGAACTTTGGCGGTGTTGGAAGACGCCCTGGTGCAGAGAGGCATCAAGCTGGCACAGTTACCCGTGCGCGTGCGCTTGGGTGGCACTGAGGCCCTGAAAAACTTTGTGCGGGTGGATACCTGTCTGGCCTTCTTACCTAGGCAAGCTGTGGTGAAGGAACTGGCCTCGGGGGAGTTGGTGGAAGTGAACATCAAAGACTTTGAGGTGCACCGCACCTTCAATTTTATTCAGCGCAAGGGCACCGAGAACAATGCCCCTTACAAAAACTTCATCCAGTTTATGAAACGCCAGTATTCTAAAATGGAATAGCCTATACCAAAAGGCCGTTTGATTTGGTCATACCCTTTGCCCTACTTGCCAAGGCAAAATGTACTTGATATGACCCCGTCTACGCTCACCACCATCAGCCAAATAACTGCACTTTCCTGCTCAAAATGTGGAAATGAATATAGCCATGAAGCCTTGCAGCGCGTGTCTGATTGCTGCTCCATGCCTTTGCTGGCGCAGTATGACTTGGAAGGCGGCCTTTCTAAAGACATTCTCAACGGCCGCGAAGGCACCATGTGGCGCTATCAGGAAGTTCTTCCCTTGCTAGACGACAAATTTAGAGTTTCATTAGGCGAAGGTTTTACGCCCATGCTGTCGCTTAAAACCCTGGGAGAAAAATACGGCTTTGAGAATCTTCTCTTGAAAGACGAAGGCAAGAACCCTACCGGCTCTTTTAAGGCCAGGGGCCTGAGCATGGCTATTTCCAAAGCCTATGAAAAGGGAGTAGAGCAATGCATTATTCCCACCGCTGGCAACGCGGGCGTGGCCATGGCCGCCTACTGCGCCAAAGCCGGATTACCTGCCGTGGTGGTCATGCCGCGCCATACGCCTAAAGCTTTTAAAGACGAATGCTACTGGTACGGAGCCGAAGTACACTTACTGGACGGCCTCATCCATGACTGCGCCGCGCACGTGCGCCACTTAAACCAGCATGGTGAATACCTGGACGTCTCTACGCTCAAAGAACCTTACCGCCTGGAAGGCAAGAAAACCATGGGGTATGAGATAGCCGAACAACTGCATTGGACTCTTCCTGATGTTATTTTATACCCAGCCGGTGGCGGGACGGGCCTTATAGGCATCTGGAAGGCCTTGCAGGAAATGAAAGCCCTGGGCTGGTTGCCAGAGAATGTCAAACTGCCCCGCATGGTGGCAGTGCAAGCCCAGAACTGCAAGCCTTTGGTAGACACCTATCTGGGTTTACAGGACAACGCCCAACAGTACAACGGCTTACCAACCTTGGCCAACGGATTGGCCGTGCCAAGACCACTAGGCGAGCCTTTGATGCTGGAAGTATTGGAACAGTCTGAAGGAACAGTCATGGCCATCACCGAAGACGAAATGGTGGAAGGCGTGCGCGAACTGGCCCAAAAGGAAGGCATCTTTGTGGCCCCCGAAGGCGCCGCCACCTGGATGGCCGCCCGCAAATTATTAACCCAGGGCTGGTTGCAAAGCCACGAGCAAGTCTTGTTGCTCAATACCGGAAACGGCCAGAAATACATGGAAAACATGGAAGGCCGCTGGACGGTGTAAACTCGTCTCAATTTTTAGGTTCGTTTCATTAAAAAGCGGTTAGCTTTCTTTTATAAAAGGAGAGGCTGGCCGCTTTTGTTTTTAGCCTGTTTTCTAGGAAACGGCCCAAAAACAAATTTACAAACTGTTAAAAGGGAGGTTCTGGCCTAAAGAATGAAAGTCACTTTTGGTAGAATGGGGGCATTTACTTAAACTGGGTTTCGGTTTACACCTTAGCTCCTTTCCATGCACCGCACCGCCAGATTCGCCTTGACCTGTCTTTCCCTTGGGATGCTCAATTCCTGCGCGCCATCTTATCAAAGCATCCATCAAAAAGCGTTGCTGGTAGACACACACAATGATGTTTTATCTCAGGTGGTGATGGAAGGAAAAGCGATGGACCAGGATTTGACTGGCCAGGCGCACACAGACCTTGCCCGCCTGAAAAAAGGAGGAATGGACCTGCAGGTATTTGCCGTTTTCTGTGACGAGACCTATGGGCCGGGAAAAGCCTTTGCCTTCGCCAATGCGCAAATAGATTCTCTGGAAGCCACGGCCAAACGTAATCCCAAGCAATTACAGATCGTGCACTCCCCAGAGCAGATGCAGGAAGCCATAAAGGCGGGTAAAATTGCGGCGCTCACAGGCGTAGAAGGCGGTCACATGATTGAGGAGAAGTTGGACAACATAGATCACTTTTACCAGCGAGGCGTGCGCTACCTCACGCTCACCTGGAACAACAGCACCACCTGGGCTTCTTCGGCAGCAGATGAGGTGAAAGGCAACGGCCGAAAAGGCTTAACCGACTTTGGCAGACAAGTGGTGCAGCGCATGAACAGCTTGGGCATGTTAGTAGATTTATCGCACGTAGGAGAGAAAACCTTCTATGATGTGTTGGAGACCACCACCAAGCCCGTTCTGGTCTCTCATAGCTGCGCAGCCTCCCTTTGTCCGCATTCCCGAAACCTCACTGATGACCAACTCAAGGCGCTGGCAAAAAACGGAGGCGTGATTCAATTGAATTTCTTCTCTGAGTTCCTGGACAGCACCTACAATAAGAGGGTGAATGCGTTTATTGCCCGGCACAAAGAAGACATTGAGGTGTTGGAGAAACAAAAGCTGTCGGGTTTGGCTTTTAGAGACGCCTTGTACAAGAAATTTCCGGAAGAGACCGCCACGTTAAATCCGCATATTTCTGTGTTAATAGACCACATTGACCACGTGGTGAAAGTAGCCGGGATTGACCATGTAGGACTGGGTTCTGATTATGATGGCATCAGTTCGGCACCTACAGGGTTGGAAGACGTAACCACTTATCCAATGATCACCAAAGCGCTTATAGAGAGAGGCTATAAACGGAAAGACATAGAAAAAATCCTGGGTGGCAATTTCATCAGAATCTGGAAAGCCAATCCTGGAAACGCAGCAGCCAGCAAATAGACGTTTTTGGCTTATTTTCTGGAAAACAGGCCAAAAACGATTAACTCCATAAGGCGAATTGCTTAATCTCCTGAAGGAGTTTGGAATCTAACGCAAGCGGTTGCCCTTCTATAGACTGAATAGGCCGCAAGCCCATCACATTTGAACTGAAGACTACCTCTGCCTCTTGAAGCACTTCAGGCTGAAATATCTCTTCTTCTACTATCCAGCCGGCATCGTTTGCCTTCTTTAGCAAATTCCGGCGCATAACTCCGTTCAGACAACCGGTGGCTAGGGAAGGCGTGAAAAGGGTTAGGGCTTTCGCCCAGAAGATGTTGGAATAGGTGAGTTCAGAAATATGGCCATGCGCATCCAGCAAAAGCAAATCCTCCAGGTTCCTTTCCCTTTTCTCGCGGCTGGCCAAAACATACACCAAAGAATGTGGTCCTTTGAAACTTGAGAAGGGAGAGGGCTGTGTACAAATGCCAGCGCAAATACCAATGTTTAGCGGCTCCCGAGAAGGGGCGGACATTGGCTGAACGGTCAAAAGCCAATCTACGGTATCAATTTGGGGCATGTAAAGTCCTTGGCCGCTTCGCCAGACTTTCAGTTTGACTCTGGCAAAAACGGAGCAGTCATTCATCTCAGTTAAGGCCTTTACCTGTTCTTCTAAGTTGGAAGGGCTCAAATCAGTTGGCAACTTCAAACCAAGGGTGGAAGCGGCTTCCTGCATCCTTTCTATATGCTCTACAAGTAAACGTAGCCTGCCTTTCTCCCACACCAACGTCTCAAAGAACCCGTCGTTGTATTGAAAGGCTCTGTTGGTGAGAGGGAGTCTTAAATCCTGTTCAGGCAGGAATTGTCCGTTGTAGATTATGTACACAGAGTTCGTTTTAGAGAAGGCCATACAGTTTTCCTGGCATAGCTTTTATTTGCCCACTCATTTCCAGGGTGAACAACACCGAGGACAATTGTCCCATAGAGAACTGGGTATTCCTGCCAAGAATGTCAATGTGCGTGGGGCCGGCGTGTTGTAAAAGCTTGAGTACTTTCTGCTCGTCTTCCGGAAAGCCAGAGAAGTCTCGTTTGGGTGGAGTCTTAGGTACTGCAGGCGAGGCCAACGCTTTGTCCCAATTCAAGAGTTCTTCCAGGTCCTTGAACCTAGTGTAAGGCACGGCCTTCAGACTTTTGATGAGTTGATTGGTACCTTCAGAAGTTTCTGAGGTAATAGGCCCAGGAACGGCCATCACTTCGCGGTCATAGCTGTGCGCAATGTCCGCTGAGATGAGAGAGCCGCCTTTGTCCGTAGATTCTACTACAATGGTGCAGTCGGCCATGCCGGCAATAATGCGGTTGCGGGAAGGGAAGCGCGGCGCATCTGGCTTGGTCCCGAAGGGAAATTCAGAGAGCAGGCCGCCATGCTCCAGCATTTGCTTGGCGTCTGAGGTATGGGCGTATGGATAAATGGTTTCCAAGCTGTTAGCCATCACACCTATAGTGGGCAAGCCCTCTTTTAAGGCGGCTCTATGCGCGGCAATGTCAATCCCATAGGCTAGTCCGCTTACTACCAAGGCTTCATGCTTGACCAGGTCCTGCACCAGTTGCTCCGTGACTTTATGGCCGTAGTTGGTGCTTTTGCGGGTACCCACAATGCTGATGACCTTCTGGGCATTCAGGTTGACGGTGCCTTTGTAATACAGCAGGAGCGGGGCATCAGGTAAATCGCGCAATCGGTCTGGGTAAGCGGGGTTGGTATAATAGAGCAATTGAACTTGCTCTTTTTCTGCCCGAAGGATAATCTCTTCCGCCTGTTTCAGGGCCGCTGCTCTATGACTAATAATACTTCTAGCGAATACCTCCCCAATGCGGCTGACTTTGGAAAGGTTTTCAAAGGAGGCTGAAAAAACGTTCTCAGGGCTACCCAAAGCTTGTACTAAGGTACGGGCATTCCCTCCGCCAATCCTTGGAATCAAGGGCAGAGCCACTTGGTACAGCAAATCGTTTGAGTCCTGAGTCTTGAGTCGCGAGTCCTGAGTCATATGATTTGAAAATACGGCAAGCAACTAGCAAGAGTTAACGAAACTGATTTTAGGCTATTTCCTAGAAAACAAGCCAAAAACGGTGGTTTAAGGAAGAGTTAAAATTTTTGAGAAAGTCCAACCAACGGGCCTCGCGACTCAGAACTCGCGACTAATTATGGTAATTGAGACTTGATGCTGGTTAAAAATTCTTTGATTTTCTCTAGGCTCTGCACCATCTCGAACTTTTCGCGGGCCTGAACGCCGCGGGTTTTGAGCATTTCGCGGGCGCCTTGAATGGTGTAACCGCGTTCCTTTACCAAGTGGTAGACAAAACGCAAGTTCTCAATGTCTTTAGGGGAGAAGAGACGATTGCCTTTCTTATTTTTCTTTGGCTTTAAGATATCAAATTCGGTTTCCCAGAATCTGATGAGGGAAGGGGCCACATCAAACATGGCAGCCACCTCGCCAATGCTGTAGTACTGTTTTTCTATATCGCGTTCTTTGTAAGGCATAATTTGTGAGTTGCGAGTCGCGAGTCTTGAGTTGCGAGTCTAACCAATAACTCGTGACTCAAGACTCGCGACTCAAGACTAAAACCGTTTTTGGCTTGTTTTCTGAAAAACAGCCCGAAAACGCTCTACTGACCGCCAGATTTTAGTAAAAAAGCTTACTTTTGCAGGTGAGGCGGTGCGTATGGAAACGGCAAAAATTCGCTTTTTCTTTCGCATTTACAAGACTTTGCGCCTCGTATTACAAAGCTATTATTTAAATACATGACCTCGGCCCAGATACGTCAACAGTTCCTAGATTTCTTCGCCTCCAAAGGCCACCAGATTGTGCCATCGGCGCCCATTGTGGTGAAAGACGACCCAACCTTGATGTTCATCAATTCTGGTATGGCGCCTTTTAAAGACTATTTCTTGGGCAACAAGCCGGCACCGTATGCGCGCGTGGCAGATACGCAGAAGTGTCTGCGCGTTTCTGGCAAGCACAATGACCTGGAGGAAGTAGGCTATGACACCTACCACCACACAATGTTTGAGATGCTGGGCAATTGGTCTTTTGGCGACTACTTCAAGCAGGACGCCCTCAAATGGTCTTGGGAGTTACTAACTGAGGTGTACAAACTGCCCAAAGACAGGCTGTACGTTTCAGTTTTTCAGGGAGATTCTGCTGAGAACCTGCAAATGGACCAGGAAGCTTTTGACATCTGGAAAACCATGATTGCCGAAGACCGCATCTTGATGGGCAACAAGAAGGATAACTTCTGGGAAATGGGCGAAACCGGTCCTTGCGGTCCTTGTTCTGAGATTCACGTGGACTTGCGCACCGACGAGGAGCGTGCCCAGGTAGACGGAAAATCTTTGGTGAACAATGACCACCCACAAGTGGTGGAAATCTGGAACAACGTGTTCATGGAGTTCAACCGTCTAGCGGATAGTTCTTTGGTAAAACTCCCTGCGCAACACGTAGATACGGGCATGGGCTTCGAGCGTTTGTGCATGGCCATCCAAGGCAAACGGTCCAACTATGACACGGACGTTTTCCAGCCGATGATTCAGTTCATTGCCAAGGAGGCGGGCGTAGTGTATGGAGAAAACGAGAAGGTGGACATTGCCATCAGGGTAATTGCCGACCACATTCGCGCTATCTCTTTTACAATTGCTGATGGTCAGTTGCCAAGCAACAACAAGGCGGGCTACGTGATTCGTCGAATCCTTCGCCGTGCGGTTCGATATTCCTTTACATACCTGAACTTCAAGAAGCCGTTCCTGAACACCATCGTGCCGGTTTTGGCAGACCAACTGGCCAACGTGTTCCCAGAACTGAAAGCCCAACAGGGTTTTGTACAGCGCGTGATTGAAGAAGAGGAAAACGCCTTCTTACGTACCTTGGAGAACGGGTTGAAGCGTCTGGATGCCTTACAAGATTCGTTCAAAGCCAACGGCAACACCATTGACGGCAAGACCGCCTTTGAACTGTATGACACCTTCGGGTTCCCGCTGGATTTAACGGCCCTTATTGCCAAGGAAAGCGGCTTGACCATTGACGAGGCTGGCTTTACCGCTGAGATGGAACAGCAGAAAAACCGTTCCCGCAACGCCGCGCAAACGGAGCAAAGCGACTGGGTAATGCTTCAGCCTGACACCGACACTGAGTGGGTGGCTTATGATGCTGAGTCTACAGAGGCTCGCATAGTACGTTACCGCGAAGTAACCGCCAAAAACAAAAAAGAATACCATGTAGTGCTGGACCGCACGCCGTTCTACGCCGAAAGCGGTGGACAGATAGGCGACACCGGTTTCCTGGAATCTGCCTCGGGTAAGGTGAAAGTGATTAATACTGTCAAAGAGAACGACTTGATTGTCCATATCACCACGGAGCTACCTAAGAATCTAGAAGAAACCTTGGTGGCCAAGGTAGACAGCCAGCGCCGGGCGCTTATTAAAAAGAACCACTCGGCTACGCACTTGTTGCACGCCGCGTTAAAGCAGGTGCTAGGCGACCACGTAAACCAGAAAGGCTCTTTGGTAAGCGATAAACTACTGCGTTTTGACTTCTCTCACTTCACCAAAGTAACCGAGGAGCAATTGCGTGAAGTAGAACAGATAGTAAATCAGCGCATCCGCGAGTCGATTGAGAAAGACGAGCGCCGCAATGTTCCTATTGAAGAAGCCAAGCAACTGGGCGCTACCGCCTTGTTTGGCGAAAAATACGGTGATTTTGTGCGCGTCATTACCTTCAACAAAGAGTACTCTATTGAATTGTGCGGTGGTATTCACGTGCAAAACACGGGTAACATTGGCTTTTTCAAGATTGTAAGCGAAAGCTCTGTCGCCGCTGGTGTGCGTCGTATTGAGGCTGTAACCGCAGATGTAGCCGAAGCTTTTGTAGACGAGCAAATCACGCAGTTTGAGGAAGTGAAGCAGGTGCTGGGCGTGCAGAAGGAATTCGGGAAAGCCATTGAGAAACTACAGGATGAAAATGCCGCTCTGCGTAAGCAGTTAGAGGCCTTTGAGCTGAAGCAAGTGACAGCCCAGAAAGAAAAACTGGCTTCTGAAGTACGTGAAGTCAATGGCGTGAACTTCCTGGCGGCTAAAGTAGACGTGAGCAACGCTGATTACCTGAAGAAACTGGCCTTCGACTTACGCTCTGTGGTGAACAACCTGGTGCTGGTACTAGCCGCCGATGTAGACGGAAAACCACAGCTGGCCGTTATGTTGTCAGATGAAGTGGTATCGGGTAAAGGCTTGAACGCTGTGCAGATGGTGAAAGAGTTAGCCAAAGAAATTAAAGGCGGCGGCGGCGGACAACCATTCTACGCCACCGCTGGCGGTAAAGAAGTTTCAGGCTTAGAAGCCGCTCTTGCCAAAGCTGAATCTCTACTAGCCTAGCAAAATTTGTTTTTGGCTTCATTTCACGAAAGTAGGCCAAAAACGATAGCTTCATTGAAGGAGAATCAGACATTAAATTAACAGAGGAAACATAAGCCGTTTTTTGGCTGTTTTCTAAAAAGTAGACCAAAAACAAAAAGCGTGTTGCGTGGTTTGCGTAATGCGTGCTACATAGAAAAAACATGAACGAAGACATCCGTTCCCAGTATCAGGCTATCATTGGTTTAGAGGTGCACGCCCAGTTGCTGACTGAAAGCAAAGCGTATTCAGCTGACTCTACTGAGTACGGCATGCTGCCTAACACCAACTTGAGCGTAATTACTTTGGGTCACCCAGGTACCTTGCCGCGCGTGAACAAAAAAGTAGTGGAGATGGCCATGAAGATGGGCGTTGCCACTAACTGTGAGATTGAGCGTAACAATGTGTACGCTCGTAAGAATTACTTCTATCCAGACCTTCCCAAAGGCTACCAGATTACTCAGGACAAAGGGCCTATCTGCACCAAAGGGCACATGGACATTAAAACCAAAGACGGTGGCGATAAGCGCATTGGCATCACGCGTATTCACATGGAAGAAGATGCGGGTAAGTCTATGCACTTGGCTGGAGAGACCGAGACCTTGGTAGACTTGAACCGTGCCGGTACGCCTTTGATTGAGATTGTGTCTGAACCAGACATCAGGGACTCTGAGGAAGCCTATGCCTACTTGACCCAAATCAAGAAGCTAGTACAGTACCTGGAGATTTGCGACGGCAACATGGAAGAAGGTTCGCTAAGATGCGATGCCAACATTTCTGTGATGAAGAAAGGCGCAGACAAGTGGGGCACCAAGGTGGAGGTAAAAAACATGAACTCCTTCCGGAATGTGCAGCGCGCCATTGAGTTTGAGATTGATCGTCAGATTGAGATTCTGGAGAACGGCGGTACCATTGATTCGCAGACCAGAAACTTTGACGCCAACACCGGCACCACTACTGGCATGCGCTCCAAGGAAACCATGAACGATTACCGTTACTTCCCGGAGCCAGACCTTCCGCCAGTGACCATCTCAGATGAGTGGTTGAATTCTGTAATGGAAAGCATGCCCGCACTTCCGCAGGAATTGTATACAAGGTTCACGCAGCAGTACGGTCTTTCTGACTATGATGCCAACGTGTTGGTAGACAACAAACAGATTGCCCTTTACTTTGACGCACTCTGCCAACACACCAAGAACTATAAGGCGGCGGCCAATTGGGTAACTGGTCCTGTGAAGTCCTACTTGAATGAGCTCGCGCTGGACATGTCTGCTTTCCCGTTAACCCCAGAGCAGATTGCCGGCCTGATTGAATTGGTAGACAGCAACAAAGTGAGCCACACCGTAGCGGCCAAGCAGATTTTCCCGTATTTATTGGAGAACCCTGGCAAAACCGCTCAGCAGATAGCATCTGAGCAGAACCTGGTACAGGAATCTGATGCCGGTGCGTTGCAAGCCATCATTGATGGAATCCTAGCGGCCAACCCGGCCAAAGTAGCAGAGTACAAGGCTGGCAAGGCTTCCTTACTGGGCATGTTCATGGGTGATTTGATGAAGCAGACCAAGGGAAAAGCAGATCCTAAGATAGCCAATAAGTTATTGAAGGAGAGTCTGGATAAGTAAGCATACCTAAAGTACACTATGAAGAAGCAACTCATATTCGCCACGGCCTCTTTGCTGGTCTTTGGTGCCTGCCAAAAGAAAGGCGTGACGGCCGTTGACACAGACAACAGCTACCGCATCTCGGGTAAGATCAACAATATGACCACCGGCAAAGTCTATTTAGACGAGCTGGGAGAGCAGTCGTTCACGCCTAAAGACACCGCCGAAATTAAGCAGGACGGCACCTTTGTAATGGAAGGCTCTGTAAATGAGCCGGCTATTTATAAACTGGGCTTTGAGAACAAGGAAGGTATCATGCTGGTGGTAGACAACAAGAAAATTGAAGTCACCGCAGACTCCGGCCAAGTAGCCACCACCTACAAAGTAACCGGATCGCCAGATTCTGAGTTGATACAGCAGTTGAACACCATCATGCAAGGTTCGCAGGAAGGAATCAATGCCTTAAACCAACGCTATCAGGTAGCTGCCAACGCAGGCCAGGAAGCTGAGATGGCCAAAATCCAGCAGGAATTCTTAACCGTGCAGAAGTCCAGCCAGGAAAAGCTGA
This sequence comes from Nibribacter ruber, assembly GCF_009913235.1. Taxonomy (NCBI): domain Bacteria; kingdom Pseudomonadati; phylum Bacteroidota; class Cytophagia; order Cytophagales; family Hymenobacteraceae; genus Nibribacter; species Nibribacter ruber. Next base: position 623,291 of record NZ_CP047897.1, on the reverse strand, counting down.
AGCAGATGATCAAGTCCAACCCAGGATCTGTGGTTTCTGTGTACGCGGCCACCAATATCTTGAATCTGGAAGAGGAATTCCCGTTTGTAGACAGCATGAACGCCGTGTTCAAAGAAAAACTGCCTAACTCACGGTACACCAAATCCCTGGAAGAGCGGCTTTCAGGCATGCGCACCACCGCCATTGGCAGCGTGGCCCCAGACATCAAGCTGGCTTCACCTTCTGGACCTGAGGTTGCCTTATCCTCTTTGCGTGGAAAGTATGTGTTGATTGATTTCTGGGCCAGCTGGTGCGGACCTTGCCGCAAGGAAAACCCAAACGTGGTACGCATGTACAACATCTATAAAGACAAAGGCTTCGAAATCTTTGGGGTGAGCTTAGACCAGGACCGCGCCAAATGGTTAAAGGCCATTGAAACGGACAAACTGACCTGGCCGCATGTGTCAGACCTAAAGGGTTGGGAAAGCGCCGCCGCTGCTTTGTATGGCATCACCGCCATTCCGCAGACCATCTTGCTAGACAAAGAAGGCCGTATTATTGCCAAGAACCTGAGAGGCCCGGCCTTGGAAGAAAAACTGGCTTCGCTTTTAAAATAAGACGTACCGTTTTTGGCCTCTTTTCCTGAAAACAAGCCAAAAACCACCTCAACGAAAAGCCCCTGATGAATATTCATCAGGGGCTTTTTCATTACTTTTCACCTGTTAAAGATGCTGGATTACCGGTAGAACAAATCTAAAGTCATTTGTCTTGTGTTTTGTAATTTAAGCCTATCTACTATTGCAGGAATATTTTCTGCAACACGTCCCAGAGTTTCTTTTTCAACTCGGTGTTGGTTTCAATCTGGGTCAGACTATCAACGCGCACAAAACGGGTTTCCTCGGCCTTGTACATTTTGTAGGCTTCCAGCTTCAGGAGGTTTTCTACGGGCAGAGTTTCGCCAAATAATAGAATCTGCTTGGCCTGCTGCTCCTTGGCCAGGTTTTTTATATTCTGAATATTTTCCGTCAGGAAGTTGCCAAACTTTACCTGGTTGGTGGCCAAGCCTACGGCTGCCAATACTTTACTTAAGAACAAATGCTGCGGTAGTTGGGCAAACTCTTCCGGTGAAACGGCAACCAACAAATAAGTCCCTTTCACAGCCTCGCCAAACCATGCCATTTCTGCTGGCGTCGCCACAGGAGCAGGAGCAGCGGTTGCGGGTTCTACCTTTGGCATGGCAGGAGTGGAGGCAGCCTTTTGCGAAGTTGTTGGAGCTACCGGTACGTCTACCACCACCTGCGGCGCTACTTCCATAGTAGATTCTTCCTGTACCAGGTACAGGGTGTCCTGCTTAAAAAGCTCTTGCAGAAATGCGGGTTCAAGGGGTTGGCCAGTCATGCGTTTTTTGGCAGTTTTACAGGAGATAGGGCAAAAACGAATTATAACTCAAAGAGTGACTTCAACTCTGTAGCATCGTCTGGTTTCATGCGGCCACCCAAGATCAGGCGCAGCTGGCGCCGACGCAAGGCTCCGGCGTATTTCTCTTTTTCGTCATCGGTTTCCGGCACGGCTTCTGGCACGTCAATGGGATTGCCGCTCTGGTCTACTGCCACAAACGTGAAATAAGCCTCGTTTGACTTTACTTTGGTGCCTGAAGGAATATCCTCGGCCCACACGGTAATGTGCACTTCCATGGAAGAACTGAAGGCTCTGGTCACCTGCGCCTCCAGCGTGATCACGTTCCCCAGCCTGATGCTTTCTCTAAACGAAACGTTGTCTACAGAGGCGGTTACTACAATGCGGTTGGAGTGTTTTTGCGCGGCAATGGCAGAGACAATGTCCATCCAGTGCATCATGCGGCCACCCATTAAGTTGTGCAGCGTGTTGGTATCATTGGGCAGGACCAGCTCGGTCATGCGTACGTAAGATTCTTTGACAAATTTTTGCTTGCGCATACAAAGGCTATTTATTCTGGCGCAAAGATACGCGCCTGCCTTGAATGGCACCCAGTAATTTTAATCCAGAAACAAGAAAGATTACTGCCAGCCCTGCTTGCCCAGCAAAGGCACAAACTTAAAGTTGTCAAACTCCTCTTTGGTGAAGTCCTCGGGCCCCAGGCGGGTGATTCTCATCATCTTCTGGGTGTCTGCATCACCTACCGGAATCACTAGCATGCCGCCAATGGTGAGCTGGGTGATTAAGGCCTTCGGGATGACCGGAGCACCGGCAGTCACCAGTATCTTATTAAAAGGGGCGTGCTTTGGAAGTCCTTCAGAGCCGTCTCCCAGAAAGGCATGCGGTTTTAAACCCATGAGCTCAAACTGTTTCTGCGCCTTGTGGTACAGCGGTTCATTGTATTCAATGGTGTACACGTGGGGCGTGAGTTGCAACAGAATGCTGCACTGATAGCCAGAACCGGTGCCAATCTCCAGCACCTTGTCTTTCGAGTTGACTTGGAGCAGTTCGGTCTGGTAGGCCACCGTGTAAGGCTGCGAAATGGTCTGGCCCTCGCCAATAGGAAAGGCTTTGTCCTGGTACGCTTGTTCTAGAAAGGCCTTTTCAAAAAAGTAATGGCGTGGCACTTGTTCCAGGGCTTGCAAGACGCGTTGATCTTTAATTCCCTTTTCCTGTACGGTGCGCACCAGACTCTTGCGCATTCCTTTGTGCCGGTAACTATCCATCAACATGCATGTGTACTTTTAAACCAGAAGCAAGGCTTTTTTCGCCTATGAATTGCTAAATTAGTAAAACACCCGCAACCCGCTTTCAAAAATTACTACTCTTTAATACGTTTTTGCTGTTAGCTTTGTGGGTTCTTATTGATAATTCTTCAAAACCCGAACCGCCGCCACTCCAGAATGCACCTCAACAGATCACTGCACACGTACAAATTAGTCTTTGCTGATTTTCTGGCGGCGTTCCTGGCTTGGATCATCTTCTACCTTTCCAGAAGCTATGTCCTTCAAGATGCCGCAGAAGGATCTACCTGGTTTTTGCTGGAACGCTCTTTTATCATAGGCTCTATTTGGGTGGTGCTGTACGCGCTGCTGGGCAGGTACCGCAACGTGTTTAGGCAGTCCAGGTTCAAGGAGGTGATTCATCTGGCCACCTTCTCTTTCTGCGGCGGCGTGGCTATCTTCATCGCGTTTCTGCTGGAAGACCCAGCCATTTCCAGGGGCGAGGTATACTACAAGACCATTGCCACCTACTTCCTCATTCACTTCTTCGTGGCCGCCACCTTCAAGCTCATCGCGCTCAAGCATTTAAAAGTGCTGGTGGCCGAGGGCGAGATATATTTCAACACGCTGGTGGTAGGCTCCAGCACCAACGCCCGCGAAGTTTACAATGAACTCCAGTACCACAACTGGCATTTGGGCTTGAAAGTGGTGGGTTTCGTGCAGAGTGATGCCTCCAACGGGCACGCCTTTCCCGAGCAGGTAACCTGTCTGGGCGGCTTCCATGAACTGCCCGACCTAATTCAGAAATATGACATTGAAGAGGTGGTCATCGCCATTGAGCCTTCAGAGCATAAATTAATTGAGCAGATCCTGAGTTCTCTGGAAGGAGAGATGGTGCGGATTAGTATTTTGCCAGACGTATACCAGATTCTGTTGGGTTCTGTGAAAGTCAATCATTTGTTCGGGACGCCTTTGATAGAGGTGAAGCAGGAGATCATGCCGGTTTGGCAACAAATTCTCAAGCGCGTGATTGATTTAGGCGTCTCATTGGTAGTTCTGATATGCTTTTTGCCGGTGTATGCCATCGTGGCCTTGCTGGTAAAACTTTCCTCGCCGGGCCCGGTGTTCTTTGCCCAGGAGCGCATTGGCTGGCACGGCAAGCCCTTCAAGATTTACAAGTTTAGGAGTATGTTCCTGGACGCCGAAAAAATGGGACCCGCCCTTTCTTCTGACCTGGATCCCAGAGTGACCAAGTTTGGCCGGTTCATGCGAAAAATCAGATTAGATGAATTGCCTCAGTTCTACAACGTTCTAAAAGGCGACATGAGCCTGGTGGGGCCGCGCCCAGAGCGCCAATTCTTCATTGACCTCATCACAAAAGAAGCGCCTCACTACCGCCACTTGCAACGCGTACGTCCCGGCATCACTTCTTTGGGCCAGGTTAAATTCGGGTATGCCCAAAACGTGCAGGAAATGGTGCGCCGCCTAAAATATGACATCCTCTACATTGAAAACATGTCCCTGGCCATGGACTTCAGGGTGATGCTCTACACCATCAAAATTATCGTACAGGGAAGAGGAAAGTAAATTTATTTGGAGATTTGAAAATGTGAAGATTTGGAAATGACCATCTTCAAATCTCCTCATCTTCACATTTTCAAATCTTAAATATGTTCACCGGCATAATAGAAGCATTGGGGCAGGTGGTTGCCATCCAAGACGACCAGAGCAACCGGCATTTCACCTTGACGTGTCCTTTCACCCAAGAATTGAAGATTGACCAGAGCGTGGCGCATAATGGCGTGTGTTTAACGGTGGTCAACATTGAAGGCAATACCTACACGGTCACGGCCATAGATGAGACGCTTTCACGCACCAACCTGGGTGATTGGAAAGTGGGGGACACGGTGAACCTGGAGCGTTGTCTCTTGGCGCACAGTCGCTTTGACGGACATATTGTGCAGGGGCACGTGGACCAGATTGGCGTTTGTAAAGAAGTGATTGACCAGCAGGGCAGCTGGCTGTTCAGGTTTACCTATTTTCCACAAGCGGCTGGCAATGTAACCGTAGAGAAAGGCTCTATCTGCATCAACGGCATCAGCTTGACGGTGGTAGAGTCTGGAGCAGACTTCTTCTCTGTGGCCATCATTCCGTACACCTATGAGCATACCAATCTGGGCAAAGTAAAACCCGGCGACAAGGTGAACCTGGAGTTTGACATCATTGGTAAATACGTGGCGCGTCTGCTGCAAAAATAAAAGAACCGTTTTTGGCCTGTTTTCCAGAAAACAGGCCAAAAACGGTATCATAATGTGAGTAGGTGTATTTTACGCCGTCCAGAAAGGGTAGCGCTGCGTGAGCAGTTTGTACACGTACACGCCCAGCCAACCCGTGAATATGCCAATGGCTGCGCCTACGGTAATGTCTCCGGGGTAATGCACGCCCAGGTAAATACGGCTATAGGAAATCAAGAAGGCCCAGACCAGCAAGGCTATCTTTAGCCACAAATGTCTACCGGGCAAGATGAGGCACAAAAACACCACAATGGCAAAAGAGTTGGCCGCGTGCGAAGATACAAATCCGTAACGCCCGCCGCACCCGTCTACCACATGCACAGTGGCGCCAATCACAGCCTCATGACACGGGCGCAGTCTCTCAAAAAATGGCTTGAAGATGCCAGAAGACACAAAATCTGCCAAACCCACACTGGCGGCCAGTGACAGCACCATTAAAGCCCCTTTCCTTCTATAAAAATAGATCAGTAAGATGATCAGCATGGCGTAAAACGGAAACCACACATACTTGTTGGACACCATGGTCATGATGGTATCCCAAAACGGGGAATGCCGGCCGTTCAGCTCCAGGAAAAGCGCCTGGTCCAGTGATTTAAGCTTATCCATGGGCGGTATGCAAGTTCACCCAGTCAATTCCTTTGGTAAAGCAGGCCAGTGACTTGGCCTCTGGGGTACCCACGGCCGGAGCGTGGCTGTAGTGCCAACTGGCAAGGGGAGGAAGGCTCATCAAGATGGACTCGGTGCGGCCGTTCGTCTCCAGCCCGAACTTGGTGCCACGGTCATTGACCAGGTTGAACTCGGCGTAGCGGCCGCGCCTGATCAGCTGCCATTCTTTTTCCTGGGGACTGTAAGGCTTGTCTCGGTTGAAGTTCACAATCTGGGTATAGGTAGGCGCAAACGTATCTGCCACGGCCTGCACAAAGGCAAAACGGTCCTCAAGGGAAATATTTTCCTTTGGCGTTAGGCGGTCAAAGAAGATGCCTCCAATGCCGCGGGTTTCTTCGCGGTGCGGAATGTAAAAATAGTCATCGGCCCACTGCTTGAATTCTGGATAGTAGCTGGCTTGAAAACGGTCACAGGTATCTTTAAGCTGCTGATGAAAGAATTTACCCTGGTCTTCATACACATAGATGGGTGTGAGGTCAATGCCGCCGCCAAACCAGGCCTCGCCGTTGCCCGCCTCAAAGTACCGCACGTTCATGTGCGTGATGGGCACGTGCGGGTTCTCCGGGTGAATGACCACTGAAACACCTGTGGCAAAAAAGTGCGGATCTGGCATCAACAAAGCTTTTGCGGCTCTTTCATGCAACACACCTTCTACCGCTGAGAAGTTGACGCCGCCTTTCTCAAACACGGCACCATTCTGGATGACTCTTGCAGCACCGCCGCCACCACCTGGTCTGTCCCAGACGTCCTCCTGGAACTTGGCAATACCGTCACACTCCTCCAGGCTCTGGCACAGCCGCTCCTGAAAATTCTTAAACCATTTCTGTATTTCTTCTTTCATCGAGATAGGTCGGTCGCGTTTTTAACGTGTTTTCACAAAAGTAGCCTATAATCCATTCTTCCCCGAATCCGGCTGCCGGCTATTTTCTTATCTGTGCTATATTTCGTACTTTGGTAGGCAAACAAATGTTAGCTTATGGAGCCCACCCCGGTAGATTTTTCTGTGAAGGTTGATCAACAGATTCTGGTAAACGCTTACAAACTCATGCTCACGGCCAAAACCATGGCTCACTTGTATGAAGAAAATAAAGCCATCTGTAGTAAGTACGTGCATAGCACTTCTAGGGGTCATGAGGCCATTCAATTGGCTACTGCCTGTCATTTAACTCCCAGAGATTTCCTGTCAGTTTATTATAGAGACGAGTCTATTTTACTAGGCCTGGGCTTGCAGCCCTATGAGCTCATGCTGCAACTCATGGCCAAGCGCGACGACCCGTTCAGCGGCGGCCGCACCTATTACGGACACCCGTCCTTGCGCCGCGAGGGGTTTCCGGTTATTCCTCACCAAAGTTCGGCTACGGGCATGCAGGCCATCCCGGCAACGGGCATGGCCCACGCGCTGGCTTACTTAGAATCACAAGGCCTGGAGAATGTGGAAGAAGGCAGAGTAGCGCTTTGTTCCTTAGGCGATGGTTCAGTGACCGAAGGCGAAGTGGCCGAGGCGTTCCAAATGGCGGTCTTGAAGAAGCTGCCCATCATTTACCTGGTGCAGGACAACGATTGGGGCATCTCGGCGACTGGTGAAGAAATGCGCGCCATGGACGCATACGAGTATGCCGCCGGGTTCAAAGGAATGGAGCGACTGCGCGTAGACGGATCTGACTTTGTAGACTCTTACCTGGGCATGGAAGAGGCGTTCAGAATTGTGCGCACTGAGCGCCGCCCGGTGTTGGTGCACGCCAAATGTCCTTTGCTGGGTCACCATACTTCGGGGGTAAGAAGAGAATGGTACCGCGGCGATAACCTAAACCAACATTCCCTCCAGGACCCGCTTCCAAAACTGGGCAATTTGTTACTGGAAATTGGCTACACCGAAGCAGACTTAGAGCAGATGGTGCAAGAGGTGGAGCAAGAAGTGCAGGCCCAATATGAGCAAGCCCTGGCTGCTGCCAACCCAGACCCAGCCACGTTCAACCTGCATGAGTTCGCCCCAACGCCCATCATTGAAGAAAAAGGCAACAGAAATCCGGCGGGCGCTGAGAAAACGACCATGGTAGATGCCGCCCTGCATGCCGTAGATGATATTTTAAAGCAGTACCCAGAGGCTTTGTTTTATGGCCAGGATGTGGGCGGTGAACTAGGTGGCGTGTTTAGGGAGGCTGCCTTGCTGGCCAAAAAATACGGCGATAACCGTGTGTTCAACACGCCTATCCAAGAAGCCTACATCGTTGGGTCTACGGCAGGCATGTCTGCGGTGGGGGCCAAGCCGATTGTGGAGATACAGTTCGCGGATTATATCTGGCCGGGCATCAACCAGTTGGTGGAGGAACTCTCTAAAAGCTGTTACCTGAGCATGGGCAAATTCCCTATACAGTCCTTGATTCGCGTTCCTATTGGTGCGTATGGCGGGGGCGGACCATACCACTCAGGCAGCATTGAGTCTACGCTCTTGAACATCCGGGGCATTAAAGTGGTGTACCCAAGCAACGCCGCTGACATGAAAGGCTTGATGAAAGCCGCCTTCCTGGACCCGAATCCCGTGGTGATGCTGGAGCACAAAGGCCTGTATTGGTCAAAAGTACCGGGCACCGAGGACGCCAAAACCTTTGAACCAGACGCTGACTATATCTTACCATTGGGCAAAGCCAACGTAGTCCAACAAGCCAGCCCAGAACAACTGCGCAACGGTACCACTGTGACGGTTATTACCTACGGTATGGGTGTTTACTGGGCAAAAGCCGCCAGCAAAGAATTGTCTGGGTCAGTAGAAATTGTGGATTTGCGCACCTTGAACCCGCTGGACTGGGAAACCGTGGTAGCCTCTGTGGAACTTCATGGCAAAGTGTTGGTATTAACGGAAGAACCTTTGATGAACTCCTTCGCCGAGTCTTTGGCAGGCCGCATCTCCAGAGAATGCTTCCAACGCCTAGACGCCCCCGTGTTCACCTTAGGCGCCGAAAACCTTCCTGCTATTCCTCTCAATGTGGAACTGGAGAAAATGATGCTTCCCAACGCAGACAAAGTACTTGCTTCTTTGCAGGACCTGTTAGATTACTAGATTCGTTGTAGGTTATTCGTTATTCGGGGTTGTTGATTGTTATTCAAATTAAGATTTCAACCAGAAGACCACTCAAAAACCTACGATAAGGTGGGTGCCAAGTAAGAAGCCGTTTTTGGCCTGTTTTCCAGAAAACGGGCTAAAAACGGCTTCTTCTATTTCGCTATTAACCGACTAAGTAGTTTACAACAATCAGCAATCAGCATTCAACAAAAACAATCCATTCCCCCTGACAACGAATAACGCTCCTAAAACGGATAGCCAATGCCCAAGTTAAAAGTGGTCTGGTTACTGTTGCCGATGACTTTGTTGGGGTTGAAGTCACCAAGTACAAAGCGGTCTCCCTTGGCGCGGGCGGGGTCATGGACTTTGGTGGCAATGTCAAAGCGCAGGATGGCAAACCCAAAGTCAAAACGTACACCAAAGCCTGTGCCCACGGCCAGTTCCTGGTAAAAGCGGTTGAACTCAAACTTAGCGCCGGGCTGGCTGATGATGTCGGGTTCTGGGTCACCGTTGATGGAACCCGGGGTAGTGGCGCCTTCCTTGAACAGCCAAACGTTACCCGCATCCAAAAAGACCGCGCCGTTCACTGAGGTGGTACCAAAACGGAACATCCGGAACCGGTATTCAGAATTCAACTCAATCAGAATCTCACCTGGCTTTTCAAAGTCATAGTTCACCGAGTTTCCGCTGACGTTGATACTAGCGCTGGAACCAGGCCCCAGACGTCTAGGCAGCCAGGCCCGCACGCTGGACGGTCCGCCCGCGAAGAAAAACTTATCATAGGGCAGAATTTGTGATCCTCCCATCGGCTTGGCCAGTCCCACATTGCCGCGGTACACAAACATCATGTTTTTGCCCAGCGGGTGGTAACGCCGGTAATCAAAGCTGCCCTTCATGAACTTGTAGGTGTTCAGGCTTTTAAAGCTTTTGGCCAGGTATTGACCCAAAAATCCGCCCGACTCCACAAACAAACGCACCAGCTTGGCATCATTGGTCTGGTTGTAATTGGCGGTGTTATACAGGCTGGTGAAGTGGATGGATGATACGAAAGCATCATTGAAACTCTGCAAAAGGGGATAGCCCTGGGCTTCTAAGCTCACCAGATTGTCCCGGAAGGTGGGCTCTATTCTGGGAACGCTGATGATGTTGAGGTCTATCGGCGAGAAGCTGAACTGGTGCACGTTCTTTTTCTGCCAGATGTAATCCAGAGACACGTTGAAATTGGTGCGCGTGTACTCATTGCGGTCAACGTAGGTGTAGCCGGTGCTCACCCTAGTCCTGGGGTTGTAGCTGACCAGAATACTGTTGGTATTGAAGGGCACCAGAAACTGAGGGAAAGTAATGCCCAAATCAGTACCAATCTCAGTTCTACGGCCCACGGTACCATCGCTGATCTGCAGCTGTCCCTCTACGCCGGCCCGTACGCCAATGTCAAAGAGTTCGGCCCCGCCAAAGATGTTCCTGATCCTGAAACGCAAACTGGTATATGGACCCGGTACGCGTTCCGTAAAGGTGGCACCCAATTCCGTAGTCTCCTGGAACCTAGGCAGCGGTGAGGTATTGATGGTAGCATCCAACAGGGCCTGCTTGTTTTGGGTCTGGACGCTGTCTTCTAGCTTGGTGTAGTTAATGGTGGTGTACTTGAACATGTCCAGACTGGACAAGAGCTGCTGGTTGGCCAAAGTGTTGGCATTGGAGTATTTCTGCCCCGGCCGAATGATGACTTTTCGGTCCAGAATCTTGGGAGAAAACCGCTGTCTGTACGCCAGGTAATATACGTTGTTGAGCAAAAGCGTGTCCCGCTTACGACCGAAGCGCGTTGTGCCGGCATCAGATATAAAAGATACTTTGTTGATGGTGTACACTTTGTGCACGGTACTGTCTGTAGGGTTAGCCACCTGCGTGACCAGACGTACGCTGTAGGCCTCATAGCTGGTGTCTGCCTCAAACGTGACGTACTGCTGCCTGAAATCATAGTACCCGTTGTTCTTAAGCAGGCCCTCCATTCTACTTCGTTCCTGGGTAAGCACAGACTCCTCAAAATTCTGCTGCAGTTTGATGAAGCTATTGGCCTGGGAGGATTTTACCAGGGCCAGCACGGCGGTGTCTGGAATGGCATAGCTGTGTTGCACAATCTTGAAGGGTTCGTCCTCGTCAATGTGCAGGGTCACATATACTTTTTTGTCTTTCTCTTCTTTGCTGGCCGTCACCTCGCTCCGGAAAAAGCCTTTGGAGTTGAGATACAGCTTCACCTGGTCCACGGATTCTACCAGCAGCAGAGAGTCAAAAATGGCGGGCGGTTCGCCCACGGTGCGCATCATCCAGTTGCCGTTCTCCATTTTGTTCTGGAGTTTGGCCAGCTTGTTCTCTTTGCGCTCAATTAATTTGTCTACGTGCACAGAGTCACTGCCGGCGCGGGCAATCTTACGGTTAAAGTCGGTGGTTTCTTCTTCCATCTCGCGCTGGATGCGGTCTGGGTTGTAGAACTTCTTGCCTAAGTAGTAGAGGTGCAGGTACAAAGGAATGCCCAGCACGCGCCGGTTGGGCTTCTGGCGGTACAAAGAGGCAATGGCGGCCTTGTCGTTCTGCTTGACGCCTTCCAGCTTGATACGGCGCAGCAGCTTCTCATTTTCAGCCAGGTGCCGGGTAGGAGAGCAGCCCGCCAATAGGCACAGCATTGTGAATGCCGCCCCGATTACGTAACATCGTAGCTTCAAACGTAGACAGGATATGATTTCGAAAGGGAACTTGAAGTACATTAGGTCACTGCAAATAAAGAAATATAGAGGGCTTCACCAAGCGTTCACGGTAGAAGGCGAAAAGAGCGTGGTAGAACTGCTGCAATCTGATTTTGACATAGAAGCCGTTTTTGCCACCGACAAATTTCTCCAGAAGCATACCGCTCTTCTCAAAAAAGGTTCTCTGGTAGTGCAAACCAGTGAAGAAGAGCTGGCCAAGGCCGGAAGCCTGGAAAGCAACAACGCCGCCCTGGCCATAGCCAAGATGAAATCCGCCCAGCCTTTCCAGTGGAACGAGCAGGAACTGGTTTTAGCGTTAGACGATGTACGCGACCCCGGCAACCTGGGCACCATCATCCGCATTGCGGACTGGTACGGCCTCACGTCCATTGTGCTTTCAGAAACATCTGCTGACTTTTACAACCAGAAGGTGATCAATGCCACCATGGGCTCTTTCACCAGAGTTACACCTCATTACGTTAGTTTACCCGAGTTTCTGGAAAAAAGGCCAAAAAACGCCCCTGTGTACGGCGCCGCTTTGCAAGGCCAGAACGTGCATCGCCTTCATTTGAAACCAGGGGGCGTTTTGATCATGGGCAATGAGGCACACGGCATACGGCCAGAAATCATGGAAATGGTGACCCAACCCCTGACCATTCCCGGCCGCGGCGGCGCAGAATCCTTGAACGTGGGCACCGCCACCGCCATTCTCCTGGACAACTTCTACCGAAATATTTAATAGACGCAAGCCACAAGACGATTCACTATACCTCCGTTTTTGGGTTATTTTCTGGAAAAGAGGCCAAAAACGATATGCCATAACACCAATAAAGTGCATCAATAAAAAAGGGAGCCATGAGCTCCCTTTTTTACATTCCAACATTTAAAATCTTGTGTCTTAAGTAACCTTAGAACTTCATGATTCTGATACCCACCGCCAGGGCGTTGGCTTGCGGGCCTTTGCCGTCTTCAAATAGTTCGCTCAGGTTATATTTGGCGAAGAATTCCAGGCTTCTGATGCCAATGAAACCAGAAAGACCGTATTGGAAATCATTGAGGTAGAAATCGTCTTTCACTTTGGTTTTCTCAGTGTCTCCGTCTTGAGAGTATTTAAGTTTGGTATGGCTGCCAACCATGTAGCCTACAAATCCACCGGCCCCAATCCTGAAGTTAGACTTGCCGCGGTTGTCTCTGAAGTCTAAGCCTAGTTCAACCGGAATGGTAAGCGTAGAAGTGGCCAGTTTGCTCTTGTCCAGTGACATGTCATTTGGTCGTACAAAGGCTACGCGCTCTCCGTTGTTCACCATCATGGTGTTGTCATCAAACATATAGTTGTGGAAGTCTAAGGTAATGCCAGTGTGTAAACGGAGCGGGCTGTTTTCATTGCCCAGACGGTTCATCCATTTAGAGTTGAGGCTTACATACCGTGACCCAAAGGTTCTCAGCTGCACACTTTCTCCAGAACCCGGCAGCATTTCTTTGTTGGCCCAGGTGCTAACGCCCAGGTCTATCTGGAAATCATAGCCGTGTTTAGGGTTGCGCGGTTTTTCTTTTTCGTCGTCGTCGTCATCATCGTCGTCATCTTTGCCCACGTTCACTTTCAGGGTAGACTCGTCTTCATCACCGTCCACGCTCACGTCTATCTTCACGTTTTTGATTTCCTTCTTGATGACCTGGCGGCCTTCTTTGCTGTCTTGAGAGATGGTGATGTTGATCTCTTCGGTGCCGTTGCCAGAATCTCCGTCTACGGTAATGGTTACGGGCTTTTCATTGGCGGCAGCGCCGGCTCTCTCTATCTCAGTAGTGTGCTTGTCCAGCAGGCTCACCAAAGAATCAAGGTTCATGTTTTTTATACTTTTCAGATCCTTCAGGTCTTTCACCACCACCAGCACCTGGGAGTTGTTTTTAAGCTTCATGATCAAAGTATCTTGCGCGGCAGGCTGCAAAGCCACTTTTGATTCGGCGCGAGAAGGCAAAGCGATTGCGGCAGCCATCATGATGGCCGGTAGCAGGGCGTACATACGTTTCATAGTAATTGGACTTTAGAGAGTGATGGTTTTAGATATCTTTTTGTTTCCTATTTGGGTTTCCAGGGCGTAGGTGTGTTTGAGGCCTAGTTCTTTGAGGTCGATTTTTTCACCCTGGGTTAAATTCTTTACTTGCTTAAAAATGCCTTTCACCACTTTACCGGTGCTGCGGCCGTTGTTGTAATCTTTGTCTTCTGCCGGCTCTGGATTGGTTTGTGCCAACTTGGTGGGCTGGGCTACAGAATTATCCAGCTTCACAATAATCTCCATGGGCTCAGCACTGGCGGTGGAAGAAGAAGTAGCGTTGGTGGCAGGAGTAGAGGCCTGGGCTAGCATTTCTGGCTCTGGTGTGCTTAGCTTCAGGGGCGCTGCTTCTGTTTTCATCTTTTCTACCGTTGATTTGGTTCTTTCTGTCTTTCTAGAAGGAGCGGGAGCAGAGGTGCTGTTGGCTTTTCTCTGGCTGGCCGTTTGGCCTTCTGTTTGGATAGATGCAAGAGCTTGAGATCCGGTTGCCTGAGGAGTAGAAAAATTTTCAATTATTTCTTTATCTACTTTTTCATTGCCGGGCGCCGGGGCGTCATCTGCTTTTGCCGGTGCGGCGGTTTCTGCTTTGGCCATGGGAGCAGTACCCTGGTTGATTTGCTGGCCGGGTCTCAGCATCCAGATGCTCACCGTGATCAAAAGCACCACCGCCGCGGCGGCTGACCAGTACCACATGACCGGTTTCTTTTCTTCTTGCTGCACCGGTGGCTGCATGCGGGCCTGCATACGCTCCCAGACGTCATTGCCGGGGGTAACGGGTCTGTTCTGGAGTTTGTCTCTAAACAGTTTGTCTAAATCTTCTGCGCTCATATCTGTATGGGTTAGATATCAATCGTGATTCCTTGTTCTGCCAGCATGCGTTGCAGCATGGCTCTGGCTTTGCTTAACTGTGACTTGGAGGTGCCTTCACTAATGTTGAGCATCTCCCCAATCTCTTTGTGCGAGTAGCCTTCAATGGCGTACAAGTTGAAGACCGCTCTATAGCCGGCCGGCAGGTCATGCAGCATCTCCATCATCTCCTCGGCAGACATGTCACTGTCTGGGGTGGCATCTTCAGAGGCCAGGTGAATGTGCTCCTTCTCAATGGCCAGGTGCAGAGGTTCTTTCTTTCTCAGGTACTGCAGCGCCTCATTGACCATGATGCGTCTTACCCAGCCTTCAAAACTTCCCTTTTCTTCAAACCTGTTCACGTTATGGTACACTTTCATGAACCCGTTGATCAAGACCTCCTCTGCGTCCATTTCGTTCTTGAGATACCGCAGACAGACACCCATCATGGGGCCGCCGTAGCGTTCGTACAAGAAGCGCTGGGCTTTTGCATCGCCGGTCTGCAGTGCCTTAACCAGATCTTTTTCGTTCACGATGGTAAAATTTTAAGCGATAGTTGCTGTGGCTGTTTGATGGTAAGATGCAGCACCCTGCGTTCAGGTTGCCTACAGGAGGAGAAAAATCGTAAAAACTTTGGGCAGGGGAATAGCGCAAAATATAATCTACTCTATTTTAAGCTTTTACGATGTTTAAAAAATAATTGACCTTTTACGCAGCCGTCCTTGTTTTCACTTCAATGAGCAAGAGCAACAAGCTAACCCACTGCCTTTGTCCAATTATTAGCTAAATTAGCAATTGCTCATGATTTGTACCTTAATCCACTATAGAAATGATGAAAACGCTTGTACTTATGTTAGCCCTCAGCATGACGTTCTTAGGAGCATGCGCACAACAGAAATCGCCTGAACAACTGTCACCTTCGCAGTTTAAAACCTTAGCCCAGAAAGAAAAAGGCGTGGTGGTAGACGTGCGTACGCCAGAAGAATTTGCCGCCGGCCACTTGCAGGCAGCGCTGCTCTCAGATTTTAGAGGCGGGCAGTTTGCCAAGGACTTCGCGGGCTGGGACAAGGACAAGACTTACTACCTGTATTGCGCCTCTGGCAACCGAAGCGGCCAAGCCGCCAAACTCATGCTGGATGCAGGCTTTACCAAAGTCTACAACGTAGGCGCGTTCAATCAGCTTAAAGAAGGCGGCCTGCCTGTAGAGGACAAGAAATAAACCAGGTTAAAAAAAGAAGGTCGTTTTTGGCGTATTTCCTGGAAAACAAGCCAAAAACAACCTTAAAGTTTAGAAGCAGAAGTAGGCCTACTTTTTAAGTAGTTTTTACTTCTGCTTTTCTTTTGCAGCCACCTGCAAGTGAAACGTCTTCCCGAAGTTGAAGAAGTAGTCTTTTCGCAAAAAGGAAAAATGCCCGGAATCATATTAAAGGTGAAAGGGGAGGATTGGATACCTAATTTTCCCAATCCGCAGGATAAAATCTTAACTCTCTTCCTTTTGAGTGGTTGGCTTTCTTGAAGCCTGTAAAATGGAAGAGGTCGTTTTTAGGCTGTTTTCTCTAAAACAACCTAAAAACGACCTCTTGAATAAATACCCTGCCTTGGCAGCAAATACTTTGCTTAGTAATTTCCGACGGAGAGCATGACCAGCGTACAGGCGTGCAGGGTTTCTATGTTCTGCTCCTGCGCCTTTTTTTCAAATTCATAATTCTCGGTGCCCGGATTAAAGATGATGCGCTTGGGTTTGAGGGAGAGAATATAGTCATACCAACTGGGCTGGTTCTGCGGCCCCACGTACATGGTCACGGTGTCTACTTCGTCTACTGAGGGCTTGTCCAAGGAGATGGGCAAACCCGCCACTTCGCCTTTTCTGATGCCCACGGGCACAACCTCATGACCATAGTTCTTTAGCTGGTGCACCGCCCGGTAACTGAACCTAGACGGATTATCTGAAGCGCCTATTACAACTGTCTTTTTCATCGTTTTTCGGTTATTTTCCAGAAAACAGGTCAAAAACGACCTATGAGCTTATACTTGCTTACGGCACCTTGGGTTAGCGTTGAATGAGCAAGGCCACCTGCTCGGCGCAGCGTTCCCCGTCCATGGCGGCAGACACAATGCCCCCGGCATACCCCGCACCTTCGGCACACGGGAACAGGTTCTGAATCTGCGGATGCTGCAATGTTTCTTTATCTCTAGGAATGCGTACCGGCGAGGAAGTCCTGCTCTCAACGCCCACAATCTGCGCTTCATTGGTGAGGTAGCCCCGCATCTTGTACCCGAACTCCTGAAAACCACCCCGCAACCGCTGTCCAATCATAGGAGGCAAAACGTCCAGCATGTCTACACTGGCCAAACCGGGTTGGTAAGAAGTCTCTAACAAAGAAGAAGAAACTTTTCCTTTCACGAAGTCCTGCAGGCGTTGGGCCGGCGCCACCTGGGTTCCACCCGCCACGGCACAGGCTCTTTGTTCCATGATTTGCTGTAACCTGAGGCCCGCCAAGGCACCGTGGTTTTTCAGGTCCATGTCTTCCAGGTTTATGGCCACTACAATACCCGAGTTGGCAAACTTAGAATCGCGGCGGCTAGGCGACATGCCGTTCACCACCACCTCGCCGGGAGCGGTAGCCGAAGGCACGATGAACCCGCCAGGGCACATGCAAAACGAGAAAACGCCGCGCTGCTGTCCCTTGTAATCTACCTGTTGCACCAAGGCATAACTGGCTGCCGGTAAATAGTTTCCGCGGTCACCATTGCAGTGGTACTGGATGCCGTCTATCAAACTCTGCTGATGCTCCACGCGCACGCCCATGGCAAACGGCTTGGCCTCAATGAGAATGTTTTTGGCGTGCAGCAGTTCGTAAATATCACGGGCCGAGTGGCCGGTGGCCAGAATCACGGCCTCGCCTTCAAAGGTTTGACCGGTGGCCGTGTGCACACCCCGCATCTGTTTGCCTTCCACTATAAAGTCTGTGACGCGGGTGTCAAAATGGATTTCGCCGCCGGCCTGGAGAATGGTTTCCCGAATCTGAGAAATCAAAATGGGAAGTTTGTTGGTGCCAATATGCGGATGGGCGTCAAAGAGAATATCCTGGGTGGCGCCGTGCTGCACTAGAATTTGTAGGATGCGCTGCACATCTCCCCGTTTTTTGGACCTTGTGTACAGCTTGCCGTCTGAGTAGGTTCCCGCCCCGCCTTCTCCAAAACAATAATTAGAGTCTGGGTTGACAACGTGGTCTTTGTTGATGGCCGCCAAATCACGTCTTCGGGCGCGCACGTCTTTGCCTCTTTCCAAGACCACCGGTTTCAATCCCAGCTGTACACACCGCAAAGCCGCAAACAAACCCGCCGAACCGGCACCAACTATCAGAACCCGCTTGGCGTCTGGCTTTAATTCTGGGTAGGGATGGGTGGGAATGAGTTGAGATACATCGGGGGCCTGGGCATACACATCTGCTCTTACTTTTACCTGTACCTGGCGGCCACGGGCGTCAATGGAGCGCTTAATTTTATGGATGTACGCCGATGGTTCTTCTGGGGTAAGACCGGCCAGTTGCAACAGTTCCTGGTTCAGGAGGGCAGGATCATAGGCCACCTCTGGGGCCAGGACCACGTCAAGTTCTTTCTTCATAAATACAGGTAAGGTAGTTAGCCTTAAAGTGTTATCTGTAAACGGTGCTTTTTATAGCCGCATTTTTACCGCAAAGATACGGCAGCCAGCATAACAGACGGCACAAAAAGAAAATTCGTTTTTAGCCTCTTTCCCAGAAAACAGGCCAAAAACGAATTTCAAGTTTAGGTAAAGCCGATGAGCTTATTTTAAATGGAAATGAGCGTAGAGAATTTGAAGCGGCATTGCTCTTGTTGATGATAACACGCAACAAGGGCGGGAGCTACTTACTCAATGCAAAACCTTCCATCACAGACAGAAGATAGCACATCTTCAAATTTCCAAATCTTCAAATCTCCAAATTTAATCTACTTCGCCAATGATGCTGTTGACCCAGCCTTTGCCCCAGTTGTCCATTTCTTCCTGGGTCCAGAGATTAGGGTAGAAGATGCGCTTCTGGAATTTGGGAGGCAAATACTTTTGCCAGTTGGTGCCGCCGGTGGCCGCAATTACGTCTGGGTCGCGTTGCAAGTAGCGCACGGCAGATTTGTAGTGCATGAGCGGCCAGTTCACGTTCACGTTGCTGTCCAGTTCCTTGAGGTGGCTAATCAGTTTTTCGTTTTGTTGCTCTTCTGTAGACAGGCGCTTGAACACAGAAAGTATGTTTTTGTGCTGGTACTCGCGGGCATGGGCAATTAGCTGCTCAGAATACTTGTCCTCAAATTGCAGGAGGGTGAGCGTCTTGGCACCAGTGGCAGCTTCTGTGGCACCTTCTTTCCAGTAGATGCAGCCAAACATTTCCTCATGGGTAGTCTGCAGGCCCAGGGCCTCGCGGCGGGCTTTGTCGGTGAGGTTGCGCAAGTCCGTGGAGCTGATCTCTATCATGCGGTACTGCACGCTCTGGAAACCACTGGCCGGCATGAGCGCCATCCTAAACTTGAGGAATTCTTTCTGGTCCATGCCGTCTACCATCACCTCAAAAGAATTGATGAGGTTTTCAAAATACCGGTTGATGCGGCCCACGCGCATGGTGAGCATGGCGGCGGTGGGCGCAGGGTCCTGGCCAATCTGGGTGTACTCATGCAGGCAGAGCTTGAAATACAGCTCGGTGATCTGGTGGTACATGATGAAGATCTCCTCATCGGGGATTTTGGTTCTGGGGTTCTGCAGGCTCAGCAGGGTGTCCAGGTGAATGTAGTCCCAGTAGTTGAGAAAGTCTGAATACAGCAAGCCCTCCAGGTAAGAGGCCAGGTCCTGGCCCAGGGGTTGGTATTTCTGCTCCAGCCTGCTTAGCATTTCTAACACCTCAGGCTTAAAGATAGGATCTGCCATATATTTTTCAGAAAGAGTGTAAGATTCAATGAAAACCTGCGACAAAGTAAATAAAAGAAAGTGGGAGTGGAGGTGACAATTGTCAGTATTGCCAATTTCTATCGCATCTGCCGGCCAAAAAATAACTCTGGCCACAGAGATATATCTAAAAAATAAGATACTCTCTGCCAATAGGCGAACAGATTTTATACCTTTGGTTTAGGAAGAAGACTTACTATGGCAGAGAAAAGCAGCATTTTTGATATGATTGGTCCGGTCATGATTGGTCCGTCCAGTTCGCATACGGCGGGAGTGGTGCGCATTGCCCGCGCGGCCATTCGTATTTTAGGAGCCAAGCCTACCTCAGCGGTCATCACGTTCTACAACTCCTTCGCCCGCACTTATGAGGGCCACGGCAGTGACAGAGCCATTGTAGCGGGTCTATTGGATTATAAGACGGATGATACCCGCATTAAAGAGGCCTTTGACCACGCCAAAGAAAACGGCTTGCACTACACCTTTAAATCTGTGGGCAACGCCTCTACCATGCACCCCAACACCATTAAGCTCAACTTAACTGCGGCAGACGGAAGAACGGCCGAGGTGATTGGCCAGAGCCGAGGCGGCGGGGTCATCAGCATTGTGGAGGTAGACGGATTTCCTTCCAACTTCTCTGCCAATCTGCACACGCTCATCCTGGACGCCGATGACGTAACCGGTAGCATTGCCTTCATTGCCAGCGTGATTGCCCATGATGACTGCAACATTGCCACTATGAACGTGTCCCGCAAAGGCAAGAACGAGTTGGCCCGCCAGTTCATAGAAATGGACTCTGGCCTGCGGCCCATCACGCTGGAGTACCTACGCCAGCTCAAATGGGTGAAAAATGTAATTTATATTCCAAACATTGATTTATAACATGCGGAATTTCTCTTCAACTGTACTGGCCACGCTGGGCTTAGTAATTGGGTCTTATTCTTACGGGCAGGCGCAGACCGCCACCGGCTCTGAAACCGTCTGGACCCTGCAGCAGGCTGTGGACCAAGGAGTGAAGAGCAATCTTCAGGTGCTGCAAAGAGGCCTTTCTGTGGAGGAGGCAACTGTCAATTTGAAGCAATCCAGAAACGACCTTCTGCCGTCTCTGAACGCAAGCGCCAGTTATGGCTACAGCTTCGGTTTGTTTAATGATCCGGTAACGTATGAGTCTCTCAACGCCCAGAACCAGTCCAGCAACTATTCCGTTTCTGGCTCCATTCCCTTGTACAGCGGCAACCGTTTGCAGAATTCCATCAAGCAAAGCAGGCTAAACCAACAGGCCAGCGTTCTGGACGTAGAAAAGGTGAAAAACGACGTCACCCTGGACGTGGTACAGGCCTATATGCAAATCCTGTTAAACCAGGAGCTATTGAAAACGAATCAGGAGCGTCTGAACCTCACAAAATTACAGGTTGAACGCACCGAAAAACTCTTCAAAGCGGGCAGCGTGCCAGAAAGCAACCTACTGGATTTGAATGCCCAGATGGCGAGCGATGAACTGAACATCATCACGGCCCAGAACCAGATAGAATTGGCTGAGTTAAACTTGATTCAGTTGCTTAACTTAAAGGAGGCAAATACGGCCACTTTTGCCATTGAGACGCCCAGCTTGCCAGATCCAGATCAGTCCGTGATTGCCTTTAACTCTCAGCAGGTGTTTGAAGCGGCGCTGGAGCGCATGCCTGAAATCAAGAGTTCACTGCTTAGAATTCAAAGCGCCCAAAAGCAGTTGGATATAACGCGCGGCAATTACCTGCCCACGCTTAGCCTTTCGGGCAATATTTCCAGCAGGTATTCTAAAACAAACCTTTTCCCGGACCAGGACCCATATTCTCAGCAAATAAGAGACAATTTTGGGCAGTTCATCGGGTTGAACCTCAACATCCCCATCTTCAATAGTTTCAGGGTGAGAAACAACGTGCAGCTGTCTAAGGTCTACCTCAACAACGCCAGAATCAACTCAGAGATAGCCCAGAACCAGCTTAACTACACCATTGCACAGGCCTACACAGACGCCATTGGCGCCCAGAAGCGGTTTGTAGCGGCTAAAAAACAGCTGGTGGCTTTTGAGCAGGCCTTCAAAAACGCCGAGATACGTTTGAACAACGGCCTCATCAACAACGTGGACTTTAACGTGGCCCGCAACAACCTGGTCAAAGCTCAGTCTGACATCATTCAGGCCAAGTACGACTACACCTTCAAACTGAAGATATTAGAATTCTACCAAGGTAAAACCATCACCCTATAATCCTGATCATGGCTAAACGCAAATCAAACAAACTCATTTACATTTTAGGGGGCCTGGTTGTGCTTCTCTTAATTGGCGCCTTAGTGGCAAAGAAAAAAGGGTGGATAGGCAAAGAAGAAGGAATTGAGGTAATGGTGGACAAGGTGAAGCCTACCACCATTGTAGAAAAAGTAAGCGCTTCTGGCAAAGTACAGCCAGAAATTGAAGTAAAAATCTCTCCAGACGTGTCTGGTGAAATCACTGAACTGTACGTGAAAGAAGGAGACTCCGTGCGCGCCGGTCAGTTGTTGTTGCGCATACGCCCTGACAACTACCAGTCCATGGTGGAGATGCAGTCTGCCTCTGTGAATACCCAACGCGCCAACCTGGCCCAGGCCAAAGCCCGCTTAGACCAAGCCCTGGCCAACAGCAAAAACGTAAAGCAGGTCTTTGATCGCAACACGGTGCTCTACAAGCAGAAGGTGATTTCACAGTCTGAGTATGAAGCCAGCCGCGCCCAGTATGAGGGCAACCGTGCCGAAGTAGATGCTGCCCGCCAGAACGTAAGAGCCGCGCAGTCTACCGTGCAAAGCTCCTTGGCCTCTTTGGAGGAATCCAGAAAGAACCTGAACAAAACCACCATTTACGCTCCCGTAAGTGGCACCGTTTCTAAACTGAACGTGGAGAAAGGCGAACGCGTGGTAGGAACCTCGCAAATGGCTGGTACTGAAATCATGCGCATAGCCAACCTTAACAACATGGAGATACGCGTGAACGTGAATGAGAATGACATCGTGCGCGTGCGCCTGGGCGACTCTGCCATTGTAGAAGTGGATTCTTACACCAACTCCAACCGCAAGTTCAAGGGAGTGGTGACGGCTATTGCCAACACGGCCAAAGACGCCGTTTCCCTAGAGGCCGTGACTGAATTTGAGGTTCGCATTAGAATGCTCAATGACTCTTACAAAGACCTTATCCAGAAAAATGGCCGCACGCCATTCAGACCGGGTATGACTGCCTCTGTAGACATCATCACAGACCAACAGGAGAATGTGCTTTCAGTGCCATTGGCTGCCGTAACCACCCGTGCAAAAGAAGACGACAAGGCCAAGAAAGCCGCTGGCAAGAAATCAGAGGAAGAAGCCGGCAACGCCAAGCCCGCCCGTGCCGAAGAACGTCCTGACGAGGTAGTGTTTGTCCATGACAAAGGCACCGTGAAAATGGTGAAAGTAACCACCGGTATCAGCGACTTTGACAACATTCAGATTCTGTCTGGTCTGCAGAAAGGCCAGGAAGTAGTGTCGGGGCCGTTCAGAGCCGTCTCTAAGCAGTTGAAAAACGGCGACAAGGTAACCGTGAAAGATGAGAAATCGTTGAGTAAGGACTTGAAAGACGATCCGTCTGCAGAAGTAGAAATTGACTAACACCCGCCACGCCTTGGAAAGAATAGCAGTATTAGGAGGAGGAAGCTGGGCCACCGCGCTGGTCAAGGTTTTGTCAGAGAACAAAGCCGATGTGAGCTGGTGGATCAGAAACCAGGAAGACGTACAACATTTACAGCAGTTCGGCCACAATCCGCGCTACTTGAGCGGTGTGCGCTTTGACCTGAACCATGTAAAACCCTCCACCAACCTACAGGAAACCCTGGCCGGTGCAGACTGGGTGATTTTAGCCGTACCAGCCGCCTTTGTGCAAACCGCCCTCAAAGACTTACCCTTAGACGCATTCAAAGGCAAAACTTTAGTGTCTGCCGTGAAGGGCATGATTCCTCGGGAAAATTTGCTCATCACAGAATACTTGGAGCAGAAATACCATGTCCCCGCGGAACAGCAATGCGTGATTGCCGGCCCCTGCCACGCCGAGGAAGTAGCCCTGGAAAAGCAGTCTTACCTAACCATCGGGTCTTTGAACCTGGAGCGGGCCGAGCAGTTTTGTGAGCTGCTGCGCAACCGGTACGTGAAGGCCAATCCCCTGGATGACATTGATGGCATTGAGTACTGTGCCGTCATGAAAAACATCATAGCCCTGGCCTGCGGCATTGCCCACGGCTTAAATTACGGCGACAACTTCCAGGCGGTGATGGTATCCAACTCCATGGAGGAGATTGAGCGATTCCTGGATGCCTTGATGCCGCTGCACAGAGACTTGACCGGCAGCGCTTATTTAGGAGACTTGTTGGTGACGGCGTATTCTCAGTTTTCGCGCAATAGAACCTTTGGGAATATGATTGGCCGCGGCTATACCGTAAAGTCCGCCCAGTTTGAGATGAACATGGTGGCCGAGGGCTATTACGCCGTGCAAAGCATCTATGAAATCAACAAGCGTCTGCAGGTAGACATGCCCATCACCACAGCCGTATACAACATCTTATATGAGAAGATTTCGCCGGCCGTAGAAATTGAGATATTGAAGGACAAGTTCAAATAATAAACCTTAGCCTTCTCTTAATTAAAACGAAAGCGCCTGCAATATAAGATGCAGGCGCTTTCGTTTTTAGCCTATTTTCTGGAAAACAAGCCAAAAACGTTCTTCGCTTGATTTATGATTTGAGGAGTGGCCTGAAATATACTGTTGTCTTTTTGGTTACATTCAACCAGACACATTCACAATTTGAGTTTCATTTCAAGTACGCTTTAAGACTAAGCATAACTACTATTCTAACTTAAAACTCTCCAAAACCAAAGCTGTCGTTTTTAGCCTGTTTCCATGAAAACAGGCTAAAAACGACAGCTTTGGTTTTGGAGCGAACCCTGGTCTTAGCAATTAGAACTTTAAAAGTTCTTCGTATAGACGGTGCACCGGCAAGCCCATCACATTAAAGTAAGAGCCTTCTATACGTTCAATGCCTACCATGCCCAGCCAATCTTGTGCGCCGTAGCTACCTGCCTTGTCAAACGGTTTGTAGTTATTTATGTAGAAGTCAATTTCCTCTCTGGTCAGCTCTCTGAAGTGCACGGTGGTCACATCACTAAACACCAGGCTTTTCTCCGAGGACATGAGGCAGACACCCGTGTATACTTCGTGGCTTCTGCCAGACAAATGATTAAGCATGCGGGTAGCTTCGGCGTGGTCATAGGGCTTGTTCAGGACTTTGTCGTCCAGGCATACAATGGTGTCTGCGGTGATGAGCACCTCATTTGGTAGTAGGTCTTCTTGGTAGGCGGTGGCTTTGTGGGCAGCCAGGAACTCGGCTACTTCTGCCTTCACCAAGTCTGGGGAATAGGTCTCGTCTACCTCTTTTATTCTTACTTCAAAGGGGATGCCCAGATTGGTAAGCAGCTCTTTTCTTCTGGGCGAGTTGGAGGCCAGGATTACGGTTTTATCTAAATTCATCTTCTTCAATTGAGCTAAAAAGGAAACCACAGATTACTTTGGGATAAAAGAAGGTAGACTTCTGGGGCATCACCGCGCCCGAGGCACATACGCTTCTCACCTCCTGCATTTTTACTTCGTTGGTGATAAAGGCCACCTGCGCCTTACTGCTTTCTACCTTTGAGAGGCATTCGGCGAAGCTTCTTACGTAAGACAGGCCCGGGTAATAGCGCTGTTCTTCCCTGGATACTCCCAGAATCTGCTCAAACACAAAAAAATGCAGCACGCTCAGGTCCAGATTTTTTACTTCCGCAGGGATATCCCAGTTCAGCTGCGCGTGCACCTCGGGTTTGAGGATGATTTTGTAGGCTTGACCTTCAATATACAACCCAAAGGCCCACTGTTTGCCCACAATCAAATCTTGCAGGCTGTATGCGTCTTCAATGGGCTTAACGGTAAAATAAGAAGACAGTCTTTCCAAAAAGACTTCTGTTGGAATGGGTAGCGACTCCAGCAGCCGGTGCGTGGGCAGAATGCGCAGATCATCTGAGTCTGCGTTGGTAAGGTACATGAGGTGGTAGTTGAAGGCTTCGGCTCCGGTGGCATTGGGCGTGCTGGCCAGCATTTTCTGACGATAGGCTAATGAGCCTTCATAGCGGTGGTGCCCATCGGCGAGCAGTACCTGCTGATTTTGCAGATGGTCTACAAATTTCTGTATCACTGCCGCGTCATGGATCACCGACAAGACATCCCGCACACCCTGGTAGTCTTCAGACTCATAGATTGGAGAGGTGATGCTTTCATCCATGTACGGGTCAAGGGCAAAATCTGGGTCGGCGTACAGGCCGTGGGTGGCGCTGGTCTGTAGTTTGGTGGCCTCTAACAGTTCTATGCGGTCATTAACGGCGGCAGGTATGGTGTTCTCATGACGCAACACCACCTGTTCTTCCCAGGCATAGGCTTTTATATTCGCCATGAATCCCTTCCGGACGTATTCCTTTTCTGAACCCGGCAACCTGAAATACTGGTAGTACACATAAATGCCCGGCAGTGGATCTTGTTGCAGAATCTGCGCGCGTTTCCAGTGCTCCACGGTTCTTCTGGCGCTTTCGGCAGGTTCTGGTCCTGGCGGAACGGACAAATGAATGCTGTTATAGGCGTTTCTATAGAGGGCCTGCCGCTGCTTGAGGGAGACCACGTCAAACAGGGGAGAGGTGAGCGCATCTATGGAGAACGGAAGCTTTGGGTTGTACCGAAAGCCTTTTATGGGCAAAATGTCAGCCATGGTTGTTTTTGGGCTATTTCTCAGAAAAGAGGCAAAAAACGCCGAATCAAGGAGCCAGGCGTTCAATCTTCCAGCCGCCTTCTTCTGTGGCAAGGTATACTAACCGGTCATGCAGGCGGTTGGGGCGGCCCTGCCAGAACTCTATTCTTTCTGGCTTAACCAGGTACCCTCCCCAGTGGCCCGGGCGGGGCACAGTATCTTGGCCTTCAAACTGCTGCGTGTATTGCTGCTCAAGTTCCTCTAATACTTGACGGTTTTCAATAGGCGTGCTCTGCGGCGAAGACCAGGCCCCAATCTGGCTTCCGCGTGGGCGGCTCTGAAAATAAGCATCTGAGCTGGCTTGGTCTACTCGCTGCACTTTTCCTTCTATGCGCACCTGCCGCTCCAGGGCGGGCCAGAAGAAGGTGAGGCTGGCAAAGGGATTTTCTGCCAGTTGCTGGCCCTTGCGGCTCTCATAGTTGGTGTAAAAAATAAACCCCTCTGGTTCCAGAGCTTTCAATAGGACAACTCTGGCCGAAGGCCTTCCGTTTTTATCTGCAGTGCTCAGGGTCATGGCCGTAGCTTCCTCCACCTGGGCCGTCAACGCCTCCTGCATCCAGACGTCAAACTGCTGCAGCGGGCTATCAGAAACCGCATCTCGGGTTAAAATCTTTTTAGAGTAGTTACTGCGTATATCAGCTAATGAAAGTGGCTTTTCCATGGTGGCAGTGGTTTAATACGCCAAAAGTAGAGAAATAATTGCTGGTTTGGGCACCAGTGGCCGCAAGCAACTTATCTACCGGGTTTGTTATATGGTAATAATGGTATAATACAGTTAGGTACCGCCATGAAGCCACCAAATACGTATAGGAGAAAGACACCCCAGCAAATCTTAGCAGATTACTTATGGCGAAAGAGATTCAAAACGGCAGCATTTTAATATCAGAACCTTTTTTAGGAGACCCAAATTTTGAGCGAAGCGTAGTTTTGGTCTGCCAGCATGACAAAGAAGGGACCGTGGGCCTGGTCTTGAACAAGCTTTCTTCCATTAATCTTTCAGAGGTTATAGAAATAAATGAAGAAATTTTTGACATTACTTTGGCTGTTGGAGGCCCCATGCAGCCCAATACCCTACATTATATCCATAAAATACTGGATTTACCTGAAGCAAAGCAGATTGCCCCAGAATTATTTTGGGGCGGAGACTTTGAGGAATTGACAAGAAGAATTAACTTAGGATTAATATCCCAAGAACAAATTAGATTCTTTGTAGGTTACTCAGGTTGGAGCCCCCACCAGCTACAGGAGGAAATAGACAAAAATGTTTGGTTTATAAACAATAAGGCAGTTAATAAATTGCTTAATTTGAATATAGATTCTCTTTGGAGAGATATTTTAAAACAAATGGGGGGAAAGTACAAGATGTATGCAAACTACCCAGCAGATCCAAATTTAAACTAATAACGGCATTTGCCTCGCGTGTATGATGAACCAAGAACAGGAAAACCAACATCAAAAGAATTCTGCTGAACCTACTGCAGAGCAGCGGGCAAATGAGCAGCGCCGGATTGTGGAGGAACGACTAGCCGACATTAACGCCCGTTCCTCTACGGCAGAGGCTACTACCACAGATACCCTGGTAGAATCTGCCCCGGTAGAAGAAATGGAAGAAAGTACTCCCCAAGCCGAAGCTTCTCCTGAAGTGGAAGCCCCAATAGAGGAACCAGCCCTAGCCCAATCTTCCGTTCTCACCTCTGAAGAACCAGCCACCCCAGAGGCAGCCCCTTCAGAACCTCCTGTTCAACCTGAAACACCTGCTATGCACGCTCCAGAAACCTTAGAGCCAGAAGTGGCACCAGTTGCCGCCGCTACTCAGCCACCGGCCGAAGAGCCATCCTCAGAACCTACTTCTGTGCATGACCTCCACCACCATCTTGACGATGAAGACCTGCATGCCCATGAAGACCTGAGCCATGCCCCCATTGAGGAAATCAGGAAGAAAATCATTGCCTTGGCTACGGAAGGCCAACCCAAAAAATCATCTAGACAATTGATTGAGGTATATCGCCAGTACGAGCAGCGGTTCCATGAAGAGCGGCAAGACGCCCTTAAGCGTTTTATAGCGGATGGCGGTGCCGCCGATGATTTTGAATACCATGCCCCTAAAGAGCACCAGGACGTAGAGCAGGCCATCCAACGATACCGCGAAGGCAGAGCCCGAGAGCAGCGCCAGGAAGAAGAGCAGAAAGTGGTAAACTTGCAAAAGAAGAAAGACCTGTTGGAACGCCTTAGAGTGTTGCTGGAGTCTTCTGAGACCAACGCCAGCGGAAGCGCCATCAAAGAACTGCAGGCTGAGTGGAAAGCCATAGGACAAGTGCCCAACGCAGATGCCCAGCAGCTTTGGAATTCCTACCATGCCTTGTTGGACATGTATTACAACAACCGCAGCATCTTCTTTGAGCTAAAAGAACTGGACCGCAAGCGCAACCTGGACGCCAAAACTCTCTTGTGCGACCGTGCCGAAAGCCTGGCCCAAGAGGAGAACATCAACAAAGCCTTGCAAGAACTCAGAAACTTGCATGATGAGTGGAAACACATTGGACCCGTGCCTAATGATGTGCGCGACCAAATCTGGAACCGTTTCATTCAGGCATCAGAGAAGGTGCATGAGCGCAAGAAAGTTTTCTTAGAATCCAGAAGAGAGGTAGAGGTGCAAAACCTTGAGAAGAAGCGCGCGCTTCTTGCCGAGATTGAACAATACCAAACCTTCACTTCAGACCGCATCAATGACTGGCGTGACAAAACCGATCAGATTCAGCAATTGAAAGAACGCTGGGATGCCGCTGGTCTGGTGCCTAAAGAAAACGCCGAAGAAGTAAACAAAGCTTTCTGGAGCAGCTATAAAGCCTTCTTCCATCACAAGAACACCTTCTTTAAGGCCTTGGATGAGGAGAAGATGCAAAACTACCGCCAAAAGGTAGCGCTCTGTGAAGAAGCAGAAAGCCTCCAAAGCAGCGAAGACTGGGATCCTACCAAAGAAAAACTGATTCAGCTGCAGAAAAAATGGAAAACCATTGGCCGTGTGCCTGACAAGTACTCAGACAAAATCTGGAACCGTTTCAGGTCTGCCTGTAATGCTTTCTTTGACCGTCTGCACCAGGAGTCCCAGTACAAAGAAACGCAGTTGAACCAATTGACGGCTGCCAAACTAGAATACGTGGAGAAACTGTCTACCAAGATTGAAGATCCTGCGCTGGTTGGTTCCCTGGAAGAATTCAACACCATCAACCAGGAGTGGCAAGGCCTGGCCACCGAAGGCAAGCGCAACGTCAAGGTAGAAGAACGGTTCAACCAACTATTGGCCCAGTACCTGCAGCGCGTACCAGAACTGAACGGGGAGGAGCGGGAACAGAAGTTGTTCCAGTTGCAGTTGAATCAGCTCAAGTCCAGCCCAGACGGCGACCATAAGTTGTACCAGAAAGAACAGCACCTGCGCAGAGACATCACCACCCTGGAAAATGACATCTCCACTCTGAGAACCAACATTGAATTTTTTGCCCGTTCTAAGAATGCAGAAAAACTCAGAGAGGAGTATCAGGCCAAGATTGATGATGCCCAAGGCCGCATTCAACACCTCAAGCGGCAATTAAAGGCCCTTCGAGCATAATTTTTTCTCTTGACTTTCAGGGGTTTGCTAAAAACCTGCAAAAAAAGTGAGAGAGGGTTTTGCAAATAAGGAATTGACCGCTACTTTTGTATCGTTATCAGCAACACGGCAACGCTGAAGCAGATAACGGAAGGCCTCCTTAGCTCAGCTGGTAGAGCAACTGACTTGTAATCAGTAGGTCGCTGGTTCGATCCCGGCAGGAGGCTCATAAAAAGCACTTATATCTTCAAGATGTAAGTGCTTTTTTGTTTTACACAGGTTTCCTTCACGTATTCACCACCATGGAAGATAAAATAGTAGTTAAGGGAAACATAGAACTGCTCAAGTCTACAGATTACATCCTGTACAACACCACCCATTACCTTTCCCCGCCCGAAGTGTTCCTGCACGCCCCCCTCATGCTCACCGGTGACAATCTCATCATGAATGAGGAGAAGAGCAACACCTCTGATGATGATGAACAGCGAGACGGCCAGTTGTACTATGAGTTCACCATACTAGAGGAAGGAGCCGCCACTGAGAAAGTATTGAAGGTTTTTTACAATACCCAGGAACAGAGTTTTAGGGGTTGGGTAGAGGAAGACTAGTCAATTTGACTCCATCTGGTTACACCTATTAGCAGGCACGCAGAAGTTCTTTATATTTGCTCTCCGTTTCTGCAACAAAGAATTTATTATACCCATGAGAACAACGTATAAAAAACTCATCTGCCTTGCCTTTGTGTTGCCCTTGCTGGTGGGGCAAGCGTTTGCTTGGGGCCAAACGGGTCACCGCGTGGTAGGCCAGGTGGCTGAGCAGCATTTAAAAAAGAAGGTAAGAAAGAAAGTCATGCAGATTTTGCAGGACAACTCGCTGGCAGAGGTTTCCACCTGGATGGACGACATCAAATCAGACTCGGCCTACAACCATACCCATGATTGGCACTGGGTGACCATTCCAGACAACACCACCTATGAGCAGACTACCAAGAACCCTAAAGGTGACTTGGTCATGAAGCTAGAGGATGTGATTGCCGCCCTTAAAGCCAAAAACCTTACTAAGGAAAAGGAGCAGGAATACTTGAAATATCTGGTACACTTGGTAGGAGACTTGCACCAACCAATGCACGTTGGCGGTAAAGATGACAACGGCGGCAACTCGGTGCGTCTGCAGTGGTTTGGTCAGAACTCCAACCTGCACCGGGTTTGGGACAGTGACATGATTGATAACAAGGACCTGAGCTTTACCGAACTGGCTTATTTTGTTGGAGAGCCTACACAACAGGAAATGACTTCCTGGCAAGCCGGCACCATCAAAGACTGGGCCTATGGCATGATGGTATACCGCCCGCAAGTGTACAATTTGCCGCCAGATCTTAAACTGAGCTACAAATATTCGTATCAGAACTTCAAAACCATTGAAAAATGTCTACTTCAGGCGGGTATAAGATTAGCCGGGGTTTTGAATGAGATTTACGGATAAGAGAATTTTTCCATAAAAAAGGGAAGCAAGTTTTGCTTCCCTTTTTCTATTTAATGGGGTTTTAAAAAGCTTCGTTCACAGAGAAATATACATAGTTCCCAGCCTTGGAGACGGCCACGTCCATCCGGATGTTCATGCCTTCTTCGTTAAGTCTATAGCGCAGGCCGCCGCCGGCTGCCAAGTGTTGGTCCGCAAAGGAGTAGTCTTTCAAGGAGGGAACCACCTGCCCCGTGGCGGCAAAGCCCACAATACCTATTCGTTTATACAAAGGCGCCCTGTATTCTAACTGGTACACCATGGCATGGCGGTCGCGGTAGCGGGCTTCTAAAAATCCGCGCAGCACGTTGCCGCCTCCTAAATAAGATAAGTATTGAAACGGCATGTTGCCCGTTGTGAAGTTGAAATACGCCTGTCCTGCCAGGACACTTCTCTTAATACCCAGGTACTTTCTGAGATCAAGCCGGTATCTGCTAAAATTGCTTTCACTGCCTAAAGCTTTGTTGAATAGCAAGTAGGACAATTGGTGATAAACTCCATTTCTTGGAAAGTACAGATGGTCACGGGTGTCATAACTCAATACAGGCCCCAACCCCGAGGCGCGGGTACCAGTGCTGCCCAAAATATCTTTGGTAGCCAGCTGCCCTTCAGGAGCCACGGTGGGGACAGTTTCATGCCGGAATTCATACCTTCCGCCCAGGTACAGATGCCCTAACACCTTCTGTTCATATTGGGCGTAGGTGTCAAAAATATGACTGGTGAACTCTTCCTCATCTTCCTCTGGCGTGTCATTGCCAACACCATAAAAGAAATAGGGATAAATGGAGTATCCTACCCAGGCTTGCAGGTGGCGGGCGTTGTGCTGTTTCCAGATATCAGCGTTGGCATTTACAATGATTTGCTTCTGCGTGGTGTAGGTAAACGTTAGGGGAAAAGAAGAAGGCCTGTCTTTTGACGTGCTACCGGCAAACTTCTTCACGTAAATGGCCTTTACGCCAAATGCGAACTGGGTCTCTGGGGTATAATACAGGATAGGGAATAGGTCCCATTTTGATTTGGTTTCCCGCAAAGTGTCCTCAGTAGTAGTCTTTACAGGCACGGGTTGAGTTACCAGAAGAGTGTCAGGCGCCGGAGTAAGGACAGAATCTGGCTTTACGGGTGGCATTTCCTGTGCGGCTCCAGAAAATCCCCGAAAGATGATTAGCAGAAGGATTAGATACTTTTTCAACTAGGTATAGTTTGGCGGTAGAACTAATTAAGAATAAAAACTAGTCTATATACGCAGGAAATAATATTTAGCCATGTCTGCAGGCCTCTCTTTCACCAGCCGTTACAGCCCTTCCCTTAAAGCAATCTACCTTCCGTTTTTGGCTTGTTTTCCAGAAAATAGACTAAAAACGAAGGCGTAAACATGCTAGCCGTCCGTCTTTGGAATTTTATGGGTAATTTGCGGGGATGGAGGAAACCGAACTTATTCAGGCCACTGCGCAACACCTGGAACAACTCTTCTCTGGCGAAGGCTCTGGCCATGACTGGTGGCACATACGAAGGGTCTGGAAAACGGCCACCAAGATTGGAGAGCAAGAAGGCGCTGATCTCTTAGTGGTGCAGTTGGGAGCCCTGCTCCATGACATAGCCGACTGGAAATTCCATGATGGCAATGAGCAGGCAGGTCCTGATGCCGCCATGGCCTGGTTAGCTTCCTTGAATGCGCCAGTGTCACTGCAACAGAAAGTGGTAACCATTGTGAAAGAAGTCACCTTCAAGGGGGCCGGTGTAGAAACCAAACCTTCTACGCTAGAAGGCCAGGTGGTTCAAGACGCCGACCGTCTGGACGCCATTGGCGCCATTGGCATAGGCAGGGCGTTTGCGTACGGTGGATACAAGGGGCGGGAGCTGTATAACCCGGGTATTTCTCCTGAGTTACATGCCTCCTTTGAGGAATACAAGAAGAACCAGGCCCCTACGCTCAACCATTTCTATGAGAAACTGTTCTTGTTAAAAGACAGGATGAACACGGCTACCGGCAAAAAATTGGCCCAGGAGCGCCACAGTATCATGCAAGCCTATGTGCAACAGTTTTTAGCCGAATGGCACAGCGAAGAAAAGCCACCTTCTAGTTTTTTATACGTATAAGGCACACCTTTCACGCCAGATACTGCGTTTAGTCAGAGTACTGGTTTAGTTTGATTACATGATTCCAAGGATTACGGCAGTTTGCCAGTTGCTTTTTCTTCTCTGCCTCAGTCCGTTAGCCCGGGCGCAGCGCGACTACCAGAACTATGAGCAGCTCACTGCGCGTCTTAAGAAAATGAGCCTGCAATACAGCAGGCTGTGCACCGTCACCTCCATTGGAAAAACTGCTACCGGAAAAGAAATCTGGCTGATTACGTTAGGTCGTGAGAATGCAGCTAACAAACCAGCCATTCTCATTGCCGCCGGTGTGCAGGCCACGCAACTGGCCACCACTGAGGTTGCCGTGCAAATGGCTGAGCAGATGCTGGTGTCGGCTATCCTGCATGATTCTACCGATCATCTTCTGCGCACCAAGACTTTTTACATTTTACCCAATCTCAACCCAGACGCTTCTGAACAATACCATGAGCAGGTGCGGTGGGAAAGAACGGGCAATGCCCAGCCCAGAGACGATGACCGGGATGGCCGCATTTTTGAAGACCCGTATGAGGATTTAAACAATGACGGTCTCATCACCATGCTTCGGGTGGAAGATACCTTGGGCACCCACCGGGTCTCAGCCTTTGATAAAAGAGTCATGACCCAGGTAAACAAATCCAAAGGCGAAAAAGGCACTCATTTTTTAATCACAGAAGGCCTGGACAACGACAAAGACGGCCTGTTTAACGAAGACGCCGAAGGCGGGGTGAATTTCAATAAAAACTTCACCTTCAACTATCAAGCGTTTCAGCGGGAGACGGGAGAACATGCCTTGTCTGAACGAGAAACCAAAGCCTTCGCAGACTTCATGCTGTCTGCACGCAATGTGCATTCAGTGTTTGTTTTTGGGCCTGCCACCACGTTGCTGCAAGCTCAGACAGCCGTCAAGCCTGAAGTAAACAATAAAGCTGTTCTACAAGCAGCAGCTCAGGATGACAGCACCAGGCGGCAGGTTATTAACCTGTATGAAAAGGTAGTACCCACGGAGAACGCGCCAATCATTGCCCCGGAAGGCGGAGACGTGGTGCAATGGGCGCACCTGCATAACGGACGTTTTAGCTACTCTACGCCAGCTTGGTGGGTGCCTCAACTTTCTACCTTGCCGCAAGGCACTACCACGGAGCAGGAAAGGAACGATATCAGTTTTCTGGAATGGGCTGCCGCTCATAACATGACTGGAATCTTTTTACCCTGGACGGCCATTCAGCACCCAGATTTCCCTGACAAAAAAGTAGAATTAGGCGGTTTTGCCCCGTATGCCCAGAACACTCCACCCGTGCATCTCCTAGGCCCGGTTGCCAAAAATCATCTGCGGTTTATGACCTTGTACAGCAACCAAATGCCAAAACTGCAGATCCTCAACTTAAAGGCTGACCGCACCAAAGACGGCAATACGCGTATCTCCGCAGAAGTCCAGAACACCGGGCAACTCCCCACGCACGCTTCCATAGGGGATTACCTACCCTGGATTCAGAAAATCAAAGTAGCAGTAAAGTTGGAAGAAGGGCAGCAATTGTTACAAGGGAAGCCTGTGCATACCTTCAACGCCTTGGGAGGCGGAGAAAAAGTAAAAGTCTCTTGGGAGGTAAGCGGCTCAGGCTATGTGATCATTGAAGCTAAAAGTCCCACGGCCGGTTCCCAATCCAAACAGCTAGCACTTAAGCAATAGGCCATGAAAAGACTCTGCAAATCTTTACTGGCGTTGCTTTCCTTTATTTCCCTGGCAAGTCCTAGCATAGCACAAAAAGAAGTCAGTAACATAACGGCTCCTCTAGAATCATCTAACGGTTCTGAGAATCTGCCCTTAGACTGGAAAAGATCTTTAGACTATGAGGCCATCACCGCTCAATGCAAGAAACTGGCGCGCACCTATCCAGACCTGGTCCAACTGGAATCCATAGGCGAATCCGCATCTGGAAGAAGAATCTGGGCTTTAACCATCTCTTATTCTAAAACAGGAAACGAGCACCAGAAACCGGCCTATTTTGTAGAAGGAAGCACCTTGTACGAGACAGAACTGGGTCCGGAACATGCCATGTACCTAATGTGGCATTTGGTCAAAAATTTCGGCACGGACAAAGAAATCACCCGCTTGCTGGAGGAGAAAACATTCTATGTGGTGCCCATCAGTTTCCCAGACGCCAGAGCTAAAAAAGTAGCCCAGGTAAGTAAAGAGTCTGCCACCATTTTAGACGATGACCAGGACGGCAGATACAATGAAGACGGCCCTGATGATCTCAACCAAGACGGCGTTATTGCTTACATGCGGCGCAAATCTAGCACAGGTCCTTACGTGCTAGACCAGAAGAATCCCTTAAAAATGGTCCTGGCTCTGGAAGGATCCCAAGGAACGTTTGAGTGGCTAGGGTTGGAAGGGTTTGACAACGACCGGGACGGCCAGCTGAATGAGGACCCGCTTGGCTACACCGCTCACGACCAGGATTGGGGCTGGAATTGGAAACCCAGTTATGGGGCGAGGCAGTCCAGCGCGTACCCGTTTTCAATTCCTGAGCACCGTGCTTTGAAAGAATTTATCCTGCGCCACCCTAATATTGCCGGTGCGCAAGTGCAATACCGAAGCACTGATCAACTTATGTTTCAACTGCGTCACGCAGATTACGCTGCCGCTCCAGAAGTAATTCTATCTAGCAGACAAGATGAAGAGGTGTTGTTAGACCATGTGTTGCGCTCACGAAAGTGGAACTGGCTTAAAATGGCGCGTGGCTTACACACGTTTCCTGTGCACATTTTGCAAAGTATTGATAGGCCAATTTTGGCATCGTTGGGCGAGGGCGCAGAAGCCGTCGGCCCAGACTCTCTGGCTACTGAAGCAAGTTATCATCCCTGGACGCCGTTTGAACACCCCATGCTGGGTGCCATTGAGATTGGCGGCCTTCAGGTAGAGCCTAATAATTTGCCAGAAGGAGAGGAGTTGGAAAAAGACCTAGAGCAATTTGTCCGGCAGACGATTGCCAATGCCCAGCAGCTGCCCCGATTAGAAGTAAAGGAAATTGAGCGACGCTTGTTGCCAGACGGCCTTACGGAGATTACCGCCACCATTCACAATACAGGCTTGGGCACTCATTCATTAGAAGATGTCACTAACAAAGTGGAAAGACCTGATTACATTACCCTGAGAGAGGCGGTGGTCCTGGCTAGCGCACTCCTATCGCCCCTGGAAGACCAGCCTGCCTCTTCCAGGACCAACCTCAGCCGTATTGAAATATCCTCCATCCCTATCAACACCTCTGTGAAAGTACGCTGGATCGTTAAAGCAACGTCGCCTACCTTGTTGCTAGAAGTTGACAGTAGAAAGGGCGGCGTCATCCAAACTCGTTTTTAGCCTGTTTTCCAGGAAACAGGCCAAAAACGGAAAGGGTGCCTTTGGGGCACCCTTTCCGTTTAACAAAACTAGTAAAACTCTTCTTACAGACTGTCTCTGTAAGTTAGAACTTTGATAAAATCTGCTTCTGAGTTCATGGCTAGTTTTTGAGAAGCTATGTAGGCTTTTAATACTTCCTGCTGGGCAGGCATGGCGTCTAACAAAGCCTTTCTGGTAAGTTTTGTCTTCACCATATTCTTGCCTGTTACCAGGTAATATTGGGTCTCGTCTACCAGTTCATCATAGGCATTGCCGCCGCTGTAGGCGCCTTTGTAGTCGGCTTTCACCAGTCTTTTAGAAACCCCTTTCACCAGCTTGGTGTTGCCATCATACAACACGGCAAAGAATATGCTGCTCAACTTCGGGTCCAGGGCTCTGGCCTCGGCAAAAGTTCTAAACTCAACTAGATTGTTGTAGAGAGGCATGTCTACCTTAAAGGTAGAAACCACGTCAGCGTTGATGAGGATGGTATCTTTTGTTTCTGGTACCACGGCCGCCAATTGATTGCCGTGCACATCATACTTTACCTTCAGGTTTTTAAATTCCTCCGTAGACCCAGCGTTGTTTTTTTTAATGGTGATAGACCCCGGTAGCCAGGCATTTACAAAAAAGGGATTCCCTTTTATTCCCTCAAAGCGGCCATCAAAGGTCCTAAACACGGCACCGCCCGCCGCCGCGTTTACGTTGCTCTGCGCTGCGATTCCTGAAACAGGACCTTGGGCAAAAGCAGAAGAACTAGCCAAAATTGCAACGGCCCCGCTTAATAGAAGCTTTTTAAATGATTGAATCATGAGAGAGATAAAAAGGTTTAATGAGTGTGAATAGACGTTATAGCAATTGATTTGATAACTTGTAGCCTGAGCCATAGTTAGCACCAAAGTAAATATATTATTTTCTTACAGCAGTATCATGAATTTACGAAGGAAATTTTACACCACATCCATCCAAAAAGGAGGAATAGCCTTTGCTTTGGCAGGGGCTTTTGCCTTTGCCGCCTGCAAACCTTCCTGCCCCATAAACTCCTGCCAGACCCGTATGGTTCACCGCCACGGGGAGCAGGAATTCAGGGGCATGCCTTGGTATAAAAAACAGAATCCCAGAATAGGAGAAAAACTAGACAAACCCTCCAAGGGAGTGGAGAAAGAGATGACCAAAAAGCGTTCTAAGAAGATTCGCAAAGATTAGCTTTTCACTATCTTTTTTAGTAAATTGCAAGCTTATAAAAACAGCATTTTTTAAGCTCTATTGAAGTAAAATGGCAGAAAACGAGCGGATTATCCCTATCAACATTGAAGACGAAATGCGCGGTGCGTATATTGATTATTCAATGTCCGTTATCATTTCCAGGGCACTTCCGGATGTAAGAGACGGTCTTAAACCGGTTCACCGTAGGGTGTTGTATGGAATGTCTGAATTAGGGGTTTCCTATAACAAAGCATATAAGAAATCTGCAAGGATTGTTGGGGAGGTGCTTGGTAAGTATCACCCGCACGGTGACTCTTCTGTGTATGACACCATGGTGCGTATGGCACAGCCCTGGTCCTTGCGTTACCCGCTGGTAGATGGCCAGGGAAACTTCGGTTCCATTGACGGCGACTCCCCGGCGGCCATGCGTTATACAGAGGCCCGTCTTAAAAGAATTGCAGACGAACTACTCTCAGACCTGGAGAAAAACACCGTCAACTTTGTTCCCAACTTTGACGACTCCCTGAAGGAGCCAAGCGTGATGCCAGCCAAATTCCCTAACCTGCTGGTGAACGGAACTTCTGGCATTGCCGTGGGTATGGCCACTAACATGGCGCCCCACAACCTCACCGAAGTGGTGGATGGCATCATTGCCTACATTGATGACCGGGACATTACCATTGCGGATTTGATGAAATACGTGACGGCCCCAGACTTCCCCACCGGAGGGATCATCTACGGGTACGACGGTGTAAAATCTGCGTTTGAAACGGGACGCGGACGCGTAATCGTGCGCGCCAAGGCCAACTTTGAAACCACCAAGACCGGCAAGGAGCAGATTGTAGTCACGGAGATTCCGTACATGGTCAACAAGGCGTCTATGATTGAAAAGACGGCTGCCTTGATCAACGACAAGAAGATTGAAGGCATCTCTGACCTGCGTGATGAGTCTGACCGTGATGGTTTGCGCATTGTGTATGACCTTAAGCGTGACGCCATTCCTAACGTGGTCTTAAACAACCTCTTCAAGTACACTCAGCTGCAATCCTCCTTTGGGGTGAACAACGTGGCCTTGGTGGCGGGCAGACCCATGACGCTTAACCTCAAGGACCTGATTGTTCACTTTGTGGAGCACCGTCATGAGGTAGTAATCAGAAGAACCGAGTATGAACTGGAAGAAGCCCGCAAGCGCGCACACATCTTAGAAGGTTTATTAATCGCTCTGGACAACCTGGATGAAGTGATCAACTTGATCAGAAGTTCCAGAGACCCAGAGATTGCCCGTGCCGGTTTGATTGAGCGCTTTGCCTTGTCAGACATTCAGGCCCGCGCCATTCTAGACATGCGTCTGCAACGTTTGACCGGTCTGGAGCGTGACAAGATTCAGAAAGAATACCAGGAGATCAAAGAACTCATTGACTACCTGATGTCTGTTCTGGCAGATGAAGCGTTGCGCATGCAAATCATCAAAGACGAGCTGACGGACATACGCGAGCGCTACGGTGATGAACGCCGTACGGCCATAGAAATGGTGTCTAGTGACATCTCACTAGAAGACATGATCCCAGATGAGAACATGGTGATCACCATTTCGCATGAAGGCTATATCAAGCGCACGGCCTTAACAGAATACCGCAGCCAAAGCAGAGGGGGGGTAGGTTCCAGAGGAGCCGCCAGCAGTAAGCAGGATGATTTTACTGAGCACTTGTTCATTGCCAGCACGCACAACTATCTGCTTATCTTCACAGAATCAGGACGGGTGTTCTGGGTGAAGGTGTACGAAGTTCCGGAAGGAGGGAAGACGACCAAAGGACGTGCCATCCAAAACCTCATCAGCATTGAGAAAGATGACAAAGTAAGAGCCGTCATCAACATAGCCGGGCTTAAGAACCCAGACTACGTCTTGAACAACTATCTGGTGTTCTGTACAGAGCAAGGAACCATCAAGAAGACTCCGCTAGAGGCGTATTCAAGACCAAGAACCACTGGTATCAACGCCATTACCATTAATGAAGGCGACAGACTGCTAGATGTTCAATTGACTAATGGCGCCAATGACATCATCATAGCGCTGAGGTCTGGTAGAGCCGTGAGGTTCCCAGAAGATAAAGTGCGCGTAATGGGTAGAACGGCTGCCGGCGTGCGAGGAATTACCCTGGCCAATGCAGAAGACAGAGTAGTTGGTATGGTTTGTGTTCATAACCCAGACACCAACTTATTGGTAGTCTCTGAAAAAGGCTTCGGGAAGCGTTCATCCTTGGAGGAATACAGAATCACCAACCGTGGAGGCAAGGGCGTGAAAACGCTCAACATCACGGAGAAAACGGGTCATCTGGTTTCCATTAAAGGTGTAACGGACACAGATGATCTAATGATCATCAATAAATCTGGCATCACCATCAGGTTGCGCGTAGCAGACTTGAGAGTGATTGGCCGCGTGTCACAAGGAGTGCGTTTATTGAAGTTAAATGAAGGAGATGAGATTTCATCTGTGGCCAAGATTGAGGTAGAAGACAAAGAAGAAGTGATTCTGAATGAGTCTGAACTGCCCCTTGATGAAGCCCTGAACCCAGAGGATTTGACAGACCCAGAAACGCTTAGTGAAAACTAGGCCTTTCTGGGAATGATAAATTGTAATACAACTGTTAGACAAGCACACACATTAACCAAAATACAAGAAAGATGAAAAAATTTCTTTTAACGGCCGCGGCGGTTCTCTCCCTGCAACTAGCTAATGCGCAAACTGCTGCCGTGACCTCTGCCGTTATGCTGCACCAAAAAGGCACGCTTGACAAAGCCAAAGCCGAGATTGACAAAGCCGTGGTGAATGAAAAAACCAAGGACAATGCCAAGGCCTGGTACTACAAAGGCCTTATCTATATGGACATGGCTGGCCACCCTTTATATGGCAAAACCGTTGACCCGGCGCAAATGAGCAAAGAGGCATATGAAGCATTCAGCAAAGTGGCCGACCTGGAAACCAAAAAGAAGCAATACACTGATGATGCCAACAAGCGCAAAGAGATCTTGCAAGGCAACATGTATGCGTATGCATTGAACGCCGGGGTAGACAACTACAACAACAAGAAGTTCAACGAAGCTTACAAAGCCTATGTGGAGGCTGCCAGCTACAAGCCCCAAGATACCACTGCCTACCTGTATGCGGCTTACGCAGCTGCGGGCGCAGAGGACTTTGCTGCGGCTAAAGGCATGTACAATAAACTGGTAGACATGAAGCAGGCATCGCCAGCGGTATATAACCAGTTGTTATACATTGCCTCTGTGGTAGACAAGAATGAAAAGGAAACCCTTGACATTATTACCAAGGCAAGAGCTGCCTATCCAGACAACAGAACCTTCATGCTGCAAGAGCTTGACCTGTATTTGAAAGCAGGGAAGGAGCAGGAGTCCATGGCCAAGCTAGATGCTGCTATTGCCGCAGATCCTACCAACGCCAACCTGTTAACGGTAAAAGGTAACTTGTTGGAGCGCACCAAAAAGCCCGAAGAAGCTTTAGAAGCCTACAAAAAAGCTGCTCAGTTAGACCCAACCAACTTTGATGCGCAATACAACCTGGGTGTTTACTACTTCAACAAAGGAGCTAACCTAAACAACAGAGCTAATAAAATGACGTTGGCCGAGTTCCAGAAAAACGGAAAAGCC
The DNA here is from genome assembly GCF_009913235.1 of Nibribacter ruber. Classification (NCBI taxonomy): domain Bacteria; kingdom Pseudomonadati; phylum Bacteroidota; class Cytophagia; order Cytophagales; family Hymenobacteraceae; genus Nibribacter; species Nibribacter ruber. The sequence goes on along the minus strand of NZ_CP047897.1, from coordinate 581,691 downwards.
CTGCAAACTGAGGCTAAAAAGTATTTCACTCAGGCACTACCTTATTTTGAAGCCGCCCATAAGGCCAAGCCAGACGATAAGACCAACATCCAATCTTTGCTGAAAGTATACACGGCCCTAGGCAGAACCGCTGATGCCAAACGCATGGATACCTTATTACAATAATTACAAATCAATAAACACCACCAATAAAAAAAAGGGAGCCGCAAGCTCCCTTTTTTTTTACATCGCATTTTACTGAACATAATAGACGGAATTGTGAATCTTAAACCCAACAGAAAAGGTTTAAAAGGAGGGAAGTTCTTACAATCCTATACCGTCATGAAACACCATTTGATTGCATCGATTTTATTCATATTGCTGGCCATACAAGCCTGTGCGCCGGTAAATGTTTTGAGTGCGGAAGGAGAACCTGGTTTTTTGCTTAGCAAGTACAGGACCTTCGGATTCTACGCAGATGATTCTTCCTTAGAAAACTCAAAAGCCTATGAACAGCAGATTGCGTTTGCCCAGAAAGAAATTGCAGCTCAACTGCAAAGCAGAGGGTTAACCCAACAGAATTCCAGTCCTGATTTGCTGGTGAACATTGGCTTGGTGGTAGATGAGCGTACCCAGACCCGTGAGACTAATTTCCAAACCGACCGACCCAAATACACTGGCCAACGTCGGTATACCTGGCAAAGCAAAGAAGTGGAAGTAGGCACCTATAAAGCCGGTACCTTATCTGTGCATTTAGTAGACCCAACGCAAAACCAATTACTCTGGAAAGGCGAAGCTGAAACGGTCATGCCCAAGAAAGCTCAAGACATTCAAGAACGAATCTCTAAAAGCATTCAGGCACTGTTCAAGAAAATAAGGTAGAACTGGAATAAAAGAGCCTCCTCGTTTTTGGCCTAATTCTCAGGAAACAGGCCAAAAACGAGGAGGCTCTTTTATTTTTACCTAGTGGAATGAGACGGTTGAAGCGATGAGTATAAGATGGAAATCAAAATTATATAGATAAAGAAAAAGACAATTGTCCATTCTTACAATTTACTTAACATAATAACAGCTATAATTCCTTTAGCTACTTATTTAAATGACTCACACTTCACATATATAATAAAGTCTTATAATTTATATTATGTTAATTACCCTATTATAACACATTACAACCTCACTCTATTCAATCACATTTCTGATGAAATACTTTCCTGTATTAATGCCGTCCACCAAGTCTTGAATGGTTTTGGAGCTAAGGGTTTGTAACAGTTGGCCTCTATATAAAGAGATGTCATGATGCAATGGACACGGATGGGTGTCTGAACATTTCTTCATGCCCATGCCGCATTTCTTGAATGCCTCCAGTCCGTCAATGGTTTGCACAATCTCTAGCAAAGAAATTTCACGGGCCTCGCGGTGCAGGTAAAAGCCGCCGCCAGGTCCTTTCATGGAGGCTACAACGCCTTTCCGGACTAAGTCCTGCAGGATCTTGCCCATGAAATGAGCCGGCAGTTCCAGTTCTTTGCCAATTTCCTTGAGGCCAGAGCGCGCACCTTTGTCATTGTTCAATGCTATGTAAACTACCGCTCTAAGCGCGTACTCTGTGGTTTTTGAAAGCATTGCTAGCCCTTGTCTAATTAAATGGTGACAAATATATCACATCTCTTCCAGTTGGCGCCTACCGTCCTCGGTGATCATTTCTGGAGTCCACATGGGCCACCATACCAATTCTACGTTAATCTCGTGGTTTGGGAATTTTCTTTTGAGAATTTGCTGGGTAGCTGTAGTAATGGTGCCGCTCATGGGACAGCCCTTGGTCGTTAAGGTCAGCTCTATGTCCAACTCTTTGTCAGAAGCTTCTACTTTGTAGATCAACCCAAGGTCTACAATGTTTATGCCCACTTCGGGGTCAATGATGTACTTGAGGGTGTTTAACACCTCTTGGATTACATCAGGCTTTAGCGTTTCCATAGGCAAAAGGCTTTAAATCTTGAACTTTGTGCAACACCAGATGAAACACATTAACCACATAAAGAATGGCTGCCACCGTAAACGCAAGCGCTCCTACCATAAATACGGCCTGTTCCCGCAGCAATACCCCGGCGCCTAATACAAGAAAGCCCAGGCAGTAGAACCGGTTCTGCCAAAGCAGCAACGCGTGGCTGTACAAATCTTTGGGAAGCGGAGTTTTGAAACGACCCACCAAATCTTCGTAGGCGTGCATCCAAACAATAAACGGTAGGGTCTTGAAAGTTTGTCCCAGAATTAAGGCCGAAACAAAGCCCAGGAAAACCGACAAGCCATAGACCAGATACACACTTGCCATCAACGCCGGCGGCAGGGACAAACCGCTACTCACCACCAGCACCAGACATAGCGGAATTATTAAAAGGCCTAGGGCTACAAAGGTCTGCCGCATACCCAGGTCAATATCTGGCCGCTGCATGGTCTTCTTAGCTTCAAAGACAAACTTGAGAAACAGCCCCACCCCTGCTATCACCAGCAAGGCATATACCGGGAGTAGTTTGGTGTGAAAAAATAAATGGTCAAAAATGAAGAATACCAGCCCCGCGTTAATCAAATTATAAGACCCGTTCAACAGCTTGGTGCCGTCACAATGCGCCAACAAAAACATGGGAATCAGTTTGGAGCCCACCCCTATGATCAGCAGCAAAAACCAACCGGCCATGCCTATGTGCGCGTGCAGTTTCAGGTAATGCAGGTGTTCCTGGGGCAGAAACGGATACGTAAAGTTGACGGCCATTAATAACCCGATGAGCCCTGTAACCAGCAACCAGACGGCAGATGTGACAATGAAATCAGCTTCTACCGTCCAATAAGGTGCACTCCTGGCGGTTTGTACCATGTTAATGGTAAATAGCAGGAAGGAGATGAACAAACTGCAGGCAGCTACATGTAACGTGACTCCTACCTGGAAAAACCAGAAGGAATACGCCAGCAGCACTGTGCCCAACGCTAAAAGGACAAACGAGCAAATAGCCAGCTTCTCACAGTACAGCCGCACCTCCAACACAACCGGCAGCAATTGGTACAATGCCCCGAATATGATCATGGTGGCCCATCCCAGCACGGCCACATGCGTGAGCGTGAGTAGCTTTGGGTGAAAATAATGGCCGCCAAAAGCATCTCCTGACAATAGCAGCAACAGGCTTAAAGCCAGAAAGGAGACCGCACCGAAGACATAATGAGGCAGCACGACCCACTTGCCCGGCGAATTGGACGCGTTTGCAGTGCTCATGGCTATTCAGGTTTATAGATAAGTAAATGCACTTCAGAAGGGCCTTGCTCCGCAATGGAGATGGCACAAGCGCGTTCCTCTAGTTTAGGCAGCAGAAACTGCGGCACCCTTTTATGGATCACAAAGAGAGCATGGCCGGTGGGCAGCCATTCTAGTTCATGCAGAATGGTGATCATGGGCTGAGGCATCTCCAACCCTCGTACGTCCACGTGCTTGGTCTTGCCGACATAATGGGCCACCAACTGGTCAAACTCCAAGTCATTGCACTTAGGTTGGCTTTCTGCTTTCGCTTCAGTATTTTCCTCCAGCCAGAAATAGGTTTGAAACAGATCTTGGCGATGCTTTTCTACATAAGTCTTAAACCCCCGTTTCTGCAGCATCTGGATCAAGGGGGTGGGTTCAAACGAATTCAGAATGGCCAAGGCATTAGTTCCGTTCACCTGGTCTGCCGCCTTCATGATCTTCAGGAAAGGGTCTTGGCCGGTTTCAATGTCCTCCCGAACGTCTAGAAAGAGCAAGTCGTTTTTGGGCAGTTCTGCCAGAAATGCGGGAAAAACGGCGGCTTCTTTTGATTGTGTTTCCGCCACCAGAGTTTGCTCCTTCTTCAAGTTAAAACCTAAGGGCGCCAGCTTCTCAAAAAAGAGGGCTACTTCACAGCCTCCAATGCGGGCAGCATCGGCAATGGTCACCCTGGACGCCAGAATCTTCCTGAGCACCGGGTTCTTTAGTTTTTCAAAATGCCTGTTAATAGAGGCAATCGCGTCAATGGCAGACGGATTCTCCTTGATTAACGCTGAAATTTTGGTGGTGGCAGATATCTCCATTTCCTGTCTTCGTTAGTTCTCGCCTAGAGCGGGCATGGCTCTTTCCTAAGAATTGTTTAATTCTAGAAGCGCTTTTAGGCCGCTCCTTTGCTCAACCAGAACTCAGGACTAAAGGCATCTTGCCGTGGGCTGTGGTTGTGTTGCAACACGCTGGCCGCCAAGTCAAGGTCTTCGGCCGGCACCACAGATTGCAGGTAAGGGAATAGCTCGCGCTCCTCCCACCGTATGTGGGCAGTCAGGTCCTTATCCAATACCTCAAACAGACTTTTGTTCATGGGACTGCCTTCTTCAATGAGTTCAATCAACTTCTGAAGGAGCCGGTGCTCTTCTTCCAACTGAAGCCGCACTACATGGTCTGTTTGCAGAAGACGCGCCACCAACCATTCTTCTTCGGCGCAATGGTCCTTAAGCACGTTTTCCCAGAAATAGCGCACGTAGGCACGCATTACATTCAAATCTGTTTGGTGCTTGATCCCCTGTTTTAGTTTCCAGCAGAACAGAAGGCCAAAATGATGTTCCTTGCTTAGTGGCACCAGGCTCTTGGCTCTTTTTTGCGGCGTTTGGGTAGCGTTCATGGTATTGGCGGGCAGTGCCCAGTTAAGGAATGAAAAGTAAAAGGCGGGCCTGGGAGCGGCCCGCCTGTCTACCAGCTTATAATACTTCTTTTTCCATCTCTATCGCTCTGGGGAACAAGATGTTATTCTCCAGGTGGATGTGGCGGAACAAATCATCTTCAAACTCCTGCAACTTGGCAAAAGCTACCTGGTAGGTGGCGCAGGCATCTGCGGGTAGCGCATAATCCTGGGTGATGGTTCTAATGGACTCTAATTCTGAGCCGGCGGCTTCATGCTCCATTTCCATCATGTTGATGGGGTTCTGGATGCTTCCGAAGCTTGGAGCGCTCATCTTTTTACCTTGTTGCTTAGCCTCGTTCAATTGTTTGATGTACGGGAACAATACCAGCTCTTCCTTAGGCATATGGCTTTCCAGTTCCTGCGCTACGTTGTTGAAATGACGCAGAACGTCTATCAGCTCTGGGTGTCTGGCGCCGTGAACGCGGGCAATCTTGGTGGTGTACTCGCGCAGGGCCGGTATAGCTTCCCGCACGTATTTATGGTGGATGTTCACAATGTAGTCGGCTAGGAAAGACTGATCCCAGCTGGCAAAATCGGTCTCGGCAACGGTAGAGGTGTCTGGCAAGGCCTCTAATTCTTTTTCTACCAGTTCAGGGTTGATTCCTTTTTCCTCGCACACCTGAGTCAGGGATTTTTTACCGCCGCAGCAGAAATCAATGCCGTATTTCTTAAACACCTGGGCTTTCCTATAATCCTTGGCTACCAATTCGCCAATGCTTTCTTCTTCTGAGGGCGTGAGTTTGGAAATTTTCACTTCCCAGATTTCGGGGCCTTGCAGCAGGTACTCCCACTTAAAGATGTTTCCGCGCTCTCCTAGTAATTGGTAGTAAAGCGGCTTAGGGTCATGGTCATTATGAATGATGAAAGCCTCCCCTCCTTTGCGGGCATCAAACCACTCAAAAATGGTGGGGTGTTTCATGCGGGGCTCCAGTTGAGTTACGTCCAAGGTGTCTATGGTTTCTGTGATGGTCATGATAGTAAAGATTTAGTTCTTGTATTTGATAACTGAGCTAAAGGTATAAAACAAAATCAACATTAAAAGACTAAAGGGTATTTTATTATTTTATTTTACTTTTATCTTTACCCCGGCTTGCCAGACGGCTCTTGCCCCGTTGGTTTGGCCCATGGTAGAGATTGGTTGTCTAACACTGCAAGTGTACCGCCTTTCAGTGGCATCTAGAATGACTGGCGTCTTTGAAGCAAATGATGTTGGTCATGTTACTTGCGGCCAGAGGAGGCTAGCTATTGACAGGCTGTGTTGTTTTTAGGCTAATTTCTTGAAAACACGCCAAAAACGGGACGGTCCCACCAGGGAGATTCAACCATCCCTCTCAGCACACAGGATTTTTAAGAGCGTGGTGCACGTTTACTAAGGTTCAGGAATTTCAGAAGGCTGGCGGTTACTAGGGGGTTTGCCCAAGGTTGCCTCCTGCCACGCGCTTGGCTAGCAAGCGAGCTTCCGTTTTTGGCTTGATTTTCTGAAAATAGCCTAAAAACGATCAATCATGGCCATGCAACAAGAATGGAAAAAGAAAGAGGCTGCGCCCCATTGCCCGCTACAGGGGCTTTTACCAATGAATTGATTCTCAAACCATTTAATATCCATTGCCATGAAAAAACAAACCCATCCCCAACGGGGCCTCTCCTTTGTCAGGCATTTTACCCAGGAGGGAGAATCACCGTTCTCCCAATTTTTATATGAACGGCGGTCTTCCGTCATTAAAAACCCGCTAGGTGAGATTGTCTCCCAACTGGAGGACGTGGAAGTACCTGCCCAGTGGTCTCAGATTGCCACCGACATTCTAGCTCAAAAATACCTCAGGCGGGCGGGCGTACCCCAGCAAGACGGCACCCTGGCCCCTGAAACCTCTGTACGGCAGGTGGTGCACAGGTTGGCCAACTGCTGGCGGGCCTGGGGCTCGCGGTACGGGTACTTTAAAAAAGAGCAGGATTCCCAGGTCTTTTATGATGAGCTGGCATACATGCTGTTGGGTCAGTACGCCGCGCCCAACTCCCCACAGTGGTTCAACACCGGCCTATATGAGTCTTATGGCATCTCTGAACCGTCGTCGGGGCATTTTTACGTTGACCCCCTTACTGGAAAGGCCCAGGAGTCAACTACTTCCTATGAACGTCCCCAGCCGCATGCCTGCTTCATTCTTTCAGCCCAGGACAATCTAACCTTTAAAGGCGGCATCATGGACCTGTTCCTGCAAGAAGCCCGGGTCTTTAAATATGGCTCTGGCGTAGGCACCAACTACTCTAACATCAGGGCCAAGGACGAGCCATTGTCTGGGGGTGGCTCCTCCTCGGGGCTGCTATCTTTTCTAAAAGTAGGCGACCGCGCCGCCGGGGCCATCAAGTCTGGGGGCACCACGCGCCGGGCCGCCAAAATGGTGTCATTGGACCTGGACCACCCAGAAATTGAGGCCTTCATCAACTGGAAGAAAGACGAAGAACGGAAGGTAGCCGCTCTCATTGCCGCAGGCTACTCAGCAGACTATGAAGGCGAAGCTTACCAGACGGTGGCAGGCCAGAACAGCAACAACTCGGTGCGGGTACCTGACACTTTCTTTGAGGCGATGACCCAGGACCAGGACTGGCACCTGAAGGCCCGCACCACCGGAAAGATCATGCGCAGTGTGCCCGCCAAAGATATCTGGCGACAGATCAACGAGGCCGCCTGGGCCTGCGCAGACCCCGCGCTTCAATTTGATACCACCATCAATGATTGGCACACTTGCCCCGCTGAGGGTAGAATCAATGCCTCCAACCCCTGTTCTGAGTACATGTTCCTGGATAATACGGCCTGCAACCTGGCCTCTTTGAACCTAATGGCTTTTTACAACCAACAAACTCAGGAATTTGACACAGAGGCCTTCGCTCATGCTTGCCGCCTCTGGACGGTTGTATTGGAGATTTCGGTGTTGATGGCCCAATTCCCCTCAGAGGAGGTGGCCGTTCGTTCGTATCAGTACCGTACGCTGGGGTTGGGGTACGCCAACCAGGGGGCTTTGCTCATGATTCAAGGATTACCTTATAATAGTGACCAGGCCCGGGCACTGGCCGCCGGCATCACCTCCCTCATGACGGCCACGGCCTATCAGACCTCGGCTGAAATGGCGGCTGAACTGGGACCTTTTGCCATGTACGCTCCCAACCGAGAGGCCATGTTGCGGGTTCTGCGAAACCACCAGCACGCTGCCCATGACCGAATAGAGGCTTATGAACAGTTGCACCTTCCGGCCAAGGGTCTGGACCAGGAACGATGTCCCGCCCCTATTCTACTGGCGGCGCAAAAAGCCTGGCAAAACTCCCTGGACCTGGGTGAGAAGCATGGTTTCAGAAATGCGCAGGCCACCGTCATCGCCCCTACAGGCACCATTGGTTTGCTCATGGACTGTGACACCACCGGCGTAGAGCCAGACTTTGCACTGGTCAAATTCAAAAAGCTGGCCGGTGGCGGATATTTCAAAATCATCAACCAGTCCATTCCTTTGGCCCTGAACCGATTGGGGTATCCAGAAGAGCAAATAACTTCCATAATTAATTACGCTAAAGGCCACGCCACCTTACAGAACGCCCCCCATGTGCATCCCGCTGCCCTGTTAGACAAAGGTTTTTTAACTGAGGATCTGGAAGTGCTGGAGGCCGCGCTGGCCACCGCTTTTGACACCCGCAGCCTGTTCAGTTGGTATACCTTGGGAGAAACTTGCCTGGAGCGGCTGGGCATTCAGCCAGCCACCTACCAAAAACCAGACTTTGACTTATTGAGAACGCTGGGACTCACTGTCCGCCAGATCCAAGAGGTCAATGAATACCTGTTTGGCACCATGACGGTAGAAGGAGCTCCTTTTCTGAAAGAAGAACATTACGCGGTTTTTGACTGTGCCAACCCCTGCGGCGACAAAGGCCGACGGTTCATCTCACCCGAAGGTCACATTCACATGATGGCCGCGGTACAGCCTTTCATCTCAGGGGCCATCTCCAAAACCATCAACCTGCCGCATGAGACCACAGTGGAGCAAGTAGCCCATTGCTATGAAACCTCCTGGAGACTAGGCTTAAAAGCATGTTCCCTCTACCGTGACGGTAGCAAGCTTTCACAACCACTCTCCTCCAAAACCCAGGATGCCACAGTAGAGGATACCGCTTCCAACCCGCCTGAACCCCAACAGCATTTGCATAACAGCGAGCAAGTTTTGAAGGCAGCCCAAGCCATTTTAGCAGACGCCTCCAATGATCAATTCAGGCAGCAGCTTTCGCATATGGTGGAGCGGCACAAATTACCGGACAAGCGAAATGGTTTTACCCAAAAGGCCAAGATAGACGGCCAGACCGTGTACGTACGCACTGGTGAGTATGCAGATGGCAGTCTGGGCGAAGTGTTTATTGACATGTACAAAGAAGGGGCCTCTTTCCGGTCCATTCTCAACTGTTTCGCCATTTCGGTTTCGCTGGGCTTGCAATACGGGGTACCGTTGGAGGAGTTCGTCAACCGATTTGTGTTCACCCGCTTTGAACCCGCCGGCCGGGTGGAGCATCCCAACATCAAACAGTCCACTTCCTTGTTAGACTATCTGTTCAGGCTGCTTGCCTATGAATACCTGGGCCGGACCGACCTGGTGCACGTGCCCAACACCCAGGAACCATCACCTGGGCAGAAACCAACTGCCTCTGTTCTGGAAGACCAGGTAAACAGCGCGGCACAGGAGAAGTACCCATTAGATAGCGCCCTGCCCTCCGTGGCAACTGAAAGATGCGAGACTCTGGTGCAACAAACCCAGAAGATTATGGCTAACATGCTGGGGGATGCCCCCGTGTGCAACAGCTGCGGCCACCTGACCATACGATCTGGCACATGCTACAAATGCTTGAATTGCGGCAACAGTTTAGGCTGTAGCTAAGCACGTTACCTTTTATAAACAAGAAAGGCTAGTAGGCGTATCTTCCTGCTAGCCTTTCTTGTTTTTAGGCTGATTTCCGGGAAATAGGCCAAAAACGGAATTAACTATCCATAACGGGCGGCTTTTTGTGATAAGCGTGCTTTCGTTGGGCTGCAAATAGCAACAAGACACCCACGGGCAAGAATACGCTTACCAGAAACAACCAGAGTGCGTACCGGTCAATGGCCCCCAGCCCCAACCAAAAGAAAATCCCCTGTAGAAACAAGAGCCCCTCAGACAGGATAAAGGCCGCGACAAATAGCCCCAAACCCCAACCAGCCCATCCTTTAATAGCAAGCCAGCCCATGCGGGCCATGAAACCCATGAAAAAGAAGCTAATGCCGCCAATCAACACCAGGTGCAGGTAGCCGATAATGAAATGCCTCACCTGAAAAGCCAACTGCGCCATGTAAGGAAAGGCCGTCACCAATTGCATGGTTAATTTTAGGGCAAGGGCCGTCATGGAAAGAAGGAAAAAGGCCCTGGGCCACCCTTTTAGTTGAGAAAGCAAGAAAGATCTTTGAGGCCAGAGGAAGGACAAGAGCAAAAGCCCCGCCGCCACCTGCAGTGCCCCGGCCACGCCACCCACCCAATACACCCACATGGCAGGTTTCACCCAGAGGACCGAGAGCAGATAAGCCGGCAGACAGGCCCAGAAGAACAAGTGAAAAACAAACTTGAACCTCTTTTGCTGTGGCGTTACTATGCCAAGATGCTCCAGCCACCAGAAAAGCAGCCCCAGCACGGCAAAGGTAAACCAGCCGTTGTATTGAAAATGCAGGTAGAAGTAAATGGCGTTATAGTAAAGAGGCTCGCCACTATGCCCCGTGGCCATGATGGGTCCCATGGCCCACGGCCCCAGCGAGGACAGTGCTAAAAAGAACAGGGCGGCTCGCACGAAGGCAAAAGAGGTCTGATGTCGCCCCTCCTGCACACCCGTGGCTTTGGCATCTTTCAGGAACTGGTAGATAAACCAATAACTTAATAGGATATGGAGCGTGCTGAAGGTGATGGACGCCGCGGCATACCCCTGCACCGGAAAAGAAACCAGCATGCCCACCACCGCGCCTTGAGAAAGCCAGAATTGCCATCCGTACACTCGTTTAGAAGCTATTGCAGGAGGAAGGTACACGGTGACCAAGGTGAGGAAGGCCGCAGAATAGAGCCAGCCCAGCAGCGCTACATGGGAATGGGCGTGCAATAAAAATTTAAAGTTTATGCCAGTGAGGGTGCCCATCTGCAGATAGCGCAAGAACAAACCTAAAACCGCCACCACCACCAGCTGCGCCAAGGCCACCATGACCCAACTTTTTTTAGGGAAGGCACAAGAAAGGGAATTGGAGAGAGTAGATTGAGGCATCGGGTTTATTATGCGTAAGGCCCGTCCCCCAAAGGTCTTACTTGGTTGTTTTCTGAAACGGGGCCGCTTCTAAAATACATAGAAGACTGCAGTTAAGCCAGTCTTTCATTAGTTGCCATGCCCCAAACCACAATCTTTATTTCCACGCAACCCCTTGTTTACCAAAGCGTTTAAATGGCTTTACCTAATGCAGAAGATTATGAAAAAGGTACTAATGGTAGCAACCGTGCTGTTAGGATTTGGATGCGGAGACAGCAATACTACAACAACCCGGCAAACCACCCAGGACATGGCAACAGATGAAAGCGTGGAAATTGGCGCAGGAGATGAGATTTCGCCTCAACTGGAAGGAGACGATGACTCGGCTAGGTTACGCGTAGATACTGTGACCTCTTCCCAAGAGGTGCAAACCCAACAACAGCCAATTGCCCCCCAATAACCAGAAGCTCCAATCGGAAACGCATCTACTTTATAAAAGCGGAATTTTACTGGCAGGGTTAGTTTAAAAGTCACCATGCTGGTAGAATCCCGCTTTTTCATCTACGTAAGATGCGTATTCAATCACTATTTTGGTTGGCTAGTTACAGACTTGGCTATACCACCTGTGCTGGTTCCAGAATTTGCTCCATTAAAGCAAGCAAGTCTTGCTGTAGGGCGGCACTTCTATCTTTTGCGTACCAACCGTGCACCTGGGTCATGTATTCTTCATGCGTAGCCCCAGGATTTTCCGCTTTGTACTGTACAAGTTTTTCTTGAATGGCGGCCGGGCGGGGCCCCCAGGTAAATAACCGTTCACCCGTATGATGGTTCTCGCAGATTAGTTTGGGAATGGCGCGGCTTCCGTTGGTCAGGCAAGAGTTCATAAGGCTCTGGTTCTCATCGCGCGGCACAATAAGCAACTCAATGGTAGGCACAGATTGGGCAATGGACGCAATGGCAGGAATTGTCTGGGCCCCGTCTCCGCACCAGGACTCTACTAATAAAAGCCACCGCCAATGAGGCTGGTGCTTCTGCAAAAGGGTTGCCATTTCGGGGAGCATGGCAAATTGTTTCTCTACCCGTTTCATGCGTTGCAGATTAAGCTTGGTGAAGGCAATGCGCTCATCTGTTTGCTCAAGGCCCGTGGTACTGCCTTCTTCTGCAAGCGTTTCTACCAAAGTTCTGTATGAAGAATAAGTCATGGGGTTTATCAGGGCCATAATCAGGATAGAGTTCATATTGGCTGTCTTTAGATTTCTACAAGTTTAGCCTAAAACCAAGCCTTGTAAAATGACAGGAATCACTCTGGTAGGTGTTAAAAAGCACTTTCAAGAATTGGCTATCTAATCATTCACGGCCTGGCGTTTTTGGCTGGTTTTCTGAAAAAGAGCCAAAAACGAGAAAAGCGCCACCTAAGTAGGTGGCGCTTTTCTTTTCAACATAAACAAACTTTGCCCGAAGGCCTGACGATGACTATTAAATATAGAATACAATAAGGTTATACATCTCTTCTGGAAAAGATCCTTTTGGCGCTAAGCAGTGGTAAAACAATCCATAGCATCAGCAACCCAAACGACAGGCTGATTCCCCAGCTGCTGCCCAGAATATTCTTGTACAAGGCGCCAGTATACCCCATCAACGCGGACACATCCAGGTTCAGCAATACCATAATCCGGCCAAGGTCTATCGGGTTGAGAGCGGTCATGGCTAATGCGGGGTATTCCAAGGGATAATCGCTAAAAGAATACAGGATTAGCAATACCAGACCGTCATATAAGAGGGCAAAGAAAAACCACAACAACAGGGCAAATCCTATGCCTTTGGCCTTGTCACGGGTGAGAACGCAGGCCAGAAAGGCCAGGGCCACGAAAATAAAGGTGATGAATAATCCTGTGAGCACCAGAAACAGGCCCGTAAGCCCCGCTCCGCTCACCAGCACCGGTAGGCCCACGCCTACCACAAACGCAGCCGAAAGCGAGAAGGCCACGCCCAGAAACTCGCTCAGGAAAATCTTCTGCCGCGTAATAGGCTGGGCCACCAACAACTCCATGAACTCATATGAATTGTAAAAGTGCGTAGTGGCAAACACAATACTGATGAGCGGCACCGTGAGCAGCACCAGGTTGAGAAGACTAAGAATTCCCTTCTCCGGACTTCCGCCCAAATAAAACAAGCCCAAGGAAAGCAGCAGCAGAAACAGCGTGTAGCCTATGATGATTTTGCTCTTGAGGATGTCAAGCAGCACGTATTTGATAATCTTACTCATAATACTTCTTCTAAGCGCATGGCCTTGGCCACGGCGCGGCTCAAGCGATCTTCCTGGGTTTGGGCCTTCAAGGCCTGAATGGTCTCATTGAACCGCACCTGCCCTTCTACCAGGCACAGGACCTCGTCGGCTACTTCCTCAATCTCGCTCATGATGTGAGAGGTGATTAAGATCAGCTTCCCTTTGCTTTTTTCCAGCAGAATTTTCCGCTTCAGGATTTCAGCAGACAGGGGATCCAGTCCGGCGGTGGGTTCATCCAGTATGAGAATGTCTGGGTTAAACATGAAAGCCAGGGCGGCGCTCACTTTTTGCTTGGTGCCACCAGACAAGGCGCCCATGTGCTTGTCATACATGGCCGGTAGCTTGTACTGTTCCAGGAGGTCTTCATCCAGAGGATGTACTGATGGCCGCATATCTTGCAGCATCTGGAACACCTGTCGTATTTTCATGTTCTCTGGGTAGCGCCCAATCTGAGGCATATACCCAATCTGGCTTCGGTAGGCATGTTCTTTGAGAATGCTCTGGCCGTTAAGCTTTATATCACCAGTGTCTGGCAAGACCATGCCGAGAATGCATTTGCTCAAGGTGGTTTTGCCAGATCCGTTGGGACCTATAATGGAGACTACTTTGCCAGTGTTAAAGGTGACGCTCACCTGTTGCAGCACTTGCAGTTTGCCGTAGCGCTTGCACAGGTTTTCTATCTGTATCATGGTGTATCTTTTTCATCAAGGGACGTTCGTCTACCAATTGGTCTGGGATGATGCTGGGCAGTACACGCTCCATGCTGTCCAGCAGGTCAATCATGAAACTGCGCATGAACATCACAGAAGCCGGCACTTTCTCTACCAACATGGAGTACAAACTCACGGGCCGGTATGGTACATCACCTATCTGGTCTCGGCCCAAATCATAGCCCGTGTAGCGCTCCCAGTAATTACGCTCAAAAAAGTTATTGGCCGAACTGCCGTTGGTACTCACATCAAATGAGTTGCCTGTAAAGTTGTTTAGTTGAAACGTGTCTTCCAAACAGGATGTAAGCAGTTTCACCGCCCAGCCGTTTCGTTCAAAATCATTGCGTCTGATCTGGAGGCGGCTGGAGCTTTCCATGTGTAGCGCCGTGGTATTTCCCCTGAACAAGTTATTCTCAATGGTGCTGTTGCTAATGTCTTTTAAGAGCAACCCATAGGAGGCGGCTCCCCAATTGTCTTCAAAGGTATTATGCGCCATGTGCACATTATGCGTGTACATGACCGCCACGCCGGCCCCGTTCTGTTTGAAGGTGTTGTGCGTGTACACGTTGCGGTCAGAGAACATGAAGTGCATGCCGTACCGCTGGTTCTGGTGACTGAGGTTGTGGTGCACTTTGGCATCTTTCACCGTCTCCAGGTAAATGCCGTCTCGGTGGCCCTGCACGTCATTGTTACTAATGACGGCGTTGTTGCAGTAGTATAGGTGAATGGCATTGCCCAATGCCGTTTCATTGCGGTTGGCGTTCTCTCCCTTCACCTTGTTGCCTTTGATGACAATGTCTTCTGCATTCTGCAGGTAAATAGCAAAGAAGGTCTTTAAAATGGTATTGTCCAGGATTTTAATATGGTTACGGCCTAGAACCCGGATGGCTGCATCATCTCTTCTATAACTAGTGGCCACGTTCTGAAGCGTGAAGCCCTGCACCGTCACTTGGTCAGACGTGATGGAGATGATCTCTCCCGTATTTTTACCGTCAATGACAGGGTAATTCTGCCCTAGCAACACCAAAGGCTTGTTCACCTCAATGCCAGACTCTTGGTAGAGACCGCCTTTCACCAAAACGGTATCTCCAGGCTTGGCTTTCTGCACCGCCGTTTTCACAGAGGCATAGGCACATGACTTGCACACGGTCAGGGTCTTGCCCCAGGCCGAAGAAGAGACCAAGAGAAAAACCCAGATGCCCAGCGCAAGGAATATACGTCTACTCAAGTTTATCATTGTTTTGAACGGCTTCTTGCACCTGCACCCAATTGAGGAGAGTGCCGGCGTACTGTTGTTTCATTTTGGCGGCGGTGCTTGGGTCTGCCACAGCAGTCAAGTGCATGCCCATGGGACTGGCCAAGGCTTTGGTACGTAAAAACTGCGCCTTTCCCACCTCCACCAGCGTACCCGGGTTGGCAAAATCTGACACCATTAAAAATGCCGCGTTCTTCTGCTCCTCAGGCCGTTCATTAAGATACGCTGCCAAGCATTCAATGGAATCAAAAAAAGAGGCTTTGCCCTTGTCATTCACCAGCTCGGCCCCATAACGGTTATCAGACACCGTCATGTTGCAATGCGCGCAGTTGGCCTGGCCATAAGGAATGGTTTTGGGCTCTACGGCACAGGAAGACAGCATAGCAACCAGGCAGAAAAAAGTGAGGGCTTGTAAGGTTATAGTTTTCATGACACGGTGGTCTTAGTACGGGCAACAGATGGCAATTGGACGGCGGGTCGGCTGAGGAAAAAGGCCAGGCCTGCCAGCAAAATGCCTAACGCGATGCCCAGGCTGCCCCAGGCCGGTAAAGAGAGGGCTTCAAAATTGAGCAGGGTTTTATGCCCCAGCAGCGGCGGGATATAAGTCATGCCCGGTACTTTGATGGGCGCTTCAGGACTCAAGGTAGTCCCAAATTTCACCAGCCAGAGATAAAAGTCCAGAATGCCTACCGACCCTCCTACCATGAGCAGCAGCGTCCAACCCAAGACCAGCTTGCGTTTGCCTAGCAGCGCCACCACCACTCCGGTGATCATGAAAAAGACAACAATGTAGGGCATGTATTTAAGCTCGGCAAAAGATTCTGCATGAATGGGGGCCATGCCGATGTAGTGGTTCAAGATATTAAAATTCTGGAGGACTCCTTCTGAACTACCGCCAAGTTTATTCACCCAGATATGCAGTTCAAGGCCTTCGGGGTACTGGGGGGCTTTCAGGTAAATCTTCCACATGGGAAACAGAAACAGCAGGCCTAGTGAAACGGCTGCCAACAGCATGAGCACTTTCTGGTAAACCTTCATCCTTTTGGGGTTAAGACGAGTGTATAAAAAGATCAGCGGAGGCTGGGGCACCTCCGCTGATGCAGATTTTATTTCAAAGAAGCGGTAGCAGCGGGCGGTACCGGTTTCTTTTTACCGGTAGAGAAGGAAATAGGCACGCTAGAACCTTTTGGAGAAACCCGTACGTAGCCTTGCATCTCCTGGTGCAGTGCAGAGCAGAAGTCAGTGCAGTAGAACGGATACACCCCGGTTTTTTTAGGGATCCATTTCAGAGACTGCGTTGCACCTGGCATGATGAGGGTCTCTGCATTGTTGGCGCCCATTACGGCAAACCCGTGCGGTACGTCCCAGTCTTGCTCCAGGTTGGTTACGTGGAAGTTCACCGTATCTCCTACTTGTATGCCTTCAATGTTGTCAGGCGTTAAGTGGCTTCTGATGGCGGTCATTTTCACGGTCACTACGTTGCCTTTGCGGGTCACGCTCACGTCGCTTTCCTTTTTAGCGGCCTGCGGGTGAGAGTTTTCATCCAGCTTAAAGAACTTGACGCTTTTTGGCGCAATCAGGTCTGCTTTAATGCCTTGGGCGTAATGCGGCTCAGCCACGGTAGGGAAATCAAGGAGCATCTTCATCTTGTCTCCGCTGATGTCAATAAGCTGGGCAGAGTGCATCAACTCAGGACCGGTAGGCAAGAAGCGGTCTTTGGTGATTTTGTTCATCACCACCAGGTACTTGCCATATGGCTCTCTGGTGTCACCACCCGGAATCATCAAGTGACCAGGTGAGTAGTACACCGGCATTCTGTCTTTTACCTGTAGGTCTTTCAAGCTCCATTTCACCACTTCAGAAGACACGAACATGGTAGAATAAGCATTGCCTTTGCCGTCAAACTCAGTGTGCAATGGCCCTAAGCCTGGTTCTTTCACCTCGCCTTGCAGCACGGCTTCATACTTCAGCACTGGAATGCCGTTTTTCTCGCCGTCAAACTGCTTGTTCTCAATAGCCTTCATCATTTTAGAGAAAGAGAAGACAGGCAGCGTAGAAGCTAGTTTACCGTTCACTACCATGAACTCACCGGTTGGGTCTACGTCAATGCCGTGCGGTGATTTAGGCGCTGGCAGCAAGTACATCATACCCGGGCAGTCTTCTGGTAACAGGTAGCGCACTTTCTTTTTGATGGTAGACTTGGCAGAGTGGGTACCATGGTCCAGCTTGTTGTGATAGTAGTTGGCTGGCATTTCCTTGGCTTTCCCCTCAGCGGCATATTTGGCCGCCAGTTTCCAGTTAATGGCCGCTAAATAGTCACGGTCATTCTGTGAGGCGCCCAGTTCTTTCAAAGTACCGGCTTTCTCTGTGTTGTAGGTGGTAAAGAACACCCAGTCATTAGACGGGCCTTTGCCCCCATTGGCTAAGTCATAGTCAAACCCTGGCACCAGAACCTGGAAATCCAACTCCATGTCTCCCTTCTCCTGGTCTACTTTAATAAAGGAGATGGAACCTCTGAACTTGTCTTTGTAATCCTCCATGCTCACATCGGCGGTGCCGCCTTTCATGTCCAGAGGAACACTGAAGCGGGTACCGGCCAGTACGTACTCATTGTTGTTAGTTGGGTACGGTGAGCAGTGGTTACCGGCGCTGTTGGGTATCTCCATGATTTCCACGGTTTCAAACGTGGACAGGTCTACCCGGGCTACGCGAGGGGTGTTGTTGCCATTCACAAACAACCAGCGCCCATCGGTCATGCCGTCTTTGCGCGACAGTTTAGGGTGGTGCAAGTCATCCCAGGGAATAAAGCCGTGCGACGTCTGCAACATGGCCTTTGTCTCCTCATTGTACCCGTACCCGTTTTCAGGGAACTGGGAGAAGACCGGGATGATTTTTAACAGACGCCCCGAAGGAATGCCATAGACAGACACCTGCCCGTTAAAACCACCTGAGAGAAAAGAATACAGCTCATCATGCTTGCCCGGCGCCACGTATACTTTTGAGGCGGCGTCTGCATCTAGGCCGGCGGCGGCTCCCCCGCCTTCGCCAGCGCCCGTCTTGTTGCAGCTTTGCAAAGCTGAACCAGCGGCTAGCGATAGCAGAAGGGCAGCTTTAGGGGCGGATTTCCAGAATCTGTTGACCAGAGTTTCCATTTGGATTTTTGTTTAGGGTACTTATATGGCTTTATCGTTTTTTCTCAGGAACTCAAGAAGCGCGCGTGCGTCTGCCTCGTTGATGTTCTGGTTGGTCATCTGGGTAAGGTGCTCGGACAACAGTTTCTTAGCGGTAGGATCTTTCTGGGTCATCTCCTGTGGGTTGATGATCATGTTCATGATCCATTCAGGCTTGCGTCTTTCAGTTACGCCGGCCAAGCCAGGGCCTACTACTTTCTGGTCAGAGACCTGGTGGCAGGCAGAGCATTTGCCTTCAAAGATAGATTTGCCGGTTTCGGCTAGGGCCTGGTCTATGTCTGCGCCCACCTCAACGGTTTTAACGGGGCCTACTCCTTTCCCATCATCTTCCACTGCTGCTTCTGCAGGGGCAGATGCCTGGGCAGCATCCTGTTCTTTTTTGTATTGGTCGGCGTAGCCTTCATTGCTGCCAGAGGAGCAACTGAAAAGGAAGGCACCGCCCACTAAAATTCCCAAGCTTAGAAGCTTACCCGCTCTAAACCGCTGGTTGAGCAGGCTGGTCCAATGTAAAGTCAGTTTTTTCATAATGATTACGGTTAGCGTTTGATGAATTTTGCATTGATTACGATGTAAAAGTAGGGTCCGTTTCTAACTCAATAGAGGACTTCTAACTCTTTTATTAATGATATCCGTCACTTTCTTCTGAAGACCAGAGGCAGTTCCCGGCTAAAAAGAGCCCCAAATCTGGACGGCGCTATATTGTACTTTTATATATGTAATGGTGGATGGTTGGCTACGAACCTGCAACCGGATAAGATTAAAAGATGCTAACGCGCTCACCTAAAGCCTCATACCTTTAGAATGGCTTCAGACTTAACTTGCCTATGACGAAACAGCAGATTTTACCGGAAATTTTTTTTGAAAAAAAATATAATCCTACCCAGAAACAGCTCTTTCACCGAGCCTTTTCAGTCAATAATAGTAAGGCCCATGAAAAACTTTCTGCCTTTCTCTTGGTTATGCAAGGCATTAATCTTTCATGCTCCAGATAGAGAACTTAAAGTACTTACTAAGATCGTTTTTGGCCAGTTTTCCAGAAAACAACCCAAAAACGACAAAGGCCGGCCATCATAGCCTGGCTCACCATATAAGAATAAGGAAATGTACTTAAGATAGAAGAGTAAATATGTCACCAGAGCACGGCCATTCCCTTAAAGGACCTTCCACCCTAATATGACAGTCTACTTCAAGCACTGCGGCTTACTGGTATTGGTAGAAGATGCCGTGGTAAAATGGCGTCCAGACGCTGGCTTTCTGGCCAGATGCTTTAAGACCGTTGTTGGCCCAGGTGTTGCAGGTGTAGAAAAGGTTGTAGCTGCCCTTGGCCTCATAGAAAGCGTCATTGAGCCCGTAGTTGGCATTGGTTTGGATGGGAATAGGCAAGCCTTTGGCATCTAAGTCAAATCGGCTTTTGATGTATTTAATGAGGCGGTTGTATTGTTGCACGCTGATCTGAATGCGCTTGCAGTCCTCTGACTCCTGCATCTGCTGGTAGAAGGTGGCGTGAATGGCCGCGTTGCTCAAGCCGGTGGCGGCTTTAAAGGCCGTACTTACTTTTAAATCTGCCCACGTGGGCGTCTCCAGATAAAACCCTTTGTCGCCCCAGCCAAACGCCACCCAGTTGGCGGTACTGTCCTGGCCTTTGGTATGCTGGTAGCTGATGTAGCGGTTCCAGTTGTAGAGTTCATGCCGCACCGGCACCACCAGGTCTGTATGCACCCCGTTGGTGAGAATGTAAATAGTCACTTCTTGCCGGGTCTGCGGCTCTTTGTCAATGCCCCATCTGGACAGCACAAACGCCACCAGAAAATACACCAGCACAAAACCCAGGACAGACAGAAGAATATAACCGGCAACCAGCAAGACCCTTTTCACTTTAAGATGGTACATGAGACTGTTTCTCTTACTCTTAACCCTGCCTCAAGGATTCAATTTCCTGAATATATTTTAACGTTGGTTTTGAGCTTCAGGAAAATCAGTGTCCTTTATAGGAATGCCAAGCCACCAAGTTTAAATTCAGCCGATGGAAACCTCGTTTTTGGCGTATTTCCCAGAAAACAGCCAAAAAACGGTTGGTCTCCCTCCCTCCTTTCTTTGATTGAGAAAACCGCCCGGCTTTCCGGCATGATTGCGTATTTTTGCAGGCACTTCTTCCCTTACCTTTAAGATTACCTGCAGTTCCATGAAATTTGACACCGCCTCGCTCACCAGCTTAGCCATCCACCACGTGGGCAACAAAGGACTAGAGCAGAAACTCACCGTCTCTGAGAATCCCTTTGCCCCCGGCGACGGCCTCACCGAGAAGCTGGAAAAGTTCTTTCTCACCAAATTTGCCACAGCGCATGAGCGGTTCAAATTCACGCACGCCTCTTCGCTCAAATTCAATGAAGTGTACAGCTACTGTGAGAACATCTTCGCCGACAAGGAGACCTTTCATGAGAACTCCAAGAACATTGCCCGGCACCTGTTTGAAAGCTCCAGCCACCCCAAGATAAAACCCGGCGAACTCTACGTCTGCCACTTCATCAACTGCGAGGTAGACGAGCGCGTAGTAGAGGCCGTGGGTATTTTCAAGACCGAGGTAAAAAGCGGTTACTTTGACGTGCAGCGCAAAAACCGCGACTACACCATTTCTTACCTGGAAGGAATTGACAGCAACAAGTTTGACAAAGGCTGCATCATCTTCAACACCCAACCAGAGGACGGTTTCATAGTGGCCATCATTGACAACCAGAACCGCGGCGAAGAAGCCCAATACTGGCGCACCAACTTTTTAGGCCTCACCCAGATCAGCAATGAATTCCACCAGACCAGCCATTTCCTAAACCTCACCAAAGAGTTCATCTCTGAGCGCCTGACAGAGGAGTTTGAAGTAGAGAAAACCGACCAGATCGCGCTCCTGAACAAGTCTGCCGAATACTTCACCAAGCACGAGACCTTTGACAAGGAAGAATTTGAAACCGAGGTGTTTGGCCAGCAGCCAGAGCTCATAGAGTCCTTCCGGAACTTTGACGGCGAGTACCGCCAGAACTATGAAGTGGAGATTGAAGACAGCTTCGGGATTTCTACGCAGGCCGTCAAAAAACAGTCCCGCGTCTTTAAAAGCGTCTTAAAACTGGACAAGAACTTTCACGTGTACATTCACGGCAACAAGGACATGATCATCAAAGGAGAAGATGCTGACGGCCGCAAGTTCTACAAGCTGTACTTTGACGAAGAAGAAGTAAGCTAGACCGCTTTTGGCCTCATTTCTGGAAAACAGCCCAAAAACGAGTTTCCCTCGCTCCTGCTGCCAACGGTAAATAAACCAGGAAGTGAAAGGGATGAACTACAGGATTACTAAAAGCAAAAGGCCGCCGCTAATGATTAGCGGCGGCCTTTTGTATGTTTAAATAATGAAGCGTTATGCTTTGAACTCCTGCTGCGCAACAGGCATTACAAAACCGTATTCTTCATTTCGCATTTCGTCTTCATCTGAGCGGTGTACCAGGGTACTGGCGGCAGAAAGAGCCACGGCAATCACCAGCGCCGGCCAGAAGCCTTTGATTTCAAAGTTGCGCACCAGCTTGTCGGCTATTTTAATGACAATGGCAGACACAATCACCTTCACGATGAACTCCAGCAGGAAGAAAGTAACCAAATTCAACACGAAAGATAGCAACCAGCCAATCAAGATGTTGAGAATTCCTACCAGAACGGCTACCCAAAGGGCCGTCCAAAAGCTCTTGATGGTGACTTGCGGTAAAATGTAAGCTAGGAGCAACAGCACCCCGGCGCTCACGAGTAGGTCAAGAAGATAATTCAGCATGTTTTTTCATAGTTAGGTAGAACAGTAGTTTTATACTGGCATTGCTGCCAGGCTGAGGGTTATACTCCACAAGGCGGGCTAAGGTTAAAGCGCTTTGCCGCAGGAACTTACCAACACATTTTGCAGAACCAGCCAGTCTTCTGGTGATCCCAGCGCAAACTTTTGGTTCACCTCCAGCTCCAGGCCGGCGTATTCTTCTGGTGTGTGCTTTCTCCTGAGCAGCGTGACAAAACCGTCTGCCGTGCCTTTGTACGGGTAATTGTACCTGATCTTGTAGTCTCCGTCCAGCCGGCTGATTTCCTGGCGCCATTTAGAGGCAAACAGCTGCTCGCGCTCCCGGCCGGGGTTGTACAGCAGACCAATGTCGGCTTTGCGTTTCTCGCCGTCCAGCACCGGCGTGAAGCTATGCACGGAAATGTGCAGCACTTGATAGCCCTCCTGAATCCAGTCGTGGATCTGTTCTTCTACTTTCTGGCGATAAGGCAGATAATGCTGCGTGATGATCTGGCGCTTCTCCTCTTCCTGCAGCGGCTGCGTGAACTCAGAGAAAAGCCTGGGATGGTGTCTTGACCTATTCAACTCTACCAGAAGCCGGCTGGTGGTACTGTAAAAAGCCTTGTCTGCATACGGTGCATTGGCAAACTTCTGGAACAAGTCCAAGGCGCCCAGGTCATAGCCGCGGTGCGAGGTCAAGGCTCCTTCTGCGCCATCAAAGGCAGCATTGAACTCCTGGGGAATTTCATTGCCGCCATGCTCACAGGTAAACAGTACTTTTCGTTTGTCCAGACTCATGGAAGGAACAAGTTGTTTTCACTTAAGCAATTCGAAAGTTTTCGGTAAATGGTTTTAATTTCTTCTAAAGTGGGACTTGAGCCCAGGGCTTGTAACAAACGCTCTGCCAAGCACCCCTGCTGTAGAATCTGTTCCAGGGCAGTATTTATTTCAGCGTCCAGCACGCCTTTTTGTTGCACCTTTTCCCAAAGCGCCTGCCACACGTCTGCCACGGTTTTTGTCTTTTCTGAGAAGCCCAGCGCCTGTAAATAAGAAGTGTCCAGAATCTCCGTTTTTCGGCCTTTTTCCAGACTTTGAACGAAAACTGAGGCCAGGGAAGCCGTGTCTATTTTCTGCTGTTCCTCATATGAACTACGCTCCTCTGAAACCAGCATTTTCAACACTTCCACGATGAGGGAAACCAGGGCCACGTCAGCGAGCGGGCATTCCTGGTTGTCAATGACGCGAATTTCAATGGCTCCCCGGCTGAACCTGGCAATGGCCCCTCTGGAATTGAGGAACTCCTCCTGTAATATGCCGTCTGGATCAAAAGGCGCAATGGCCCGGAACATGGGCTCAAAGATTTGCTCCTGGTAGTGCTGCTGGGTAAAAACGGCTTCGGGGACTACGGCTCCTGCTATCTGCGGCACCTTCTGTTGGTTTTTACGGTACACTTCCAGGCGGGTATCCAAAAAGCCCGTCACCTTGCCATCCAAAACCGGTGAGGCTGCGCAAATACCTGGGAGCAAGGGCAAGATCAACCGGATGGCGGCGTGTAACCTGCCAAACTCCTCATCATTAGAGAAAGGCAGGTTTAGGTGCGTGCTTTGCAGGTTGGCCCAGCCGTGGCCTTGGCAGTTGAACACCTTATTGTATGCCTCATAAATCTCACTGGAATCATGCGGCCACAGCCTGGTTTCTGTAAACGGGTCCATGAATGGGTGCGCGCCGGTGGGTAGCAGCATACCGTTCATGGGCGCCAGCAGTTCATTGATTCTGGTCACCTGTTGGTGAAACTTCTGGTGCAGGCCGTGCAAAGTGGTGGTGGGTCCATTGGTTTTGAGTTCCAGCACGTGCATCACCAGTTCATTGGACCAGGCCATGTCTCCGCGCTCAACGTCTGAGGTGAGTTCACCCGCTTCTGCTTGAAGCACCTGATCTGCAATGGGCAGAATCTCAAGGGTCTCCCGGTCTACCAGCATGTATTCCATTTCCAGGCCGAAGCCGGCAAACAAACCTAACTTTTTAACTGGGCTCATGGGTGTTGCTGTTCACTAGGTTTTTCTGTAAGTCAATGCGTCGTTTGATAGACTTTAAGATGGTGAGGTAGAGATCTTTTTTCAAAATCTGGTCCTCTACACCGGCGTCTATGTTCGGGTTGTCATTCACCTCAATGATGTAAGCCTTGCCGTCTATCTCTTTCAAGTCAACCCCATAGAGACCATCTCCAATGAGATTGGCGGCTTTCATGGCGGTGTGCAAAACAAAGAAAGGCACGTCGGCAAATGGCACAGTCTCAAAATCACCGGCTACGTCTTTCTTTTTACCGTCCCAGTTGTAAATCTGCCAGTGGTCTTTGGCCATGAAATATTTGCAGGCATACAGCGGTTGCTTGTCAAGAATGCCTATGCGCCAGTCAAAGTCTGTGGGTGTAAACTCCTGGCCAATGATGAGGTCAGATTCATAGAGCATCTCTTTGAGTTCTTCCTGAAGCTCCTCCTGGGTCTTCACCTTCACCACGCCTTGGGAGAAGGAACTGTCTGGTTTTTTTAGGACGCAGGGCAGCCCCAGCTCTTCAATCACGCGGTCACAGTTGTCGCGGTGAATGATCATGGTCTTTGGTATGTTCACCTTGGCCTTGGTCAACAGTTCTGCCAGGTACACTTTGTTAGTACACCTTAGAATGGAAACCGGATCATCAATCACCACCAGGCCGTCTGCGTGCGCCCGCCGAGCAAAACGGTAGGTATGGTGGTTCACTGACGTGGTTTCCCTAATAAAGAGCGCGTCAAACTCAGAAAGCCGCCGGTAGTCTTCTTTGGTGATGAGTTCAGTGTAAAACCCGAGCGCGCCTGCGGCTTCAATGAAGTTTTGCAGGGCCTTGTCATTTGATGGTGGATCTTTCTCTGCCGGGTTCACCAGAATGGCCAGGTCATAGACCTTCTTGCTCACCCGCGCGCTGGAGAACCGATTTCTGGCAAAATAGGCCTTGGCGTATTTGAGCAGATAGCGCACATGGTGCTCAGGTACCTCGTTCACGGGAATAGGCGAAATGCTCTCCAACACCCACTCTTTGTTGTACACAAACTGCGCGCGCAACAACGGGGCCTGAAACAAATCATGCAACTGCTTGCTCAGCTTCTCATACTGCTTGGCCACGTTCTGCCCGAAGTAGATGCTCAGCGTGAAGCTCTTGGACTTGAGTTTGGACAGGCTTTTCTGAATAGTCTCATTTATTTCATCCGTAATGGCCCGCACAATGGTCTGCGACTTCATGTCCTGGATGGTGGTCACGTTGGGGATGGCCCGGTGTCCCCTGGCTTCGGCCAGCAGAGACACGTAATAGCCGCTGCTCTGGTATTTATAGGAACGGCACAGGTTAAACACCCGCGCGCTTTTCATTTCAATGTAGGTGGGGTCTGTGAGATAGCGTTGCGCATCTACCACTTCTACCTCCTCAATGTCAATGTCCCAGTCTTTGGGGTTGTTGACCACTACTATTTTGCGCATGTATATTTATGGGGGTTATTCTCTGGTGAGATAAGATTATTTAGGCTGAATGACCAGCAAGTTGGCGTCATAGGTGACAATGCCCAGCATGATGGCATTGATCAACCGGGGCGTGGGCACGTTGTAATAGTTGTTCCGGAACAGCGGATTTTCCTGATAAGGGTCTGCCACAATCACGTGCTCTTTGTCCTGGTCATCTACAAAGCCAGCTAACACCACAAAATGGCCCATGGGGTGGCCGCGCACATCGTCAAAGATGGACTCGTCGCGTTCATTGGTCCGCTCGCGGGCACAGTTGTACAGATACGTGGCACTCAGCCCCGAAAGCAACGGAATGCCCTGTGAAAAATACTGATCCAGTAATTCTCTTGTAAGGTCTTTGTACCTGAGTTCGCCGCCCAGGCTCAGGAATTCAATGTAGGCCTGCGTGGCAATCTGCAGCTTGGGGTCCTGTTTGTACTCAAGCTGCTCCTGCAGGTTGGCAATGATCTTCTCATTGCTCATTTTGAACCACGTAGGGTCAAAGACATGCAGATTGTAAGAGTAAATGTGCGCCTTGTACCCCCGCTTTAAGGCATGGGAACCCAGCAGAACCGCCAGCGTGCCCCCATCCTCCAGAAAAGAAACTTCAGAGATGACCTGGTCCAGTGACACATCATCCTTAAAGTATTGGTAGACCGCGTGTAAGCTGGTAGGCCCACAAGTAGAATCATCTGGCTGAGTTAAAATCTGAAGCTTATTTAATAAGGCAACTGGTAGCACAAGCGTTCATTTTGGGTTGGTTGGTGCCTCTTATACGTGATTCATTCAGGGAGTTGTAAACTAATTTTAGGAAGTTTCGCGTATAAAACTTTGGATGAAGAGCCGGCCGTTGAGCGTCAATGGCTATATTTACCCGAAGGCATTAAAACCTTTTGGCGTTATATTGCTTTCTGAAAATAACAGCCCTCTTGTCCCGGACAAGATCAACCGTCTGCTCTGGCAGATGCGCTAATGACTCCTTATGCCTGACAATTTGAAAAAAGATACTACCTACCGGACCATAGTTATTGACGATGACGACCTGAGCCGCTTGATTCTGGAACGTCACATTCAGGCTACCCCCTCTCTGGAACTGGTGAAGAGTTTCAATTCCAGCAAAGAAGGATTGGTCTGGCTTTTGAAGAATGACGGCGTAGACCTTCTGTTTTTGGACGTAGAAATGCCGGAGATGTCTGGATTGGAATTGCTGCGCACGCTACCTAAAAAGCCGCACACAATTTTAATCACCTCGCACAAAGACTTTGCCGTGCAGGCCTTTGAACTGCAGGTATCTGACTACCTGTTAAAGCCCGTAGATTTTGCCCGCTTCACCCAGGCCGTGAACAACACAGTGCAGAAGTTGGAAGCAAGCAGCGGTGCCGTTCTGGCCGCCGTGCAACCAGACGAGCTGTTTGTGAAGGTAGACAACAAGATCATCAAGGTGAACCTGCAAAACATTGCTTTTATTGAAGCCCGCGGCGACTATGTGGTCATCAACACAGACACCAAAAAACACATTGTCTACACCACCATGAGCGCCATAGACCAGAAGCTGCCGCAAGACCAATTCATGCGCATTCACCGCTCGTTCATCATCAACTTAAAGCGCATTGAGCTCATTGAAGATGATTCTGTGTTCATGCAGGATAAGTACATTCCCATTGGGGGTTCTTACCAAAGTAAATTCTACGGCCGCATTAACAAGCTGTAGTAATTGCATAAAAGCCAAGGCCCGTTTTTAGGCTGTTTTCTGTAAAACAGCCTAAAAACGGGCCTTGGCTTTTAAAGGTAATGGAATCCCTACTCTCTTGGTTTATGCCGACTTTCCAGCACCTGTACCACCTCTGCCAAAGACAATCCTGAGGCCTCCAGCAACACTAGTAAGTGGAAGAGCAAATCAGCGGCTTCGCCTTTCATGGTTTCGGTTTGGCCGGCCACGGCATCAATTACTACTTCTACGGCTTCCTCTCCTACTTTCTGGGCCATTTTGTTGAGGCCTTTGTCAAACAGGAAGTTGGTGTAAGAACCCTCTATGGGATTTCTGCGCCGCTCTTTAATGGTCTGCTCCAATTTGGCGATGAACTGCAAGGCTTGCTCTGTGGGTGTGAAGTTCTGGAAGCTTCTCAGGTGATAGGAAGTAGAATCACCTTCCGTGTCAAAGCACGTTTCAGTATTCCGGTGACAGGCCGGGCCGCTGGGGTCTACCAAAATGAGAAGGGTGTCTTGGTCGCAGTCTAATTCTACTTTTACCACCTTCAAGGTATTCCCCGAAGTTTCTCCCTTCGTCCAGAGTCGGTTCTTGGAGCGGGAGAAAAAAGTAACCAGGCCAGTAGACTGCGTCTTCTGAAAAGCCTCTTCGTTCATGTAGCCCAGCATCAATACTTTTCCGGTGGCGGCATTCTGGATGATGGCGGGCACCAGCCCCTCTCCTTTATTGAAATCTATGGTCATAATTTTGGGATACTAGACAGTAGATGTTAGACAATAGACTTTGCTCGAATTTACGCTGAAGTCCATCATCTAAAATCTAGCGTCTAAATACTAGCATCTAATGTCTATTTTATTTTCGGCTAAGAATTTCTTCAGGCCGGGCAGCGGAACTTCCTGAAAGTGAAAGATACTGGCGGCCAACGCGGCATCTGCCCCGGCTTCAAACACATCCAGGAAATGTTGCGCATTCCCGGCGCCGCCCGAGGCAATGACCGGCACCCGCACGTTGCGCGAAATTTCACCGGTAATGTCTAAGGCAAAACCGCTCTTGGTCCCGTCATTGCTCATGGAAGTAAGCAGAATTTCACCGGCACCGCGCTCCACTACTTCCCTGGCCCAGTCTAAAGCTCTCAGGCCCGTGTCTAGCGTGCCCGCCTTGCTGAAAACCTTCCAGCCTTCTGGTGTGCTTTTAGTGTCTATGGCCACGGTAACGCACTGGCTCCCGAACCTGCTTGCCAGCTCTGTAATTAGTTCTGGCCGGTGAATGGCTGATGAGTTGATGGACACTTTATCGGCGCCGTTTTGCAAGAGTACTTCCACGTCTTCCACTGCACTGATGCCGCCGCCCACTGTGAACGGAATGTCTATGTGGCGGGCCACTTCGCGCACCAGTTCCACCAGGGTCTTGCGCTTCTCATTGGTGGCCGTGATGTCCAGAAACACCAATTCGTCTGCGCCCTGTTTTGCGTACAAGGCCGCCAATTCTACCGGGTCACCGGCATCTCTGATATCTTCAAAACGCACGCCCTTTACGGTACGGCCGTTCTTGATATCCAAGCAGGGTATTATTCGTTTTGTGAGCATGCTAAATAACCTCCTTTGCTAAATCTTCCAACTTGATGGTCCCCTCATAAATGGCTTTGCCAATAATGGCACCGTGCAAACCCGCTTCATGCAATTGCCGAACTTCTTCAATGGTGGTGACGCCCCCGCTGGCAATGAACTGCAACGTGGGGAACCGCTCTAGCAAACGTTGATACACTTCTATGGAAGAACCTTGCAGCTTGCCATCTTTGCTGACATCGGTGCAGATGAACGTTTTTGCGCCCTTTTCAGAAAAAGAGGCCAAAAACGACTCCAGCGTTAAATCGCTCTGCTCGGCCCAGGCGTTGATGGCAATGCGGTTGTCTTTGAAATCTGCTCCTACAATGATGCGGTCGGCACCGTACTCCTGCAGCCAGGCTTCTACCGTCTGCGGCTCCCGGACGGCAATGCTACCTGCCGTAATTTGCTGCGCACCCGCGTCAAACGCCTGCCGGACGGCTTCTGAACTTTGCAATCCCCCGCCGTAGTCAATGATCAATTTAGTTTGTCTGGCGATGCGTTCCAGCACCGGCAAATTCACCGGCTTCTTGGCGCGGGCACCGTCCAAATCCACCAAATGCAGGCGACGCAGCCCGAGACCCTCAAACTGTTTGGCCACTTCTACGGGGTCAGAATGGTAGGTAGTCTGCTGGGAAAAATCTCCTTCTGTAAGGCGTACGCACTGGCCGCCAATCAAGTCAATAGCCGGAATAATGTCCATGGCTTAAAGGTTTAGGAAGTTCTGGAGAATGTGCGCCCCCGCCGGGCCGCTTTTCTCTGTATGAAACTGTACCGCATAAAAGTTCTTGTACTGCAACGCCGCACTGAACGGCTCTGGATACGAACTCTGGGCAATGGTATATTCCGTTACCGGGGCGTAGAAACTGTGCACGAAATACGCATATTCATCCTCCTGTATGCCAGTAAACAAATCACTCTGGAGATGGTGCAGGTTGTTCCAGCCCATGTGCGGCACTTTAATGGCCGCATCAAACTTCTTCACCTGCACCGGAATAATGCCCAGCAGATCAGTATCTCCTTCTTCTGAATGCTGACACAACAGTTGCATGCCTAGACAAACGCCCAGAAACGGTTGTGTTAACGTGGGTAACAGCGTATCCAGGTTATTGGCCTTCAAGGCGCGCATGGCCGAGGATGCCTCCCCAACTCCCGGGAAAATCACCTTGTCGGCGCTCTTGATTTCTTCTGCGTTGGACGTCACCGTGGCCTGAGCCCCCAATCTCTCCAAGGCGAAGAGGACGCTCTGCACGTTTCCGGCTTTATAATCTACAATTACTATTTTCATTACAGAATGCCTTTGGTACTAGGTATTTCCATCTTGTTCACGTCACGCACCAGTGCCATTTTAATGGCTTTAGCCACCGCTTTGAAGATGGCTTCAATTTTATGGTGCTCGTTTTCGCCCTCGGCCTTGATGTTTAGGTTGGACTTTGACGCGTCTGAGAACGATTTGAAGAAGTGCATGAACATCTCAGTGGGCATGTCTCCTACTTTTTCGCGGGTAAACTTAGCATCCCATACCAACCATGGTCTTCCAGAGAAATCAATGGCGGCGTGTACCAAGGCATCATCCATGGGCAGCAGGAAGCCGTACCGACTGATGCCGCGTTTGTCGCTAATGGCTTGCGCAAACGCTTCTCCTAATGCCAGTGCCGTATCTTCAATGGTGTGGTGCTCATCAATGTGAAGATCGCCTTTCACGTGAATGCGCATGTCTACGCCGCTGTGGCGCGCCAGCTGGTCCAACATATGGTCAAAGAACCCCAGGCCGGTCTGCATGTCAGACTTGCCTTCGCCGTCCAGATTGATCTCTACGCTGATCTGTGTTTCATTGGTGTTGCGCTGGATGGTGGCTTTGCGGGCAGGCAGACGCAGGAAGTTGTAAATGGCATCCCAGTCAGTGCTCACGAATGTTGCCTCTTCATTAGCGGCCTCTTGCAACAGAATGCTCTTAGCACCCAGGTTGTGGGCCATCTGCACGTCTGTGAGGCGGTCCCCGATTACATACGAGTTCGCTAAGTCATAGTCACCGGTCAGGTATTGGCTTAGCATACCCAGTCGCGGCTTGCGGTTGGGGCTGTTCTCGTGCTCAAAACTGCGGTCAATGTGGATGTGGGCAAACTTAATGCCTTCGCCTTCCAGAATCTCCAGCATCTTGTTCTGGTAGGGCCAGAAAGTATCTTCAGGGTAAGAATCAGTGCCTAATCCATCCTGGTTGGTAACCATCACAAACTCATAGTCCAGCTCGGTGTAGATTTTGTAGAGGTTCCGTAGGACCTTCGGGTAGAATGAAAACTTTTCAAACGAGTCTACCTGATAATCAGTGGGCGGTTCCAGGAGAATGGTCCCGTCGCGGTCAATGAATAAAACTTTTTTCATTTGTTTTTTAGTAGCACGCACCGTGTAGTAAGTAGCACGATATTGGTTTAATGTTTATTGGCTAAAGCGTTTGCTTATGCCTGTGTATTGTTGGTTTTCGGGCTAATTCCTGAAAAATAGCCTAAAAACGACAGGAACTTCTCTTTTCAACTCTAGCGAGAGACTTAAGGCTCCCACTAAAATGAAGCAAGTCTGGAGACCCAAGGCAGCATCCTTCCAGCTTCTTCCATTTTAGCCTGTTTCTCAGAAAACAGACCAAAAACGCTTTCTAAACTTTCTGCGTGGCGGCAATTGAATGCAACGCCTCCAGCAGGTTATCGTTTTCTGCGGGGGTTCCCACGGTTATGCGCAGGCAGTTGGCGCAACCCGGTTGGTTGGAACGGTTCCGGACTACCACGCCGCGTTCCAGCAGAAAGCTATACAGTTCATTGGCATTGGGCACCTGCACCAGCACGAAGTTGGCATCTGACGGATAAACCTTCTCCATCAAGGGCAAAGCTTCAAACGCTTGTAACAGTCGGGTCCGTTCATCCATGATAACTTGAAGCATATCTTGCAGTTGCGCGGTCTTATCCAACGCATCACTTACCAACCCCTGCGTGACTACGTTGATATTGTAAGGCGGCTTTATCTTGTTCAGGTAGCCAATGATTTCTGGAGAAGCGAAAGCCATTCCCAGCCGCAGGCCCGCCATTCCCCAGGCTTTGGAAAGTGTCTGCAGGACAACCAAGTTAGGAAATTCGTCCAGGCGCGTGCTCCAGCTGGGCTGATCCGTGAAATCAATATAGGCTTCATCTACCACCACCAAGCCATTGAAGGTCTGAATGAGATTTTCAACCGTGGCGTGCTCCAGGACATTACCGGTGGGGTTATTGGGTGAGCACAGGAAAAGGATTTTGGTGCGCTCGGTTTGTTTTTCGGCTATTTTCTGGAAAACAGGCTGAAAACGCTCATCTAGCGGCACTCGCTGAATGCCCACGTTGTGGATGTTGGCGCTCACCTCATACATGCCGTACGTGGGGGGCAACAACAACACCTCGTCCTGGCCCGGTTCACACACCAGACGCACCAGCAAATCAATGGCCTCGTCAGAACCGTTGCCTATGAAAATCTGCTCTGGCTTGACACCTTTCAGCTTGGCCAGTTTTTCCTTGATGGTTTTCTGGTAGGGATCTGGGTAGCGGTTGTAGTCTACTCCGCCGGCCAGGCTACCCAGGTTGTTTTCGTTGGCGTCCAGAAAGACGCTGGCTTCGCCCTCAAATTCATCACGCGCCGAAGAATACGGTTTCAGTGACTTCAAGTGCGGACGGATGAAATTATCTATGGTAAACATGTTTCAAATTTGGAGATTTGGAAATGTGCAGATGGGAAGATGGTATTCTCCCTTTGCATATTTTCCTTTATTTCTTTTCATCAATATCATTTGAAGTGTGGAAGTGAGACAGAAATCAATTTCACATCTCCACATTTTCAAATTTTCAAATCCCTTTAGTTAGCCTAATCGTCACGGCATGCTTATGTGCGTGCAACCCTTCGGCTTCAGCCATGATTTCTACGGCGGGTCCGATGCGCTCCAATCCTTCGCGGGTTACTTGTTGGAAGGTGATTTTCTTCATGAAGCTGTCCAGGGAAACACCGCTGTAGTTGCGGGCGTAGCCGTTGGTAGGCAAAGTATGATTAGTGCCTGAAGCATAGTCTCCTACAGATTCTGGGCTAAAGTGCCCCATGAAGACTGAACCCGCCTGTGTGACTTGTTCGGCTAGCGTTTCGGGTTCCTCAACGGAGAGAATCAAGTGCTCTGGTGCGTAGAGATTAGAGAAAGCCAACGCCTCTTCCAATGACCTCACCACTACTCCAATGCTGTTGGTCAAGGCCTGTTCTGCTACCGTCTGGCGAGGCAATTTGGCTACTTGTTCTGCCACCGCAGCCTGGACGTTTTTGAGCTGTTTTTCTGAATTCGTGACAAAAACGACTTGGGAGTCGGGGCCGTGTTCTGCCTGCGAAAGTAAGTCGGCGGCCACAAAGTCTGCCTCCGCGGAGTCATCAGCAATCACCAGGACTTCTGACGGGCCAGCCGGCATGTCTATGGCGACGCCCATTTGCGTGACCATCTGCTTGGCGGCGGTTACGTACTGATTGCCTGGTCCAAAAATCTTATCTACCGCTGGCACCGTCTCCGTCCCGAAGGCCATTGCCGCAATGGCTTGCGCGCCTCCCGCTTTCAAGATGCGTTTGATCCCTAGCCGGTGGGCGGTGTAGAGAATGGTGGCGTTGATGGAACCGTTAGTGCCGGGAGGAGTGGCCAAAATGATTTCGCGGCAGCCGGCCAGTTGGGCAGGAATTCCTAACATGAGCAACGTAGAGAATAAGGGCGCTGAACCTCCCGGTATGTACAAGCCCACTTTCTGGATGCCCACTGATTTACGCCAGCACGTGACGCCTGGCATGGTTTCTATCTGTTGTACCGGCTCTCGTTGCGCCTCATGAAACCGCTTTACGTTGGCATACGCTACCTCAATGGCTTGTTTCAACTCCTCGCTTACTTCAGGCAGGGCCGCCGCTACTTCTTCATCGCTTACCCAAACACTCTGCAGGGTGGCTTTGTCAAACTTTGTGGCCAATTCCATTAAAGCTGCATCGCCGCGCTGTTGTACCAGGTCAAAGGTCTGCTGTACTCCCTCCCGCAACTGGTCCAGCTTCTGCACGGGCCGTTGGGTTAAAACTGGCCATTTTTCCTTCTTAGGATATAGATAGGTTCTCATCTTAGCCGATCATTTTTTCAATGGGAACTACCAGAATACCTTCGGCGCCGGCTTCTTTCAACTTCTGGATGATGTCCCAGAAATCATCTTCATTCACCACCGAGTGCAAAGAACTCCAACCTTCTTCAGCCAAAGGAATAATGGTGGGAGACTTAATGCCGGGCAACAAGGGTTTTATTTGCGGAATGGCAGAATTTGGGGCGTTTAAGACTACGTACTTAGACTTTTGGGCCTGCTGCACGGCTTCCATCCTGAACAATAGCTGTTGCAGGAGACGATTCTTTTCAGCGTCCAGGTTCTGGTTAGAGATCAAGACCGCCTCAGATTTGAAAACCGTTTCTACCTCGCGCAAGCCATTGCTGATGAGCGTTGAACCAGAACTTACTATGTCACAGACGGCATCTGCTAAGCCAATGCTTGGGGCAATCTCCACAGACCCACTAATGGTGTGAATGTCGGCTTGTACGCCTTTGGAGGTTAAGAATTCTTGCAGCAGGTTGGGGTAGGAAGTGGCAATGCTTTTGCCTTTCAAAGAGGTAACGTCTGTGTAGGCTTCGCCCTTAGACACTGCCAAGGAAAGACGGCATTTGCTAAAGCCCAGGTTCTTGACAGACAGCGCCTGCAGGCCTTCCTCCACCAACACGTTCTGGCCCACAATGCCAATGTCTGCCACACCATCGGCTACGTAGCCCGGAATGTCGTCGTCGCGCAGGAACAAGATCTCTAGGGGAAAATTGGTGGCTTCGGTTTTTAGCTTAGAGCTGGTACTGATAAAGGAAATGCCGCACTCCCGAATTAATTTGAGAGAGTCATCTGACAAGCGACCGGATTTTTGAATGGCTAACCGGATCATGGATTATGAGGTTACGAAAAGAATGGATACGAAAGAATACAAGAAACAACCAGCGGAGCTTGTTGTTTACAAGCACTGGATATAGATGGGGCCCAGCCCCAGAATGGGCGATATGATGTTACAATTCCTCCTAGGAGGAATGATGGATATGATGGCAATGCACCCCGTGTACCGCGGTTGCGGCAGAAGAAAGGGAGATATTTTGTGGAGTGCGGATCATATTGTTGCCCCAAAGGTAATCAGGAAATTGAAAAGTCAGATTTTTTTTTCAACTTTCTCCTCCCAAAACACCAAACTCACCGGTTCTGCTTCTTTTTATCCCAGTTTTTCACTCTGAACCAGGTGTGGCATTATTTTTTCTTTCTTGATTTGATTGATTGCCAGCGGTTGTGCGTTCTTCTGTTGCTGGCACCTAACAACTGCCTGAACCATGTAACCTATGAAATCTGTACTCACCTCTTTCTTTCTACTCTTATCCTTTAGTCTGTTGGGGCAAACTACGCTAAAGCTTCCGCAGGCAAGCCCCAAGGCCAAAATCACCCATACCATTGGCATTACAGAAGTGACCGTGGCCTACAGCGCGCCCGGGGTCAAGAACCGCGAGGTATGGGGAAAGCTAGTCCCCTACGGCAAACTCTGGCGGGCCGGTGCAAATGAAGCCACCACCATTTCTTTTTCTACAGACGTGCGCATACTCCAGGAAAACGTGCCGGCGGGTACTTACTCCTTGTTTGTATTGCCAACAGATTCCAGTAACTGGTACGTTGTCTTGAACAAGCAGCTGGACCTTTGGGGCACAGACGGCTACGATCAAAGCAAAGACTTAATAAGACTGCCCTTCAGCCCCAAATCCGCAGAATTCCATGAGACCTTGAAGTATTCTTTCAATGACGTACAACCCGCCAGCGCCCGCCTGGTCTTGAACTGGGAAAAAAAGCAATTGGTCATTCCCATAAGAGTGGAAGTGTATGCCCAAACCATGAACCTGATCAAAGATTCTTTGGCCGTAGCAAAACCCAGTGACTGGTCGGTGCTGGCACAGGCCGTGAACTATGTATTGCAGCAAAACACAGACCATGAACTGGCCCTGGAATGGATAGACAAGTCCATTTCCATAGAAGAAAACTTCTACAACACCTGGCTAAAGGCACGCCTGCTGGCCCAGAAAAGTGAATACGACGAAGCCCTGGAACTCAACAAGAAAGCCCAAAAACTAGGCAAAGCTGATGAGCAAACCTACAAGGCCTACGCCCAGGAAATTGAAGATGCCGCCGTTCTTTGGCGAGAAAAGAGATTCCAGGCCAACTAAGAACGTCGTTTTTGGCCTGTTTCCTGGAAAACAGGCCAAAAACGACCAATGGATGACAGGCTCCTTTCTAGCGAGAGGAAAAGAGTTGCTTTAAAATAATTAACTGAAGGTATAATAGCCTAGAATCTGGCAATGAACCGAAGGTTGACCAACCGATCGGTCAGGTAATTGGGAACGGCGTAGGTGATGCCATTGTTGTCCCGCACGTAATTATAGGAAATCACGTTGTTGGCTGAAATAAGGTTGAGTACCTCCAGGCTAACCCAGAAGCTTTCCAAGCCAAAACCAGTGGCTTCTGGCCCGCGCACCGATATTAGTTTGGAAAAGCCCATGTCTACCCTTCTGTAAGCCGGGCCGTTGAAGGCGCTTCGGTGGTTAAGTAAGCCGGGAGGTCCAAACGGCAAACCAGTGCTGAATGCCAGGTTCAAATACATTTTCCAGGTGGGGTTGGCCGGCAGGTGATCCTGAAAGAAAATCCCGAAGTTCAGGTGTTGGTCGGTGGGTCTTCTGATGAAGCCTTTTGGTGCTA
The DNA here is from genome assembly GCF_009913235.1 of Nibribacter ruber. Taxonomy (NCBI): domain Bacteria; kingdom Pseudomonadati; phylum Bacteroidota; class Cytophagia; order Cytophagales; family Hymenobacteraceae; genus Nibribacter; species Nibribacter ruber. The sequence continues at coordinate 544,786 of NZ_CP047897.1, read as the reverse complement.
CTGCCTCTGTTTTTCCCGTGATGGGGTCCCGCACTTCGGTGGAGTCGCCTTGCAGGTTTTCACGGGTACTTAAAAAGCCCAGGCTAAACCAAGACTCCTCTCCTTTGATGAACTCACCGTTCACCCGTACATCGGCGCCAATGGCGTAGGCCTCTGCTTTTACGTGCGGCAGGTACCGTAAGCGCATGTTCTCCTGCTCAAACGGATTTACTGTTGGCATGTACTTGTAATACGCCTCGGCGGTGAGTTTGAAAGGCCTTCCCCATTTCTGAAACTGATACTCCGTCCCAGACACAAAATGCCAGGCTTGCTGGTTTTCTACGCCCTTGACCAAGGACCCGTCCAGGTCTCGTATCTCTCTGTACAAGGCAGGCTGTACGTAGGCACCGGCGGCGGCCTTGAATGACCACTGCGGCAAACTGGCTAACCGGAACGCATACTGTACCCTGGGGCTGATGGAAACCTGTCCATTTACCGTCCAGTAATGCACCCTTACCCCATACGTCAACGTTTTTGAGCTGTCAATGGACCACTCATCCTGCACATAGGCTTGCCATCTGGTAGAGGAAAGGGTTTGGTTGACAGAAAGGGTTTTCAGGCCCAGTACGTAGTCAGAAGAGTCTGTGAAGGAATACTCTCGCAACGCATCTTTAATGGACTCATGCCCTGCTTTCGCCCCTGAAGAAATAGTATGAGAGGCATTGAATTTCCAGGACACTTTTCCTTCCAAGGCTTGAAAGGCGGCGCGTAGTTTGTTTCTGGAATAGTTGTAGGTAGAACCCACTCCTCGCTCTCCCGCGCATTTGTTGAACGGCGACACGCCCACCATAGGCATTACGTCACAAAAACGGTAACCCGCTTCTAAATCCCTGAACTCGCGTTCCTGGCTGTACAAGGTAGAGTAAATCAACTCTCCCTTCACCTCAGAAGAAAAAAAGTGTTGCAACCGCAAGCCGCTCTGCCATGTGGTGTACTTCATTTGTTCCTGGCCGTCAAACCCTACCAATAGGCGCAACACCTGCGTCTGTGTACCGAAGGTTGTTTCCCGGGTTTCAGGCCTTACCTGATAGTCATTCTGCGATAGGTTGGCCAGAAAACTTAGTTCAGTGATAGGCTGAGTACCCGAGGCTCGGTGCTTGGCTGAAGAAAGATCATAGGTGAGGTAGGTCTGTACATCTGTGAATTTAGGCTTGTAATCGCCTTCTACTTCCAGGCTATTCAAGACATAGCCCGCGTTCTTATGCCTGATGCCTACCAAATACCCCAATCGCTTGTTTAAGGCAATACCTTCGGTATGCACAGAGCCGCCCGTCAAACTTCCCGAAACAGAACCTCTGAACTTGGTGGGCGTGCGGTATTGAATGTCCAGTACTGAGGAAAGCTTGTCGCCGTATCTGGGTTGCCAGCCTCCGGAAGAAAAGGTGACTTCTTCTACCATGTCTGGATTGACAAAGCTCAGCCCCTCCTGCTGCCCGGTCATGCTCAGAAACGGACGGTACACCTCCATGCCATTCACATACACTAAGTTTTCGTCAAAATTGCCTCCTCTCACTGAGTAGGCAGAAGACAACTCATTGTTGCTGGTCACCCCAGGCAAGGTCACCAGAATCTTATTGAATTCCTGAAAAGGGCTGGGCAGTGTTTGGGTTAACCTCGGGTCGATTTTAGTGATACTGACCACGTCCCTGGTGTCTTGGGCAGACTTGGCGCGCACCTGTACTTCCTGTAAGGCCTTATCTTGCAGGCTTAATTCTACCGTTACATAGCGCGTCTCATTGGGGAGTAAAACCAGAGGCTTCTCTTGCCGCTCATAGCCAATATAGGTTACCACCAGCGTGTACTCGCGCTCTGGGTCTACGGCTAGTTTAAACCTTCCCTGAGCATCTGTCAAAGTGGAATAGCTCGTATTCTGAAGGACAACGGTAGCTCCTGCCAGCGGCTGCTGCTGGGTGTCGGTGATTAGGCCATGCACATGCGCTTGTTGCGCCCAGGCCGGAAAGCTCAGGAACAACAGACACAGGCACCAACCCAACCGCCCAAACCCCATGCGTTAGAGGCTTATTTCCTTGAGGGACTGAATGGTTTGCGCGGGGCTATTTGAATTGAATACAAAGCTGCCGGCCACCAACACGTCTGCTCCCGCTTTCACGAGAAGGGGTGCATTCTCAGCGTTCACGCCGCCGTCAATTTCAATCAAGGTGGAAGCATTGCGCTCCAGAATGAGGGCTTTTAATTGCTCTATCTTGCGGTAGGTGTTCTGAATAAACTTCTGACCTCCAAACCCCGGATTCACCGACATAAGGCACACCACGTCTATGTCTTCAATAACATCTGATAGCACGTGAACAGGCGTATGCGGGTTCAAGGCCACTCCTGCCTTGGCTCCCGTGGCTTTAATCTGCTGCAGGGTGCGGTGCAGATGCGTGCAGGCTTCCTCATGCACGGTGATGATGTCTGCCCCTGCCTTCTGAAACTGCTCAATGTAAAGTTCTGGCGCCTCAATCATCAAATGCACATCCAGCGTTTTCTTGGCGTGTGCTTTGATGGCCTGCAGCACCGGAAACCCAAATGAAATATTAGGCACAAACCGGCCATCCATGACATCACAGTGAATCCAGTCACAGGTGCTTTCATTGAGCATTTGAACATCAGTGGCCAGTTGGCCAAAATCAGCGGAAAGAACCGAAGGGGCAATTAAATGGGACATGATACGAGAACGTTTAGCTTCTACAAAACAACACTTTCTAAGGGCAAAAACCAATGCAACACAACAGAAAAGCCCTGTCTACCAAAAGATGGACAGGGCTTTAATTAGATTCAGGGTTAAAGGTCTATTTTACCTGAGCTTTCCAGCTCTTCTATGCGTTCGGTACCGTTGATGATATATTCCTCATTATAGGGACACTGTATACCTTGGGAATCAGAGCAATAGTTCAATTGTTTAGTATAACGATAGACGGGTCCCTCATTCAGGGAAAGAATTTCATAGATTTCTGAATTTCCAGATATCCCATTAAAATCTTGTATTACAAGTCTCACCGAATTATCAAATACTTTTTCACCTACTTTAAAAGGCTGGTTTACGTTTATGAAACTATAATACTGTTTACCATCATCTTTATTATAGTCATAGTCAAAACCATAGGCGTTCCAAGACTTACCTTCCACCACCGGAAAAACCATGTGAATTCTTTTCCTGTTATTTTCCTGAATAACCAAGTTTCCAGAGGTTTTATCAATAAATTCTCTTGATATACTCCGAACACCAGAAACCTGCCAAGGATCAGAAGAAGTCTGTCTTCTGCTTATCTCTACTCTATACCAGTCTTTCCCTGCTTGGTCCTTATACATCTGATTGACTAACTCCCTTTCCTGGAAAGCAACTTCCTCTTTGACTTCATTGTCCTCATAGGTAGTAACTGCCACATTGAAGATTTTATAAGTTCCCACCTCCAAAGGATAATACGCCTCACCTATAGTGGATGGATCCAACACCACTTCATCATCGCCGCAGGAGGACAAGAACGTACCCATGAGGGCTACTGCAAACAAAAGTCTTTTCATACAGAGGTAGACGGGTTAGTCTAGGTTAAAGCTGGTTTCAATCCATCCGCCGCCAATCACGTCGTCTCCTTCATAGAAGACGGCGGCCTGGCCCGGGGCAATCGCGTTTACGCCGGCATGAAACTGCACCAGCATTTTATCACCCACTTGCTCAATCACCGCAGCGGTGCCAGGGTCATTGTAGCGCACTTTGGTAATGGTTTCAGTAGGCAGTCCGTGCAGGTTTTCATACTTGACCATATTCAGCTTGCCCACGTTCATGCCGTTCTTGGCCAACTGCTCATAATTGCCCAGTATCACCCTATTCGTATCTTTCTCTATGCGGGTTACAAACGCCGGAAAACCAAGGGCCACGCCCAAACCTTTCCGTTGCCCGATGGTGTAAAAAGGATAGCCTTCATGCTTGCCTACCACGGTACCATCTTCTAACACAAACTCGCCGCCAGCCACTTGTTCTTCCAAGCCCGACACGCGGCGTTTCAAGAAACCGCGGTAGTCATTGTCTGGAATGAAGCAGATTTCATAAGACTCAGCCTTCTTAACCAAGGCCTCAAAGCCGCGGTCCATGGCCATCTGCCTGATTTCTGTCTTGTGCAAATGTCCCAAGGGGAAAATGGTACGGCTCAGGCTCTCCTGCGAGATTCCCCAAAGCGCATATGATTGGTCTTTGTTATGGTCCTTCCCTTTGGAGATGACATGACGGCCGTTTTCTTCGCGTATGTTGGCGTAGTGACCGGTGGCTATAAAATCACAGCCTAGTTTATCTGCCCGGCGCAGCAAGGCATCCCACTTGATGTGGGTGTTGCACAAAACGCAAGGGTTGGGCGTACGGCCGGCAATGTATTCATCGGTGAAGTGGTTGATGACGTAATCACCAAACTCTTCTCTAATGTCTATGATGTAATGGGGAAATCCTAGCTGAACCGCTATGTCTCGGGCGTCATTGATGGAGTCAAGACTGCAGCAGCCGGTTTCCTTCTTGCTGCCTCCGGCGCTGGCGTAGTCCCATGTCTTCATGGTCATGCCTATCACATCATACCCTTGCTCGTGCAACAAAACTGCCGCTACTGAGCTGTCAATGCCGCCACTCATGGCGACCAATACTCTTCCTTTTGAAGTCATCTTTTCTTAATTTAAACAGGATTCAAAGTCCTGCCGAAACAATGTGCAAATATAACTAAAATACCTTCCACTTTCGTTTTTAAGCGCAGGCTCCAATGAGTATAAACCTGAACGCAACGACAACAAGCAATACTAGTTTCCCGGTTCACTCCGTTATTATCCCGATTGGGACACAATTTTTGCCGGCCCTGTAGTAAAAACGGCATTATGAATTACATTTGGTTTAACAACCCTAGTTTAGACTTATTTTCAGGAAAACACGATAAAAACGCATGGCACTCAGCACAATAGTTTTAGTAAACCAGATTTCCAACCTTAGTGATGCCCGCTATTGCGCAGGAATGGGCGTAGAAATGCTCGGATTCTCCGTAGAGGAAAATTCACCGGCTTTTGTGGCGCCAGAGGCATTTAAAGAAATTTCTGGCTGGGTGGCTGGCGTTCAGCTGGTGGGCGAAATGGAAGACCTTCCGGTAGAGGAAATCCAGCCGTTGTTGGAGAAGTATCCTCTGCACATGCTGCAGCTAAACAAGGTTTACCTGATTGAAGAATTGGAACTCATGCCGCTGCCGGTAATCTTAAAGGTTCTGATTGATAAAGACACAGATGAGCAAAACCTACTGCAGTTCCTGGAACTATATGAGCCCCACGTAGAATACTTCTTGATTGATTCTACTGAACTGGATTCTATTGATTCTGCCACCCACGGCTTATTGCGCAATATCTCAGATAAGTTCTCCGTGCTGGTGGGCTTTGGCCTTACCAAAGAAAACACAAAGGAAGCCCTGGAGAAAATACACCCTGCTGGCATCGCTTTGAAAGGTGGTCAGGAAATCCGCCCCGGCTTCAAAGACTTCGACGAATTAGAAGAAATCTTTGAGCAATTGGAAGACTAGTTTAATGTGCTAATGGTTTAATGTGCTGAGGTGCTATTTCTTAATTTGAAGATGTGGAAATGTGACGATGTGAAGATTTCTTTCTGATCTATTCTTTAAATGGATATTTAGTAAACAGAAAGCGCTGGCCAAGGCCAGCGCTTTCTGTTTTTAGGCTATTTCTGTGAAAAGAGGCCAAAAACGGCTATTGAAAAATTAGTATGAATCTTTCAGGAACATACCCCTTCTCAATTTTCAAATCTCCACATCTTCAAATTAAGAAATTAGCACCTCAGCACATTAAACCATTTGCACATTAAACAGTATACTGCAGGTATTTGATGGGAACGCCTAAATCAAGATACTTCTTTTCAAAAGTAGTGTAGATACCCATGGTATGCTCTTGCAAATCTGATTCATACAGGTCCTTGGTATGCAAAAGGTGCGTGGCTTTACGTTCTTCCAGCACTTCTAAGGTATAATCAAACAAAAGGTCGCTGTCCGTTTTCAGGTGGAGTCTGCCCCCTGGTTTCAAGATGCGTTCATACATTTCCAGGAAGCGTGGCGAGGTTAGGCGGCGTTTGATGTCGCGTTTGCGAGGCTGAGGGTCTGGGAAGGTAATCCAAATCTCATCCACCTCCTTCTCCCCGAAATGCTGGTCCAGGTTCTCCAGGAAAATCCGAAGGAAACCCACGTTGTACAGTCCCGCTTCTTCCGCTAAGGAACTGCCCTTCCAGATGCGGTTGCCTTTGATGTCAATTCCGATGTAGTTTTTGCCAGGATACAACTGGGCCATGCCCACGGTATACTCGCCTTTGCCACAGCCCACCTCCAATACCAGTGGTTGGTCTTTTAAGAAGAAGTCGCTGTTCCAGCGGCCTTTCAGTTTTTCAAAATTCTCTTTACCGGGTTCCACCACGTTGGCGCGGGTGGCATTGACGGCAAATTTCTCTAGTTTTCCTCTACCCATGAATTATAGTTCGGCTATTTCTGCCACCACAAAGGTACTACCCCCAATGAATATTACCTCATCTGGCAACGCATGTGCCTTGGCAGCCAGTATGGCGTCTTCTACCGTTGGATAGGCCGCACCTTTCAGGCCGGCAAACTGCGCCTCTTCCCATAGTTGTTGCACGGGCAAGGCTCTGGGTATCTGGGCCTGACAGAAATAATACCGGTAAGACAAGGGCAAAAGTCTTAATATACTGGTCACGTCTTTGTCATTCACCGCCCCGAAAACAAAGTGCACCTGCTTTTGAAGCGCCAATAATTGTTCCACTACTTGCCGGATGCCATCAATGTTGTGGCCGGTGTCACAAATGGTCAAAGGCTCCGCGTTAAGAATCTGCCATCTGCCTTTTAAACCAGTAAGGGCCTGCAAGTTCTTAAGTCCTTCCTTCACGTGCTCTTCGGTTATCTGAAACCCTTGGGCCTGCAACAGTGCTATGGTTTTGAGAACGCCAGGTAGGTTCTGTTTTTGGTATTTACCCAGCAGCGCAAGTTCCAGGTCTGCCAGATAGAGGGTTTCGCCTTTGTAAATGTCAAATAATGCTAAATGACCTTGTTGCCCTTTCGGCTCTGCCCTATATTCCTGGTCTGCGAAATACAAAGGACTGCCCGTTTTTTGGCTCTTTTCCTGGAATTGGGCCAAAACCGACTCCTGAGTAGTGCTGATGACGGCTGGAACTCCAGGTTTTATGATGCCGGCTTTTTCCGTTGCAATTTCTTGCAGGGTATTGCCCAGCAGGCTTTGGTGGTCCAACCCAATATTGGTGATCAGGGAAACCAGCGGTGTTATGATGTTGGTAGAATCCAAACGTCCACCCAGGCCCACTTCAATGATGGCAATATCTACCTGCTCTTCTTTAAAATGCTCAAACGCAAGGGCCACGGTCATTTCAAAGAAGGAAGGTTTCACCTGCTCAAAGAGCGACTGATGCTTCTCTGTGAATTGCGTAACCTTCTCTTTAGAAATCATCTGGCCGTTTATGCGTATGCGCTCGGTAAAGTCTTTCAGGTGCGGAGAAGTATACAGACCAGTTTTATAGCCCGCCGATTGTAGGATAGCTGCCAGCATGCTAGAGGAACTTCCCTTGCCGTTGGTACCTGCCACATGCACGGTTCTAAAGTCTTGCTGAGGGTTTCCTAAGGCTTTTGTAAGGGTTAGGATGTTGTCCAGGCTCTTTGTAAAAGCAGAATTGCCGATGCGGTGAAACATCGGCAACTGCTGGTATAGATACTCTAAGGCTTGTTCGTAGGTCACGAATAAAGGAGTATAGGTTAATTTGCTCGAATGATAAAGGTAATCAGGCCGGAGGCGCCGGCATTGCTGTCGTTGCCTTTGATCCGGCTGAAAGAGGTCTTGCGCACTTCGTTACGGTACCAATTCACCACTTGCGGGCTCACGTTGCTTTCCACCACGTCCAGGCCAATAATTTCACCGTCCTTGTCAATACGTACTCTAAAGACCACTTTCCCGCTTTCATTGTCATAGGGGTCGGTGCGGGGCTCAATGTCAAAACGCCAGCCGGGCATGTTCAAAGGTCCGCCGCCGCTTCCGCCGTTGCCGCTTTTCTTGCCAGGGTACTGGCCTTCGGGACGGCCTTTGTCGCCCACGGTGCCTGGCTCGTCACCATTGTTGTTGCCGGTGGGATTGCTGCTGGTACCAGCCGTTCCATTGCCGGTGCCCGTTTTGGCTTTGCCCGGAAATAACGCTCTGTTATCTACCTTCTTAGGTTCTTCCTTGACAGGTTCTGGTTTAGGCTCCACCTTCTCTTCTTTCACGCTCACCGGCGCATCTGCCGTGGTGGTCACCACGCGTTCTTCAGGCGCGGCTGCCGTCTTTGGTTGGGCTTGTGGCGTTGGAACAGCTTTAGGCGCTTCAGCGGCGGGGCTGCTGTCTTCTGCGTTGGTAGATTCATTGGGCGCAGCCTTGCTGTGAGTGTCACCGCTGCCTACTTCTGTGGTACCAAAGGAGATTTCAATTCCGCCTAATTGGTCCAGTGGCGGATCTGGTGCCTGCCAAGCCATCACGAAAAACAGCATTAGCAACAAGAGCAAATGCACGGCGGCACTAACTCCCATGGCTATCTTTCTGTTTTTCTCTTCTTCCTGGGTAACAACCATGGTGCTTTATTCTGATGGAAGCGTGGCAATAGACACCTTCGCTTTCAAATTATTGACAATACCGGCTACTTTCACAAAATGCTCTACCGGCACTGACTTGTCTACGTGTAACACAACAACGCCCTGACCTTCCTCAGTTCCCGCCAAGGCTTCCTCCAACTGGCCCGGAAGGGCTTCTAAGGTGGTCTCCTGGTCGTTCATGAAATACTTTAAGTCTGGGGTGATGGTCACGCTTATCTTTTGCATGACAATAGCCGAAGCCTTGCTGGATGGCAAACTCACTGGCAGCCCGGAAGGCGTCACGAAGTTAGACGTGAGCATAAAGAAAATCAGCAACAGAAAGATGATGTCCGTCATGGAGGACATGCTAAACTCTGCGTTGATTCTATTTTTGGAGCGTAAATTCATTAGGCTTGTGGCTCTTGAAGTAGGTCAATGAACTCAATTGAGCTGTACTCCATGTCATGGATGATGCTGTCTACTTTTGACACCAGGTAGTTGTATCCTACATAGGCCGGCAAGCCGATGATAAGACCCGCGGCAGTGGTCACCATGGCCTCATAAATACCACCAGAAAGCAACTTAGGGCTGATGGAGCCTTCGGCCTGGGCTATGGCAATGAACGCGCCAATCATCCCCGTCACAGTTCCTAAGAAACCCAGCATGGGTGCCGCACCGGCCACGGTGGCCAGACCTGACAAATTCTTCTCTAAGCGGGCAATTTCAATCTTACCCACGTTCTCAATAGAGGCTTCAATACTTTTTAAAGGCTGACCAATTCTAGAAATGCCTTTTTCCAGCATGCGGGCAATGGGCGTATTGGTTTGGGCGCAGAGCATGCGGGCCCCCTGAATATCACCGGCTACTACCAGACTTTTCAATCTGCCAATAAAATCTGCTGGGTTGCGGGACGCCTTTTTGATGGTTAAGAAACGCTCTACAAAAATATAAATGGCTACCAAAGACAAAGCCGCTAGCGGGAACATTGCCCAGCCACCGGCCATAGTTAAGTCTAAAAGGGAAACTGATTCTGCAGCGGTGGTGCTGGCGGCTGCGGCAGTGGTATCTACCACCGCAGTAGTGGCAGGCGTGGTAATCTGGAGTAAAATGGCGTTCATGTTAGTAGTTTAGTACCCAAAGTTCTTGGCTTACGTCTTTGCGTAGGGTTGGCAGGGCGGCTTGGGCTTCTTCTTCAGTGGCAAAGTCAGCAACGGAAACCCTGTGCCATTTACTTTCTTTGGAAGGAAGCAAGGTTTTAGCCTGGTACCCTTTCTTACGCAGGCTTTTCTGGTTCATAGAAGCAAACTCATTCTCAGAGAAAACGCCCATGATGACATAGAAACGGTTGGTCTTGCCTTTAATTGTGGTAGAGCTCAAGGCTTTCACAGGCTCAACCAGTTTTTCAACGGCCTCCTTCTTCACCTCTTTCTTTACCTCAGGCTGGATAACCGCCTCTTCTTTAACTTCTTCCGTTTTTTGGCTGTTTTTCTGGGAATCGCCCCAAACCAGTTCTTCTTGTGCAGCAGTGGATTCATTTACTGAGGAAGCCACGGTATCCTCTGGAGCCTGAGCGGCCAGCAAGGACTGCTCATACGCATCCATGGCGGCAGATTTTTCAGGAGCAGTAGCTGCTTTCTCCACCACTTCCGGTGCCTCTTGGGCTGGCGCGTGCGAAGAAGAAAGTAATTCCATTGGATTAAGAGAACTCAAGGCCACGTCTTGCTGCAATGAGTACAAGTACACGCCGCAGACGGCCAGACCACCCACTACCAGGCTTGCTCCTATTTTGAATAGTCTGCGCATCCGGCTGCCGGTTCTCAGGCTGGCAACTTCTTTGGCTGGCTGGTCCTGGAATTTGCCACGCAGCACCAATGTGTCCCTTCCCAGGATAGGCTTAGACACCAGTTCTGGCAGGCCAAAGCTGTGCTCTAAGAAATTGTCATTGTCCAGGCTTTCAAATACCAGCTTGCTTTCTGCATTGTACCGGAACATGCCTACCTCCCGCAGCTCAAACTGATGGTTGGCCTGCAGTTGTTCTTTTAAGGCACGCACAAACTCTTTCACCTCCTGTTGCGCCTTGGCCACCGGCCATCGCTGCTGGTGGGCCAACGTTGTGATCAACAGCCCGTCATTCACCTTCAACTGTTCATTGAAGGCAATGCGCTTAGAAGGCGGTGAAAACGTGTGTTTTACCGGATGGATTTTTGCAGGAGCATAATGCGTAATCAATCCCCCAAACTCTGGGATAATCACGCAGTCATACTTGTACAATAAAGATTTTATGTGCCTTTGGATCATATTCTCTTAAAATGAATAGGTCACGCCGCCTATCACAGAAATTCCCTGAGATTTATAGTTCACAAACCGTTCATACTCGTTGCTCAGCAGGTTATTGCCCATTAAAAAGGCAGAGAACCTAGGTGAGAAACGATAGTCTGCTTTGATGTTCAGGTCCAGAATGGAGTCTGTCTCACGCAAAGCCATGGATCCGTCTGGACGTGCAATTTGGCCAAACGAACTGCTAATATAATAAAGTTCAGTGTTGAAGAGAATCTTATCATAAAGATTATACGAACCAAAAGCGGTGAGAATGGTGCTAGGTTTGTGAAAGGCCTCTGCCAGTGAGGCAGTTGTATAGCTGTTATTTTCTGCCTTCAGGCCTATTCTCAATTTCTCAGATTGGTTGTAGGTCAGCTGCCCGAAAATCTGGAACACCTGGGTAACGCCATCGTCATAGACTACGTCAAACTTAGCGGAGTCTTTGGCGGCATTGTTAAAGAAGTAAAGGTTTCGGAAGCTCTGGTGCGCCAGACGGCCGGTAAATTGCACGTTCTTGCCCAGGCTTCCCGTCACGCCTCCGTACAATTCTAAGCCCTTGTTCACGTCAGCAATTTGCACGTTATGGTTCAGCCAGGGATTTTCTTTGCTCAGGCTGTACAAGGTGGTGCGCTGCAAGTCTCCGCCGGCACCTACAAACAAAGTAAGCTTGTTTTCTATGGCCTGGTAATTTGCCTCTACCGCCGGGTAGATGTTGAATTTGCGGGCATCGTTAATGGTGTCTCCGGTATAGGCAATGGTGGCACCCAACACAAGGCTTAGCTTGTCCAACTGCTTGGAATAAGCCGGACGCACTTTAAAGAACCCACGCCCCATGGAGGCAGAGTCTTTCAGGTTGGCGTAGGCTGCCTCCAGGTTCACCACAAACTTTGAGTCCTTGCCCAGTTCATAGTTCCCTTCTGAGGTGCCAATCAAATTCATTTCCTTGGCAGAGTAATTGTCTGACGCATAGTTCAGCCCAACTTTGGCGTTAAACTGAAACGGAGCCTTGTTGTCGGTGAGGTTGTTCAGGTGGCCTTCTACCAGAAAGCGGTTGTATACCTGCTTCACAGAATCTCTGTCTACTTCTACAAAGCGATCAAACCCGTAGAAGTTGTTCTGGTCCCGCTCATATTTCACGCGGCCACCCAAGGTGAGAGGACCGCTGTACATCTCGCCGTGGGCCTGTAAGAAGCTGCTGGCCACGTTGGAATCCTGAACGGGTCCTTCTCCAGAAGACAGATGGCCTACCTCAGCACCGTAAGAAGCCTTGTCATCGCGCTTGTTATGAAAATAACCCCGCAGATAAATAGTGCCAATGTTGCCAATCCCGCCCTTCACGTAATTGCCGTAGAGTTTGCTCAGTTCTTCCGTCTGGATGGTGAGCACGCGCATGGGCAGGTTAATGTAATGCTCTGGCAGACGGTATTCATTGAAGCGGTACGTCACCTGACGGTCTTGCAACTTAGGCGGGGCAATCCTAAACTTCTCAAAATTTCGGTTGGCCTCGGGCAGCTCCAGGGTGCGGTTTTTTTCTACTACAATCTCGGCGTTTTCCAGCTTGCCGCCTTCGCCCCAGCCAGTTTGGGCCTGAGAGGTGGCTGGAGCCAATCCGAATAAAAACAGGGCCGAAATGCCCGCTAACGCTGTGGTATATCTCATTGCTCTGATCCGTTTGAAGATGAAGGCGTGTTCACCTTGTTTTCTAACTCTGCCAGTTTGGTTTTGGCGGCCTCTACAATCTCTTTGTCAGGCGAGTTTTCAATAATGGAGTTTAGGGTAGCCTTGGCCTGAAACACCTCGTTCTGGGCTACATACACATCGGCTATCAATAAGAAAGACTTGCCCAGCAGATTTTCATAATCCCCAAAGGTCTTGCTGAACGCAAAGGCCTGATCAAGGGCCTCTTTGTACTTCTGCTGCTTGTAGTAAATCTCAGAAAGCAGGTAATGCGCCTCGGCTCCGTTCACGTCAGTGGCAGAAGTAGCGGCCGTACTGAATTCTTTGATGGCCTGATCCAACCTGCCTTGCGCATAATTGGCTTTCCCTCTGAACAACAACGCCGAGTTGTAAGCATCTAAAGTAGCATTACCGCGGGCAATTAACTCATCTGCGATCAGGATGGTGTTGTTGAAGTCATTGGTGTAGTAGAAGCTCTTCATGAGGCCTTTTAAGGCGTTGGCCTGCTCCTTCTTATTCACGGCCAGATCACGCAGGCGTGAATAGAAACTGGCGGCCTCGGCGTAGTTGCCATTCTCAAACTCCATGTCTGCCACACGCTGAACAGCCTTGCTCAGGTATTCAGACTTTCCTTCCAGGGCCACTTCTTTCAAGCTGCGCAGGGCATTGTCCTTGTCCCCGTTCCGGAAGTAAGAATCACCCAGGAAATAACGCGCATTGGCTACCGACGAGCTGGCCGGATAGGTTTTCAGGAAGGACTCAAACTTAGGAATAGCCTGCTTGTATTTCTCATTGAAGTACAACGACTTGGCTGCTTCAAATTCAACACTTTCTAAAGCATCACTTTCTGGATTGGCCGCTTTGAACTTGGTTAGATACGTATCTAGCTGCTCCGTCTGATTGCTTTCTCCCAAAGCTTCTTGCAAGCTGTAAATGGCGTTGTTGGCAATAGGGTGCGTAGGGTATTGGTCAATGACGCGCTTAAAGTCTGCAATGGCCTCAGTCATCTTGCGCAGGTTCATGTAGGCCACGCCTCTTTTCTGAATGGCATGCGGCACCAGCGAACTACCCGGACGGTTGTCGATCAGGTCACTGAAGCTAGCGATGGCGGGCGCGTAGTTGGAGTTCTCAAAGTCAATGATCCCTTTCTGGTAGATGGCATCATCGGCGTAGCGTGATTTAGGATACGACCTGATCACCGTCTGCAAACTCTTGATGGCATCATCGCGGCGGTTGGTCAGGCTGTACACCACACCCTTTTGGAACAGGGCATAATCCATGTCCGGAGTTTTGGCGGCCAGTGCTTTGTCATACCACTCCAGCGCATTGCCGTAGTCTTTGGTCACATAGTAGCAATCTGCCAGGCGCAGCATGGCGTCTGCATAGTTTGGGTTGCCGGCTTTTACGGAATTGTCATTAAGGTAGGCTTTGAAATGCGTAAGCGCCTTCTCGTACTCTTTGTTGTTGTAATAGGCGTAGCCAATGCCGTAACGGGACTTCACATAAAACTCAGTACGGCCCGAGTTGGGCGTCTGAAACACGGCGCCGTAACTGTTGATGGCCTGCGACCAGCGTTGCCCAATGGAATAGGCCTCGCCCTTCAGGAAATTACTACCCGCTTGAATCTCCTTGTCATATGGGAAACCGAGAGACTTGTCCAATAAGGCCACCGCTTGCTGGAACAGCTGGTCATTGTACAGCTTAACGGCTTGGTAATAGGTAACCCGTTGGTAGGTTTCATTAATGCGGTGGCTGCGCTTAGGCAGGCTCTCAATGTGTTGGATGGCTTCCTGGTAGTTGCTGGAATTCAGGTAGGCTTCGCTCAGCAAATCATCCGCCTCATCCCCGAACTTTGAATTAGGAAAATCTTTGTTAAAAGAAGCCAGGGAGTTGATGACCTCAGAGAAGTTGCCCAGCTCATAGTTAATCTGCGCATACTTAACCGTGGCTCCCTCCTTCACATTCTTGTCAATGTTAAGTTTGCGGGCCTGGTCAAAGGCGCCCAAGGCAAACTGCTTGTTATTGTCTTTGAGGTAACTTAAACCCAGGTGGTAGGATGCATTCTGCCCCAAGGAGTCTGACTGAAACGCAACGGCCTTTAGGTTCTGGATGGCGCTCTTGTAGTTCCCGGTCTTGAAATCGGCGAAACCCATTTTGTACTGCACCGTCTTGTCCAGATTCTTCTTGCCTTCAGAATAGCTTTTGAAATACTGGGCAGCGGTCTTGAAATCATTGCGCTGGAAATAAGCATCGCCCACCAGCAAGGAAATCTCGTCTGGGTTCTGCACTTTAGGCGTCATCTTCAGAGACTTCTCCCCGTAAGCAATCACCTCGGCAAAATTCCCTTCTTTGTACAGCACTTCAGTGAGCATGTAGGGCACTACGGTGCGGTAGTCTTCGCTCTGCTCTGCCACTTTTAGGTCTAGCTTGGCCCCAATGTAATCACCAGAGCGGTATGCCAGATACCCGGCATAATAGCTAGAGGCAAAGGAATAGGCATGTGAGCCTTTCTTGTTGCGGTCAAACAGGGTCTTGGCCTTGTCAAAATTCTTCTTGGCAAAGTAAGAATATCCCAGCTTGAACTCCGCCTCTTTTAACTGAGCATCATCCAGGCGGTCAGCGGGGGCTTTTTCTAAATAGAGGATGGCTTTGTCATAGCTCTTCTTGTCAAAGAAAGCCGTGCCCAGTTCAAAGAATGCCACGGCGGCTTTAGGGTGCGTAGGATAGCGCTGGGCAAACTGCAGGACCAGCTGTTCGGCGTCTGGATGAAACAGGTGCAAGCCGCTGACCGCATAATAGTATTGGGCATCAGCGGTTCTGGCGGGGTCTTTGATGAGCCTGATGTATTCTGCAAATGCCTGCTGGGCGGCTCCAAACTTTTCCCGGTCATATAATTCCAGGCCTTCCTGGAAAAAGCGTTCTTCAGAACGGAACGTCTGGGGCTGCTGGGCCTGGGCGGCATGGGCGCCTCCCAGCAAGGCCGTAGCCAACGCTAACTTGTGGGGTAGTTTCATAGTTGGTGTGTTTGAACCCGGCCGCCTGGAAAATGAATCTCTGCGGCGCCAGGGCCTTTCCTTCAAAAATAGGAAAATATTGCTGGAAAGCGGCCCGAAGGCCCACCTTTCCTGATGTTTCTTCAACGACGGCTTTCCGCTTTTAGCGTTTAGAGCCCCAATTTTTCTGCGCCGTTTTTGGTCTATTTTCCAGAAAACAAGCCAAAAACGACGTCTACCTGATTACCGGCACCGGGTGGATGATTTTGAAAACCAGCTCTTTTAAGATGGCGTCTTCAGACAGATTGCCACCCTCCACGCCTTTGCTTTGCAAGTCTGCCTTCCGCAAGAAGCCAATGATCTGTAACACTCTTCTATACGGGTAATTTCTGAGGGCCAGCATGTACTCCTTGGCCAGAAAGCTTCGGTTGCCCAGGCTCTTGGCCACCGCCTGTTCATTTACCTGGGGCAGCATATGCAGCGTTAAGAGCTTAGAGAAAAACGAAAACAACAGCACCAGGTTGGGAATCAAGGGATTGTCTTTGGGATTAGAAGCGAAGTAGTTTAAAATGCGGTTGGCCTTGAGAACGTCTTGCTTGATGATGGCCGTCTGCAACTCAAAAATATTAAACTCCTTACTGATCCCGATGTTCTCCTGCACCACGCCTTCGTCAATGGTCTGGCCGGTCTTCAGGTTGATGGTCAGCTTTTCAATCTCATTGGTGAGTCTGGATAAGTCAGCGCCAATGTATTCTGCCAGCATCATGACCGCGTGCGGCGTGGCCTGCAGGTTCTTGGTCTTGAGGTAATTGGTGATCCAGGCGGGCACCTGGTTGTCATAGAGTTTTTTGGTGGTGAGCAAGACCGCCTGTTTATTCAAGACTTTACTTAAACGCTTCCGGCCGTCCAACACCTTATGCTTGTGGCAGAAGACCAAGATGGTGCTGGGCAGCGGGTTGGCCAGATAGGCGTCCAGTAGTTTGGCGGCGGCGTCTTTCTCAGGATCGGCTTCCAGGTTTTGCAGGTTCTGCGCTTCTTTCACAATCACCACCTGCCGGTCAGACATCATGGGAAAACGCTTGGCTTGCAGCAGCACGTTGGAGATGTCTGTGTCTTTGCCGTACATGACCACCTGGTTGAATCCTTTCTCCATGTCATTCAAGGCATGCTGCTCAATGTAGTCAGAGATGAGGTCAATGTAGTACGGCTCTTCGCCCTGCAGAAAATACACGGGGGCAAATTCACGGTTCTTGAGTTGTTTCAGGATATCGTCAGCGGTCAGCGCCATGGATGCAAGGTAATGTAAAACTAGACGCCAAAGTTACTCATGCTGGCAAACCAAACCACCATGCGCAGCCACAAAATAAAGATGGATTGTTTTTGTGCTATTTTCCAGAAAACAGGCCAAAAACGGCTAGCCCCACTCCTGCTTGTACTTGCTTCTGTCAAATTGAAAGATGTAGTGTATCTTTGGCCTAGTTAAAACAGAGCTACATGAATTTGATTGAAGAACTGCGCTGGCGCGGGATGTTGCAGGACACCATGCCAGGCACAGAAGAACAACTGCAGAAAGAAATGACCACGGCCTATATCGGCTTTGACCCTACGGCCTCTTCGCTGCACATAGGCAACCTGGCTACCATCATGCTGTTGGTACACCTGCAACGCGCCGGCCACAAACCAGTGGCTTTGGTAGGCGGTGCGACGGGTATGATTGGGGACCCTTCTGGAAAATCAGCGGAGCGTAATCTCTTGTCTGAAGAAGTTTTGCGAGACAACCAGAATGGCATTAAAAAGCAGCTGGAGAAGTTCCTGCATTTTGGCGATGCACCTAACGCCGCCGAGGTAGTCAACAACTATGACTGGTTCAAAGAGTTCTCCTTCCTGGATTTCTTGCGCAACGTGGGCAAGCACCTAACGGTGAACTACATGATGAAGAAGGACTCTGTGAAGAAGCGCATCACGGCCCAGGAAGGCGAAGACGGCGCTGAAGGTCTTTCCTTTACCGAGTTCTCTTACCAATTGCTGCAGGGTTATGACTACATGCACCTGTATAAGCACAAGAACGTGCGCCTGCAGATGGGTGGTTCTGACCAATGGGGAAACATCACCTCGGGTACGGAGTTAATCAGACGAATGGAAGGCGGCAAAGCCTACGCCTTGACCACTCCGTTGGTGACCAAAGCCGACGGTAGCAAGTTTGGCAAGTCTGAGAGCGGCAACGTGTGGCTAGACCCTACTATGACCAGCCCGTACAAGTTCTACCAGTTCTGGCTGAACGTAGCCGATGACGAAGCGGAAAACCTAATCAAGCGCTTTACCCTGCTCACGCAAGAAGAGATTGCCGCCTTGGTAGAAGAGCATGCCCAGGCCCCGCACCTACGGGTGTTGCAGAAAGCCCTGGCTAAAGAAGTGACCACCACGGTTCACTCCGCTGAGGACTATGAACAAGCAGTAGAGGCATCTCAGATTCTGTTTGGCAAGGGAGATTTGGAGACGTTGCGAGGCTTACCAGAGTCTACCCTATTAGCCGTGTTTGAAGGCGTACCGCAGATAGAAATTTCTAAAGAAAATTTAGCAAACGGCGCGCAGGCCGTGGATTTCCTGTCTGAAATCACCCAAAACCAAATTTTTGAGTCAAAGGGCGAGGCCAAGAAAATGATCCAGAACGGGGGCGTGAGCATTAACCGCCAAAAGGTGGGCAAGCCAGATGAAAACATTACCTCAGACCTGTTACAGGGCAAATACCTGGTGGTGCAAAAAGGTAAAAAGAACTATTACCTGGTAAAGGCGGTCTAAACCAGAAACCAATAGATTGAACATAAAAAAAGGCAGGTTTTTACACCTGCCTTTTTTTATAACTTATTGCTAGTCAGCAACTTATTTCTTCTCAGAACCTTCAGCGTTCTTCATGTCCTGAACTTCCTTACGGATGTCCTGAGCCATGTTTTTCAAATCCTGCATACCTTTTCTCACGCGAGTACCAGCTGCTGAATTGCCTTTGTCATAGAACTTCTCAAAGTCACCTTCTAGAGACAGAACCAGGTCCTTAATTTTAGAAAAATTGTTCATTAGAGCTTGTTTTTAAGGTTTAACATTTCGTTTAATGGCTCTAATATAGGAATTATAAAATAAGGTGCAAAAAAATTGCAGAGGCTCTTTTTACACAAAAGAACCGCTTTTCTAGGCTGTAACCGTCGTTTTTGAGTAAAGTCCCTTGTCCAGTTTGGTAGAGATGGCCTCAAACGCCGCGATGGTCTCCGCCACGTCTTCCAGGGTGTGCGCCGCCGTCGGGATCAAGCGGAGCATGATCACATCCTTAGGAACCACCGGGTACACTACAATGGAACAGAAGATGTTATAGTTCTCGCGCAGGTCCAGAGTCAAGGCCGTAGCGTCTGGAATCTGGCCGTTCAACAACACTGGTGTTACGGGTGAGGTGGTGGTGCCAATGTTAAAACCTTTCTCGCGAAGACCAGACTGTAATGCCTTTACTATGGTCCAAAGATTATCTTTCAATTCAGGCTGAGAGCGCAATAATTCTAAACGCTTCAAGGCTCCTACCACCAAAGTCATAGGCAAAGACTTGGCATACGTCTGAGAACGCATGTTGTAACGCAGGTAGGTGATCACGTCTTCGTTGCTGGCCACAAAAGCACCAATGCTGGCCATGGACTTGGCAAACGTAGAGAAGTAGATGTCAATACCATCCTGCACGCCTAGGTGTTCACCCGTACCAGCGCCCGTGGCTCCCATGGTACCAAAACCGTGGGCATCGTCAATGAACAATCTAAAGCTGTATTTTTCTTTCAGAGCAATAATCCCTTGCAAATCACCTAAGTTACCGCTCATGCCAAACACCCCCTCAGAGATTACCAGAATGGCTCCGCCGGTCTCATTGGTCAAGCGAGTGGCACGCTGCAATTGTTTCTCCAGGCTTTCCATGTCATTGTGCTGGTACACGAAACGCTTGCCTTGGTGCAAACGCACGCCGTCAATGATACAGGCATGCGACTCGGCGTCATAGACAATCACATCATGGCGGTCTACCAAAGCATCAATGATGGACACCACACCCTGGTACCCGAAGTTCAGCAAGAAGGCATCTTCCTTCTTTACAAACTCGGCCAGTTCATTTTCTAAGCGCTCGTGGTTATTTGAGTTACCAGACATGATGCGGGCGCCCATGGGAAGGGCCATTCCAAACTCAGCAGCGGCTTCGGCGTCTGCTTTGCGCACTTCTGGGTGGTTGGCCAGGCCCAGATAGTTATTCAAGCTCCAGGTCAATACCTGTTTGCCCCTGAATGTCATGCGGGGAGCAATCTCTCCTTCTAATTTTGGGAACGTGAAATAACCGTGAGCGTAGTGAGAATGGCTGCCAAGCGGTCCGCGGTTGGCTAATAACTTTTCAAATAAATCCACTTTAGATAAAATTAAGGCGGTTGAAGATCATCTAGACGAAATCCGTCATGCTGTCTTCCTAGTGCTTTGTAAGGCAAGAAGACCTGCAAATTTACATTGATTGTGCTCAAATGCAAAGCGGCCTTTTACAAGATGATTTATTCTTATGGCTTTTATCTTACCCCAGAAAGGTATTTCTTTGAAGTATCAAACTGAATGGACTTTTGACGATGAAAAAAATAAATAAAATTCTGGTAGCCAACCGCGGCGAGATTGCACTGCGCGTCATGCGTTCTGCCAAAGAGATGGGCATTAAAACCGTGGCCATCTACTCAGAGGCAGACCGCCAGGCTTTGCACGTGCGTTTCGCGGATGAAGCCGTGTGCGTGGGACCGCCTCCCTCCAACCAGTCCTACCTGCGCGGCGACGTGATTCTGGAGGTATGCAAGAACCTGGGCGTAGACGCCATTCACCCGGGCTATGGTTTCCTTTCAGAGAACGCGGGCTTCGCCAAAATGGTGGAAGAAGCAGGCATTACCTTCATTGGGCCGTCACCAGAGGCCATTGACTTAATGGGTAGTAAGCTAGCCGCCAAGGCCGCCGTGGCCAATTACAACATCCCCATGGTACCCGGCACCGAAGGCGCCATCACGGACGTGGAAGAGGCCAAAACCATTGCCACCAGCATAGGTTTCCCTATCTTGATCAAAGCCAGTGCCGGCGGCGGCGGAAAAGGCATGCGCGTGGTGGAGAACCTGGAGGAGTTTGAGCAGCAAATGTCCATGGCCGTGAGCGAAGCCACCTCGGCGTTCGGAGACGGCTCTGTCTTCATTGAAAAATACATCGGCTCACCCAGACATATTGAAATACAAGTGTTAGGCGATACGCACGGCAACATTGTGCACTTGTTTGAACGCGAGTGCTCTATTCAGCGCCGTCACCAGAAAGTGATTGAGGAAGCCCCTTCTGCCATTCTTACCCCAGAATTACGCGCCGAAATGGGCCGCTGCGCCGTGAACGTGGCCAAGGCCTGTAACTACAAAGGCGCCGGCACGGTGGAATTCCTGGTAGACGAAAACCTTAACTTCTACTTCCTGGAGATGAACACCCGCCTGCAGGTAGAACACCCGGTAACCGAGCAAATCACCGGATTGGACTTGGTGAAAGAGCAAATAAAAGTAGCCCAAGGCGAACGCCTTTCTTTCACGCAGGAAGACTTGACCATCACCGGCCATGCCATGGAACTGCGCGTGTACGCCGAGGACCCGACCAACAACTTCTTGCCAGACATCGGGACCTTGACCACCTACAAGCGTCCTCAAGGATTGGGCGTGCGTGTAGATGATGGTTTTGAGGAAGGCATGGAGATTCCCATTTATTATGACCCGATGATCGCTAAACTGGTAACCTACGGCAAAGACCGCCAGGAAGCCATTGAAAAAATGATTAGGGCCATTGAAGAGTACCAGATTACGGGCATTGAAACCACCCTGCCGTTTGGTAAGTTTGTGATGGAGCATGAAGCCTTCCGGTCAGGTGATTTTGACACCAAGTTCATCAACCGGTACTTCACAGATCCATCGGTTTTGAAACCACAGCCTAACCCAGATGAGGAGGAACTAGCTGCTGTGCTGGCCGCTTTGTTCAGTGGTCAGGCCAAGACGGCCCAAACCGCTGCCGCGCCTGTTTCTGCTGAAAGTAAAAACGGCATGTCTGACTGGCGCAAGAACCGCTTGAAATAGACCAGCAGGTTTTATAAAAGCCTCGGCCCCGTTTTTGGCCTGTTCTCTGGAAAACAGGCCAAAAACGGGGCCGAGACTTTTTAGGGTTGTTAGATGTTAAATCAAATCGAATAAACTTTTCACGCCTAGGTGCCGCTCTTTGGTGAAGCCTTCACCATAAGTCACGCCAATGGCATGGCCCAGTTCCATGGCTCTAGCTTCCAGAAAACGCATGAACTCGGGTGTGGAAATGTAGGTGGCAGGCTCGTTGTCCTCAGGATCAGGCGAGGTAAAGAATTGCGATTTAAACGCTCTGATGGCTTCTACCTTCTGCTCCCAGTACGGAGTGATGTCTACAATCAAATCTGGGGTGATGAGCCGGTCTTGTATGTAATGGTACACGGCCTTGGGGCGCCAGGCCTCCTGTTCTTCTCCGGCCTCGTTCTGGGTTTTGATCTGGCGCAATCCAGAATAGAAACAAGCCTCAGACACCAGATGGCTGCCGCGCCCATGGTCAGGGTGACGGTCATGGATGGCGTTGAGCAACACTACCTCTGGGCGATACTTGCGCAACACGGCAATGACCTTACGTTGGTGTTCCTCATCGTTCCTGAAAAAGCCGTCGGCCATGCCCAGATTCTCCCGCACGTCCAGTCCCAGAATCTTGGTAGCATCCGCCGATTCTTGGGCCCTGGTTTCTGGCGTTCCCCTTGTGCCCAGTTCGCCACGGGTAAGATCTACCACTCCTACTTTTTTGCCTTGGGCCTTATGAGCCAAAATGGTACCTACGCAACCTAACTCAGCGTCATCTGGATGAGAGGCAAAGGCCAACAGGTCTAACTTCATCATTTGGTAGTTTTTATTTTATGCGCAGGCTCCGGCCCACTTTTAAGGTGGTTCTGGTAGAGATTCTGTTCAGGCGCGTGATTTGAGAAACAGACACGCCGTATTTACGGGCAATGGAGCCCAGCACCTCCCCGCTTCTCACTCTATGATATACGGTTCTTCTGGCCCTGGAGGGCGAAGACGACGTTTTACGCTTGGCACTGTTGTAATAATTGAAAAGGGCGGAGGTAACGGCAAAGTTGTTGCCTTTCAGCAGATAATCAGGGAAGTTGTAGAGTTCCTCTGGGTCAATGGGATTGCCTTCATAGCGTACTTCATAGTGCAAGTGAGGACCAGAACTACGCCCGGTGCTTCCGCCCTTGCCCAGCAACTGACCCGCCTTTACATACTGACCCGGCTTCACCAGTGCCTTGCTTAAGTGGCCGTACAAGGTTTCCAAACCGTTCACGTGACGTACCACCAAGTAATTACCATAGCCGCCGCCATCCCATTTAGAGATACGCACCACCCCGTCAAAAGCCGCTTTCACAGAGTCGCCGGTGTCCAGGTCCAGGTCAGTGCCGTAGTGCCAGCGGTAGCCTCTAAACCCGAAGTCTGAGGTAATAGGCGTCTTTACCAGCGGCATCTTGTACAATTGGTTTTTGGCCGGGTCCACCAATTTGATGGGAATGGTGTCTTTGAGGGTACGGCCGTCTTTGCGGTACGGGTTGATGTTGTGCGTGTCCCAGATGGCGTAATAGCCGGCAATCTTCACCCATACGCTGTCTTCCATCTGCACCTCGTCAGACATCTCCACAATGCTTTGTTCGCCTAAATGAAGGGAACTGGTGTCTTCGCTCACGATAGACAGTTTGCGCACAGGGCTGAAGCCCGCTTTCTTAGCATCTGAATTGTCCTGAAACTCCTCATGCTTGATAAGCACGGTGGTATCTGGCTTCACGTATTTGATCTTAGGCGCCTTGCCTTTGAACAAATCTTTCTTCACTCCTTTCTGAGCCAATACCTCCTGCGTTCCCAGCAGGCTGCAAAGACTCAACAACAAGAAGAAGGGTATCTTTCTTAAAAGCATTCAATTCTCTTAATCACCAGGGCAGAGCCTTTTCTGCGTCCGGTTTTAAAACTGAACAAGCCGCTGTTTTATTGCGCAGGCAATCACAGCGGCTTGTTTTTCTATTTTAATGGTCTGCCAGGGCAGCTAGGTAACGCTCAGCGTCCAGAGCGGCCATGCAACCAGTCCCGGCGGCAGTAACGGCTTGGCGGTACACATTGTCCTGCACATCGCCGCAGGCAAAGACGCCGTCTACATTGGTTTTGGACGTTCCCGGAATGGTCTTCAGGTAGCCGCTCTCATCATGCTCCAGGTAAGGCTGGAAAATTTTGGAGTTGGGCTCATGGCCAATGGCCACGAAGAAGCCGCTTACTTTAATGTCTGTGGTCTCACCAGTGGCGGTGTTCTTGATGCGAGCACCTTCCACCACTTGGTCACCCAAGATTTCCTCAGTGACGCTGTTCCAGAGAATCTCAATATTAGGCGTGTTCTTGACACGGTTCTGCATAATGATAGAGGCGCGCATTTCATCACGTCTTACAATCATGTATACTTTAGAGCAAAGGTTAGAAAGGTAGTGGGCCTCCTCGCAGGCGGTGTCTCCGGCACCTACAATGGCCACTTCTTGACCGCGGTAGAAGAACCCGTCACACACGGCACAGGCAGAAACACCGCTGCCGTTCAGTCTGGCTTCAGACTCCAGACCTAACCATTTGGCAGATGCGCCTGTGGCTAAGATGACCGTATCTGCCTCTATTTCTGTCTGCTCGTCTATGGTCACTCTGTGGGGTTTACCCGAAAAGTCAACTGAAGTAGCAATACCGTATCTGATGTCCGTCCCGAAGCGTTCTGCCTGCTGCTTGAAATCTTCCATCATCTGCGGGCCGTTAACCCCGGTTGGGTAGCCCGGGTAGTTTTCCACGTCATTGGTGATGGTGAGCTGTCCGCCTGGTTGCAAGCCTTGGTACATGACAGGTTTTAAACCGGCTCTGGAGGCATAAATGGCGGCGGTGTAGCCGGCTGGTCCAGACCCTATGATCAAACACTTTACTTTTTCCTTCTGGGTTTCCATATCAGGTAAAAATTGGGAGTGCAATATTACGAATAAATTCTTTGACCTGCCCTGCCAGATGCCGCAAGCGGCATCCCTTCCTTTCTCATCATGCCCATAGGCCTCGTTTTTAGGCTCTTTTCCAGAAAATAGGCAAAAAACGACTTATTGAATATTATTTAACCGCGGCCAGGAGGTCAATAAAAAAGCCCTGGCTTGTAAGAGCCAAGGCTTTCTGAAAGGGTCAGGAATGCTTATCCTAAATATGGTTTCAATGCTTTGCTGCGTGACGTATGACGTAGTCTTCTGATGGCTTTCTCCTTAATCTGGCGCACGCGCTCACGGGTCAGGTTGAATTTCTCGCCAATCTCTTCCAACGTCAAGGAATGCTCACCGTTTAGGCCAAAGTAAAGCGTGATCACGTCTGCCTCGCGCTTGGTCAAGGTAGAAAGGGCACGTTGTACTTCTTTGCGCAGGGAGTCGTTCATCAGGCCGGTATCCGGAGACTCTTCGTCTTCGTTCTCCAACACGTCCAACAAACGGTTTTCTTCGCCCTGCACGAATGGCGCATCTACAGACACGTGACGGCCAGAGATCTTCAAAGTATCCACTACCTCAGCGGTCGTCAACTCCAACACTTCAGCAATTTCTTCTGGAGACGGCTCACGCTCAAACTTCTGCTCTAACTCTGAGAACGATTTAGAGATTTTGTTCAAAGAACCTACTCTGTTTAAGGGTAAACGAACAATTCTAGACTGCTCAGCCAAGGCCTGCAGAATAGACTGACGAATCCACCAAACGGCGTACGAGATGAATTTGAAACCACGGGTCTCGTCAAAACGCTTGGCGGCTTTGATCAGACCCAGGTTGCCTTCATTGATTAAGTCACCCAGAGACAAGCCCTGGTTTTGGTATTGCTTGGCCACCGACACCACGAAGCGAAGGTTGGCCTTGGTTAATTTTTCGAGCGCGAACTGATCGCCTTCTTTGATGCGCTGGGCAAGCGTTACCTCCTCATCCGGGGTGAGCAAGTCTACCTTCCCAATCTCCTGGAGGTACTTATCCAGGGACTGGCTTTCACGGTTGGTAATCTGCTTGCTTATTTTCAGCTGTCTCATTGGAGTGTATGTCTATCTGTGTATTTCTGTGTTATAAAGGACTGGTGAGATAACACCTTCCCATGCTCCAAAAGTTCTCTTGTCCTCAAGATAGGCTTGAATCATCCGTTTTTAGCCTCTTTTCTGGAAAGAAGCCCAAAAACCCAACCATCCGGTTCTCTTGTATAGAACGCGTATGGTTGGGTTCTGGATGAATTCAATTACTTATTTTGCGGAGCTTCTGTATTTCTCTCTGGCTTAGGCAGTAATGCCTTTCTAGAAAGTTTGAACTTACCGGTTTTAGGATCAACATCCACCAGTTTCACCTGGATCTCTTCGCCTAATTCCAACACGCCTTCCATGCTCTCAAGACGCTCCCACTTCACTTCAGAAATGTGCAGCAGACCGTCTTTACCAGCCATGAATTCCACAAACGCCCCATAAGGCTGGATAGATTTCACTTTGCCCGTATACACTTCGCCTACCTCTGGAACGGCCACAATGGCTTTGATCTTAGAGACCGCCATCTGCATGGCTTCCTGGTTGGTGGCAAATACGTTCACGTAGCCTTTGTCATTTTTCTCTTCAATCTGAATCACCGCACCTGAGTCACGCTGAATCTGCTGAATCACTTTACCGCCTGGTCCAATCACCGCACCAATGAATTCTTTCTCAATGATGATGTTTTGTGAACGAGGAGCGTGTGGTTTGAAGTCTGCCGCTGGTTGAGAGATGGTTTTATTCATCTCGCCCAAGATATGCAGACGACCGTTTTTGGCCTGAGACAATGCCTGGCCCAAGATTTCAAAGGAAAGACCTTTCACCTTGATGTCCATCTGGCAAGCCGTAATGCCTTTGGCCGTACCGGTTACTTTAAAGTCCATGTCACCCAAGTGATCCTCATCACCCAAGATGTCAGAAAGAACGGCAAAGTTACCAGTTGTCTCATCCATGATAAGACCCATGGCGATACCAGAAACTGGCGCTTTGATTTGGATACCGGCATCCATCAAGGCCAATGTACCCGCACACACGGTAGCCATAGAAGAAGAACCGTTAGACTCTAAAATATCAGAAACGATACGGATGGTATATGGGTTGGTATCTTCTGGCGGCAACACCTTCTTCAAAGAACGCATGGCCAGGTTACCGTGCCCTACTTCTCTACGACCGGTACCACGCATTGGCTTGGCCTCACCGGTAGAGAATGGAGGGAAGTTGTAATGCAGCATGAACTTGTTGTAGCCAGAGAACATGGCACCGTCAATCATTTGCTCATCCATCTTGGTACCCAAGGTAACCGTCGTCAACGACTGGGTCTCACCGCGGGTGAACACAGCAGAACCGTGCGCAGATGGCAAATAATTCACCTCTGACCAGATAGGACGAATCTCATCCAATTGACGACCATCTAAACGACGGCGCTCTTTCAATACCACGTCACGTACGGCGTCTTTCTCTGCGTCATGGAAGTATTTTCCAATAAGCGTTGCGTCATACGTATGATCTTCTGGCAATGAAGCCACAAATGCATCTTTGATGGCCTTGAAAGAGTTCTTGCGCTCAGCCTTTACTTTATTGCCAGAAGCGGCAACGCCATAGGCTTGGTCATACACTGCCTTGTAAATCAACTCCTTTAATTCAAGGTCGTTGTTCTCATGGCTGTACTCACGCTTGGTCGTTTTTCCTACTTCTTGGGCCAGCTCCTGCTGAACAGCCACCTGAATTTTGATAGCTTCATGGGCAACTCTGATCGCCTCCAGCATCTCTTCTTCAGAAACTTCGCTCATTTCACCTTCCACCATGGCTACGCTGTCAGCGGTACCACCTACAATCAGGTCGATGTCGGCGCGGCTCAGGTCAGAAAGTACTGGGTTGATCTGAAACTGACCGTCAATGCGGGCTACTCTTACTTCAGAGATTGGGCCGTTGAACGGAATGTCAGACACAGAAAGGGCAGCCGAAGCGGCCAAAGCGGCTAAGGCATCTGGAAGGATCTCAGCGTCAGCGGAGATCAGGTTGATGATTACCTGCGTCTCAGAGTGGTAATCTTCTGGGAACATAGGACGAAGGATACGATCTACCAGACGGCTGATCAATACTTCATAGTCAGAAAGACGGGCTTCTCTCTTCAGGAAACCACCTGGAATCTTACCGTTAGAGGCAAATTTCTCCTGGTAGTCTACAGAAAGGGGCAGAAAGTCTACTCCTTCACGGGCTCCAATGTTGGATACCACCGTCGCCAACAACATGGCGTTTCCGCATCTTACCACTACAGAACCGTCTGCCTGCTTGGCCAGTTTACCGGTTTCAATGGTAATGTCACGGCCGTTGGCCATGCGGATAGTTTTATTTATAGCGTTATATGACATCTGATTTATCTATTGCATCAATGTAAAATGCACCCTCTAGCGGTGCCAGGGGCGCTGTCAATTAGGAGATTGAGAAGCAAGGGCAATAAAAAAGATTAGGGAATCCCGTATATGAATTCCCTAATCCTTCTCTTGATGTTATTTACGAATGCCTAGCTCTGCAATGATAGCACGGTAGCGCTCAATGTCAGTTTTAGTCAGGTAGTTTAATAGTCTTCTTCTCTTACCTACCAATTTCAAAAGACCCAAACGAGTGGAGAAGTCTTTTTTGTGAACCTTCAGGTGATCCGTCAGGTGGTTGATTCTGGTGGTGAACAATGCGATTTGCGATTCAGGTGACCCAGTGTCAGTTGCTGATTTGGCAAATCCTTTGTTTTCGAAGATCTCTTGTTTCGCTTCAGTAGTTAATTTCATGCGTGTAAAGTACTTGGCTTACGTTTTTTTCGCAGTATCGAATATAAGGCGCAAAGTTAGATAAAAATCCGGAATAGTAAAATCTTTCTCCAGAATAAACCCAAGAATTACAAGGGTTTGGTGCGCCGAAGCCTGGAGGTGATTTTGCGCCAGAAGTCAACTTCCAGTAAATTAGAGTCATTGCGGGCCTGGATCAGGAAAAAGATGCCCACCGGCAGCAGCACCATGTTGGCCGCCCACATACCCAACGGCACCGGCGCCACGCCCTCTCTCCCCCATTTCTCGCCCAGAATACTGAGCACGTAGTAAATGATGAAGAAGACAATGGAGATGATCACGGGCATGCCCAAGCCACCTTTTCTGATGATGGCGCCCAGCGGAGCGCCAATCAGGAACATGATGAAACAGGCCAGGGCCTGCGTAAACTTCTTGTAGATCTCTATCTCATAGTTGTTCTTCTCCCGCTCCAGGGTGGTCAGGCGTGAGGCGTAGCTGCTGGTAAAGCTCTTGACGTTGCGCGCCGAACTGGACGCCATGCGCACGTCTTCCAGCGTGACAGCTGGCAGCGGCGTTTTATAATTGGCCAAGGCCTTGAGAGTGTCTGCGGCTTTGGTCACCTGAAAATGATTGTAGAACGGCCGCACGTTGGGCGCCAATAATTTCCGCTCACGGGTCTGCTGGCCTTCCAAAGAATCGGTCACCTGCTTGAGCTCGGTGATGTTCTTCATCATCTTATTGTCGGCAAACAGCTGGGTATTGCTTCGGTCCAATTGAAACGAGGACAAGTTTACCACCAACTTGTTGGCCGTGAACCCCTGCCGGGCAAAGCCGCCGTCTTGAGACACGTTGCTTTGGTTGCTGGCGTCCTCCACAAAGGTTTTGCCATTGAACAACTCCAGCACCAGGTACTGGTCATTGTACTGCGTGTACATCTTACCAGAGTCAGCCAACACCACCACCGTGTTGCCCTGCCCGCCGCTGTGGTCATAGATCATGATGTCCTTGAGCGTCTGGCCGTCATCAAACTTCTTGCCTACGCGTATGCTGCGGTTGGGCAGCCCGTTGTAGAAGGAGCCTTCTTTGATGTCAAGGGACGGCTTCTTCTGCCGGATGTCCCACATCAAACTGAAGGCCCTCAAATTAGCCTTGGGCACAATGGTGTTGTTGAAAAAGAAAGCGGCAATGGTGAGCAGCAAGGCGAAAAAGAATACCGGCCGCAGGGCGCGCACCAAAGAGATGCCAGAGGTTTTAATGGCCGTCAGTTCCATATGCTCGCCCAGGTTCCCGAAGGTCATGAGCGAAGAAAGCAGGATAGCCAGCGGAAAGGCGTTGGGCGCCAGGTTGATGCTGAAGTAAAAAAGTAACTCCCCTATCACGGCCACGCCCAGGTCCTTGCCCACCAGGTCATCCAGGTACTTGAGGATCACCTGCAGCAGAAATATAAATTCCACTACGGCAAAGGTGAGCAAAAATGGCCCAATAAAGGACTTGAGAATAAGCTTATCTAGTTTTTTCATGCAGCATGGCCACTCCTACTTAGGGCCGGCGGTAAGCCGGTAAACAAAGGCGAAGCCTAAAAAGTGGCCGAAATTACAAAAAGACCCTGAAAACGCATGCTTAACCGCCAATGATCTCGCGCAGGTTTTGCAGCAGGTTGTCCCACAACTCCGCCAATTGCTCAACGTCGCCTTCGTCTGTATAGTCTACAATGCGTAGATATTGTTCCAGGGTCAGCTCACTGGAGTCTATGACGAATTCTATGTAGCCAGATTCAGAGGTAGTCATTCTGTTTGGACCCAGAAAAGTAAACCGCACGGACTTGTTGGTGCGGTGGCTGGTCATCTCGGCTAGATGGTCCTGGTTGTCCCAGATGAAATTAAATACGCGGTCTCCCATCACCTTCACACTCTGGCAAAACCATTGTTCCAGGCCAGAAGCGGTACTTAAGTAAGGATAGATCATTTTAGGAGAGGCATTCAACGCGTATTCTCTGATGAATTTAGTTTTACTCATAAAAAAAGAGCTAACGTAAAAGGGTGTAGTATAGGTAGGTAGCTTGTGTGGTCAAATAAGGGAAAATATTTTACACTAAAAAGTTTGTACCATTAATAATCTTTACCCTACATTTGCACCATAATTCGGCGGGGTAGCTCAGATGGTTAGAGCGCAGGATTCATAACCCTGAGGTCGGCAGTTCGATTCTGCTCCCCGCTACAAAAGCTCCACTTACCAGTGGGGCTTTTTTTTATGGCCCTTTTATTTGGCAGAAGCCTCCCCGCTTCAACTTCCGTTTTTAGCCCGTTTTCCAGAAAATAGCCCAAAAACGCATCGGCCCTGGTCTTTCCATTAGACCAGAGCCGATGCGTTTCTATAAGCCGACGAACAACAGCTTTCTTAATTGACTGATAAAACCTTACGGTCGCCAGTCGCTTCCTAAGCTTTAAGCGTAGTCAATCCTTTCTACCAATACTCTTTCTTCTTTTCCGCCTAGCTGTAAGACGATGGTTTCGCCCTGCCTGGCCCCTTGCACGGCTTTGGCGATGGGGGCTACAAAGGCAATCTTGCCGTCGGTGATGGAGGCTTCGTCTACGCCCACAATGGTGAACGTCCTTACAAATCCTGGCTTTCCGCCTTCCACGGTTTTGAGGGTAACCGTGGCCCCAAACCGAACCTGGTCGGTGGGCTGTCCTTCGGTCTCCACCAGTTTGGCAGAGGCCAGACGCTCGTTCAACTGACTTATTCTGCCCTTGAGGATGGTGAGTTGCCGGGTACGTTCCAGCGCATCTCCTTCAATGGCTTCAGCTTTGGCGCGCTCCTCTTCCAGAGCCGTAGCTTCTGCGCGCAGCTGGGCCAAACCCTGAGGCGTAACATAATTGGTGACGCCTGGTGGCAAGGCGGCCCTGGCCGGAATTATAGGTGCCTCAACGGCATCATCTTCTTTTGCAAACGCTCTGCTCATAGCCCTTTACAACGAAGCAACGCAAGAATAGGTTGAGATACCCTCCTTGCGTTGCTTCTAACAAGTTGACCGTGAAAGATCAGCTTACCTCACCTCGCCCATCAACTTTCGTATGAGCGGCACGCAGCAGATGAGCAGTATGCCAATGGCAAAAGACCCTATGCCAATTTTGCTTAAAATGTCTGCATAGTAAGGAAGCGACAACACCGGATTGTCCACCACCTCCTTGGGCACGCTCATGAGGGCTCCAATCTTACCTGCCAGAAACTCGCCAATGGCGCTGGCAAAAAACCAGATACCCATCATCAAGGCCACCATCTTCACCGGCGACAATTTAGTGACCATGGAAAGCCCGATGGGTGAAAGGCACATCTCGCCGCAAATGATGAAAAAATAACCCGCCACGAAGGCGTACAACGGAATGAGGCCTGTTTCCTGGCTCAACTGGCAGCTCCAATAGAAGAGATAAAACCCGGCTCCCAACAGCAAGAAAGAGAAGCCAAATTTCAAGGGAGTAGAAGGCTCCAGGTTTCTTCTATTCAAGGCCGGCCACAGCCAGGCAAAGAAGAAGCTGAGAATGATCACCCAGGCCGGCGGTAGAAAATTGTTCACAGAGAGCGGGGGCAGCTGTACGCCGGCCAGTTCCATGTCTACGTTGCGCATGGCAAACAAATTGAGAGAACCCGCATTCTGTTCATAAAAAGCCCAGAACATGGTAGAGAACACAATCATAATCAAGGCGGCAAACAGCTTGTTTCTGGCAATTTTCTCCAGCTGGAACGCCACAAACAAAATATAGAGCAAGGCCAACGCCCCCAGCCCAAACATCAGGAAGTCCATGATCTCATACCGATGAAACAGGGCCACAATCACCGGAATCAAGGCCAGTGCGCCAAGATAAATAAACACCTCACGGCTGATGCCCAGAAAAAGTCCTTGTTTCAACTGTGCCGGGTTGGGCGGCAAGCCACGTTCCCCTAAGGATTTGCCACCAATGTAAAACACTATTAACCCCAACACCATGAAGATACCAGCCAACCCGAAGCCGTAGTGCCAGTTGATCTGCTGGCCCACGTAGCCGCAGAGTAGACCACCCAGGGCCGCGCCAATGTTAATACCCATGTAAAAGATGGAGAAGCCGCTGTCTCTTCTAGGATCGTTTTCTGCATACAGCGTTCCTACCAAACTAGAAATGTTGGGCTTAAAAAACCCATTACCGCAAATGATGAAGGCCATGCCATAGAAAAAGCTCCAATCAGCGGGCACGGCCAAGACCAAGTGACCAATGGTCATGAGAATTCCCCCGAACAGCACGGCCTTGCGGTATCCCAGAAACTTATCTGCCATCATGCCACCAAACATGGGCATGGTGTAGACCAGCGCAGCGTAAGAGCCTAGAATAGCATAGCCCTTGGGCTCGTCAAACTTAAGCTCCGTGACCATGTAGGCCAAGAGCAAGGCCTTCATGCCATAGAAGGAGAAGCGTTCCCACATCTCGGCGAAAAAGAGCACATACAGTTGTTTGGGATGTCCTTTGGCCGGCTGGTCCTCTGGTAGGGTAGAATCTGTTAAATCCATAGAGTGACTGGTAAATGTAGAGAGGGTTGAAAATTATGAATGCTACCGGAAGTAAACTTACATTTCCTGCAATTGCAACAGGCAGGAAGGCATAGCGCCGTTTTTGGGCTATTTTCTGGAAAACAGCCCAAAAACGGCTTATGGCAAAAATCATTAGCACAAAAAAAGCCCGGCGTGTGGCCGGGCTTTTTCATGTATAGTCAAAAGGCTTATTTCACCTTTGCAACAATTCCTTTGAAGGCTTCTGGATGGTTCAAAGCTAAGTCAGCTAAAACCTTACGGTTCAAGGTGATGTTGGCTTTTTTCAAACCGCCCATTAACTGAGAGTAAGACAGACCGTTGATACGGGCAGCTGCGTTGATACGCTGAATCCAAAGAGCACGGAAGTCTCTCTTCTTCACCTTTCTGTCGCGGTAGGCATAAAGTAAACCTTTTTCTACTGCGTTTTTGGCTACTGTCCAAACGTTCTTTCTACGACCAAAGTAACCTTTGGCCATTTTCATTATTCTTTTTCTTTTGTGGCGGGCCGCCACAACGTTGACCGATCTAGGCATTTCTGAAATTTTTTGAGGCTGGTGATTTCGGTTTAATTCTTAGTTACCAGTTCTCGTTGAAACAATAATTAAATTGAATTAAGACGCAAGCATTCTCTTCACGTTTGCTTGGTCAGCTTCGCTAACTAGGCCAATGTGAGTAAGATTTCTCTTCTGCTTGGTGGTCTTCTTGGTCAGGATGTGGCTTTTGTAGGCGTGCTTACGCTTTACTTTGCCAGTACCTGTCAGGGTGAATCTCTTCTTAGCCCCTGATTTGCTTTTCATCTTAGGCATCTAGGTGTATTTAAGGGTAATTATTTTTTCACTTTAGGCCCCAGGAACAGGAACATGCGCTTCCCTTCCAGCTTAGGTAGTTGCTCAACCTTGGCAACGTCTTCCAACGCCTGCGCAAATTTAAGCAAAAGTAATTCACCGCGCTCTTTAAAGACAATGGTACGGCCCACAAAGTGCACGTACGCTTTTACTTTGGCACCCTCGGCCAGGAACTGGCGGGCGTGCTTCAGTTTGAATTCAAAGTCGTGGTCATCTGTGTTAGGACCAAAACGAATCTCCTTCATCACCACCTTGGTGGTTTTGGCCTTCATCTCGCGTTGCTTCTTCTTCTGTTCGTACTTGAACTTAGAATAGTCAATGATGCGGCAAACCGGCGGATCTGCTTTTGGCGAGATCTCCACCAGGTCAAGGTTCTGCTCTGTGGCTAAACGGCGAGCCTGGTCTATGCTGTAGACTCCTGGCTCTACGTTCTCACCCACCACCCGTACGTCGCGTACGCCGGTGATGCGCTGATTGATCCGATAAGGTTCTTCGACCTTGCCACGTGGCACGTAGCGTCTGTTATTAGTAGAAATAGTTGTACCTCCTAAATTTAAGGTTTCACAATCAGGGTGCGAATATCGCGTTTTCCCCGGTATAATAAAAGTAATTTTTTATCTTTTTAATTCAACAACTCTGCCAGCACGGCTCTAAAGTTGTCCACGAAGGCATCTATGCGCATACTGCCCATATCCCCGAAGCCATGTTTACGCACAGAAATAATTTCGTTTTCCTGCTCTTTGTCCCCCACAATGATCATGTACGGCACTTTGCTCACTTCGGCGTCTCTTATCTTACGGCCAATCTTCTCATCGCGTGAGTCAATATACCCTCTGATGTCCTGATCATGCAACTGGGCAAACACCTGCTGGGCGTAGTCATGGTATTTCTCAGAGATAGGCAGAATGGCTACCTGGTCTGGGCTCAGCCACAGCGGGAAGTTACCGGCGCAGTGCTCAATCAACACAGCCACAAAACGCTCCAAAGAACCAAACGGCGCGCGGTGAATCATCACGGGGCGGTGCTTCTCATTGTCAGCGCCAATGTATTCCAGTTGGAACCGCTCTGGCAAGTTGTAGTCTACCTGAATGGTACCCAACTGCCATTTACGGCCCAGGGCGTCTTTCACCATGAAATCCAGCTTTGGTCCATAGAACGCAGCCTCTCCTAGCTCGGTTACCGTAGGCAGGCCTTTTTCTGTGGCCGCTTCAATAATCGCACTCTCAGCTTTCTCCCAAAGGTCATCAGAACCAATGTACTTGGCCTTGTTTTCTGGGTCACGCAAAGAAATCTGGGCGGTGTAGTTTTCAAAGCCTAGGGCTTTGAAAACATACAACACCAGGTCTATTACTTTGGTGAACTCTTCCTTTACCTGGTCTGGACGGCAGAAGATGTGCGCGTCATCCTGGGTAAAGCCTCTTACGCGGGTCAGGCCGTGCAACTCGCCACTTTGCTCGTAACGGTACACGGTGCCAAACTCGGCCAGGCGCACTGGCAATTCTTTATACGACCTTGGACGAGTCTTGTAGATTTCGCAGTGGTGCGGGCAGTTCATGGGCTTCAGGTAGAACTCCTCTCCTTCATTAGGCGTCCTGATGGGCTGGAAAGAGTCTGCCCCATATTTCTCATAGTGACCAGAGGTCACATATAATTCTTTAGAACCAATATGCGGCGTTACCACCGGCATATACCCTGCTCTCATCTGGGCTTTGCGCATAAATTGCTCTAAGCGCTCGCGCAGCATGGTGCCTTTGGGCAACCACAGTGGCAAACCCATGCCCACCTTCTCAGAGAAAGCGAACAACTCCATCTCCTTGCCCAGTTTGCGGTGATCTCGCCGCTTGGCCTCTTCCAGACGCTCCAGGTACTCGGTCAGGTCTTTCTGCTTGGGGAACGTGATGGCGTACACGCGGGTCAGCTGCTTGCTTTTCTCATCGCCGCGCCAGTAAGCGCCGGCCACGTTCATGAGTTTGGCAGCTTTAATGAATCCAGTGTTAGGAATGTGCGGCCCGCGGCAAAGGTCTACAAAGTTGCCTTGTGAGTAGAACGTGATGGTTCCGTCCTGCAACCCTTCTAACAGATCCAGCTTGTATTTATCACCCTTCTGAGTGAAATAAGCGACAGCCTCGTCTTTGCTTACTTCGCGGCGCACAAATTCGCTTTTCTGACGCGCCAGCTCCAGCATCTTCTGCTCAATGGCCGGGAATTCTTCCTGAGAAAGGGTTCTATCGCCTAGGTCAATGTCATAGTAGAAGCCGTTCTCAATGGGTGGTCCAATGCCAAACTTAACGTCTGGGTAGAGAGCTTCCAAGGCCTCGGCCAGCAAGTGGGCCGAAGAGTGCCAGTACGTAGACTTACCTTCATCATCGTTCCAAGTGAGCAACTGTACGGCGGCGTCTTGCGTGATAGGGCGCGTAAGGTCCCATACCTGGCCGTTTACTTTGGCGGCAAGTACGTTACGGGCTAAGCCTTCACTAATAGAGGCGGCTATCTCAATGCCAGTCACCCCTTCCTGAAACTCACGGACAGAGCCGTCTGGTAAGGTAATATTGATCATATGTCTGTAAAGAAAATGCTTCTTCGTTTTTGGCTTGTTTTCGGGAAATTAGTTAAAAAACCGAATTCGTGCTCAAGGTATCCATGGTTGGCCGTTTAACAGGCGTCTGCATCTTGCGCAAAGCTACCATATAACGCGGGTTTTGCGGGTATTTTCTTACTAAAAAAGCATATTGTCCCCGCGCCAGTTCCCGCTGCCCGGTATATTCATAGCATCTGGCCAGCAAAAAACGGTTCTCCTCATTAAGAGGTGCTCCCAATTCCTGCGCTTTCACCAGATGATCCAGGGCTAGGGCATATTGTCTCTTTTTAAACCAAGCCTGCGCTAAACCAAGGTACACGCCCGGCTGGTTGGGCTCTAACATCACCGAGTGGTTAAAAGAGGCCATGGCCGTGTCAGTGAGGTTGTAGGCCATAAAGTATTGTCCTAGTTGCCGCCACCAGAAGGCATCTTTGGGTTGTTTTTTCACGCCAACATTCACCATAGGATAGGCTTCCTCAAATCGTTTCTGCGCCATGTAGATAGCTGAAAGTTCTCTGAAGGCCGGCAATGACAAGGTATCGCGCTCTAAGGCCTTGCCCAGGTTGGCAACGGCTCGGATTGTGTCTCCGGTACCCGCCTGCGCTTTGGCCAGCAACACGTAGAACTTGGGTTCGCCGGGGCTCAGCTTCACGGCCTTGCTGCTATGGGACAGGGCCCGCTCATACTGGCGCAAACCTACGTAGGTCTCTGCCAGTATGGCCTCAGACTCCGGGGTGTAGTAATTGAACTCCCGGGCCTGCATCATCAGCTTCATGGATTCCTGGTACTGCTGCCGGGCCACTAAAATCTTCGCCTTGAGAAAATAGGCCTCCCCTATAGAAGCGTCTTCCTTGATGGCCGTATTCAAATCCTGTAACGCCTGCCCTTCCTTACCGATGGACAGGTACAGGCGCGCGCGTTTCACATACCATTCTGGCTGCTCATTGCCCTGCGCAATGGCTCTTGAAATTTCATTGATGTGCACGGCGGGGGTACTGTTTACCCTCTTAGGCGAAAACATGCGCTCCTGTCTCTTCTCCTGGCTACAACCTAGGCCTATGAATAGAAAGAAAAGCAAAGAAAGCTGGTAAAACCCGCGCATGAAGTAAGACAAGTGGTAAATGACTGGTGAAGGTACACAAAATTAAGAAAGCCGTTTTTCGTTTTTGGCCAGTTTTCTGGAAAATCGCCCAAAAACGACGCTATGGGTTCACAGAAATGGACATCCGTACCCCCCACGCTGGCATGTCCAGGTTTTGATAAGTAAGCCGATGCACTAGGTCAACCCGCAGCAGCTGGAACAGGTTCTTCAGACCCACATTTACCTCTACGTACGGGTCTCTGCCCAAGCCCCTGAAACTTCCAAAGTTAGGATCTCCCTCTACCAGGGAGAACTTATTTTTCTCTGATAGTCTGCCCATCATCATGGCCCCGCCGGCCACCAGACGCGCCCGGGTTTTCTTGAGCAACGGAATGCGGTTGGTAAGGGAGAGTGCCCCTTCAAAATGATGATCATAGCGCAGCGACACCATCTCATCATTGCCAAAGGAAAAGAATGGCATTAGGTTGTACCCGTGCAGGATAAAGAATGGCGTCTCATTGCCCACCGGTACTTGCAAAAGCGGCAAAGGCACCTTGTTGAAGGTTTTCTCGGCTCTAAAATAATAGCGGCCATAACCCAGCACGCCGGCATGCACCCGTTGCTCTACAGACAAAGCCACCTGCTGGTAACTAACATCAGAATTAAGTAAGCCGCTCATGCCCATGGCTACTTCCAGGCCAATCACCGGCGAATTGGAATTGGAGATGCCTATCTTGTCCCAGTGCCGGATCAAGGTCTTACGGTTGGGCGTGTATTGCAGGTTGAGTACCAGGTCCGTGGTTCTGAATTGTCCAAACCGGGAGAACTGGCCCTCTGCTACGGGCGCCGAGGCAAAGGCTGGTGTTTGGTTGGTATGGCGCAAGGTAAGTCGCTGCGAGAACGATTGGAACCACTCCCGCTCGGCCCACACCTGAAAACGCTCCTGCTTATAAGGGAAATTCATGGTTCCCCACCGGAAAGCCGAGAAAAACAGACTATTGACCCGCGTATTGTTCAAGTCCATGGCGGCCGGCCCTACGTCATTGAGGTAACTGGCGCCCCATTCGGTCCAGCGTTCGCGGTCTGCCACGTACCGGATGTTCAGCAGGCCCTTCAGAGACTTATCCCTTGTGCCGTAGCCCGCATACCCGTTCAAGATCCAGTTCTTATGAAAAGCCTCAGTAGTCCTAAGCCCGAACTGAAACCGGTGGCCTTCTATGTTGTTGTACACGTACGTACCAAACACTGGTCCCCATTCCAGTTTGTCATTGAGGGGCAGATGCCCTTCTACCACCACCCTTATCAGCTTCACCATACTCTGTATTTCTGGTAACTTGTTGATTTGGGCAATGGATTCCACGCGTTTCACATCCTCTGGACTAAAGCTCTGGGGCCTCACCGTTTGCCAGAAGTTCTCCTGGTAGCTCAGCACAGAATCCCCCATGGCATGGGTATTGTCAAAGAAGTCTGGGTTTCTGGGTTGATTTAAGACGATGTCTCTATAATAGGTAGTAGACTCTACGTAAAGGCGTACCTCGGTGCCTGGCAGCCCTGAGATCTGGAATTTGCGTTTGCTGGAAACTGGCAGCAGCGATGGGTTTTCTTCGTCCCAGATTTGTACAATGCGCAAATCACTCACAAAATTGAGCTTGACATCTGGGTTCAACTTCAGCTCAATACGGCGCAAGGCAAATGATCCATCGGCAATCCACATGGTACCAGCAAATGTAAGGTCCTGCGGGCGTTTAGGAATGATATTGAGCTTATAGATTTTCCCAGAAGGCGTCTCCATGCTATCCACTAAATCATAGTCATAGTAATTGGACCAGCTATTGGCAATGGGGCTGACAAAGTCTTTGTCAAACATGCGCATGTAGTTCTGGTTCAAGGAAAAGTGCTCGGCCTGGGCGTTTAATAGTTGGGCAATTTGCGCTTCCTTCTCAATCCCCACCCCTACTACTTTGCTGGCCTGCAGTACTTCTTTGCTTTTTTTGGGGTCT
Organism: Nibribacter ruber; assembly: GCF_009913235.1. Taxonomy (NCBI): domain Bacteria; kingdom Pseudomonadati; phylum Bacteroidota; class Cytophagia; order Cytophagales; family Hymenobacteraceae; genus Nibribacter; species Nibribacter ruber. Next base: position 505,101 of record NZ_CP047897.1, on the reverse strand, counting down.
TTGAGGTAGAAGTTTTGTTTAACCGTTTCAGACTGAAAAATGGGCAGTGAGGCTAGTTTAGAAGAGTTGTCGCCCACCAAAAGGCTGTCAAAGTAAGGGGCATAGCGCTTGGAGAAACTGCGTTTTTTGTCTTTGGCCTCGCTCTCCAGAATACTGCCTTTCATGAGCGTGTACGTTTCAAACTCAAGGGCCTTCTGGTTTTCTGGCAGGTATTGTTCCTTTTTGCGCGCGGCGGCTCTTACAATTTTATATGCCGGGTTTTCCTGCGGACCAATGACAATTTCCTGCAGAGCGTAGCTCTGGCGCACCAAGCTGATGTTGCTACTCTCTTTTAACTCCTTTACGGTTTTGGTTATCTGCCCATATCCAAGAAGTGTAAAAGACACTTTGTCGTTGCCCTCATACTTGTTCAGGATATATATACCAGCTTCATCTGTAAACACGGGAACCTTGGCCTTGTGCGGTTGTACCGTTACAAAGTCTAGCGGTTTCTGGGTTTCAGAGTCAATCACTTTGCCACTAATGGGGGTAGTTTGGGCAAAGAGAAAACCTGCCTTCATGAAAAGTAAAAAAAGCAGTAGGTATATTCTCACAGATAATGGTTTGTAAAACGAATATATAAAAATATGGTATTTTCTATTTAGAAATTTCAGATAAAATCCTGTCATTCTGCCCAATCAGAGATAAAATAATCCGCTTTCGCTCCTCCATGACAGCAAAACAGACCTATACCCCGCACTGATTCGTAAAAAACTCTGACGAAGCCGTAAAACAGAAACGGCCCCATATAAGTATGGGGCCGTTTCCGTTTCAAGTTTAGGAAGACTATACTTTAAGCATTTGCTGCAAAAGTATTTTACATCTTCTGCTCAACTCTAAATCTTCTGTAGTCACCAGCTTTTGGTCTAATGCTTTTTGAAGTGTGGCGATGCACTCACTTTTAAGGTCCACGTCTTTCTGAACTCGGGCCAAATCAAAGTAGTATAATAGGTTGGTAGGGTCAAGCTCAACGGCTTTGCTAATGGCACTCAAGGCGTCTTTGTTGGAGGCTATGGGAAAGGCAGCGCCCGTCATTAGAAACTTGCTGGCGGCCTTTTCTGCTATAGTGAGGTTGGCTACTTTATAGCTCCACCGACCTTGCAAATGCCAGGCGCCGGCGTGTTTATCGTCAATGGCCAGGGCCCGGTCAATGTAATGCTTAGAGCTGCTTAAATAGGTCAATCTTTCTTTGAGGCCTGTCACCTGTGACATACTTCCCAAGGCCAGGGCGCGCACGTAATTAGCTTCTGCTTTTTGACTGTCTACCTCAATGGCTCTAGCCGAAAATACCAGCGCCTTCTCAAAGTATTGTCCCTTGCGGGTATCATCTGTGAACCGTCCCCCAATGCGGGTACTTAGAACGGTGGCTTTGCACAGGGCTTCCTGGTGGTGGGGATCTTGCGTGATGAGTTGCTCAAACTTTTCTAACGCCTCAACGTCTTTGTATTCCCTGAAAAGCTGATTGGCTTCCCAAAGAAGCTGGTCTGAGCCCACACCGCCCGCAAAGGCAGGTAGGCTCAGAAAGCTTAAGCTTATACATAAAAGATAGATTGTTCTTCCAAAGTGTGTCATGATCCTCAAGTAAACGTGGGTCCAACAAGAGGTAATCTACAGCTTTTCTTTGAAATTTCCTAAAACAGATTCAATTGTCTTTTCTCTTTCTTAGGGGCTGCGGCTACATCTCCGTTTTGTTCACTTTCTACGGACAACTCTGTCTCAGGTTGTAAAGGCAGAATATCCAAGTTGATTTCCTCACCTGAAGCGTAACCTAAGGCAATTTTCTCACTTACTTTTGTTTCTACCTTTACAGCTTTTATTGTTTTAGTGCTATTCTTTACCTTAGCAACCTCCACTACTTCGGCCTGCGGAATAGTCACCCCAAACACTTTAAAGTAATTCAGTTTGTTGCCCATGGCGCGCCAGCCCTTTACGTCAATGAAATCACTCAGCAGCAAAATCTCTGTTTCTTTCTCAGATTTCTTATCTCGCTGGAATTTAATCTCTGCTTTAGGCGCTTCAGCTACCGAGGCGGCTAACAGCTTAGATCCTTTAGACTCACTGATGAACGTAAAGCGCTTACCAACCGTGGTGGTTTCCACCTGGAACCGTTTCACATAGGTCACCTTGGTTTCACCTTCTGTATACACCGCAGACACCACCACTTCTGGTGAGAACTTATGAATGGTCTCTATGTTGGCAACATCATAATGGTTGGTCAGGTCAAATGAAGTCAACTCATACGATCCATCCTTGAACAGCACCAGAATGGTATCATCTGTATTGAAGCTTCCCAGGTATCGGCCCCGGTTCTCTGTGTTCAAGCGGCCAATCACCTCATCATAGTAGATCTCACGACCACCGCGGGTAGACTCACCCAGGGCTTTCTGTGTCACCTTTTTGATAGGATACTTAGTCACAATGTTTCCTTGTGAGCCTTTTCCTTTAATCAGCAGTTCTGCAAAGTCAAAGTCAAATTGCTTCACGCGGGCCGTGCTGGCGGGTTGCAACTGAATGCTCACCAATTCAGACTCAGAATTAGGGTTGGCCGTCAGGTAAATCACCTTGGAGTTCTTTTCGCCCTTGGTCAGGTCATACTCTTTGTCACGAGTGATGGAAGTCACAGCAAAACGCTTAGCGAAAGCAATACCGGTTTTCCCATCCACATAGATCATGTTGTAGACCATGTGCTCATCATTCTTGTTGTACACGCCCACGTGAATGATGTCCTTGCCCATGAAGATTTTATCTGTGATCTTAGACACCATGAACTTACCGTCCTTCCGGATGGCAATGATGTCATCCATGTCTGAGCAGTCACATACAAACTCGTCTTTCTTGAGGCCATAGCCTACAAAGCCGTCTTTGCGGTTCACGTACAGCTTCTGGTTGGCAATGGCTACTTTCTGAGCAGACACTACATCAAAGGTTCTGATCTGCGTTTTGCGCTCTTTGCCTTTGCCATATTTAGCCAATAAGCCTTCAAAATAACTGATAGCATAACGGGTCAGGTTGGCCAGGTTGTCTGCCACCTCAGCCATCTCGTCTTCCAGCTTCTTGATAAACTCATCAGCCTTGAAGGCGTCAAACTTAGAAATGCGCTTGATCTTAATTTCCGTCAGGCGAATGATGTCCTCTTGGGTTACTTCGCGGCGCAGCATGGGCTTGAACGGATCCAAACCTTTGTCAATGGCTTCTAAAACGGCCTCCCAAGTTTCACATTCTTCAATGTCACGGTAAATGCGGTTCTCAATGAAGATTTTCTCCAGGCTAGACTGGTGCCACTTGTCTTCCAGCTCGCCCATTCTAATCTCCAGCTCACGCTCCAGCAACCTTACGGTTTTCACGGTAGACATGCGCAGGAGGTCATCTACGTTCAAGAAACGGGGCTTGTCTTCAATGATCACACAGGTATTGGGTGATATAGAGACCTCGCAGTCGGTGAAGGCATACAGCGCATCAATGGTCAAGTCAGGAGAAATCCCGGGTGGAATGTGCACCTGAATCTCAACCGCCGCCGCAGTATTGTCCACTACTTTCTTGATTTTGATCTTATTGTTTTCGCTGGCCTTCACGATAGAATCCATCAAGGCCGTGGTAGTGGTACCATAGGGCACGTCTCTAATCACCAACAAAGACTTGTCTACCTTCTCAATTGTAGCGCGCAGGCGTATCTTACCGCCTCTGCCGCCGCCGTTGTAGTTGGTGAAATCACCAAGGCCACCGGTAGGAAAGTCTGGGAGCAACTGCGTTTTGCGGCCCTTCAAAACATCAATAGAACCTTTGATGAGCTCTCTGAAGTTGTGGGGCATGATCTTGGTAGACAAACCTACCGCAATCCCCTCCACGCCCTGAGCTAACAGCAATGGGAACTTTACAGGCAAAGTAATTGGCTCGTTCTTACGGCCGTCATAGCTCAACTGCCACTCAGTAGTCTGCGCATTAAAGACCACGTCTAAGGCAAACTTGGTCAGGCGGGCTTCAATGTAACGTGGCGCGGCAGCGCTGTCACCAGTGCGTACATCCCCCCAGTTTCCCTGCGTTTCAATGAGCAGGTCTTTCTGGCCCAGGTTCACGATGGCATCACCAATAGAAGCATCCCCGTGCGGGTGATACTGCATGGTCTGCCCTATCACGTTGGCCACTTTGTTAAAGCGACCGTCGTCCATTTCTTTCATGGCGTGCATGATGCGGCGCTGCACGGGCTTGAACCCGTCTTCCAGCGCTGGCACGGCACGTTCCAGAATTACGTAAGAGGCGTAGTCCAGAAACCAGTTCTCGTACAAACCAGAAACAGAGGTAATGTCATGGATGGTCTCTTCGCCCTCCAGTTCAGTGCCCAGTTCTAAGTTGTTCTCGTTTTCCAATTCTTCGTTAAGCATAAACCTCTTCTACTATATCTTTTTCAATCTTCAAATTCTCAATGATGAATTGCTGGCGCTCTGGGGTGTTCTTGCCCATGTAATAGGAAAGCACTTTCTGGATGTTCTGCTCCGTCTTGCCCATGATCACCGGCTCCAGCCTGATGTTGTCGCCGATGAACTTGCCAAACTCATCTGGAGAAATCTCCCCTAGTCCTTTAAAGCGGGTGATTTCAGCACTCTTGCCTAGCTTGCGCATGGCGTTCTGCTTCTCCTGCTCATTGTAGCAGTAAATGGTTTCTTTCTTATTGCGCACCCTAAACAGAGGTGTTTCCAGAATATACAGGTGACCGTTCTTCACCAGGTCAGGGAAGAATTGCAGGAAGAAAGTCATGAGCAGCAAGCGAATGTGCATACCGTCCACGTCAGCATCTGTGGCCACCACCACGCGGTTGTAGCGCAGACCTTCTAAGCCTTCTTCAATGTTAAGGGCGTGTTGCAGCAGGTTGAATTCTTCATTTTCATACACTACCTTCTTCTTGAGGCCAAAGCAGTTCAGAGGCTTACCACGCAAGCTGAACACGGCCTCCAACTCTACGTTTCTGGACTTGGTGATGGAACCCGATGCTGAGTCCCCCTCTGTAATGAACAAGGTAGTCAAGGCTTCCTTCTCCAGGTCTTTGCTTTCCGCGAAGTGGAAGCGGCAATCGCGCAGTTTTTTGTTATGCAGGTTGGCTTTCTTGGCGCGCTGGTTGGCTAGCTTCTTGATGCCTGCCATGTCCTTGCGCTCCCGCTCACTCTGCTCAATCCGTTTCTTAAGCGCTTCGGCTACCGCTGGGTTCTTGTGAAGGTAGTTGTCCAAGTGCTCTTTTACATAGTCATTCACGAAGTTGCGGACGGTAGGTCCCTCGTGCGCAATGTTAATTGAGCCTAGTTTGGTTTTAGTCTGACTTTCAAACACCGGTTCCTGCACGCGTATGGCAATAGCGCCCACAATGGAACCTCTGATGTCTGTAGCGTCATAATCCTTCTTGTAGAACTCACGCAGCGTCTTCACCACGGCTTCTCTGAAAGCGGCCAAGTGCGTACCACCCTGGGTAGTGTATTGGCCGTTCACGAAAGAATAATACTCCTCACCGTAGTCATTTCCGTGAGTTAGAGCAAATTCTATGTCCTCGCCTTTCAGGTGAATGATAGGATAGCGCATGCTATCTTCATCTATCTTGCGGGCCAACAGGTCTTTCAAGCCATTTTCTGACAAGTACTTCTGTCCGTTGAAATGGATGGTAAGACCCGCATTCAGGTACACGTAGTTCCAAATCTGGTTTTCAAGGAACTCCGGAATGAAATGGTAGTTTTTGAAGATGGTGTCATCTGGCACAAAGGTGGTGGTGGTACCGTTGCGCTGACTAGTGTCCTGCAAGGCCTCATCATTCACCAGTTCGCCGCGCTCAAACTCCGCTACTTTGGTTTTGCCGTCGCGCACCGATTGGATTCTAAACTGAGAGGATAGGGCATTTACCGCCTTGGTACCCACCCCGTTCAACCCCACAGACTTCTGGAAGGCGCGGCTGTCATACTTACCCCCGGTGTTGATCTTACTCACGCAGTCAATCACCTTGCCCAACGGAATACCGCGGCCGTAGTCGCGCACGATTACTTTATGATCAGAGATTTTTACCTCAATGGTTCGGCCAAACCCCATCATGTGCTCATCAATGGAGTTGTCAATCACCTCTTTCACAAGAATGTAAATTCCGTCGTCAGGCGATGAACCGTCACCCAGCTTACCAATGTACATACCCGGGCGTAGCCGGATGTGTTCACGCCAGTCAAGGGAACGAATGCTGTCCTCGTTGTAATTTACGTTAATCTGTTCTGCCATGGGGCACTTGGTTTTAGTAGAATTCGGTAAAATAAATGAAAAAATGCGTGTACTTTGCCATGCCTGGCACAAGGAGACCAATTTTTCCGTCAGCTGCTTGCAGGATTCAGGGCCCAATTAAGACGAAATATTGGTTGCCAAAGCACTTGGCAGGGCTCCCTTTTGTAACCAAATATAGGGCTTTGCAGTTCATTCAAACAGAGAATCATTGCTTATTTTTTTAGCATATTTTACGCTTCTATTCTAACCCTTTCTATTAGATTGCTAATTTGTTTAGCTTTTCTTGAGTATACACCTCTACCTTAACACCTTACCCGTTAGCTGCTGTCCATGGAAATAAAACTACCCGCCTACTTTAAATACACCGTCATCTTGCTGGGGCTCTTTCTGCTGCTGTATTTCATGCAGACGTTCAAGTCCATCTTGATTCCTTTGAGCTTTGCTGGATTGTTTGCGCTTCTGCTGCTCCCCATGAGCGTGCGGTTAGAGCGGCACATGCCCCGGGCCGTAGCCATTGTCTTGAGCCTTGTCCTGGTTATTTTGGTTCTGGCACTTATGGTGTATTTCTTTTCCATCCAGATTGGCAGTTTCTCCGCTGAACTCAATGACATATCCGCTAAGCTGTCTATTCTTATCTCCAAGATCCAGATGTTTTTGCAGGACAAGTTTGGCATAAAGCCCACCAACCGCTCTGAGTTTCTGGAGAAGGCCTTGGGAAACATAAGCCAGACGGGTACCGCTTTCCTGGGCAGCACAATCTCGCTTACTACCGGCGCCCTGACCGTAGTGACTCTGATTCCCATTTATGTGTTCTGCATGCTGTACTACCGTGACCATTTGCGGCAATTTGTGTTTCAGTTCATTCCGGTGGCCAAGCGTGATACCATCATTGTGACCATTGACAACATACAGCAGGTGGTGCAGAGCTACATTTCAGGCTTGGTGATTGTGATCGTGATTGTGGCCATTCTCAATTCCATTGGGTTGTTCATCATGGGCATTGAGTATGCCATCTTCTTCGGGGCCTTTGCCTCTGTGCTCACGGTCATTCCCTACATTGGCATCATGCTGGGAGCGGCGCTGCCCGCCTTGTACGTGCTGGTAAACACGGGCTCTGTGACCACCATGCTCATTGTAGTGGCTATTTTTGCGTTTGTGCAATTTCTGGAAGGCAATTTCATAACGCCCAACATTGTAGGTTCAAAGGTGAGCATTAATCCGTTTGCGGCCATCATTGCCTTGATTGTGGGTGGCGAAGTCTGGGGAGCAGCCGGCATGATCCTTTCCATCCCGCTCATTGCCATCCTGAAGGTTCTGCTGGATCAGTACACTCCACTTAAACCCATTGCCTTCTTGCTAGGTGACATTCATCGCGAGCCGCGTGAACTGAAACTGATTAAAAAACTAAGACGGCAGCGAAAAGCGTAATGGCTTCGTTTTTGGCCTCTTTTCCAGGAAACTGCCAAAAAACGGCGTAACCAATTGTATTCTAATTAGTAAAACTAGACAGGCTTTGCTTGCTCTTTCACTTGGAGCAGCCAGGGAACAAATTGTTTTACCAACCAAAATACGACTATGAATACGCCAAATGATAAAATCATCAACACCTTAAATGACTTGGTAGCCACTGCCCGCGACGGTAGAAAAGGATATGAGACGGCCGCCGGTGCGGTTGACAACCCCAGAGTGAAATCAGAATTAGAGCGATTGGCCCAGCAGCGTGCCACGTTTGCCAGCGAACTGGAAAGCAAAGCCCAACAATTGGGTGGCAGCACATCTAACACCACCACCGTAGAAGCCGTAGCCATGGAAGCGGCCGGGGCCGTACACCGGGGCTGGATCAACTTGAAGTCTGCCGTGGGCGGCAATGACAGCAAAGCCATCTTGAGCGAATGTGAAAACGGCGACGAGGCCGCTTTGAAAGCCTACAACAACGCTTTACAGGAACCTTCCTTGCCCATGGACGTAAAAAACATCATCCAGAAACAACAGCAGGAGATTCAGGCGGCCAAGCAAACCATCACCAGCCTGAAACAAGGCATTATGTAAGATTTGGAAATATAGTACGTCTCCCTTAGAGACAGAAAAGGCAGCTTTCGGGCTGCTTTTTTTTATGCTTTTCAGCTATTTTCTATTAATATCAATATGAAACGATATTCACCTGAAAGCGGTTATAATCCTAGGCGGAAGCACCGCCATGTTTCACCAATCTATTTTGCGTGTACGCCATAATTGACATAGAAACCACCGGCAGCCAACCCTCAGACGACAGAATCACCGAGATTGCCGTCTTTATACATGATGGGAACGCCGTGGTAGACCAGTATACCACCTTGATCAATCCGGGGAGGCCTATCCCCTTCTTCATCTCGCAACTCACCGGCATCACGGATGAGATGGTGCGCGATGCGCCCAAATTTCATGAGGTGGCCAAGGAGATTGTGCAGATCACAGAAGGCAAGGTGTTTGTGGCCCATAACGTGCGGTTTGACTACTCCTTCCTGAAAAAAGAATTTTCTGACCTGGGCTTCAACTTTCAGCGCAAAACCCTTTGCACCGTTCGGCTTAGCCGCAAGCTCATGCCGGGCCTGCCCTCGTATAGTCTGGGTAAGCTCTGTAAAAGCATTGACATCCCGTTGCGCATGCGCCATAGGGCTATTGGCGATGCAGAGGCCACTGCCGTTTTGTTTGACCGTTTGCTCAAGATTGACCAGGCCAAAGTAGACGCTGACCAGGATGATAAGCTGGACAACACCTCGGCGGTCACCAAAGAAATCAAGACCTCCTTGCTCCCGCCCGCCATCTCCCGCGAAATGGTGGACGCCCTCCCTTTAGAGGCTGGGGTTTATTACTTTCATGACGAGCACGGCGAGATTATTTACGTGGGTAAGAGCAAGAGCATCAGGAAGAGGATCATCCAGCACTTCAGCATTGACTTTAAGAGCAAGAAGTCCATTGAGTTTAAGAACCGCATTGCCAGCATCACATATGAACGTACCGGTAGTGAGTTGGTAGCCTTGCTGTATGAGTCTGATGAGATCAAAAAGCGCAAGCCTTTTTATAACCGCGCCCAGCGCCGAAGCGTCTACCATTCCGGCATTTTTTCCTACACTGACCAGAACGGGTATCTAAGGCTTACCTTCCAGAAGGCCAAAACTGAAAAGGCTCCGGTAATTACGCTGGCCAACCAGTTTCAGGCCAAGAACTTTTTGTTTAGCCGCGTGGCCAAGTTCAACCTCTGCCAGAAACTCTGCGACCTTTACAAATCCAATGGGGCCTGCTTTGACTACCAAGTGCACCAGTGCAACGGAGCCTGCATTGGCAAAGAATCTCCCGAGGAATACAACAAACGCGTGCAGTTGGCCATTGACGCCTTTAAGTATGACCATGACAATTTTGTGGTCATAGGCAAAGGCCGCGAACCAGAAGAAAAATCAGTGGTGGTGGTGGAGAACGGCTGCTACCGCGGGTTTGGGTACATAGACGAAAGCTTCTGTGCTTCTACCTTGCAGGATTTTCTGGACGCCATTAAGCCCTACAATGACAACAAAGACACCCAACAGATTTTGAGGGGATATTTGAGAACCAAGCACCAGGACAAGGTTTTGGTATTCTAGATCCGTTTTTGGGCTATTTCTCAGAAAACAGCCCAAAAACGGATGTACATCAATGAAGTCGGTGCCGTAATAGCCAGCCTTTGCCGCTAAACTCCTGCGCAGAGGGCGAGTGTTCTTTTCTATCCACGCCTTTGACTTTGGGGTACTGGTTGCCGTCTTCCTCGTCCATGAGGAAAATGGTCTGGCCGGTTGGTTTCCAGGCTTCCCCGGCTTTCAGTTCATCTTCTCCCTCGCCTCCGTACAACCGCACCTTAATTTTGTTTTTACCGGCACCCTTCAACACAAACGTATCTTCCTCGCCTAATCCATAGATGTCTAAGGATTTGGTTTCCTGGGGGTAGAAGTTTTTCTGGTGGATTAAGTGCAGCGAATCCTTTTTGCCTTCGGAGTAGAATTGTACCAGCAGATTTCCGTTTTCCTGCAGTTCCAGGTGAAATACATCTTCTTCATCTGTGCCGGGCAAAAGCACCTCTTGGTTGATGAGGGCATAAAACGCGTTGGAGGCTTCCAGCAAATCTCCTCTTCTCTCCTTCAATTTATTTGAAAACTCCTTTGCAGAAAGGGCTTGAATCTGGGCCGGCCATTGGGCTATGGCTTGGTCAATGACCTCATCAGATAACCTGGTTTGCAGCTCTCGGGCTACTTCCTCAAAGTCTTGTTTGGTCAAGTAGGCTAGAAAATATGCGTCCATTCTCCTGGAGCTTTTGGTAAGGCCTTTGACGTTGTTGTGACTGATGGTATGGTCAAAGCTCTGGTAGTTGGCCTTGAACAAACTGATGAGCGAGGTGAGCACCCCGTCTTTGAACTTAAAGAAGGCATGGTCCCGGTCTCTGGGAATGGGCTCCAAGTTGATTTGCTTGCCCTTTTTTTGTTCGCCCCAACGCCATTGGTCTTCTCTGCGGCTCCAGTCACTGAGCCACATGTCAAACAGCCTGGACCGTAAATACCGTTTGGCCTCTACCTGGTAGTTGGTGTTTTTGAATAGATGCCCAAATGCCTTTTTGGAACTGATTACTTCTTTGGGGTTGCCAAAACTGGCCAACTCCGGCCAGGCGCCATCGGGCCGTTCTTCCAATAGCGCCATCTGGCCGGCAAACTCTCCTTCAAACTCTCCCAGCGCCTTGTCCTGGGCAATGTACACCAACTGTGGGTTGGTATGGTACACTTGCGCAGCCTGCGCCAGGGCAGGTACAATAAAGGCACCGTACGGGTGTATGACGCTGGTCTGGTCCCGCATGAGCGTCGCTACAAACGTCTTCCGCCAGAAATCCGGCAGTGCCCGGGCTGGATCCTTGTCTATGGACCTCAACACGAATTCATGGCCGTTCTTGTCCTCTAAGCGCAGCGTTCTGGTTTGGAAACTTCCGCCTTGCTCTAAAGGAATAAGACCGCCTCGCATCTGGTCCAGCCGAAGCACCGGTACCGGCACCGGTTCTGCCCACACTTTCCTATAGTGACTACCCCACCAGAACCGGTGGAACGCGTTTTTCAGGTAATGTGGGCCGGCGGCTTTTAAGATGGTAGAATCTGAAGTAGACTGAGCTGAAAGGGACTGCATGCTTCCTCCGGTGAGAAGAAACAACAGCCCAAGCGTGGCAAGCCGGCCAGGACGCCGGAACAGAGAAGAAAGTACGTTCATGAGTTCGTCCTTATACCAGAAACTACCACCAGAAGTTATAGGCGTTTCATTCTTGCCCGCCTGCCAGGGAGTAGAAAAGCCGGCTTCCATGGCTTGTAGACAACCTTTGTAGGGGGTTAAAAGTATAGGTATTGGCTTATATAGTACAAATGCTCAAATACCTACCTTCCATATTATTGTTGGGACTGCTCTCTGCGGGGTGTGCCAAAAAAAACTATTTTCAGGAATCTGCCCTGGTAGGCGATGTGGGGTATGAACCTGGCGCCAAATGGGATTCTGCCTTGGTCACCGCCGGCCGCCAGTATCAGAAAAACGGTTGGCACCGCCTGTGGTGGGGAAAGCACTACCGCCAGGTATGGGCCCAACCAGTTTCATTACCTGTCTTTGACCTTGATAAAATGCACGGCGGCCTCACTCCTGCTGAATTGGGCGGCGGTTTTCAAACCACCAGCCTTACTCTGGAGAATGACGAAGGCAAAAAATTTGCCCTACGCTCTGTAGACAAAAACCCAACCGACGTGGTACCGCCCCTGCTCCGGAACACTTTTGTGGCCAACATTCTAAGAGACCAGACTTCAGCTATTCACCCGTATGGCGCGGCCATTGTTTCTGCTTTGGCCATTGGCGTTAAAATTCCGCATAGCCACCCCCGTTTTGTGTACGTACCCAAAGGCGTGAAAGGCCTGGGTGAAAACGCGCCTGAGTTTAGAGACCGGGTCTTTTTGCTGGAAGAGAAATTTGAAGGCGAAGAATCTTTGACCAAGTACTTCGGGAAGGCGAAAGACTTGGTAGACTCAGAGGATTTTTTGGAGAAGCGCTTCTCTGAGCACGGACACCTGCCAGACCAGAAAGCCTTTGCCAAAGCCCGCCTGTTTGATGTACTCATTGGGGATTGGGACCGCCACCAGGGCCAATGGCAGTGGGCCGTGTATGAATCTGCGGGCAAAACCACCTATGCACCCGTTCCCAAAGACCGCGATCAGGCCTTTTTCAAGTTCAAGGACGGCATCATTCCCTGGCTGTTCAGCAGAAGTTGGGCACCGCTCAGCAAAATGAAGACTTTCACGCCAAAGGTCAACTCTGTGAAAGGCTACCTGCAGAATGCCCACTTCATAGACACGCAATGCCTCAATGAGGTTACATTGGAACAATGGCAAGCCCAAGCCACCGACCTGCAAAAGCAACTAACAGATGAGCTCATTGAAAAAGCGGCGGCGGCCCAGCCTTTGGCAGCCTATCAACTTACAGGCCCTCAGATTGCCGCCAAGCTAAAAAGCAGAAGAGAACAGCTGCCTCAATTAGCCAAAGAAATGTATGACCTCTACTCCCGTCATGTGCTCATAGGCGGCACGGATCAGGAAGAGAAATTTGAAGTAGAACGTTTAGAAGACGGCTCTACCAAAGTGCAGGTGTATCAGGTACCGGAAGACGACCAGAAAAAGCCGGTACTCATGTATTCCCGCACCTTCCATCCTCATGAAACCAAGAGCATCACCCTCCACGGCCTGGGCGGGAAAGACGATTTCACCTTAAAAGGAAATGCCAAAAAAGGCATCTTAGTGAACATCTATGGCGGCGTGGCAGAAGACGACGTGAAAGATGCATCTGCCGTAGCGGGCCTCAGTAAAAAGACCAGGGTCTATGATACGCGCATTGGCGTAGAGGTTGAAAAAAGCAAAGAAACCAAAGTCAAGAAAACCAGAGACGTCTCCATCCACGCCTTTGACCGTGAGGGATTGTAATTTAGTTGAAGTTCGTTTTTGGGGTGTTTTCTAGGAAATAGCCCAAAAACGCCTCGCATCTCCTCCTTCTCCATAATTTGTAAAACTTGCTTGTTCCATGGCATAAGCGTCCGCTTGTGTCCGCACGCATTCTGCCTATGTCATTCGCAGGAGACAAGGCAGTGCCATTGTCTCTACAAATTTCTTCTTCTGCGCTCCTATTTTGTCATCCTGAAAGGATCTAGGTAACAAGCTAGACAGACGGATGAGGAAACGCTACTACAACTTGCAATAAGTGTGTGGAAATTTGGAAATTTGAAGACGTGGAGGTTTGCAAATTGTGAATGGGAGGGAATAAGAAACTAACTCTCCCGCAAGTTTGAGCGAAGCGGCAACTTGTGGGTAGCATTGAGGCAAGTTTACAAACTTGTGTTGATGATGAAAAGGTTAGAATACGGCTCCCGCAAGTTTATAAACTTGCTCCATATATTGCTCCAAGTTATAAACTTGAAGCAGCTAGATAGTGGCCTTTAGCCTCGGATTGTCTAGCTAGCCACCAAGATCTCCCGGCACAAGCCCGTGATGTGCCACTTCCAGGATGACAAATTAATGAGTGATTAAATGGTTGAATAGTTGGAAAGGCTTAACGGTTAAGGTGACTTAATTCTTAATTCTTTTCTTCCACCAGCTATTGTCGCGGCCTTTGTGGTAGCATTGGAAGCCGTTTTTAAGGAGGGTCTTCTCTGAGGCGGTGTTGCCGGCTTCGGTTTCTGCCAGCACTAGTTTTATGTTGGGGTGGTGTTGGCACCAAGATAAGAGGGCTCCTACGGCCTCGGCCATGATGCCGCGCTGTTGAAACGCATCATAAGTGCCATAGCCAATCTCCACTTGTCCATCTTCGTCTGGGGCGCCTTTAAAACAGATGTCACCTACCAGTACGTTCTCCTCTTTCAAGACAATGGACCAGAGCGTAAAAAAGTAAAAGGCATCTGGGTGCTGGGCCACAAGGGGAATGAAATGCTCTTGCAGGCCGCTTTGTAAATCTGGATTTATTTCCTTCATGGAATACCCCACGCCCATCTGCCTTTCCAAAGAACCATCATTCAGGAGATACAGATCCAACTGCTCCCTGGAAAGCGGAACTAACCGCAACCGGTTGGTTTCTACCGCAGAAATCACTTCTTCCATGTAAGTAAGGCTGTAAAATAAAATAGATACGTTGCCAAAGCTCACCCTCGTTTTTGGCTTCTTTTCCAGAAAATACCCCAAAAACGCAATTCTTACTTATTCACCTCTTTCAGCATTCGCATCACAAACTCTTCAGTGCGGGAAAGATAAGGGTTTTCCTTTCTCTTTCTGGCGTCATGCTTGCGGAGGTAGTCAATGAGTTTGTCTTGTTTGAACAGGTTGACAACTTCTGGGTGAATGTAATATTTGCTGCAGACGGTGGGCGTATTGCCCAGTTCTTTGGCTACCATTTTCACGGCTTCCTTTACAGAGGCTTCTTTCTCAATCTCGGGGTTTTCTTCCAGCACGTTCTCCAGGCATTCTACCATGGTCACGGTGCCGCCCCAGGTCCTGAAATCCTTGGCCGTGAAATCTTCCTCGCTCAAAGAACGCAAGTAGTCGTTCACGTCGCCAGACTCCAGGGTTTGCCGCTGCCCGTCTTCGTCATAGTACTGGAACAGGTCGTAGCCCGGAATATCCTGGCACTGTTTCACCAGGCGGGCCAGCCTTCGGTCCTTGATGCTAATCTCATGCTTAATGCCCTTCTTGCCCACAAACTCCAACTTGAGCAAATCACCTTCCACTGTGGCATGGCGGTCCCGCAAGGTGGTCAGTCCGAACGACTTGTTTTCCTTGGCATAGGCCTTGTTCCCAATCCGGATGAAAGAGTTGTCCAGCAGTTCCACCACAATAGCCAGAAGTTTGCGCTTGTTCAGGTTTTTAAGCCGAAGGTCTTTCTCTACCTGTTCCCGTATGCCGGGCAGCGCCTTTCCGAAGGCGATCATGCGGCCAAACTTGTTCAAGCTTCTGCTCTGCTGCCAATCTGGGTGGTAGATGTACTGCTTCCGCCCTTTGGCGTCGCGGCCCGTGACCTGGATGTGGCCGTTGGCCGAGGGAGAAATCCAGACATCGGTCCAGGCCGGCGGAATCACCAGTTTCTCCAAACGGGCCAGGGTTTTCTCATCGGTTATTTTCTCGCCTTTGGCAGAGAAGTATTCGGTCTTTTTGCCTTTCGCTTTTCTGGTGATGCCCGGTTTGGTGTCTGGCAGGTAGCGCAAGCCGGCTTGTTGCGCAGAAGCAGCCACGTCTGCGTACAAAGCCCCGGCAGTTAGAGTTTTTTCCATAGATAAATGAGGAATATCTTCTTTTAAACTACCATTGGCGGCAAAGGTTATAGCTGTTCGTTTTTAGCCTGTTTTCTGAGAAATACGCCAAAAACGGAATCGGTTTCCCTTACCACTCATTATCTTTCTGCAGCCACTTTGCGTACAAAGGCCACATTAATCCCAACTAGTCTAAATAAATGCTAGCCATGCGCCCAAAATCAACCTGTTTTCTCTCTTTGCTCCTATTGTCTGCCTCTCTGTTGACGCTCAGCTGCTCCACAGACAAAAACGGCGACATGGTGCTGTTTGGCATTGAAAACGATGTGAAGCTTGGGGCACAAGTGTCTAGGGAGGTAGACTCCACCTACAAAGCTAAGGGCCAGTTGCTAGCCCGAAACTCTTCAGACCCTGGAGTAAGGCGCGGGTACGCTTATTTAGACCAGATGGTGGACCGACTGATGGCTTCCGGCGAGGTCAGTTACAAAGACGAGTTCGCCTGGGACGTGAAAATCATTGACGATCCAGAGAACCTCAACGCCTTCGCCACGCCTGGCGGCCATATTTACGTGTTTACCGGCCTCATCAAATACCTGGACAATGAAGACCAGCTGGCCGGCGTACTAGGCCATGAGATTGCCCACGCAGACCAACGTCACACGGTAAAGCAACTGCAGAAACAATACGGCATCAATTTTCTGCTGTCTCTGGTGCTTGGTGAGAACTCAGGCGAAGTGCAGCAGATTGCCGGGCAACTGGCGGGTCAGTTGGCGGGCCTTAAATTCAGCCGGGATTATGAGCGCGAATCTGATGCCTACTCTGTGACGTATCTGGCAGCCACCAACTATTACGCTTGTGACGGCGCGGCAGGCTTTTTCCAGAAAATGCAATCCCTGGCTCAGAGCGGCAACCCTCCTGAGTTCATCAGCACGCACCCCAACCCAGACAATCGCATCACCCAGATTGAGAGCCGCGCCAAGGAATTGGGCTGCAACACCACCCCCAAAGGCGCAAACGGCTACAACCGCTTTAAGCAGGATTTGGGTCTGTAGGAAGCCGGTTCTCCGTTTTTGGGCTATTTCCCAGAAAACAGGCTAAAAACGACCGGTTAACTTCTAAGTATATCCTTCGCGGGAGCGCCTCCGTATTTACCACCAAACCAAACTGGCTCGCAATGCAAGACTGGAAGAAATCCATTAGCAGCTTTCTAGAAAAAACCGACGATTCCTTTGACCTGGCCATGCAGCGCCTCAGGAACAGCCTGAGCCTTTACAAGCCTCTGCAAATTGTACCTTATAGAAGCTACGGTACTGTCAACCGCCTGTACCTCAAAGGCCGGGTGCTGGCAAACAAAGGGGTTACCTCGGCAGAAGACAATGACACGCTGCTCAAGAACCTCATGAACATGTACCGCCGCTTTGAAAGCGACGAGATACGGGACGCTACCGTCCGGATTAATTTTCAGGGCCAGGAGCATTTCATCACCACAGACCGCGAAGGCTATTTTGTCTTGAACATTGAGCCCCAAACCCCATTGCAGTTGGATGACATCTGGCACGAGATGGAACTGGAACTGCACGCCGCCAACATTTCTTCGTTTGAGCCGGGCATAAAGGCCGAGGCCCACGTGCTGGTGCCCCCGCCCGACGCTGAGTACGGCATCATCTCAGACATTGACGACACCATTGTGCTTACCTCGGCCACAGATACATTGATGATGTCCAAACACGTGTTTATGAACAACGCCCGCACGCGGCTGCCTTTTGCGGGGGTTTCTGCCTTTTACCGCTCATTGCAGTTGGGTAGAAACGGCAAGCGCAACAACCCTTTCTTTTATGTGAGCAGTAGCCCCTGGAACATGTATGACCTGCTCCATGACTTTCTGGACATCAATGACATTCCGGCGGGCCCACTGCTGTTGCGTGACTTTGGGTTGATGCAAAACAAGTTCTTTGGCAGTGACCACATGAGTCATAAGTTCAAGGAGATCCAGAACATTCTGCTCACCTATCCGCACCTCAATTTCATTCTCATTGGCGACAGCGGCCAGCAGGACGCCCCTATTTACAAGGAGGTAGTGAAGCAGTTCCCGGGCCGGGTGCTCTGCATTTACATAAGAGATGTGGAACTGCCAGAACGCGCCGAGGTAGTCAAGGTCATCTCTGAAGAACTGAAAGGCACCGTTGAAATGCTTTTGGTAAAAGACACTGCCACCGCCGCCAAACACGCCGCCGACACGGGCCTCATCTTCCAGGAAGAGGTGCAGAAAGTAGAAGTGCAAAAAGAAATTGATACCAGTGCCGCCGCGGGTACTTCTACCAAACAAGCTCCCGCACCCATCAGCAAAGACACGAAGAAACTGAGTCCTGAAACCTGAGTTGGGAGTCTGGATTTTGGTTTTATGGCTGAGCGTTTTTGGTGTGTTTTCCAGGAAACAGCCTAAAAACGCTCCGTCATTTTTTCCCTCCCACAAGTTTGTGCGAAGCGGTAATTTGTGGGTGCCCAAGCTTGGCAAGTTTTCAACTTGCCAAGCCTGGGTGATGGCTTGTTCTAGAAAATTTAGTGGCTACCGCAAGTTGGTAACCTTGCCCCATGCAAAGCTCCAAGTTATAAACTTGAAGCAGTGAGATATTTGCTTTTAGATACTGGCTGGCTAGCTGACTCACAATATTCTTTCAGGATGACAAACGTGAGGACAGCGATCAGGTCAGAAATTTCTTAACTCACACTTAACTAGAATGATCTGCCACGATTTTCCATTGGCCGTTGATTTTTCTGAAGAGTAGGGAAAACTGGCCGCCTACATCGCCTATGGTTCTGGTGAGGTGCCATTTGCCGATGACAAACAAGGCGTCATGACTGATGGGTTCTGTCTTGAGAAGCGTGAACTGAAGCTGGCCCATGGCCTCTTTACTTGGATAGCCCTTCTGGTAATTCTCCAAGGTCTTTTTCCAGCCGTAGGTGGGGCCGCTTTTGCCAATGAATACCAGGGAGTCAGACTGCCAGTAATGGGCCATGAATCCTTCCAGGTCGCCGCGGTTCCAGGCTTGGCTTTGCTCGGCCATGATGCGTTCAATCTCTGGCTGTAATGCAGACGCAGATGGGGCTTTGGGAGCGCAGTTGCTTACTCCAAAACAAAGGGTCAATCCCAGTAAAAACAAGACCAAAGAAGAGCGTTTTATTTTTTCCATTGCAGCCATTTTTGAATGTATTCTGTGCCGCCCAGACGGCTCATGTTGCGTACAATGCGGCGGCGGTTGCGCAGCATGTACCCGTTGGGATTTGCCACGGAGTACCTGATGGGATTGGGCAGAGAAGCGGCCAGTAAAGCTGCCTGTTGCCTGCCCACTTTGTCTGGAGTGGTCTTGTAATACGCACGGCACGCCGCCTGCACGCCAAACACATGGTCGCCCATTTCAGCTATGTTCAGGTACACTTCCATGATGCGTTCTTTGCCCCACAACACCTCAATCAGAAACGTAAAATACATCTCCACCGCCTTGCGTAAATAGCTTCTTCCATGCCAGAGAAACACGTTCTTGGCCACCTGCTGGCTTATGGTGCTGCCTCCCACGGTTTTTTTGCTGGACATGTTGGTCTGGAACGCCTTGACTATCGCATCAAAGTCAAAGCCCTTATGGGTGAGGAACAATTGGTCTTCAGACGCGATGACCGCCAGCGGCAATTGCATGGACATCTCTTCCAGCTCCACAAACTGGTACCGGATCTGGTCTGTGGTTTGGGTTCTGGACGAAGGTGAAGGCTCTGACCGTTTGGAGAGCATGTGCAACGTTACCGGCGGATCTAACCAGCGATAGGCAAGCACCCACAGCACAGACACCAAAAACAAGGTGATGCACAGCTTCAAGAACAGCCGACGGGCGTGCGCCCACGTAAAACCTGGAGAGGAGCTTTGAGTTTTAGCCATGGTACCTCTACGCCAAAAAATGCGTTTCTGCGGGGTTAGTGCTACAAAAATAAAGAATTAGTATGAGCTTACCGGGAGTCCTGTTAAATTAGTAGGCATCAGCCACCACTTCCCTTTAAGACTATGAGTAGATTTCTGCCCCTGTTTCCGTTAAATATAGTTGTTTTTCCGGGGGAGAAACTGAACCTGCATATTTTTGAGCCCCGGTACCGGCAACTCATCACAGAATGCCAGGCCAATGACACCACCTTCGGGATACCGGTGTATCTGGAAAGCGGCGTGGCCGAGTACGGGACCGAAATAAAAATTCTGAGCATAGAAAAAAAATACGCCGGCGGCGAGATGGACATCAAAACCAAAGGCATGGGCATCTTTCAAATAAAACACTTTCATAAGCAGATGCCCGGCCGTTTGTACGCCGGCGGCGAGGTGGAGGAAGTACCCCTGGATTTGAAAGACGCTCCTGTGCAACGCCAGCAAATAGAACTACTGCTCAAAAAGCTGTACCACGCGCTGGGTATTCAGTCTCTGATGCTCACTCTGGCTCCTGATTTCAAATCCTTTGACATTGCCCACCACCTGGGCATGACCACTGAACAAGAATACCAGGTGCTCATCTGCCCCACAGAGGAAGAGCGCTTTGATATGATTCTGAAACACCTTACCAACATTGTCCCTATTGTGCTGGAAACGGAACTGCTGAAAGAGCGGGTTAAATTGAACGGCCACTTTAAACAACTGCTTCCGCCCAACTTTTAAAAGCGCTTACAAGTAAGTACATGGTGTAAGATGAACTCTTCCCTTGTGCCATGCTCTTCCAACTTGTGCTCTTTCTGCTGATCGCTTTTTTAACATGGCTGCTATGGTCTTACTACAAAGAGCGCAAGTACAGAAAGAAACCATTCTACGCTATGTCAGAGATTGGCTGGCGCACACAAGCAGCCCCGCCCCTTTCTGAGAGAATCCATTCCATCGCCTTGGTAGGTGACATTGGCAATGCCGGGGCACCAGACCAAGACCCAGTACTTAAAACGCTGGACCATTGGCTGCAAGAAGTCTGCTCTATTGACAGCACCGCCGTCTTTCTGGGTGACAACATCTATCCCGTAGGCTTGCCTCCGCAAGGACACCGGCACCATGGCACAGCTGTTCAGAAACTCACACATCAGTTAGAACTGCTGGCGAAGTATAAAACGCGCGCCATTTACCTGGGCGGAAACCATGACTGGAACAAAGGCCGAAAAGACGGCCACAGTTACATGCAGCGCCAGCAGGAATTCATTACTATGTTCCTGCAAGACCAGGAAGCCTACCTACCTAAAAACGGCTGCCTGGGGCCAGTCACCCGCGAGATCAATGAACAGTTGTTGTTGGTGGTCATAAATTCACAATGGTGGGTGCAGCGCGGGTTCAGGCCTCTGGGAGAAAAATATGGATGCGACTTAGAAGTGCCCAGTAATTTCTTTGTAAAATTAGAGGAGATTCTGGCAGCCAACCGGCACCGAATGGTAGTGATTGCGGGGCATCACCCGTTGTATACCAACGCCCTGCATGGTGGCAAGTTTACTGTTAAGCAGCGGTTGTTTCCGTTAACCTTTGTACACAAACGAGCCATGATTCCCTTGCCGGTTTTTGGTACGTTGTACCAATTGTATCGCAAATACGTGGGTGCCGCAGAAGATATGTCCTACCCTCCGTTCAGGCGGTTCAGGAAGAAAATCTTAAAGGTGCTGCACCAATACCCGGGTCTATTTTACGTGGCCGGCCATGATCACAATCTTCAGTACTTTCAAGTGAAGGGAAGCCACTTTGCGGTGAGTGGATCTGGCAGTAAAACCAATTTCGTGGCCAAGGGCGGGCGCGCTTTTTTTAACCATGAGAACAAAGGGTTTATGGTGCTGGACCAATACCAGAATGGAGAAGTTTGGCTACGCGTTCTGGAGCCTGGCGCTGAAGGCGAAGCCCCCGTGCTCATGTACCACAAGCGTATTTATCAGCCTACTCCGCGGCCGCATCTGGGAGAGGCGGCAGCAGTACTTTAAGCGTTTGCGGCTGCACTTTTATGTGCACCTGCTTTTCGCTCTCTAGCGGTTCCCCATCTATCTGAATCTGGTCGTCTTCCTGGTTGAGAATGGTGGCCTCGCTGCAGCTGAACCGCTGGGTGTACACAGACTCATCTATGCTGTCTGTATAGAGCCGGTATAAAATGCCTATGCTAGACATTTTTGGGAACGGTTCCATGACGCAGATTTCAAAGCACCCGTCATTGATGATGCCGTTGGGATTGATGGCAGCGTTGCTCCCAAAGGCTTTGGCATTGGTAACGGTAACCATGAAAGCCTCGCCCTCAAACAACGTCTTGCCCCGCGAGGTGATGGTGTAGTTTTTGGCAGTGTACCCAATGAACTCCTGCATGGCAATTCTGGCGTACGCGCCGGGGCCTCGGGTGTCTCCTTCGCAGAATCGTTTTACCACCAAGGCATTAAAGCCCATGTCGCAGATGTGAATGGACACTTGGCCGTTTACGTCCAGAGTGTCAATGGCTTTTACGCGGTTTTCTATCAATACCTGCAAGGCTTCATCAAAGGTCTGCGGTATGTCAAGGTCTTTAGAAAGGCCGTTGCCAGAACCCTGTGGAAGGATAGCCAGCGCTACGTCTGTGTTGATGATTTCCTTGGCCACCAGGCTCACGGTGCCGTCACCGCCCACAGCCGCCACAGTTTCCGGTTGAAAAGACTTTATCTCCTGCCGAAGCTTTTCTTCATCCTGCTCCCCAGAGGTCTTGAAAAATTGTCCTGTAATCTCATGCCTCCGGCAGAAAGCCTGAATGTTTTCTTCCAGCTCTTGTTTATCTATATCACCAGATATGGGATTGATGACAAAAAGAATTTTTTTCATAATTATTGGTCAGATGCACGTAAAAGCGTCGTTTTTGGCCTGTTTCCTAGAAAATAGCCCAAAAACGGTTTTTGTTTGGTGTTGGATGAAGCCCTGCCGGAGGTCACCGTGAAAATCCCTCTTGGATTCTACATCTCATGTGGCGTCCTGCTTTTGAAAGTCTAGGATTCTCTGTTACATCAGGAAAACCAACCATATAAACTTGCCTTCCAAATGCCTGTTTACAACGGGGAAGTACTTTCCTTTTATTAATTTTTCAAGTTCAATGATTTAATCGCAGATGCAGGTAGTAAAACTCTTTTCTGGGAAAAGAAAAGAGCCTCGCATCTCCAAACTTCTTCCATGAACGTCTTTTAACTTGCTTAGTTACGTATTTACCGCAGCCTGGCTTTTTAAAATATTTCTGCCATATAGCGCACTTTCTATATCATTTTTATTGCACATACGTAAGAAGCCAAAGAAGCTGCAAGATGGCTTCTATTCACTAAACAAAGAAACTATGAACCTGAAAAGAACTTTCGGCGCCATCTTAACAATCCTAGGGATTGTGGGCGTTATATGGGGTGCTTACGCCTTCTTAGCGGGCGGAGGATCTGTGGGCGATGTGTCTGTCAATAAATTCTCTGCGGCAGTTCCGTTTGTGGTGGGCCTGATATTCTTCTTCACGGGCATCAGCCTGGTGAAAGCCACCCGAGACCACGCATAAACGCTTTTAGTCAGCTAATAAAAAGCGGCCGGTTCTTTGCAGAACCGGCCGCTTTTTATTGCACCGTTATTTTTTTGGTCAGATTATCTAGCCAGGATTTCTGCCTGTCTTTTGATAATCTCAGCTTCAAAGTTTTTGATGGCCTTGTCTGGGTTCAAATACGCAGACTGGAATTTGGCGTGCGCGGCATCTATGTACAGGCAAGTGCCGTCCTTAATCAATTGTACCACCTCGGCGTTGATGTCGGCG
This sequence comes from Nibribacter ruber, assembly GCF_009913235.1. Lineage (NCBI taxonomy): Bacteria > Pseudomonadati > Bacteroidota > Cytophagia > Cytophagales > Hymenobacteraceae > Nibribacter > Nibribacter ruber. Next base: position 481,731 of record NZ_CP047897.1, on the reverse strand, counting down.
GGAAGGGCCGGGCAACCATGGCTTCTGCCCAGTCTGCCGTGCTGCTTCACAAAAGACTCGCTTACATAGTCTGCGCCATGCACTACAATAGAACGCTGGTAGGCATTGGTGTTGTGGTTCTTGTCAAGACCTTCCATTTTCAAAGAAAGTCCGTGTTTGCCTACATACGTGTTTTTGGTCACATAGAAACCCAGGCTGCTCATGTGCGAGTTTTCTACGTTGGAGAATTGCAGAGCCTTCTCATTGCCAGAGCCGCGGCCGTGAGCCACCAGGCTGTGGTACAACACTTTCTTTTTGTTTAGGTCAATGATCCAGAGACGCTTTTCGCTGCTGGGTTTCGCAAAATCAATGACGGTCAACAATTCTTTGTTCTTGTTCAGCTTCCCCTGGTTTTTTAGGTTATAGTACCCAATGGCGGCTCTCTTGAAAACATCGTAGCTAAGCTTAGCCTGCTTCAAGTCAGCGTCATCATAAAGTTCTTCTAAAAAATTATCAAATGAGGCGTCTTTCTTGGTGGTTGACAGAGATGTATTTTCTGTAACCAAAGTGCTGGCCGGGATTCTTCTATAGTTAGAAGGATCACTGGTGGCAGGAGAAACGAAAGACAAAATTGACAGGGACGCAAGTGCAAGAATTATTCTATTCATACCTAAATTCTTTCCAAATTTCGACCTTATAACGAATACGCTTTCTACTTTTGTTCCGTTAAGACAAATATAAATCTATTTTCTTTGTCACTTCCTAGCCTTCTCTATTAGATAAGGTGCAGTTCATTTATTTCACACTTTTTTGAAAACCATGCGCGTATTTAACTCTTTCTCAAAGGCTTATCCATTGCTTCTGGCCTTAGTGATTACCCTTGGCACATGGGGCTGCTCCTCTAGCGCCAAAGAGTTTAATTTTGATGCCAAGACCTGGAAAAATGACTTGAGCGGGTGCAAGGGAGATAGAATTGCCATGGCTGCACAGATTGAAACGTTTAGGTTAAAACTGCTTACACGCAAGGAATATGTGATCAGGGGGTTGTTTGGCAGGCCAGACGCGGAGGAACTGCTTGAGCGCAGCCAGAAGATTTACATCTATTATATTACTCCAGGTCCTAAGTGTGGCAAACCCGCCACAGAAACCCAGGAGCAAAAAGCCCTGACGGTGCGCTTTGATGCTTTAGGCAAAGTGCGCGAAGTCATGCTGCATGATTCTTACTAACAATAAAAGTCACGCCCAAAAAGAAGGCCGCCCCATTCATAGGGCGGCTTTCTAGGCAAGCGTCAAATTCTAGTTTTTCACTTTCTTTTTGGTGGTAGCCGTTTTGGTTTTCACCTTGTTGGGTTCAATTTTAGTTTTGCCGGCGGGAGTGATTATTTTTGTTTCCTTGCCGTCAGATTTGTAGCGGACAGAGTCGGTTTTAAGTTTCTCCTCGCCCTCTTTGATTTTCATTTCGCCGTGAGCAGACTCCATTTTCATTTTGTCTGACTCAATTTTAGTTTTGTTGTCGCCGTCTTCCACTTTGAATTTCCCGGCCTCAGACTTCACCTTGTGGTCACCCTCCTTCATTTTCATTTCATCCTTCTTCACCTTTTGCTCCATGTCCCCTTTTTTGTACTTGGTCACATTGCCGTTTCTGTTGGTGCTATCAGTGGCAGTAGTCCCCATGTTGGCGCTTGTAGAAGAAGAAGTGCTTATGGTTGAACCAGCAGACGAATCCATAGTGGTGGTAGAGGGAGTAGAAGACTCAGCGGGCAGCGTGCTGGTGCTGGTAGGCTTTCCGCCCATCTCTAAGTAGGCCGTAAACTGTTTGGGAGTCAAAATTTCAGCAAACTCTTCGTCTAACTGAGAATCTATCTCTCTTATTTTAGAGTCCCGCATCTGAGGGTCGTTGGAGTACATGCGCTCAACCTCTGAGTAACGGTCAATTCTGGTTTGGTTAAGTGCTTTCACCTTTATGTACTGGCCTTCGTTCAATTTCAGGTCATTATACATCTGGCGGGCCATTTCGGTGGCACTCATGGAGAGTACGGCTCTGGTAGTGGCGGCGGTTCCTGTTAAATTTGTTTGGGCTTGAGCAGTAAGCACCGCTCCTACAAACATGGCAGACAGTAAGAACTTTTTCATGATGATTGACGCTATAGGATTAGAGTATGATAAGACCAAAGATTGTAGTCTTTCTATATCTACTTAAACGCCCCTTCATTTTCAAAGTTATAGGAATTTTACAATTTTATAATTGCACTTATTTTCAAATTTAAGTTACAGAAAGGTTAGTACAATTATACTTACCCAAGGTTATGATTGCACTCCCTTAAACTTACCCCCTAACATTAAGGACTTTACAAGACACTACCAAGTCTTTCCCCGTGTTCCTCTGCCTCTTCTTTATCACTTTACACGGTTGCCACCCTGCCAGATTTTGCCTTTTAAAAGGCTATCAAAATACTTTTATGCAATTTCAGATGATACTCTAATTAGAATAGACATGAAAAAGCCCGCTCTGTTGGGAGCGGGCTTTTTCATGTTTGTCCTTGACTCTTAGGAATCTGAAAGTTTGTGGTCTGGTCTCTTGAAGAATTGCATGGCAATGTAGCCTACAAATGCTCCAATCACTACGCCCAGCACCAGCCAGATAAAAGCTACAATCCAAATGGATTCTTGCGGGCCGTAGGTATTGTCTGCCATATATGGATAGGAAAAGGCCCTATCAAACAAATAATTAGACAGCACATGGAATAAGGTATAAATGATGGCGGCCACCAGGCCTACCACAAACCCTACGCCAATCCCCTCCAGGTAATTGATGTGGCCGTGCTTGGTTACTTTATGGTGCTTGATGGCAAGGGTCACGCCTATTACCAAGATAATCCCTACCACAAAATGTAGGCCCACATTTTCAATCATGCCAATCAATTTGACCAGGATTATATACAAGATGGCAGCAATGCCCGTGAGGAAGCCATAATATGTTCCGGTTTTTTGCACCGTTGTACGACGTTGTTCCATGTTCTAGTTTTATTTTGGGTTGGTTGTTAGTTTCTTGAAGCGCAGGCTGTCTCTCCAACCTGGTTCTTAGATATGATTAATTATATACTAAATATTGAGGGGCTTGTTGTGCTTCTTGCCAATTTTTTAAGCTCCTTTTCCTTTAACCAGCTACTCCTATCCTTCCTGAACTGATTTAAAGAATTGATTGTCTGTAAAAAAGACCTTTCTGTTTAAAAGAATGGCCAATGCCGGTCTTTCCGGTTTCTTTTGGTAATTTTGCCATCCATATCCTATATAAGTATACAAACACAGCATGATCAGTACCTCAAACGTAAGTCTTAGATACGGCAAGCGCACCCTTTTTGAAGACGTCACCATCAAGTTCACCCCTGGCAACTGCTACGGTCTCATTGGCGCCAACGGTGCTGGCAAGTCCACTTTCCTGAAAATCCTTTCGGGCGAGATTGACCCAAATACCGGCACGGTAGACATTCCTTCTAAAATGCGTTTGGCGGTTCTAAAGCAGAACCACTATGAGTATGATGATTTTCCGGTGTTACAGACCGTGATCATGGGCCACAAGCGCCTGTATGAGATCATGAACGAGAAGGACGCCATCTACGCCAAAGAAGACTTCACTGAGGAAGACGGCTTGAGGGCTTCTGAGCTGGAAGCTGACTTTGCCGACATGGAAGGCTGGAACGCAGAGTACGAGGCTGGCGAATTGTTGAGCGGCCTGGGCATTCAGCCGGATATGCATTACACGCTCATGAGAGACTTGGGGGGTAATGAAAAGATACGCGTGCTCCTGGCGCAGGCCCTGTTTGGCAACCCAGACATTCTGCTCCTGGATGAGCCTACCAACCACTTGGACGCTGAGTCTATCATGTGGCTGGAGAACTTCCTGGACAACTTCCAGAACACCGTAATTGTAGTTAGCCACGACCGTCACTTCCTGGATGCTGTGTGTACGCACGTGGCAGACATAGACTACGGTAAGATTAAATTATACGCCGGTAACTACTCCTTCTGGTATGAGTCTAGCCAGTTAGCTTCTAAGCAACGCACAGACGCCAATCGCAAAACCGAAGACAAGCGCAAAGAACTGCAGGCTTTCATTGCCCGCTTTAGCGCCAACGCTTCCAAATCAAAGCAAGCCACGTCTCGGGCAAAACTGTTGGAGAAACTGACTCTGGAAGACATTCAGCCTTCCAGCCGTAAGTATCCCTACATCCAGTTCAAGCAAGAGCGCGAAGCCGGTAACCAGTTGTTGCAGGTAGATGATATGATGGCCAGTAATGAAGACGGCGTTCTGTTCAAGAATGTCTCCTTCATGATGGATAAAAACGACAAGATTGCCGTGATTAGCCGCAATGACATGGCGGCCACTACTTTCTTTAAAATCATCATGGGTGAAGCCACCCCAGACAAGGGTGAATACAAATGGGGAACTACCATCACCGCTGCCTTCTTCCCGAAAGACAACAATGAGTTCTTCCAGACAGACACGAATTTGGTGGACTGGTTGCGCCAATTCTCTGTTGAGAAAGATGAGAGTTTCATCAGGGGTTTCCTGGGCCGTATGTTGTTCTCTGGCGAGGAGTCTTTGAAGAAAGCCAGCGTCTTGTCTGGAGGTGAGAAAGTACGTTGCATGCTCTCCCGCATGATGTTGCAGAGCGGCAACATGCTAGTCTTAGATGAGCCTACCAACCACTTGGATCTGGAGTCCATCACCGCCTTGAACAACGGCCTCAAAGAATTCCAGGGGTCCTTGTTGTTCAGCTCCCATGACTTGCAGTTTGTAGACACTATTGCCAACCGCATCATTGAATTGACGCCCAGCGGCATCATTGACAAGCGCATGAGCTATGATGAATATCTCACAGACAATGACATAAAAGAGCTACGTGCTAAGATGTACAAAGAAAAATCTATTGCTTAAAGAAACTGGCCGTTTTTGGCCTGATTTCCATAAAATAGCTTAAAAACAAAGGGCGCCTTACAGGGCGCCCTTTGTTTTTTATAATGGTAGGTGATCCGCTATCCTCTAATGAGTCGAAGCAATACCATCACAATGGCAATAACTAATAGCACGTGGATGATTCCGCCCACTTGATCTCCGAATCCTAAGAATCCGATTAGCCAGATAATCACCAAAACGACGGCAATGATATACAGCAAATTTCCCATACGCATCAAATTAAAGCACTACACAAGGCAGTGCGGATTTAACAATTGTAAGATGTTAGGCTCGGCGTATTAAACGCAGAACAACTGCAATCACTGCAATCACTAACAAAATGTGAATGATACCACCCACTTGATCTCCGAATCCTAAGAACCCGATTAGCCAGATGATCACCAGCACTACCGCGATGATATACAATAGATTTCCCATAGTTTTAGTTGTGTTAGGTTTTAGTTTAGTTTCCTTCCGCCGGCTACATTTCGCATGTTTCCTTATGGAATTTTTAGCTTGTACGCAACAGTATTCCAAAAGATTTATATAGGCATATAATATGTTTAAAAATTGTTCGTTTCTTCCTCAGACTTGCTGGGTATAGGTAATGGAAATCAATTACTTGGGCAAAACCAGAAATATCTTAGTTTTGTAACAAGATTCTTACCTACACCTATCCTATATGAACATAGCCGTTATTGGTTCTGGCACTATGGGCAATGGTATTGCCCACGTGTTTGCGCAGAACTCTTTTCAAGTTTCTCTTATTGATATTTCCCAGGATTCTTTAAACCGCGCCTTGGCCACTATTGGTAAAAACCTGGACCGCATGGTAACCAAAGGTACTCTTACCGAAGACCAGAAAACCCAAACCCTCTCCCGCATTACTACCTTTACAGACATGCAGGCCGGCGTGCAGAATGCTGACCTGGTGGTGGAGGCTGCCACAGAAAATGTGGACCTGAAACTGGAGATCTTCCGTAACCTGGATGCGTTCACCAAACCTGAGTGCATTCTGGCCAGCAATACCTCTTCCATCTCCATCACCAAGATTGCCTCTGTGACCCAGCGCCCAGATAAGGTGATTGGCATGCACTTCATGAACCCCGTGCCGGTCATGAAATTAGTAGAAGTGATCAGAGGCTATTCCACCAGCGATGCCGTCACCACTCAGATCCTAGAACTATCCAAGCAGTTGGGCAAGATTCCAGCTGAGGCCAATGACTACCCAGGTTTTGTGGCCAACCGTATTCTCATGCCCATGATCAATGAGGCCATCTATTCTTTGTTTGAAGGCGTTGCGGGTGTAGAAGAGATTGACACCATCATGAAACTAGGCATGGCCCACCCCATGGGACCTTTGCAATTGGCAGACTTCATTGGCCTGGACGTGTGTCTATCCATTCTGCGCGTGCTACATGACGGCTTCGGCAACCCGAAATACGCACCTTGCCCACTGCTCGTGAACATGGTACAAGCCGGTCACAAAGGCGTGAAATCAGGACAGGGCTTCTACAGCTACACCCACGGTACCAAAGACCTGGTGGTGGCAGACACCTTTAAGAAGTAATCTCATCCTTATTTATTAAACGAAAGAGCCGCCTTATTAATAGGGCGGCTCTTTCGTTTTTGGGCTGTTTTCCGGGAAATAGGCCAAAAATGGACTTTAAATTATTGTTCTTCTGCTGATTGAAAGGCATTTAGCTCTTAGGCAGGCCTTTTAACCAGAAAGAGCAGACAAAATGCCCGCTCTTTCTTGATTGCTCTATAAATAAAGATGATTCTTAAACGGCTACTTCGTTTTCACGCAAGGCATCGTTGAGAGACGTCTTTAAATCAGTGGATTCTTTGCGTTGGCCAATAATCAGGGCGCAAGGCACTTGGTATGACCCTGCCGGGAATTGTTTGGTATAAGAACCAGGAATCACCACGGAGCGCGGTGGCACGTAGCCTTTGTATTCCTTCGGTTCTGAGCCGGTCACGTCAATGATTTTGGTGCTGCCCGTAATGCACACGTTGGCGCCAATCACGGCCTCTTTGCCAATGCGGCAGCCTTCCACCAAAATGCTGCGGGAGCCAATAAAGGCACCATCTTCAATGATGACCGGGGCCGCTTGTACTGGCTCTAAGACACCCCCCAAACCAACGCCACCGCTTAAGTGCACGTGCTTGCCTACCTGAGCGCAAGAACCAACGGTGGCCCAGGTGTCTACCATGGTTCCTTCGTCAACGTATGCGCCAATGTTGGTGTAAGAAGGCATTAGGATCACGCCTTTGGCCAGGTAAGAACCGTAACGCGCCAAAGCATGCGGTACCACGCGTACACCCTGCTCGGCAAAATTGCGCTTCAATGGAATCTTGTCATGGAATTCAAACGGACCAGCTTCAATAGTTTCCATGGTCTGAATGGGGAAGTACATCAACACCGCCTTTTTCACCCACTCGTTTACTTGCCAACCGTCCATGATGGGCTCGGCCACTCTAATCTGGCCTTTATCCAACAGTTCAATCACGGCTCTGATAGCCTCTTGCGAATTGCCCTGCTTCAAGAGCTCCCGGTTCTCCCAGGTAGACTCAATAATCTCTCTTAAATCGTTCATTTGGTTTGTGTGAAAGAAATAGTCCTCAAAAGTATTAAATTGTGCTGATGTTCAGAAAACGAATTCTGCTGGCTTCGCTTTTAAAGCCGGTCAATGACACCCGTATGTACGCCAAGCTGGGCCAAAGCATAGCCAAGCTCCCGTCTGCAGAGGTGCATGTAGCCGGTTTTCATGCCCCGCTTCCTGAACAAAATGCTATTACCTTCCACCCTATCTTTAACTTCAACAGAATTTCCTGGCAACGACTCCGGGCCCAGTGGTCGTTCTGGAAATTGCTCAAACAGCTCCGGCCTCAGGTGGTAGTGGTGTGTACACATGAACTCCTACCCCTAGCGTGGTGGTACAAGAAAAATTACGGCGGCCAACTGGTGTATGACATCCAGGAAAACTATCAGCTTAATTTAGAAACCCAACACGTATATGGCTCTTTTTTTGGAAAAGGGCTAGGCAAACTAGTCCGGTGCATGGAGAGTGCATTGGCTCCGGCGGTAGACTATTTCCTTTTAGCCGAAGCCTCCTATGCGCAGGAGCTTCCGTTTATAGACCGGCGGTTTACCGTTTTGCAGAATAAATACAAACCACCAGGTCAGCCTTTTGCAGAAATGCCTCATACCCCGGTGCGCCTAAAAGGCCTGCCAGAAATTCAGCTTCTGTACACGGGCACCATTTCGCAATTATACGGGGTGATGAAAGCCATTTCCTGGGCCGAGCAATTTCATCAATTTGCCCCGAACAGCAGCCTCACGATTATTGGCTATGCCCCAGACCAGAAATTCTTGCAACAGGTAAGGGCGCGCATTGCCTCTTTGCCGTTTGTGCAATTGATTGGCGGAGACGCCTTGGTGCCGCATTCCCAGATTCTGGAATGGGAAAGTAAAAGCCATCTGGGCCTCATGCCCTACCATCCACACCCCAGTACGCAACGGTGTCTTCCTACCAAGTTGTATGAATACCTGGCCAATGGCTTGGTAGTGATCGCGCAAAACAATCCTTTATGGGAACAGGTACTACAAGAAAACCAGGCGGGTGCCTGCCTGGATTTTAAGCAACCGCTTTCTCAGGCAACCATTGAGCAAATTCTGCAGAACACGTACTATTCCAAGGGAATCCCGAAGGATGTTTTCTGGCAACAGGAAGAAGAGGAATTGTTGTCTGTGATAGAAATGCTCCTGAGAAAATAAAAGAAATTTAAATTTTTTAGACAAGCCTAAACTTATTTTTCAATAACACGTTTATATTTGCACAGTTATGACTAAACAAATAAGAAATTCGCGCATTGCCGGAGTAGGTCATTATGTACCGGAGAAGGTGGTGAAAAACGCCGACCTGGAGGGACTGATGGATACCTCAGATGCCTGGATTGTGGAGAGAACCGGTATACAGGAGCGCCGCTATTTTGAGCCGGGCAAGGACACTACCGCCAACATGGGCACCAGAGCCGCTCAGATGGCCATGGACCGTGCCGGCCTAGAAGCCAAAGACATTGACTTAATCATCTTCGCTACGTTGAGCCCAGACTATTTCTTTCCGGGACCGGGCGTTTTGATGCAGCGTGAACTGGGTTTGACCACCACCCCTGCCCTGGACATCAGAAACCAGTGCTCTGGATTTATTTATGCCCTGTCTGTGGGTGATCAGTTCATTAAAACCGGCATGTACAACAACGTGCTGGTAGTTGGCTCAGAGATTCAGTCATCAGGCTTGGACTTTACCACCAGAGGCAGATCTGTTTCGGTGATTTTTGGTGATGGTGCGGGAGCCGCGGTCCTGGTACCAGAAGAAAACCTGGAAAGAGGTATTCTGTCTACGCACCTGCACGCCCAAGGCGAGTTTGCCGAGGAACTGGCCGCCACCGACCCGAGCAGCAACAAGCCACAGCGCCTTACGCATGAAATGATTGATGAAGGCACCATTTACCCTTACATGAACGGCAGCACTGTGTTCAAGCACGCCGTGACCCGCTTCCCGGAGGTGATCAATGAGGCCTTGACCCAGAACGGGCTGGCTGCCTCTGACATTGATTTGCTGGTACCGCACCAGGCTAACCTGCGCATCACGCAATTCATTCAGCAGAAGATGGGCTTAGCCGAAGAAAAGGTGATGAGCAACATCCAGAAATACGGAAACACCACCGCTGCCTCCATTCCCATTGCGTTCTCAGAGGCCTTTGAAGAAGGAAAAATCAAGGAAGGCGATTTGATCTGTCTGGCCGCCTTCGGGAGTGGTTTCACCTGGGCATCTGCCCTCATACGCTGGTAACAACATGTACAGTACCGCTGAAGAAAACTATATTAAAGCCATTTTCAAGTTATCTGGCAGCGGTGCCCAAGCCGTGAGCACCACGGCGCTGGCGGAGGTGCTGGAAACCAAACCCGCCTCCGTCAGCGACATGCTCCGCAAGCTCAATCTCAAGCAAGTGGTGCATTATGAAAAATACCACGGCGTCCAGCTAACAGAAGCCGGGCAGCGCGTGGCCCTCAAAATCATTAGAAAGCACCGGCTCTGGGAAACCTTTCTGGTGCAGAAACTCAACTTCACCTGGGATGAGGTGCATGACGTGGCCGAGCAGATGGAACACGTAAAATCTGAACTGCTCATTCAGCGGCTAGATGCGTTTCTGGGACACCCCAAAGTAGACCCCCACGGCGACCCCATTCCCTCTGAGGCCGGCGAATTACGGCTGGTGCAGCAACAAGTATTAAGCTCCCTGCAGGTAAGCCAGGAAGGCGTAGTGTGCCGCGTACAGGATGCCCAACCCGCCTTCTTGCAATACCTCAACCGGGTGGGCATTCAGATTGGTACGCACTTGCAAGTACTAGATAAAATCGCCTATGATAACTCCCTGGAAATCAGCATTGATAAGAGTAAGTCGGTGATTTTGTCTTCAGAGGTGTTGGAGAAGATTTTTGTGATTAACCCTTGAGTTGCGTTTTCGCGCTGATTCCATGAAAATAGCCCAAAAACGCTTCGCCTTTTTTCTGGCCTTCCTTCTGCTGTTGGCATCGGGTTGCAATCCCAAAGACTCTAACGGTGCCAAAGCACATCAGCAAGGCAAGGCCTACATAGTCACCACCACTGGTATTCTGGCAGACGCCGTGTCTAATATTGTAGGAGATGTGGCCGTGGTAGACGCCTTGATGGGGCCCGGCGTAGATCCTCATTTGTACAAAGCCGCCTTGGGAGATTTACAGACCCTGCGCGAAGCAGACGTAATCATCTATAACGGCCTGCACCTGGAAGGAAAGATGGGCGAAGTGCTGGAAAAGCTGGCCCGGCAGAAAACCGTCTGGGCTGCGGCCGAGGGTTTGCCGGAAAAACGCCTCCGGAAAACTCCGCAGTTCCAGGACAGCCATGACCCACACATTTGGTTTAATGTAGACCTATGGCGCCAAGTGACGGTGCATATATCAGAGAGACTGCAGGAAGTGGATCCCGCCCACGCTCAAATTTACCAACAGAATACCCAGCGCTATGTGGCTCAACTAGATAGTCTGCACCAATGGACAAAACGCGAGATAGCCATCATTCCCGCCCAGCAGCGCATTTTGATCACCGCACATGACGCCTTCGGGTATTTTGGCGAAGCATACGGCATACAGGTCAAGGGTTTGCAAGGAATTTCCACCGTGTCTGAGTTCGGTTTGCAGGACGTTTCCTCGCTGGTCAATTTTATTGTGGACCGCAAGGTCAAAGCCTTATTCGTGGAGAGCTCTGTCTCCAAGAAAGCCATTGAGGCCGTTTTGGAAGGATGCCGGCAGAAAGGCCATCGCATCCAAATAGGCGGAACCCTCTACTCAGATGCCCTCGGAAGCCCAGACGGCCCCGCCGGTACATACATAGGGATGGTTCAGGCCAATGTAAATAAAATCACCAAAGCCCTGAAGTAAGGTGCTGATGGGTTCATCTGATGCGCTATTTCTTTAATGTGAAGGTTTGAAAATTTGGAGATGTGATGATGATCTGTGGCGTTAAAATGAAAAGAATTAGTCTGATCGCCTGAGGAGAAATACAAAGCGTTTTTGGCTTATTTTCTGGAAAACAAGCCAAAAACGAATAAAATAAGCAGATAGTTAGGATACTAAATTGGGATGAAAGAAAGGCCATGCGTCTAGCGTCTTAGGTCTTATAGCTAATTCCTAATGTCCAGCATCTCAAATCAAATGTCTAACAAGTAAGCAATGATACAACACGTAACAGAACCGGTATTAGAGGTGCATGATTTAACGGTCAGTTATCAGCGAAAGCCTGTGTTGTGGGACGTGGACCTCACCTTGCCTTCACAAGCCTTGATCGGAATTATAGGGCCCAACGGGGCTGGTAAATCAACGCTTATTAAGGCTATCATGGGACTGCTGCCGCTCAACAGCGGGTTTGTGCAGTTGTTTGGTCAGTCCTTGGACGAGGTCCGGAAACGAGTGAGCTATGTACCACAGCGCGAATCTGTGGACTGGGATTTTCCGGCTTCGGCGCTGGATGTGGCCATGATGGGCACCTATGGGCAGCTGGGGCTTTTCAGTAGACCGGGGGCTAAGCAGAAGGCCCTGGCGTTGGAGTCTTTGGAGAAAGTGGGCATGCAGGACTTCGCCAACCGGCAGATATCTCAATTGTCTGGAGGGCAGCAGCAACGCGTGTTTCTAGCCCGGGCGCTGGCCCAGAACGCCGATCTCTACCTGATGGATGAACCCTTCGCCGGAGTAGACATCGCCACAGAGACGGCTATCATTGAATTACTACGCCAGATGCGCGAAGATGGCAAAACCGTAGTGGTGGTGCACCATGATCTGCAAAGTGCGCAGGATTATTTTGACTGGGTGATTCTGCTCAACATGCGACTGGTGGCCTCGGGCCCTACGCAGGAAACCTTGACGCCCGACTTGCTGGAAAAAACCTATGGCGGCCGCCTAACGGAACTGAGCCGGGTGAGCGAGCTGCTTCAGAAAAAGAACTTCCCCATCAGAGAAACCAAACCCGTCAAGAAATGAACACGCTTTGGGAATTTCTGAGCATGCAAGATGCCAACGTGCGGTTTGTAACCATCGGGTCTGTGCTGCTGGCGGCCAGTTCTGCGGTGGTGGGCTGCTTTACGGTCTTAAGAAAGCGCGCCCTGGTGGGCGATGCCGTGGCCCATGCCGTACTGCCCGGAGTTTGCCTGGCCTTTCTGCTCACGGGTCAGAAAAACCCGATCATCATGCTGCTGGGTTCTTTTATAACGGGCTGGCTGGCGGTGGTAGTCATGGATATAATCACGTCTAAAAGTAGAATCAAAGAAGATACTGCCATTGGGCTGGTGCTGTCCGTGTTCTTTGGGATAGGCATTTTGTTGCTTACGGCCATTCAGCACTCGGGCAACGAGCAGCAGAGCGGCCTGGACAAGTTTCTATTTGGGAGCGCCGCCGCCTTGGTAGGCCAGGATTTGTACACGTTTGGGGCCGTAGCCTTACTTCTGCTGTTGAGTGTGGTGCTTTTGTACAAGGAGTTCAAGCTTATCTCTTTTGATACCAACTATGCCCGCACCATTGGTTTGCCCGTGAAGAGGCTGGAGTTGCTTCTCACCACGCTCACCGTCCTAGCGGTTGTCGTGGGCATTCAGTCTGTGGGAGTGGTGCTTATGTCAGCTATGCTCATTACGCCCGCCGCCGCCGCCCGCTTCTGGACCGACCGCCTGGGCGCAATGGTGATAATTGCTGCCGCTATGAGCGCCGTGTGCGGGGCAGCCGGTGCCTTTGTCTCCTTTACTGCGCCAGCCATGCCTACCGGTCCCTGGATTGTGATGCTGTTGTCCTTGCTGGCCATCATGTCTTTCCTGCTGGCTCCTAGCAAAGGATTGTTATCCAGATTTTTATCACAGCGAAGGGTGCGCCGCCAGATGCTGCGGGAGAACATACTAAAGACGCTTTTTCATTTAGGCGAACCAACCGGCGAGTACCAGCAGAGCTATTCCAAAACGCAGATTCTGGCGCGCCGGCAGCTTCCTCTGCGCAGAATGCAAACCCAGTTGCAAACCCTTTCGCGGCAAGGCTTTGTGGTGAAGGACACCCAGGGCTGGGCACTTACGCCAGCCGGCAAGAAAGAAGCGCAACGGGTGGTGCGCCTGCACAGACTTTGGGAACTGTACCTCACAGAATACCTGCAGGTGGCCTCAGACCATGTGCACGAAGACGCCGAATCCATTGAGCACGTCCTTACTCCAGAACTGGAAAAACGCTTGGAAGAACTGCTAGACTATCCTACCGCCGATCCGCATAAAACCACTATTCCCCAACAAACCTCATGATGAACCTGGACGCCTTCTGGATAATTGTGACCGGCTCCCTAGTGGCCATGTGCTGCAGCCTGCTGGGTTGCTTCCTTATCCTTCGGCGCATGGCCATGGTGGGTGACGCCATCTCCCACGCCGTGTTGCCGGGCATTGTGTTGGCCTTTCTCTTCAGCGGCACCCGCGAGGTGTGGTCCATGCTTTTGGGGGCGGCTACGCTGGGCGTGGCCTGCACGTTTTTAATTGAGTTTTTACACAAGAAAGCCCGGGTACAGTCAGATGCGTCCATTGGCGTGACGTTTACTTGGCTGTTTGCACTGGGCATCATTCTCATATCTGTGTACGCGGGCAAGGTAGACCTGGACCAGGACTGCGTGCTGTATGGCGAGATCGCGTATGTGCCCCTGGATGTATGGTTCACAGAATCCGGCCAGAGTCTGGGGCCCAGAACCGTCTGGCTCATGAGTGGTGTTTTCCTTCTCATTTTAACCTTCGTAACGCTATTCTATCGCCAGTTGTACCTTACCTCTTTTGACCCTGCGTTTGCGGTGGCCATTGGCGTTTCTACCAGTGTGTGGTACTATCTGCTCATGGGCGCGGTGTCCTTGACTACGGTGGCAGCGTTTGAGTCTGTGGGGGCTATTCTGGTGGTGGCTTTTTTGGTGGGTCCACCGGCCACGGCGTATTTACTAACCGACGATCTCAAGAAGATGCTCCTTATCTCCTCAGGATTAGGCGTAGTGGCTTCTTTTCTAGGTTTTTATCTGGCTTTATGGTTGGACGGTTCCGTGGCTGGTGCCATCTCCGTAATTATAGGGTTAGAATTTCTACTTGCCTTTGTTCTTTCTCCCAGCCATGGCCTAATATCCCGCAACAGAAAACTATCCAAGGTAGCTAGCGCATAGGGTTTCTCTTCACGCACCTACGGTTATCATAGCGATAGCGTACGCTTGGGTTCGCATTTATTATGGACTGGGAAAGTGTGGAGGCGTCAGCAGGTTTTCATTACGGGAATTACCTTACTATAAGCTTCTACCTGTAAACTGTTTTTGGCCTAAGTTTTCGATTTGTTTGCACTAGTATCCAAACGATCAAACCTTCTATAATTGAAAGGAGCGTTTTTTGCCTTTTTATTCGGAAATAAGCCAAAAACAGATGCTTCTGGAATGCATGAGGACCCAAGTAGACACTTACGCCACGAAACTGTTAAAGTAAGATCGCTCATTACAAAAAGAAACATCGGGCTAACCGCAAGAATATCGTCCTAGCTTCCCTGAAAATTATTTACTAAATATTATATCCTTCTTGCTTTGAAGCACGTTCTTGGAGAACCGTTTTTGGGTTGTTTTTTGTAAAACAGGTCAAAACCAGACAAATCCCCTAGCCTCTCTTGTATGCTTTTCTTGTACGTTCTCTTTACCAGCTGGCTCTGGACTGCTCCGGTTGCTGCATCCCTTTCCACTCCATCAGTAAAGGTATCCGCTCCCGCCGCCGCAGTACAATGGCTTACCTTGGAACAGGCGCTGGCCAAAAGCAAAACCAAGCCCAAAAAGATTCTGATAGACGTCTACACCGATTGGTGCGGCTGGTGCAAGAAAATGGACAAGCAGGTGTATCAAGATCCCGCGGTGGCAGCCAAACTCAACAAAGAATTCTACGTGGTAAAGCTGAACGCTGAGCAACGACAACCCGTCACCATCAACGGCCGAACCTACAAATACCTAGAGAAGTACAAAGCTCATGAACTGGCCTTGTCGCTATTGAACGGCCAGATGAGCTATCCTTCCACCGTCTTCCTAAACGAAAAGCAACAGGTCATGCAACGGGTGCCCGGCTTTTACGCCGCCAAAGACTTTATGCAGCTGTTAACGCATATTTCCATTAATTAAACCTCAGCCATCCAGTAAATAGCTGACAGGCCCCTGCATTCAGCTACTAACCAGCGTTTTATAAGCACACTTGTTCATTTCTGCCGTTTTTAGCCTATTTTTGCGGAAACAGGCCAAAAACGGCTTTCCCTTTTAACACCAATCTGCTGTGCTACCTTCTACCCTTGCCCAAGATACCATCATCGCCCTGGCTACGGCTTCTGGACACGGGGCTATTGCCATCATCCGTTTGTCGGGGCCCGAGGCGGTTTCCATTGTCAATGGCGTATTCAAAGGCAAGAACCTGCAGGCACAGCCGTCGCATACGCTGCATTTTGGCACCATTCGGGACGAGGATAAAATTCTGGACGAGGTAGTAGTATCCTTATTTAAGGCGCCGGCTTCTTACACCAAAGAAGACGTGGTGGAAGTGTCTTGCCACGGCTCTCCCTACATCACTGAGCAACTCTTGAAACTGTTCCTGCGCAAAGGTGCTCGCTTAGCTGAGCCCGGCGAGTTCACCAAGCGCGCGTTTTTGAACGGCCAGTTTGACCTGGCCCAGGCCGAGGCCGTGGCTGATCTCATTGCCTCTGACAGCGCCCTGACGCACCAGGTGGCCATGAAACAAATGCGCGGCGGCTTCTCTCAGGAAATCAAAGCCTTGCGGGTGCAGCTCATCCACTTCGCGTCTATGGTGGAACTGGAACTGGACTTCAGTGAAGAGGACGTAGAATTTGCCGACCGCAGCGCCCTGCGCCGACTCATCACCACCCTGCAGCAATTGATTACTGATCTGCTTAAGTCCTTTGAGATGGGCAATGTGCTCAAAAACGGCGTGCCCACGGTCATTGCCGGGAAGCCCAATGCCGGAAAATCCACCTTGCTCAATGCCCTGTTGCGCGAAGAAAAAGCCATTGTCTCTGACATTCCCGGCACCACGCGTGACGTGATTGAAGACGAAGCCCAACTAGGCGGCATCCGGTTCAGGTTCATTGATACCGCCGGCCTGCGTGATACTCAAGATACCGTGGAAGCCATTGGCGTGGCCCGTACCAAACAGCAGTTACAAAAGGCTTCTTTGGTATTGTACCTGTTTGATGTGACCACCACTTTGCCAGAACAATTAAGAGAAGAGCTGGCCGCCCTGCAACTTCCCCAAGTGCCATATCTTCTCATTGCCAATAAAAAAGACCTCGCCACGCCGGCCCAGTTGAAAAGCTTCGCTGGTTTTGAACACCTAGTGTACTTATCTGCAGGTACAAAAGAAGGCTTGAAAGAATTGGAACAGTCCCTGCTGGAAGTAGTTAACGCCAACGAAGCCCTCACCGGCGACCGTACCATTGTGACCAACCTGCGCCATTTCCAGAGCCTCCAAAAAACCAATGATGCCCTTCAGGAAGTCCTGCATGGCCTGGATACCGGCCTCACCGGAGACTGGCTGGCCGCCGACATCAGACGCTGCCTGTTCTACTTAGGAGAAATCACCGGAGACATCACGACAGATGATTTGTTGGACAACATTTTTACCAAGTTCTGCATCGGAAAGTAAAACTACAAAACAAGCAGTAAGCACTTCTGAACAAAACCTATATAAAAGCCTCTTTAAGGGACTTTTTTAATGCATTATGTTTTGTTTGTTAATTATTGCTAGTGGTTTATTTATTCAAAGTTTGTTCCTTTCTTGTTACTATCCTAGCAAGAGGAACAAATATTTTATACCTTTCGCGAAATTACTTGACTTATTTAACCTTAAACAACTCTACTAATACTTCCTTAACCCTATGCGCCATGAGTTCTAACATAAGAGTACAGAGGATTTGCCAGCAGTGCGGGAAAGAGTTTGAGGCCAGGACCACAGTCACCAGAACATGCAGTGACACTTGCGCCAAACGGCTTTATAAAGCCAAGCAAAAGGAAGCCAAGGTAGAGGCCAGCAATAAAGAGACCTTACAGATAAAGGCCCAACCGGTAGAAGCGGTGAAGTCAAAAGAATACCTGACTATAAAGGACACTGCTATCCTGCTTAACTCTTCCAGGCAGACTATCTACAATCTTATTGAGAAAGGAACGCTACGTGCGGTAAAGCTCTCAGAAAGAAAGACCCTCATAAAAAGAACAGACATAGACACTTTGTTTAATCCCTCTCAAACAGCCTAAGTATGAAGATCACCAAAGTAAAGCTCCGCACTAAGCCAATGAAGGACAATAGGGAAAGTGTACGCCTTGACTATTACCCACCCATCCCCCACCCGACCACAGGCAAGCCGACTAGGTTTGAATATACTGGCTCCTATTATACCATACTAGAAAGAACCCACAACAAAGAAATAAAGGCGCTTGTTGAAAACCTAAGGGCGCAAAGACAACTTGAAGTGCAGGCCGGGCAACTTGGCTTTATGACTGCTAAGGAACAGCAACAAGACTTGATTGCTTTTTACAAAGAGGTACTGGCAAAGAGAACAGGAACCAATCTACAGAACTGGCAGAGTGCTTTTTATATTACTTGACTGAGTACTTTGGTGAAACCTACCCTATAAAGGAGTTGACAGTTAAGGAGTGTGAAGGCTTCAGGGAATACCTAATAACGGCAAAGAGTCAAAGAAACGAAAGCAAGATTTCTACAAATACAGCAGTCTCTTATTATGGAAATTTCAGGGCAACGCTTAAGCTAGCCTACCAGGAAGGACACCTGTTGCAAGATTTAGACAAGCGTGCGGGGAGCATAAAGCCAGAGGAAACAGAAAGACAATTCCTTACATTAGAAGAATTACAAGCATTAGTAAACACTCCCTGCCCAAATGATTTACTAAGAAAGGCGGCGCTCTTCTCTGCGTTGACTGGCCTACGCTATTCAGACATTGAAAAACTTACTTGGGAAGAGATACACCACAGCGAGGCCACCGGTTATTCTTTAAGGTTCAGGCAGAAGAAAACAAAAGGCTCAGAGACTTTTCCAATATCTGAACAGGCGGTATTGCTTTTAGGCGAACGCAAGACAGGGAAGGTACTTGAAGGCCTAACCTATTCAAATACTTTACTAGAACAGCTTAGAACATGGGTAAACGAGGCAAAGATTGCTAAGTATGTCACGTTCCATAGCTTCAGGCATACTTACGCCATTCTGCAAATCAGTTCCGGCACAGGTTTTTTCACCTTGTCAAAAATGATGGGCCATAGGGATTTAAAGACCACCCAGGTATATGCTAAGGTGATGGACAAGGCCAAGCAGGACGCGGCCAACAAGATTAAACTAGTATTATAAAAACAAAGCCGGCGAGCTACCAACTACAACCGGCTTTGAAATAAAATTAAACTGATGCAAGATACGGATAAAACAAGGGTTGACTTCTATCACAGATCTCACGCTAAGGCATTATAGATAAAACTTGATGTAGTCAAGTTTGTCGAAAGGGAATGCTCAACAATAGAATCAAGCGTTAAAAGGTATCATGAACAGCAATTACTTGCGAGGATATTCTCTAATGAGGAGCCTGAGCAGGAAAGGTTTGAACAATATATTCAATCTCCTGAAGAGGAAATTAAAAATCGGCAAGAAGCGCCTAAACTTCTTGCGTCAGGGGTAAATCTGGCAGAACTTAAATTATTGAAATTCATTAAAGGCCTTGACATAGACAGGAGCCTTATCATTCAAAATGAACTGGAGGAAGTTGAATTCTTTCAAGAGAAAAGAAGGATTGCGATTTCAGAGTGGGCAAATATTGACTTACCAACTCAAGAGTACAGGATATACGGCTGTTTCTCAGACAAGAAAGACTTTAAATCACTCCACTCTACCCCATCAATGCTATGTGCTAATATTGGTTGTGTAATTTCCAGCTTGGAGGACGAGTTAGATGGATTAGGTTTTAAAAAGTCTAATAAAGCCTATTATGACTTACACCAGCAGATTTCTATTACTTAAAGATGAAATTACTGTATTTGAATCTTTTAAGTAAAGGCCTTAACGAAATCAACAACATAGAAAGCTCAGAAAAACACGCCCCAGAGGGCAATATTAAGATAGACAAGAAAGAAGCTGTCAAAGCATCATTAGATTACTTATCAGGCCATAACCCCCTTGGAGTCAAGATAATGGAGCAAGAAGATTTTCATAATCTTCTGGAATACACCTACCATTTAGTTGAGAAGGATGAAGTCCCAGAAAACATAAAGCGACTACGCCAAATTAACATTCCAAACAGATTAATTATTTACACTTACTACCTATTACACCAGAAACTTTACACAACTAAATCGATTAGGGGATATTTTATAGACTTTTTAAAAGCTGTTTTCATTCAGTTAAATGGGACCGAAAAAAGTACTTTAAAAACTAAGTTTTCAACTAGACCTAGCTCGTACGAAGCAGATATGAAAAAAATGAGTAGGTAATATTGGTAACCCCCGTTACCTGTTAGTTACCATTCAGTTACCCTAGTTCTTTGCCTTACTACTATTTAACAAGTGAGGCACGTGAAAACTATCGTATTAACCACTGATGAACTTAGTCTATTATTCCAGCAACTCTTCAGACAAGAGATAGCAAGTTATTTTTCAGAAACTGCTTTAAATGCTGGAGAACATAAAAGCACTAAGCTACTCACTATCACCCAGGCCGCAGAGTTTCTTACGCTTGCCCCAGCCACAATTTACAGCCTTGTTAGCCGGAATGAGATACCTTACATAAAGAAAACCAAACGGCTTTACTTCTCAGAACAGGAGCTTACAGAATGGCTAAATAGGGATCGTAAGTCTGGCGCCAATACTGTTGATACCACCACCACATTAAGAAAGGAGGGCTTAACGGCCATGCATAAGCACATTAGCCCTCCTCAAAAGTCTTTATTCTCTGAACAAGATAAAGATACTCAATTAAGAGAATTCCTGCAAGCCGTTCCTAGTCTGGCCTTTACAGAGACTGACCTAAAGAATATCGCGGGTAGGTTTAATGTTGCCATCATTCAGTTAAAGCAAATCATTTCCGAGTTAGAAGCCAAGGAGGGGCAACGCAAGTAATGGATGCCCTTAAAGAACTTGCCCGGCTATCTTTATCTAAGAAGAAAGATCAATATCCAAATGTCCCACCAAACTACCTCATACCTACCAAGTTCACAGACAAGACCGCAAGTGGCCTTACTACGTGCATACTGGAGTATATACGCCTTAACGGGGGTTACGCTGTACGCATCAACTCCAAGGGCAGTACAATGAGAAGCTAGGGAAATGGACGAAAGGAACCACCACGAAGGGTACGGCTGATATTCACGCCTGCCTTAGAGGTGTTCATTTCTCTATTGAGGTGAAGATTGGAGAAGACCGCCAAAGCGAGTATTAGATAGAGACGCAGAACTCAGTAGAGAATGCAGGAGGCTTCTATTTCGTTGCCAAGGATTTTGCCACCTTCTTCCAGTGGATAAATAATAAGACAGGAGGGCAATCCAGATGAGCGCCACTAACGCAGAGCCTAAAGAGTTCTACCCACTTGTCACTAATATCCTCAAGCTCCAGTATTGCTCGGGCTTCTTTGACCTTACCGAGATTGTCATGTTTGACTGGTTCGTAGTAAAGGCAAAGGCTTTTAAGTATAAGCAGTTCTACTACTCGCGCCGGCGCATCTCTGAAGAGATCAGGGTAAAGGAGGATAGGCTAACTACCATCATCGCACGGTTCCATGACTTGAGCTTTATAGGCATTGAAATAAAAGGTATGCCCCGACAGCATTATTTTACTGTAGACCTAGCCAAAGTAATAGAGCTTATACCTCAAATCTTCCAGTTTACCGAAAACAGTAAACTATCACCTGAATACAGCAAACTATTAGCTTATTTCAGTAAACTATTAGCTGAAAGTAGTACACAAAAGAAATATAATAAGGAAGCTTATAAGGAAGGTATACAAGGACAATTAAGAGAAGAAGAGAACATGGTAGGTGATGGCTCACCTACAGGTGATTTTCCTTTTTCTGATGGAGAAGAATTAAATACACCAAAAGACTTCTGTGCACTAGTTATAGATAGGGCTAACCAAGCAACGGAGCGAAAAAGATTAGAGGCTCAGCAAAAAGCAGAACGGAAAGCTCAAAAGGAGGCCGAACTTGTGGAGCAAGCCAAGCAACGGAAGGTGGACAGCCTAATAAGACTCCTTAACAACACTTATGCCTCTAGAGTCAATATGCACAAAGAAGGCAAGACGAAAGGCGAGAGAGTTAAGAGCATCACTAAACTAAGTTTCCTAAAAAGGAATAAAGATGCGCTGTACGAGCTTGCCAAAGAATATGGTGATGAGGAGATAGAGAACAGCTTTATTGCTTATATAGATGAATTCCTAAAAGAGGATATTGAGGTAAGGAAGCTAATACCATATTTCCTAGCAAGGAAGCCAGAGACAAGAGACTTTGACACCTTTCACACCTACTTGAATAAGTTCATAGCAGAATACTCTTATGAGAAATCTTAGCCCAAAAGTTCAAACACCCTCATCTTACTAGTAACCAGCCTTAATAAACCAATACTCATGACTTCGCATATTTTAAAGGCTGCTCATTTCTCCTTAGTGATCAAGTCCGACAGGCTAACAGACTCACTAGGCAAGAGAGGTACAGATAATAGATTAACATACCACGCCCTTGGGCAAGTATCAGAACTTCAGAAGGTGCTACAAGTGTACATTGATTTCACCAGTTTTCTGAATGACATAAGCCAGGACGAAAAGTATTCGCCTAGGACACTTACAGAGTGCAAGGAGTTAACCAGGTACTACAGAGCGGAACTTAGGCACTTTCTCAAAAGGGACGGTGAAATCGAAATCCCTAAGTCCTAGTAGACCATTTAGAAGACATAACCCAAAACCCATATTTGCTAACTCCTTCTGAACTTAAAAAGGCTTATGCCGTCCACTGCTATATGTTCACGCCAAAAGGCGAAATAGACGAAATCAGTTTTGAAGAGACTACCGGAACTGATCTCCAAGCCTCTCTTAACAATGTGCCCCGGCATGAATTACCAAGGCTAATAAAGGGGTTTGAGCAGTTAGACAATCTTGCAAAGGTTGACATTAATAGGCCACTTGAGCAGTTACAAAGCAGCATTGAAAAGGAGTTGAAGGCGCTCTCAAAGTGCTGTTAGTAATCTCCCTTTTATTTAGGGCGATAGGTTTATTAAGCTTATTAGGGGAGTCTTAAAAACGTATATGTTGTAACACTACTTTATACACCTAAACCCTAATGACATGCCAGGACCACTAGCACTATTACCTTTATTAGCAACCGCATCACCTGGATTATGGCAGGCTTTTTCTGGCGGCATCCAAGGCATTAACGCCAATAAAGTTAAACCCATAGACACCAGGCCTCAGGAGTTCAAAGAGATGCTTGCCATGCGTAGGCAACAGGCAGGCTCGGCATTTATGCCCGGTCAGGCCAGTTCCGAAAATCGCATAAACCAGAATATGGCAAACTGAACAGCAGCACTCGCCCAATCGGGTACGGGGGCTTCTGGAGTATTGGCCGGCATCACGAAATTAGGCCAGCAGGCGAACCAAGCAAGCAGCCAGTTAGCAGACCAGGCCGCAGGCTTTCAGATGCAGGCCAGGGACAAGTTAGCTGGTGCTTTGGCGCAGGACGCACAATGGCAGGCTAGCGATTTAGCCAATGCGAACAGGGAGCGAGCAGCCTTGAAGCAGGCCTCTGCTACTAATTTATTTGGGGCCTTATCAACCCTAGGAACGGTGGGTGCCTATGCATCTAGCGGCGGCTTTGACAAAGACCCCATTACAGGTAGAACGCCAAAGCTACCAGGCCAAAGCACGCTCAACAACTACGGCGCCGGCGGGTTGTATGACCTCAACCAGACTATGCAGATTGGCTTAGGCGGATTGGGTAACATATCAGGCAAAAGGGCCGGCTACTGGTTCTAATCTTTCTACTATCTTGTGAGGGATAACTACCCTCCAGAAGATGGAAGAAGAACAGAAGAAACCAGAGCTTACCACCGAGCAGCTAGCAAAACACTACCGGCAGTTAGAAGACCTTATACTGAGAGCTAAGGCAAGGACGCAGATGCAGCAGGAACGGCTACAGAAGGCAAAGGATAACCTAGAGAAGGTATTTGAAGCAGCCAGACAGAAGAAAGCGGGCAAGGAATGACTTTGTGTATATCTGTTAATGGACTAGGCCAAACCACTCTTTTACAATTCCCACCTACATACATCTTTCTTTTACAAGCAAAGCCATGAGCAAGCAGGCATTTCTAGAGGGTATTTCAGGGCTTCTAAGCGCGTACGGGGCATCCGTAGGCGTTCGTACGGTTACCGGGTTAAGTACGCACCAGCTACGCGTATTGCTGGCAATTCACTACCTCAACGAAATGCATCTTAATAGAGTCACCAAGATTAAGGTAGCCAAGTGCACTTACTTGTGGCTGTCTAGTGTGAGTAATACCGTGAATCAGTTTGTAGAGGCCGGCTATATCAAGCCATTGGAGAAGCCTATGTATTATCTACACTTAACTTAGAAGGGTTTGGGCCTGATTAATGGATTAGAAAAGGGCTTTAAGAAACAGTGCAAGTTATTAGCAGATGGGCCTCCCATTTTGAATAAGCCCAAAAGAAGGTAAAAAGACTTTACTTATAAGGCGCAACTTTACTGCTTGCATTATCAGCTAAGGTAAATGGGAATATAAGGAGGGTAAGAAGATAAAAAGAAATAAGCCATTTGTTCAAAATTTTATGGTCTAATGCTTCAAAGCTCATCTCATATTGATCAAACCAAAAGAGTATTGTCATTGCAAGCAGGAAAATTGCCACTAACCCTGATGTAATTTTAATAAAGATTTCCTCTTGCCTTATTATTTTAGTGACTAATCTAGTTGCTTTGGTAGCTATCAAAACAACTATAGGCATCAAACCACAAAAAACGAATGACCAAAAGAAGAGATACAATTATGTGCCTTGATGTTTTAGTTTGGTAGCTACAAATTCAAAAATTAAGAATAAGCCTGCCAT
The DNA here is from genome assembly GCF_009913235.1 of Nibribacter ruber. Classification (NCBI taxonomy): domain Bacteria; kingdom Pseudomonadati; phylum Bacteroidota; class Cytophagia; order Cytophagales; family Hymenobacteraceae; genus Nibribacter; species Nibribacter ruber. The sequence continues at coordinate 457,071 of NZ_CP047897.1, read as the reverse complement.
TGTATAGGCCATAAACAGGTACATTAAGCACATGCCTATTATCCACCTTACTACATCGCCAATAACAAGAGAAAACTTCATTGTCCTTTTTTTCTATAAGTTATATTTAAAATCCTTAATATTCAAATTTTATAGCTTATCAGGTATTAACAGAAGTTTATTTGCTCAAAGTACCATCCTGATAAATTAGGCCGTTGCTCCCATTGGTCTACCCATTTCTGGACAGCTTCATTAAATGTTCTCTTATCTGGAGCGCTCCTGATGCCTGTGCGCTTATTGCCATTCTTCATGTAAAGCGTTAAGCTGAAGAACAGACAGGGCAGTGCTTTTGCTTAGGCGGAACTTGGTAAGTTATTTTGGGCTTGTTGGCATTGGCGCTCATAATTTAATGTACGTCAATGCCAACTTTACTTTCTTAGAGTAAAACCTTAAATTTTATAATCAAATAATCTAATGATCTACGTCTAGGTGCCTTTTTTGATTTTATTCAGCAATGGCCTTTCAATTAAATGGGTTAGGACAAAGGCCACCACGACCATGCTAAGGGTCAGTCCGATAAATTGCGCGGGCTCTGGAAGCCATTTTATCTGGGGTCTGACAAACCCGTTCCCTATTCTGTTGTGTATCAGGTAAAGGCAGTAGGAAATGCTCGCAAGAAAAAGAGTCGCCTTGTTTACAATGAAGGGAATACGATTATTGATTGACAGGTAGAAGAACAAAAAATAGACCGTCGTCATCACCGCATGTACTGTCATGGAGATGACCGTAGTCACTGGGTGAATCTCATCCGAGTTAGAGATGGCGAATACGGCCATAGAATAGCTAAGCAGAAGCAACAGCCACCTGGTAGTGTTTCCCCCGTCATACTTCAGTCGGTTGAACAGGATGCCTGCATAAAACGCCGGCCAAACTACCAGCAGCGGGAAATAGCGAAGGATTGACTTGTGGATGCCATCAAAAGGACCAAGGGGGAGCAGTGTGGTCAGAAGGATGTAAATTATGGCAGCGGCGCCTATCCTTTCAATTTGTTTGCCCCAGCCAAGGGAAAGCAGTGTGCCCAGCAATGCATAGAACAGTACCTCTATAAGTAATGTCCAGTACACCCCGTCGAGGAACCTGAGGCCAAAATAGTAGTTTAGGAACGAGAGGTTTGTCAGGTATTCGACCATCAAAAGCGCAGTCGAGGTGCCGTGGGTAATTTGATAAGCGAATTCTAATAGAAAAGTAAGGGAGACACATACCCAGAAGAACGGTATCAGCCTCACAAACCGCCTCTTGAAATAGGCTGGGGCTTTGGGGTTTGACCGGACCAGGTTGAACCCAACGAAGCCGCTAATAATGAAGAACAGATCCGTCCCGCCAGCGAAGATGGAGAAGAAGTCTCGGTAAGCAGTGCCTTTGGAGAAATGGACCAGAACCACGATGAAGGCAGTGATGCCCCGGGTGCAGTCCAGTTCAAGGATTCTCTTGGAGGGTATTGGATTGGAGGGCAATATCAATGGTTGGCTTGGCCCATTCTCAATTCCCATTTTAGCTTCTGTAGAATATCCAAGCCCTTGAATCTGTTGCGCCATGTCGATTTTAGTCCAAAAAATTTCATACTGTAAAAGTACATAATGCTGTGCTTCCCTAATGAATGTTCCCCTTTTAAATCCTTATCAGTATGGAGAATCTATTTTACAATTCTAATAATTTTAAGCTTTGGTTGCTCTCGTCCGCTTCAATGGTAGTCTCATAGAACCCGTGTAGTTTCTCACTGACCGACTGCATCTCAATCCTTGCGGGGTTGGTCTCTAAGGAAAACTGCTGGCGCAAAAAGTTGAACTCCTCTGTAAAAGATTCTATAGTAGCTTGATCATCCATCAGCATGATGTTCTCCCGGTTGTTGGCCCCCGCGAAGCAGGTCCAGTTGTAAGAGGTTGCCAAGGCAGTACGACCATCAATCACGCAGAACTTATAGTGCAGCATCTTGCCCGGCTGGCAGAACCTAAGCTCTCCCCCAGCTTCGATGAAACGTTGCCAAGGCAGGGCACTGGGGTGGTTGTTAAGGTAGTCGTTCCTAGTGATAAGTGACACGCGCACTCCGCTTTTAAGTTTATCCAGAAGAATGGAAAATAATTCCCTGTCAGTGAGCCAACTTACTGCTACCAGAATCTTCTGAGAGGCTGATTCTAACTGGGAAACAATAATGGCTTTTATACCTGAGAAGAAGATTTCCATGGGTGGTAGTGCTAAATGAATTTTAAACTTACCAGTTTAAATTAAATAATAACAGAACGAACTTACAATGCGATATGGCAGCAATGCGTCATTTGAAAAAATGGCCCATCTTACCCGCGCTCCTATTGCGAGCAATGTGAAGGTGTTTTCAGTACAGCCTCATGTTAGATCTGATTACTAATGTTTTGCTAAAGGAGCTTGAGCCTATCTCGTTGGGCTTACTATATAGATCAATAACATTGCCGTCATTCCCGAAACGCTTTCACTTTGACTGGGTAGGGTGATTGTAAGACCGGCGCCCGCCTACATTTTTTTAACGGCACTCTGTCTATATCCACTATTTTTTACACACTGATATAGCCGGCTCTATTTGTTCTACAGCTCTGCCTTTCTTGGCAGTAGTTCGTTTATCAGGTCTGCCAGTGCGTGTAGTTCTGAGACTAGCTTATCCTCTTCCGCTTCGTTCAGGCTCCTGTACTTGGCTGTACCGTTGAACTTCTGTGTAAACATAGCCGAGGCGTCTTAGTTGCTCTTGCCTGGATAAAGGTCAAGTGCAAAGCCAGATTAATTAAAGCGGGGATTATTTATGATTTGTCTAAGTAGTCTTGTCTTGTGGCTTTCCATAGTCTGGCTCTAGTTGAATGAAGGGGTTAGGCTAGCTTTCAATTCCCTCAGCTCTTTGCTCATCTCTTCTAATTTCAGTAGCACTTCCTTGTTGCTGTTGGCTATGATCTCAGCTAGCATGGCTGGGTCTATGCTTTAATTGTAGATATTTACTGTGTTGTTGTTGTTGTTGTTGTTGTTGTTGTTGTTGGTTGGGTTGCCGCTATCGTAGGTAGCCATGTATTGGATAGTTAATTTAGATGAGTATTTAATATAAGAATGTAAAGTGCCGTTGCGCCTGCCTTAAGCGGTCTGCGCTGCAAAGCCCATTATTATCTGAATGCCTGCGGGTTTTTCATTTTAACATTGTCAGGTATGAAAGCATTTTCATACTCTGTTTGTCGCAACGCGCCGTGCAAATCTTTGTAATAGACCCACTTCCATTTGAAGCGCCCGACTTTGGCGCAAAGACACTTATCCTTGCTCTTTATTTTTATCCCGGTCAAACTGCTTGTATTTGAATAGTAGATGACAAAAGCTATCGCGTCGCTATTCCCCCATGCCTTCTCTTTCAAAGGCATTGAAAAATCCTGAGGGTCAAACATGCCCAGGTGTCCGCGCCCATCTTTGGTGATTGTCTGGTGTTGCCTATCGTGCCTGATAGTATGCACTTCCACTGTCAAATCTTTAAACAGTATATGAATTTCATACTCTACAGTGATAAAGGAAGTTGGCAAGCCGTAATCTGTGGCCTCTGGCTCTGGAATACCGAAGTAAGAGTCTACCCAAGGGAAAGCAAGTGTTTCCTGTTGCATCATAATAGTGTGTGGTTTAAGTGGTGATAAATGGACATTTATTTGTTAAACGTTCCTATTTTGTTCCTTCAATAAACCACTAACCAATTAACTACCTTATTTATAGCCTGTTAACACATGTCAATACTTTCTGCATCGGCAAATAAATTCAGCGCAGTTGAGGTCGCTCTTTAAAGCTGATCAGCTAAATAACATCTACTGTTCCCGTATCTCACTAGGTTCATCGTCACCTTTGGGTGGACTGGCTTTCGCAATTTTTGCCTCAGCTTTTAGGCGCGCCTGGTTTTCTTTTCGTTCCTTAAATTCTTTTTGGCGCTGTTTCTTTTGTTGGTCTGCTGATCTGGTGCTCATAGTGTATTCTATTTTGCTTTTCTACAACGAAGTATTGCGGCGATTAAATTACTATTCAAGTCGTTAAAATTCATCCTCGGCTTTCATTTTCGGAAAGGTATACAACAGAAAATCCCCGGTCTGGAATAGACCGGGGATTTTCTGTTTTTGGCGTATTTCACCCAAAACTAGCCAAAAACGACGCTACCCTAATCGCGGCTATTTATTCTAAGATGTCATCAGGTTCGGTTAAATCCAAGGCAGCACTGAAGCTTTCATAAAAGTTGGTCAGCTTTTCTTCCTTTATTTCTCCACCATCTTCCACAATGGCAACCTGGGCGCCGGGTAAGTCTAAGAGGGTCCAAATGGCTTCTTCTGTCTCTGAAGATGATATGTTCACGCTATGTTCAGTTTGCATGGGCAGGGTTAAAGTAGAAGTTAATACTTGACTACAGGTTACATAACTCAAATACTGAGCCAATTAGTATGCAGGCCGCCTATTTTATTTGCTAAAAATATCAAGCGGCTTCTGTGTCAAAGGGAAGAATGGCAAGAAACAATGAGAAGCTGAAACAACCTTGCTATTCTTTGTAACCATCACCGTACCAAAGGTTTGCAGAATTTACCAGGTCACCACTACCTTTCCCGTGGTTCGTCCTAGTTGGAACAAATGAATAGCCTGGTGCATGTCTTGGTATGGAAACACATGCCCAACATGCTGAGGAGGCAAGTCTAGCGCCTGCAGTTCTGCCAATAGCTGGTGTAATAGTTGGGTCTGTTCATAGAGGTAAATGAGGTTGAAGCCCATGAGGGATTTGTTCTCGGTGGGCAGTTTGAGCGGGTCTATTTTGGGGCGCTGCAGAAATTTCCAGATGAGGCGCGGGTAATTGGGGCGGGCGCTGTGGCTGGAGAAGCTGGCGTTGCCATATACTACCATCCGGCCCATGGGCGCGAGGGCCTTCCAGCCCTGGGCCAATACCTTGCCGCCAATACATTCCATGATCAGGTGCATGGGTCTTCCGGCCAGGGCTTGTTGCAGCTGCCTGCCGAACTCCTTGCCCCGGACTATGACGTCATTATAGCCTTCCAATTCTAGCAGAAACGGTACTTTGCTAGCCTGGCCCACGGTACCAATGGTATAGGCGCCGTATTTCTGGCAGATGCGGTTGGCCAGAATACCTACGCCTCCCGCCGCACTATGAATGAGCACCGTCATGCCCGGCTGCAGATTCCCCAGCTGCTTAAGCGCATAATAGGCCGTTAAGCCTTGCACCAGAAAACCTGCGCCCTGCTCATAGCTCCAGGCAGAGGGTAGTGGAATCACGTATTCAAAGTGGAGGTTGATATGCGACACATAGCCACCAAACCTTGTCACACCCATCACGCGGTCGCCCACCTGGCAAGAAGTGACGCCCTCTCCTACGGCTATGACCTCGCCTGAGAACTCCAAACCAGGAATAAAGGAACCCGCAGGCGTGGCGCTGTAAAGCCCCTGCATGGCAAAGACATCGGCAAAGTTGAGACCCACGGCCTGCACCCGCACGCAGACTTCGCTTGCGGCCGGCGGACCAAGCGTCTCTGTCTGTAAGGTGAGGTGATGGATGGAACCGGCTTTGGGCATGCGGTACATCTGGCGCTGGAGCATGATGTAAAACGTTAAATAAACTGTATCACTCCTATAAAAGCCGCTCCTAAATGCATCTACCCGATTACAGAGAGAGCGAAGAAATTCCCTTCAAAATGCGTACGGACAGTTCAAGAATTTACCTTTGGGTTAACCACCGTAGTCAGCACATCGTGAAACAAAATCCTTTTTATAAAGGATACGTGGGAGGACGGGTCACCAAATGGCCTTACTTTTGGGATTGGATTGATAGGTCGTTTTTAGCGTTTTTTCCAAGAAACAGACCAAAAGCGACCTATCAACAAGTTCGCTCTTTAGACTTTCTGTAGCTCGGGTTGAGGTTCCCATTCTTCAGCGTTCTTAATGCCTACTTTCTGGGCATCAAACACAGGGTCCACGCCGGCTTTGCGCTGGGCTTGATAATCACGCAGGGCGCGCATGGCAGGTTTTTGCAGCAATAGAATGGCAATGATGTTCAGCCAGGCCATGAGTCCCACCCCTATGTCGCCCAGGGCCCAGGCAGACTCGGCGGTCTTCACTGATCCGAAGAAGGTGGCCACTAAAATAGCGGCGCGCAACCCCCACAAGGCCCATTTGCTGGTGCCCTTTTTCATGAGATAGCTTAAGTTCGTTTCTGCGATGTAGTAGTAGGCCATGATGGTAGTGAACGCGAACAGCAGCAAGGCAATGGCCACAAAGCCTCCACCCAAATCGGGGAAATGCGTGTTCACGGCATTTTGTGTGTACTCAGACCCGATGGGCACATTGGGCATGTTCTCCACCAGAAAACCACCGGCTGGGTTCACCACATTGTACTGCCCCGTGAACAGAATCATAAGCGCGGTGGCCGTGCACACAAACAACGTGTCTACATACACTGAGAACGCCTGCACCAAACCCTGCTTCACCGGATGGGATGCCTCGGCGGCGGCGGCGGCATGCGGAGCTGTTCCCTGCCCTGCCTCATTGGAGTAGATGCCGCGCTTCACGCCCCAGGCCACGGCCATGCCAAACACGCCGCTGAATCCTGCCTCCATGTTAAACGCTGATCTGAAGATTAACCCAAACACTGCTGGCACTTCTGTGATGTGCATCGCAATGATGATCACCGCCATTAGAATGTAGGCGCCCGCCATGAACGGAACAATGATTTCGGCTACGCGGCCAATGCGTTTCACGCCGCCAAAAATGATCAAGGCCAAGAGCAAGGTCACCACGCCTCCCGTCACGGCTGGCGGCACCGGAAAGGCATTGGTTATACCCAGGGCAATGCTGTTGCTTTGCACGCCCGGCAACAAGAACACCATACTAATGATGGTAGCCACGGCAAATACCACCGCGTACCATTTCATGCCCAGGCCTTTCTCAATGTAAAAGGCTGGTCCGCCCCGGTACTGTCCGTCTTTCACTTCTTTGTAGATTTGGCCCAGCGTGGCTTCAATAAACGCCGAGGCACTTCCCAAAAACGCAATCATCCACATCCAGAAAATAGCGCCTGGCCCACCCATGGCAATGGCCGTGGCCACACCTGCAATGTTGCCCGTGCCCACGCGCCCGGCAATGGCCATGGAAAACGCCTGAAACGAACTTACCCCCGTATCTGAGGCCGCATTATTGAACAGTAACCGGATCATCTCCTTCAGGTACCGCACCTGCAGAAACCGCGTAATCACTGAAAAATAAATGCCCGTGCCCAAACACAGAATGATTAAAGCGTTACTCCAAACAAGGTTATTGATGCTGGTGATGATTTCTTCCATGTGCGGTGGGAAAAAAGATGAGGAATAGGACTAGCCGCGAAGGAGGCCTTTTATAAAAAAACGGTTCTTGGCTTAGTAAAGAAAGGAAAAATTCTTTGGAGTTAAAGACGTTGCAGCCAGTTTTGCATGCAAGTTCCGCATTTTCAGTGCGGCAAGGTTCGCGCAAAGCAAAGCTTGCCGCTCCCTAGCCAAGTCAAACTTTTTCCTGGTTCATCTGCTGGTAGGCCAGGCTGTAAGCCCCGGCTTTAAAATTTCAACCTTCTTCCCCCTTCCTCAGTATAGATAAAGCGCTTAGAGGAGGCAACCGCTTTAGACAAAGACTAGATTCCAGCCTGAATTCCTTTAAAAGCGACAACGGTGGCACGCTTTTATCATTGCACGATTGAATTGCCCATGTGTAGAAGTGCTATCCAACCCAATTTATGTGCTGGTCACCAACCGGTACCAAAACCCAACAGAAACTGATTTTTAACATGCGCAATTATTTCTTAATCACATTCACTGCCTTTGCTTTAAATGCCCTCCTCGCCCCTTTAGCTTTTGGGCAGAACTCCACCTTCAGAGACCGTTTAACTTTGGGGGTTAAGGCCGGCTTTAACTGGACCAGCAGCAATGACGAAGACCGGGTGCAAGACAACAAGGTCAAACCAAGGCCGGGGTTTCATGTAGGTGGTCTGGCTCACTACCACCTAGCCGATAACTGGGCCCTACAAACGGAATTAACCTATTCTAAAGAAGGCGCCCTGTACGATTTTAAAGGGTCTAAAACCATTGCCCCATATGAAGGAAAGACAGATCTCAACTTCTTAAACGTACCGTTGCTAGTGCAGTACATGTTTGGCTCTAGCTTTAGAATCCAAACCGGTCCGCAACTGGGCTATGCGTTAAGCATCAAATATGAAGACCCGTATAATGAAGAATCAGAGAAGAACGACATCCAGAAAGTGAATCTATCCTGGTCTGTAGGGTTTGGGTATTTGACCAAGTCTGGCATTGGGTTTGATGCCAGGTACAATGCGGGCTTATCTAATGTGTATAAAGAAGGCTTTTACCCAGACCAATCTGCTCGTACCCGCGCCGGCCAGATAGGAGTGTTCTACCAATTCAAATAAGGCCGGTTATATTTACCTCGGTTGAATCCTTTTCTTCAGACTATATTTTTCAAGAGCCTTTCCCAATGCCAATAAGGGAAAGGCTCTTGTCATTTATGAGGTTAACCTCTTTCCAAAAGCTACAAAAAATGTTCTCTTTTCTGAGTTCTGTCACAAACGTTAGCCTGAATTTTTAAAAAGCATGAGCCTTTTGGTCAAACTTGTTTTTTCCGCAGGCTCCAACTCTCGCCACTCTCCAGGTTTTAAATCCCCCACTTCTACATTCACTATTCGCACCCGTACCAACCTTTCTACTTCATAGGCTAGCTTATAGCACATGCGCCTGATCTGGCGGTTAAGACCCTGGGTGAGGACGATTGAAAAGGTCTTCTGCCCTACCTGTTGAACCTGTGCCGGCCTGGTCTTTTGGCCCATGATCACAATGCCACTGCCTACTTGGTCCAGAGCCTCTTGCGTAAGCGGTTTGTCTACCGTCACAACGTATTCTTTTTCCTGGTGTTGGTCTGCGTTGGCGATGCGGTGGTAGAGAGTGCCGTCATTGGTGAGAAGCATGAGGCCTTCAGATTCTTTGTCTAGGCGGCCTATGGGGAAGACCCGCTCTTGCATGCCCAGCGCTTGGGCCAGGTTGTTTTCTATATTTAGACTAAGGGTAGATTCTATACCGCGGGGTTTGTAGTAGGCCAGATAAAGAAATTTCTGCGGTTCTTTTAGGACCTTACCATCTAACACTACTTGGTCTTCTGGCTTTAACGCCTGTTGTAATTGCCCCTTCTGCCCGTTCACCAACACTCGCCCCGTCAAGATGGCTTGGATGGCATCTTTGTTGGAAAGCCTTCCTTTCTGCACCACAAAATATTGAAGAGAAGACGAGAGAGATTTCATTTGGGCCGAAGCGTTAATAAAAATGAATAATGAGTTGTCCGCAAAGATACAGCTTGCAAGGTACGCTACTTGGTAACAGTGTTGAGGCATGAATACTTGTGGCCAAGGAAGTTAGTTTAAGAATTTATTCAACAGACAGATAATGTATCCAACCTTGGCTAAGTGGCCAGCTCCGTTTTTGGCTTATTTCCCAGAAAATCGGCTAAAAACGAAAGTAGTTGAAGGTCTACTTTCTCATGACCTTAGAATGTTTGAAATATATTACTCAAGTTGACTCATTGACCCATGTCGGATTGAGTTTCTACCCATGGGAAATTTAGTATTGCATCTCAAAGGACTATGAATCCTATTACTTGTTCATAAATTTACATATACTTGCACTTCAGCTAAGCATATGAATATGATTGTAGTAGCTGCCCGCATCAAGTAACGCAGGGCATCCTCCCTTCCTCTTTTTACTTTCCCTGCCACCTACACAAGCCTGGCGAAGGGTAACGTATTGTCCACTACAATCATTTTTACCATGTCACCAAAAAATACCTCCCTGGGGAAGCTTTCTTCTTTCCTATCCATTATAAAACAATCGCTTAACGGCGAAGAATTAGATTACACCGTAGGCAGCATCAGGCGGTCTGTGGTGCTGTTGGCCATTCCCATGATGCTGGAGATGATCATGGAGTCTGTGTTTGCGCTGGTAGACCTCTATTTTGTGGGGCACTTGCACAACAGTTCCTTCGCCATCCAGACCGTGGGCCTCACCGAATCAGTCTTAACCGTCATTTACTCTCTGGCCATTGGCATCAGCATGGCTGCTACGGCCGTGGTTGCCCGCCGTATTGGCGAGAAAGACCCCGAAGCCGCTACCAAGGCCGGTATGCAGGCCATCTTGATTGCGGGCGTGATTACCTTAGTTCTGAGCGTACTGGGCGTGGTGTTCGCAGAGAAGATCCTGCTGCTCATGGGTGCTTCTGCCGAGGTGGCCCGGGTGGGAACGCCATTCATGCAGCTCATGATGGGCAGCAGCCTGTTCATTATGCTGTTGTTCCTGATCAACGGGATTTTCAGGGGCGCGGGCAACGCCGCCATTGCCATGAAGAGTCTGTGGGTGGCTAATGTGGCCAACATCATCCTCTGCCCTATCTTCATTAATGGCTTCGGTCCTATTCCGGCCTTCGGGTTGACGGGTGCGGCCATGGCGACTACGCTGGGCAGAGGCTTGGGTGTGGCCTACCAATTGTATCACCTTACCAGAGGCAACAGCGCGCTGCAGGTGCGGCTTCAGCATTTTGTACCTGACCAAGAGCAGATTAAAGCATTGGTAAAGATTGCCTCGCCGGCGGTGCTGCAGTTTGTGATTGCTTCTTGCAGCTGGATTTTCCTGGCGCAGTTAGTGGCCACTACCGGTGGCGACCATGGCTCTGCCGGGTACCAAACCGCGTTGCGCCTGCTCATGTTCTTCATCCTGCCGGCCTGGGGCCTCAGCAATGCCGCCGCCACCTTGGTAGGACAAAACCTGGGTGCTCACCAAATAGAGCGCGCCGAACAGGCCGTCTGGCAGACCGCCAAATACAACGTGCTTTTCATGGCCTTCGTGACGATAATCAGCTTGGTGGGTGCCGGATATTTTGTGGCCTTTTTTACCAATGATGCCCAGGTGCAGGAAGTGGCCATTCAAGCCATCAGGATTATGAGCGTGGGGTACATTTTCTATGGCATCGGGATGGTGCTCATCAACACCTTCAATGGCGCCGGCGATACCTGGACACCCACCTGGGTGAATCTGGGCGGCTTCTGGGCATTCCAGATTCCTTTGGCCTATATTTTAGCCAAGACCTTTGCGCTGGGCCCGCTGGGTGTGTTCATTGCCATCCCAGTGGCCGAGACGTTCATCACCCTCGTCAGCATTTTCTTGTTCAAACGAGGCCGGTGGAAGACCGTGAAGGTGTAAAAATTTACTTTTGGAGTTTATTAATTTAAAAGGCCCCTCCTGATTTGGAGGGGCCTTTTTGTTAGTACAATTAAATGATTGATTAAAAGGACTTGCCTTCCTTACTTTGAATCTGCTGATGCCACACCCCCTTCGTCCCTCAAAGGCTAATCTACGGTTGACAAAGGCTCATGGAGAGGTTTCTAGAAGTTTATCAAGCCACAGGCAGGCCAAAACCAGAAAATACAATCCCTACGGAAATAAAGAAAAAAGACCGTGCGATAGCACGCATGACTCTGCAACAACAGCCAAGGCCATTGCCTGAAACCAGCTAAACCAACCATCAAACCGCAGCAGGATTGGGACCCAAACCAGTCCTGGTCCTGAGCGCCTCTGGTGTTTGTGCGCCGCGGTGAGCGGCGGCAGGGACAAAGTCCCACAAACAACAGCAGCGCGAAGGGCCGGGACGGGGCCCCGCGGCCGTGAGCGCTTACCAGAAGAAATGAAACAAGGCTGTGAGTTCGCCCCGGAAGTAAAGAAACTACTCTAGGAACAGCCAACGGAAGTGCACGGCAAAAAGAACAGCAGCAAGTAACTGATGTAACATCCGCGCCATAGAAAAGAGAAAGGCAACAGCTAATCGTGGCTCAAAGTAACCCCTTCTACGCCAGGCCAGACGGAAAGGCATTTTCAATCCACCATCGTTTTTCGCCTAACTCCCAGAAAACAAGCCAAAAACGACCCTCAAGCAAAAACAAAAAACCGTCCTGCACAAAAGCAGGACGGCCTTCCAATTCACTAAATACACAAAAACTTAGAAACCGCTTACATTCAAACGACCGCCCGTTACGCACTTACCAGCCAGAGAAGAGGTGGGAATGGCGCTGCTGAGGATAGCATTCTTGATCTCGGCGGCGGTAGCACCTGGGTGCGAGGCGGCATACAAGGCCACTCCACCGGTTACGTGCGGCGTGGCCATAGACGTACCGTTGTAAGAAGACAGCGTGTTGTAGGCCGTAGAAGACCAGATGGCAGAACCAGGGGCGCCAATATCAACGGTAGTAGCACCATAGTTAGAGAACGAGGAACGGGCACCAGTATTCGTGATGGCAGCCACGGCAATAACGTTAGCGTTGGTCATGTTAGACGGGAAGCTGGCAACGGCATCATTGTCGTCACCCACGCCGTCAGAACCGCCATTACCGGCGGCAGCCACGAACAAGATGTTTTTAGTATTGGCGCGCTCTACGGCGTCAAACAGGGCCTGTGAGAAGCCACCGCCTCCCCAAGAGTTGTTAGAGGCGACAATGTTCATGCCGTGACGGGTTTTCAAATCGGTTAGGTAGTCAACGGCTTTCACGGCGTTGGCGGTGGTACCACCTCTGCGGCCCAAGAACTTACAGGAGATCATGGTCACGTTCCAGTTCACGCCTACTACGCCGCTGCCATTGTTTTTACCGCCAATGGTGCCCGCCACGTGCGTGCCGTGGTCATCTGAACTGCCGCGGGTGCCCCCGTCATACACCTGGTTGTTGTTTCCGTCAAAGTCCCAGCCGTTGACATCGTCTACATAGCCGTTACCGTCGTTGTCTACCCCGTCAATAGGATCATACGGATTCACCCAAATCTGTCCCTGCAATTCTGGATGGTCTACTTGAACACCTTCATCAATGATGCCCACTACCACAGAGGCAGACCCGGTGTTGCCTCTGGCCCATGCCTCGGCGGCCTGGCTGCCATACTGGTTGGCCGGCGAAGACGCATCACCATACATGCCCCAAAGGCTGCCGTTGGTGAAGTACGTGTCTGTAGAAGCGGCTTGGTGCTGGTAGATGTAGTTGGGCTCTACAAAGGCTACTTCTGGAGAGCCTTTCACTTTGCCCATGGCTTCTATGGCTGCCATAGGGGTGTGGACCAATACCAGACCTTCACGGTCACCCAGGCGTTGCATGGTTCTGGTCAGGATTTTTTCCTTCACTTTCCCACTAATGCGTTCCAACACGGCGGCTTTGGCGGCATCTGAAGTACCGGCTTTAAACTTCACCAATACTTCATTGGCTACGTGGTCATGGCCCGCCATGGCTTGCGCGTCTTTGGAGGAAGAGATTTCTGCCGTTTCAATAACCTGGTCCGTGTCACAGCTGGTCAAGAACGCCATGGACAGGGCAGCCGCAGCTACCGCAGTTTTCCCGAAGGTGAGGTACTTTTTTTTCATGGTAAGAGGGTTGTTTGAAAGGTTGAAAGATTTGAATTTGGGTTGTTTACCGGTTCCAAATTGCAACACCCATCCCCCAAACGAAAGGAAAAAAACCACCGCGGCGTAACAGGCCAAAGGACCATGTAACCTTTTTCAACATCCCCAATATTATGTTCAATGGCCTTTTCCTGCACCAACGCTCTTTTATTTTACTTCAGGTTCTCCAAGGATTAGTAACACGCCAGTGGGTAGCAAAATATTTTTTACGTCTATTTTTACTTTCTTCTATCTATTGATGGGCAATGTTTTTCAGTCTGATGCACGGGTAGCTTGTTTTGGCAGCCGTCATACGCGTAGGCATTCTCTTGCTGATGTCCAGCATGCAAGGCTACCTTGCAGCACTACTGGTTCTTAAGGCGGGCTTAGGATTGGCGATGGTGTGGGCAACGCTCCTTATAATAAACACAGCCGGCCTAGGTAGTGAAACGTTTTTGGGCTGTTTTCTCAGAAACTGGCCAAAAACGGAAACTCAGCCTAAGTAACCCATTTTGTAATTATCGTATAGGCAAATACTTATGAAGTTCCTGCCCTCTCAAATGCTTGCCATCCTAAAGAATAGGCCTGAACGGCGCAACCTGCAATTGTTGCTCAAGTTCATGCTGGTGCTGGTGGGCCTCACCGTTTTGTTCACCATCATCTTCCACCTACTCATGCTGCGGGAGGGCCGCACTTTTTCCTGGATCACCGGCCTGTATTGGACTCTAACGGTCATGTCTACCCTGGGCTTCGGGGACATCACCTTTCACAGTGACGCGGGCAGGTTCTTCTCTATTATAGTGTTGAGCACGGGCATGGTGCTGCTGCTTATTCTTTTCCCGTTCACGTTCATCAACTTCTTTTATGCTCCCTGGATGAAAGCCCGCGAGCACGCCCAAGTACCGCGCGAATTGCCCCCCACTACCGCTGGTCACGTGGTGCTCACCAAATATGACCCGGTCACCGAAGCCCTCATCACCAAGCTCAACCAGTTTGGCTTTGCCTACGTGGTGCTGGTACCAGACATAGCCGAGGGCCTTCGGCTGCACGGTCTGGGCATCAAGGTCATGCTGGGCGACCTAGACGATCCTGACGCCTATGAGCGGGCGCGGGTGAAGCAAGCCGCCATGGTGGCCGCCACGTCCTCAGATGAGATCAACACCAACGTGGCGTTCACGGTACGGGAAATCAGTGACCAGGTGCCCATCATCTCCACTTGTAACTTTCTGGTTTCAGTGGACATTCTGGAACTGGCTGGCAGCACCCACGTCCTGCAACTAGGCGAAATCATGGGTGCTTTCCTGTCCAGGCGGGCCAGCGGCGGCGGGGCTACGGCCATGGTCATCGGGGAGTTTCATGAATTGCTCATCGCCGAGGCCACGGTCACCAGTTCTACCCTTACGGGGCAGACCATCAAGGAAACGCAGTTCAGGGAGCGGTTTGGTTTGACCGTGGTAGGAGTTTGGGAAAGAGGCCGGTTTGACGCCGCGCAGCCAGAAACGCTTATCACCGAGAATATGGTGCTGGTGCTGGCCGGCTCCAAGACCCAGATTGACGCCTTTAACCAGGAATACGCCAAGCCCATCAACGAGAGCGCTCCTATTCTCATCATGGGAGGAGGCCGCGTGGGCCGGGCCACCGGGCGCGCCCTGGCAGCGCGGGGCCTGGATTACCGCATCATTGAAAAGAACCCTGAGCGGGTCAAGTCATTCAAGTCTGCCCTCAACTACATTAAAGGAGATGCCGCCGACATAGAAGTACTCCAGAAGGCTGGCATCGCGGAGACGCCTTGCGTGATCATCACCACCCATGACGATGACGTGAACGTGTACCTTACTATTTACTGCCGCCGCCTGCGCAAAGACATGCAGATCATCACCCGCTCCACCCTGCAGCGCAACTTGCCCACCATGCACCGCGCCGGCGCCGACTTTGTCATGTCCTACGCGGCTATGGGCAGCAACACTATTTTCAACCTGCTTAAGCGCAGTGACATTCTAATGGTGGCCGAGGGCCTGGATCTCTTGAAAGTGACCGCGCCAGAACAGCTGGCAGGGCGCTCCATTGCAGAGTCTTCCATCCGGCAGCAGACCGGCTGCACCATCATTGCCGTCCGTCATGAGGGCAAGCTGCACATCAACCCAGACCCGTCTCTGGTAGTCCCGGCAGAGGCTGAGATCATCTTAATTGGCACCGTAGAAGCCGAAAACAAATTCTTCAGCCTCTACGGCACTGAGTAGCTTTGCTGCTGCTGCTGCTGCTGCCTGCAAAACTTTTTAGTGCTCCTGAGTTTTACCTCTCTATTAGCCTAGCGTGTGGAATGATCAGCTAGTGGAAGTTAAGAATTAGGGGATGGGTGCGAGATTCCGTTTTTAGGCTGTTTTCTAGAAAATTGGCTAAAAACGGAAGCCTCCCGCATGTTTGAGCGCAGCGGCAACTTGTGGGTGCCCCTGGGGCAAGTTTACCAACTTACCTTGCACTCCTGCTAGTTCACGTAAGTTAAAACTAGCGCCATGACTAGTTCCATAGCTTGAAACAGCAAAAGAGGGAAAGGCGTTTTTGGGCTGATTTCTGAAAAATAAGCCAAAAACAGATGCGAGTGCTTAGCCTCAGCCTGTCTAGTTTATTCACAAGGTCCTGCCAGGATGACAAAATAGTGAGATATTGAATGTTTGAGAAGCTTGGACGGCTAGCTCAGATAATTCTTACTTCTTTAATACCGTGGGTCTTTCTGGAAGGGCAGTTTGGCCATCTTCTCTACTTCAAGGCTGGGGAAGTCAAATTCTTCTACCACTTTTCCGAACAACAGGTACACGCCATAGCCTTTGAAGGGCCAGGTTTTCAGGCTCTGCGGAAAATGGACGGTGTCAAAGAAGTTGCCGGTTGCGTCCAGAAACGTGCCAAACTGCATGATGTCTCCGCGCACGGTGCGTACGTATTTGGTGGCCACCAGCAC
Organism: Nibribacter ruber; assembly: GCF_009913235.1. Classification (NCBI taxonomy): domain Bacteria; kingdom Pseudomonadati; phylum Bacteroidota; class Cytophagia; order Cytophagales; family Hymenobacteraceae; genus Nibribacter; species Nibribacter ruber. The sequence goes on along the minus strand of NZ_CP047897.1, from coordinate 440,609 downwards.
GCCAATCATACGCACTTTCTGACCTATAAAGGCGTGTAAATCCTTGGCGGGCACATCGCCGCGTTCTTTGGTTTGCAGCAGGTCAAAGTAGGTGCAGGTAACCGGAAAGCCCAGCAGTTCTATCTCATCATAGGCGTCTTCTACCAGCGTGTGCGTGAGCGTGGGCAGCGTGAAGGTTTTCATGGGCAGTTGGAAGAGCTGTTCGCTGGACGGTTGCTTGGGCTGGTGCCCCAGGTGCAGGTGCGCCTCCCAGAGCAGTGACTTCTTGTCCTTCTCCGTGAACCTAATGGCCTGAATGCGCGCCAGAATCAACAACTGTTCCAGGGAAATCTGCGTCCTTCGTATGAACTCCTCCAAACTTAGATACGGCCCGTTCTCCTCCCGCTCGGCTACAATCTTAAAAGCCACTTTCTGCTCCAGGTTCTGCACGTGCACCAAGCCCAGATACACGTCCGTACCCGAAAGCGAAGTGTAGTAACTGCTCTGGTTCACGCAGGGCAGATGCAGCGTGCCGCCCGCTTTCTGGGTCTGCTGCACATAGACCCACGTCCGGTAAAAGCCTCCGAAGTTGTTGATGACCGCCACCATGAACTCCAACGGATAATACGTTTTCAGGAAGAGGCTCTGGTAGCTCTCCACCGCAAACGACGCCGAGTGCGCCTTGGAAAAAGAGTAGCCCGCAAAGGACTCCACCTGCCGCCAGACTTCCTTGGTGATGGCCTCGGGGTAGCCCTTGGCCCGGCAGTTGGCAAAGAACTTGTCTACCAACTTCTGGAACTCGGCCTTGGACCGGTACTTGCCGCTCATGCCCCGGCGCAGCACATCGGCGTCGGCTAGATCCAAGCCCGCAAAATGATGGCAGACTTTTAATACGTCCTCCTGGTAGACCATGACGCCGTAGGTTTCGCCCAGTTGTTCAGCCATGACGGGGTGCAGATGCTGGATTTTGTCTGGGTTATGAAAGCGGTCAATGTAGGCTTTCATCATGCCGCTCTTGGCCACGCCCGGCCTGATGATGGAACTAGCCGCCACCAGAGACAGGTAATTGTCGCAGCGCAGCTTGGTGAGCAGGCCCCGCATGGCCGGACTCTCAATGTAAAAACACCCAATGGTGTCCCCGGACCTGAGCTGCTCCTTTACCCGTTCATCCTGCTTGAACTTGGCCACCTCATGCGCGTCTACTTTTATGCCGCGGTTCTGCTGCACCAACTGCACACACTCTTTAATATGCCCAATGCCGCGCTGGCTCAAGATGTCCAGTTTCTCAAAACCGATGCTCTCCGCTACGTACATGTCCCATTGCGCGGTGGGCAAGCCTTTGGGCGGCATATCCAGAGCGGTGTAGTTGTAGATGGAATCCTCAGAAATAAGCACGCCGCCGGCATGGATGGAGCGCACATTAGGAAAGTCTGTGAGCAGCTGGCCGTATCTGAAAATCTCTTTGGTGAGGTGGTTGGCGTTGCCAGGCGCCTGCGGCTGTTCTACCAGCGCGTCCAGCTCGGTTTTGGGCAGGCCGTAGACTTTGCCCAGCTCGCGCAGAATGGAGCTCTGCTGAAACGTGACCATGGCGCCCATCAACGCAGTATGCTCGCGGCCGTACCGTTTGAAGATGTAGTCCAGCACCTCATCGCGCTCATCCCAGCTGAAGTCAATGTCAAAATCGGGTGGCGAGGTGCGCTTGGGATTGAGGAACCGTTCAAAGTACAGGTCCAGCTCAATGGGGTCCACGTCTGTGATGCCCAGGCAATAGGCCACCACGCTGTTGGCCCCGCTCCCCCGCCCTATGTGGTAGAAATTGCGCTTTTTAGCGTAGCTGATGACGTCTTCGGTAATAAGAAAATAGGCCCCAAACTGCAGCTTCTCAATAATCTCCAGCTCATGTGCCACCCGCTGTTTGGCTACCTTGTTGCTGGCTCCGTAGCGCCGGACGGCACCATCCAAGGCCAGCTTTTTCAGGAGGGCCATATCATCCTTGGCCGAAGCCGTGAAATACAGTTTGTTGCGGCGCTTATTGAAGTCAAAGGGGAAAGCTACTTCCTTGGCCAGGGCGGTGTTCTGTTGGAGCAGGTCTGGAAATTGAGCGCCCTGCTGCCTGATGCGGTCTACCGTCTGGAAACACGGTTCCTCTGCGAGGCCATGGACTTGGTCTAATTGACTGAGCAGGATGTTGTGGTCTACGGCTCTGAGGTGGCGGTGCAAGGCCACGCCCTCCTGGTTTTTGCAGGTGAACAGCGGGTACAGCAGCAGACGCACATTTTTCTTCCGGAGGTCTGAGAACAGCAGCTGGTTTACCTGACCCGGCCGCACGCCTACGTATTCATTCTCGCGCAGCGCCTGCCGGAGTTCTCTGGCGCGGGCAAACGGATAAATGATGAGGGCTTCTTCAAACGCGGGCGGCACCTGCGGCAACGACTGGTGCGTGAGCAGACAGCTGCTCAAAAACTGGTTCAACTCCCTAAAACCCGCCTGGTTTTTAGCGATGCCCGTGTACACCCATTGACTGCCCACCCTGAACTCAATGCCCACCACCGGCTCTATGCCCTGCGCCACACACGCCTGCACAAACGGAAACACCCCAGACGTGGAGTTAATATCCGTCAAGGCCAGCGCCGTGTAGCCATGGGCCTTGGCTGCGGCCACCAATTCCTCTGGCGACAACGTGCCGTAGCGCAAACTAAAATACGAATGAACGAAGGCTAGCATTTTTTATGAAGACTCAAGACGCAAGACATAGGACATAAGATGGTGGTGGGTAAGTGCTGAATGTTAGCCATTCGTTTTTAGCCTATTTCCTGGGAAACAAGCCAAAAACGAGGACGCTTCATTTGCCTTTGGCTCTCCGGGATTTGTAACCCTCCGTGTGTTATAACTCCAGCGCTCTTCTGGATTTCTAATCCGGGAGTACCGAAAAGGGGATTTGTAATCCCCGTCCCACCGTCACTTGTGCAGGAGCCGTCCGCAGGCGGATTGGAAATCCCGACCAGCCGTGGAGGCAAAGGCTTGGCAAGAGGCAGCAACCCGTTTTTTGCCCCTTTTCTAGAAAACAGCCCAAAAACGGAGCATCAGTTTTAGCTTATGCCTGTCTAGTTTGCCCACAAGATCCTTGCAGGATGACAAGAAGATGGTAACATGGAGAAGAAAGCGGTTCATGAGGAAATACCAGAATCTCACCAGTTACCCACGCCCTCCTTTTGTCCTGTCGGGGGACAGGCCAAGGAAATGGAACTTCTCATTAGAAAATAGCACATCAGCACGCTATACCATTACCACATTGCCCCATTTTCACATCTCCAAATTTTCACATCAGCACATTTATCAATTAGCATATTAAACTCCCACTGCTCGTTTCACCGCCTCGCCGCCGTAGCGGCACCTGATTTTGTCCATAGCCTGGTAGAGGTTGGCCAGTTGGGTGGTGTCTTCAAAGAGGTCTATCTGCTGGAAACCCTGTACCAGATGGCTCAGCCGTACACCCAACAGCCGGATGAGCAGGCGGCGGTTGTAGAGCTTCTGGAACAGTTCCTTGGCCTTTCTTATGAGAATATGGTCTGAGGCGTTGTAAGGGATGGAGACCTGCTGGGTGTGCGTGTCAAAATTGGCGTACCGGATCTTGACCGTGATGCAGCCCGCCAGTTTTCCCTGGGCACGCAGGTCAAAAGCCAGCCCCTCGGTCATGGACACCAGCAGGTTGGTCAGAAACGCAATATCCGTGGTGTCTGTCCCGAAGGTCTTCTCCGTACTGATGGACTTCTGCTCGGTGTACGGCACCACGGGGGCGCGGTCAATGCCGTTGGCCTTCTCCCAGATGTGCACGCCCTCCTTGCCCAGCACCTTCTGCATCATCTCCACCGGCACCATGGTAAGCACCTCAATGGTAGAAATGCCCATGTTGCGCAGCAGTTGGTAGTTCTTCTGCCCCACTCCCGGAATCTTCTTGATGGACAGCGGCGCCAAAAACGGCTTTATCTCCTCTCTGTTCACCTGCAATGCGCCGTTGGGCTTGGCCTGCCCGGTGGCAATCTTAGAAACGGTCTTGTTGACAGACAGCCCGAAGGAAATTGGCAACCCCGTCTCTCTCATGATGGTCTGCCTAAGCTCATTGGTCCACTGCCACGTCCCGAAGAACCTGTCCATGCCGCTCACGTCCAGGTAATGCTCATCAATAGAGGCCTTTTCATAGACGGGCGCCTGGGCAGCAATGACGCTGGTTACGTCATTGGAGTATTTGCTGTACGCCTCCATGTCGCCGCGCAGGACAATGGCCTCACTGCAAAGTTGTTTGGCCATCTTCATAGGCATGCCCGCGTGCACGCCGTAAAAGCGCGTCTCATAACTGCAGCTGGCCACCACGCCCCTATCTGAAAGCCCGCCAATAATAATGGGCTTCTGCTCCAAGGCTGAGTTGCGCAGGCGCTCCACCGAAACAAAAAACGTGTCTAAGTCTAAATGTGCGATAATTCTATTGTCTGCTACTACCATATTCTCTCAGAAAAGCTAAGTCACACGGCCCTTAAAAGGCTAATTATATTAGCAAATACGAGACTTAAATATAGAAAAGCTAAATATATGAGAACTATTTATACACAAACTTACCAACATAATTAGCATTTATCCACAGAGCATAGCGTCAACCCTATAGTATTTACTACCATTTCTGCTGTTTGAACTAAGCAAAACGATTTGGGCTTCGTCAAAAATTTTAACGCAACAGGCGCTCTAGTTAAGGGGAGAATAGCCAAGTAAAGGAGGAAAAAGCCGATGTAAAAGAACCGTTTTTTGCCTATTTCCTGGGAATAAGGTCAAAAACGAACGGTTGAGAAAAACCAATTCCGCTGTAATGGATGAGTAGCCGATAGAGAAGAAGTGTAGTTATAAAAAGTGCAGCAAGGCAGAAGAGATAAACCTGCCACATACCTAATCCAAATCTAATTCAGAGGAAGATTTTTAGACAAGGAGAACGACTTGACGGGAATGTAAAACCAGAAATCGTCTTTCACTTGAAAGAAATATAGAATAGAAAAACGGCGAGGCCGAGTTAAACGATTCTAAAAATAAACAGAAATAGCACCCTCACTTACTCATTAGATTGAAAGCTATCAAACGTGCCGTCTTCATAAATAAACAGTACTTGTTTTACTTTCTTATGCAAGGTGGGCGAACCACTTTTTAAAGCATCTTCTGCTGGCTCCTCTCCTTTTATAGATTTTGCACTTTCACCTTTTTCATTTCCTGCTCCTGAAAAAGCAGCAGCCTCATGGCTCAGAGCAGAAGGTGCTTGGGTTAAGGAAGAACTATCTAAACTCTTTAGCATCTCGCCTTGGCCTAGTAGAAGCCAGTTGGCTTGTACCTCCGGAAAGCCCGCCAGAATCTTTTGCACTACTTCAAGGCTGGGCTTATTTCGTCCCGATAGAATATGGCTCATGACCGGACGCGGAAGCCCTATGGCATCTGCGAAAGCCGCAGGACCGCCGCCCGCCCAGGTCAACAATTCTTTTATTCTTGGCAAAAGGTCTGTCACAGAAAACAATTTAAAATGGAAGTTTACAAAAGCACTTCAATACCATTTGTAAAGGAATACTGCGGCACCTGGTTAAGGCCCTTGTCGATGACCTATTGAAGCTTCACTGCAGCAGTCAGCATCAAACCTCTTATTCACAGCACCTTAAAAACACAGCCGTCATTCATCACTACATCCAGTTGTACACACTGTTTACAATTTACAAAACAGTTTACAATTGTTTTACATTTGTAAATATATTCCGGAATGCTCCGGCAGCTGCAGCTGCCTAAATAGTTATGCTAAGTACAAAAACAACTGCCACATCTGTACCTCAAGTACCTGTTCAACAACCCAAGAAACAGGAATGGTCATTTTGTCACACACCTTCCTCATTGAACATTTCCAATGCTTCTTCCAACGCACAACGTAAGCTCCTCTAGAGCAGGAACGGATCATGACTATGGGCAAAGAGAGTTAGCCGATAACCGCAAACCTAGAAAAGGGCAGCTAGGCGATGCAGGAAAGCAAGGCCAGCACGTTTGCCCTTTCAATGGGGTTTTGGCTTTTAGAGAGATTCACTGCACACTACTGAAAACAATAAACCCCGGCATAGTCTTTTAATTAGAGACTATGCCGGGGTTTATTTCTGTGTAATTTAAAAGGCAATTACATATTCTATCAATCAACTATTATCTAAAATAGGCCATCTCTAAATCGCGGTCGTGGCCGTAGATGTCGTCTCTAAAATGAACCTCTCCGGCGTCATCTACCCAGGTGGTGAAGTACACAATATACACCGGTACTTTGGCAGACAAATTCACGTATTTCTCTTCCCCGCCGTGCATGGCACCTTGAATAGCCGAAGGCGTCCATTTCTTCTGGTCTTTCAACAGGTATTGCGCCAGTTCAAACGGTTTCTCAATTCTAATACAGCCATGGCTAAAACCACGCTCCGTCTGGTTGAAAAGATGGTCTGCGGGCGTATCATGCAGGTACACATTGTGCTCATTGGGGAAAATGAATTTCACGAAGCCCAGCGGGTTCTTTTTCCCTGGCCGCTGACGCACTCTGATCTTGGCTTTGTTGTCAATGGAATACCAGTCTACAGAAGACGCCGGCAGCACCTCTACTTTGTTGTTGCCAATGTCCTTCACCACTTCCATGTCGTTTCGGGCAAGGTAGTTGGGGTTCTGGGCCTGGGCAGGGGCAATCTCCTCGGCTAAGATGTCTGGAGTGATGTTCCAGTACGGGTAGAACACAATGTACTCTAACTTGTCACTGAACACGGGGGTGGCGTTCATTTCCTTGCCCACCACCACTTTCATGTTCATGATCTCCTTGTCCTTTTCCATCACGTGCAGCACATACTCAGGTATGTTCACGAACACGTATTTGTCTTCAAAGCGCTTAGGTACCCAGCGCCAGCGCTCCATGTTGATGATGATCTGGTCAATGCGTTCGTCTACAGACACATTCAGTTTTTTGAGGGTCTCCCCGCCCACCACGCCGTCTGGCTTAAGACCATTGTTCACCTGGAATTTCTTTACGGCCGTGGCCAGGTTCTGGTCATACACGCTAGGCGAGGTCACGCCGGTGGCAGCCGTTTTGCCCAACAGTCGCTGGCGTAGGGCCACCACGGCCTGGGCAGAGTCGCCGGGTTTGATGGCTTTGGCCAGTTCAACTTTAGGCCAGCCGCCCTGCTGTTTGATTTGACGGTAGTTTTTGAGGGCATCGCGCAGGCGAATGTAGCCGGTGTGCAGCGCCTCAAACTCATAATATGGGTAACGGCTGTCGCGCTCCTTCAAAATGGTCTGAAGGGCCTTGTGCAGCTTTATTTTGTTTTTCTTCACCTCCCACTCAATGTTGTCCATCGCTTTGGGGTTGACGGTGCCACGGTAAAAGTCTGAGGCGTAGTTGAAATAAGTGGCCGTGAGTGCCACGTCAATCTCTTCCTGAATCTTGTGCTTGACAGAATCATCCTTGGCCGCCTCAAAGTTCTTGAACAAAGACGCAATGTCCACCACCTGGTAGTCTCTTGGGTTGAGGCCTTCCTCATGGGCACCCTTCAAGACTTCCTGCAACTTGGACGCCTGCGGAATAAGCTGGCCGTCTTTGAACCAGGCAAACTTATAGCCGCGCTCCCGGTAAAAGAGCTTCATGAGAGGCAAGTGCTCTTTAAAGGCCGGTTGGCTGGTGGTATACCGTACCACAAACACACTATCTGTCTGTTGCGGCAGGGCCACCGCCGTCTTCGCTTTGGATTGTGATTTTTTGTCGTTAGACTTGGCACAGGCAGTTAACACAAGAATTCCGGCCATCAGGCATAGCATGAGTCGGAAATACATATTAGCAAACTTCATAAGGGTTTTCATCTTTCGTATAATGTGCTCTTTATACTAACCAAGCGCCCAAAAAGTTAGGAAACCCCAAAACTTCTAAATTGTACAAAAAATATAATTAGCAATCTTATATATTTTAGCTCTACTCCTGCAGCAGGAACGGGTCTTGCCAGGCATCTGCCAGACCAAGAAACCTTACCTATACAGTCTAGTATGTACTACAACGGGCGCCCTCCCCATGTACCCACAAGGGCCGCAAACCATTAGTTGAACCAATTACTTTATGAGCCAGACAATATCATCTACCATCCAGCCCAACCAAGATCCTCACAGTTTCTCTAAACCCCAGGAGGCCGTCCTGAAACACGTAGACTGGGACCTCACCATTGATTTTGACAAGCAGCAGATAACCGGCACGGGTGTGTACCGCCTTGAGCATTCCCAAAGGCTGGAGGTGATTCTGGATGTGAAAGACCTAACCATTCTTTGGGTGAAGCTGGATGATGCGCCCTCAGAGGAAGAGTTCACGCTGTCGGCGCCGGTGAAGCATTTGGGCCAGGCGCTGCGCATTCCTATTCAGAAGCACACCCGCACCGTCACCATCGCCTTTGAAACAACGCCGCAGGCCGCAGCCTTGCAATGGCTGGCCCCGGAACAAACCGCCGGGAAAGTCCATCCGTTTCTGTTCACGCAGTCGCAGGCCATTCTGGCGCGCACCTGGCTCCCGTGCCAGGACAGCCCCAGCGTGCGGTTCACCTACACAGCCAAGGTAAAAGTACCCTCGCACTTGCTTCCGTTGATGAGCGCCGACAATCCTCAGCAAAAGAATGCCAACGGCGAGTATCTGTTCCAGATGGACCAGCCAATCCCCTCCTATCTGCTGTCTTTGGCCGTGGGCAATTTAGAGTTTGCCCCGGTGGGCCACCGCTGCGGCGTGTACGCAGAGCCAGAAACCCTGCCAGATGCCACCTATGAGTTTGCAGACACAGAAAAGATGCTGGAAGCCGCCGAGGCCCTCTACGGCCCCTACCTCTGGGGACGCTATGACCTGCTGGTGCTGCCGCCTAGCTTCCCGTTTGGCGGCATGGAAAATCCTAAGCTCACCTTCGCCACGCCTACCATTATTGCCAAAGACCGCTCCCTTACCAGCTTAATTGCCCATGAACTGGCGCATTCCTGGTCAGGGAACCTGGTCACCAACGCCACCTGGAACGACTTCTGGCTCAACGAGGGCTTCACGGTATATTTTGAGCGCCGCATCATGGAAGCCCTGTATGGCCATGACTACGCCGAGATGCTCCACACCCTGGGCTACCAGGACCTGCAACACACGCTACAAGAACTGGCCGCCACTCCGCAAGACACCTGCCTGAAGCTCCAGTTAGAAGGCCGCGACCCAGACGAAGGCCTCACCGAGATTGCCTATGAGAAGGGAAACTACTTTCTAAGGCACATAGAACAACAGGTGGGCCGGCAGCGGTTTGACCAGTTTGTGAAGAACTACTTCAGCACATACAAATTCCAGTCCATGGACACGACTCATTTTCTGGAGATTCTGGAAAAAGAGCTCATAAACGGAGACGAAGCCCTGCGGGAGAAAATCAATGCCAACGCCTGGGTGTATACGCCGGGCATACCAGAAGGCGTAGAGGCCCCGCATGCCGCCGCCTTTGACCGCATACGTGAACAGCTACAGCACTGGAAAGAAGGCACTCCGCCAGCCGCACTACACACCCAAGACTGGAGCACGCATGAATGGCTTTACTTTTTGAGAGGCTTGGGGCCAAACCTAACCAAAGACAAGATGCAGGAACTGGATCAGGCGTATTCCTTCACGCAGTCTGGCAATTCAGAGATAGTGGCGGTCTGGCTACAGCACGCCATTGAAAACGACTACGCACCCGCCAACGCCAGACTAGAGGAGTTCCTGACGCACGTAGGCCGCCGCAAATTCCTGGTGCCTTTGTACAAGGCCCTGCTGGAAAAGCCAGACGGCAGACAGCGTGCCAAAGCCATTTATGAGAAAGCTAGGCCCAATTACCACGCCGTGGCCACCAGTACCATAGATGACATGCTACAGAAGTAACGCACCAAGTCTATTTTAAACAAAAAGGCCGGCAGGTATACACCCGCCGGCCTTTTTTTGGTAGACATAAGCGTCTGTTAATGGTTCTCTGCCTTCCTGTTCACGGCAGTCTCAGCAATAAAGGTCAGCTTCTCATCGGTTTTCTTTTCTTCGCTCAGGGTTTCCTGCAATAGGTTCAATACCTCTGTGTGACCCAGAAACTTGGCGTAGGTACAGGCGGTGCCGTACCCGGCAATCTCATAGTGCTCTACCCGTTGGGCGCTGGCAATGAGGCCGGCATCCATTACTTCTGGGTCGGCGTCATGCTCCATGAATTCCTTGGCTTCCTTCAGGAGGCCTTCCATGGCTTTACATTTCTCACCGTTTCCGTCAACGCCTAAGGTCTGGAAGCATTTCTGCAGGCGCTGGATCTGGTTTTCGGTCTCCAGCATGTGCGAGTTGATGGCCGTCTTCAGGTTTTTATTGGTCGCTTTCTCCAGCATGTCAGGCATGGCCTTCAATAACTGCTGCTCCGCGTTGTACAAATCTTTTAATTGATGAATGAACAGGTCACTTAAGGATGTTAATTTCATAGCGTATAAATTTTCAGGTGAAGGTTAGATCCGTATTAAGGCTATACGACACCCCTCCCCAGGAGTTAAGGAGTTTCCTGGAAAACCTCGTTTAGAATTCCTTGCCAGATATGTGCCTCCTTGCGCCAGATGTTGCGTATAAGCGCACACAGACACTCCAGAGCATCTTGCATGATTACATTAGACCAGACCCCCAAAGGCATACTCATAGCGGTAGGCGGCAATGAAGACAAAGGCACCTTCCCGTTCAAAAAAAAGCGCTTCCACCTCAATTTCTTCGAGTTGGGCATCTTGCGCAGAATTATTGACACCATGGGTGGCCCCCAGGCGCGCATAGAAGTCATCACCACCGCCTCTATGATTCCTGAAGAAGTGGGAGCTTTGTACATGCGGGCGTTTACGGTGTTGGGCTGTGACAATGTGGGACTACTGGACATAAGAACCGAAGCAGACGCGCACATTCCCACCCACCTGGAGCGCCTGCGCAAGGCCAACGGCGTCATGATGACCGGCGGCGACCAGTCCCGGCTGGCCACCATCTTCGGGGGAACGGCCTTTCACCAGATCATGCTGGACCGCTACCTGCACGACGAGACCTTTGTGATTGCCGGTACCAGCGCGGGCGCCATGGCCATGTCTGACATCATGATCAAGGGCGGCAGCTCGCCCAGTTCGCTCTTAAAGGGCTCTGTCCGCCTGGACACCGGCCTGAGCTTCCAGAAGAATGTGATATTTGACTCTCACTTTGTCAAGCGGGGGCGGTTTGGTCGGTTAATGGAGGCGGTGGCCACGCATCCGTTCAAAATAGGCATTGGCTTAGGCGAAGACACCGGCGTACTCATCCGGCACGGCAACATCATAGAAACCATTGGCTCTAACCTGGTCATAGTAGTAGACGGTCACCACATCAAGCACAACAACGCTTCTTACGCAGCCCCGGGCACGCCTCTGTCCATTGAACACTTACTGGTGCACGTATTGGCCTACGGTAACTTCTATGACATCAAGGACCGCAAATTCTCCCACGTTCCTTTCAAAGACTAATCATCATCGTTTTTAGGCTATTTTCTAAGAAACAGGCCAAAACGATGGTGGCGTATTTTAGAAGTAGCCATAAAAGTAAAGCAGGTTCGTTTTTAGGCTGTTTTCTAAGAAATAGCCTAAAAACGAACCTGCTTTACTTTATAAATTGCCACGGAGCAAACAAGGTCGTTTTGGGCCTGATTCCTGGAAAACAAGCCAAAAACGTTGTGGTCTAATCTTTGTAAATGGCCACATGAGGCGCCTGCCCTTCTACCCAGGAGGCGCGGTACATACCCTCAGAATTGAAGGGCATGGCAATTTCCCCGTCGGCTGAGACCGCAATGATTCCTCCTTCGCCGCCCATGTGCTTGAGCTTGTCATGTATTACCAGATCGGCGGCCTGGTTGAGGCTGAGGCCTTTGTATTCCATGAGGCAGGAAATATCATATGCCACCACCGCCCGTATGAAGTACTCGCCATGGCCAGTGCAGGAAATGGCGCAGGTGTGGTTGTTGGCGTAGGTGCCCGCTCCTATCACGGGGGTGTCTCCAATGCGGTTGAAGTTCTTGTTGGTCATGCCGCCCGTAGAGGTGGCCGCTGCTAAGTTGCCGTGTTTGTCTAGCGCCACGGCGCCCACCGTGCCAAACTTCTTATCCTTGAGCTCATCTGAGTGGTCCAGCATGTACACGTTGGAGTCTCTTAGCTGCTGCCATTGTTCATAGCGCTGCTGCGTGTAGAAGTATTCATCGGTTTCAAAGACCAGACCCTGTTTACGGGCAAATTCCTCAGCGCCTTGCATGCACAGAAACACGTGGTCTGAATGGTGCAGCACCTGGCTGGCCAGCTGAATGGGGTTTTTCACGTTCCGGACGCCGGCCACGGCCCCGGCGGCCAGGGTTTTGCCGCACATGATAGAGGCATCCATCTCATGGCGCCCGCGCTTGTTAAAGACAGAGCCCCTGCCGGCATTAAACAAAGGATTATCTTCCAGGCTGACCACCGCGGCCTCAACTGCCTCCAGGGCAGAATGACCAGTGCTTAACAGGTGGTGGCCAATGGAAAGGGCCTCCTCTAAAGAAGCTTTATAGGCCATGTCCATTTCTGGGGTGAGCAGGGCGCGGGTAATGGTGCCGGCGCCCCCGTGCAGGGCCAGGGCAAAGGGTTTCTCCATCATAGAACTCTTGCGGTTTTAAGTCTGTACAGCTTACGGAATTAGCCGGACAAAGGGTCTGGAAAGGGCGTTGAAAGCCATCTTGGCCGCATAAATTTATGTACGCCCGGGGGAATCTTAACCCTGTAATCTTTGTATATTTGTAACTGAGTTACTTTACTAATCTTATAAAATTATCACCTATGTCTTTTGATGTTCAAGGAAGATTGCACGAGATCTTTGACGAAACCCAAGTGAGCGAAAAATTCCGTAAGCGTGAATTCGTTCTTGAAATACCGGATGGCTCTTACACGCAATACGCTAAGTTTCAGCTTACGCAAGACAAGTGCAACATTCTAGACAATTACAAAACCGGCGACGAAGTAAAGGTGGCCTTTAACCTGAGCGGCAAGCCGTTCACTAAAAACGGTACCACTATGTACTTTACCAACCTGCAGGCCTGGAGAGTAGAGCACGCAGGTGCCCCAGCAGCCCCTCAGCAAGGCGGCGGACGTCCAGCGTTTGCGCAGGAGCCGGCCAAAACCAACTCCTTCATCAGTGATGACATGGACAACGACCTTCCTTTCTAAGGAAACCGTCCTTTTACCATAGCAAAATGCGGCCCCAGAAAGGCCGCATTTTTATTTTCAATCCTTTACTGGACAAAACCAGCAAGAAAGGCAGCCAAACCCATCAGAAATCCGTAGTGCGTTTGTATTCTGCCAGACCGGCATTCCTTTCAATCATGACAGATCAATACAACGCAGGCAAAGTGATGGTAGTGACGGGCGCCAGTTCGGGCATTGGCTTGGCTACTACCCAGGCCCTGGCCCAGACCGGCGCCACGGTGGTGCTGGTCTGCCGCCATGCCGGGCGCGCCCAGGAAGCCATGGACCAAATCATGGCCAAAGTTCCGCACGCCCAGTTGCAGCTGCACCTGGCAGATTTGTCTTCATTGGAGGAAGTTCGCCGTCTGGCTCAGGATTTGCAGGCAGCCTACCCGGTCATAGACGTACTGGTCAACAATGCGGGCATCATTCCGGGCTTGAGGAGCACTTCTAAAGAGGGTCTGGAAACCGCCTGGGTCATCAACCACCTGGCCCCTTTCCTGCTCACCAATCTTTTAATGGACAACCTGCTGGCCGCCCCGCAGGGACGCATCATCAACCTCACCTCAGAGGCGCACCGCCTGGGGCAGATTGACTTTGCGCAGCTGGGCAACCCTAAGCATTACAGCGCCATTACCGCCTACGCAGACTCCAAGCTGGCCAACATCCTGTTCACCTATGAGCTGGCGCGCCGCGTGGAGTTTACCAACCTGACGGTGAACTGCGTCCACCCAGGCGTGGTGGCCACCAACTTCGGGAAGGGAAGCAGCGGTTTTGTAAGGGCCTTACTGTTTATGGGACGACTGTTCATGCGCACTGCCGCCAAAGGCGCCGAAACGCCGGTGTTCCTGGCCACTTCGCCTTCCATGGCCACGCTCAGCGGCAAGTACTTCAAAGACAAGAAGCAGATCAAGTCGGCGGTGGGTACCTACAACGCGCACACCGCCAGAAGACTCTGGGAGGTAAGCGAGGAACAAACGGGTTTTTAGCCTGTTTTCCAGAAAAGAGGCCAAAAACGCTAACCTGTCTGCCGCATGCATGATTTGTACCAGCTCATTTTTCAGGGCGAAGGAGAAACGCTGGAGTTTAAGAAGACCATCACCCATGCCAACCGCATTGCCCGCACCATCGTGTCCTTCGCCAACACGCGCGGCGGCCAGATTCTGGTGGGCGTGCAGGATGACGGCACCATCTGTGGCATAGACCCCGAAGAGGAAAAGCACACCCTGGAAGAAGCCATCCACTTTTTCTGCGACCCGCCAGTGTCCGTGCACTACGAGGAGGTAGACATGGAACAAGGCACGGTGCTCAAGGTCATCATCCCGGAAAGCCCGCACAAACCCCATCTGGCCAAAGTAAAAGAAGACGATTGGCGCGGCTACGTACGCGTGCGCGATGAGAGCGTGCAAACCAGCCAATTGGTGGAAAAGTCCATGCAGCTGGAACCCTTAGAAGAAAGCCCAGCCGAAGTGTTGGACTACCAGGAAGCGAAAGTGCTAGAACTGCTGGCCAAACACCATAGACTCACCATCAAACAAATCACGCAGATGGCCAACCTGTCTCGTCGGCGGGTGCAGCGCCTGCTGGTAGACCTCACCTTGCAGGGCAAAATACGCATGCATGACAAAGAGAAGGTGCCCTACTTTACCCTCAGCTAAAAAGTATAATCTTGGTTGATAGACATAGCCGTTTTTGGCTTCTTTTCCAGAAAACAGGCTAAAAACGAATGGCTGGACCTTTACTTTGTTGGTTTGGTGGTGAGGGGCTTTTCTGAAAGCGGCTTGCCCCTATGGAACGCCTTCCAGCCCACCCAGGCACCGGTAGAGTCATAGTACTGCCAGTTCCCGTGCCACTTGTACATCAGGTAACCGTCCTCTTCAAACAAATACGCCAAGCCCGCATGTGCCACTTTTCCGTTGGGATAGTAGAAAGTGGTTTTGATCTGCTTGCCGCGGCGGGTGTATTTTTCGCGCCGTTCCAGGTGGCCGTCCTGCGAGAAGGTACGCCAGGTGCCCCGGTCCTTGCCATGCTTATAGCGCCCCTGAGACATCACCTGCCCGGGCTTGTGCTCATAAAACACCCGCCATTTGCCATGCCGGTTACCTTCTTTGTCTAGCTGGTTCCACTTCCAGGGCCACCCCAGGGCAAGCGCCGGCGCGGCCGTTGCGCACAGCAGCCATACCCCCAAAACCGCTGCCATTGTTTGGATGTTTTTCCTCATAGAAAATCTGGGACGCTTTTTTTCCTGAGATTTCAAGGTACATAGAAAGAGGAATATATTCCACCGGAGCCAGGAAAACTTAAAACAATCTTCATATGAAAAGGCAACTTGTGCGCTAATTGTCTGTACCTTAAGGGAAGCACCACCAATGTAACCCGCCATGAAAAGCCCAGCCAGTCCCCGCAAGCGCACTAGCGCCCTAAAAGAAAAAACCGCCGCCAAAACCAAGAAGGCATTTGTGCTAGACACCTCGGTGATTTTGTATGACCACAGTGCCGTGGAGCATTTTGGCGAACATGACGTGGCCATTCCCATCACAGTGCTGGAAGAGCTGGACAACTTCAAGAAGGGCAATGACATCAAGAACTTTGAGGCGCGGGAATTCATCCGGTTCATAGACGACCTCTCCAATGAGCACATGCTGCAGTCCTGGATTCCGCTACAGGGCTCCAACAAAGGTCGGTTCAAGGTGCTCATGAACCACGGATCGCCGGTAGACGCTGAGAAGATCTTCAATGACAACAAAGCCGACCACAAAATCCTGAACGCCACGCTCCTCCTTCAGCACGAGATGCCAGACTACAAAGTAGCCCTGGTGACCAAGGACATCAACTTACGCTTGAAAGCCCGCGCCCTCAACCTAGCCGCCGAAGACTATGAGACCGGCAAGATTCAGAACGTGACCAACCTGTACCGCGGCAACGACCTGCTGGAGAACATTCCGCAGGCGGTCATCTCCAAACTGTATGACGAAGGCGCCTGCCCCATTGAGGAAGCCTTGCCCAACCCACCGTCAGACAACCATTACTTTATCTTACGCAGCAATAAGTCCTCTGCCTTAGCGTATTACAATCCACAGGAACGAGTATTAGAACGGGTAGACAAGCAGATGGCGGTGGGCATAAAACCCCGGAACGCGGAACAGACGTTCGCGCTGCATGCCCTGCTGCACCCAGACATCAAGCTCATCACCATACAGGGCGTGGCGGGCACGGGTAAGACGTTACTGGCCTTGGCGGGCGCTTTGGAACAGCGTGAACAGTACAACCAAATCTACCTGGCCCGCCCCATTGTGCCACTCAGCAACAGAGACCTGGGCTTCTTGCCCGGCGATGCCAACTCCAAGATTGGGCCCTACATGGAGCCGCTCTGGGACAACCTAAAATTCATCCAGAACCAGTTTCCTGACCATAGCAAAGAAGCCAACCGCATTAAACAGATGGTAGACGAGGACCGCCTGGTCATAACGCCGCTGGCCTACATTCGCGGCCGAAGCCTCTCTAACATCATCTTCATCGTAGACGAAGCCCAGAACCTAACCCCGCACGAAATCAAGACCATCATCTCCCGGGCCGGCGAAAACACCAAGATCATCTTCACGGGAGACATCTACCAGATAGACACCCCTTACCTGGACACCCAAAGCAACGGGCTCTCCTACCTCATAGATAAAGTAAAGAACCACCCGCTTTACGCCCACATCACCCTGCAGCGCGGTGAACGTTCAGAATTAGCCAACCTAGCCAATGACCTTCTTTAATTGTTAATTGCTGATTGTTGATTGCTTTTCAATAGGATATAAAAATAAAGACCTCCGTTTTTGGGTTGTTTTCATGAAAACAACCCAAAAACGGAGGTCTTTATTTTTTGTGCATTGATTCCCAACAATAGACAATCAGCAATTAATCAAATCTTTGCCAGATAGCGTTCTTTTAAGATGTTGAGGTGGTGGCGTTCATGGCCAGCGATGATGAAGGCTAGGGCGGCTACGGTCATGGGATTGCCGTTCGCGTTGCCCAAGCGTCCCAGAGCAGCGGTAGACAGGCTTTTGAACAGAGAAATTGTGGCGGCACGCACGGTCATATGCTCCTCCACCAAATCGGTGAGGGTGCGCTCAGAGAAGTTGGCGTGAACCACATAGTCGTTTTCGTCAAAACCAGGGAGCGGTTGCTGCTCGCCGCGAGCAAAACACAAGGCGCGGTAGGCCATGATCCGCTCGGTGTCGTTCATGTGGCCCAAAAGTTCTTTGATGGACCATTTACCGGGCTCATAGGCAAAATTAGACTCGCTCTCGCTCACGCGCGCAAACAGCTGCACTACTTCCTGCCGCTGGGTATGCAACAAGTCCAGCACGTTGGTGCTGTCAGAGATGTTGTTGATGTATTTCTCATAGTAGGCAGGGTACTCAGACGGTTGGGGTTTGGGGATCATGGGGCTTAGGTTCAAGTAGACTTGAAGGTAGCAATACTATTCCCATACATCCAAGAGGAAAACTCCCAAAGCCGCCTTCAGGTAGTATTTTCTCTTCTATATGGCAAACCGCTCCCGGCAATGATGCGTGGTGGTGATTACCTCACAGCCTGAAGCCGTCACTTCCTTCCGGCTGCTCTCCTGGCATTCCAGGTGGTCATTGCTTTTGTAAATGAAAATCAAAATAGCAACCATCAATACAGTTAACAGACTACTATACAATCTATAAGAGGACTTCATCTATACTACTACATTATATTAAACCTACACTCAGAACTCAAGATAGTGACTGGTTGCTCAGGACTTCTTTACCCGTAAATGGAACAGCATGTTAGAGTCGGGTGCCAAAGCAAGCGCTGCGTATTGCCTGTCTGGTTTGGGTTTGGCCACTGGCATAGTGTGCACCAGTGCCTGCGCAGGAACCAAAAGCGGGCTTTGGACCGGCTCCGTCTCTGTATGACCCAACGGCAAACCAGGCTTCTGAAACCCTCCTGGTTGGAGACGCTGGCTATCTGAAAGTCGTTGGCTCGGCGCGGTTGTTAAGCCAGGTGATGGCTTAGGAGTGGTTTGGCTGAAGGCGTTCCAGCAGAACAATAACATGGCAGCTGACAGGATAATCTTTTTCATTGAATCCTAAAAAGAGAAGAATAGGCTATCACAGATACGCCCTAGGGCAGTAGAAAGATAGTAAGTTTTTCTAGTCCAGCCAAGGCTATCCGTTTTTAGCTTAATTTCCTGAAAACAAGCCAAAAACGACAGTTCCATATCCTAGGCACCAAGACAGCCGTATATCTGCCAGATTATTTGTTGTACTTCAACCCCATTCATATGAGTACCCTAACCGACAAAGGATTCACCTTATCTAAGAATATATTCTTCAAGTTTTTGACCAGCAAAGCCACCGGCATTCTGGGCAAGCCCTTCAAAGTGGGTTTGTTGCTCACCACTGCGTATGAGAAACTGACTTCTGCCAGTAGCAATGAAAGCGGTTTCGCGCAGATCAAAGGAACAATGATGCGGTTTATGCGCCTGGTCAAAGCCTACACCAACGGCACCTACCGTGACATCAACACCAAGTCCTTGCTGCTGGGCGTGGCGGTTCTGCTGTACGTCGTGACTCCGCTGGACATAGTGCCTGACTTCATTCCCATCCTGGGCTTCGCCGATGACCTTAGTCTGATGGCCTGGTTTATCTCGGCGTTTCAGGAGGAACTGCAGAAATTTCAAGTTTGGGAGCAGGGCGCAGAGGCCCTGGGCCATTCTTAAATAGGGCAAGCGCCCAGCAAAAAATAACGGGTCTTTGGCCCTGGAAGCCGTTTTTGGTCTCTTTTCTGGAAAAGAGACCAAAAACGGCTTTTTCTATGCCTTTACAGGTGACCGCTTTGTCTGATTTCTGCCTGGCTCGGGTGAAATATTGCCGTGCAAGCTGCGTTATTTAGTACCTTTGAGGCAAGACAAACAAAAAAAGATGAGTAACCTGAAACACCTGTGGCTGGTAGTGCTGTTGGCGCTGAGTTCTTTCAGTGCGTGGGCCCGCCCGGACGAAGGCATGTGGCTTCCAATGCTGCTCAAGCAGATGAACGAGGCAGACATGCAAAAGAAAGGCATGCGCCTCTCCGCGGAAGACATATATTCTGTCAATAAATCAAGCTTGAAAGACGCCATTGTGCAGTTTGGCAGCGGCTGTACCGGTGAGATCATTTCCAACCAGGGCCTGCTGCTCACCAATCACCACTGCGGCTACGGCCAGATCCAATCCCACAGCTCAGTGGAGAACGACCTGCTCACCAACGGTTTCTGGGCCATGACCAAAGACCAGGAGAAGCCCAACCCCGGCCTCACCGCCACCTTCATTGTGCGCATGGAAGACGTGACCAAGCTCATCCTGGGAGATATTCCAGCCAGCCTTTCAGAGGCAGAGAGAGAGCAGCGCGTGCAGTTCAACATCAAGAAGGTGCAGTACAACGCCACCAACGGCACGCACTACGGCGCCATCATCCGCCCGTTTTATTATGGCAATGAGTACTACATGTACATCACGGAGACCTTCCGGGATATTCGCCTAGTGGGCGCTCCGCCAGAGACCATCGGGCGGTTTGGCGGCGACACGGACAACTGGATGTGGCCCCGCCATACCGGAGACTTCTCCATCTTCAGGATTTATGCCGGCCCAGACAACAAACCCGCAGATTATTCCCCCAACAACAAACCCTACACCCCCAAGCACCACCTGCCCATTTCTTTGGCAGGCATAAAACCCGGTGACTTTACGCTGGTATTTGGTTTCCCGGCGCGTACCACAGAATACCTCCCCTCCCAGGCCATCAGTGAAATTGCCGATGTTTCTGATCCCGCTAAGGTGAAGATCAGAACCATGCGCCTGCATTTGCTGGAGCAGGACATGATTGCCAGCAACCGGGTGCGCATTCAGTACGCGGCCAAGTACGCCAGCGTGAGCAATTCCTACAAAAGATGGATTGGAGAGATGCGCGGCCTCAAGAAGCTGGACGCCGTGGCCAAGCGCCAAGACCTGGAAAAGCAGTTTGCGCATTGGGTGGCCCAGGAAACCGGCCGGCAGCGCACCTATGGGCACGTACTTCCGCAGTTTGACATCAACTACACCTACCTGGCCAACAACATCACCCTCACCCGCGACTATTACCAGGAAGCCGTGCTGGGTGTAGAGCTCTTGAACTACGCGCAAGGATTTCTGGACCTGGCAGAGACCATCCAGAAAGGCACCCAGACCGAAGAGCAGCGGGAGGACATCCAGGAAAGAATCACTCAGCTATTGGAGGCGGCACCTTCTTACTTCAAGGATTATAACATGCCCACAGACAAGAAGGTGTTTGCCAGCCTCCTGGAGATGTACGCTATTGACATTGATGCCAAGTACCACCCCCTGCAACTGACCAAGGCCATGAAAGAGCGCAAATTCACTTGGGCCGGCTATGCCAACCAGTTGTATGGCTCCTCTAACCTGGTGGCCCTGGAGAAAGTGCAGGCCTTGCTCAAAATGTCGCCTGCCAACATCAAGGCCAAAATCCTGTCAGACCCGGCCGTTGGCCTTTTGCAAAGCTTTAACGCAGTGTACAGCAAAGACATTCTGCCCATGTACACCAAGATGACCGATGACAACACCCTGCTCAACCGCTTGTTCCTGCAGGGGTTACGGGAGATGCAGAAGGACAAGAAATTCTATCCAGACGCTAACTCCACCCTGCGCGTGGCCTACGGCGAGATTGACGGGTACAAGCCTTCTGAGGACATTACCTATGACTATTACACCACCCTGGACGGCCTCATGGAGAAAGCTAACATGTCTGATGTCCTGGATTATGAGGTGCCGGAAAAACTGAGGGAGCTCTATCAGCAGAAAGATTACGGTCCTTACGCCGAGGATGGCAAAATGCCCGTGGCCTTCATTGCCACCAACCACACCACGGGGGGCAACTCGGGTTCACCGGTCATCAACGCCAAGGGCGAGCTCATTGGCCTGAACTTTGACCGCAACTGGGAAGGCACCATGTCTGACATCATGTATGACCCAGACCGCGTGCGCAACATCTCCCTGGATGCCCGCTACCTGCTCTTCATCATTGACAAGTTTGCCGGGGCCACGCACTTAGTAAAGGAAATGACCGTGCTGCACGCTCCAGCCAAAACACCAGAGCCGGTTAAAAAAGAACCTGTGGAAGTAAAGCAGAAAGAAGGCAAATCCAAGAAGCGATCTAAATCAGAGTAGGTCGTTTTTAGCCTCTTTTCATGAAAATAGCCCGGAAACGCTCCGGGCTATTTCTGTTTTACAGTTGTTGGGTTTCTACCGCAGTCTTAAAGCAGTGCAGCCGTTTGCGCAAATCATGACGCAATAGCCAGGCAAGCACCGGGTTCAACCAGAGTTTAGGAAGAAAGCTCGCTTTAGCCTGAAAGTTGTACCGAAAGTAAACGCGCGTCTGCCCAGATTCTTCTTCCTTAAACCGCCAGCTGCCAGAGAACTTCTCAAACACCCAGGGTCCTTGGGTCATTTCCATGGCTACCTGCTGCGGCGGGTTAAAGCTCACATACCGCACCGTCATGCCAATGCCCTTACGGCTTTCGCAGTAGGCCTCCACTCCTTTGCCCGCCTTGGCAAGGCCGTGGTTCAAGCGGGCCACGCGCAAGTACTTGTCCCACAGGAGTCGCTGGTTGTAGTCCTGAGAAAGCCAGAATAAGTGTTCCTGCGGAGCGGCTATGAGTACAGAGTCTTCCAAGGTGGGCATGGCCTATTCCTTTCCGTCTGCAGGCTTCTTGCCGCGCACCATCTGCTCCACTACGTCCCACATTTCCTGCGGCACCTGATCCAGATTGTTGAACTCGCCACCGCCGTACAGCCACTCCCCCCCGTCAATGGTAATGACCTCTCCGTTCACGTACGCCGAGAAGTCTGAGAGCAGATAAGCCGCCAGGTTGGCCAATTCCTGATGCTCGCCGTAGCGCTTCAAAGGAATACGCTGCAAGGGGTCCAGTTTCTCAGCGAGTGCCTCTGGGAAAAGACGGCTCCAGGCCCCCTCAGTGGGGAAAGGCCCGGGGGCAATGGCGTTGGACCTGATGCCGTATTTGGCCCATTCGGCAGCCAGCGACCGTGTCATGGCCAGCACGCCGGCCTTGGCCGTGGCAGAAGGCACCACGTAGCCAGAGCCTGTCCAGGCGTAGGTTGTCACAATGTTCAGGAAAGTGCCCGGCTGCTTCTGTTCAATCCAATGTTTACCCAGAAGGAGCGTACAGTTATAACTGCCCTTCAGGACGATGTCTACGATAACGTCAAAGGCCTTGGGGCTCAGCCGCTCCGTAGGGCTGATGAAGTTGCCAGCGGCATTGTTTACCAGGCCGTGCACGGCACCAAACCGATCCAGGGTGGCCTTGACCATGGCCTCTACCTCCAATGGCTTGCGCACATCACAGGCTACGGCCAGTACCTGCCCGCCGGTTTCTTGCATCATTTCGGCAGCGGTTTTCTCCAGCACGTCCAGCTTGCGACTAGTGATGACCAGATTGGCTCCCAGTTTTAATAAATAAGTGCCCATAGACCTGCCCAGTCCGGTGCCGCCGCCCGTGATGATGATGGTTTTTCCAATAAAAGCGCCATCGCGCAGCATAGGTTCTGAATAATTGCTCATAGGATACGTAATAATGTTTCTTTCAAAATGAATGGTCCGTTGCCAGCTAAACCATTAGGTAGATACTGGCATTATATTTAACTTTTACCAGTTTAAGTTGCACGTAAGATTATTACAAAACACCAAGACAACCCTCTTAAATAGCTATACATCAACCTTTTACCTTGTATATTTTACCAAAACCTAAAGTCAATGCTGATAGCAAAAAATATTTATTAAATTGTCTTGGCCTTGCGGTTGCATACTATTGAAAATCGGAATTATCTCCTAACTTTACTACTGCTTATTGCCATTTATGAGAAACATTCTTTTGGTAGTAGTGCTTTTATGGACCACTACTATTGCCCTGGCAGACGGGAGAAAGACCCAACAACTGCTTCAGGATTTGAAGAACGTCTCTACCCCCCAAGAGAAAGCTGAACTTCTAAACGTACTCACGCAACATTACTGGGAGACTGATCCGTCCCAATCGGTGGCGTATGGCCTCAAGGCAGCGGCTTTCTGCAAAGAACAGGGGTTTCAACAGCAACTCGCTACCTCCTACAACAACATCAGCGTGGGCTACTACTGGCTCAACAACCTACCCAAGGCCACAGAGTTTGCCTTAAAGGCTTTGAAGCTTAGGGAAAAACTGAAAGACACCCTTGGTCTAGCTAGCAGCCATAACAACTTGGGCAACATCTACCGTGACCAGAAACGCTACAAAGAAGCCCTGTCTGCGTTTAACCGCGCCCTGGCCATCGGGAAGAAGCTAAAGAACCACAGAATCCTGGTTTCCTCCCTCAGCAACATTGGCACCATCTATGAAGTCCAGAAGCACTCTAAAAAAGCTCTGGAGTATTACCTGCAGGTGAATGCCCTCAACAAAGCCACCGGCGACGAGTATGAACTGGCCATTGACCATTACAACATTGGCAACCTGTACACGGAGATGGGCGACTTTGACCAGTCCTTATCTCATTTAAACCTTAGCCTTAACTACAGCCACAGGACCAACAACAAGGTCAATGAAATGTATGTGCTGCGCGGCCTGGCTAAACTGTACCTTCGGAAAAACCAGTTAGACAAGGCGCAGGAACTAGCGATGGAGTCATTGACCATCAGCCAGGAGGTAAAATCACCAGAGGGGGTTAAGGAGGCTGCCTCTTTGTTGAACAACATCTATACTGCCAAGAAGGACTACCAAAAAGCCCACCGGTACTTGACCCTCTATACCCAGAAACAAGATTCGCTTAGTTCTGAGACCCAGGCGCAGGCCCTGGCAGAGGTAAATACCAAGTATAAAACCGACAAAGACCAGATTGAGATTCAGAAACTGAAGGCAGAACATGCGCTACACTCAGAAAAGCTGGCTCAAAAAACCAAAACGCAGTATTCCATTGGTATTCTATTGTTTCTGGTAGCCTCTTTGGCGGCCGTATTCTTTAGAGGACGTACCAAGGTACAGGCGGCCAACCGCCAGCTTTCTGCCTACAACCAGTTAATTCTAGAGAAGAATGCCAGCATACAGGAACAGGCCAACGCCCTGACCAGCCAAGCAGCCCTGCTGCAAAACCAAAAAGAAGAATTGGAGAACCTAAACCAGGTGAAAGACCGCCTCTTCTCCATTGTGGCGCATGACCTGAGAGGCCCCTTGATCTCTTTACAATCTTTGCTGCAAATCATGACCATGGGCAACCTTCCGCCCGACGTGATGGCTAGGTTCATGCAAGACGTGAATGCGCAGCAGCAAAACACCCTTGGTCTTCTGGACAACCTGCTTTTATGGGCGAAACTCCAAATGAAGGGCCTACAACTGGAACCTCAACCCTTGCAATTACAGGCGCTGGTAGACCAAACCATATTGCTTTTGTTGCCGCAGGCCCAGAAGAAGGCCATCTTGCTGGAAAACCAAATCAAAACAGACCAATGGGTATACACAGACGCTGAAACCCTGAAGCTGGTCTTCCGGAACCTGATGTCCAATGCCATTAAATTCTGCGTGGAGGGAGACCTGGTAGTCATTACGGCTTCTGTCACGGCGGCGGGTATTTGTCAAGTCACCGTTAAAGACACGGGCAAAGGTATAAGCCCAGAAAACCAGCAGAAGTTGTTTGGACCCAATCACTACAAGGAACTGGGTACCGCCAATGAGAAGGGTAATGGTTTAGGTTTGATGCTTTGCAAGGAATTTGTAGAGAAGAACGGCGGCACTATCTGGGTAGACAGCCAGGTGGGAGACGGCAGCCAGTTTCATTTCACCATCCTGGCTTGTGACATCCCCGTAATGCCCGCGCCCAGACACAGCCGGAAACAGGCCTCATGGGCGTAAGAGCTTCACCTTTTCTGGGAAGTGGTCCCGCAGCAATTTGTGCGCGGCAATAATACCTCCCAGGCAAACACCTGGAATACCTTGCCCCGGGTAAACCGTATCTCCGCAGACGTAGGCTTCGCGTCCATCTAGGCGGGCATCTTTCATCTGCCAGGGCTTTATATCCAAATACTGCGGGTAGCCTCCCACCTGTCCCCATGCCCGTCCGGTCCACTTAATCCAGGCGCCAGGGGTGGCCGCCTGCACATACAGCACATTCTCGGGCTGCAGAAAACCTTGCCCAGCCAAGAACTCAATTACCCATTTTTCTAAAACTTCTTTCTGGTCTAGGTAAGTGGCTGCTGGATGCGTGATATGGGTACTTACGGCGGCTAAGCAAACGCCTTCCGGGGCGCGTTGACGGTCTTGCGGGTGACTCAAACTCACGAACACGCTGTCACTGCCCACCAACGGTACGCCGCCCGGCACATGCAACTGGTGGTGCAGCACCTCAGGAATTGGCCCGGTATGGGTGAAGGCAATACTCCAGGTAAGAGCACTATTCACTTTCTCTGCCGGCAGAAGGTAGTTTAGCAGTCTTTTTTGAACCCTAGGCTCTTGCAATTGCTGGTGAAGGTTGTTCAATGGAAGTCCGGCCACTACAAAATCTGCCTGCAGCTGGCCCTTTGACGTTTCCACCAAATATCCTCCAGAAGTGGAGTTGGTTATTCTATCAACCCGATGTTTGTATCGTATTTGGCCGCCGTATTCTTCTAGTTTCTCTACTGCACTTTGAGCTAGGGTACGCAGACCGCCGGGCACATAGTAATTCCCATACAAGGTGTAGCACAAGGCCGTCGCCCCGAACAGAACATTTACCTCCTGATGTTCATTCTGCGCCGTAATAAGCAGTTGTTGGTCAATGAACTGCAAAAACCGTTCGTTTTCCTCCAATTGATAATGTTCCAGCATCCCTTTCAAGGATTGGAAGGCCTTGGGCAAAAGAGTAAACTGCTCCAGAGTAAGATTACGGAAGGCCGCCCAGAGATCAGAAAAGGTACTGAATGGAAAACTAAGTTGTTGCAGAGACACCCGCCACACTTTTTGACTGATCTGGTAGCAATCGGTCCAGAAAGCGCGTTGTCCCTGCTTCCCGAAAACCCTTTCCGCTTCCAGAATCCAATCTTCCAGGGCGTTATATCTAGTGATGAGCGTTCCGTCCGTTAGACGCACTTGCATGGGCACCTCCAACCGGATGGCTGGCACAGACAAACCCGTCACCTCCGTTAAGTACCGCAAGGGCATGTGCTGGTCTAGGCCAATGAGGGTGGTGGCGCCGGTTTCAAACCAAAAGCCTTTGCGCTGGTAGGTAGAGGCGCAGCCGCCGGGATATTTGTTCTGCTCCAAAACAGTGCCCTGCAGCCCTGCCTTGGCCAGTAAGACCGCTGCCGTCAAAGCCCCGAACCCAGACCCAATCACAGCCACCTGTACTTTCTGCTTTTCCATACTGGCCTGAACAGGAAATGAGCCTATTTGTTGCGACTACGGCACCAGCCGACGTTCTTTGCACCATGGCTCAGAAAACAATAAGCGTATTGGGATGCGGCTGGCTGGGGTTGCCCCTAGCCCAAGCCCTGGTGGAAGCAGGCTATCGGGTGAAAGGTTCCACCACCACGCCAGAAAAAGTAGAGGTTCTCCAACAAAGTGGCATTGAACCGTTTTTGCTCTCTTTTCCAGAAAACAGCCCAAAAACGGACTTGGCAACTTTTCTGGAGGCGGATGTGCTTGTATTCAACCTTCCGCCTAAACGCACCGAAACTGGCGCTCAGACCTATGAAGAAACCCTGGCGCAGGTGCTAGTTAACCTTCCAACAAAAACCACCAATATCCTGTTTATTTCCTCCACTTCGGTCTACCCAGACCTGCACCGCGAGGTAACTGAACAAGACGCTATAGCTTCCTCTGATTCTCCTTCTTTGTTATTGCGCTGCGAGTATCAGGTGCAACAAGCCGTAGGTGTTCACGCTACCATCGTGCGTTTTGGAGGGCTCATGGGAGGTAAGCGGCACCCGGGCAGGTTTTTGGCAGGAAGAAAAGACGTTCCGCAACCGCTGGCTCCCGTGAACATGATTCACCTGCAGGATTGTGTAGGTGTGCTACAAGGTATTCTTCAGGAAGAGGCTTGGGGAGAAACCTTTAATGCATGTGCGCCCTCCCATCCGTCAAGACAGGAGTTTTATACCGCAGCTGCGCAACAACTGGGTTTGGTGCCCCCGCATTTCCTAGCAGAAAAAACTACTTCCTTTAAGATAATCAACAGCCAGGCCCTTATGGAGCGACTCTCCTATTCCTTTGTCTACCCAGATTTGATGGCCTGTCTGGCAGATTCCGGGTTTTAGGTCTTACTGGGTAGCCTGCCGTTTTTTGCCTAATTTTGAGAAAAGACGCCAAAAACAGATGCCAGAAACAGTAGTAGTCATTGGAGGAGGAGCGGCCGGTTTTTTTGGCGCCATTACGGCCACTGAAGCTAATCCGGATTTACGAGTAATTTTGCTGGAGAAGACCACCAAATTATTGTCAAAGGTGCGTGTTTCTGGCGGCGGCAGGTGCAACGTGACGCACGCTTGCTTCCAAACGTCAGCGTTTGCCCAGCAATATCCCAGGGGCCAGAAGGCCTTAAAGAAACTCCTCCCCTTGTTCAGTGCCACAGATACCATTGCCTGGTTTGAAAAGCGCGGCGTGGCCCTCAGAACCGAGGCAGACGGACGCATGTTTCCGGTGTCCAATTCCTCTGAAACGATCGTGGATTGTCTATTAAAAGCAGCTAGAAACGCCGGAGTAGAAATTAAAACAGGGCTGGGAGTACAAGCCTTGCAGGTGTACCCAGACGCTCCTTCCTCTGCTCGCTTCTCCTTAACCCTCACCTCCGGTGAGCATCTGGAGGCTGCCAAAGTCCTAGTTGCCACAGGCGGCAGCCCCAAACCCGAAAGTTACGCCTGGCTGCAGGCATTGGGCCATACGATTGAGCGCCCCTTACCCTCATTGTTCACCTTGAACGTGCCTGCCTCCCCGCTGAAAGAATTGCCAGGCGTCTCTGTCCCGAAGGCCAGAATCAAGTTAGTCGGGCACAAGTTGGAAATGGAGGGGCCCTTGCTTATCACGCACTGGGGCTTAAGCGGCCCCGCGGTTCTTCGGTTCTCAGCCTGGGGCGCCAAGCTTATGTTTGACACGCATTACACCGGCACGGCCCTTGTGCACTGGGTACCCGATTTTTCTGAGGAACAGGTGCGCCAACAAGTACAAGGCCAGCGCGCATCATCGCCCCGCAAAACCGTTGACGCCAATCCTCTTTTCGCGCTCCCGGCCAGGTTGTGGCAACGCCTCTGTGAATTAGCCGAGGTACCAGCCTCCGTTAAATGGGCTGAACTCCCTGGCAAAGCGCAAAGCAAGCTTATTGAATTGTTGGTACGAACCCCGTTTGAGGTGAAAGGCAAAACAACCTTCAAAGAAGAATTTGTCACCTGTGGCGGCCTGGCCTTACAGGAGCTGCACCTGGATCGCATGGAGAGTACATTGCATCCGGGCTTGCACTTCGCGGGTGAAGTGGTGGATATTGACGGAATTACCGGCGGGTTTAATTTTCAGGCGGCCTGGACTGGGGGGTATTTGGCAGGGAAGGCGATAGCGGGAAGAAATTAAGAATTAAGAATTAAGAATTAAGAATTAAGAATTAAGAATTAAGAATTAAGGGGTACTTGGTTGCGGCTGTTGTAGTTTAAGCCTACCCTTTTCCGTTTTTAGTATTCTCATCAACTACTTGAATAGCCGCTTCTATTTCCATTGCTTTTCAAACCCTTCTTTTGTTCTTCTTCTTTGGCGGGGATTTACTTCTGTGACCTTCTGTTTTTGATTGGTGCACGCAGTTGGCTGTTCCTTGAGAAGGCTCTTTCTTCCGATGGCCTTATGCCACACATTTGACTCATAATGCTTTTCTGCCGTGCGCTTCCGTGGGCTATCCCTGAGAAGGTTCTTTCTTCCGGTGCCCTTATGCTGGCCTGTTTCATTTTATCCGGTAAGCGCTCGCGGCCGCGGGGCCCCGTCTTCCCGCCTCGCGCTGTACCAGCTTGCCTCTTTTGCATAGAAGCAAACTTGGCTGTTCACCTGCTTTTGCTCGGTCTTGACCGCTGTCGGGGCAGAGGCGGCAACCTGCTTAGGCGACTCGACGGAAAGACTGGATAGGGTGCCAGTAGTAGAGGCTGCTACTATCCGCAGATTCCCCCTTTGAGGGGGGCGAAGGGGGGTGTTGACATTGGCAGAAAAACGACGGACAATCAGCAATTGATAATCAGCAATTCTCCCGTTTTTTGGCTGTTTTCTAGGAAAATGTCTAAAAACGATGGAGGTAAAGAACCTAAAAATGGTTGAGGTAGGGACAAAAAAATAATGGCCGCATTCTAGGTGCGGCCATTATTTTAAAACAGATACTAAACCCTTTATTAACTTTTAAGCTCTGTCCCTCGTTTATACGGGAGGCTTTTTGCCAGGGTTACGGAATCTTTAAAAATATTTTTAGAAATCTCTTCTTTTTCTTTCCCGGAAGCCTCCGCCGCCGTTTCCGCCGCGGTCACGGTCTCCACCACCAAAGCGGCTTCCACCTCTGTCACCTCCGCGAGAACCGCCTCTGTCGCCGCCGCGGTCACGGTCTCCACCGCCGTAGCCGCCTCTGCTGCCACCACGATCGCCACCGCCTCTGTTTCCTCCGCCGTAACCACCGCGGTCTCCACCAAAGCCACCTCTGCTGCCGCCACGGTCACCGCCGCCGCCGAAAGGCTTGTCATAGAATTTTCTAGGACGATCTTCCAGCTCTTGCAATTCACGGCCACCTTCTGCGGGGTCCATTGATTTTTTCTCAGCCTTCTGGAATTTCACGGTCATGCCGTTGATTTCCGTTACGCCAAGTCTTTCAATGATTTCCTGGGTATATTCTGTAGGTACTTCTACAAAAGAGAAGCGGTCATACAAATCAATGTCACCAACCTTGCCACCAGGAATGCTGGTGTGGTCGGTCATGATGTCTACCAGATCTTTAGGGTGCAGACGGTCTTTTTTGCCCAAGGTCACAAACAGACGGTCAAAGCCAGGCTTAGGTCCGCCTTTGGTTTCGTTGGCCTCGGCGCCTTTCTCCTTGGTTTTAGTGTCTTTCATCAACAGCTTCAACAAAGCAGCTGCAATGTCCAAGGTGTTAAAGTCCTGAGCAATCAGGCGCTCTACTTTCACCACATGCTTAGCAAGGCCACCTTTCTCAATCACTTCCTTCACTTGGTCCAATACCAGGGTAGTGCGCACTTCGGCTACGTCTTCATATGTAGGCACCGGCTGACGAACAATCTTTGCTTTGGTGAAGCGCTCAATGTCACGCAGTTTGTAAAGGTCACGGCCCGCTACGTAAGAGAAGGCTTTACCAGATTTACCGGCACGGCCTGTACGGCCAATACGGTGCACGTAGTTTTCTTCGTCTTG
The DNA here is from genome assembly GCF_009913235.1 of Nibribacter ruber. NCBI lineage: Bacteria > Pseudomonadati > Bacteroidota > Cytophagia > Cytophagales > Hymenobacteraceae > Nibribacter > Nibribacter ruber. Next base: position 409,894 of record NZ_CP047897.1, on the reverse strand, counting down.
TGGTAAGTCATAGTTGATTACCGCTTCTACGTTGTCCACGTCAATACCGCGGGCGGCAACGTCTGTGGCTACTAGAATCTCCAAAGTACCGGCTTTGAACTTGTTCATCACGTTGGTACGCTGGTTCTGGTTTAAGTCACCGTGCAAACCGTCAGCAAAATAGCCGCGGGCCTGTAGGTTGCTCACCAACTCATCCACCATCCGCTTGGTGTTACAGAAGATGATCACCACTTTAAAGTTATACATGTCAATAAGACGAGTAGTTACCTCCATCTTACCTGAGCTACGCACTTCAAAATAAACCTGCTCAATGTTGGTCACGGTCAGCTCTTTGTGCGTTACCTTCACAATCTCTGGATTGGTCTGGTACTTGCGCGTAAGCTCCATGATTGGCTTGCTCATAGTTGCTGAGAAGAACACCGTCTGGCGGGTTTCTGGCATCTTGGTCAAGACAAACTCAATATCTTCTCTAAAGCCCATGTCCAACATCTCATCTGCCTCATCCAGGATGATGGTTTTGGTGGTCTCTAGTCTAAGGGTTCCTCTTTCAATGTGGTCCATTACACGACCAGGCGTCCCGATCACGATTTGTACCCCTTGCTTAAGGGCGCGTAACTGACGGTCATAGGGCTGACCACCATAGATAGGCACTACGCTGATGCCTTTTTTGTACTTACAAAGTTTTAGAATCTCTTCTGCCACCTGAATTGCCAACTCACGGGTTGGACAAAGAATCAACGCCTGTACCTCGCGGTTGTTAGGGTCAATGCCTTCAATGGTAGGGATGGCGAAAGCGGCAGTCTTGCCAGTACCAGTCTGCGCCTGGCCAATCACGTCGCGGCCTTCCAGCAACACAGGAATGGCGGCAGTTTGAATAGGAGAGGCTTCTTCATAGCCTAAGTCAACGATAGCACGTTGCATCTCTTCCGATAGCGAAAGCTCCTGGAATTTAATTCTTTCCATTAATTATTGATAGTGTGATATATAAAGACAATACACCTGCCCTAGGGTATTCGTCATTTATCAAGATTTCGTTGCGGAGAAACCGCATAGAGGAGTGCTTGAGAAGTGCGTTCTGCCAAAAAATGAGACCAAACGGAGTCTCGGCGTGTATTGTGGGGCAAAGGTACGTAAAAAAATAGCCAGTTCCTAATATACTTCTATTCAGGGACTTGGTAGGATAGAGGCAAGCCTGTACCGAACATTTTTATACATATTCAAGAAAACAAAAATATCATGGTATATTTTCAAGATTTTTATAGAATAAACTTGACTACTGATTTTTAAAATCGTATCTATACATACCCCTAGAGGCATTCCACAGCAAACAACCTCTCCCCATTGTTTTGCTTCTGCGTAAAGAGTTGACCTGCCTGAGGCTGTTTTTAGAGCAGCAGTAGCCACCAGTTTTCAATGGACAAATGTTCCACTTCACTTCTATCTCTAAGAATGGCAGAGAGGTCCATCTTATAGCATACGGATCTTTAGCCTTCAAGGCGTATTCGCAGATACTGCGAGACAAAATGGTGCAGGGGTGCCACCTAAAAACCCAACCCTTTACTGCCTCTGGCTCTTTTGAGGACGATTTCTCTCATAAGAAGCAACTGTTTCTGGCCTTGGTCTCAGACCTGGAGCCGGGCAACATCAGCCGCCTGTGCCGCTACATCATGGAGGCGCGCCTGCGGTACAGCTACGTGATTGGCGAAGTCATGTCACTGGACGATGACCCCAACTATGACCGCTCCGTATCCAGACTCCGGAATTCTTTTGACGAGCTCATTGAACTCAACGATTTTCTGGTAGTGGACTCTGCCGAGCTGCATCCTATTGAAAAGCAAACCTTTCTGAGCTGCAAACTCACCAAGCAATTGGCCAGGATTGTAGTTAACCTCTGCCACTCAGAATTTGGAGTGACCGCAGAGACCTTAAGAAAAGCCGTATGAAAAACCTCTTGATGGTGGTACTCCACTAGCTGGCAAGCTGTAAAACATGAAAGATGACAGAACACTTCTCTTTTCGCCGTTCCACTAAATGATGTGTTAATTTCCCTTCTAATAATCCATGTCCTATTGTACTCATTGGATTTAGCTGGTCACTGCAGCTGCATTTAGAAGGAATGGTGCATGGCCATTCCAGGCCATGGCAAAGGTCAGGGGTAGAAAAGCTTAGGCTTCTCACCACCTGGCCTTTTTCTATACCCCTCCCCTACCCCGCTTTCGTTCAGGCATTTACAAATAACCGGCCCGCCCATTGCCGTTTTTTGCCTATTTTCGCTAAAACACCCCAAAAACGATTTTTGAACGAATCACTTCTATTGCTAATTGTTGATTGTCAATTGCTGGTCGTTGGTTGATTTCGATGATCCTGTTCCTTCAATTCCTAATTCTTAATTCCCAATTATAAAAGTGGTTACTTCCTTTAAAATATACTCTTCCTCGGCTGGTTCTGGCAAAACGTACCAGTTGACAAAGGAATACCTCAAACTGGCCCTGCAGAGTGAGGACGTCTCTTATTACAAAAACATCCTGGCCATTACGTTCACCAATGACGCGGCCCAGGAAATGAAAGATCGCATCTTGGGTGCCCTGCGCGGCTTCAATGAGATTACCCTTGCTGAGAAGGACAAAGCCAAAAGCAATGCACTCCTATTTGACATATTAAAAGAGATTAAGGCAGAGTATGCGCAACCCCATTTAACCGAAGAAGCCTTGCGCGGCCGGGCGGCGCGGGTGTTTGACCATTTGCTCTTCCATTACTCAGAGTTTGCGGTGAGTACCATTGACTCCTTTGTAAACCGGGTGGTGAGTGCCTTTACCACAGAGCTTAAACTTCCGCACAATTTTGAGGTGGACATGGACGCGCAAACCCTTCTCAGCACCGCCGTGAGCCTGTTATTGAACAAGGTGAACACCCAGGAAGAAAACAAACTGCTCGCCGAGACCCTGCAACAGTACGCCCTTGAGAAGGCCGAAGAAGGCAAAAGTTGGAATGTACTGCCCGAGGAGCTCGCTGACTTCGCGCGTCATCTGTTGAACGAGCAAACCTATGAACACTTACTTGACATAGGACAGCTTACCCTTCAGGAATTCAAGAAGATACGGATCGAGCTATACACCCAAAAGGTAACCGTTGAGAAAGAAATTCAGGCCATAGCGCAGGAGGCCGCAGACCTGATTGACCGGCACGGCATCATGCCCGAGGAAATGTCATATGGCAAGAATGGCATCTACTCCTACTTCAGGAAATGGAACAGCGGCTTTGACATTACCATTGCCAACAGCAACGCGGCCAAAACAGTCAATGATGACAAATGGGCCAGCGCCAAAGCCAGTACCGGCGCCAAGGTGGCTCTGGACCAGATCAAAGACCAACTGGCCCAGCACTACCGCGCCATAGAAGAGTTGAAAGAGCGCGAGACCCAGAACCACATCCTCATCTCCGCCATGCTGCCGCACCTGTACAAGCTGAGTGTGCTGAGCGAGCTGGAGCGTTGCATTCAGGAAATAAAGCTGGATAAGAACCTGGTGCACATTTCTGAGTTCAACAAACGCATCACAGAGATTGTCTTGCAGGAGCCTATTCCTTTTATTTATGAACGCTTGGGCGAACGGTACCAGCATATCTTGATTGACGAGTTCCAGGACACGTCTGTGTTGCAATGGAACAATCTTTTGCCCTTGGTGGAGAATGCCTTGAGTGGCGGTGGCTTTAACATGGTGGTAGGCGATGCCAAACAGGCCATTTACGGCTGGCGCGGCGGCGAAATGGAACAGATCCTGCACCTGCACCGCAACCAAACCCACCATCTGTACCAAAACTCACGGTTTGAGGAGAACGTGGCTCCGCGCTATGACACCCTGCGCTGGACGCTCAAGCCAGAACTCCTCAACACCAATTACCGAAGCGCCCCAGAAATCATCACGTTCAACAATGAGCTGTTCCGGTTTGTGAGTTTGGCTAACCCCCAGTTCCCTTTGTTGCAGGCCATCTATGACGAGCATTTCGCGCAGAAGTCTCCGGAAGGGAAAGCCACGGGGCAGGCGCATTTGCAGGTGCTCTTCACCAAGGATGACGCTCACCCCTTGCGCTATGACCTGGACGCCTGCGCCCAGACCGAAGACATCTATGAAGGCTATGCCGCAGATGATTTGCTTACCTACCAGGAAAGTACGTTGCAATTGGTGCTACAGATGGTACAACAAGCCCAGGCAGACGGCTACGCGCCCCGCGACATTGCCATTTTAAGCCGCACCAACCGCAACAGCAAACTGGTGGCTAACTTCCTGAAGCAGAAGAAATACGACATCATCTCGCAGGATTCGCTTTCCTTACAGTTTGCCGAGGTCATTAACCTGATAATCGCGTTCTTCAGGCTCTTGAACCAGCCGGGTAATAGCCTGGCGCGGTCTCAGGCGCTTTATTTGGTTTACAAGGTGGTGCATCAGCAGTTGCCAGACAACCTGACCACCAACAAGATTGCCTGGCTGGCCACGCACCCCAGCATTGACCCGTTCTTCCAGTATCTACAGGAACAGGGCTTTGACATTGCCTACCGGGACGCGGGCAACCTGTCCATCTATGAACTGACGGAGAAGCTGATAAGAGTATTTGACCTGCTGGGCAAGAACAACGAGTGCGAGTACCTGTTCCGGTTCCTGGACCTGGTGCTGGAATACACGCTTAAGAACAGCAACAACCTCAACAACTTCCTGGAATACTGGGACCTGCACAAGGAGCACCTGAGCATCAATACACCCAAAGACCGTGACGCCATCACCATTACCAGCATTCATAAGGCCAAAGGGTTGGATTACCCTGTAGTGATTGTGCCTTTCTGTGACTGGAGCCTGGAACCGCAGACCTCGTCATTGCTTTGGGGCACGCTGCCAAAGAGCGTGGCCCCGGGCGGCAAACTACGCACCGCCGTGGTCACGCTCAATAAAAAGCTGGAACAAACCGCCTTGCAGGAACAATACGCCCAGAAACTGGAAAAGACGTTCATTGAAAACCTGAACATGCTCTACGTGGCCCTTACCCGCCCCGTGGACCGCTTGTATCTCATTGCCAAGGCGCAGGATTTCAAGAAGGCCAGTTACCAGAAGAACGTAAGCTTTTGGCTGCATAAGTTTTTGGAAAGTAAGGAGCTCTGGCAGGAAGGCCACTATTGCTACCAACTGGCCAGAGGAAGCCAACAGGCCGTGCATCATGCTTCTATCTCTGAAGACGTGTACGTGCTGGACAAGTTCACCTCAGCAGACTGGGCCCAGAACCTGAAACTGAAACAGCACGCCAACAACGTATTTGATTTTGAGACCCAGCAGGAACACCGCCGCTGGAACCGCAAACTCCATTACGCCCTGGCTTTGATTTCCTACGCAGATGAAGCCCCCAAAGCCCTGAGACAATTGGTACGCCAAGGCATCATTTCGCAGCGTGAGCTTCCTACCCTCACCCAGATGGTAGACCACGTCCTTCACCACCCGCAGATGCAACGCTACTTTAGCCGGAGCATGAGCGTGGAAAACGAGCGCGAAGTGCTGGACGTGCGCACCAACCGTTACAAACCAGATCGCATCGTGTTCGGAGAAAAAGGCGAGGTGACGCTCATAGACTACAAACTGCCGCCGGCCAAAGAAGAATACCGTGACAACCTAAATTCGTATGCCGCCCTGTTCCTGGAACTGGTCTTCAGCAAAATCACCTGCGTGGTGTATTACTTTGAAGAAGAGCGCGTGGAGGAATGGGAGTATGTAGGCGAAGTGGTAGAATAGAGGTAACGAGCGGATTCAAACCGTTTTTGGCCACTTTTCCAGAAAACAGCCTAAAAACGGCTTTTTTGCATTGGCCATTCTGTCTCAAAACACTTTCTACTGGTTTCCTCGTATTTGGAGGGAGCTATACAAGAGACTATGTTTAGAGACAAGAAGAACAGACCGGTAAGCGAGCCAGATGTGGTATTGATTGGGGCAGGCATCATGAGTGCCACCCTGGGCATGATGTTAAAACAGCTGGAACCCGGCCTTACCATTGAGATATATGAACGTCTGGGCGAGGTGGCCGCCGAAAGCTCTGATGCCTGGAACAACGCGGGCACGGGCCATTCGGCGTTCTGTGAGTTGAACTACACGCCTCAGCGGCCAGACGGTTCCATAGACATTTCCAAGGCAGACGTCATTGCCGAATGGTTTGAGCAGTCGCGCCAGTTCTGGGCCTTTCTGGTGAAGAACGGCATCATCAAATCGCCGCCGCGCGACTTCATCAACAAGGTGCCCCACATGAGTTTTGTCTGGGGCCCAGAGAACGTCAACTTCCTGCGCAAGCGGTTTGAGGCCATGACCACTTCTCCCCTGTTCCAGGGTATGATGTACTCAGAAGATAAGGAGCAACTTGCCCAATGGATGCCCTTGATCATGGCCGGGCGTGACCCGCAACAACCCCTGGCCGCCACCCGCATGGAAGCCGGCACTGACGTGAATTTTGGGTGTTTGACGCGCTTCATGCTCAAAGAATTAAAAGCCATGCCCGGCGTGAGTATCTTCCTGAACCACGAGGTGTCCAAACTAAAACAGAAACAAGAACCAGAGGACAAGCGCTGGCGCATACGGGTGAAAGACCTGGCCAAGGACGAAAAGAAGCGCATACGTGCCAAGTTTGTATTCATTGGGGCAGGCGGCGGCTCCCTGCCCTTGCTCCTGGCCTCGGGCATTCCAGAAGGCGAAGGATTTGGCGGTTTCCCGGTAAGCGGCCAATGGCTCAAATGCACCAATCCAGAAATCATTGCCCAGCACAGTGCCAAGGTCTACGGGAAAGCCAGCGTTGGATCGCCGCCCATGAGCGTGCCGCACTTAGACACCCGCATGATCAACGGCCAGCGGGCGCTGCTCTTTGGTCCGTATGCCGGGTTCACCACCAAATTCCTGAAGAAAGGCTCCTTCTTTGACCTGCCTTTTTCCATTAACGTAGACAATCTGCGCCCCATGCTGGCCGCCGGCTATTCTAACATTCCCCTGACCAAATACCTCATCGGGCAGGTGCTACAATCACCGGAAGACCGCGTGGCCGCGCTACGGGAGTACGTGCCCACCGCCAAAGCCGAGGATTGGGAACTGGAAGTGGCCGGCCAGCGCGTGCAGGTCATCAAGAAAGACGAAGAGAAAGGCGGCGTACTGGAATTTGGCACCGAGGTAGTGACGTCTAAAGACGGCACCATTGCGGCCTTGTTGGGTGCATCGCCGGGGGCGTCTACGGCCGTTTCCATCATGGTCAAGCTGCTGCACACCTGCTTCCCAGAGAAGACCAAGACCCCTGAATGGCAGGCCAAGATTAAAGAGATGATTCCGTCTTACGGTATGTCTCTGGCCCAAGATCCGCAACTGTGCCAGGAGATACGCAACTATACCGCCGAGGTGCTAGATTTAAAAGAAGGCCACCTAGTGCAGCGGTAGAATCCTTCTTTTGCCATTATGAAATCCGTTTTTGGGCTGTTTCTAGGAAAACAGCCCAAAAACGGATTTTCTTTTTATATGCGGCCCCTATATCCTATATTCAGTCGCCCAGTTCTGGTTATCCGCTAAAGGGCATTTGGCTAACCGGATGTCTGCCTCTTATCATGGCCCAGTAACCGGATCATGGGACTCAATTTATACTTTGATTGTAAGCCATTTATAAAACTGTAAATGAATCTATTAAAAAGAATAATGAACATACAATCACAGCTTGAATTTGTGGAAGATATTGGTGGTCCTCATCAATTAGGAGGGGAAATACCAAATGATTTTAAGGTACCATCAAATGAGTTCAAGGGAGGCTTTCAGTATTTAGGTTACATTGACAACCAGGACAAAATTTTTGATTGGCTTCCATTTAAGCTCCACTTAATCTGCCCTATCTTCCTCGACTTTGATTACATCTTTCTGGACTATGAGAATCCGAAAGAGCCTAAGCTGATATATCCGCTAAACACATCTGAAATCACCACGGCATACGATGAATTGGACAAGGATTCCACCGTTACCTATAAGTCATTGCGTTGTTATTTAAAGCCTTTCAAAGGCGTAGATGATGACAATGAATTTGAAATAATTGGACTTGCTGGGAAACCTCACTGGATTCAAGCAGAAGATTACCCGATATGCCCAAAGACTAACAAGAAAATGAAGTTCGTATGCCAACTCATGAGCAACGGTCATGTAAAGACCATGGCCAAAAACTTCAAAGGTGAAAGCGACTACTATGAGGGCATATTCAATGAGATGAATTTTTGGTGTGATGGCGCTCTCAAGGTATTTTTTGAGCCAAACTCAAGAATAGCGTGCTATTTCATTCAAAGTACATAGAAAAACGGTGTACAAGGCGCATAGGCTATTATAAGGATGATGTTCTTGCACGCCTCATGCACTAAACGTATGAATATATTTTTCTTTTCGTTCCCGTTTTTAGCTTCCTTTCTCCAAAACAGCCTTGAAACGACTACACTCATTTCAAGGCTTCTTTAAAAAGGCAAACAGCACCAACTTCTGCTTTGACATTCTTTAAAGTTTTAGCCAGCTTTACAGGGTAAGACTGCTTTTAGCTTATCCCTACCATAAAGTGCTTCCCCTCAAAAAATTTGTTCTTCCTGCCATTCCGGCGGTGCTATTGTCCATGGTCTGCGTGCAGGGCGGGGCCTCGTTGGCCAAGCACTTATTCCCCGTCATTGGGGCCAGCGGAACGGCGGCGTTGCGCATTGGCTTTTCGGCGGTCATTCTGCTACTCTTTTTCAGGACAAACCTTTTTACCCTCACCAAGAAACAGTGGTTGTACACGCTGGGGTACGGCCTGTGCCTTGGCTCTATGAATCTGGTATTTTACATTGCCATCAAGCGCATACCGCTGGGTCTGGGCGTGACCATTGAGTTTATAGGGCCACTGGTGCTGGCCTTGCTGGGCTCCCGGAAATTGCTGGACTTAGTCTGGGTGGCTCTGGCCGCGACGGCCATGGCGCTCATTGCTCCCTGGAACACCAGCGCCATTGACCCGGTGGGCGTGCTGCTGGCAGCGCTGGCGGGTGCCTTGTGGGCGGGCTACATTATCATGGGTAGAAAAGTGTCATTGGTCATGAAAGGCGGCGATGCCGTGGTGGTGGGCATGTTGTGGGCTACTTTGCTGGTGGTTCCCATTGGCATGGCCAGCGGTGGCTTGGCAGCCTTGAATGGAGAACTGGTTTTGATTGGCATTGCAGTCGCGCTTTTGACCAGTGCTATTCCGTTTACCTTAGACATGGGGGCTCTGCGTCAATTGTCCAGTAAGAATTTCAGCATTCTCATGAGCCTGCACCCAGCCTTCGCGGCTTTGTCTGGTTTGCTATTTTTGCAGGAATACCTGAGTCTCACGCAATGGCTTTCCATTTTCTGCGTCATCTGCGCCAGCGTGGGGGCCACGGTTTTCTCCAGGAAGGACTAAAACAAGGTCTCACCCTCATCCGTTTTCAACTAAGGGGCTTATCTTGTGAGCTTGCAAACCGTTACCATTTTCGTTTAGTTTTCAGTCAATCTTTTCTTACGTTTCACCCATGGAAACTACCCAGCCAGGCAAGGTGCCTTCTTCCCCGGGCCCCACACCTTTCGCGCAGACTTATTTTCATGGCACCAAGGCAGATTTGCAGCCAGGCCACCTGATAGAAGCGGGCTATGCCTCCAACTTCGGCCAAAGGAAACAGGCTAAGTACATCTTTCTTTCGGGGACCCTGGACGCCGCCATCTGGGGAGCAGAATTGGCCTTGGGCGAAGGACCTCAACGAATCTACCTGGTGGAACCCACTGGCCCCATAGAAAACGACCCCGACCTCACCGACCGGAAATTCCCCGGCAACCCTACCCTTTCCTACCGCTCCACGCATCCCCTCAAAGTACTGGCTGAAGTCACGGGCTGGCAAGGGCACCCGCCGGAACAGGTACAAGCCATGCAAGCAGCATTAGCCTCATTGAAGGAACAAGGCATTGATTCTTTGAATGACGAATAAATTTTTTGGACGATTTTCTATAACAACCTGATTCAGTCCTCCTGGTCACCACTAAAACCTAACCGTGAGGATGGATATTCCACCAATTCTGGCTGTTTGTACTTTTCATTGTTTCATGGTAGTTTAGACCTGCCCATATAAAAGCCGCTACCATTTTAGCTACACAAGCATGAACCCACAAGTAGACAAATACCTTCTGGATGGTTGTATGCGATGCCCTTACGGCGCTACCCCGCAGTGCAAAGTCCACACCTGGAAAGAGGAACTGGTTCTACTCCGGCATCTTGTGCAGGAAAGCGGCTTAACCGAAGAAGTGAAATGGGGCGTTCCTTGTTACACGCTGGGCAACAAGAACATTGTCATGGTGAGCGCCTTCAAACAATACGCGGCGCTTAGCTTCTTTAAGGGCGTATTACTGAAAGATGAAGCCAGGGTCTTGAGCGCTCACGGCGAAAGCTCCCAATCAGCCCGTATCATAAAATTTACCAGCCCCGAACAAATCCTGCAACTGCAAAACGCTCTAAAAGCCTATCTACAAGAAGCCATTGCCATAGAAAAGGCCGGACTAAAAGTAGAGTTCAAGAAGAACCTGGAACCCGTCCCCGAAGAATTGCAGGCCGCCTTTATGGAACATCCAGATTTGGAAAGCGCCTTCTACCGCCTCACTCCCGGCCGGCAAAGAGGTTACATCCTCTTCTTTTCCCAACCAAAACAAACCCAAACCAGATTCAGCCGCATTGAAAAGTGTAGAGAAAAAATTCTTCAGGGCATCGGCTTGCAGGACTGAGAATGAGCCTAATTAAAAATTAAAAATTAGAAATTAAGAATTAGAAATTGCCGGCTTGACTGTCATCTCCAAATTTTCACAACTCCAAATCTTCACATCAAAATGGCTTTTACAGACTAGTAAGATGCGGAAGTAGCGCCCTAGCTGGCTATTGCCTGTAGCTAATAGCTCGTCTCGTTTTTAGGCTATTTTCCTGAAAACAGGCCAAAAACGTAGTATCTTTACTAAACGCGCCAGACCTAAAGCTACAACCTACGCATGCAATCGTTCCTGCGGCAGACCGCCGAGCATATTTACCAGACCTATTCAGACCGCCTCAGTGACTTGTGCATTGTGTTGCCCACCCGGCGGGCCACCTTGTACTTTAAGAACGCCTTGGCAGAGGCCGCACCCACGGGTATCTGGTCGCCGCAGATTTACTCCATGGAGGAGTTTGTCTGCAACATGGCCAACGTAGACGTGCTGGAGCCCTTGCACCTGCAACTGGACCTGTATGACATCATGCTCACTTTTGACCCTAAGCTGGATTTTGATCAGTTTGTGGGCTGGAGTGCTACCCTGCTGGAAGATTTTTCCCGCATGGACATGGAGTTGGTGAACCCATCAGAGGTGTTTGAGTACGTGAGTGAGGCCAAGGCGCTGGAACGCTGGGATCCTGGCAAGCCGGGCAGCAGCGAGCCGACGGCCAACGTAAAACAGTATTTCCAGCTGTGGGTGAACCTGGAGCGCACCTATCACGCCTTGCAGACCAAGCTCCAACAAGACAAGCAGGCGTACACCGGCATGGCCTTCCGGATGGTGGCTGACCGCATCAAGGACATCGCGCAGAGCGAGAAAGGCTGTTATAAATACATTTTCATCGGGTTGAACGCCTTGTCCCGCGCCGAGCAGAAAATCATCAACACCCTGCTAGCCGCGGGAAAAGCCGCGGCCTTTTTTGACTCAGATGACTACTACATGGCCGCTGAGTCTGACAAGCGCGCGGGCCATTTCCTGAAACGCTACAAATCCTCCTGGCCCCTGCCCGAGTGGAACTGGCAACAAAACCTGCTCCTCACTGATACCAAGGAAATTAATGCCATAGGTGTGGCCAACGCCAGCATGCAGGGCAAGATAGCCGGCCAATTACTGCGCGAAATAAGACAGCAAGACCCTTCTGCCGAGGTAGCCATCATTCTACCAGATGAGACCCTGCTGTTGCCCGTGCTGCACTCCATTTCTGATGAGGTTTCTGATTACAACGTGACCATGGGCTTGTCTTTTAAAGGCACGCCCCTGTTCAATCTCATAGATCTGCTTTTTGAGGTGCATTTGACGGGCGTGGTGCAACCCACCGACACGGGCTACCGCGTCAACCGCTACCACCACCTGGCCGTCACCAAGCTTTTGCAACACCCGTTCCTTCGCCGGTATGAACAGTATCTGAACGGACTGGCAGAGCGCGAAGCAGACTTAGACTTGTTCCAACACGTGCTGGATGAGATGGTGGCCAAGAACAGCGTGTTGCTCACCGCCGAGGAAATCATCAGGCTGGGCCGTGAGCACCCCATGTTCATCACCCTCTTCCGGACCTGGAACGACTGCACCGACCTCATTGACACCCTTTATCAGCTAGTGGACGCTCTGGGTAGAATCTACCGCGTAGAAACGGAAAACCCCATTGAGACCGAATACCTTTACATCCTCTACACCATTGTCAAGCGCCTGGACACGCTCTTTGACTGCCGCGAGCATAAGATTTCGGTGCGCAGCTTCAAGAAGTTCCTGTATGAGCAGATTGGCAATACCAAGCTGCCGTTCAGCGGCGAGCCCATCTCGCCTACGCAGGTCATGGGGATGCTGGAGACCCGCGCCCTGGATTTTGAGAACCTCATCATCCTAAGCGTGAATGAGAACGTGCTGCCTCAACCCAAGAAGCAGAATTCACTGTTTCCGTATGATGTATTGAGAACCTTCGGGTTGCCTACCTACGCTGAACAAGAGAGCATTACCTCGTATTACTTCTACCGTTTGTTACAGCGCGCCAAGCGGGTGAATCTGCTCTACGTATTGCCATCAGACACCTACGGCTCTGGGGAGAAAAGTCGTTTTATCCTTCAACTACAGCATGACCTGGCCCCTAAAAACCCGCACATCACCTTCCGGGAACTGACCGCCGTGGTGGAGCAACTGGACACCAAGGAGTATGAGCCAGACATCATTATTGAGAAAGACGAGGAGGTATTAAGCAAGCTCAAAAACGAATTGCGCCGGGGTCTCTACCCTTCGCACCTGAACCAGTTTGTGAACTGCTCCCTGCAGTATTATTTCTCCCGCATTGCCAAGTTACAGGAAGTAGAAGAGATTGATGAACTGGTGGGCGCAGATACCTTCGGGACCATTGTGCACCAGGTGCTGGAAGACTATTTCAGGCCTTTTGCCGAAGAGGCCAAACCCATAGAAAAGTCAGACGTGGACCAGATGCTGGCAGGTCTTTCTGAAAAAGTGAAGCAGGAGTTCACCCGCGGCACGTTGGGCAACCTGCCGGAACAAGGCATGAACCTCATTCTCTACAAGGTAGCCGTGCAGCTACTCACCCGTTACCTGGAAGGCCTGCAGTCCTCTGAGGAACTACCACTGTATATTTTGTCCCTGGAAGACAACCTGCAAACCGAACTGGAAGTAACTCTGCCTACCGGCGAGAAAGTACCCGTGCAGATTTCGGGCAAAGCCGACCGTATTGACCTGAGCGGCCACACCCTGCGCGTGATTGACTACAAGACGGGCAAGGTAGAAGCCCGCCACTTAAAAGTAGATGCCACCGACCTAGAAAACACCCTACTGCATGACCGGCATTTGGACAAAGTGCGGCAACTGTGGCTGTACCGGTATATTCTGTCCAAAGAGATACAGAAAGGCAGCCTGCTGGAAAGCAAAGTCCTGAATCTGCCCAAAGCCCACTATGCCTATGAAGCGGGTATCATCTCCTTCCGAAATCTGAGCGCCGGCGTTCTAACCTCAGAATTACCGTTTGTCAATGACTTGGGAGAACCCGCAGATTTCATGGAAACTTCTGAACGCCTGCTCAAAGACTTGGTAGTACGCATGCTTGACCCCGCAGAACCTATTAGGAAAACCAATGACCTGGAAACCTGCCAATACTGCGCCTACAAAAGCATCTGCGCCCGGGGTTAGGTGCGTTTTTGGTTGTTCGTTGCTCCTTATTTGAAGGGTTGGGATTCTTTAATCTATGCTTGCCACCAGATTTGTAGTGTAACTTCAACTGGACGTTAACCATGGCGCAAGCGTCCACTTTTGTCCGCAAGGCTACAGGGATATTCGTTTTTGGGCTGTTTTCTGGGAAATAGCCTAAAAACAGAAGGCCCGGCTGTTTGTAGCCGGGCCTTCTGTTTTAATCTTGTATGGATATTTCTACTTCACTACCAACACACCATCCGCCACAATCTCAATATCGGTTTTGGGCTTGGTGATGGAGGCAATCTCTTCTGCGGTTTTACCGGCGTCCTTCGCGAAGTGCTGCAAACGCTCCACAGATGTTTCAGTCACCTTGGCGGTGCCGTCTACCACCACCGTTTTACCTACTATGTCCTGGGGCATGAAGAAGGCGTAGTCGGTGAATTTTACCATTACGGCCGTACCGTCTGGACGGGCTAGTTTCATAAAGCAGCCTTTCTTCTTGCAAACCTCCACCACGGTGCCTTCTACCTTGCCAGTATACACAGAGTCAGAGGTGAGTTTGGCAGACAGCTCGGTCATGGCAATGGCTTTCTTGGCGTTCACCTTTTTGCCGTAGGTAGTACCGGGTTTAGCAGCCGGAATGGCTTTCTGCGCCATAGCCCCTGAGGCAATGAACAAGGCGAATACAAACGGAAGAACTGCTTTCATATGGATGCTATTAAAATGTAACTCAATTGATAAAGAACAGACAGGCAAGCGGTTAACTTCCTGTCAAGACCAAAGATAAGAGTTTATGCCAAATGCAGAAGCAAGAAAATTTTTTAGGCTACCGTTTTTGGGCTGTTTTCTGGGAAATAGGCCAAAAACGGTTTAGGCTACTTGCGGCGCAGGCAGGACTTTGTGCAGCATCTTCCGGCTGGAAAAGTACACGGCCAAACCAAAAGGGAGAAAGCAAAGAAGCCACGCCAGAATGCCCAACAGGTTGGCAAACCACACTTGTTGCAGGGCGTTCAGCCAGTCTACCTTGAACATGGCCATCAGTTTTTCCAGGGAGAACGGAATGGGCGTTACCGGGAAGATGGTCTGCCCCAGCTCCACAAACGGCACATACAAAGCCAGCTGGAACGGCTGCATCAAATACCCGATCAGAATGGTAAAAGCCACGTTCAAGCGTAACCTAAGCGCCCAGAAGGTACACAAAATGGTGGTGAGCCCAATAAAAGGAATCATCCCGAAGCCCGTTCCCAGGGTGATGGTGAGCGCCAGCTGGTGCGGCGTGAATCCTTGTTTGGCCAATGCCATAATCGGGTCCCACAGCTTGCGCCGCACAAACCGCATTATTCCCGCATTGGCTTTTAGTAGCATGGTCATGTTGATTCCTGTGTCTTTGTAGCTCAGGCAAGCGTACGTAATAGACAACGTGAAAAGTTGAAGCGAATTCCTTTTTTTAGAAAAGAATTTGGGCCTACGCTCTTAATACCAGAAACAGGCAGAGGTAACCACTTGATTTCGGCTTATTTCACAATTGTTGCTGCTTTCCTTTACAAGACAGACAACCGGCGTGCTAACCCTATTACCATTGCGAATATTTTTAGACTTCGGCACTAAACCCGTATCTTTAACTGTTCTTCTGGCCAAACACGTTTCCTTCTCTATGGACATTACGCTCTCTTTGCTTGCCTTTCTGGTGGGTGCCGTCTTGGTTTACTTTCTATTGCAGGCTAAACTAGCTGCGCTTCGCAAAACCGCGCAAGAGCAGGAGGTCGCCGCTTCTTTTGCACAACAGCAACAGCAAGCCGCGCTGGCAGAAGCCAATAAATGGCAGGACCAGGTGCGCCGGGAGCAGGCCAAGGTGATGGAGTTGCACGCAGAGGTAACGCGCGCCGAAAACGACATCTACCACCTCAAGCAGAAGCTTTCTGACGAACGCGCCGAGCTCAGCCAACTGCGCGAAACCTTCATGCAGCAATTCACGCAAGTATCTAACCAGGTGCTGGTCAACAACGCCGAGCACTTTAGAAAGACTTCTGCCGAAAACCTGGAACAAGTCCTGTCACCGTTGAAAGAACGCATCAAGGAGTTTGAGAGCAAAGTGGAGCAGACGTATGAGAAGACCTTGAAAGACACCACTTCGCTCAAGGAGCAGATTACCTACATGGCATCTTTGAACCAGCAGATGAGCCAGGACGCCCTCAACCTGACCCGAGCGCTGCGCGGCGAAAAGAAAGCCCAGGGCAACTGGGGCGAATACCTGCTGGAGAACCTGTTGGAGAAATCCGGTCTGGAGCGCGATGTACACTACCGTCGGGAACAGGTTCTCCAGCACGATGATGCCAAGATCTTCCGGCCAGATGTGATCATTGACCTCCCTGACAACAAGCACCTCATCATTGACTCTAAGGTGAGTTTGGTGGCCTATGACGCTTATTGCAATTGCGAGGATGAACTACAACAACAGATTCACCTCAAGAGCCACATCCAATCCATCAGGACGCACTTCACTGATCTGAGTCGCAAGAACTACCAGTACCTGCACGGGGTCAACTCCCCGGACTTTGTCTTGATGTACATTCCCATTGAGCCGGCGTTTAATCTGGCCATTCAGCAGGACCGTGACTTGTTTTTAGAGGCCCTGGACCGCAACATCGTCTTTGTAACCACCTCTACCCTCTTGGCAACCTTGCGCACCGTGGCTAGCGTCTGGAAGCAGGAAAGCCAAAAACGCAACGTGCTGCGCATAGCCGAAGAAAGTGGCAAGCTGTATGACAAGTTCGCTAATTTCCTGGATGACCTGAAGGACATTGGCGTGAACCTGGACCGAAGCCAGCAGAAATACCACGCCGCCATGAACAAGCTCTCTGAAGGCAACGGAAACCTGCTCAAGAAAGTGGAACTGCTCAAGAAATTAGGAGCCCGCACCAGCAAAACCATGGAAACCCAATGGCTCCTAAACGCCCCCGTACTCTCCGCCGCCCTTCCTAAAGAAGTAGAAGAACCTAGTGAGGACATAGAGCAAGGGTAAGACACCCGGGATTGTTGCCTTTAAGATTAGAAAACCGATTGCTGTATTTCTCCCGTTTTTGGCCCGTTTCCTGGAAAACAGGCCAAAAACGAGTTTCCATAATTGATAGGCTAATTCCTTGTTTGCTAATGTATCCTTTTGAGCAAAAAGGCAGAATTAGCCGAAAGGCATTAAAAATTCGTTTTTAGCTTGAATCCTGAAAAACTAACTAAAAACGCCCCTGTGCCGTCAAGCAATTCCTCCGTCCTTCTATAAGGAGGTCGCTTTAAGCTTAGCCAGATTTTCCTGCACCTTTTCCCAATCTTTCTGGGCTTCTTTGTCTGCGGCTTCAGGTGCTTTGGCAGTGGCATAAAACTGTAGCAAATCCTTCTTTAAGGCAGGTGGCAATTGCTTAAAATCGTCTTTGGCCAGCCTGTTTAAAAGTTCTGCGTAGGTTTTATCAGTTTTGCCATAAGTGCCGATTTTGGTTTCATTGCCAGTGTCCAGGTCCTTGTTCACAATGACGGCGTCTTGCCAATTGAGCACCTTTAGTTTGGCTGCGTACTGGTCTGAAGTAACGTTGAAGCTTTCCATGAACACCTTTTCGGCGGCTGGCGTGGGGGGCACAAACGCCAGCGCCTTGTTAGGGCCAATCTTAGGCAACACCCTCAACAGCCAGCTTAAAAAGCGTTGAAAGAAATTGGGCCGCTGGTATTCCCGTCCCCATTGCTTGTGGTAGTCGGTTTTGTTGATGCGGTATTGGAACTTCCTTTTGGTGGCGCTGGGGTTGGCTTTCTGGATGTCATCGGCTTTCAGGTTCCAGGCGGCTTTGGTGAGGCTGGGGATTAAGGTGCTCACAGATCGCCTGAAGGTGGCAATGGTCACTTCCAGGCTTATGAACAGGCTTTTCAGCTCCAGGCCGTACGTTTTTTTAAAAGCCCTTTCCAAGACTTCTTTGCTCACTTCAAATCCAATGAAGTCATGGTACGCCTCTGGCGCATAGTTTCCTCTGGCTACTTGCAGCACGTCAAACCCAAATTCAGTTTTGATATGCGCGGCGGGGTCTTCTTCATAGGTGACCACCGGGCCGTGCGCCGCCTTTACTTCTGGGTACACCAGGGCCACGGCTCTGTTGGTGCCAATGGGGTGTCCGTAATTGTCTGAGTAGTAATGCGCCAGCGCGCCCAAAGCGAAGGCGTATTCGTTCAGGTTGGTGGCCTCCTGAAAAAGGGCTTCAATGAAATCGCCGGTTCTGGTGTAATGGGTGAGGTCCGTGAAAAAAACATTCCCGAAGGGATAATAACCCATGTCCTGAATGATGGCACCTCCGTAGGCATGTGCGTGGGCTTCCTTCAACTGTTCCTGGGTGGCCCCCGGGAAGCGCTTGCGCAGCACCGGTACCAGCGAAGGCTCCCAAGCCACGTCTATGATGGCCTGGTGCGTGAGCACGCCGTAACTTCTGGCCTTCAAAGGAATGCCAAAAAGCGCCAGCAAGACGCAAGTACATACAAGCAGACGAGGATGTTTCATAATACGGAATGGTTGGAGCAGGGATTGAGGTCTTGTCATCTTGAATTCATGGTTCCTTGCTACCTCCTGCACAAAAAAAGCAGACCAGGAACAACCTGTCTGCTTTTGCCTTCTTGGAACCTGTCATTATTAATAGTTAGCTTCTACCGCTGGCAGGTCAATCAGGATAAAGGAACTGTCTGCCGTAGCTTTGATTCTAAGCGCGTCTACGTCCATGGACCGTACCTGGTCATTCTTTTGGACCTGCACACCGTTCACAAACAACTCGCCCGAGGTCACGTAAATGAGGCCTTTTCTAATCTGGAAGGTTTTGAAGTTGATTTCTTTCCCGTCCTCCAGGTTGGCGTAAAACACCGTGGAATTAGAGTTCATATATACCACGTCTTCCAATACCTTCTGCCCGGTCACCAAGGGAATCAGCTCGTTCTTTTCTTTTAAAAAGTCAACCGATTTCTGCTCATAGCTAGGGGTGAGGCCTTTCTTGTTCGGGAAAAACCAAAGCTGGTACAGATGCACCTCATCGTCCTTGTCATTCTTCTCACTATGGCTGATGCCGGTTCCGGCAGTCATGCGCTGTACCTGCCCGGCACTGATCACGGTTTCGTTGCCCAAGCTGTCCTTGTGAGAGATTTCTCCTTCCAACACAATGGTCACTATCTCCATCTCTGCATGAGAATGCTCCGGAAAACCGTTTTTACCGGCAATGTAATCATCATTGAACACGCGCAAGGGGCCCCATTGCAGGTTGTTCATGTCATAATATTCTGAGAAGGAAAACAGGAAATAGGAGTTTAGCCAGCCATGGGCGGCATGATGCCTATCTGAGGCAGAGATCACTTTGATCATGTTGGTAGCGGTTAGTGTATAGTCACTCCATACGTAGGCTACGCATACGGGTTCAAATGGGCCTGCCCATATAGAAGAACTGCCGTTTTTGGCCTGTTTTCTGAGAAACAAGCCAAAAACAGCAGTCCATTTATAATTAAAATATAAGTCTTAGTTGACGGTCTTTAGTTTTTGAACTTCCTGTTGCAGGTCTAACACCAAAGAAGTCAGGCGGTCCAGGGAAATTTCAGCCATCGGGAAAGAGGTAGAAATGTAGGCCTTGGCCTCCCAAAGTTCCACTACATCTGCCAAAGGCACTTCATAAGGCTGGTACACCGGATTGTCTGAGTGCAGCCGCAGGGCATTGTCTTGGGCCTTTTGGTAAATGCGCTTAAACACGATGCCCTCCTGCATGCTTACCACTATACAAGGCGTACCGTCTTTGATATCTTGCCACCGCTCCACATAACGGCCCACAATGACCGTTCCGGAAGGAATAGGCAACATGGAGTCCCCTTTTATTTCAAATGCGCGGTAAGTACCCGGCCCCTGGATCATAGGCAACCTGAATTTAGGCAGTTCTTCCATGAACTCAGGATCTGCGTACCCATTCAAGTACCCGGCGCTGGCTTTATAGGGCACCAATTCTATGTTCTCCCGGTCTTGTCCGTCTACGGTGATAGACAGTACCCGCACGTTAGAGTTATGCGCAGAGGAAGTGGATTTGGAGAGATTGGGCAGCTCAGGATTAATCAACTCATCTACTGACAGGTTAAATACTTGGGCCATCTTCATAAGCGTAACCAGCTTAGGCTCAGCCCTCCCCTCTTCATAAGCACCTATTAGTGAGCGCTTTATTTGAAGCTTCTCCGCCAACTGCACTTGCGTGAGGTTCTCCTTCTTTCTTAAGTATTTTAGATTAGTGCTAAGCATGCTAGTGACCCGTTAGAATTCTATAGGTAAAAATACGTTTTTATTAGCAGAGAACTAATCATTTTGGCAAACTTATTTACCAGCTTCTTAATTGATTCATATTAACCTATTGAAATAAAAACAATTACGGTTAAATAGACGTTAAAATTTCTTTATTCTTCTCTTATTAACTCCTATTAATTCATATATATAAGTTATTATATATCAATCGCTTATATTGTCTTTTTAACTTCAACTGATAAAATAATTTCTATCTTTGAACCACTTTAAAAGGAAGTTGGTTACGAACATATCAAAATGAGGTTTCAAATTTTATCCTCTATTTGATGCTTTTTCTTTAACACTTAAAATTGAATGCGTATGAAGTCAGGAACGTTTAAGAAAGCAGTCTCTTTCTTTGCCTTAGCCTCAGTATTTACCATGGCAGGCTGTCAGAAAGATGAAGTTTTAGAAGAAACGGCTACCGCTCCACAAGAGCCTGCTGCCTCTTCCAATGCCATAGATGGAAAATTCATTGTTGTTCTAAAGAATGGCGTTAAAGCTCAAAGCGTACGCGAGCGGGTGCTAGGTACCCACCGTTCTGCTGCAGAGCGAATCAAAAACTTATCAGATGGTGCTTTTGAAGGCTTCTCTGGCTCTCTAAGCAAAGAAGAAGTTGATTTACTTAAGCAGGATGAAAATGTAGCTTACATTGAACCTGAACAAGCAGTAATGTTAGGTAAACCTTCTAAACAAACTACCACTTCAAACACTACTACTCCTCTAGCAACAACCACCACAACCACTACTACCACTACCTCTACTCAGACCGTTCCTTGGGGCGTTGCCCGTGTTGGATATGGTGACGGCACAGGTAAAACAGTTTGGATCATTGACTCTGGTATTGACACCAAACACCCTGACCTAAACGTGGACGTTGCCCGCAGCGTATCTTTCATCTCTGGCATTACTTCTGTTGAAGATGGATACGGCCATGGCACTACCGTAGCTGGCATCATTGGTGCTAAAAACAACACCTTCGGGGTGGTAGGTGTAGCCGCTAACGCTTCATTGGTAGCCCTCAGAGTTTTTGACAACACAGGTTACGGTACCCTTACTCGCATCTACTCTGCCTTGAACCACGTATACAAATATGGTAAAGCCGGTGATGTAGTGAATATGAGCTTACGGGTGAATGGTTCTACTTTACTAGATGACCTGGTAAAGAAAACAGCCGCCCGTGGTATTTACATCGCCATTGCTGCCGGCAACAGTGGCATTGACTGCCTGGGTGATTCACCTGCCCGCGTAAACGCTCCTAACGTGTACACCGTGTCTAACATGGACACTTACGGTAAATTCAATCCGTCTTCTAACTTTGGCGCAGCCGTAGACTTCAGTGCCCCAGGTACTAACATCAAATCTACTGGCAGAGGCGGTACTTACCTAAGCGGAAGCACTGGTACATCTTTTGCTGCCCCTCACTTGGCTGGTTTGCTAGCCTTGAAAGGTACTGCCATCAACAACCAAGGTTTGGTAGCGGGTGACCCAGATGGCAAGCCAGATCCAATCATTTTGAAATAGTCTCTGAGACAATCCCATAAAAAGAGAAGGCCCGGTCTACATAGACCGGGCCTTCTCTTTTTATACCCATTTAAAATTAAACGGTAGCCGTTTCTTTGTTGAACCTGGCCAGGGCCAGCCTGATTTTGAAATAGTCTATCTGACAGTCTAAGTGCTCAAAGATGGGTTTCATGGCCGAGGTACAACCCGTTTCTACTATGGCTTGGTGCACCCGGGTGTACTCGCTCTCGGATAAGAAGGGCTTTAAGTCTACATCATATCCCTGCTGGAACAGCGTGGCAATATGGGAGAAGATGGTCACCAGCTGTAATTGGCGCTCCACTGAAATTTCCTCGGGTGACTTTCCTTGCTTTAAGGCTTCATAGGTGAGAAGATGAGTGGCGCCTTTCAGTTTTACCTGCTCTGCTTTGGACTGTTGAGACAGGAAGGTGAGAATGGCATTGATAAAGATTTCACCATACTGCTCATATTTGGCCTGCGCCACCCCAGAAATAGACAAGAACGCAGGTTTGCTGGTGGGCCGTTCTTCCGCGATCTCTTGCAGGGTATTGTCATTAAACACCAGATACGGTGCAATGCCGCGCTCCTGGGCCAGATCTTTCCTAAGCTGTCTTAAATGCTCAAACAAGGCAGTGGCCAGCGGATTTCTGTTCTTTCCTTTGGCAGCCCTTTCTTTTTCTTCCTTGGGGTTCACCGCCTGGAATTTCACCAGCTCTACCTTCTTACCGTTGAACAGAATATCCTGGCTTCCTTTGGTCAGTTTTAAGGCACCGTGCTCATCATAGGCTACTTCCAAAAGACCTTGATTGATTAATTGGTGAATGTAGCGTTGCCATTCCAGCGGCGGCAAATCTCTCCCTACGCCAAACGTTTTGAGCTTGTCATAGCCTTTGGCCAGCGACATTTGGTTTCTGGAGCCTCTTAAAATGTCTACCACCTGGGCAGAGGCAATGGTTTCTTTGGTACGGGCCACGGCAGACAGGATCTTCTGCGCCAACTCTGTTCCGTTAAAGGAAGTAGGCGGATGGTCGCAAATGTCACAATGGCCGCAGTCTCTGGGGAACTCCTCCCCGAAATAGTGCATCAAGGTTTTACGGCGGCAGCTGGTGCTTTCGGCGTATTGTTGCATGCGGTCCAGCTTGGCCAAAGACAGCGCCTGTTCTTTGCTATTATCACCCTGAGTGATGATGTCCCTCAAGGTCATGACGTCTGCCAGACTATGAAACAGCAAGGCCTCAGCGGCGGCACCGTCACGGCCGGCACGTCCAATTTCCTGGTAATAGCTTTCCAGGTTTTTGGGCAGGTTGTAATGAATCACCCACCGTACATTGGACTTGTCAATGCCCATCCCGAAGGCAATGGTAGCACACATAATCTGCACGTTGTCCTGTAGAAAACGCTCCTGCACTTTGTCCCGGTCCTTAGCCGACAGACCGGCATGATAATAATCAGCATTGTAACCCTTTTCCTTTAACTTCTGAGCCAGAGACTCCGTAGCCTTCCGGCTGAGGCAATAGATGATACCCGGTTGAAAAGGACGGTCTTCCAAAAAATCAAGGATAGCTTCCATGCGCTTCTGGCCTGGCTGCACCTGCAGGTAAATGTTGGGACGGTCAAACGAGGAACTGAACACCCGCGGGTTCTCCAGGTACAATTGCGTCTGGATGTCGCGCTGGGTCAGTTTGTCGGCGGTGGCGGTGAGGGCGATTACCGGAATTTCGGGGAACTGGAGCTTGAGGTTTTTAAGCTGCAGATACTCCGGCCTGAAATCATGGCCCCAGGCCGAGATACAGTGCGCCTCATCAATGGCAAACAGGTTCACCTGCAAGCGTTTGAGAAAAGAGAAGAAGCCGGCAGAAAGCAGTTTCTCTGGGGAGACATACAGCATTTTGAGCCTTCCGTCAAAACACTGCTGTTCAATGAGCTGCTGTTCCTTAGAGGATTGAGAACTGTTGAGGTAGCCAGCGTTCACTCCGTTTCCCAGCAGGGCTTCTACCTGGTCTTTCATGAGGGCAATCAGGGGAGAAACCACCACGCAGAGCCCGGGCATTACTAAGCCTGGCACCTGGTAGCAGATAGATTTTCCGCCGCCCGTGGGCATGAGCACAATGGTATCCTTCTTAGCCAGCACGTTAGAGATGATCTCCTCCTGCCCTGGTCTAAATTTGTCATACCCAAAATATAACTTCAGTACCTCCTGTGCTTCCCTCACGCTCATTTTTCTGCTCTTTTCACAAAAATACCCTAAAAACGGGCCTTATTCAAGTGGACGTTCGGGTTAAAAAGCAAAAAGCCCGAGGCATCTGCCCCGGGCTTTTCTTAAGAGAACTTTCAAAGGCTATTTTCTCACGAAATCAATGATGGTGGTAATCACAGACATAGCCAAACTGAAAATAATGGCACCTAAAATACTTTCCAGGTTAAAACCATCTACCAGGTAATCGGCTAGGTACAAGATGATTACGTTAATGACCAGCAAAAACAATCCAAGCGTCATGAACGTGATGGGAATAGTCAGAAATACCAGAATTGGTTTCACTACGGCATTCAAAATAGCCAGGACCAATGCCAGGATAAGGGCTGTGAGCACGCCGTCAATGACAATACCGGGAATGAACTTCGCCAGGACTAAGGCGGCAATTCCTGTGAGGATAATCTTAATGATGAAGCTCATGTTGGAGTATTTTTAAATGATTGAGATTACCCTACTGGTTCTAATTTGCCTTGTGAAACGGCCATCCAGTTGCAGAGTTTGTAAAGCAGACGGGCACCCACGTTACCGTTCCATTCTGTTTCACCCGGCGCTACTTCACAAAGGTCAAACCCGATGATCTGTCTGCCGGATTTCACCAGGGCTTTGATTAAATACACCGCCTCTTCAAATTCAAAACCGCCAGGCACCGGCGTACCAGTTCCGGGGCAAAGTTTAGGGTCCAGGCCGTCTATGTCGAAGCTGATGTATACTTTCTGGGGTAATTGGGCAATGATTTTTTTGCACTGCTTCTTCCAGGTGCTGCCTTCATAGAGCTTGGTCTTAAGGTTGCTGTCATAGAAGGTAGTCACGCGGCCATTGCTCTGCTCCACCAACTCTGCCTCGCCCTGGCAAAGATCTCTAATGCCCACCTGCACCAGCTTTTTCACCTGGGGAATTTTTAAGGCATTGAACATGATAGAAGCATGCGAATAAGTAAAACCTTCATAGGCATCACGTAAATCTGCGTGCGCATCTACCTGTAAAATGCCATACTCCTCATGTTTCTCAGCCAAAGCATGCATAAACCCCAGCGGAGTACTGTGGTCACCGCCCAGCACGCCAACCAGTTTGCCTTGGTTCAAGTATTCTAGCGTGGCTTGTTTGGACCATTGCAGCAATTCTTCGCCTTTTTGGTTTACCTCTTCAATGGTCTGCTCATGGGTATGATCTCCTTCCGGCTGCCCGTTTTCCAACCATTGAATGTAGGCTTCGGTCTTTTCGCGTAACCTAGTGCTTTCCTGAGCCCAGTCTTCTGGGATCTCAGGCATGTGCACGCCCAGCTGCCATACATCGGCTAATTCTGGGTCAAACAAATCCAACTGCGGCGAGGCATCCCGCACAGCGGCGGGCCCCTCGGCGGTGCCAGCATTGTAAGAAACGGTTACTTCCCAGGGAATAGGAAACACTACTATTTCAGACTCTTCTTCTGTGAACGGAAGCCCGAACAAGCCGCTGCCCACCTCACCTACGCCGTTTTGGTCAAAGGACGAGATTTTAACGCGTTTAGACTCACACATGGAGGTCAACTTCATATTGCTGGGATTAGGTGTTATTTCTTTAAAAGGTCTTTAACGAAGTTAGGCAACGCGAAGGCCGCCTGGTGGATGTCTTCATTGTAGTAGCGCAGGTTGTGCTCTCTGGAGAAAGCGGCGGCTACGTCCATGTTGACATCTTTGGGGTGCACGTTTCCTTTGGAACTGAAAGAGAAGCTCCAGGTACCCGTTGGATACGTTGGAATGGCCGCCAGGTAGCAATGCACTTTCTCCTGCCCGAAAATGCCTTTGTACGTGTCATAGATTTCTACGAACACCTTGGTGTTGAAGCGCGGCGACTCGCTCTGCGTGATCATAATGCCATTGGCCGTGAGGCAGCGGTACACCTGTCCATAGAACTCGGCGGTGAACAAGCCTTCTCCCGGTCCCACCGGATCTGCTGAATCTACAATGATCAAGTCAAATGACTCATTGGCGCACTCCTGAATGTATTTGATGCCGTCTTCTACCAGCAGTTTCAATTTTGGGTGGTCAAAGGCGCTGGCGGTTTCTGGCAGGTGTAGTTTGCAGGCTTCAATCACCAGTTCGTCAATTTCTACCAGCACCACTTCCTCTATCTGCTCATGACGCAACAGTTCCCGCACGGTGCCACCGTCTCCACCGCCAATCACCAGGGCGCGTTTCACGTTGCCATGGCTGAGCATGGGTACGTGCGTGATCATCTCATGGTATACGTACTCATCTTTCTGGGTACACATTACCATACCGTCCAGGGTGAGCATGTTGCCATAGGCCAGCGTTTCAAACACCTCTACTTTCTGGTACGGTGACTGCTTCTTGTACAATTGGTCACCGGTGTGTTTTAAAGAAAGGGCGATGTTCTCATCACGCTCTGTAAACCACACGTCCCGCGTGATTCTAGGAATGGGCGTGATCTGCTGACCCGTGTCGCGGGCCTCTACCGTAAAATCTGTGCGCTGCAACAGGCTCTGCTGCCCTCTGCGGCACTCCATGGAAGAACCGTGGCTAGCTTTGAAAGCCTTCTGCAGGAAATCATAAGACACCCATGGGTCTACTGTCTCACCGCACGTGAACAAGTCTACGGCTGCGTAACCATACTCGGGCCAGGTATGAATGGCCAGATGGCTTTCCTGAATCACGACTACCCCAGAAACGCCATAGGGAGAGAAATGGTGAAACGTGCTGTTGATCACCGTAGCGCCAGCCGTTTCAGCGGCTTCCACCATGCTGTTCTCAATATGCACTACATCATTCATCAATTCTGGAGAGCAGTTGTAAAACTCCACCAGTATATGTCTTCCTAAAGCATCCATTGCCATACCTAAAATATTATGTGTTTAAGCCGCAAAACAACGAAAAAGATACCGGATTGAAAAAGATTCAAACAGGGCCGCCGTTTTTGGGCTGTTTTCCCTAAAACGAGCCAAAAACGAAAACGTCTAGCCCTCAACGCAAAAGAACCGCACGGGGCGGCTCTTTTGCGTGTAAGAAGTAGCTGGTTATTTATTTGGCCAGAAAGTTATAGGACCTGATTATCTCCAATATTTTAATGAAGGTGGTGGTGTCAAAAAATAACAGCAAAGGCAACTCCACCATCTGGGTGTTGTTGGTGAATTGCGTGATGACGGTGAACACCAAAGGTTGGAACAACGGGTGCTCCGTAAAGATGTTCTTCAATGATTCGGCAATGTCATTCTTAGGTGCCACCGGCGGCGACCCGTAAATATTCGCCTTCAGGATATTGGCCAGTTGCGTTACCAGAGCACCAGTGATGATATTGCTGATCTCCAATAAAAGAGATTCCTGCATCTCGGTCAACGGGTCTTTGGGGTCCACTTTCATGCCCAGACACACCGCTGACAGCTGTTCTATGTGCAGTTCAGAGAAAAGCATGAGCGTGGAGCCATTCAATTCCCCTTTAATGTCTGACTGAATGATGGTGTGCGTCTTTTCATAGGCGCGCACAATCTCAATCAGTTCATTGGCCTCCATCAACTGTAGGTCTGGCACCTTGAGCAATACGCGGTCTTTTGCAATAGCTGCAAACGAATCTGCTGCCCGGGCCAATCCTATGTTAAGGATTTCTTTGATGATGTCCCGCTCTAGTTCATTTACTTGAAGCTCCATGAATCAGGCTTTAAATGTTTTTACCCCTCCTACAATCTTACCTTCTGGCAATAAAATAACGTGTGATGGCGGCCACGTCCAGCACCAGGCAAACCTTGCCTGATCCTAACAGCGTCACGCCAGCATAAATCTCAATGGTATTGACCGGTTTGCTGAGTGCCTTAATCACAATATCCTGCTGACGCAGCAAACTGTCTACTATCAGACCCAGCTTTCGGTTGTTATATGTCACGATGATTACGTTCTGCACATCGCCCTCTAATTTTGATTTTCTGCCACTGTACTGGTCCAAGTCTACATTAAAGAGCTCCCGTAAATAGACAATGGTGATGGTTTCGCCTTTGATGTCGGCTACCAGCAAATCACCGATCTCATGCAACTCACTGGACGGCAAAGACACCACTGAGTCTGTGTGCATGAGCGGAATGGCATAGTAGTTTTCCTCAACCTGGCACAACAAAGCGCCTTTTACGGCAATGGAAGTAGGCAGGTACATGGTAAACGTGGTGCCAATCCCCTTTTGAGAATCCACCCGAATACGGCCGCCAATGGAATCAATGGCATTTTTCACCACATCCAACCCTACGCCCCGCCCAGAGAATTCTGTCACCTCTTTGGCCAGCGAGAAGCCTGGCTCAAACAAGTAGGAAAGCACTTCTGTGTCTCTCAGGTCCTCTACAGCGTCTGCCGGCAGGAACCCGCGGTTCACAATGGCTTTGCGCACCTCAGACTGGTCAATTCCCTTTCCATCATCAATCAACCTCAAGATTACCGTATCACGGTCATTCTGGGCAGACAAAATGATATTGCCTTGCGGCGATTTCTTCTGTTTCTTGCGCACGTCTGCTTTTTCAATACCATGTGAGATGGCATTGCGCATTAAGTGCAGCAAAGAATCTGTGATGATCTGAAGGATGTTCCGGTCTATTTGAATGTCCTGCCCGATAATCTCCAGGTTGATTTCTTTCTTTTCGGCTACGGCAATGTCCCGCACAATGCGCGGGAATTTATTGAACAGGGAGCCCACGTTTACCAGGCGGGCGTCCATTACGCTGAACTGTAATTCCTCGGTGATCCTGTACAAATGGGAGCTTACGCTCTTCAGGTCATCATGGTCCAGTTCTTTGCTGATGGAAAGAATACGGTCACGGTCAATGATCAACTCCCCTACCAGATTCAACAAATGATCCAGCTTTTTAATCTGGATGTAGATCAGGTCTGAGAGTGACAGGTTCTTAGACGTATAGTACTTCTGCACCTTGGACAGCTCCTCGCCGGTGTTCTCTGAAACCGAACTGACAATGATGTCCAGGTTACGCAACAAGGCTGGGCTGGGCTCCGGCGAGTTAGGATTGTCAACGTTTCCTATCAACTCGCCCAACATGTCAATGCCGTCAAAAAGCACGGTCACCACTTCATCACTGAAGCTAAGTTCTTTGTTTCTGATCAGGCCGAAAGCAGTTTCCAGCTTGTGGGCCACGTCTGAGATGTTCAGGTACCCGATGGCCTTGGCGTTGGCCTTGAGGTTATGGAGCAGACGGAAAATCTCGGCCAGCACCTGTTCATCCTGAGGGTTTTTCTCAAGATCACTGATGTGCCGACTGAGCGCATCATAGTACTCCAGCGCCTCCGCTATAAAAATCTCCTTGTATTCCTGCTCTCTCGCCTTCATCTACTAAGCTCACTTTGGAGCGCTTGGCTCAAATGTCTGTCGGCGGCAAACCGACTTATCATGGAATGGATCTGGCCTAAGGCCACCACTCCATTGACCACTCCATTTTCAATGGCTGATTTTGCCATGCCAAAAATGGAAGAGGTTGCTGCATTCTGGGCGATGATCACACCACCCTTGTTTCTAATCTCTTTAGCTCCCTTGGTGCCGTCCTGCCCCATGCCTGTCATGATGACTCCAAGCACGTTCTCTCCGGCGCAGGCGGCCGCAGACTGCATGAGCACGTCTACTGAAGGTGATTCTTGCACAGGTGATACGGCTGGCACCAAATCAAGTGTTAAATACTCGGGCTGCAGGGCATTCCGGCGCACCAGCATGTCTTTGCCGCCCGGCGCAATGATGACGGTATTGGCCTTTAGGCGCATGCCTTGTACGCCTTCCTCTACCCGCCAATTGGTTAATTTCTGCAATCTTCTGGCTAGGCGCTTAGTAAATTTCTCCGGCATGTGCAGGGCCACCAGTACCACCGTTGGCTGCGCTACCTCCAAATCCCTGACCACATACTCCAATGCGGTAGAACCACCGGTAGAGGCACCCACCACCACCACGCACAATGGATGCTCCTGTGGGATGGGCAGATGAATGTCATGGCCTTTCACGCGCGGCAATACTAACTTAGGTTGTAGTGTCTTACCTGACAAGGATTTAGAACAGGTTTGCACCCAGTTTCTAAGCTTTTCCAGCACTTCCTGCTTTACGCTCATGGTTGACCGGATTTGCCTGAAGGTAGCTTCACCTTTTACTTTTTCTTCCTGCTTGGCACCATACAGAATATGATCTGCGAATTGTTCATTGCGCTGGGAAACCATCACTAACAGCTGGGAACCCGCGTCATAAATGGGCATGAAAAAGGGCAATTTGCCACTCACCGTCAAACCAGGTTGCGCCACAATCACATCAGGCTGCAGGTCAAATGCTTTGTATAAAAGCTCTTCCTGCGTTTGGGCAGTATCTACCACCTCCAGAAAAGGCTCGGCATTGAACATGCCAGAAAGCACCAGTCTGGAGCGGACAGAGGAATCCCCTATTAAAACCCTGAATTTATGTGATTGCGCGTGCTGCACCTACTGGAAACCAAGTCAAGAAAAAAGAGACCGAAAACTATTCCTGAAAGGCCTGGTTAAGGGCTTCCAATACTTTGTCTTCAGAGAAAGGCTTTACAATATAAGTTAAGGCACCATACTCAGTGGCCTCATTCACAATCACTTCCTGGCCTACGGCACTTACAATGATCACCTTAATGTCTGGGTTATCCTGTTTGATTCCTTTTAGAACATCCAGCCCGGTGTTGTCTGGCAAGATCACGTCTAAGGTCACCAAATCCGGAATTTTTTCTTTGGCCATTTCCAGCGCAGTCTTACCGTCTGGCGCCTCGCCCACTACGTCATATCCTGCGTCTAGCAACATGTTTTTTAACATGGTGCGCATGTAGAAAGAGTCATCTACAATCAGTATTCTTTTTTTCTCAGTGATTTCCATAAGGGTGTGTTTAAAACGTTAGGCTCTCAGTTCCATGATTTCATCTGAGGTAAGGATCTTAAAGATGTCCAGCACAATGATGAGGCGGTTGTCAATCTTTCCTATTCCCTCAATGAAATTCTCATTGATGTTGATGTCCTGTATAAAAGAAGGTGCTTTGTCAATGCTAGACACGGGCAAAGTGAGGGACTGAGGCACTTCTTTTACAATGAATCCCAAGGTATAATCCTTCGCCTCTATGACCAGGGTGTAGGTATGGCGTTCTGGAGAAATGGAGCGCTCCACCTGGAAGCGCTCCTCTAAATCCATAATGGCCAAAATATCACCTCTAATGTTGGCCACCCCTTTGATAAAAGACGGAGTCTTGGGCATGCGGGTGATTTCTGGGGTAATGGTTACCTCCTTCACCTGCTCAATGCGCACTCCAAACTCTTCCGTACCAAGCTTGAAGACAATCAGGTGCACCATGGGTTCTACCACGGGGTCCTTCTTCTCGCGGGCGTTCTGTACCTCCATTACTCTTGTCCTCTACTTTTACCTGCTTTTCTGGTGGCCTTCTTCAAGAGTTCTTCCTCCTCTGCGCTGTCTGGTGTAAAGCTGCGTTTTCTGGCTGGTACCGGGGTCAACTTGCGCTGATTCCGGTTAGGAAATACCAGGTTACCATTGATCAGCTTGAAGGCCGAAATACCCAATTGTAAGTCGTCCGCAATGTCATTTAGGCGCTGGCTGGACGTAGTCAGTTCTTGCATGGAAGCCGACAGTTGCTTGGCCGTGCTAGCTACCTGCTGGGTACCAGAGGCTGTTTGCTCGGCAATGGCTACCACTTCTTCCACGTACTTTACAACGTCACCAATAGAGGATTTCTGAACCTCAGTAGACACCAAGATGTCCTGGGCACTGCGAAGCGTTTCACCACTGGAAGTTGCAATGTTCTTAAAGGCACCTGACGCTTCAAACGTAGCGTTCTTTCCTTTCAATACACGGCCTTCCATGGTCGCGATCGCCGCCGCAGCAGAAGAGGTATCTTTTTTCACGTCCTCTACCAGAATGGCAATCTCACTCGCAGACTTGCGTGAGCCCTCAGCCAGTTTTCTGATCTCTTCGGCTACTACCGCGAAACCTCTACCTGCTTCACCGGCTCTAGCCGCCTCAATGGCTGCGTTCAAAGCAAGCAAGTTGGTTTGAGCCGCAATGTCAGTGATCACACCCAATGACTTAGAGATCTCCTGGCTGCGTGTGCTCAATACTTCAATGGTTTTAGCGGTAAGCGCTGCAGAAGATGAAATCTCTTCCATGTTCTTCACCACTTCAGCTACTGTTTTCAGACCCAACTGAGAAGTTTCCTCACCCATTACCGCTGAACGGTTCACCACATCTGCCTTATTAGCGGTTTCTTTGGTGGCCTTCATGATTTCTTCAATCAGTTTGAAGGCTTGGTCTGTTTTCAATGCTTGGTTCTGCGCACCCTCTGCCATTTGTTGCATAGAGAGAGCTACATCTACCGTTACTCTGTTCATCTCAAGACCCTTGGCGGCCATATCTTCTGAAGAGCTTCCTACAATGAGTGAGCTTTCATTGATTTCACCTAATAGGGCGTTCAAGTTATCTACCGCCAAGTTCAAGGCATTTGACATGGCCAGGATGTCACCAGCGGTATGAATTTCTACTTTCTGGGTTAAATCACCTTCAGAGATGGCGCGTACTACTCTGGATACTTCCAGAACCGGCGTCACGATGGACTCTAACAGATCATTCAAAGTATCTACTAGTTCTTTCCAGCTTCCAGATACACCGCTTACTGTGGCACGCTCAGTCAGTTTGCCTTCCACACCCGCAACTCTGGCCACCCGGCTAACTTCACCCGCTAAGCGGTTCAAGTCTTCCACCATGCTGTTGATGGTGTCTGCCAGGTCGGCTAGTTCGCCTTTGGCTTGTAACGTCAGTTTCTGAGTTAAGTCACCTTTAGATACCGCAGTTACTACTTTCACAATACCGCGTACCTGCGTGGTCAGGTTGGAGGCCATTACGTTCACATTGTCGGTGAGGTCTTTCCATACCCCGCCAATGTTCGGCACTTTGGCTTGTCCGCCCAGTTTTCCCTCGGTACCTACTTCCAACGCCACACGGGTTACCTCACCCGCGAAGATGTTTAGAGAGTCCACCATTCTATTGATGTTCTCTTTCAGCTCTAAGAGCTCTCCTTTTACATCTACCGTCACTTTCTGGCTCAGGTCACCTTTTGCTACGCCAATCGCAACTTTTGCAATGTCACGTACCTGAGAAGTTAAGTTGGCGGCCATGGTGTTCACGTTGTCGGTCAGCTCTTTCCAAGTACCACGTACTTTCGGAACATTCGCCTGACCGCCTAGCTTACCCTCAGTACCCACTTCACGGGCCACGCGGGTTACCTCATCCGCAAAAATGTTAAGGCTGTCCACCATCTGGTTCAGGTTTTCTTTCAGCTCCAGGATTTCGCCTTTAACTTCAACCGTCACTTTCTGGCTCAAGTCGCCACGGGCTACCGCGGTGGCTACCTTGGCAATATCACGTACCTGGCCGGTCAACTGGCTGGCCATGTAGTTTACGTTCTCGGTTAATTCTTTCCAGGTTCCGCCTACGTTTGGCACAGATGCTTGCGCTCCCAGTTTACCTTCGGTACCCACTTCGCGGGCTACTCTGGTTACCTCATCACCAAACACGTTAAGGGAGTCTACCATCTGGTTCAGGATGTTCTTCAGCTCCAGGATTTCACCCTTCACGTTCACCGTCATCTTCTGGCTCAAGTCACCCTTCGCCACCGCGGTTGCCACGTTGGCAATGTCACGCACTTGCAGCGTTAGATTGGACGCCATGTAGTTCACATTGTCTGTGAGGTCTTTCCAAACCCCGCCTACGTTCGGTACACTGGCCTGACCGCCTAGTTTTCCTTCAGTACCCACTTCCAGCGCTACGCGGGTTACTTCCCCGGCAAACACATTGAGCGAGTCTACCATTTGGTTCAGGATGTTCTTGAGTTCAAGGATTTCGCCTCTTACCTCAACGGTCATTTTCTGACCCAAGTCTCCTTTTGCCACGGCGGTTGCTACGTTGGCAATATCCCTTACCTGATGAGTCAGGTTGGAGGCCATGTAGTTCACGTTGTCCGTCAGGTCTTTCCATACACCGCCCACGTTTGGAACCGATGCCTGGCCACCTAATTTACCTTCTGTACCCACCTCCAATGCCACACGGGTTACCTCACCCGCGAAGATGTTCAAACTGTCCACCATCTGGTTCAGGATGTTCTTCAGCTCCAGGATTTCACCCTTCACGTTCACCGTCATCTTCTGGCTCAGGTCACCCTTCGCCACCGCGGTTGCCACGTTGGCAATATCACGAACTTGCAGCGTCAAATTAGAGGCCATAGAGTTAACATTGTCAGTCAACATCTTCCAGGTCCCAGCCACGTTTGGCACATTAGCCTGACCGCCCAAGATTCCTTCGGTTCCTACCTCCAATGCCACACGGGTTACCTCACCCGCAAATGTGTTGAGCGAGTCTACCATTTGGTTCAGGATATCCTTCAATTGAAGAATCTCACCCTTCACGTTCACGGTCATTTTCTGGCTCAGGTCACCTTTCGCCACCGCGGTCGCCACGTTGGCGATGTCACGCACTTGCAGTGTCAGGTTGGAGGCCATCGAGTTCACGTTGTCGGTGAGGTCTTTCCAAACCCCGCCTACATTTGGAACATTCGCCTGACCGCCCAAGATACCCTCGGTACCCACTTCACGAGCAACACGGGTTACCTCGTCAGCGAAGATATTCAAGGAGTCCACCATCTGGTTCAGGTTGTCTTTCAGCTCAAGGATTTCTCCTTTTACCTCAACCGTCATTTTCTGGCCTAAGTCTCCTTTTGCTACCGCAGTTGCTACGTTGGCTATATCACGTACTTGCAGCGTCAAATTAGACGCCATGTAGTTTACATTATCTGTTAGGGCTTTCCAGGTACCGGCTACGTTTGGTACGTTGGCCTGACCACCTAGAATACCCTCGGTGCCTACCTCTCTTGCCACACGGGTTACCTCATCCGCGAAGATGTTAAGGCTGTCCACCATCTGGTTCAAGTTGTCCTTCAGCTCAGCTAACTCACCGCGTACATTCACGGTGATTTTCTGGCTCAAGTCACCTTTTGCTACCGCGGTTGCTACGTTGGCAATGTCACGTACTTGTAGGGTCAGGTTACCGGCCATGGTGTTCACATTGTCTGTCAACTCCTTCCAGGTACCACCTACGTTTGGCACGCTTGCCTGTCCGCCTAGTTTACCTTCGGTACCCACTTCACGCGCCACACGGGTTACTTCGTCTGCGAAGATGTTGAGGGAGTCCACCATCTGGTTAATGATGTCCTTCAGGTCAGCAATCTCACCGCGCACGTTAACTGTAATCTTCTGGCTCAGGTCGCCTTTCGCAACAGCGGTGGCCACGTTCGCTATGTCACGCAGCTGGCTAGTCAAATTGCTAGCCATAGTGTTCACGTTGTCTGTCAGTTCTTTCCAGGTACCGCCCACGTTAGGTACACGGGCCTGGCCACCTAGTTTACCTTCAGTACCCACTTCACGGGCCACTCTGGTTACCTCATCACCGAAGATGTTCAAAGAGTCCACCATTTGGTTAATGTTCTCTTTCAACTGCAACATTTCCCCTTTCAGGTCCACGGTTACTTTCTGGGTCAGGTTACCTTGTGCTACCGCGGTGGTTACCTTGGCAATGTCCCGTACCTGAGAGGTAAGGTTAGACGCCATCGCGTTTACATTGTCAGTAAGCTCTTTCCAGATACCAGCAACGTTCGGAACAGATGCCTGCCCACCCAGTCTACCCTCGGTACCTACCTCAAGTGCCACACGAGTTACCTCACCGGCAAATAGGTTTAGGTTATCAATGGTACGGTTGATGGTTTCGGCCATGACCTTGAAGTCACCAGACACCGGAATCTGGAACGTCTCATCCAGGTTACCCCGGGAGATGTTCTTCAATACCTTGCCTACCTCCAATACCGGAACGGCGATGGAGTCCACCAAACCGTTGATATTGTTAATCATGTCTTTCCAGAAACCAGAGGCATTCTCAGCAGAGGCACGGGCTTTCAGATTACCCTCTACCCCGGCTACTTTAGAGATACGGGAAACCTCACCACCTACACCACCAATCATCTCCACCATGGAATTGTAGGCTTCGGCTATCTCTGAGAAGATGTCATTATTCTGTTTGGTTAACCTTACAGAGACGTCACCTTTCTTAAACGCGTCTAACGCGTACAAGACGCGGTTCAACTGCTCATTGATGTAATCATTGTCTTGCAGCTGGTACTGGAGCCTAGGCGTATTACTACGCCTGGCCTGATCCGCCTGCACTAACGGCACTGCCAATAAGGGAACATCCTCCATCCTCTCCTTCTCATCGTCTCCTGCACCAGAATCAGAAAGGAAATCATCAGAGGAAGTGTCAAGAGAATCGGGCGCATCAGAAGCGGCAGGAGTTGGCTCCTCTACCGGCGCTGGTGCGGGCGTCTCTTCTACTCCTTCAGTCGACGAGGTTTCTGCGGCAGGTTTCGCTGCAGACTTCTCGGCCTCTGACTTCCCAATCAACTTGTCCTTATTGAGTTTTAAGTTTTTACCTAAAGCCATTGTATATTGTGATTGTAGAGCGTTGTTACGTGCTTTGGCAATTGCTTGCCGTTTTATAGGGTTTACTGCTTAGTTAAGCTATGCAATATAGTAATAAATAGAATTCAAGAACGGTGCTTACTTGGCGGCCAGGTATTCTTTTGCCAGACCCAGATAATCTTTGGCCCCGTTAGAGGCTGAATCATAGTCCAGTACACTCTTACCAAAGGAGGGCGCCTCTGCCAACTTCACGTTCAGCCTTATGCGCTGTTTAAAAATACGCTCCTCCACGTTGTCCTGCAGGTACTCTTCAATCTCCAGGCTCAGCTTGCGGCGTTTGTCATACATGACCACCACTATGCCTTTCACTTTCAATGCAGGATTGAGCGTACTCTTTATCTGTTTCACCGTATTCAAAATCTGTCCAAGGCCCTGGAGCGTCAGCACTTCCATCTGAAGCGGAATAATCACCTCATGCGAGGCCGTGAGCGCATTAACCGTTAACAGGGAAAGCGACGGTGGGCAGTCAATCAAGATGTAGTCAAAGCCTTTGGTTTCCTGCAACATGCTCTGCAAGAATTGCTCACGGCTCTCCTGACCTACCAACGATATTTCCACGTCCACCAGTTCATTTGAACCAGGTGCCACCTGCAGCCCATCACACTCTTGCAGAATGTCTGGCAGGCTATGCTGCCCGGTGAACACGTCTGCCAGCGTGCGTTCTGGCTCTGTAAGGCCCAAGGAATAAGACAAGTTGGCTTGAGGGTCTAAATCGATCAACAGCACGCGCTTTCCCAGCTTTTGGAGAGCGCTCCCAAGGTTTATGGTGGTGGTGGTTTTGCCCGTGCCGCCTTTTTGGTTGATGACCGATACGATAGTTGCTGCCATAGGTTACAAGAAAATCAAAAAATATTTTTCTGCCGTTGAAACGGTTAAAGCTACAAATTAAAATGGCGCTAATTTCCGTTTTTAGCCTGTTTTCTGGAAAATACCCTAAAAACGAGGTACTGGCGCCAGGAACCTGTCTGTGACCGAAAAACTATTTCTCAGCCCATCAGTCACCGCCTCTTTTTGTGAGGTCAATACCAACACGGTGGCAGGAGAAAAACTGACGCGCCGGTTGGTGAGGGCTTGGGCCAAATAGCCAATGGTGGGATTATGACCCACAAATAATAAAGTCTGCACAGAGGCGTCTGCCGTTTCCAACAAATGCAGGAGGTCAGACTCCTCTCCATCGTAAATATCTCGCTCCGTCTGGACGGGAACAGAATTGCCAAGCCCCGCTAAAACTCCGGCCAGGGTAGATTGCGTACGTACCGCCGGACTGCACAACACTAGGTCTGGGGTGAGTTGCTGCTGCTTGAGCCAGAGGCCGGCGGCCAGGGCCTGCTCCTGTCCTTGCAAGGTGAGTTCGCGTTCTAAATCTGTCTGGCCGGGAACTTTATCCAGCGTGATTGCGTGCCTCATTAACAGTAGTTGTCTCATAGCGCCTGGGTTTAGCTTCAAAACTTTTTTACTGCCCTAAGGTATATGGTTTTGCGCTCTTCTAATAAGCATCTTCCCCAGTAGTGCTTGCATTGTCTCAAAATTTTACGTCATCTTTGAAAAATTTTTGGGCCCCGCCCACCTCCTTCTATATATGATAAAGAACTTAGTAATTGTGGAGTCCCCGGCCAAAGCCAAGACCATTGAAGGGTACCTGGGCAAAGATTTCGTGGTTAAATCTAGCTTCGGGCACGTGCGGGACCTCCCCAAGGACAACAATGCCATAGATATCAAAAACGGCTTCAAACCCACCTACGTGGTGTCTCCAGACAAGCGCGAAGTCATCTCCAGTCTGAAAAAGCTCGCCAAGGAGGCCGAAACGGTTTGGCTGGCATCGGATGAGGACCGTGAGGGAGAAGCCATTTCTTGGCATCTGGCCGAAGCCCTGAACCTGAATGAGGCCAAGACGCGCCGCATCGTGTTCCGGGAGATTACCAAGAACGCCATCCTCAACGCCATTGACAACCCCCGCACCATAGACATCAACCTGGTAAACGCTCAGCAAGCAAGACGCGTGCTGGACCGTCTGGTGGGTTTTGAATTGAGTCCGGTGCTTTGGAAGAAGATAAAAACCGGTCTATCTGCCGGGCGTGTTCAATCTGTAGCGGTACGTTTTGTAGTAGAGCGCGAACGTGAGATTGAGCGCTTCAAGTCTGAGTCTGCCTTTAAAGTGGTGGCCATTTTTGACGTGGCCGGCAAGCGCCTGGAGGCTGAGTTGAACACCCGCTTTAAAACCCGTGAGCAGGCCGAGGACTTCTTGAACCGCAACATTGGGGCTTCTTATACTATTGACAGCCTAGAGAAAAAGCCAACCAAGCGTAGCCCAGCCGCTCCGTTTACCACGTCTACCCTACAGCAGGAAGCCAGCCGCAAGCTGTATTTCTCGGTGGCCCAGACCATGCAAGTGGCCCAACGCCTGTACGAAGCCGGTAAGATTTCCTACATGCGTACCGACTCCGTGAACTTGTCACAGGACGCTATGGCCGCTGCTGCCGCAGAGATTGCGCGCAGCTTTGGCGACAACTTCGTCAAAACCAGACAATACAAAACCAAAAACAAATCAGCGCAGGAGGCCCACGAATCCATCCGGCCTACAGACTTTGCCGCGCTCAAAGCCAGCGATGACCGCAACGAGCAACGCCTGTATGATTTAATCAGAAAGCGCGCCATTGCCTCGCAGATGGCCGATGCTGAGATTGAGAAAACCACCGCCGTCATCTCCATCTCCGGTCAACCAGAAAAGCTGGTAGCTACTGGTGAAGTGGTGAAGTTTGAAGGTTTCTTGAAAGTGTATGCTGAGTCTACCGATGACGAGGAACTAAGCGACGAAGAAACCCAGGGCATGCTTCCTCCTTTGAAAGAAGGTCAAACTTTGAACTTGCAACGCCTGCAGGCCACCGAGCGCTACAGCCGTCCGGCGCCACGTTACACAGAAGCTAGTTTGGTGAAGAAGTTAGAGGAAATGGGTATTGGTAGACCATCTACCTACGCGCCTACCATCTCTACCATCCAGAAACGCGGCTACGTAGAAAAAGACAATAGAGAAGGCAAAGAAAGACCATACCAAATCCTGTCTTTGGAGAACGGCGAGATCAAGGCCATGACTAAAACCGAGATGGCAGGCGCCGAGAAAGCCAAGCTCTTCCCTACAGACATTGCCATGGTGGTGACCGACTTTCTAGTAGCCCACTTCCCCAGCATCATTGACTATTCTTTCACCGCCAAGGTAGAGGAAGAGTTTGACCAGATTGCCATGGGTAACAAGGAGTGGGACAAGATGTTAGATGTATTCTACTCAAGTTTCCATGGAACCATTGAAGCCTCTGCAGACATTGAACGCGCCAGCGTAAGCGGAGCCCGTGAACTGGGCCTTGACCCTGTCTCTGGCAAGATGATGGTAGCCAAGTTAGGACGCTTCGGGCCGTACGTGCAGCTAGGTGAGGAGAACGAGGAAACCGGCGAAAAACCGGTTTATGCCAGCCTTAGGAAAGGAATGTTCCTGGAGTCTATTACGGTAGAGCAGGCCCAGGAATTGTTCAAATTACCGCGCGTGGTGGGCACCTATGAAGAGAAGGACATGAAAGCCGCCATCGGGCGTTTCGGGCCTTATATTCAGCACAACAGTAAGTTCTACTCGCTGCCCAAAACCATGGATCCTTTGCTCATCTCTGAGGCCGAAGCCATTGAGCTGATTGACGCCAAACGCAAATCGGACGCCGAGAAGATGATCAAAACCTTCCCCGAAAATCCAGAGGTGACCGTCTTGAACGGACGCTTTGGGCCGTACATATGCGTGGGCAAAAAGAACGTCAAAATCCCGAAGGGACAGGAACCGGCAGAACTTACCTTAGAGCAATGCCTGGAACTGGCGGCCAACACCCCCGATAAGCCAGCCCGAGGCGGTTTCAAGAAGAAAGCTGACCCAGCCGCGGCCGCAGATGCTCCAAAGAAGACCGCCGCCAAAAAGCCAGCGGCCAAGAAAGCGCCTGCTAAAAAAGCTACCGGCACCACCGCTAAAAAGGCGGCTCCTAAGAAGAAGGCCAGCTAGGAAGAGATGCTAGTAGTTAGATACTAGATATTAGACTTTATGAACCCCGTTTTTGGGCTGTTTTCTGGAAAACAGCCCAAAAACGGGGTTCATCATTTTAATTACTGTTTCGTATTATATTTCTTAATTGTCTAGCGTCTAATATCTAAATACTAATGTCTAATCAAAAACAAAAAGTAGTAGTCTTAACCGGAGCTGGTATTAGCGCTGAGAGTGGCTTGGCTACGTTCAGGGACGCTGACGGACTTTGGGAAGGGCATGATGTGATGGAAGTGGCCTCGCCGGAAGGTTGGCGCAAGAACCCAGAACTGGTGCTGGAGTTTTATAATCAGCGCCGCAAAAGTGCCTTAGACGTAAAGCCCAACGCGGCGCATCTGGCCCTGGTGAAACTGGAGGAAATGTTTGACGTGCGCATCATCACCCAGAACGTAGATGACCTGCATGAGCGCGCCGGCTCTACCCATATCCTGCACCTTCACGGCAAGTTGTTTGAGAACAGAAGCACCCAGGATTCATCTCTCATTTATCCCGTACAGGGTTGGGAATTGAAACTAGGCGATCTCTGCGAAAAGGGTTCTCAGCTGCGGCCCAACATTGTCTGGTTCGGGGAGCCGGTGCCTTTGATTGAGCAGGCCATAGAAGAAACCATGACCGCTGATTACCTGCTGGTGATTGGCACGTCGTTGCAAGTGTATCCGGCGGCGGGGCTCCTCTCCTACGCTCCCCATGACACGCCCATTTACCTGGTGGACCCCAACACACCCGCCGTCTCGCATAGAAGAAACCTCACCATTCTCAAAGAAAAAGCGACAGAGGGCGTTCCCAAAATAGTGAAGCAATTTCTAGCGTCCTAAAAATTTGGTTTCACAGTAAACACTATCCCCGTTTTTAGCCTCTTTTCCAGAAAAAAGGCCAAAAACGACCCTTCTTACGTGGGCAGCTCCCAGTGCTTGTCTTTAGCATACCAAAGCTCTTGGCCTCTAATTTCCAGCGGTGATTCTAGTTTGTTATGGTACAGTTGCCCGGTTCCCAGTCCCTGGGGTAAGGGGTTTTGAAAACTGGCGGCAAACTGGGCAATGGCATTCAACCCGATGTTGGATTCCAGCGCCGAGGTCATCCACCAACGCAGACCCAGAGAATCAGCTACTTGTACCCACTCGCGGCTGCCGCTCAACCCGCCAGCCAGCGTGGGTTTTATGATGATGTAGGCCGGCTGCAGGCTGTGCAGCAAATTCCACTTTTCCTCCTGGCCGGTAATACCAATCAATTCTTCGTCCAGGGCAATGGCAATAGGCGACTCTAGACAAAATTTGCGCATTTCTGGGTGCTGTCCCTGCCGGATGGGTTGTTCAATGGAATGGATGTCAAACCGGGCCAATTGGTCTAATTTTTTCAAGGCGTCCTGGGGAGAAAAAGCGCCGTTGGCATCTAGGCGAAGTTCCAGTTCCTGAGGGCTTGCCATGCTTCTGATTTCCTCTAGAATGTTCAGTTCTTGGTCAAAGTCCAAACCGCCAATCTTCAGTTTAAGGCAATTGAAACCCTGCGCCAATTTTTTTTCAATCTGCTCGCGCATGAAGGCGGCATCGCCCATCCAGACCAAACCATTGATGGGAATGCCGGCCTCAGACTGAGAGAAAGCGTTTTTATACAACTGGAAATTACCCCCGCGCATATAGTCTACAAACGCCGTCTCAAACGCAAAATTGATGGAGGGCCACTTCTCCAGACTTTTCCAGAAGGCAAACCCTTTCTCGTCTTCATAATTGTCGCTTTCCAGGGCGTTGTACTGGTGACATAGTTGTTGCAGGAAGGGAAAGAACTCTGGGGTGAAATCGGGGCTCAGGCCGGGCAACGGGGAACATTCGCCCCAACCCTGCTTGGTTGGTTGATCTGTATGGTGCACGCGCAGGTAATGGGCCTGGTGGGTTTGCATGGCACCGCGCGAGGTACGGGCATCAAATTTAAACTGCAGCGTTCTTTGAAAGGGGGTCAGGACAAAGGGCATAATCACGTATTTGGCGGGATGAAGTTAAAACCTTTCAGGCAATAATTAGTTTATGAAGACCTGAACCTTTACAAACCATGGTAACGCCCCCTATTGGTCACTCTGCCGCGCTCTTGGCCCGTTTCCAGACCATCCGGAAACAGACGGAAAGCCTTTGCGCCCCGCTCACCCCCGAAGATACCGTCATGCAGCCCATGGTAGACGTAAGTCCGCCTAAGTGGCATCTGGGGCATACTACCTGGTTTTTTGAGACCTTCCTGCTCAAGCCACATCTGCCGGCCTATACAGAGTTTCATGCGCAGTACGCGTTCTTGTTCAACTCCTACTACAACACCTTGGGCAGCCGCGTCAACCGTGCAGAGCGGGGCACCTTGTCCAGGCCTCCGTTGGCCGAGGTGCTGGCCTACCGGCAGCACGTGAACCAGGCCATGGAAACGCTGCTGCAAAGTGAATTGTCAGAAAAACAAGCAGATCTGGCGGCGTTGATAGAACTGGGCCTCCAGCATGAGCAGCAGCACCAGGAACTGTTAATTACAGACATCAAATACATCTTGTCCTGCAACCCTCTGCTGCCAGAATACCTACCAGAGGAAAGCCCCGTTTCTGGTCCAATTTCAGGAAAACAGCCTAAAAACGAATGGGTGACCGTACCGGAAGGCCTGTATACCATAGGCCACCAGGGAGACGGCTTCTGTTTTGACAATGAGCTAAACCCACACCAGGTATTTCTTGCTGAGTTCAAGGCCCGTGCCTGGCTGGTGACCAACCAGGAGTTCCTTCAATTCATGGAGGCAGGCGGCTATGAGAACTTCGTCTATTGGCTCGCCGAGGGCTGGGACCTGGTGCAGCAACAGCAGTGGCAGGCTCCATTGTACTGGGTGCAGCAAGACGGCCACTGGTACCACTACACCTTACACGGCCTGCAACAAGTAGACCTGCAAGCGCCGGTCACTCACATTAGCTTTTATGAAGCGCTGGCCTATGCCAACTGGAGCGGCCACCGCCTCTTAACCGAGTTTGAGTGGGAAGCCCTGGCCCAACTGCACGCGGGCACACCCGCCGCCGGAAACTTTCTGGAATCGCGGCGTATGCAGCCCCAGGCGGCGTGTCTGGCAGATGAAAATTTTGC
This sequence comes from Nibribacter ruber, assembly GCF_009913235.1. Taxonomy (NCBI): domain Bacteria; kingdom Pseudomonadati; phylum Bacteroidota; class Cytophagia; order Cytophagales; family Hymenobacteraceae; genus Nibribacter; species Nibribacter ruber. The sequence continues at coordinate 366,100 of NZ_CP047897.1, read as the reverse complement.
GGTGGCGCAGCTGCTGGGAGATGCCTGGGAATGGACCTACAGCGCCTATTTACCGTATCCTGGGTTTACAACGGCTCCCGGGGCAGTGGGTGAGTACAACGGCAAGTTCATGATCAACCAAATGGTCTTGCGCGGCGGCTCCTGCGCCACGCCCCAGAGCCACATAAGAACTACCTACCGAAATTTCTTTCACGCAGACAAACGCTGGCAGTTTACCGGCATCCGGCTGGCGCAGAGATAAACAACCTATGACACAACGCACCATCACTTCAGATACTCAACTTGTCAACCTGCTCTCAGAAGAAGTTTCCGCAGACTCTGGCCTGGGCCAGGACGTATTCCAGGGACTAGGCAAAACGCCTAAAAAACTGTCATCCAGGTTCTTCTATGACGCCAAAGGGAGCCAGCTGTTCCAACAGATCATGAAGCTGCCCGAGTATTACCTCACCAAACTGGAGTTCAGCATCTTAAAGGAGCAGCGCAAGGAGATTTTGTATGCCTTTGGTACGCAGGAGCCGTTCCAACTGGTGGACCTGGGCGCCGGAGATGCCTATAAAACCAAATTATTGCTGCAGGAACTGGTGGCCCAGAAAACAGATTTCACGTTTGTGCCCGTAGACATTTCGCCGGAGCAGTTAAAAGAGTTATTGGAAGACCTCTCCCTGCGCTTTCCGAGCCTGCCCGTCACCGCCTTGGCCGCCGAATATTTCACGGGTCTGCAGTGGCTGCAAAAGCATTCCGCGCGCAAACTAATCTTGTTTTTGGGGTCCAACTTAGGAAATTTCAATCCAGACGATGCCCAGGAATTCCTTTGCCAACTCAGAAAGCTCTTGCAACCCCAGGACCGCTTCCTGCTGGGCATTGATTTGAGAAAAGATCCAGAGAAAATAAGACAAGCCTATGACGATGCCGCCGGCGTGACGGCTGCCTTCAACCTTAACCTGTTGCACCGCATCAACAAAGAACTGCAGGCAAATTTTGAGGTGGACCAGTTTCAGCACTTCGCGGAATATGACCCCGTGGGCGGCACCATGCGCAGCTATCTGGTCAGCAAGCAGGCGCAGGAAGTGTATGTGGGCGCCCTGGACCAGACGTTTTCGTTTGAGCCCTGGGAAACCATCCACACTGAAAACTCTTACAAATATTCTTTGCGGCAGATCAAGGAAATGGCGCTCACGTGCGGCCTGGCCATTGATGACATTTTCACCGACCACAGCCACTGCTTCGCCAATGTCTTGCTAAGACCGGTTTAATTGCTGATTGTTGTTGACTTCGGGTCGTTTTTGGGCTATTTCCTGGAAAAGTAGCCAAAAACGGAATTCTATTTTTGTCAGTGATTAAAGTTTAGCACCCATTGCGTTAAATTGCCGCAGGGTCATCGCTGCATCACCTGGCCTCAACAATGAGCAATTAGCAAAACCAACAATCAAAAACTATGGACCAGATTCCAATGCATTTGGGCGTTTCGCACTTTTCTACGCCGGCGGTGGCCGTGGAAGGCCTTCAGGAAGCGCTGCTCCAGAACGATACTTTTTATGGTCCCACAGAGGGCACCATGAGCCTTCGCCAGGCCGTTGCCAAACGGTACTTGGAGGAAGACGGAATTCCACTTCCTGAGTCTCAAGTACTCATCACTGCGGGTGCCAAACATGCCATCCATTTGTACCTGCAAAGCCTGTTGCAACCACAGGACCAGGTAGTGATGCTGGCTCCTTATTGGTTTGCGTTTCCAGACTTGATTTCGCTGAGCGGTGGAGAGTTGGTTTCTATTCCCGCCAACCCACAAGAAGGCTACGCCCTACCGTTAGAGGCCTTGAAAGCAGCAATTACGCCGCAAACTAAGTTGCTTATTCTGAGTAACCCTGGTAACCCCACCGGCAAAGTCTACACGCAGGAAGAACTACAGAAAGTGGCCCATCTCCTGGAAGAGCATCCAAACTTGCATGTCTTGTCTGATGAGATTTATGATGGTTTGCAGTATGAGACGCCGCCTTTTAGCATGCTACGGTTTGAGCATTTGAGAGACCGCATCTCGGTGGTGAACGGCTTCTCCAAATCCTTTGCCATGTCTGGCTGGCGGGTAGGGTACCTCATTGCACCTTTTGAGATTTTGGAACGTGCCACGGCCCTCCAGCTGAAAACCATTTCGGGGGTTTCTCCCCTCACCCAGGCAGCCGCGGTCCAGGCCATGGAACACCGCCAGCAGATCTGGCAATCTTTCAAAGAAGATCTGGCTCCCAAGCGCCAAAGGGTACAAGAAGCACTGGCCCAAATTCCAGCTCTTTCCTACACAACACCCGACGCCGGCTATTACTTTACCTTAGACGTTTCTGCCTGTCTCCAAGAAATGAATTCAAATTCACTTTACAAGACGGTAGAGGAATGGGCATCGGGGCTCAAGAACCAAGTGGGTCTAGAAGTTCTGCCTGCTACCAACATGGGCATGCCCGGCGCGGTCCGGATGTCCTTCGCCTTACCAGACCACATCCTGGAAAGCGCCCTTCTCCGCCTGAAGGCTTTTGTAATTTGAAGTTGAGAAGGTTTGAAGATGAGGCATTGTGAAGGCAAGTAGACAAAAGGCTGAATTTACCTAAACTATCTTTCGTTTCTGGCCTGTTTTCTGGAAAACAGACCAAAAACGAAACGTTCCTAGATAAACCATATCATTTCCAAAACCACCCATTTTCAAATTTTCAAATTTCCAAATCTCTTCATCTACGCAATGTCACATCCTCAGATCTAGAAAGACAAATGTCCGAGGTGGCTTGGGGAAATAGCTGTAGTTTTGCGGTTCATTCCATTTCTATTACTTCGTGATATTTTCTGCACAGTACCGGCACCATTACAAAGCCACTTTTCTTTTAGCGTTCCCGGTGGTATTGAGCCAGCTGGGTCATATTCTGGTATCAGTGGCAGACAGTATCATGGCGGGCCGCATTGGCACCTTGCAACTAGCCGCCGCCTCCTTGGGCAACAGTATCTTCACCATCGTGCTGGTGTTTGGGCTGGGAATCTCTTATAGCATGACGCCGCTGGTGGCCCGCGCCGACGGTCGTAAAAACCACACCCGCATTGCGTTGATTTTGTTGAACGGGCTGGTACTCAACACCCTCATAGGTGTGTTTCTATTCCTTGTCTTCTACGGCCTCTCACCGCTCATTCATTACTTGAAGCAACCGCTGGATGTGGTGAAACTGACCATTCCATACGTGAACATCCTGTTCCTAAGCATGGTCCCGCTCATGGTGTTTCAGGCGTTCAAGCAGTTTGCCGAAGGCTTGTCCCTGACCCGGCAGTCCATGTACATTTCCATCTTCGCCAACGTCCTCAACGTGGGCCTCAACTACGTATTGATTTACGGCAAGCTGGGCATGCCGGCCTTGGGTTTGAACGGCGCCGCCTGGGCTACCCTAATTTCCAGAGTGGTGATGGCGCTTATGATGGGAGGCTATGTACTTACCTTCCAACGATTTGCCAAATACAGAAGCTATCTTTCCAAACAACACCTTTCCTGGGCGCACATGCTCACCATGCTCAAGATCGGCTTCCCTATTTCTTTGCAAATGATTTTTGAAATGGGAGCCTTCAGCTTCTCTGCCGTTATGATTGGCTGGGTGGGTGCCACGCAATTGGCTGCTCACCAAATTGCATTAAACGTGGCTTCTGTCACCTATATGATGGCCAGCGGAATCTCAGCGGCGGCTACCATTAGAGTTGGCAAACTTCGGGGCTCAGGAGATGTGCACGGGGTGCACACCGCCGGGTACAGCAGCATGATCATGGGCGCGCTTTTCATGGCGGGCACGGGCGTGCTCATCATTCTGGCCAAAGAGTTGATTCCTGCCTTTTATGTGAAAGACATAGTAGTACAGGCGCTGGCTTCTAAACTCCTTATCATTGCGGCCCTCTTCCAGATTTCTGACGGTGTGCAGGTGGTGGCTTTGGGAGCTTTGCGGGGCTTGGAAGATGTACGGGTGCCCAGCATGATTTCCTTGTTTTCTTACTGGCTTATTGCCCTGCCTATTGGCTACACTCTGGGGTTTGTGTTTGACATGGGTGCCATGGGCATCTGGACGGGTTTGTTGACAGGTTTGTCCATAGCGGCGTTACTTTTATTTTTCCGTTTCCGTAAATTCAGTCCGGCGTAAGTTTCTTCTGCTTTTTTGAAACTTGCGGCGGTACGGTTCTTGTTACGGTCACATCTATGTCAATATCCATACTATCCCTGTGGTGGAGCATGCTATTTTTGGTGCCTACCCTTCCTACTGAACCTGTAATCAATACCGCCGTTGCATCAGACATTCTGTGGGCTCCTCAAAAACGCCTTTCCTGGGATGATTTTGCCGGGGAACCCGCCTCCAACAACAACCACCATGCCCTTACTTCTACCAACATGGAGATGAAGGTGAAGTGCGAGAACAACCAACTCAAGTTCAAGGTAGACGCCGTTTTCAACCCTAAGGAGTCCTGGACCCGCAACCGCGAGTCGCATGCCTTGTTGGCCCATGAGCAGCTGCACTTTGACATCACAGAACTGCACGCCCGGCAATTGCGCAAGAAACTGGCTACCCTGCCCAACCCCTGCACCAGAGGCGCCGCCGACCTGAACAAGTACGCCAACCTGGCCTTTGAAGCGTGGCACAAAGAAGAAGACCTGTATGACCGTGAGAGCAAGCATGGCCTGGAAAAAACCATACAGCAAGAATGGCAAGCCTCTGTACAAGCCCGACTGAAAGCGCTGGATGCCTATAAATAAAAAAGAAGCCTGCTTTACGGAGCAGGCTTCTTTTTTATTATTCCTTCACGTTGTCCAAGTCCCGGATGGCCGGCCCGGCAATCACCTTTCCATGTGGGTCAAACCTGGAACCGTGGCACGGACAGTCCCAGGACATTTCTGAGTGGTTCCAGTCTACAATACAACCCAGGTGGGTGCAGACCGCCGAGCATTCGGTGCGTTTACCGTTTTCATCACAATACACCGCTACTTTGCTGGCGCCGCGCTGTACCACTTTGCCGGTGCCGGGGGCTATTTCTTCTTCGTCTTTGGCTCCCGGTTTCACCCAGTCTACGTATTGTGCCGCCACGTTCAGGTTTTCCTTCAGGAACTCCTTGGCCGTCTCTACAGAAATGGTCACTCTGCCGGGGTCATACAGTTTCTCCCAAGGATTGGCTTTGCCCTGAATCAAGTCTGAAATGAGTATGCCGGCAATGGTGCCGTGGGTCATGCCATGACCAGAGTCGCCGGTGGCGATGTACACATTCTTGGTATCACCGGGGTTGCGACCAATATAAGCCATGAAATCCACCGGTTCCATCACCTGGCCAGACCATTTAAAGACCGTGTCCTGCACCATCGGGAATTTCTTTCGGGCCCATTCTTCCAGGCAGGCGTAACGTTCGTTTTCATCGGTGTCTGACTGTCCAGTTTTATGGTCTTCGCCGCCCACTATCAAAATCTGGGAATCCTCTTTCTCCTCACCGGCCACAGAGCCCAGGCGCACATAATGATACGGGTCAGAATCGTCCCAATACAAGGCCGTGGGCACGCTGTTTTTGGGTATGCGCATGCCCACTACGTAAGTGCGGTACGGGGCCTGTTTGGTGTGCATGGTCACAAAGTCATTCACCGGAGTGTTGGTGCAGACCACCAGATGATTCGCCGACACCGAGTAGCCTGCATCTGTAGTCACTCTGGTCACGTTGCCGCTCTCAAACTTCTGGACGTGGCTGTGGGTGAAGATGAGGCCGTCATGGTCTATGATGTACTGGGCCAGTTTCCAGAGGTATTTGATGGGATGGAACTGCCCTTGGTCCGGAAACTGGAGGCAGGGTCCCTCGCTCACGGTTTCTACAGGGCAACGCTTGAGTTTGACCACGTCTTTAATACCTAGCTGTTGGCAGGCTTCCAATTCCTGGTCTAGCTGGTCTTCAGTGTCATTAGCGCCCAGAAAAAGGTAGCCGGGCAGCCGGGTAAAGTCACAGTCAATCTTCTCATCTTTGATGATTTTCTCAATCATGTTGATGGCGTCGCGGTGGCTCTCATAGGCCAGCTTGGCGTTGGTAGTGCCCAAGACGCTTTTTATTTTACTAAACCGGTCATCCAGAGCCCAAGAAAGGTGCGCAGTGGTTCGGCTGGTCTCGCCGCCGCAAATATCGCCGGCATCCAGAACTACTACTCTTTTGCCCGCTTTGGTAAGCATGTAGGCGGTGGTGAGCCCGGCAATACCAGCACCTACCACGCAGACATCAGTGGTGAGGTTTTCAGTAAGCGAAGAGGTGGCCGGCATGACAACGCCTGGCTGCCAGACAGACAAAGTGGTACCCGTGTTGTTTTTCATAGTTTGTAGGAATGGTGTGAAAATAAGCTACAGCCTTTGCCCTAGCTGTTTAAACGTACGAGGCCTGAACTATGAGAGTTTTTGGTTGGCCGGCCTTGCCTCCTTGTCCCTAGCGCTTAACTTGCCACCAAAAAATCTTATGCAGGAGCACATTACCTGGGACCAGTTCATGGCCGTGGAGCTAAGAGTGGGAACCATTGTACAGGCAGAACCTTTCCCCGAGGCCCGCAAACCCGCTTACAAACTTTGGGTGGACCTGGGCGAACTGGGCGTGAAAAAATCCAGCGCACAGATTACGCATCATTACACGTTAGAAGAATTGGTAGGCAGACAGGTGTTGTGCGTGACCAACTTCCCAACCAAGCAGATAGGCCCTTGGCGCTCAGAAGTCTTGGTGACCGGATTTGAAGATGCCGAAAAGAAGATTGTTCTGGCCCAGCCGCAGCAAGTGGTCCCTAACGGCAGCCGCCTGATCTAAGGTCGTTTTTGGGCTGTTTTACAGAAAAGAAACTAAAAACGGCTTCAGCCCGCAGGAACAAATTCTTTGCGGACTTTTACCACTAAGGCGGTTATAAAGATGATGATGAGAGAAGACTAGCTGCCGCGTTTTTGGGCAGTTTTCCAGGAACTAAGCTAAAAAACAAAACACGATTGGCTAGTAGGAAGAATCAATTTTGAGGCGGGTGCTGTCTAGAGGCACTTCTACCGGCGGGGTGTTTACCGGTGGTTGGCCGGCTTGTGGGTCTTTGATGACTTCGCCGGCTTTGGGCGTGAGTTTGGCCTCCATCAGGCTGAGGCTGTCCAGTACCTTTTCATAGATTCTATCCAGCAGCGCGGGGTTGTCCAGGTAATAATCATAGCTGTGCCGGAAGGAGCTGTCCGTAAGCTGGTGCTTTTTGAGGATTTCCTTTTGCACGTGCTTGAACACCATGCGGGAGGTGTCATACTGCAGGATGGTTCTGCCAATGCGGGCCTCGGCCAGGTGCACGTCTAACAGCACGCTGGTCATCTTGTCTTCAGACACCAGGTCTGCCGGCGTCTTGACCTCAGGCGCACAGCCCAGCAGAACCAGAGACAGCAAAAAGAAGGGCAGACTATTTTTCACGCGGTTGTGGCTAAGATTAGGTAATTTTAACTCGCTGCACAAACCTTCAAAGGCATGAAAGACTTGGTCAGGAAGCTACGAAAGTACGAGATTCAGATAAGAAAGGCAATTGACGCCCAAATGCAGGGCGACTTCAAATCTGTCTTCAAAAGCTCTGGGCTGGAGTTTGACGACGTGCGCGCCTACCAGTACGGCGACGACGTGCGCTCCATAGACTGGAACGTAAGCGCCAAGGGCCATGGTACATTTGTGAAGACCTACCGCGAAGAAAAAGAGCAGAACGTGTTCATTCTCCTGGACGTGTCTGGCTCGCAGGCGCTGGGCGTGCCCGGTCTGCAGAAGATGGACATTGGCAAGGAGATCAGCGGCATTCTGGCCCTGGCCGCCATTAAGCAGGGAAGTCAGTTGGGCATGATCTGTTTCAGTGACACCAAAGAGAAATACCTGAAGCCCGGCAAGGGCAATGAGCACGCTTACTCCATCATCAAAACACTGGCAGAACTGCAACCGGCCTCCAAGAAAACCAACATTGGTGAAGGCATTCGGCTGGCCTTGAACGTGGTCAAACGCAAGAGCATCATGATCCTCATCTCAGACTTCATTGACCTGAGCTATGAGCGCGAGCTGATCATGCTGGCCAAAAAACATGACTTGATTGTGCTGCAGCTCATGGACAAACGTGAGACGGCTTTCCCCAGCCTGGGCATTGTCCCGCTCCTTGACAAAGAAACCGGCAAAACCATCTGGATCAATACATCCTCCAAAGCCTTCAAAGAACGGTACCTCCTGCCCTACGCCGAGAACCAAGAGAAACTGACTAAAATCTGCCGCAAGTACCAAGCCGACTTCCTCCCTATTTTCGTGGACCAGGACTATGCCCCGCAACTGGTCAACCTCTTCAGGGCCCGCAATAAATTCATGAAGCGCAGTTCTTAATGTGGAAATGTGAAGATGTGAAGATGTGAAAATTTGGATATGGGGAATTAGTATGATTGAAAGAGAAGTGAGTTTTTAATAATGATTTAGAAGGTGGCGGTTGGTCGTTTTTGGGCTGTTTTCTGGAAAATAAGCCAAAAACGAAGCAAAAAAGTCTGGTGTCTTGTATCTTGCGTCTTGTGTCTAATCTAAAAAAAGGCTTGTGGGTTTTGATGTGGCTGCTTCCCTTCACGGGGTTAGCCCAGATTCCTACGGTCAAAATGCAGGGATTCTTCTTGCAAGACACGGTAGAAATTGGCCAAACGGTGCGCTACGTGCTGCTTTCTGAACATGCCCCAGAGGCTGAGCTGGTCTTTCCGGACAGTTCCTTCAACTTTTCTCCTTTTGAGCTGGTCCGGAAAGAATTTTTCCCTACCCGCACCAAAGGCCCCAATAGCGTAGATAGCACCATTTACTTGCTCCGCACGTTCAACCTGCGGCCGGTGCAGAAACTTCAGATGTACGCCCGCCTCTTTCTGCAGGGAGATACACTGCAACTCAACACGCTGCCAGACTCTGTTTTTTTGAAGCAACTGGTTTCCATCGTCACAGACCCGCTGCCCCTTCAGTCTAACGTAACCCTGCAGCCCGTGCCCGAGATGTTCAACTACATTTACTGGGGCTTGGGCATCACGGCGGGCCTGGTTTTGATTGGCGGCATCTGGGGACTGTTTGGCAAGCGCATCATCAATCGGTATAAGCTGTACGTGCTTCAGAAATACCAGACCCAGTTTCAGAGCCGGTTCCTGAGCGCTACAGAGCGCTTTAAAAGAACCAGAACCCTGGACCAGCTGGAACGGGGCATCACCCTCTGGAAGAACTACCTCACCAAGCTGGAGGAACAGGAAATCAGTTCATTTACCACCAAGGAAATCACCACCTATTTTGAGGAAGACGAGCGCGTGGGCAATGCCTTGAAAGTCTGTGACCGCGCCATTTACGGCAACATCATTTCTGATGACATCACCGAGGTGACCGATGCCCTCCACCAGTTGTCTGAGTTTGCCGCCCTGCGGTTTGTTATCATAAGAGATTCTCTGCGCAATGTGGCAAACACCCTCTGATTATACCTGGCTCAACGTGAGCTGGTTTAGCTGGCGCACTTGGCAGTCGTTTGACTGGGAGAACCCGGCTTTTCTGTACGCGCTGTTGGCGGTGCCCTTGCTGTTTCTGCTGCGTTGGCTTTTGCACCTGCGCTTCAGGAAGAAGCTGGACGTGGCCCTGTTTGAAGGCAAAGCCAAATGGCACTGGACCAGCACCTTGCGCTACGTACCTGATTTAGTCTTTGGTTTGTTTCTGATGCTGGTATTGGTTGCGCTGGCCCGCCCGCAGAAGACAGATGAAACCATTGAGCAGTATGCCGAGGGCATTGACATTGTCCTGGTCATGGACGTGTCTGGGTCCATGGAACTCACTGATTTTAAGCCCAACCGCCTGGAAGCGGCCAAAAAGGTAGCCTTGCAATTTGTGAACGGCCGCGTGCAGGACAGGATTGGCGTAGTGGTGTTTGCAGGACAAGCCTTCTCCTTGGTGCCCCTCACCACAGACTATACCCTGGTGAAAGAGAGCATTGAAGGCATTGAGCTGAACATGATACCGGAGGATGGTACCGCCATTGGCAGTGCTTTGGCCGTGGCTTTGAACCGGTTGCGGGAGTCTACGGCTAAATCTAAAGTATGCATTTTGATTAGTGACGGGGAGAATACCGCCGGCAGCCTGGACCCAGAATTGGCAGCCCAACTGGCACACGCCTTCCAGGTGAAGTTGTACACGGTGGGCATTGGCCGCGAGGGCACCATCCAGTTGCCACCAGATTCCACCGGCAAGGTAGTGACCGTGCAGACAGGCCTGGAGGAAAAGACGCTTCGGCAGTTGGCATCTCTGTCTGAGGGCCAGTTTTACCGCGCCCAAGACGCCAACACCCTCACCAGCATCTTCAAAAAAATCAACACATTAGAGAAGACCGAAGTAAAGGAAACCCGCTACCGCGACACCAAAGACTATTACCAGGTATATTTGCGCTGGGCCTTCCTGCTGCTCTTGCTCTGGCTCCTGCTTAAGAACACCTTTTTCACCAACGCGTTAGAAGACTAAACTTTGTTAAGATATTAGACGCTAGATTTTAGAAGTTAGATTTTTCTAAAAGTCTTAAAATTGGTTTCTACCTCGATATAAAAGTCTAGTATCTAATGTTTGAAATCTAACATCCCAAAAAAATGTCCATCCAAGAAAGCATACATGAGTTCAATGACCGGTTGAAGGGTTCAAACTGCCAGCTGATTGCGGTGTCTAAGACGCACCCGGTAGAGTTGATCAGAGAGGCCTATGCTGCGGGGCAGCGCGCCTTCGGGGAGAACAAGGCGCAGGAAATGACGGCTAAATCTCCTGAACTTCCTGAAGACGTTGAGTGGCACATGATTGGGCATCTGCAGACCAACAAGGTGAAATACATTGCGTCCTTCGTGCACATGATTCAGTCTGTAGACAGTTTTAAGTTGCTGCAGGAAATTAACAAACAGGCGGCCAAACACAACAGAGTCATCAACTGCCTGCTGCAGTTCTACATAGCCGAAGAAGAAACAAAATTTGGGTTGTCTCTGGAGGAGGCGCAGCAATTGTTGCGGTCTCAGGAATTCAAAACCCTGGAAAACGTGCGCATTTGCGGCGTGATGGGCGTGGCCACCAACACAGACAGCGAAGAAGAACTACAGCACGAGTTCAGGACGCTTAGACACATCTTTGATACCTTGAAACAGGAGTTCTTTGCCCAGCAGGATGACTTTAAGGAGATTTCCATGGGCATGAGTTCAGACTATCAACTGGCCATTGCCGAGGGAAGCACCATGATACGCGTGGGCAGCGCCATCTTCGGGAACAGAAACTATACCACTACACCTTCCAATTCTTAACCTATGTCACCAAAAACCATCCTCCTGCTGGGCGCCTTGATCAGCGGCCTGGGCGTCATGATCGGGGCATTTGGCGCGCACGGCCTAAAAGACATCCTAGCCGCCACCCAACGCACCGACACCTTTGAAACTGCCGTAAAATACCAGATGTACCATGCCCTGGGCTTGTTGCTGGTAGGTATTCTCATGGTGCAGTTTCCGGCTCTCACTGGCATGAAATTCACGGGCATCTGCTTCCTGATCGGCATCCTTATTTTCTCTGGCAGCTTGTACATTCTCAGCGTGACCGGCATTACCTGGCTAGGCGCCATTACGCCAATTGGTGGTTTGTTTATGATTGCCGGTTGGTTGAACTTGGTTTGGATTCTGGCGAAGAATCTTTAATTGCTGATTGTCGGTTGCTGATTGTTGATTGCTAAAATGGATACGCAAATGGCAGCACCGTTTTTAGGCTGATTTCCAGAAAATAGGCTAAAACGAGAACTGCCATATTCTAATCAAACATCTACCACCAGCCTTCAGCAACGAATAATCAGCAACATAAAAACGCCTCTCCTGCTTTGAGCAAGAGAGGCGTTTTTTTGTTGTAACATGGTTAACCGTTTTTGGGCTGTTTTCTGGAAAAGAAGCTAAAAACGATTTATTGGGCAGCTACAATTTTAGTGGCGATGATGACTTGGGTGGTGCCTTGCAAGGCGTTGGAGTCAATAGTGATGACTTTGTTCTGCTGTCCCATTTTGCCGGCGCTGTTGAACCGAGCAGTAATCTCTGCGGTCTGACCAGGCTGAATGGGTGTTTTAGGCCAGGTGGGAACAGTGCAGCCACAAGTGGTGCGCACATTGGAAATGACCAGCGGTTGGGATCCGTTGTTGGTAAACAAAAAAGTATGCTCCACCACTTCGCCCTGCTTGATAGTCCCGAAGTCAAACTTAGCTTCTTCAAACACAATGGATGGCCCTGCTGGCACCGGCGGAGCGGGAGCAATCACTTCAACAACCGTACTGTCTGGTTTGGTCTGAGCCATGGCGGCGGTGCTTCCAAGCAGCAGGAACAGTAGCCAGAGTAATGTCTTTTTCATATGATTGATTCTTAAATTTTATAAACTGGAATTTGATCTACTTAGTATTCATCGGTTTCAATGGGCGCTCCTTCCAGCAATTTAGAATTGAAGTTCACCAAAAACAACTGTTCAGAGGCTCGGGTGGTAGCGGTGTAGAGCCAGCGGGCAAACTCCTGGTTCACCAAATCTTCCTTTAAATACCCGTGGTCTACAAAAACGGCCTGCCACTGGCCACCCTGCGCTTTGTGACACGTTAGGGCGTAGGCAAACTTCACCTGCAGTGCGTTCAGGTACTTATCTTGCCGCATTTCCTGGGACCGCTGCCGCTTGCTTTTAATGTGTTGGTAGTCCAGAAGCACCTCATTGTAGAGTTGCTTGTTCTTGTCGGCGGGGAGGGCGGGCGTTTCTGCGTGCAGCGTGTCCAGCATGATCTTTATTTCCAGCTCTTCTTCCTGCGGATAGTCTACAAACTTTATCTGCACATCGGCAAACCGCAGGCCGTACATTTCTTCAAACCGGATGATTTTGGTAATCTCCACGAAGTCGCCGTTGGCCATAAAGCCTATGCTGGAGTCTTTGGGCAGCCAGCCGTAGTTGTTGCGCACTATCATGAGGTAATCACCAGCGCTGATTTCGTCTTCATGGAAGAAAATCTGGCGCCTGATGTGCTGGTTGTAGAGGTTGGCGTTTTTGTTAGAGCGGCAGATGACGGTGGTGCTGTCAATGCCAAACTTCTCATAAGCGTAACGCAAACCGTCTTCCAGTTTCTCGCCAGTCATGGCAAAAATATCCTTGTAGCCCTTGGTCCTGAAATTGAGCGCCGGGTGTTCTTTGGCCAGCTCGTTCCGCATGCGGGTGGCGTTCATTAATATGCCAGACTCCTCGGCCTGGCGCATGACCTGGCGCATTTCCAATTCATGCACGTGGCACTGAAAATTATTCTGCAGATAGGCCGCATCCAATGACGGACTGATGGCCTGGTTGACGGGGGGCAGCTGGGCGGTGTCTCCTATCAACAACAATTTGTTATTGGTATGCTCAAACACGTAGCCCATCAAATCCTGCAACAAGCCATTGTCCCCGAAGGCCTTTTCATCTGAGATCATGGATGCCTCGTCTACAATGTAGAGCACGTGCTCCTGCTTGTTAGGCTGGCGCGTGAAGGACAGGCCGTCTGAGTAGGCATTGGCGGTCTGCTTATAGATTTTCTTGTGGATGGTAGAGGCCGGTTTGCCGGTGTAGGTGGCCATTACCTTGGCCGCCCGGCCGGTGGGCGCCAGCAGCACGTACTTGTAGCCAAACTTGTTCAGGATTTTCACCAGGGCGCTCACCACGGTGGTCTTGCCCGTACCAGCGAAGCCTTTGAGCATGAACACTTCCTTGAGGCCGGTTTTGCGCAGAATGAACTGCTCCAGCTTCTGGAAGAGGGCCGCCTGGTCAGCGGTAGGTTCAAAGGGAAAGCTCTTGCGTAAGGCTTCGGCGGGGTTCATGCTAGTGTTGGGGCTTGGAGTCTTCGGGGTGCAAGGTAGCCATTGTGGCCGAGGCTTTGGCAATTAAGATCTGCTGCCCTTGGTCTCCTTCAGAATAGATTTCTGCCTCACAAAAGTTCAATTTGCGGCCCTGTTTGATCACCCAGCCTTTGGCAATCAACTTGGTACCCAAACCGGGGTTTAGGTAGGACACACGCAGGTCAACGGTCACCACGTGGTGGTCTGCGGGCACCAAAGTCACGGCGGCAAAGCCCATCACAATATCTGCCAAAGTAGCCGTGACGCCGCCGTGCGCGAAGCCTTTGTGCTGCTTGTGCTTCTCTTCCATGGCCAGATGGCCCTCTACCCTTCCAATTTCTATGGTGTCTATTTCAAAACCCAACAAATGCATGTAAAATTGCCGCTGAAGTTTTTCTTTTACCGTATCTCTGAACTGAGGATTATACGTCTGCATCATTTGGCAAAAGTACGGCCTTATGGTCTGCCCTACAACCTATGGAGAACATTCATCCGCTAGCGGAATCATATAGTTTTAAAACACGCGTCAGGGTCTGCGGACTCCTCATCCATAACAACACGCTGCTACTGGCCCGGCACAAGGCTGCCTTCGTGGATGGCTCTTTCTGGATTCCGCCGGGGGGTGGACTGGAATACGGCGAAAAGGTGAAAGACTGCCTGCGACGGGAGTTTAAAGAGGAAACCGGTCTTATTGTGGAAGTGGCCAGGTTCCTGTACCTGCATGAGTTTTTGAAACCGCCCTTGCACGCCATTGAACTGTTCTTTGAGGTGAAACTGGTCTCTGGCGAACTATTGATGGGCTCTGATCCTGAGCACAGCCTGGAGGCCCAGTTGCTGGAAGAGGTGCGTTTTTTAAGCGTGCGGGACATGTTTGCCCTGCAGCGCGAAGAGCTTCACCCGGTGCTGCACGGCTTGGTGAACATGGACGATCTCTTCATTCCCAGATTTGACTTCCTGAGCTAGGCTTCTTCTTTCCCCTTGATTCATAATTCATTGCAGACGCGCTTGCTCCATCTCTAAAGAGGAGCGCTGCTATTGGGCGTGCATGGTTGCGGTAAAATCTGTATTATTGTAGCTATTGGACAGCCGGTACGTGCTGTTCTGTATGTATTACCTCTACGCCCTTTCTTTTGGACAGCCTAGCCGCCGCTTATAAGCAATCGCAACGCGTGGTAGATGACGCCTTTGACGTGTCTGCCTCTGCCCATGCCCACCTGTATTTCTGTTTTGGGGCGCACCGGCTGCGTTTAGGCGTGCTGGACACAGAGCGCAACAAGTTTGTGGCCCTGGAGGACTATGAGTCCAACAGACCCGTGAGCGTTGACGGCGCCATCCAGTACCTGAGGTCTTTAACCGAGCACAGTCCCATCTTGCAGCAGAGACAGTGGCAGACGGTGCGCATAGCCATCAAAAGCCAGCAGTTCACGCTCATTCCAGAGACTTTATTTGAGGTGAACGCCCGTGAAGAATACCTGCAACTAAACGCTGAACTGGACCTGGCCACTGAACTGGTGCACCAGTATGCCCACCCACGGCTGGAACTGATCAACGTCTTCACGGTGCCCACCAAACTACAAGCCTGGGCCGAGGGCCATTTTGAAACCACTGAGGTTGAGTTTGTGCACCAGACCTCCAGCCTCATGGAAGGCTTCCTGCACATGGCCGAGCGCAATCCAAGACCCCAACTCTACGTCTACGTTGACAAGAACTACGTGACGCTGGTGGTGTTGCAAGACACACGACTGGAGTTCTGTAATTCTTTCTACTTCACGTCACAGGAAGACTTCATTTACTACATCTTATTTGTGCTGCAGGAGAAGAAGATGAACCCAGACCAGGACCATGTCTTTGTGTGGGGCGAGCTTATGGTGCACTCAGAACTGTTTGACGTGCTGCGCAAATACATACGCCATGTACAGCTCGGGAAGAAACCAACCGGCGTAGGCTACAGCTACCGCTTTGACGCCCTCTTTGAGCACCGCAACTTTGACATGTACAGCCTGCATTTTTGTGAGTAACAGAAAGGTAGATTGACTTTAAAAAGTGGCTTTACCACTCCACCCATAGTGCAGATAAGCCGGATAGTTCGGTTTATTTGGTAGTTGGTAGTGGGTAGTAATTAAAGGAATTTTATTTTATGGAAAAATAAACAGAATTGCATCTTGCTTAAAATGCAGGCGCTTTATGGATTTAAAAAATAATATACTAAAAAATGGTAGGGTTACTACTAAATTGTTATTATTAATCACAGCCCTTTATTTAATATTTCAGTTTAATAAAACTTATAAGAATCTTTCTATTATAGAAATTTCATTCTGGGACCCTAATAAAACTTATGGACCATTTAGACCACCAGAATTACCTATACTAAAACATTATAAGACTTTTAGATTGGAAGGAGATAATAAAAAAGACAGTGTTATTCTTAATATAGCTAGAATAGAAATTGAAAGACAAAGAATCCAAAAACAAAAACGACAGGGAGTTTTTATCCAGTTTAATCATAAAGCAAAATATTGGAGCTTTATATATGTTTTAAATATTTGTCTTAAAAATGGTATTGAAAATATAGTTGAATACGGTAACGGAATATTCATTTATAATTTCCCTGTTCCATTTGGACCTAGAATTGAAGTTATAGGTTCTAAAGGTTATTAAAATTAAGAATAACTACTACCAACTACACCTCTACGGCAGCTCCGCGGCCGCATAGCCAAATCGTTATCCCTCAAGCCTATGAAGCCAATAAGGCAGGTCTACCGTTTTTAGCCTTGTTTCCAGAAAACAAGCCAAAAACGGATCTCAGAGAATATTTACTGGCTAATGCCAAACTAGGCAAAGAAATAATTTACCATCTTCGTGGCACAATTGACTCTCACCAATCTGCTTCTATGAAACGCATTGCCCTCTTTCCTGGCTCTTTTGACCCATTCACCAACGGACATTATGATGTAGTACAGCGGGGCTGTGAATTGTTTGACAATATCATCATCTCCATTGGCAACAACAGCAGCAAGAGCCGCTATTTTTCGGTTGAGGACATGGTGCAGATTATAGAGGACGTCTTCAAGGACAACCCGAAGGTGTGGGTACAGGCCTATAAAGGTCTAACGGCAGATTTCGCTAAGGAAGTGGGTGCCAAGTTTTTATTGAGAGGTTTGCGCAACACTACTGATTTTGAGTATGAGAATACCATTGCGCAGGCCAACCGGCACGTGAACCCAGAACTAGAGACGGTGTTTCTAATCACATCGCCCAGGCTGGCGGCCATTAACTCATCAATTATCAGGGAAATTCACCGGTTTGGCGGCAACGTGCAGGATTTTATTCCTTTCCAGCTTTCTTCATTGAAGCCAAATAATGCCTGATCACAAACTCCACCGAGGTATAAGAATCTGGCAGTAGCTCTACTACCTCCTCGGGCGTCATGAAGCGCACCTCTTCTATGGACTCCTCTGCTTGCGGGCGCATGAGGCTGTCATCCAGGCACTGCATGGTAAACCAGCTGGTCTTCTTTAGGATTTTCTTGCCTTTGTAGGCATAGGAGTGCCAGGTATTGGGGAGATCACCGGTAATGGCTACTTTGATGTTGCACTCCTCCTCCACTTCGCGCAGGGCGCCCAACTGTACTTCTTCGCCTTTGTCCAGCTTGCCTTTGGGTAGGTCCCACACGCCCAGGCGGTGGATCATGAGAATCTTGCCGTCCTTTACCACCAAACCGCCGGCGGCTTTGATGATCTTGAACTGGTCCTTCAAGTGCTCAATGAGCTTCTTTTTCTTGTCAGTGACCAGCGTGATGGAGTCCAGCTTCTTGAGCTTTTTTACCTCCATGAGGCGCACCAGGCGGTCAATGAGCACGGCGTCCACTTCTCTAAAGAGCACGTCGCCCACCAGGTCCTTGGAGGTAAATTGGTCGTCCTTATCTAGCACCAGGTCATATTGGTGCTTAAAGATCTTTTCACTGGTCTTTTTAATAATCAGTGGGATGTCGTTGATAAAGACATTCATGTAAGTTCGCTTATA
Organism: Nibribacter ruber; assembly: GCF_009913235.1. Classification (NCBI taxonomy): domain Bacteria; kingdom Pseudomonadati; phylum Bacteroidota; class Cytophagia; order Cytophagales; family Hymenobacteraceae; genus Nibribacter; species Nibribacter ruber. The sequence continues at coordinate 348,182 of NZ_CP047897.1, read as the reverse complement.
GACAGAGCGTGATAGCTCACAAAATAAGAAAGAAAATTTGCATTGTACAAGGCACTTTAGAACGGAAAAGCTGAAGCCTTTTGCTTATTTTCGCCCATGCCACAGACAGACACCGCCGCCCAGATAGCCGCCTACTTGTTAGAAACCCAAGCAGTGCGCCTACGGCCTCAGCAGCCGTTCCAGTGGAGTTCCGGGTGGAACTCTCCAATTTACTGCGACAATCGCGTCACGCTCTCCTTTCCGCATATTCGCAGCTATATTAAAAATGCTTTGGCGCAGGCCATTCAGCAGCGCTTCCCAGAGGTGCAGGCCATTGCCGGCGTGGCCACCGCGGGCATTGCCCAGGGCGCCCTGGTGGCAGACCTCCTGGATTTGCCGTATTTATACGTACGCCCCGAGCCAAAAAGCCATGGAATGGGCAATCAAATTGAAGGAAAATTAGAGCCCGGCCAGAAAATAGTGCTCATTGAGGACCTTATTTCTACCGGCGGAAGCTCCCTCAAAGCCGCCAAAGCCGTGCAAGCCGCCGGTGGCGAGGTCATTGGCATGGCCGCCATTTTCACCTACGGCTTCCCGCAGGCCGAGGCCAATTTTGCCCAGGCCCACATCCCCACCCTCTGCCTCAGCGACTACAATACTTTGGTAAAGATCGCCGCCGAGCAGGACTACATCTCCGCAGATTCCATTGATACCCTCTCCCAATGGCGCCAATCCCCTGAAACGTGGGGAAAATAAATGAGTGAATGAGTGATTGAGAGAATGAATAATGATTTTTCTGTGACACCGTTTTTGGCTTGATTTCATGAAAACAGCCCAAAAACGGTGTTTTACTTTTTTAACTACGTATTGAAGACTATTTAACATTCTCGCAATCACTCATTCACCCATTCACTCAATGAAAATCGGTTTACTCTCAGACACGCACAGTTACCTAGATGACCGCATTCTGGCCTTGTTGGAGGGGTGTGATGAGATTTGGCATGCGGGCGATTTTGGCAGCGTGGATGTTTCTGAACGATTGGCCCAGGTGGCGCCGCTGCGGGGGGTGTACGGCAACATAGATGACAAGGATATCAGGTACCTGCACCCCAAGAACTTACGCTTTGACTGCAACGGTCTGGACGTACTCATGACGCATATTGGCGGCTATCCGGGCAAGTATGCGCCCGAGGTACGGGCCATGATTCAAGCCAATCCGCCGGGCCTTTTTATCTGTGGTCACTCCCATACACTCAAGGTCATGACAGATCCCAAACACGGCAACCTGCTGCACTTGAACCCCGGGGCGGCGGGCAGGCACGGCTTTCATAAAATAAGGACCATGCTCCGGTTTGAGGTGGAGGCCGGCAAGGTACAGAAGCTGCAGGTCATTGAGCTGGGCAAGCGCGCCTAAAGGTATGGGCATAAAAAAAGTGTAACCGGGTAGGTTACACTTTACTATTTCTGGAATAAGAATATCGCGTTGTCTATGGTGTTTGCCGAAAGGCAGCAGGCGAACGAAAAAACGCGAAATTACTCAGCAGCAGCCGTTTGGGCTGGGGCGTTGGTAAAGCGGGCCTTCAGCTCCTCAATATCAACGTTCTTAATTACAGGGGTCATCAACAATTGCTTGATCACGCGCTGCTTGTTGTTTTGTCTTGCCTTATTCTTACGGTCTTTTCTTTTTAATCTAGTAACTGCCATCGGTCAATATTTAAAATTGAATCGCAAAAGTAAGTCATTAATTTTACATTCTCAATATTTACCCGAAGAAAAACAGATGAATACCATAGACCTTCGTAGTGACACGGTCACCAAACCCACTCCTGCCATGCTGCACGCCATGTTCAACGCCCCCGTAGGCGATGACGTGTACAGCGAGGACCCCACCGTGAATGAGTTGCAGGAGTATTGCGCCAGCCTGTTTGGGATGGAGGCCGGGCTCTTCTGCCCTTCTGGCACCATGACCAACCAGATTGCCATCAAAATGCACACGCAGCCGCTCTCAGAGGTCATCTGCGAGAAAACCAGCCACATTTACGTGTATGAAGTGGGCGGCATCGCTTTCAACTCCTCGGCCTCTGTGCATCTGGTGGACGGCTACCGTGGTAAAATCACGCCCCAGCAGGTAGAAGCCGGCATCAATCCAGACAACGTCCATTTTCCGGTGACCAGCCTGGTGTCTCTGGAGAATACCTGCAACAAAGGAGGCGGCTCTTTTTACACTTTAGCTGAAATTTCCGCCATTTCTGAGGTCTGCAAAAAGCACGGCATTCCCCTGCACCTGGACGGCGCCCGCGTGTTCAATGCCCTCACCGCCTCCGGTGACAATGCCTTGGACTATGGCACCTATTTTGACTCCATCTCCGTGTGCCTCTCCAAAGGGCTGGGCGCTCCTGTTGGCTCTGTGCTGCTGGGTAAGAAAAACTTCATTGAGAAGGCTAAACGCGTGCGCAAAGTGTTAGGTGGCGGCTGGCGCCAGGCCGGGTACATGGCAGCGGCGGGTTTGTATGCGCTCCAAAACAATGTAGAGCGCCTGCAGGTAGACCATGACCGCGCCAAGCAGATTGGTCAGACGCTGGCCCTGGCAGATTACGTGGCCGAAGTAGTACCCGTAGAAACCAACATCATCATCTTCCGGTTGGAGGACCACGTGAATACAGAGCAGTACCTGAACTACCTGAAAGACAAAAGTATTCTCGCCTCCTCCTTCGGGCCGCAGATGATCCGGTTGGTTACCCACCTGGACCTAACCGAAGAAATGATGCTCCATCTGCTAGAAGCCTTAGACACTTACCAAGCCTAAGTTTTAGCAGCGCTGTCGTTTTTGGGCTGTTTCCTGGAAAAGAGCCCAAAAACGACAGCGCTAATGCAAGACCCTCTACCTTCCTTTCCTCTTGCCGGCAAATCTTTCAATCCTTCCGTAAGGGAATACCCTTCAAATTAAATACATGACCTTTTTACAAGTAACTGGCATTGAGAAAACAGATGCCAGAGGCGTAGTGCTTCAGAACATTTCCTTTTCTCAGACTAAAGGGCAGAAGATTGCCATTGCCGGCGAAACCGGGGCGGGCAAAAGCACGCTGCTCAAAATCATGGCCGGCTTGATTCAGCCAGATGCGGGAACGGTTCATTTTGAAGGAGAGCGCGTACTGGGCCCTCAGGAGAAGTTGGTAGCAGGCCATGAAGGCATTGCCTATCTGTCTCAGCAATATGAGCTGCCGGCTTTTCTGCGCGTGGAGCAGGTGCTGCGGTATGCCAACTCCCTCAGTGCCTCTGAAGCCCAGAACCTGTATGAGATTTGCCAGATTGAACACCTGCTAAGCCGCCGCACAGATGAATTGTCTGGCGGAGAACGCCAACGGATTGCCCTGGCCCTGCTGCTCACCTCCTCTCCCAGCCTCTTGTTGCTAGATGAGCCTTTCTCCAACCTGGACAAGATTCACAAGAACACCCTCAAGACCGTCATCCAAGACATAAGCCAGGAACTGGACATCACCTGCACCCTCATTTCGCATGACCCGCATGACACCCTTTCTTGGGCAGAGCATATTCTGGTGCTAAAAGACGGCCATCTAATTCAAACCGGCACACCAGAACAAATCTACCAACTCCCCAAGGATGCTTACGTGGCCGGATTGTTTGGAGAGTTTACTACTTTTTCAGAACAGGAAGTACGGCAACTCTATAAGGGCACCTCGCCTAAGGCGAATACTGGTTTCATACGCCCCGAAAACCTGCTACTGCACGCTCCTGAGCAAACGGGCTTGGCCGGCCAAGTGGTTGAGGTGTTTTATTTTGGCAGTTTCCTGGAGGTTCAAGTCCAAACCGCTGAAACCATGGCGACGGTGAAAACGCAAAAGAATAGCTTCCAGAAGGGAGACCAAGTTATTCTGAGGGCAATGGAATAATCTTACCTTTGGCCACATTTTTCATGCTTCCTCGTTTTTGGCCAATTTTCTGAGAAACAGGCCAAAAACGAGGAAGCACCTATCTTGCATTGAATATCCTATACTTCCTTTAACATCTGATCTTAAAATGTATTCTAAGGTTACCTGCACTATTCTATTTATTTTCTGTCTCCAGACCGCATCTGGTCATCAAGAAATCTTTGCCCAAGGGTTTTATAAAGACGCCTACATTCTGCAAAAACAAGACACGGTGTATGGGCAAATTGAATGGACCGATGAAAAAGCCTTAACCCTGGGCATTACCTTCAAACCTAAAAACGACACAGCCACTCAACATTTTGACAATTCCAACCTGGAAGGCTTTGGGTTTGTAAAGGAGCAGATGCACTTCCGGTTGGTGCCTGTTTCCATCAGGGTGAATGGCACGCCGGTTGAAACCAGAAGGTTTGCCAAAGTTTGGCTGAAGGGCTACACCGAATTGTACAAAGTGGCTTTGCAGGTGGAAGAACAAGACGCAAACCACGCCTTTTACTACATCCTTAAAAAAGACACCGCCTTTTACACCCTGGCCAAGTTTAAATTGTATGTTAACGGCACCTACATTGTCCAGAACAGGTACCAGGGCATGCTGAAGGCTTTGTTCCAGGATTGCGGCATGATCACGAACAATGATTATGACAAGACCGCCTTTCAAGACAAAGACATAAATGAAATAGTGACCCGCTACAATGCCTGCAAGAACCCGCAGATGGTCACTCAGGAACTGAAAAGCTCATCCAAAGCCATAGTGAGACACGGCATTGAGACATCCTTTAACCGGTATTATTCGCCGGGTGATAATAACATCTCTCAGAGCCAAGGGTATTCGCTGGGATTTTTCTGGGACATCATGGAGCCAGACCTGAGCCGACGCATTTCTTCGGTCATCGGGGTGAATTACATGTACATGTACTATTACAACAAGGACGTGTCTCCCAAGAGGTTTCCTCTTACCACAGCGGAGAGAAATTCCTTCAATGACCGCCACTACATTAGAATCCCGCTGCTGCTACAATACAATTTCAACCAGTCCTTTGAGGAGAAACTACTGCCGTTCATGAACTTTGGCGTTACCAGCATCCTGCTGCCTAAGTTTACGTACGGGGCTGGTTTCTATTATAAGAACTGGAAGGCGTACGCGCAGGTAGAAAACCTGGGGCTTTCTTACAATGACTATAAGATTGTGAGCTTTGCCGTGGGCTACAAGCTCCCTAGAAAAACAGACCAATAAGCGTTTCGTTTTTGGGCTGTTTTCTGGGAAACAGCCCCAAAACGAAACGATTCTTCCTTGACCGCAAGTTGCCACAGTATTTACTTTCTCCCAAAATTCTGGTTTCTTCGTGCTCTTATTCTGTCATCGTTCTTGTTCCTTTGAAAATATCCCTGAGAGTAGCCTTCGTTTTTCTGCTTTGCCTCTGGGCGAGCCGGGGAATGGGCATGCCTGGCTCAGAAACGGGTGGCAGCATCTCTTTGGGCAATCTCACCTTTAGAACGTTGCCTTCTCCCTTTGCGGGTCCAGACTCCGTGACCAGCGTCATTCCGTTTACCAGGGCAGGCAATCTCATCATTCTGCAAGGCACGGCAGACTCCACCTCGGGCAATTTCATTCTGGACACGGGCGCGCAGCATCTAGTCTTGAACATCATCTACTTCCGGCAGTATCCTAAAATTCCCGTGAAGGGCACTGAGAGAACCAGCGTGTCGGGGACGGCTGCCCCCGCCATAAGAACCCAGGTGAAAAATTTCGCCTTCGGGGAGATGAAATTCGTTAGACCCAAAGCCGATTTGATAGACTTGGGTCACATTGAAAACACCAAAGGCATCAGGATTCTGGGATTGTTGGGCATGGAGCTGTTCAGGCAGTGCGAATTGATTATTGACTATGAAAACAGCCTATTGTACGTCCATCAGATTGCCAAGAAACAGGCCCAGACCTACCGCAGCAAACTTTTGGCAGATACTACGGCTTACCAGACCGTGCCCATCGACCTGAAAGACAATCGGATTGTGGCCCGGCTGGTGATGGAAGGCAAAAACCTGGATTTCATCATTGACTGCGGCGCCGAAACCAATCTGCTGGACTCCCGCCTTTCTAACAAGGTGTTTGAGAACGTTATCATCACGGGCCGTGTTTTGGTGAATGGAACCGGCACCAAAAAGGTGGAAGCCCTGACCGGCACGGCCAACAACCTTACCCTCGGGAACCAAGCCATTGGCAGCATGCCGGTTTTAATCACCAACCTGGGCAATACCTGTTTCTCTTACAACGGGTGTATTCAGGGCGTGCTGGGCTTTGATTTTCTATCGTTTAACAAAAATAAGATCGGCTTTAATTTCGTGACCCGAAAGATGTATATATGGAAGTGATGCACAACCGTACGCTGCTTGTAAGATGGGTGCACCTGAGCTGCTGCCTGCTGCTTGCCCTCTTTTTGGGGCTGCCAGCAACGCATGCCCAAACGGCGGTGAAAAAATATTCCGTGAAAGACGGCAAGATGCACATTGAGTTGAGCAAGAACCTCTCCCCCGCGGCTTTAGACAGCTTCATGGTGCAGTTTAACCTCCATGACCTGGGCTTAGAGCGCTTGTTCCAAAAACAGTTGGCAGACTCTCTGGAGCAGCAAGGGTGGCAGGTAGAAATGGCCGGCAACCTTTTTGTGATCAGCAAGAGCTTGCTGGGCTCAGTTAACGTGGCCAACTCGCTGGAGAAATTAAGGATGACGGAAAAGGTGCTGGGGCCCGAGGCCAGCGCGGCGGCCAACCATCAGGTTAAATATGCGGTCAACAAATTCAGGAACAAAGCGCCTTTTACTGTGAAGGATTCTGTGGTCACTTTTTACCTGAAGGGCAACCCTCAGGCCAGAAAAGTGTACCTGGCGGGGAGCTTCAATACATGGTCAGAGGATAACCTGGCCATGCATAAAACTGACAGCGGCTGGGTGGCCAATTTAAAACTCAGCCCGGGCAAGCATTGGTACAAATTTGTGGTGGATGGCAACTGGACTACGGACCGCGACAACCAAATCTGGGAAGATGACGGCCATGGCAACGTGAATTCTGTGTTCTTCGTGCCCAATCACTTGTTCTCCTTAAAAGGCTTTCTCAACGCCCGAAAAGTATTTCTGGCGGGTTCTTTCAATGAATGGCGTGAACGCGAGCTGGCCATGGTGAAAACCGCTGAAGGCTGGCAACTCCCTCTCTACCTGAACCAGGGCACACATAGTTATAAGTTCATAGTAGACGGAAAATGGTACCAGGATGTGGCCAACGCAGAAAAGTTACCAGATGAGAACGGCGGCTTTAATTCAGTCGTTCGGCGCGGGGCGTCGCATGTATTTACGTTAGACGGATTCCCGCAGGCCCAGAAAGTGGTTCTATCTGGCAGCTTCAACAATTGGAAAGAGCACGAATTGTTCATGCGCAAAACGGCCACCGGCTGGGAGCTGCCCTACACTTTGGGCCCCGGTAACCATGAATATAAGTTTATTGTGGACGGCCAATGGATGGCAGACCCCAAAAACCTGCCACCTGGCCACGCGCGCGACGGAAACTCCTTGCTGGTCTTTCAGCCTAACTACACGTTTGTGTTCAAGAACCGGCCCCAAGCCAAAAGAGTGTCTGTGGCCGGAGATTTTAACAACTGGAACCCAGAAGGCAACCCCATGCGCAAAGTGGGCAATGACTGGCAACTGCCCGTTTTCCTGCCCATGGGCAAGAACCGCTATAAATTCATTGTAGACGGAGAATGGATCCTGGACCCTGCTAATCCGCTGTGGGAACAGAACGAGTACCGCACGGGTAATTCCATCCTGTGGCTAGAAAGTAAGCAATAGCGTCGTTTTTGGCCTAATTCTTGGAAAACAGGCCAAAAACGGACTTTCTTCTAATTCCCGCTCCGTATTTCTGCTGAGTTGGTGAACATTTATCAGGTAGGTCTAAGATTTTCAAGTAACTTTGCAGTCCATAAGACAACCACTACTTATGGCTTCTGCGAAATACGTTTTTGTTACCGGGGGTGTCACCTCCTCCCTTGGAAAAGGCATCATCTCTGCATCACTGGCTAAACTCTTACAGGCCAGAGGATTCTCGGTAACAATCCAAAAATTTGACCCCTACATTAACATTGACCCAGGCACGCTCAACCCGTATGAGCACGGCGAATGCTTTGTCACCGATGACGGTGCTGAGACCGACCTGGACCTGGGCCACTACGAACGCTTCTTAGACACCCCCACTTCACAGGCCAACAACGTCACTACCGGCCGCATTTACAACCACGTAATTACCCAGGAGCGCCAAGGCGCCTATTTGGGCAAGACCGTGCAGGTGGTTCCTCATATCACAGATGAAATCAAGCGCCGCATGTTGCTTTTGGGCCAAAGCGGAGAGTTTGACGTGGTCATCACAGAGATCGGCGGGTGTGTAGGAGATATTGAGTCTCTGCCGTTTATTGAGGCCGTACGCCAGCTGCGCTGGGATTTGAATCCCAATGACTCCGTGGTGATTCACCTGACCTTGTTGCCGTACCTGAAAGCCGCCGGCGAGTTAAAGACCAAGCCCACGCAGCACTCTGTAAAAGCCTTGTCTGAGGCCGGCGTGCAGCCAGACATTCTGGTGTGCCGTTCTGAGTACCCTATTCCGCCGGAAATGCGCAAGAAGATTGCCCTTTTCTGCAACGTGGCTACTAATTCCGTGATTGAATCCTTGGACGCCGAAACCATCTATGATGTGCCCTTGCACATGAAGAAGGAGAAGCTGGACGAGCGTGTCATGAAAAAACTGAAGCTTTCAGGTGGTCATGACCCTATTCTGGACTCTTGGAAAGAATTCCTGGGCCGTCTCAAGAACCCAACTGAGGAAGTGACCATTGCCCTGGTAGGAAAATACGTGGAGCTGCCAGACGCCTATAAGTCCATCATTGAGTCTTTCATCCATGCCGGCGCTTTTAATGAGTGCAAGGTGCACCTGAAGACCATTCAGTCTGAGTTCATCTCTTTTGAGAACGTAGACCACCACCTGCACGGCGTAGACGGCGTGCTGGTGGCCCCTGGCTTTGGTGAACGCGGTTTTGAAGGCAAGATTGAGGCCATCCGGTACGTGCGGGAAAATAATATTCCGTTCTTCGGGATCTGTCTGGGCATGCAGTGTGCCTCTGTGGAATTTGCTAGAAATGTGTTGAAACTGGAAGGCGCCAACTCCAATGAAATGGACCCGGCCACGCCGCATCCTATCATTGACATGATGGAAGAGCAAAAAAGCATCACCCAGAAAGGTGGTACCATGCGCCTGGGTTCTTATGCCTGCGACCTTAAAAAAGGGTCAAAAGCATATCAAGCCTACGGCAAAGGTCACATTCAGGAGCGTCACCGGCATCGTTATGAATTCAATAATGAGTATCTTGCCGCGTTTGAGGCCGCCGGCATGGTGGCTTCAGGCATCAACCCAGATACAGGATTAGTGGAAGTCATTGAATTACAGAACCATCCTTGGTTTGTGGGCGCCCAGTACCACCCCGAGCTGAAAAGTACGGTGCTTACGCCGCATCCTTTGTTTGTGCGCTTTATCAAGGCAGCCATTACCTACACCAAAAACAAGAACAAATAACCCACTTTAAATTAATATGGATAGAAATCAAGCAATAGGCTTGGGCCTGATTGCCGTGTTGATGCTGCTTTATAGCGTCTTCTTCATGCAGGATGCCCCCAAAACGGACCCTGCGCAAAAACAGCCTACTACTACCAAGGTGGCTTCTGCCGCCACTACTCCGGCTCCGGTCAATGATTCCCTGGTAACTGCGCAGCGCGTGGCCCAGCTAGGCGAGTTCGGTACGTTGGCCACAGGCCAGAACCGGACCGTCACCCTGGAGAACCAGGTATTGCGCCTCACGCTGGGCAGCAAAGGCGGTGCTTTGGAGCAGGTGGAGTTGAAAGACTACAAAACCTGGAACCAGAAAGCGCTTTTGCTCTTTGACAAAGAGAGCAGTGAGCAGGTGTTTGCCTTCCAGACCAATTCTGGCCGCACCGTTAGACTGAATGACCTGTTCTTCCAGCCGTCTGGCATTACCAACACCACGGTCAACAAATTGCCGGCTAAGGTCATCACCTTCACGGCACAGGTGGCTCCCGGGCAAACCATTGAGCAAGTGTATACGCTGGTAGACCAGTCTTATGAGGTGGGTTACCAGTTGAACTTTAGAGGCATGCAGCAGGTGGTGGCCCAAAAGCCTATCGTGCTCACCTGGACAGACCGCCTGAAGCGCCTGGAACGCGACGTGAAGCAGAACAGAGCCCACTCCACGGTGAACTATTACACCGCCGAGGGTGACTTTGACAAAATTTCTGCCAGCGCCACCAAGAACGAAACCGTGAAGTTGGAGGAGCCTGTGAAATGGGTGGCCAACAAGCAAAATTTCTTCACCGCCGGTATCATTGCCCAAAACAGCTTTGAAACTGCCGAGATGCGGTTGGAAGTTTTGCCTGAAACGGACACTGTAGGCATTAAGACCCTGCGTTCTACCTTGGGTATTCCCATGCAGGATGCCTTGGCCAACAAAGCGCATTTCACCTACTTCTTCGGTCCCAACGACCATGACATCCTGAAGAACGTGACGGAGGGCTTTGACCGAAACCTGGAATTAGGCTGGGGCATCTTCGCGTACGTGAACAAACTTTTGATCTTACCAGCTTTTGACTTCCTGGAAGACTTTATCGGCAACTACGGTATCATCATCATCTTGCTGGTATTATACATCAAGTTGATTCTGAGCCCGTTGACCTACAAGTCTTACATCTCCATGGCCAAAATGAAGGTGTTGAAGCCTGAGATTGACGCCATCAAGGAGAAATACGAAGGCGATATGCAGAAGACGCAGGCAGAGACCATGCAGCTGTACTCAAAAATGGGCGTTAACCCCATGAGCGGTTGTATACCTATGCTGTTGCAGATTCCTATTCTGTTTGCCATGTACAATTTCTTCCCTAACTCCATTGAGTTACGCCAGGAGCCGTTCTTGTGGGCGCATGACTTGAGCACCTATGACGTGTTCGCCAAACTGCCATTCACCATTCCGTTCTATGGCAGCCACGTGAGTATGTTCACTTTGCTCATGACCGCCTCTACCATCTTGTACACTTGGTCTAACAACCAGGTGAGCAGCGTGCAGGGCCCCATGAAGTTCTACTCTTACCTCATGCCGATCATCTTCATGTTCGTGCTGAACAGCTTCCCTGCCGGTTTGAGCTTCTATTACTTTGTGTCTAATATTGTCACCTTCGGGCAACAGGCTTTGATCAGACGCTTTGTAGACGATGCCACCATCCGTAAGAATTTAGAAGACTACCAAGCCAAAAACAAAGGCAAAGAACCGAAAGGCGGCTTCCAGAAGAAGATTCAGGATGCTATGAAGGCCGCAGCTGAGAAAGAAGCAGAGCGTAAAAAGACGAAGTAGTTTCTTTTGAAATAATGCATTTGAGAAGCCCGGCCAATAGGTCGGGCTTCTTTGTTTTTGCATGGTTTGGAAGGGAAAGTTTGGTTTGTGTAAAGGATTGTCTCTTTGCAGGACTGCCTAGTGTGATGTCTAATTGAAAACTAATGCCTTTTATGACTGTCTCTTTGCCCACTATGGCGCAGATTTAATTTAGTGGCTTTCTGTGTTATTGCCTTGTCCGTACACTACGGTTGGTTACCCCTTCGTAGCCTTTTCCATTCGGTCCACTTTTTGCTGCTGCCTGTGTGCACTTCCGTTGGCCTTTCCCTTGGCAGTGCCGTCTGTTCCGGTGCGCACTCACTGTCCTGTTTCATTTCTTCCGGTAAGCGCTCACGGCCGCGGGGCCTCGTCCCGGCCCTTCGCACTGCTGTTGTTTGTGGGACTTTGTCCCCTCCGCCGCTGGCCGCGGCGCACAAACACCAGAGGCGCTCAGAACCAGGACTGGTTTCGGTTCCATTCTGTTTACGTTGGATGCTTGGTTTGCTTGTCGTAGGTGATACCGGTTCCTGTCGCTGAAGAGGCATACGTGCCCGGGGCACGGTTTCTACCTGCTGGCACGTGACCGGCCCGGCCTTGCGGCCTAGACCGCCGGTTGTAGCGTCGTTCTACGAATCGACACTACACTACTTCTCGTATGCGCACTCAACAGACCATGACCGTCCCTTTACCTTACACCAGTTTACGCACAAAGATTTCACTCTTAACTTATAACTCGTTTTTTGCCCCTTTTCCAGAAAATAGCTCAAAAACGAAGTATCAGTTTTAATAGGAGTCTTGCTTGCCACGTCCAAAATTGAATGAATTTTACTGGGCAGAAAAACGAAGATTGAGGGGGCACTCGTTATAGAAAAGTACAAGAAAAGGCGGTTCTGGCCTGGGTGCTAACTAAAGGATACCTTTCACTGCCTTTTTCCTTCGCGCAGCGTCATTAGTAATTTAGTATCAAGCTTTTACTATATCTCAACAAGCATCTGACTTCAAGGTTGGCTCTTTAGAAAATGGGGATAAATACCCGCTAAGTGTTAATAAGTTGCGCTAAAAAGTATCTTTTATTTCCCGTATCTTTGTGAAAGCATAAATTGTTTAGTATAGCGCGAACTTAAAAAGTCTACTTTTTATGAAAATCACCTACTACGGCCAATCTTGTTTTCTGCTGGACATGGGCGGCACCAAGGTTTTGTTCGACCCATTTATCTCGGGCAATCCGCTGGCGTCTGACGTGAAGCTGGACCAGATAGAGTGTGATTACATATTACTGTCGCATGGGCACGCAGACCACGTGGCCGATGCGGAATACTTGCTCAAGAAGACCGGTGCCACTCTGGTAGCCATCTATGAGATTGTGGGCTGGTACCAGAACAAAGGCATAGAGAAAGTACACCCTATGAACATTGGGGGCAAAGTGCATCTGCCGTTTGGCACCGTAAAAATGGTCACCGCCATCCACTCCAGCTCCTTGCCAGATGGCACCTACGCAGGTGTAGCCGCAGGCTTTGTGGTAGAGAGCGCTGAGAAAACGTTCTACTACGCCGGCGACACGGCCCTTACCCTGGATATGAAACTGATTGGCGAGCGCTACAAGGTTGACTTTGCCATGCTGCCCATAGGTGACAACTTCACCATGGATGTAGAAGACGCTTTGGTGGCCGCCACCTATGTAAACACCAAAAAAGTGATTGGGATGCACTTTGACACGTTCCCGTACATTGAGATTGATCATGTAGAGGCTTTGGAACTAGCCCGGCGCCAGCAGAAAGAGTTGCTCTTGCTGGAAATTGGTCAAACCATAGAATTGTAATTTTTAGAATGGGAAAAATAATTGCCGTTGCCAACCAAAAAGGCGGTGTGGGCAAAACCACATCGGCCATCAACCTGGCAGCAAGCTTAGCCGCTTTAGAATTTAAAACCCTTTTGGTAGACGCAGACCCACAGGCCAACGCCACCTCAGGGATTGGGTTTGACCCCAAGGACATTGAGAACAGCATCTATGAGTGCATGGTAGATGGCATTGACGCCAGTAGCATCATCATGACTTCGCCTATAGATTTCCTGGACCTCATTCCTTCTCACATTGACTTGGTAGGTGCTGAGGTTGAGATGATTAACCTGCCCAACCGCGAGGAAAAGATGAAAGAGGTGCTGGTGCCGTTCAAGGACAAGTATGACTTCATCATCATTGACTGCTCTCCTTCTTTGGGCCTCATTACGGTGAACTCTTTGACGGCCGCAGACTCCGTGATCATTCCGGTGCAGTGTGAGTACTTCGCCTTGGAAGGTTTGGGCAAATTGCTCAACACCATCAAGATTATCCAGTCACGGTTGAACCCAGAACTGGAGATTGAAGGCTTGCTGTTGACCATGTATGACGTGCGTCTGCGCTTGTCTAACCAAGTGGTGGAAGAAGTGAAAATGCACTTCCAGCAGATGGTATTTGATACTATCATCCCTAGAAACGTGAAGCTGAGCGAGTCTCCTTCCTTTGGCGTGCCGGCTATTTTGCATGATGCAGAAAGCAAAGGCGCCATCAGTTACCTGAACCTGGCCCGCGAGATTGTGGAGAAAAACGGCGTAGCCGTTGCCCAATAATTTTTAAGCAGAAAACGTACATGACTGATAATTCAGCCAAGAAAAAACCAGGAGGCCTTGGAAGAGGCCTCAATGCCCTCATTTCGGGCAGCTATGAGCGTAAAGAATCTCCTGTCACCCCTAACGCCGTTAACACCATCGCGGATATAGCCTTAACCCAGATTGAAACCAACCCGTTTCAGCCCCGCACGCACTTTGACCAAACCGCGTTAGAGGAACTTGCCGAGTCCATTCGGGTACAGGGCATCATCCAGCCTATCACGGTGCGTCAGCTAAATGCAGACGCCTATCAGTTGATTTCAGGGGAGCGTAGGTTCCAGGCCGCTAAACTGGCAGGGTTGGATACCATTCCCGCCTACATCAGAAAGGCAGATGACCAGCAAATGCTGGAAATGGCCCTGATTGAGAACATTCAGCGTGAAAATCTCAATGCCATAGAGATTGCCCTCAGCTATCAGCGCCTCTTAACGGAGTGTAGCTTAAAGCAGGAAGAACTGGGCGACCGCGTAGGCAAGAAACGCACCACGGTCACCAACTACCTGCGTTTGCTGAAGTTGCCGCCAGACATCCAGATTGGCATCCGGGACAACCTCATCTCCATGGGCCACGCTCGCGCCATCATCAACATGGAAGACGTGGAGATGCAGCTGGAGATCTACCGCAAGATTGTGAACGAAGAGCTGAGCGTACGCAAGGTGGAGGAACTGGTACGAAAGATCAACCAGGAAAACAAAAAGCCTGACCCGCAGACCAAACTCAACCTGCATCCGTTAGAGAATGAAGTAAAGCGGGTGGAAACCAGGTTATCTACCTATTTCGGCACGCGTATACAGGTAAAGTCCACGCCTGAGGGCAAAGGCGAAATCAAAATCCCGTTTGTCTCTGTAGATGACCTGAACCGCATTCTTGAAATCTTAAACTACTCTTAATATGCGGTCTATTGCAGCCGTATTTTTCATGACGTGTGCCTTTGCTTTGGGTAATTTACCAGAGGCAAAGGCACAAGTCATTACAGCAACTCCTGATTCTGTGGTAGTGCCCACGCAGCCGGCCATTGATACCACCGCCGCCAAAAAACGCTTTCTGGTAGACTGGAGCAAGCCGGCCAAGGCCGCCTTTTATTCAGCGGTGCTGCCGGGGCTGGGGCAAGCCTACAACAAAAGCTACTGGAAGATTCCCTTGATCTATGCCACCGGCGGAGTGATTGGCTACTTCATCTATGACAACAACCGCAAGTACCAGGGCTTTGCCCGTGCGTTGGAAGCCCGCCTGGACGGTGATGAGAACACAGTAGACGCCTACGTTGATGTGTACGGGTACAGCTTAGAATTACCTAACAACCAAGGCACTAACAACTTACGCAGGTCCAGAGACTTTTTCAGGAAATATAGAGATTTAGATATTATCTTGGCAGTGCTGGCGTATGGTTTGAACGTGATGGAAGCCCACGTAGATGCCCACTTGAAAGGGTTTGATGTAAGCGATGACTTGTCCTTGCAGATCACGCCCGGCTTGCAGAGAGTAGCCAATTCGGCGTATGCTCCCATGTTCACGCTCCAGCTCAATCTTAAAAACTAAGTAATGCGCATACTGCTTATTGGCTATGGAAAAATGGGGCGTACCATTGAACGTCTCGCCCTGGCCAAAGGACACCAAATTGTAGCTGCACTGTCTGTAGAGGATGCTTCTACCCTTGCCTCTTACACCAAAGACCAGGTAGACGTGGCCATTGAATTCACCAGCCCAGATGCTGCGGTTAGCAATATCATGACCTGCCTGGAGAAGGGCATTCCGGTAGTGTGTGGTACTACGGGTTGGTTACAGCACCTGCCCCAGGTAACTGCTACGTGCCAGCAGCACAACGGCGCCTTGTTCTATGCCTCTAATTTTAGCGTGGGCGTAAACCTGTTTTTCCATTTCAATGAGTACGTTGCCCAAAAAATGCAACAGTACCCAGAATATGGCGTGCAGGTAAAGGAGATTCACCACGTACACAAGCTAGACCAGCCCAGCGGCACGGCCCTCACCATTGCCGAAGGAATCCTGAAAAACTACCCAGACAAGCAAGGCTGGGTGAACGATAAGACCACCTCACCGGACATTCTGGGCATTGAATCTGAACGCGAGGGCGAAGTGGTGGGCACGCACGTAGTGCAGTACACCTCTCCCAACGACACTTTTGAATTACACCATATTGCGCACAGCAGAGAAGGATTTGCCGCCGGCGCCCTCCTGGCCGCCGAATGGCTACCAGGCAAGCAGGGTATTTTTGGCATGACTGATTTGCTGCAACTTTAACTAAGATTACATGAGCACCCGTTTCTGGACCAAGAAAGAATCAAAACCGAAGCAACGCAAAGGATTTCTGCGCGAGTGGGGAGATGCCATTCTCTTTGCCGTAGTAGCCGCCACCTTGATCCGGTGGGCCACCTTTGAGGCGTATACCATTCCTACTCCTTCCATGGAGAAGTCATTGCTGGTAGGCGATTACCTGTTTGTGAGCAAGCTGCACTACGGCCCGCGTACCCCCATGACGCCCTTGCAGGTGCCCCTCACCCACCAGACCATCTGGGGAACGGATATTCCCTCCTACTCAGACGCCATCCAGCTGAAGTCGCACCGTTTGCCGGGCTTTACCACCGTGAAGAACAATGACGTGGTGGTCTTCAACTACCCACCGGAAGAGCAGCACCCCGCAGATTTGCGTACCAACTACATCAAGCGCTGCATTGCCATTGCTGGTGACAAGATTGAGATGCGCAACATGCAGGTGTACATCAACGGCAAGTTGTTGCCAGAACCTGAGAAGGTACAGTATTCTTACTTGCTGCTCAGCCAGAACCCCATCAACCCGAAGTTCTTTAAAGAGCACAACATCACCGACATTTACCCTACCTACGGCGTACAGGGCTACCAGATCAACACCACGCCAGAGACGGCCAAGAAACTGGCTACTTATGACTTCATTCAGCGCATAGAGTTGCAGAGTGATAAGGTAGGTGCGGTAGATGACAAGGTGTTCCCCTTCAAGCCGTCCATGTACCCGTACAACAAAGATAACTTCGGGCCTTTTGTAGTACCAAAGGAAGGCATGACCGTGCAAATCAATGCCCAGACCATTCCCTTGTATGAAATGGTCATTAGACGGTATGAAGGCAACGAGGACGTAGTGGTGACGGATTCTACCATTACCATTGGCGGGAAGCAGATCAAAGAATACACCTTCAAGCAAAACTACTACTGGATGATGGGCGACAACCGCCATGACTCCCTGGACTCGCGCTACTGGGGCTTCGTACCTGAAGACCACGTGGTAGGCAAGGCCGTTTTAGTATGGATGTCCGCTGACCCGAATGAAGGCCTGTTGAACAAGATTCGCTGGAGCCGCATCTTCATGGGCATAGAATAACACTTACGTTTTTGGCTTGTTTTCAAGAAAAGAGGCCAAAAACGACGTTGCATAAAAAGAGAGGCCGCCTATTATGGGCGGCCTCTCTTTTTTGTAAATACCTGCATTACCATTCAATCTCGGGCAATCCGTGTTGCTTGAGGTAGGCATTGGCCTTGCTGAAGTGCCGGGTGCCAAAGAAGCCTTTGTCAGCGGCAAACGGAGACGGGTGGGCCGCTCTTAGCACCAGGTGCTTCTTCTCGTCTATGACGGCACCTTTCTTCTGTGCATATGCGCCCCACAGCATGAATACTACGTGCACTTTCAAGTCAGATACTTTCTGGATGACGGCGTCTGTAAATTCCTCCCAGCCTTTTTTCTGGTGAGAACCTGCCTCATGCGCTCGTACCGTGAGGGTAGCATTAAGCAAAAGGACGCCCTGTTCTGCCCAGCGCTCCAAATTTCCTGTGGCCGGAATGGGTTTGCCCAAATCAGAATGAATCTCCTTGAAAATATTTTGCAGGGAGGGCGGCGTGCGCACACCCTCAGCCACTGAGAACGCCAAGCCGTTGGCCTGCCCTTTCCCGTGGTACGGGTCCTGGCCTAGAATTACCACACGCACTTGGTCAAAGGGACATTCTTCAAAGGCATGGAAAATGAGTTTGCCGGGCGGGTAAACCTCTGTGCGGGCATATTCTTCCTTCACAAACTGCGTCATATTCTTGAAGTACGGCTTTTCAAACTCGTCTTGTAGCACCTCCTGCCAACTTGATTCTATCTTTACCTGCATAGATTTCTATATCTTTAAAGGATTTTCACGTATTTTTAGGGTATGAATCCGGCTGGCTAAACTAATCCACCAGGATAGCTGTTCCTTTTCTTACCAACAAACGGCACGCATGGATACGAAAACAAATCAAGGAGTGAATGTTTTGGTCACTACCAACTACCTGCCAGACTATTCCAGTCCGGCGCAGCAGCACTTTGTTTTCGCGTACAGAATCACCATTGAAAACAACAGCGAATTTACGGTAAAGTTGTTACGCCGCCACTGGCATATCTTTGATTCTAACAATGAAATACGGGAAGTAGAGGGCGAAGGTGTAGTGGGCCAGCAGCCAGTGCTGGAACCAGGCGAGTCGCATCAATACGTGTCGGGGTGCAACCTCAAGACCGGCATTGGCAAGATGGAGGGCACCTTCCTGATGGAGCGCCTGGTGGACGGCAGACAATTCTACGCCACCATCCCTGAATTCACCCTCATTGTTCCGTATAAGCTCAACTAACCTACCCCTCTTTTCTTGCAGCACGCTGGCATGGTTTTAAGATACGCCGCTTTCTGGTGGCGTTCAGGGAATGCGCATGGATTGCACTCCCCGTTTGTTTTCAATCTGTACTGTTTCACCATCCACCACACGGGCTACTTTCTGGCCTATGACAAGGTGGAAGCCTTACGGAAGGAGTTATTGACTAATAACACGGTGTTAGAGGTCACAGACTTCGGGGCAGGATCACATACGGGCAAAACCAAAAAGAAAACGATTGCCTCCATTGCTAAAACTGCAGCCAAACCAGCCCGCCTGGGCCAGCTGCTGTTCAGGCTGGCCAATCATTTCAAGCCCGGCACCATTTTGGAACTGGGAACCTCATTGGGCCTCACCACTTCCTACTTAGCCCTAGCCCGGCAAACTGCCCAAGTGTACACCTTGGAAGGCTGCCCGGCCATTGCTACCCAAGCCCGCCGAAACTTTACCAAGCTAGGCTTGCAGAATGTGCGTCTGGTGGAAGGGAATATGGATAACACGCTGCCGGAAACCCTGGACAAAATGGGGCAGCTAGACTTCGTGTTCTTTGACGGCAACCACCGGCTGGCTCCTACCCTTGCCTATTTTGAGCAATGCTTGCAAAAAGCCCATGAAGACAGCGTTTTCATCTTTGACGATATTTACTGGTCCAGTGAAATGGCCCAGGCCTGGCAAAATATCAAGGCCCATCCGCAAGTGATGATCACTGTTGACCTGTTCTACATAGGCCTCGTCTTCTTCCGGAAGAACCAGCCAAAACAAAACTTCACATTACGCTTCTAATGATCAGTGATTAACCACCAGTTATTAGCTTTTCATTATTGAAATGGTCCAACCATAAAAAGCCCTTCCTTTTTGGCCTGTTTTCTAGAAAACAGGCCAAAAAGGAAGGGCTTTAAGTGTATAGGAAGTGAATTAATTATGTAAGACTAGTAAAAGATTATTAGTCATTATTCACTAATCATTACCGCACCGCTTCTCTGATTCTCACCAGCTTCTCCAGCAGACTTTCTAAATTTGACAATTGGAGCATGTTAGCGCCGTCAGATTTGGCAGTGGCGGGGGTTGGGTGGGTTTCAATGAAAAGCCCGTCAGCGCCTACGGCAATGGCTGCTTTGGCAATGGTCTCAATCAAGGCCGGCTTGCCGCCCGTCACGCCTGAGGCTTGGTTGGGTTGTTGCAAGGAATGGGTAACATCCATCACCACCGGTACCTGGTTCTCCTGCATGGCTGGTATGTTCCGGAAGTCCACCACCATGTCTGAGTACCCGAACGTGTTGCCGCGGTCTGTTAAAATCACGTTGGCATTGCCTGATTCTTTCACCTTATCTACGGCAAAACGCATAGACTCTCCAGAAAGGAACTGGCCTTTTTTGATGTTCACCACCTTGCCGGTTTGCGCAGCGGCTACTAACAAATCAGTTTGACGGCACAGGAAAGCTGGGATTTGCAGAACGTCCACATAGGCTGCGGCTATGGCGGCCTCATGGCTTTCATGAATGTCAGTGACGGTGGGGATACCAAAGGTCTGGCTAACCTTAGCCAAAATCTTCAATGCTTTCTCATCGCCAATGCCTGTGAAAGAATCCAGGCGGGAACGGTTGGCTTTGCGGTAAGATCCTTTGAAAATAAGCGGAATACGCAGGCGGTTGGTAATGCGCACCAGCTCTTCGGCAATCTGAAGGGCCATTTCCTCGCCCTCAATGGCGCAAGGTCCGGCCATTAAAAAGAAGTTGCCAGAATCTGTGTGCTGTAATTTAGGAATGGAGATATTCATTGGAATCAATTTTCAGTGTGCAGTAAACAGGAACTAGTAGCCAGTGTTAAGTGCCGTTTTTTGGTTATTTTCCAGAAAACAGGCCAAAAACGGAGACTAAGACAAGTAGCCTAGTTCAATGCCCAAAAGTACATAATCTAAGCGATAAACTGCGGTTTTGGACGGCGCTCCAGCACCATGAACCATTCTCTGCCGGCCCGCGGCGGAATAGAGTTGTAGCAGGGCTCAAACACTTTAAACGTAAAATATGGCTCAAAATAAGCCTGGTATTCTTGGGGAGTGCCCCCATAAGGAGGGCCCGGTGTAGAAAATTCCTCAGAAAACAAGACGCCCACTAACTTCCCGCCGGGTTTTAACAGGTCAAACATCTTTCTGGCGTAGTCAGGCCTACGGTTTCTGGGCAAGGCGCAGAAAAAGGTCTGCTCTAAAATCAAATCAAAGGTAAGGGCTGTGTGCTGGAAGAAATCCTGTTGCAGCAGATGGTCTGCCGGAAAGTTGGGATTCCTACTTTTAAACCGCTCCAACGGTTCTGGCGCAAAGTCCATCAGGTAGACCTGCGGGAATCCTTGCCGGTGCAGGAACTCAGCCTCATGGCCGTGGCCGCACCCCGGAATCAGGATGGAAAGGTCTTTGTTTTCAAGCTGATTGATGTACGTTTCTAAGGGGGCGGTGATAAATCCTGCATCCCAACCGGTCTCCTTTTGCTGGTATCGGCTGGACCAATACCCGGCGTTTAATTCTGGGGTTTCGTGCATATCTGTAAATAACTATTTTCTGCTGAGATTTGCAAAGGATAGAGAGAACCGTATTTTTGTAAGGATACGGTACGCCGTGCAACCCCATTTTACCAACATATACCCATCTTATGGCCACTGAAACCCCTGAAAAGGATAGCAACCGGAAACTGTTAGTAGTAGGTTTGATCATTGTGCTGCTCAGCATCAACGGCATCCTTATTTACATGCAGCAGCAGAAAACGCAAGAAAACGAGGAGCAGAAAGAGATCATCAAGGTGAAGAGCACTGAGCTGGAAAACCAGATCAAGGTGTTTGAAACCCTCAAAGCCGACTTTGAGCGTCAAAGCAAGGAGCTGCAATCCATGGGACTCACCAATGATTCTTTAGAAACCCGTATTGCCGCCATCAACGCTGACCTGGCGCAGTTACGCTCTTTCAGAAACGGTAGCTTCTCCCTGGCAGACCAAAAACGATTCAAAGACCGCGCCGCCGGCCTGGAGTCTGCCCTCAAGCGCAAAGATGAAGAAATAGCCAAGCTACAGGAGGCCAACGAAGAACTGCACACCCAGAACACCGACCTTCGAACCACCCAGAACAAACTCTCTGACTCCATCACCACCCTGGCCACCGACAACCAGGCACTTTCAGACAAAGTAGCCCTGGCCTCAAAGCTGGAAGCCCAGAATGTGCGCGTCACCATCTTGAACAACAGAGGAAAGGAGAAAGATGACGATGACCTGGAATTCAAAGCCAAGCAGGTAGACAAAATTAAAATCATGTTCAACCTGGCTAAGAACGAGGTAGCTCCAAAAGAAAGCAAAGAAATTCAGATGAGGTTGATTGAGCCAGATGGTTCTCCCCTCTACAACCTGGCCATGGGCTCCGGCACGTTTGAGCATGAAGGCAAGGAAGTCTTTTACACCGCCAAACGTGACATTGTCTTTGACAACACCCAACAGCAAGTGACCTTCTTATATTCTAAAGGCGCAGCCTACAAAACCGGAAAGCATACCATAGAGCTTTACTCGGGCGGCTACTTAATTGGCACAGCCACCTTCACCCTCAAGTAACAACTGTTCCATAAAAAAGCCCCAAAACGATTTCTCGTTTTGGGGCTTTTTTATGGAAATGAGTGAGTGAATGTTACAATGATTTTAAAATGTCATTTTCACATCTTCAAATTTCCACATCTTCATATTAATTAGTCTACCATCACGCGTCTATCTTGAATGGTTTTGAAGTTCTCTACCAGCTTCACGGCTTCGGTAGTGTCTTCAGAGAAAATGGTGATGAAGGAATTGCGCTCTGCGTGCTCCAGGGCGTAGGCAATGGCCACCATCTCCTGCGGAATCACGCGGAACGGCTTGTTGGGGTCTGCCTGCAGAATGCCTTCAATCACGTATTTATTGATCTCTTCGGGGGTGCGGCCTCTGGAGTCTTTGTCCTGGCGAACAATCACCTCGTCAAACATTTCAGCGGCCATTCTGCCCAGTTCCACCATGTCTTCTTCACGTCTGTCTCCCACGCCAGCAATGATGCCCACGCGTTTCCGGGCGTCTGTGTTCTGCAAAAAGTCGGCGATGCCTTTCATGCCGGCCGGGTTGTGCGCGTAGTCCACCAGCACCTCAAAAGTAGGGAACTTGAAGAGGTTCATGCGGCCCGGGGTTTTACTCGCCGAAGGTACAAACGTACGCAAGGCCGTCTTAATCTCAGAAATCTCGAAGTGAGAGATGTAGCCGGCCAAAGTAGCGGCCAACACGTTTTCAATGTTAAACTTGGCTCTACCGCCAAACGTCAACGGTATGTCTGCCACACGATCAACGCGTATCTTGTAGGTATTCTTGAAGATGGAAATGTAGCCATTCTCAAACACCGCCGCCAAACCTCCTTGGGCCACGTGCTTCAAGATTCTGGGGTTGTTTTCATCCATGCTGAAGAGCGCAACTTTTGACTCCACTTCCTTGGCCATGTTGAAGACATGGTCGTCATCGGCGTTGAGAATGGAGTAGCCGTCTTTGCTCACGCTTTTGGGTACTACGGCTTTTACGCGGGCCATGTCTTCCAGAGTGTAAATGTCACGCAAGCCCATGTGGTCTTCGGCCACGTTGGTCACAATGCCAATGTCACATTGCTCAAAGCCCAGGCCATGGCGCAGCATACCGCCGCGGGCACACTCCAACACGGCAAAATTTACGGTAGGATCGCGCAAGACAAACTCAGCACTTTTTGAACCGGTAGTATCGCCTTTCTCCAACAACTTATCTTGGATGTAAATGCCGTCTGTGGTGGTAAAGCCTACCTGATACCCTTTGGATTTGACCATATGCGCTATTAGCCGCGTAGTGGTGGTTTTTCCGTTGGTACCGGTAATGGCAATGATTGGAATACGGGATGGACAGTTACCTGGGAACAGCATCTCAATCACAGGATCTGCTACGTTGCGCGGCAATCCATCTGTGGGCGAGGTATGCATTCTAAATCCGGGAGCAGCATTCACCTCTATGACGGCACCGCGGGCTTCTGGCAAAGGAATGGCAATGTCTGTGGTGACAACGTCAATGCCGCAAATGTCCAGACCAATGGTGCCGGCAATGCGTTCTGCCATGAGCACGTTGTAGGGGTCAATGAGGTCGGTTACGTCAGTGGCGGTACCACCGGTAGAAAGGTTGGCGGTGCTCTTTAACTGCAGCTCCTCTCCTGCTTGGATAACCGTGTCCAGTGTGTAGCCTTTCTTTTGCAGAATGCCTTGGGTGTCTTTATCAATGGAGATTTTGGTAAGCACTTTCTCATGGCCTACGCCGCGTCTAGGATCGCTGTTGACGGTGTCAATGAGCTGTTGAATGGTAGATGTGCCATCCCCCACCACCATGGCCGGCGTGCGCTTGGCGGCAGCCACAAACTTACGGTTGACCACCAGCAGCCTGAAGTCATATCCTTCTATGAACTGCTCCACAATCACCGCCTCTGAGTACTGCTGGGCCACTTCAAAACCGCGCACAGCTTCTTCCCATGTACGTAGGTTAATGCCAGCGCCCTTGCCATGGTTACCGTCCAGCGGTTTGGTGACAATGGGATAACCCAAGAATTTCACGGCCTGCTTGAGTTCTTCCAGATCATAGACAATCTCGCCTTCGGGCACGGGAACGCCCGCCTCATGCAGCATCTCTTTGGTAGCGTTCTTGTCACCAGCAATTTCTACGGCAAAGGATGCCGTGCGGCAGGTCATGGTGGCTTGTATGCGCTTCTGGTTTACGCCGTAACCTAATTGAATGAGAGAGTTCTTGTTTAACCTGATGTACGGAATGCCCCTGGCCACGGCTTCTGAGACAATGGCGTAGGTACTAGGGCCTATGTGCTCGTCTTCCCGTATCTCATGCAGCTCATGCACGTCTGGGGCTATTTCATAAGCTTGGTTCTGAGCCAAAGCGGTCACTACTCTAATGGCAGCGTGCGCGGCGTATACACCTGCTTTCTCCTCCTGGTACGAAAAAACCACGTACTCAAACCCTGGTTGCGGCGCCGGATAGGTTCTGCCAAAGCCCGAGTTCATTCCGCCCATAGTTTGCAGTTCCAGGGCCACATGTTCTACTACATTGCTTAAGGGAACTCCTTCTTCGTGCACACGCCGCAGATACCCCCCTTCCTGACCTTCTGTGCTGCGGTGCTCCACCATGCCCGGGAACATCTGTTCCAGGCGCCGGGCAAAACCATCTAAGTGCGTGGTGAGAACTCCGTCCAGGTCCTCCATGTCCAACTTCAGTACTACAATCTTCGGGTGCTTAACAGACCAGAAATTTGGCCCGCGCATAATGCGCATCTCTGCAATTTTCATTGAATCAGTCCAGTATGGATCTTATATGAATAGGTGTTAGAAAATTTCTAAGGTGTAGGTATCACCTTTGCCCAATAAATGAACCCGCAGGTCCCGCATGGTCACCGGGGCGCCCTCCTCAATTTCATAAATATTGGTATAGGTACTTTTTCTGCCGTCTACAATAGTAACCAGGCCGCTGCCTATCACTTCCAGATTTCTGCCTTTTTTGACCACCACTCCCGTATCTTCCTCAAGGCCAATGCCTATGAACGTGGGGTTGGTGGCAATCATCTGTACCATCCTTACAATACGTCCCCTGGCAATAAAATGGGTATCTATGGCCGCATCATTTAACAACTCTAGCCCGGCGGTGATGCTGACAGCCCCCTTGATGAAGCCTTCACTCTGGCCCTGGAAGATCATCTGGGTAGACATGGCCGCGGCTCCGGCACTAGTGCCGGCAATGACCAGCCTTTCATTATAATAGCGGTCTTTGATGAGCCGCATAACCTCTGTACCGCCAAATATGGCCGTGAGGCGCAACTGGTCTCCGCCCGTAAACATGATCCCATCTGCTTTTTTGACCAGCATAAGGTGCCTCTCTAGGTTAGACTCCTCGCGGGAGGCAAGATGGAGCACCTTTACGTTTCTCACCTTAAGCTTTTTAAAGACGCGCACATACTCCTGCCCCACTACTTCTGGCGTTTCTGAGGCTGAAGGAATGACCACCACCATGGGGTCTTCCTTTTTAAGCTCGTCTACAAAGCGTTGAAGAATCTCATTCTTTACAAAATTGTGGTTCTTTATCTCTTCATGGGTCTCATCTCCTTTGTTCTCAGCGCCACCTATGGCAATCAAGGTTCCGTTGGGGGTCTTATATTCTACAGGGGCTTGTTCCAGCTCTTTTTGTTTTCTGGCTTTTACAGTCATAAGCATTGTTCCTTATGATGGGTGGTGTTCTTACGCCTTACCCGTTGCCAATACCACTACTGCTTGAGGGTTCCTTTAACAACCGGGAGACGTAGGGCGTACGCAGAAAAAACCAAAAAGATTAGAGAACTTGAATATTTGCGTCTTACCCCTAAAAACTACCTGCGGAAAGTACTGAGGCCGTTTTTTCACCTTTTGCATGGGCTTGCCAGATGAGAGACTTTTAGCGAAGATGGGAAGAGCTTGGAGGAGAAAAGAAGGAATACAAATCACCCGGCCAACAAGAACAGTCTATAAACGAAAAAGCCCGCTGTAGATTTCTCTAAGCGGGCTTTCCTTCCTTAAATGAGGTAACGAGCGGATTCGAACCGCTGTACGAGCTTTTGCAGAGCTCTGCCTAGCCACTCGGCCACGTTACCGTGTTTGGGAATGCAAATATACACTCATTTTAATAGGAGGCCAATTTTCTGGGCACTTTTTAGCCCTCTGCATAAAAAAAGAGCCCCAACTGCTTGGGGCTCTTTCCATTAAAATTTACTAAACCGGCAGATTACTCAGCAGACTCAGTAGCTTCTGCTGAGGCGTCAGCTTCTGGAGACTTCTCAGCGCGCGCTTTTGCGGCAGCGGCCAATTTCTTCTCGCCAGCTTCTTTCTCAGTAGACATCATTTGATCTTTCAAGGCAGAAAGAGCATCTAAGTCGCCCAAAGTAGCACGTACTTCTTCTTTCTTAGGAGCAGCAGGGGCAGCAGCTTTGGCTGTACCAGCGGCCGGCGCATCTTTCTTCTCAAATTTCTTTCTCTTAGCGTCTTCTGGCTGGGCAGTGTGTACCGCAGTATGAGACAAGATGATCTTACGATCTTCTTTAGAGAACTCAGTTACTTTGAAATCCAATTGCTCACCAGCTTCAACGGCAGAACCGTCTTCTTTGGCTAAGCCTTTAGGGAACGCGAAACCTTCAATACCGTACGGCAACTCTAGCGTAGCACCTCTGTCAGATTTCTCCAAAACAGTGGCTTTGTGCGTAGAACCTACCGTGAATACAGTAGCGAACGTATCCCAAGGATTTTCTTCTAATTGCTTGTGACCAAGGGCCAGACGACGTGAAGTAGCGTCCAATTCAAGAACGATTACATCTAGGTTCTCACCAACTTTTACAAACTCAGAAGGGTGCTTGATTTTCTTAGTCCAAGAAAGGTCAGACACGTGTACCAGACCGTCTACGCCTTCTTCCAGTTCAATGAACAAGCCGAAGTTAGTAAGGTTACGAACAACACCTGTGTGCTTAGTACCTACTGCATATTTAGTCAATACATCTTGCTTAGTCCATGGATCTTCAGACAACTGCTTAATGCCCAATGACATTTTGCGCTCATCTCTATCCAAAGTCAACACAACTGCCTCAATCTCATCATTTTGCTTGATGAAGTCTTGTGGGTTGCGCAGGTGCTGAGACCAAGACATTTCTGACACGTGGATCAAGCCTTCTACGCCTGGCATCAATTCTAAGAACGCACCGTAATCGGCTACGTTTACAATTCTGCCTTTCACGCGTGAGCCAACTTCCACTTCGCCAGGAAGAGCATCCCAAGGATGAGCAGTCAATTGCTTCATACCTAGAGAAATACGCTTCTTGTCGTCGTCGAAATCCAACACTACCACGTTTACTTTCTGGTCTAGCTCTAACACCTCTTGCGGGTGGTTGATGCGTCCCCATGAAATATCTGTGATGTGTAGTAGACCGTCTACACCACCAAGGTCGATGAACACACCGAAGTTGGTCATGTTTTTGATCACACCTTCCAGAACCTGACCTTTTTCAAGGTTGTTCAAGATGGCGGCACGTTGTTGCTCAAGGTCTTTCTCGATCAACACTTTGTGCGACACTACTACGTTATCAAAAGCGGCGTTGATTTTCACCACTTTCACTTCCATCTTACGACCAACATAAATGTCGAAGTCGCGGATTGGTTTCACGTCAATTTGCGAACCTGGCAAGAAGGCCTCTACACCGTAAAGGTCTGTGATCAAACCACCTTTGGTTCTGCGTTTCACTACACCTTCCAGTACAGTGTCGTTCTCCAAAGCGCCGTAGATCATCTCCCACGCTTTCACAATTTTGGCTTTCTTACGAGACAGGATTAACTGACCGTTCGGGTCTTCCTGATCCTCAATGAATACCTCAACCTCATCACCGATTTTCAAATCCGGCATGTCACGGAATTCAGAAACCGGAACCAGACCATCAGACTTAAAGCCGATGTTCAAGATTACGTCGCGATCCGTGATACCAACAACGGTACCTTTGATCACTTCCTCTTCCTGAACGGTGTTCAGGGTGTCGGCATACATTTGCTCCATCTTGGCTCTCTCATCAGCTGAGTAAGAACCACCGAAGCCCTGAGAATCAAATTTTCCCCAGTCAAAATCTTCTAAATTTGCCATAAATAAGCGTTGGCCCAGAATGTAACGCCTGGACTATGAGCCACTTGCCCAAGCGTAGTTTCTAAAACAGACACAATCTTTACTTAAAGACTGCGGCATTCACCTTGAACGCGCCGCGAAGTTACAAAATTTCCAGATAGAATTAGATAGGACTTGGCTATATTCTCCAGCGAGTGAATGATCCTAAGCCAGAAGCCCGTTTTTGGCCTCTTTTCCTGAAAACACGCCAAAAACGGAAATCGTAGCGTCGTTCCATGGAAAGACGCTATATATGATATGCCGGGCCGTTGTTATTGACGTTGCCAACATGTAAACTTCCACCAACCACTAGAATGTTTGTTTGAAAGACAACTATTGGAGAACCTCAAAACAAAAACCTCGTTTTTGGCTTCTTTTCCAGAAAAGAGGTCAAAAACGAGGCTCATCTTATTCAAGGAGAAAAGGAATTAACCTTACTCCTTCTTATTCAGGAACTCCAGCGCTTGGTTAGCATATTCTTCTTTAATATTAATAATCACAACGCCATCTTTTGCCTTTTCTCCATACAGTTCAAGCGCCTTGGCGTCTTTATACACCTCCACAGAACTAATCCATTGCTTGTTAATTTTATCCACGTCCTTGTGGTTGAAAGCATGCGCGTCCCGGCCAATTTTCATGACACAATAGGGAGAACTTTCCATTTGAACGGCGGCATAAGACTTTTGTAGAGGCCACACCAGCGCATTGGTGCCATCCTGGGCTTGTACTTCAAGTGAAAGCAGGCCGGCCGCCAATATTACCAAACAGAAGGTCTTTTTCATGGACTTATGGATTAATGGAAACCTAATATACAGATTTTATTAAGCTCTCACCCGTTCACCCAAATAAGGCAGCCAGACATGGTCCATTTCCTGAATGTTGGCTCTTAAGAAGGACACCAAAGAAGGCTTGTGCGGCTTGCTCTTGGGCTTCATGGAGACTTCCTCCGGGGTGCGGTCGCCTTTGATGGAATTGCAGCGCGAACAGGCCGTGATCAGGTTGTACCAAGAGGTTTCGCCGCCCCGGGAGCGGGGCACCAGATGGTCAATGGTGAGGTTTCTGGTGGAGCCGCAGTACTGGCAGCAGTTACGGTCCCGGCGCATGACGTTCTGCCGGGTAAGAGAAATGCCTTTGTAGGGAACGCGCACGTAATGCTGTAGTTTGATGACCAGCGGCAGTGGGTAGACGGTTCTCACCGTCCGAATGCCGTTCAGTTGGTCCTGGGCAATGACCTCGGCTTTCTCCAGGAAAAGCAGCACAAACGCTTTAGGGATACTGCACACGGCAATGGCTGAATAGTCTTGATTCAGCAAAAGTACTTTTCCGGTCATAAGGCATCCAGTTAGAAGGTAACAGGAAGATACACAGAAACTTCCAGATTCTTAAAAACTGAATACGCAAATATAGAGTTACACGGATTGCCTTATTCTAAGAAAGAATTCGTTTGATGATGCGCAACTTGTGGGAATAACGCTTCAGCTCCCGGTTGTAGATGCCGTGGTGGTCTAGCTGGTCAACGCGCACCTCACCTGAGGCATGAATGATCTGCTGGTCTTCCAACACAATGCCCACGTGGATGATGCGGCCTTCGTCGTTGTCAAAAAAGGCCACGTCGCCGGGGCGGGTCTGGCTTACAAAATGCACCTCCTGGCCGTGAACCACCTGCTGGCTGGCGTCTCGTAATAAAGAATGGCCGCACAACCCGTACACCTGCTGCACAAACCCAGAACAATCAATCCCGAACACCGACTTCCCTCCCCACACGTAGGGCGCTTTCATGAACAGCAGCGCCATTTTCTGCAGGAAGTTCTCGCGGTAGGGCAGCGCCGGGTTGGTGGCACGGCCGTTGTAGACCATCTTCTCCTCGCCTATTCTCAGGTTGATTCCGTCAAAAAAAGGAAGCCGACTGCCCAGGCCAATGGGAATAACCTGGTTGCCGCCGCTCACGGTCTGCACAATGTCCATGGACCTGGGATGCTCCACCGCGCTCCATTCCTGAAAATACGCGTCAGACACGGGAAAATGCTGCTTGGCATCTATCCAACCCAGATAATCATCAGAAGCAATGCGCACCTGCAGCCATTTCTCCTGGGTTTGCTGCACTTCATAGCACTCCCCGAAGACCAACTGCGTCACCTGCTCACTCCTATCTGACGGCTCCCTGCGCACCGGCACCAAACTCAGCTTACAAATCCCGACGTTCACTTACGTTAATTAGAAATTCAAAATTAGAAATTAGAAATGGGCTGTGCCCGGTAAGAGTTAGAACTATTAGATACTTTTATAATTCTTAATTTTTAATTGGCGCCTCTGGCGCTAAAAGCGTTCGCGGGCCATTTCGCGTTTGATGTCACGTTCTTTGATGTCATCGCGTTTGTCATAGAGTTTCTTGCCTTTGGCCAGCGCTATCTCTACTTTGGCAAATCCACGCTCACTTATAAACAAGCGCAACGGTATGATGGTCACGCCTTGCTCCTGGGCCTTTTCTTTGAGCTGCTTTAGCTCGCGTTTGTTCAGGAGCAGTTTGCGGTCCCGGGTAGGCTCATGGTTGTAGTGGGTGCCCTCAGTGTATTTGGCGATGGTGACCTGGTGCAGGACCAATTCCAGACCGTGGAAGGTGCAGTACCCGTCTGTGAGGTTCACGTTGCCTTCGCGTATGGATTTGATCTCGGTGCCCTTGAGCATAATGCCGGCGGTGTACTTGACTATGAAGGAATACTCATAGCTAGCCCGGCGGTTCACAATGTTCACCGTTTTCTGCAGTCTGTCTTTCTCTTTTCCTTTGGCCATCTACTGGGGTTTGTTCGTCAAAAGTCGGTGTATCTTCTCTTTTTTCAAAATCTTCTGGCCGGTTTGACCCGTGGCCACCAACCGTTCTCCTGCGTGTACGGAAATATCACAGAGCAGTGCGTTGCCGGTCAGGCTTTTGTACGTGGCCACCACCACCAGTTCTTCTCCTTCAAAAGCGGGCCCTTGGTGATCAATGTGCAGCATGGTGCCAATGCCTTCTTCGTCTGGGTCGCGCATTTTCAGCACAAACAGCCGGCTGGCCCACTCCATGGCCTGGCCCAGCGCAAACGTGGAGCAGACCGGGTGCACCAACCCTGCCTCAAAACGCGCAAATTCTGCCGCTGTGACGGTTTTACGGTATTCTTGGGTAGCCCCGGGCTCAAATAAGTGTTGCATGGAGATAAGGACGAATGAAACTTGACTTCTGCCCCTGAAGATACGGTAGTTTCTGGAAACTAGCTTGGGGGAAAATCGACGAAATAATAGGTGCTTACCTCTCTTCTGGTGGGCCAGATTGCTCCGAAGTTGAAATCTGCCTTCCTCCATTGCAGGTCGTTTTTGGCCTATTTCCTGGAAAACAAGCGAAAAACGAGCGCCAAAGAAATGTAGCATCCATCACCAAAATTGAAAGATTGATGTCCTTGCCTGCCCTGTCTTATAAAATCCAATCAGTTTGAAAAACGCCGAATCCTTCTTAAATAGGACCTGTCTCTGGCTCTACCCATCAGCAAACATCCATGAAATCTCCCCTGCTCCTATTCCTCTCCCTGCTTATGCTCACCAATGCTACCTCTGCCCAAACCAAAACGGACAAATTGTTAGAGCGGCTCCTGAAAAAGCATCCAGAAAAATTCAGGCAGTTGCTGGAGCATCCAGAAAAGTATGAAATCCAGATTCTGTACACCCAAATCAACCGCGACAAACACAACCAACCATCTTTTAAAACCTACCACTACCAGGTAAACCCTAATCAATATTTTAACCCGGCCAGCACCGTCAAATTGCCCGGTGCGCTCATGGCGCTGGAGAAGGTGAACTGCCTGGCCGCGCAGGGCCTTACCAAAGAGGCGGTCATGCTCACAGACAGTGCCCACCAAGGCCAGACGGCGGTGAGCAAAGACTCCACCTCGGCCAGCGGCTTTCCGTCCATTGCTCATTATATTAAGAAGATTCTGGTGACCAGTGACAATGACGCCTACAACCGCCTGTATGAGTTTGTGGGCCAGGAGCCTTTGAACGAAGGATTAAAAGCCAAAGGGTACAATAGCATCAGGCTGCCGGTGCGGCTTTCTACCTTTCTGCCCTTTGAATTGGACCAATACACCAATCCCGTCAGGTTTTACCAGAAGGATAAGTTGGTGCACCAGCAACCGTTGGTGAAGAGCAGCAAGAGCTACCAGAACCCCACGCCCCTTCTCAAAGGCATTGGCAACTATACCAATGACGATGTGCTGGAGATGAAACCCCGCGACTTTGCCTATTCCAATACCTTCGCGCTGGAAGACCAGCACCTGATGCTGCGGGCCCTTCTGTTCCCCGAGTCCGTGCCGGCTCAGAACAGATTCAACTTAACGCCAGAAGATTACCGGTTTCTCTACCAGTATATGTCCCAGCTGCCCCGTGAGACCACTTATCCTGAATATCCAGAAACCGAGTACCCAGACGCTTTTGTGAAATACCTGCTCTACGGCGGGCCCACCCGGCAGGAGCGCATTCCGGGCCACATCAGGATTTTCAACAAGATTGGCCAGTCCTACGGGTTTCTGATTGACAATGCCTACATAGTGGACTTTGAGAACAAGGTGGAGTTTCTGCTGAGCGCGGTCGTGCACACCAATGAAGACGGTATTTACAATGACGGCAAATATGAGTATGACAGCATTGGGTTTCCATTTTTGAGAGACCTGGGTCGGGTGGTATATGACTATGAGTTAAAGCGTAACCGCCGGCACTCCCCAGATTTAAGCAAGTTTATCTGCACCTATGACCAATAAAAAACGCCCCACCTGCCAGATAGCAATTGGGGCGTTTTTTATTGGAAGGAAGAAATATTAATGGCCACCGGCAGAGTTACCCGTAGACTGCCCGCCGTCTTCTACGCTTTTAGCGCCTCGGCTGCCGCTATCCTGGTTGGGCATGCCCGGCATGTCTTTGGTACGCCGCTCATCTGAGGAGGCGTCTGGTGGCACTGCTCTATTTTTAAAATCGGTCTTTTTATTTTCTGCACCAGTATTGCCCGTTTTATCCTGACGGTCATCGCGGTTCTTATTCAGTTCATTTGCCATAACGGTATCCATTTAAGTGAAACGTATCTTTAGCATACGGTAAAACCATTTTTAGGTCAATGGGCAAATGCTAGAAGTAGGCTGATGATTTCACTTAAATGATTTCTTTCCCGAGAAACTTTCCCACTCGTTTTTAGCCTGTTTTCTGGAAAATAAGCCAAAAACGAGGTTAGCACGAGGTTCTAAAACAGCAGTGGTTCTCCCAGGCCCAGAAGGCATAGTTGACCGTGCACAGCGCCAGACTGTTCCATGGCTTTGAGTTGAGTGGCGGGTTCACTGGCGGGCTCGTCTGAAAGGTCAAACGTACCATAATGCATGGGCACCATACGTTTGCCGCCCAGGTCATGGAACGCCTGCACCGCCTCTTCTGGGTTGGTATGGCTGTCGCGCATCATGAAATTGGGACTGTACGCGCCCACGCCCAGCAGGCAGACATCCATCTCCGGAAACAGCTTTTGTATCTCTTTAAAATGACGCTCATACCCAGAATCGGCCCCAAAATACACCGTCTGCGAAGGCCCCTGCAGCAGGAAGCTTCCCCAGAGGCAGGTGTCTTCATCCAGCAGCCCGCGCTTGTGCCAGTGGAAGGCCGGTAGCATGAACAACTTTGTGGCAATGGGTAGATCAAACTGTTGGTACCAGCCGGCCTCTTGTATTTTGGTATCGGGGAGCCACTTCTGCACCACGCTGCTTAACCTGAGCGGGCAGAGCAGTTCAAAGGCGTTGTGCTGTTGTAAGAGCTTCAGACTTTTCTTGTCGCAGTGGTCATAGTGGCCGTGGGAGAGCAAGACATAATCTATCTTGGGCAGGTCTTTTATTTCCAGCGGCAGGGCGGTTTTGCGCTTCATCATGGGCCCTCCAAAGAAGACGGGATCTGTGAGGAACGTCACGCCTTCCATTCTAATAAAAAACGTAGCGTGCCCCAGCCAGAACATTCCGTCCTGGTGGCCTTGCAGGAAGGGCTTGGGGTCATGGAGGGCTGGCGTCCAGTGGTCCTGCTTTTTCGCCTGCTTCTGGGGGTTGGCCTGCAGCATCCACTTGAGTACTTTCTTAAGCGAATGATCGCCCGGCCTGAACTCGTTCAAAAACCGACCTTTGTACATAGGGTTCCCCTGCCAGTCTTTTCTGATCACCGGCAGCGCGGGATTGGTTAAGTATTGGTCTGGCGTAGGGTTTTGCAGTTGGGTGGACATGGTCTCGTTTTTAGCCTGTTTCCGCGAAAATAAGCCAAAAACGGCAAGTGCTGTAGTAAAGAAAGGTACAGTTTTCACCCGAAAGAAACATCGGCGCAAAACTTAAACGTGCTGGCGTTGGCAATAAGGCCCCATCTTGAGTTTCATGTAACAGAAGACAAGACAGAATATTCTTTCAACCAAAAAGCGGCTCCACTATGAGAGCCGCTTTTTGGTTGAAACTAGAGAATTTACTCTATTCGTTTTTGGGCTATTTCTCAGGAAACAGCCTAAAAACGGCGTTTTATTTAAAGAACAAGTAGGCTAGCGCGATGGCGGCAATCACGCCGGCCAAGTCGGCGAGCAGGCCGCAGACCAGTGCGTACCTGGTTTTCTTGATGCCCACTGACCCGAAGTACACGGCCAGAATGTAGAACGTGGTCTCTGTGGACCCTTGAATGGTAGAAGCCACCCGGGCCACGAAGGAGTCAGCGCCGTAGGTTTGCATGGCTTCCACCATGAGGCCGCGCGCACCGCTTCCGCTGAGAGGCTTCATGAAGGCCACCGGCAAGGCCGGTACAAAGTCTGTGTTCATGCCCGTGAGCGAAAACAGAAAGCCAATGCCGTTTACCAGGTAATCCAGCGCCCCCGAAGCCCGGAACACGCCCACCGCCACCAAGATGGCAATCAGGAATGGAATGATGGAAATAGCTACTGAGAACCCTTCCTTGGCGCCTTCAATAAAGGCATCATACACGTTTACCTTCCGGATGAGCGCCAAGGCGACAAAGGATACAAAGATGCTAAACAAAATCACATTGCTGGCTACCGACGAGATAACCCCTATTCGCTCCTGAGAAATGGTTGAAAAATAATAGATAAGCCCACCAACCAGCAGAACCATAGTACCCAGATACCCCAGAATCACCTTGTCAAACAAGTTGATGCGCTGGTACAGGGCCACTACCACCAGACCCGTGATGGTGGAGAAAAAGGTAGCCAGCAATATGGGGATAAAGATGTCTGAGGGGTCTGCCGCGCCCATCTGCGCCCTGAACACCATGATACTGATGGGTATAATGGTGAGGCCAGAGGCGTTGAGCACCAGAAACATGATCTGCGCATTGGAGGCCGTCTCTTTTTCCGGGTTCAGTTCCTGCATCTCTTTCATGGCTTTTAGCCCCAGTGGCGTGGCCGCGTTGTCCAGGCCCAGCATGTTGGCAGAGAAGTTCATGAGAATGGAGCCGAACACCGGGTGGTTTTTAGGAATCTCGGGGAACAGCCGGTTAAAGAAAGGTCCCACCAACTTCGCGAAGATGGCAATGATGCCTCCCCGCTCGCCAACCTTCATCAAACCCAAAAAAAGAGTCATGACTGCCGTCAGGCCAAGGGATATTTCAAAACCAGTTTTAGCATTATCAAACATGCTGGTCACCAGCTTCTGAAATATCTCCACGTCTTGAAAAACGATGAGCTTGAACAGCGCAATGCAGAAGGCGATGATGAAGAACGCCGCCCACAAATAATTTAAAACCATGGAAAAAGGGTTTGTCTAGGTTGGAATGAAGCGGTAAGATACAAAGCCGGCACAAAAAAACCGCTACACCTCCAGGAGAGGCTGGCGGTTTTCAAGCATTAGAGTTTCTGGGCTTTTAATTTATTCCCTTTTTTACCAGTCCAAACCAGAAGCAAAGAAACCTTTGCCGTGTTCGTTTTTAGGCTATATTCTGAAAAACAGGCCAAAAACGAGGTTACAGTACAACGCCGTGGAAGAGCCGGGGCCGTTCGCCCTGCAGGTCATAGACAAAGCCGTTGACAATGGCGTAGCGCACCGTGCCGTCTTCCTGCCTTAAGACAAAGTTGGCCATGCGGTCCAGGCCCAGCGCGTGTGACACCCGGCCGCTTACGTGCACCAAGTTCAAGGGCAGTTGCTCCACTGGGTTGATGTTATACGGCAGCGTTTGCATGCGCACGGTAGTATAGCCCTCAGATAACAGTTGCAGCAGACGTTCATGCGTCAGCTCAGAAAGGTCATTCAGGGGTGTCTCCAGCACCTTGCCCGGCACCAGGGTCAGGCCTTTGCCGTCCAGTTCCTGGTAGCCATAAAACACGCTCATGTCGCCAATCTCCTCTACGCTGCTCTTATAGTAGAATTGCTGTGGAATGGGCGCGTCTATTTCTTCCTGCAAGATGCCCACGTCTATTACGCAGTTCTTGCCGTTTTCTTTGTAACGCACGTCGCGCAGGACCAGGTCAAACAAGTTTCGCTGGTTCTCTGGTATCTTATAGTACTCGGCGCGTTCAAACCTGGTGTACGACTTACTGCCGATGATTTGCAGCGCGGCCAAAATGGTGGCGAAGTTGATCTGCCGGATGTACTGTTTTTCTGGGTCGCCCTGCATCCCGCCAGATTCAATCAGGATCAGGCTGGTTCCCCATTTCTGTATGTTGTCGCCGAAGGCGCGGGGCTCGTGCTCATCTGAATATTTGGCCACCTGACCAGGAATGAACTGCTGTACTACTTCATTCAAGCCTACAATGGTGCGCATGGCCCGCTCCCGCACCGAGTTGATGGTTTGCTTGTAATCAAAGGCCGGCGCCAGAAAGGAAATGGTGGCCGGTTTTGGGGTGGTGCCCACCGTGTAGAAGCGGCTTTGGTCATGCAGATTGAAACCAAACTCTGGCTTGAGGCTGTCGCGTAGGGCCTTGAGCAAGCGGGCCTCGGGGCTTTGCAGCCGAATGGCATCCCGGTTGAGGTCTATGTTGAGGGCGTTTCTCCGTTTGTAGACGTCTGTTCCGTCTGGGTTGAGCATGGGAATGAAGTAGAGCGTGTTCTGCTCCAGAATCTCTTTCCTGACGGCATCAAACTCATCGCCGGAGGCTTGCAGGAAATTGAAGATGTCCAGCAGGGCCATGGTGGCGGTGGGCTCATCGCCGTGCATCTGGGACCAGAGCATGACCTTGGTGGGCCCGGTGCCCGCCTTGACCAAGTAGATATCGCGCTGCTCCACAGACTTTCCCACCACCTGCACCTGAAACGCAGGATGCTGCTTGAGTTCTTCTAACAGCGGGACAATGTCTTTGTGCTTAAACCTTCGGTGGGTAATGGTAGGCTCCCGGTAGGCGCTGTGCGCGTCAAAAAGGGTCTTACCAAGCTTCACATGGTTTGTTTGACATTGTGCTTGAAGAAGGGTCATGAAAGTTAAAATGAGAAGTAAGGCGTTTCGCATTCCCACTGGCTTAGGTGGTAGGTTGGTAGAAATATCTAGAAAGAATAAACGTCTACCCAAGGGGTAAGTTAAGGAAGAATTTTTTTCCTATACAACTCCAGCTGCTCCCCGTGAACGAAGGACTCGCCGTTTTTGTGCTCTTTCCCAGAAAACTGGCCAAAAACGAAACGCCTGGTTTAAAACTTACTGAACTTCAACCGTGGGTCTGGGCTGGCATACTGCGTGGTGAAATCTCCGGCCAGATACTGGTAATGAGCGGCCATGGCAATCATGGCGGCATTGTCTGTGCAGTACTCAAAGGCAGGCAGGTACACGTTCCAATGGTACCGCTGGGCATAGTCCTGCAAGGTCTGGCGCAGGCCCGTGTTGGCCGAAACGCCGCCCGCAATGGCAATCTCCTTCACGCCCTGCTCCTTGGCTGCCAGAACCAACTTTTTCATGAGCGTTTGGATGAGCGCTTTTTGAATGCTGGCGCAGATGTCTGCCAGGTTGTTCTGCACAAAGTCTGGTTCTGCCGCCGCGTTTTTCTTGACAAAGTTGAGGATGGACGTTTTGATGCCGCTAAAGGAGTAGTCATAGCCGTCCATGTTCACAATAGGAAACGTAAACTTATCTGGGTTGCCGGTGGTCGCCATCTTGTCCAGCAAGGGACCGCCGGGGTACGGCAAGCCCAGCAGCTTAGCAGATTTGTCAAAGGCTTCGCCCACAGCGTCATCGGTGGTTTGGCCCAGCACTTCCATGTCCAGGTGGCTGCGTACCAGCACAATCTGGGTGTGGCCGCCGCTCACGGTCAGGCACAGGAACGGAAAATTGGGCTTAGGATCATCAATGAAATGGGCCAGAATGTGCGCCTGCATGTGGTTTACCTCAATCAAAGGCAGGTTCAAGCCCAGCGCGAAGGACTTGGCGAAGGAGCAGCCCACCAGCAGGGCGCCCAATAATCCGGGGCCACGGGTAAAGGCCACCGCATCCAATGCAGATTTTTCTATATTTGCTGTTTGCAGCGCCTGGGCCACCACCGGGATGATGTTCTGTTGATGCGCCCTGGAGGCCAACTCTGGAACCACCCCGCCGTATTGCTCATGGATTGCCTGAGTGGCCACAATGTTAGAGAGCACCTGGCCGTTCCTAATTACAGAAGCCGAGGTTTCATCACAAGACGATTCAATCGCTAATATCGTAGGGTTCATATTTCGTTGGAAACGCAAGACCAAGAGACGCAGAAGAATAAAAATTACCCGCAAGTTATAGCAAAAGCCCTTCTTAAAATAATTCTGGGCCTGTTTATCTTGGTGTTGGTATTGGTGGGCGGGCTCATGCTGGCCCTGCGTTTTCCGAGCGTCCAAACCAAAGTGGCCCAGAAGGCAGCCTCCATCCTGTCAGAGACCATTCACCACCAGGTGACGGTAGGCAGCGTGGACATTGAGTTCTTCGACAGCGTGATTCTGCATGACGTACGCGTGCTGGACCGCCAGAAAAAGACGCTCTTCTACGTAGGCACCCTGGACGCCGACATTAGCATGTTCAGCATCCTGAACCCGCAAAGGCGCGAGGTTCAGCTGTGGCCGGGCAGCAAAAAGTTGGTTCTCTTTAAAAACGCACATCCCAACCGCCTGTACATCTCTTCGCTCACGCTCACCAATCCAGAGGCCAACCTCATTCAGTACAAGGGCTCAGACTCTTTGAACATGAGTTCGTTCATCAAATCCTTGAGCAACCTCATCACCAAAGACACGGCCAAGCAGAGCGCGCCGTTTGATTTCAAGATAGACCAGATCGTGCTTAAAAACGGTCTGTTCACCTACCATAATTACAACCTGCCACGCACAGACTACGGTCTGGATTACAAGCACATGGACCTGGAGAACATCAACGGGTCCTTTTCGGGCATTCAGATTGTTGGAGACACCATTCATGCCCTGGTCACCAGCCTCACCACCAAGGACCGGCGCTCGGGCACCTACCTCAAAGACCTGGACACCCGCATGACGTATGCGCCCACTTTCTGGGAATGGGACAAGCTCAACCTGCGCGTGAACGGCAGCCACCTGGCCAAGTACGTGCGCTTTGACTACCAGCGGTTCGGGAATTTCGTGGACTTCAACGACAGCGTGAAGGTGACGGCCAATTTTGACAGCACCTACGTCACCACAGATGACATTGGCCTATTTGCCCCGGTGCTCAAAGACTGGAATGAAAAGGTGCTGCTCTCTGGGCAGGTGAAGGGCTATGTGAACCAGTTTCAGGCCAAGAACGTGGACATCCGGTACGGGCAGAACACCCATATTACGGGAGACATCAGCGCAGACGGTTTACCCGACTTTAAAAACGCCTTCGTGGATCTGCATTTGGGGCCCAGCTCCATCAACGCCCGTGATCTGCGCAAGTACATTCCTAAAAAGCCCTATGACATTGCCGCCCGCGCCGGTACCATTAAACTGGCGGGTGAGTTCACGGGTTTCTACAATGACTTTGTAGCTAACGGTAACTTCAATACCGCGCTGGGTAAGTTTGTCACAGACATCAACTTAAAGTTTAACAAGGACGACGCAGAGCATGCCTCGTACCGCGGGTACCTACAAACGGGGGGCTTTGACGTGGGCGGCCTCATCGGGGACCGAAGCGTAATCAAGACCGTAGCCATGAACGGCCGTGTGCAAGGCAGCGGCTTCACGCTGGAAACGGCTCACCTGAACCTGGACGCCACCATCAACGCCATCAACCTCAACAACTACAACTACCGGAACATTGTAGTGGACGGTGCCTTGAGCAAGCAGTTGTTTAAGGGAGATTTCACCATCAAAGACCCCAATCTGGCGGTGGCAGCCACGGGCACCATCAATCTGCAGAACAACCAGCAGATTTTTGACCTGGACAGCCATATCACTAAGATTGACCTCAGGGCGCTGGGCTTCACCAACCAAAACGTGGTTTTGACCACAGACGCTGACGTGAATTTCAACGGCCTTAAGCTGGATGCCATTCATGGGACCGCCGTTTTCAAGAACTCTGTGCTGCGCTATGATGGCAAGGAGGTAAAAGTAGATTCTGTGTCCATTGTGTCCCATTTCCATGACGGCATACGGGAGTTGCACATTGGGTCAGAGGTGTTGGCGCTTACGGCCGGCGGTAATTTCCAGTACACCACGCTGTTCAATGACCTCAAGACCTTGTACCGCGAATATGAGCTCAACTTCAGGAATGATCCGGTGGCCCTGGCCAATTACTACCGCCAGAAGAAATCCGTCCCGCCTGCCCAGTATGAGGTGGACCTGGATGTACGGTTAAGGCATTTCAACCCGGTGCTGCACGCCTTTGCGCCAGATATTTCCATCTCAGACTTCTCCAACCTGGAAGGCACCTTTCGGAACGGTCCCACAGCCATCTTATCCTTAGTAGGCGACGTGGACACTGTGCTGGTGGGTGAAAATGCCTTTTACCAGAACAACATTGAATTCACCTCGTCCAAACTCTGGAACAGTCCAGACGTGCTGGCCAACGCCGTGGTCACCTCTGAGCGGCAGTTGCTGCAGGGGGCTGGAAACACCAATAACTTGTATGTAGAGGCCGTTTGGAACGAGCGCCGCATTAATTTCTCCAGCAACATTGCCCAGACCGGTACCACCAACCGCGCAAACATTAGCGGGGACGTGTCCTTTGAAAGAAATGACGTGAAGGTGGTCTTTAATAGGTCTAACATCAACCTTTTGGACAAGCAATGGAACATCTCGCCCAACAACACTATTATCTTTAACCGCAATGGCATTCGGTTTGACAACGTAACGGTGTCCTACGGTCCGCAGAGCGTGAACCTGTTCGGCATGATTTCGCGCAACCCGCAGGACCAGTTAAATGTGCAGATCACCAATTTCAGGCTGGAGAACCTGAACCCGCTGCTGCCTACCAAGTTGGACGGCCGCTTAACCGGCGAGCTGCTCTTGCGCGATGTCTACAACCAACCCGGTCTTTCCACAACCATGCAGGTAGATTCCTTTATGATGGATGACATCTACATAGGGAACATTGCCGGAGTTTCTGCCTGGGACAATACCAAAAAATACCTGGATGTGAATCTGGGCATTAGCCGGGGCGCCCAAAAAGTATTGAACCTGACGGGAACCTACACCCCCAGCGCGCCTACCAATGAACTGGATTTGCTGGCCGTGATGGATGATGCCCAGTTGAAGTTGGTAGAACCCCTCCTGAAAACCATCATGTCTGACTTGGGAGGCACCATGGACGGGCGCGTGAGGATCTCTGGTAAGCTAAGCGGCCCTATTCTGAAAGGATCTGTGCTGGTGTCTGAGGGTTCATTTGTGTTCAACTACCTCAAAACCCGCTACACCTTCGCAGACCGCGTGTACTTTAGTGAGAACGACATCTCCTTCCGGAACATCCGCCTACGTGACATTTACAACAACACGGCCATCTTGAATGGTGGTATTTTCCATGACGGCTTCCAGAACATGGTCCTGGATTTGAAGGCGCGCTTTACGCAATTCATGGTTTTGAACACCACCAAGAATGACAACCCCATGTATTATGGCACTGCCTTCGCTACGGGCACGGCCACGGCTTTTGGGGCACCCAGCAACCTCACCGTAGACATCACCGCTAGAAGTGAAGACAACACCAATATCTCCATCCCCCTGGACAACCAGGCGGCTCTGCAGCGTCAGAACTTCATCACATTCGTGAACCACAACGTGACGGACAGCACCGGCACGGCTACGCCCATAGAACCAAAAAAAGTAGACTTGTCCGGCATCAGGCTCAATTTTGACTTTGACATCAATGAGAACGCCTACCTGGAACTCATCTTTGACGAGCGCACCGGTGACATCATTAGGGGACGCGGCCGGGGTAACATCAAAATGACCATAGACACGCGCGGCGAGTTTGCCATGTTTGGGTCGTATGAGATTGTACAGGGCCGCTACAATTTTACCATGCTGGGCCTGGTGAACAAAGAATTTAACGTGCGCCCGGGCGGCACCGTCACCTGGAACGGCGACCCGCTGGAAGGGATTCTGGACATTACCGCCACCTACACCCAGCGCGTGTCTCTGCAACCCATTTTGGGCCAGGAAGCGCAGCAGACGGTACGCTACCCGGTTACTGCCGTCATGGACCTGGACGGCCCGCTCACCACGCCGCAGGTTCGCCTGAACCTGGAGTTCAACGACCTCCCCGGCACCTTGGAAACCTTGCTTTCTGGCTACCTGAGTGACATTAGAAACGATGAGCAGGAACTCAACCGGCAGGTGTTCTCCTTGCTGGCCTTCAAGCGCTTATCGGCCAAGGACGAGTTTCAGATTGGTACGGCAGACATAGGTTCTTCTGTGGGGGAATTGTTCTCTAACCAATTGAGCTACTGGCTGTCTCAGATAGATACCAACCTGGAAGTGGACATTGGGGTAAGCGGCTCACAGAACCAGGTTTTAGATGACGTGCAGTTGCGCCTGAGCTATACCCTGCTTGAGGGCCGTCTCAAAATCACCCGCGAAGGAAATTTCAACAACAACAACGCCAACCGTCCCGGGGGCAACCGCAGCACGGCCGCCGGCGACTGGGCCCTGGAATATTACCTGAGCAAGAACGGGCAGTTGCGCCTGCGGGCCACTTATGAAACAACCCCCCGTGATTTTGAGGCTGTTTCTACTACCAGCCGCCAGACCATCAGTGTGCTGCACCAGGCCAACTTTGACCGCTTCGGGGAGTTGTTCCGGCGTAAACGCCTGAGCCGGCGGGCCCAGCGCGCCCAAGAGCGTGAGACGCCGGTTATCACAGATGATGATATTACGCCCCGGCCCGTGGTACCTCCTCCGGTGAAACAGTAGTCGTTTTTGGCCTATTTTCGCCAAAAGAGGCCAAAAACGACTGGTGCTCCGGCTAAGTTTGAAATAATTGCTATTTTTGTCGGGATACTCCCTTATGGCTGCAAAACACCTTCAACATACCAAAAAGAAAAAACTGGGCGCTTACCCGCACACCATGGTCATCTTCAGCATTACGCTGGCGCTGTTTGTGATTGGCCTGTTTGGCGTGCTGCTCATTCATGCCAAGGAGATCTTCAACCTGGTGAAGGAGAACATGGAGGTGCAGGTGTATCTGGAGCGCGACCTTACGCCCCTGGAGATTGAAAAGCTTAAAAACACCCTCAGCCGCAAAGAATTCATAGCCCTGGACAATGGCAAGCCGCAAGTGACTTATATGTCAAAAGAAGAGGGAGCGCGGGAATTCATTGACGAAAGCGGTGAGGACTTCCTGACCTTTCTAGGTGAAAACCCTTTGCGCGACGCCTTTATCCTGCGCATCAACCCAGAATTTGCCACTTCGGCCCAACTCAAGAAAATTCAAACCGATCTGCAGAACACTGTGGGGGTGTATGAGGTGGGTTATGTGGAGAGCCTGATCAACTCCATTAATGAGAATCTGCAAAAAGTGAGCATCATCCTGCTTTCTTTTGCCGCCATTCTGGTGCTGGTGGTTATGATTTTGATTAACAACACCATCAAGCTGGCGCTTTTCTCACAGCGTTTTTTAATCAGGAGTATGCAGTTGGTGGGTGCTACCTCGTTCTTCATCCAACGCCCTTATT
This sequence comes from Nibribacter ruber, assembly GCF_009913235.1. NCBI lineage: Bacteria > Pseudomonadati > Bacteroidota > Cytophagia > Cytophagales > Hymenobacteraceae > Nibribacter > Nibribacter ruber. Next base: position 303,692 of record NZ_CP047897.1, on the reverse strand, counting down.
TGAACCGGGCTACCATTCAAGGCTTGATTAGCGGCCTCATTGCCTCTGCCCTTTTACTGGGCTTGCTGCAGTACGCCTATAGCCAGATAGCAGAACTTTATTTGCTTAGAAACGATGAGCAAATTCTCATTCTCATGGCTACTTTGCTGGTACTGGGCAGTGTAATCGGCTTTTTTAGTTCTTACCGTGCGGTACGCAAATACCTGCGCTCTTCCCTAGACGATCTTTATTAAAACATACTTCCGAGATGGAAAACAATAACAACAATGCACCGTTTTCGGCGTTTGGGCGCCGCAATTTCATGCTCATGATCATTGGACTGGTGATTATGGCCATTGGCTTTATCTTGATGGCTATGGACACTGAGCCGTATGGCTATGGCACTTTGGGCTTGACGGTAGGTCCTATCATCTTAGTGGCAGGTTTCCTGTTCCAGTTTTACGCAATTCTGGCCAAACCCCGCAAAGACGTTTAAATGGACTTCTGGCAAGCAATCATACTGGCCATCATTGAAGGTCTCACGGAGTTTTTACCGGTGTCGTCTACGGGCCACATGGTCATTGCCTCCAGCCTGATGGGCATCAGTGCCTTTGAATTCACCAAGATGTTCACGGTGACTATTCAGTTTGGGGCCATCCTGTCTGTAGTGGTTCTTTACTGGAAACGCTGGATCAACTCGCTTGACTTCTACCAAAAGCTGTTTGTGGCCGTGGTGCCCGCGCTGTTGATAGGTTTCGCCTTGAAAGACGTGGTGGATGCCATGCTGGAACGCGTAGAAGTAGTGGCCATTAGCCTGGTTTTAGGCGGCGTTATCCTGGTGTTCGTGGACAAGTGGTTCAAGGATGTTGAGAATCCGGTGACCACGCCTAGCTACAAGAATGCTTTTGTCATTGGCTTCTTCCAGTGCATTGCCATGATACCAGGGGTTTCCAGATCAGCGGCCAGTATTATTGGCGGTTTGACGCAAAACATGACCCGCAAAACTGCGGCTGAGTTCTCCTTCTTCATGGCCGTCCCTACCATGCTGGCCGCTGCTACATATTCTGTTTTGACGGATTTGCTGCACCTGGAGATTTCTGACATCATCTCATTTAACCTTCCTAAGTTTCAGGCAGGTCTGGCCGGCATCAAACCAGAAGAGTGGCAAGTCTTGCTGGTGGGCAATGTGGTGGCTTTTGTGGTGGCCATGGCGGCCATCAGGTTTTTTGTGGGCTTTTTGACCAAGTACGGCTTTAAGCTGTTTGGCTATTACCGCATTTTAGTGGGCTTAATCATTTTGTTGCTCCTGGCCTTGGGCATTGACATACAGTTGGTATAATGCACGAAGCACCCTATGATTTTGAAGCGGGAGCCATTCTGCTGCTAGACAAACCTCTTACCTGGACGTCTTTTGATTTGGTCAAGAAAACCAAGTTCGCGTTGAAGATCAAAAAGATTGGCCACGCCGGCACTTTGGACCCTTTGGCGACGGGTTTGCTCATTATGTGCACCGGTAAATTCACCAAACGGATTGAAGAAATTCAGGCGCAGGAAAAAGAATATACTGGCACATTTGTCCTAGGCCATACCACCCCTTCTTTTGACCTGGAAACCGAAATAGACAGCACCTCTCCTACGGACCACCTCACCGAAGAAATGCTCCGCGAAGCGGCTGCTTCCTTCTTAGGTGAGATTGACCAGACGCCTCCAATTTATTCGGCGGTGAAGGTGAACGGTGAGCGTGCCTATAACATAGCCAGACGCGGCGGCGAGGCCGAGATCAAATCCAAGTGCATCACCATCAAAGCTTTTGACTTAACGGCCATAGAGGGCAACCAAGTCTCTTTTAGAGTGGTATGTTCCAAGGGCACGTACATCAGGAGCCTGGCCCGCGATTTTGGCGTGAAGCTAGGCTGCGGTGCATATTTATCTAAGCTGGTGCGTACAAGAATTGGAGACTACCGCTTGGAGGATGCCATGTCTTTAGACCAATTACAGGAACTGCGCGAGAAACAACTGGGGCCGGCATGATTGTCATTAGGGATCTGAACGATTTTCCGGAATTGCCGCAGGCAGTGGTCACCTCTGGTACCTTTGACGGGGTACATGTGGGCCATCAGAAAATCTTGTCGCGCCTGACAGAGGCCGCCCGCCAAAGCATGGGCCAGAGCGTAGTGCTCACCTACTGGCCCCATCCGCGCACGGTGCTCAACCCGAACGACAATTCCTTACGCCTGCTTTCTACAATTGAAGAGCGCATTGAAGCCCTGGAAAACCACGGCGTGGATTACCTCTTGATTTTGCCCTTTACCAGAGAGTTTGCCCAGCTATCTTCTGAAGAATACATCCAGCAGATCCTGCTCAACACGCTGCATACCAAAAAGCTGGTGATTGGCTATGACCACCGCTTCGGCAAGAACCGCGAAGGCAATTTTGACTACCTCCAGCAAAATGCTTCGCGCTATGGCTTTACCGTAGAGGAGATTCCGCGCCAGGACATTGACGAGGTAGGCGTAAGCTCCAGCAAGATTAGAACGGCCTTAGAAAAAGGCGATGTAGCCACCGCGCGCAAATACCTCAACCGCCCTTACACCGTCACCGGCACCGTGGTCAAGGGCAAACAACTGGGTCGTACCATTGGCTATCCCACCGCCAACCTGGACGTGGCAGATGCGCTCAAGCTCATTCCCGCGCAGGGCGTATATGCCGTGCTGGTGAACACGCCGCACGGCCAGTTCAAGGGCATGCTCAACATTGGCGTGAACCCCACCGTAGATGACAGCGGCAAGCAGACCATTGAAGTGCATATTTTTGACTTCGAGGCAGACCTGTACGGCCAGGACATCACGCTCCTGTTCATCTCCTACATTCGGCCCGAGCTCAAGTTTGACAGCCTGGACGCTTTGACCCAACAACTGCACCAAGACCAGGAATCCGCCTTACACCTGTTAGGATAAATCTGGCAAATCCGTAACTTCACCTCGGGCTTACACGATAAGGATAGAAGAGCAAGCAGCCCTCTTTGCTGTTTTACTGTCATTAACCTTCTTTGCTATGTTTAAAAGCATCCTTGCCGTGCTGGTGGGTTTGGCTACGGGTTTCACCACCATCTTTCTAGTAGAGCTGGTGGCCCAGCAAGTGTACCCGCTTCCCGTTTTACAAAATCCGCAAGACCCGGCCGCCATGGCTGCCTATATGTCTAATGCGCCTATGGGTTCACTTGTATTAATCCTGCTAGCCTATGCCCTGGGCGCTTTCCTTGGCGGCATGGTAGCGGCTCGCCTCGCCCCTAGCAAAAAAATGGTGCACGCCTTGGTGGTAGGAATCCTGCTGCTTCTTGCTGGCATTGCCAACTTTTACATGCTCCCGCACCCAATTTGGTTTGTCATTGCAGCGGTGATCATTTACCCCTTGATGTCTTTCTTTGGCGGCGCCATGGGTTCCCGCGACATGCCATAAGCATTCTTACGAACTCCGTTTTTGGCTTCTTTTCCAGAAAAAGCCCCAAAAACGGCTTTTGCCTTTAAGGCAGATTCACTTTCAAAAACACGATTGCTCATCTTCATACTATAGTTCTTTATGATTAATAAAGTAGTAAAAGACGCCGCGGCCGCGTGCCAGGACATTCCAGACGGAGCCACGCTGATGATTGGCGGTTTCGGGTTGTGCGGCATCCCTGAAAACTCCATTCAAGAGCTCCTCAAAAAAGGCGTAAAAAACCTGACCTGCATCTCTAACAACGCCGGGGTAGATGATTTTGGCATTGGCTTGTTGTTGCAGCAACGCCAGGTCAAGAAAATGATTTCCAGCTACGTGGGCGAGAACGCCGAGTTTGAACGTCAGCTGTTGTCGGGTGAACTGGAAGTAGATTTGATTCCGCAGGGAACCCTGGCTGAGCGCATTCGGGCAGGAGGAGCCGGCATTCCCGCATTCTTCACCCCAGCCGGCTACGGCACCGAGGTAGGCGAAGGAAAGGAAAGCCGCGGATTTAACGGCAAGATGTACCTGATGGAAGAATGGCTGAAGGCTGATTTTGCCATAGTCAAAGCCTGGAAAGGCGACACCGCCGGCAACCTCATCTACAAAGGCACGGCCCGCAACTTCAACCCCATGATGGCCACCGCCGGCAAAATCACTATCGCTGAGGTAGAGGAACTTGTGCCCGTAGGCGAACTAGACCCCAACATGATCCACACTCCCGGCATCTACGTGCAACGCATCTTCCAGGGCAAAGACTACGAGAAACGGATTGAACAAAGGACGGTGCGGCAAGCGTAGCTTGCCTTCCTGATTTGAAGATGTGAAGATTTGAAAATTTGGAGATGAGGTAATTGTAAATGATTTTTCAATGGATCAGAAAGCGCCGCAAAACTTAATTTTAGAATTAACCTTAGAGTTTGCGGTAGCTGTTATTTTGTATGCCGAAGAATTAGAAGCAAAACGAAAATACGTCTTAGCCAATCAATTACTTAAAAGTGGAACGTCTATTGGTGCCAATGTGCGGGAAGCCCAGAATGCCGAAAGCAAAGCAGACTTCATTCACAAATTTAAAATTGCCGCCAAAGAAGTAGAGGAAACAGAATACTGGCTTTTGCTTTGCCAAAGGACTCCTTCCTATCCAGACCCTTCGCATCTCCAAAAATCACTCGTTTCCATCAAAAAAATAATCTCAAAAATTATCATCAGTTCTAAAACCAATAAATGAGCAGAAACAATGATTAAGAAATTTTCAAATCTTCAAATTTCCTAATCTTCAAATCTCCACATCTTCTCATTTTCAAATTGACGAATAACATGAGTCTCGATAAACACGGAATTGCAAAAAGAATAGCGCAGGAAGTAGAAGACGGCTTCTACGTGAACCTGGGCATAGGTATACCCACCTTGGTGGCCAATTATATTCCAGATGGAATGAACGTGGTCTTGCAGTCTGAGAACGGCTTGCTGGGCATGGGCCCTTTCCCCACGGAGGATGAGGTAGACCCAGATTTGATCAACGCTGGCAAGCAGACGGTGACGTATCTGGACGGTTCATCACTTTTCAGTTCAGCGGAGAGCTTTGCCATGATCAGAGGCGAGCACGTGCAACTGACCATCCTGGGCGCCATGGAGGTCTCTGAGCGCGGCGACATTGCCAACTGGAAGATTCCAGGCAAGATGGTGAAAGGAATGGGCGGCGCCATGGATTTGGTGGCCTCTGCCAAGAACATCATCGTGGCCATGCAGCACACCTCCAGAGACGGACAGTCCAAGCTTCTGAAGAACTGTTCTCTGCCCATTACCGGCTTGGGTTGCGTGAAGAAGATTGTCACAGATTTGGCCGTAATTGACGTGACCCCAGAGGGCTTCAGATTGCTGGAAAGAGCACCGGGCGTCACTGTTGAGCAGATTCAGGCGGCAACCGAAGGCACCCTGATTGTGGAAGGCGACATCCCCGAAATTAAAGTTTAACCAGACACGTTTCCTCTCTGGCAAAGGCCCTTCTTGCAAAGGGCCTTTGCCGTTTTTAGGCTGTTTTCCAGAAAAGAGGCCAAAAACAGAAACGGCGCGAATTGCGTTACCCTTGAAACGCCAAATGCGCTTTTGTACCTTTGCGTAAATATTTTCCCTGACTATGAGTGAAACCACTGAACATAAACTAATACTTAGGCCGCTCACCACTTCAGACTACAAAGAGGTGAAGCAGATCATGGAGCTGGTCTACACCAACCTGGGCGGTTCCTGGACCCAGAAAGAATTCTCGTCTTTGTTGAAGCGCTTCCCAGACGGGCAGCTGTGCATTGAAGACAAAGGCCGCGTGGTGGCCGCTGCCCTGGGCCTGATTGTGCAATATTCTGCCTACGGTGACAAGCACAACTATGAGCAGATTACCGGCGGCGGTAAGTTTGACACCCATGACCCAGACGGCGACACCCTCTACGGCGTGGACGTGTTTGTGCACCCAGAATACCGAAACCTGCGTCTGGGCCGTCGTTTGTATGATGCCCGCAAGGAGCTTTGTGAGAACCTGAACCTGCGCGGCATCATCCTGGGTGGTCGTATTCCGGGCTACAAGGAGCACTCGCACAACATGACGCCGGGTAAGTACATTGAGCAGGTGCGCAACAAGGAGATCTATGACCCTATCCTGACGTTCCAGCTGAGCAACGGCTTCCACGTAAGAAAAATCATCAAAGGCTACATGCCCCAGGACAAGGAGTCCAAGGCCTATGCATCTTTGCTGGAGTGGATCAACGTGTACTATGAGGAGAAAGAAACGCTGGTGGGCGGTACCAAGAAAGTGGTGCGCATTGGCGTCATTCAATGGCAGATGCGCCAGATGAACTCCCTGGAAGACTTTGAGCAGCAACTGGAGTTCTTCGTGGATACGGTGAGTTCCTATAAAGCCGACATGGTGCTGTTTCCGGAGTTCTTTAATGCGCCGCTCATGGCGCTCTCAGATGAGGCCACGCCATCTGCCGCCATCCGGAAGTTAGCAGATTACACAGAGGGCATTAGAGAGAAGCTCATTCACCTGGCCTTGTCCTACAACATCAACATTATTGCGGGCAGCATGCCGGAGTACATTGACAACAAGTTGCACAACGTAAGCTACCTCTGTAGAAGAGACGGTACTTATGACAAGCAATACAAGCTGCACGTGACGCCAGACGAGTCTCAGTACTGGGGGATGCGCGGCGGCAACAAACTCAACGTTTTTGACACGGACTTCGGGAAGATTGGCATCTTGATCTGCTATGACGTGGAGTTCCCAGAGCTGGCGCGCATGCTCTCAGACCAGGAAATGAAAATCTTGTTCGTGCCGTACCAGACAGATACCAAGAACGCCTACCTGCGCGTACGTCACTGCGCTCAGGCCCGTGCCATTGAGAACGAGTGCTACGTGGCCATTACCGGTAGCGTGGGTAACTTGCCCCGCGTGGAGAACATGGACATCCAGTACTCGCAATCAGCGGTGTTCTCGCCTTCAGACGTCGCGTTCCCGCATGACGCCATCATCACAGAGGCTACGCCTAACACAGAGATGACCCTCATTGCCGACCTGGACCTGGACTTGCTCAAAGACCTGAACACCACCGGCAGTGTGCGCAACCTCAGAGACCGTCGCAAGGACTTGTACAACCTCAGCTGGCTGCACCAGAAAGAAGACGATCTCACCGAGATTTAATTAACAGAAACGGCGCCCTAAAGGCGCCGTTTCTGTTTTATGGTTAAGCCATCCGTTTTTAGGCAAATTCCTGGAAAACTGCCCAAAAACGACTGCTTACTTCCGCTTCAAGTCAAACCGCAGTTTCAGGTATTTCTGCAAGGTATAGTCATACGCATACTGGCCCAACACCCAGCCCACGGCGCCGTCTCTAAATCCTTGTTTGATCAGGTACCATTTTATCCAGGCGGCCATCGGGCTGAAAATGATTTTATCCCAACTAGCGGTTTTTCCCCGCGCGGCCATGTCCTGGGCGGCAATGGAGGTATATAGGTTGAGCTTCCGGTACAGGTCTTCTACTTTGTTGAACGTGTAATGCCGCACAAAACCATCCAGAGTGCCTTCTTTGGTATGACCGCTGGGTGTTTCATGCACCATGTTGCTGCGCTCATTGAAGTTCACCACGTCTTTTCTAAACAACCGCAATGGGAAATCAGGGCACAGGATGGGATAAAACGTCTGCACCTCCTGGCCCATGACAATCCACTTGCGTTCTATCTTAAATCCTTGAATGTCTGTAGAGGCGGCCGTGGCTTTAAACGCTTGCAGCGCCTGCACGAAGCTACTGTCTGGCACCTCGTCAGAATCCAGGCTCAAGACCCAGGTATGCTGGCATTGGTCTAACGCAAAATTGCGCTGGTTCTTAAAATTGTCCAGCGGACGATGGATGAACCTCGCCTTGAATTGTTCAGCAATGGCCTGTGTGTTGTCTTTGCTGCCGGAGTCTATGATCACCAAATCATCCACCACCCCCTGCAAAGGTTCCAGCACCTGCGCCAGGTACTCCTGACTGTTGTGGGTGAGAATATAACAAGAGAGCGATACTAAGGTCATGGCGTAGCAAATTCAAAACGGGAGCGTGAAGGTACTAAATCCTGTGCACTCCCTTCTACACCCTACATTTCCTCGAGAATGGTGTGCCGCCGTTTTTAGGCTCTTTTCTGGAAAACAGTCCAAAAACGAAGTTCATGGCACCATACAACCGCCCGGCCCTGCCAACTCACGGGTTTTTGCTATCTTCGCGGACTTACCCATTTGACCATGAGCAAAGACAAACCAAGCATCCCGAAGGGCACCCGTGATTTTGGGCCCGCCACGGTGGTGAAACGCAACTATATCTTCTCCGTCATCAAGCGCACGTTTGAGAAATTCGGGTTTCTGCCGCTAGAAACGCCGGCCATGGAAAACCTGTCTGTCCTCACCGGCAAATACGGCGACGAAGGAGACCAACTTATTTTTAAAATTCTCAATTCGGGAGACTTCGCCGGAAAAATCACGCCGCAGGACCTGGAAAAAGGCTCTAAACCGCTCACGCCCAAAATCTCTGAAAAGGCCCTGCGCTATGACCTCACCGTGCCGTTTGCGCGCTACGTAGTCATGAACCGCAATGAGGTGGCCTTCCCGTTCAAGCGCTACCAGATTCAGCCCGTATGGCGGGCCGATCGTCCGCAACGAGGCCGGTATCGCGAGTTCTACCAATGCGACGCCGACGTAGTGGGCACCAACTCCCTGCTCTGCGAAGCTGAAATCATTCTTATGATGGATGAGGTTCTGAGCACCCTGGGCCTGGATGACTTTACCATCAAATTCAACCACCGCGGCTTGCTAGCCGGCATTGCCGAAGCCATTGGCGCCAGCGGCCGCGAGGCTGATCTATGCGTGGCCATTGACAAGCTAGACAAGATTGGCCAGGACGCCGTGAACCAGGAGTTGTTACAAAAAGGCTTTACGCAAGACGCCATCAATAACCTGCAACCCGTACTGGCATTGACCGGAGCTATTGATGATTTGCTTCCAAAGTTAGACGCGCTGCTGCAAAATTCTGAGGAAGGCAAGCGCGGCTTGAAAGACATCAGGAGCATGCTCAGTTTCTTGCAGAGCTTTGAGGTAAAGCAAGCCAAACTCCAACTGGACGTAACCCTGGCCCGCGGCCTATCTTACTACACCGGCTGCATCTTTGAAGTAAAGGTGAACAACGCGCAGATGGGCTCCATTAGTGGTGGCGGCCGCTATGATAACCTGACGGGTATGTTTGGCCTGCCGGGCGTGTCTGGCGTGGGCTTCTCGTTTGGCGTGGACCGCATTTTTGACGTGCTGGAAGAACTCAACCTGTTCCCAGAAGGCAGCCAGACCATCACGCAAGTGCTCATCGCTAACTTTGACGAAGAATCCATGCGCTACGCCTTGCCGGTGTTACAAGCGTTGCGCACTATGGGCATCTCAACCGAGTTGTACCCAGACTCCACCAAGCTTAAAAAACAGATGGCGTACGCAGATCAGAAGCAGATTCCGTTTGTGCTCTTGATAGGCTCTGAGGAAATGGACACCAGCCTTCTGAACCTGCGCAACATGCGCACCGGTGAGCAACAGCGTTTAACGCTCGCTGAAATCATTGACCACCTTCAAACCTATTTTTCTGCCTAATGCCTGACCAGCACCTCATCTCCCCGGCCCCTTTCTCCCTGGACCAGATTGGTCAGGTTTTGCGTGGTAACCTAACGCTGGGCTTGTCTCAAGAGGCAGAGCAACGCATTACGCACTGCTTTGACTACCTGCACCAGCGCCTGGCCCAGTCGCAAGAGCCGGTGTACGGCATCAACACGGGTTTCGGGTCTTTGTGCAACACCACCATTGGCCATGACAGCCTGGAAGAATTGCAGCGCAATCTTATGATGTCACATGCCTGTGGCACAGGAGACGAGGTACCCGCCGAGGTGGTCAAAATCATGCTTCTTCTCAAGGTGCAGTCCCTAGCTTACGGGCACAGTGGCGTACAACTGGCCACCGTCAACAGGCTCATTTCTTTTTACAACCGCGATATTTACCCCGTAGTCTACCAACAAGGCTCTCTGGGTGCCAGCGGCGACCTGGCTCCCTTGGCCCATTTGTGCCTGCCGCTTTTAGGCTTAGGCAAAGTGCGTTTCCAGGACTTTAAACTGAAGGGCCATGAGGTGTTGGACATCTTCAGCTGGAGCCCGATTCAATTACAGGCCAAGGAAGGATTGGCTTTGTTGAATGGCACGCAGTTCATGAACGCGTATGGCGTGTTGCTGTGCTTGCGCGCCCGCCAGATCGCCGCCGCTGCAGACGTGTTGGCGGCCCTTTCCCTGGAAGCCTTCGATGGCAAATCAGATCCATTTCTACCCTTCATCCATCAGGTGCGTCCGCATGCAGGACAGTTGACATCTGCGGCTACTATTTTAAGGTTGTTGGAAGGAAGCGAGTTGCAGCAGCAGCCCAAGCAACACGTGCAGGACCCTTATTCCTTCCGGTGCGTACCGCAGGTGCATGGCGCCAGTCTGGATGCCCTGGTCTACGTGGAGCAGGTGATTACCCGTGAAATGAACTCCGTGACGGACAATCCCAACATCTTCCCAGACGAGGACTTAATCATCTCCGGCGGTAACTTCCACGGGCAGCCCTTGGCCTTGGCGCTGGATTTCTTCAGTATAGCCCTAGCCGAATGGGGCAGCATTTCAGAGCGCCGCACCTATCAACTCATCTCTGGGCAGAGAGGTCTGCCGCACTTCCTGGTGTCCAATCCGGGGCTTAATTCTGGCTTAATGATTCCGCAATACACGGCGGCCTCCATCGTTAGTCAGACAAAGCAATTGTGCACCCCGGCCAGCGTAGATTCTATTGTCTCTTCAAACGGGCAGGAAGACCACGTGAGCATGGGCGCCAACGCGGCTACCAAAGCGTACAAAGTGCTGGAGAATGTAGAGCGCGTGTTGGCCATTGAGCTGATGACCGCCGCACAGGCCATGGAATTCAGAGGCCCTGGTCGTACATCACCCGCCCTGGAAAAACTATTGAGCGCCTACAGAAACCAGGTACCAGCTTTAGACAAAGACCGCGTGTTGCATGATGATATTCAGGCCAGTGTGCTGTTTTTACGGCAATTCCCATTCCAAGACTTGACCGCGTGAGAAACCTGTTACTGATTTTGTTCATAATGTGTGGCTGGGCATTTAACGTTCAAGCCCAATGCTTTTTAGCCTACAATGAACAGAATCAGGTAGTAGAGACGTTTTGCGTGGGCCAGCGCATCACCTTCAAGGACAATACCACCGGTGGCACAGAGTACTATGACTTTGACAAAAGCAACGGCTTGGATTTCAACGCGAAGCAGACGTCATTCACGTTCACAGAGCCGGGTACGTACACCGTCACGCAACTCAAAAACGTAAGTAGTACGCTCTGCGAGAGGACCTTTGAGGTCAAAGCAGGCGTTCCCTCCTCACCGCCCGTCCTTCAAAAACTGGCGCTGCAGCCGCGGGGCCTTCAACTACAGATTCAATCCAGTGCGGTGAATGACGTGTTGGTAGAGCAGGCGGCTTCTCCTTCAGGTGCGTTTACGCCGGTCACCACACTGGCCAGAGTTCCAATTGGGCAGAGCGAGCACTCCATTACCCTGGCCTCCTCCTCTGGCTGTTTTAGAGTGCGCGTCATTAATGTTTGTACCGGGCAGGAAAACATCATCTCCAATACTGTTTGTACCCAAGAACTGCAAGTAACCGCCGGTGACCGGCAAAATCTGCTGACCTGGCAACCCAACCCAAGTCCCGGCAACGTGGTCAACTACCAACTGCTGCGCGGCGGCCAGCCCTTGCAAAACCTAGTTCCTGCCCAGAGATCCTACACAGATGCTCAGGTGGCCTGCGGACGGACCTACACATACCAGTTAGTGACTCTGTTGCAGAACGGAAGCCTGAGTGTTTCGCTTCCAGTGCAGGTGACAACCACAGGAACTACTCCGCCAGCGGCGCCTTTGCTGCTGGTGAGCTTTAACCTGCAGAACCAAGTACAGGTAGAAACAATGGTGCCCGCCCAGGAAACATTTAAGGATCAAAGCATTTACCGCAGCCAGAGCTCGGGCGTTTTTGGCCTTATTTTCGAAAAACAGCCTAAAAACGCCGTTGATGCTTCACTGGCAAATCTTTCGCTCAAGCCCTGCTACCAAACCACCTACACTGACTCTTGCAACATCACTTCGGCCAGAAGCAACACCGCCTGCCCTGTCATTCTCACCGCAGAAAGTCAGCAAAACGAGCAGGTACGCTTGGCCTGGACTACGTATGAAGGCTTCCCTGAGGGCGTAGAACAGCAAACGCTGGAGCTCTTAGATGAGCAAGGGCAAGTGTATTGGACCACTCCGGTCACAGGGCAGGTGTATGTAGACGTGCAACCACAGGAACGCTTCCAACGCCTTACGTACCGGCTCCTGTCTAAGGCCAAAAACGCATCGTACCAAAGTTATTCCAACACGGCCAGCGTGGAGCAGGCGTTTCAGTTTTACTTTCCATCGGCGTTTACCCCTAACAATGACGGGCTTAATGACACGTTCAGGGCTATTGGTAAGTTTGCCAGCACGTTTACTTTGCAGGTGCTCAACCGCTGGGGGCAGGTGATTTTTGAGAGCAAGGACTTTACCAAAGGATGGGACGGCACATATCAAGGCAAACCGGCACCGGCGGGCACGTATTTGTATAGGTTTGAAGCCACAGACGTGAACGGCCAGCGCCTGACCAAGAGCGGCCCCGTTACTCTGGTACGATGAGCGTTTTTAGCCTGTTTTCTGGAAAACAGGCCAAAAACGACAGACAGAGTGATGGTTTGAAAAGTATGTTTCAGGCTGTACTTTTGGCCTGACAACGGCAGCGGCCATCTCTTTTGGCTCGTTCGCGTTAGTTTACATTACAGGCGGGTGCTTCCTGCCTTCATTAAATAGAAAGGAGATACTATGTTTGATATGATGGGAATGATGGGCAAGGTGAAAGAGATGCAGGCCAAAATGAAAGAGGCCCAGGAAAATCTCAAGCACATTACCGTCTCTGCAGAGGCCGGCGGCGGCATGGTGAAAGCCACGGCCAACGGAGAAAAGCGCATCTTGAAAATTGAGATTGACGACAACCTTCTAAAGCCCGAAGACCGCGAAATGCTGTCTGACTTGGTGGTGGCCGCCGTGAACAAGGCATTGGCAGACGCCGGCGAAAAAGCCCAGGAAGAGCTAAAAAAACACACCTCGGGCATGCTGCCTAACATACCTGGCTTAGACTTGAGCGGCTTTGGATTATAAGAAACCTACGGTGGCGGTGGTCATCCTTAACTGGAACGGCCGCCGCTGGCTAGAGCAGTTTTTGCCCAATGTGCTGGAGAACAGTCCAGAGGCCGAGGTCATCGTGGCAGACAATGACTCTTCAGATGATTCTGTGGCCTTCCTGACAGAGCACTACCCCAAAGTGAGGCAGATCATACTGCCAGAAAATTTGGGCTTTTGTGAGGGTTATAACCAGGCTCTGAAACAGGTAGAAGCCACCTATTATGTGCTGCTCAACTCAGACGTAGAAGTGACGCCCAACTGGCTGCCGCCTATGGTCAGCCTGCTGGAGCAAAACCCCAAGATTGCCGCCTGTCAGCCCAAGATAAGGTCTTTTTACCAGCGCATGCACTTTGAATATGCCGGTGCCGCCGGGGGCTTTTTAGATGCATATGGCTACCCTTTCTGCCGAGGCAGGATTTTTGACTCCCTGGAGCAGGACTGTGGCCAGTATGATGACACGCTTCCGGTTTTTTGGGCCACTGGTGCCTGCATGCTGGTGCGCGCCAGTGCGTATTGGCAGGCGCAGGGCCTGGAGAAAGCCTTTTTTGCCCACATGGAAGAGATTGACCTATGCTGGCGCTTTCAGAATTTAGGCTATCAGGTATATTACCAGGGCCAGAGCACCGTCTACCACGTGGGCGGCGGCACCCTGCCCAAAGACAACCCCAGAAAAACCTTCCTTAACTTCAGGAACGGCGCGGCCCTGCTCTACAAGAACCTGTCTGACAAAGAGCTGAACAAAATCTTTTATACCCGGTTGGTGTTGGACGGCGTAGCCGCGGTGCAGTTTCTCTTAAAGGGGCAATGGAAGCAAGTGCAAGCTATTTGGAAGGCGCACCGTGAGTTCTTCGGCCAGAAGGGTGCGTACTGGAAGGAAAAGCGACAGGCCTTGCCTGTAAAAAAGGAAACCACGCAACTGACCGGTTGGTACGGCCACAGCGTGGTCTGGCAATATTTTATTAAAGGGAGAAAGACGTTTAAAGACCTACACGTCCCAGATGGTGCTGCGCTCCCGGCGTAAATGCTTGCGCACGTTCAGCCAGAAGGCCATGATCAGGTAGACGATAACCGGTGAGCCGAACGTTAAAAAGGAAAGGTAGATAAAGGACAGACGTATGCTGCTGGTGGCAAAGCCCAGCTTCTCCCCCAGTTTCGTACACACTCCAAAGGCCTGGCTTTCTAAGAAATACTGCACTTGTTTCATGGTAGTGATTATTAGGATGCCTAAGATACTTATTTTTAAAGCGAATCAATCCTTAAACGGACCCAAAATGGTGGCTGGTGTATCTTTGATGACGCTGTAGGCCGTATTATACGATATTTTTCTACTTTTAGATATGCCCCAACTTTTTCTCCGCTCTACTCAAACCGTTTTAGTGCTTCTTTTATTGTGTGCCAGCAGCGGCTGCACCTTCTCAAAACTGGCCAAGAAACTGGAGCGGCAGCAAACGCTTACGGTAGATCCAAAAGTGCTCATGACCCGGGGCCAGTTGGTACCCGTAGAAGTGAAAGCCGAGGTGCCTCAACACTTGCTCAAGGAAGATTACCGCTACGGCATTCGCATCTACTACAAGAACAGCAAAGACGTGCAGGAGCATGTGGGCTCCCTTGGCTTTGATTTTGGCGAATATAATTTCGCGGATGGCAAGGCGTATATGCAGCGCTCGTTCGGGTTTCCCTATACGCCGTCCAAGGCCCGAGGCAATCTCATGGCGCAGGGTGTTTTGACCAATCCCAAAGGCAAGGTACGCTACACCAAACCAGTCATTCTGGCACCCGGCATTAGAACCACGGCAACCCTGGTAAAGCACGCGTTTGCGGCAGAATATATGCCCGGCGAATACAAGAACGAGAGCAAAGACCCACTCACTTTCACCATCTTCTTTGACCAGGGCTCTGCCAACCTCCGGCAGGCCGAAGGCACCAACATCAAGCTGCTGGATGATTTCATCCTGTCCAACAAAAAGACCAGCAAGGTGGAGATTCTGGGGGTGCACTCCCCAGAGAAAGAAGAAACCTCTGAACGCCACCTCGCCGCCAAAAGAGCCTCCGCCCTGGAAAAATACATCAAGCAGAAACTGAACGCCGAGTCTTACGTGAACAATCCCAAGGAAGTGGCCTTCGCCGTCACCTCCCGGCAGTTGCAGTGGGACACCTTCTTAGAACGGATCCAGAACTCAGCCTTGCCCAAAGACCAGATAGCCCAGATCACGAACATTGTACAGAGCAAAGGCACCTTTGCCGAAAAGGAAGAACAACTGCGCACCTTGCCGGCTTATGAGTATCTGGAAATGTACGTGTACCCGGTACTACGTTATGCGCAGGTGACGGTAGACTATGTGCCTAACCCCCGCAAGGATTATGAGATTTACCTGCTGGCTCGCAAGATTGTAGAAAACAAAACCAACACCGACCAACTAACCCCCGAGGAGATGCAGTACGCGGCGACCCTCACCCCCTTGCTCGCCGAAAAAAAGAAAATGTATGAAATAGCCGTGGCTACCCACATGCAATGGCGCGCTCTGAACAACCTGGGCATGATTTACCTGGAGCAAGCTCAGAAAGAACTAAAACCCAAAGCCAAACAAAGCCTGCTGGAAAACGCCATCCTGAATTTCCGGTATGCAGCCCACCGCCAACCAACCGCTCAATTGTTTTACAATCTGGCCATTGCCCACCACCAGCACGGCGATGAACTGGAAGCCCTCCACAACTACAACTACGGCGTACGATTGGGCGGTCCTTTGCCAGTCTTGCACCAGCTTTTCACAGACAAGGCCGCACTGGAATTGGAAGTGGGTCAGTATGATGATGCCGCCGCCAGCCTGGCCTATGCCGGAGAGGGACATGCTGCCCAATTCAACCGCGCCCTCCTGTATTTCCTGAAAGAAAACTATGAAGGAGCCACCTCCCATGCTCAGAAAGTCTTAGAGCAAAAGCCCTATGATGCGGCCACTCATTACCTGCTGGCGGTGATTGGCGCTAGAACTAAAAACGAAGCCTTGATCACCCAGCATTTGAAACTGGCCGTGCAGGCAGATGCCTCCTTGGCTGGCAAGGCCATTGAAGACTTGGAGTTCAGAGACTATCACAAAACGCCAGCCTTCAATAACGGGCTGCATAAATAAAGCGGGCGTTTTTGGGGTATTTCCCAGAAAACAGGCCAAAAACGGTATTCCTTCAGATTTGACGGTGATAAGAAGCCGCTTCGTTTTTTTATTTAGGCCGCAAAGCTTAATTTTACAACCTATACTGACGTAGAAACCACTTAACATGCGTACTATACAATTCAGAGAAGCATTGCGCGAAGCAATGTCAGAGGAAATGCGCCGCGACCCAAAGGTGTTCCTGATGGGCGAGGAAGTAGCCCAATACAACGGTGCCTATAAAGTAAGCCAAGGCATGCTGGACGAGTTCGGGCCGGAGCGGGTGATTGACACTCCTATTGCCGAGCTGGGCTTTGCTGGTATTGGCGTAGGTGCTTCTATGAACGGTCTCAGACCCATTGTAGAGTTCATGACCTTTAACTTCTCCCTGGTAGCCATTGACCAGGTAATCAACTCCGCTGCCAAGATGATGTCCATGTCGGGTGGCCAATATTCCTGCCCTATGGTGTTCAGAGGTCCTACTGGTAGCGCCGGTATGTTATCTAGCCAGCACTCTCAGAACTTTGAGAACTGGTACGCCAACACCCCAGGCCTGAAAGTAGTGGTTCCCTCTAACCCCTATGACGCCAAAGGCCTTTTGAAAACCGCCATCCGTGACAACGACCCGGTCATCTTCATGGAGTCTGAGCAAATGTACGGTGACAAAGGCGAAGTGCCAGAAGAAGAATACCTGATTCCAATTGGCGTAGCTGATATCAAGCGCGAAGGCAAGGACGTAACCATCGTTTCCTTCGGGAAGATGATGAAGGTAGCCCTGGCCGCCGCCGAAGAACTAGCCAAAGACGGCGTAGAGGCCGAGGTGATTGACCTGCGCTCTGTGCGTCCTATTGACTATAAATGCATCATTGAGTCTGTGAAGCGCACCAACCGCCTGGTGGTGGTAGAAGAGGCCTGGCCGCTAGCGTCCATTTCTTCTGAGATCGCCTTTAACATCCAGCACAACGCCTTTGACTACCTGGACGCCCCAGTGAAACGCGTTACCTGCCGCGATGTTCCGTTGCCGTACGCCCCTACTTTGATTGAAGCCTCTCTGCCTAACGTACAGCGCGTGGTAGAGGCCGTAAAAGCCGTGACGTACGCCAAAGCGTAACAGAAACCGTATATACTTGCACACAGGAGCCGGCCGTTCACCAATGGGCGGCTCTTGTGCTTTCAGGCGTTTTTTGCCTGATTTCTGCAAAAGAGGCCAAAAACGAAACCTATGAAAAGCAAACTCTTCTTAGTTGGAATGGCGCTGGCCGCCATGGCCCTGCACGCTTGCTCAGAAACCGCAGACTTGATAGAAGTGGTGAAGCCCGTGCCGGCTATCAGGACGGAGAACTTTCCTGTCAAGCCCATTAAAGTAGACTCTACCGTAGTGCTGCGTGTGTATTACCAACCCTCTAATGGCTGCGGAAGGTTCTCCAGAATAGATTCCACCACTACCCAACCCTCCAGCACCACCAAGGTGACCAACGTGCAGTTTTTTGCGGCGTACCCAGAAGAAGGACAGGACGTGGTGTGCACAGCGCAGGCCAAGGAAAGCCAGTATACGCTTAATTACAAGGCAAAAACTGTGGGCAAGCACATCTTCAAATTCTGGAAGACTGACTCTGAGTTTGTGTCAGACACGGTAACCGTGGAAGCCCGCTAAACTTGAGGATTCAGAATTCCTCTGGAAAAGGCGTAGGTAATCAAGGACGCAGTATTTTTAGTCTGCGTCTTTTCCAGCAGGTTCTGGCGGTGGGTTTCAATGGTGCGCTTGCTGGTGAAGAGCTTTTCGGCTATCTCCTGGTTGGTTAAGCCGTCTGCAATCAGTTGCAAGACTTCCAGTTCCCTCTTGGACAGTTCTGTGCCGGTGTGCTGCTTGCCTTGGCCTTGGTGACCAGGACCGGTAGGACTGCAGTATTTGTGCAGCAGGTTCAAGGCAATCTCCGTGCTGATGTATGACCCGCCGTTGGCCACCATTTTGATGGCGTGCGCCAATTCCATCTTGCCCACGCTTTTTAACAGGTAGCCGTTGGCTCCCGCCTTCATCATCTGGAGGATGTAGTGTTCATGGTCCATCATGGTGAGGGCTAGTACCTGGGTCTGGGGCATGATGTTCTTGATCTGCGAGGCGGTTTCAAAGCCGTCCATGCCCGGCATCTTAATGTCCAGGACCACTACGTCGGCGGGGGTTGAGGGTAGTAAGAACAGCAACTCTTCGCCACTGGCCGCCTCCCCTATTACCTGAATGTCATCTTCATCTTGCAGGAGCGCTTTTATGCCGTCCCTGATGATGGTGTGATCATCGGTGAGTATTACCCTGTATTTAGCTTTCATTAAATTTTATATAAATCTAAAACCGCAATTGTGGGGGCAACAGTGGTTGACATATGGATTACCTACTATATTATACAGAATAAGATGATTCTACAAATAGTATATTTACAAGATTGAAATACAAAGAAAAATACAACAGAACTTCTATTTATAGTGCCTTAACCGTCAATGGTTTACTAACCCGTGCCATGGCAGCCTTATCAACACTAGGTATTAATACGTAGCTAAAATTAAGTATTCCGGGCAGTATACCACGCAGCGTAAGCCCACCGGAAAAGTCGTGGGTATTGACGAAATTTTTAAAGGCCGAAAATCGTTTTGCCCCTTGTGTACTAGCTCCGCCGCCTTCATGCCGCCTACCTATTATCTTGCTTTTAAGGGAAGCGTGATTTTGGTGGTGGTACCCTGCCCAGGTTTGGAAATGACAATACAGGTACCGCCCTGGGTGCTCACGCGGTTTTGAATGGACAATAAGCCGGTTCCGCTTCGCCGGGATTTGGGCGCGTGAACGTATCCAACGCCGTTGTCCTGTACCTGTATATCTACCTGGCGGGTGGTCTTGGTCACCGTAACAGAAAGAAAAGTAGCCCCGGAATGGCGCACCACGTTGTTCATTAGTTCCTGCACAATGCGGTACACGCAAATCTCCAGCTTAGGTGCACACCTTTTCTGGCCCGGGTCAATGTCAAGCTTGATCTGCATGGTCAAAGGCACAATCTTGCTGGCCAATTCCTCCAAGGCAACCTTTAACCCGAAGTCCTGCAGCAGGGACGGCATCAGTTCAAATGATATTTTTTTGGTATCTGCGATGGCGTCAGTCACCATTTCTTCTAAACCGGTCAAGAAGGCCTTGTGCTTCTTGTTTAGGTTCTGGGTGGCCAGGTACTGTTTCAAGCGCATGCCGGTGGCGTATAGCGTCTGGCCCACGTTGTTGTGGAGCATTTCGGCCATGCGTTTTTTCTCTTCTTCCTGCGCCTGCAACACTGCCTGCATGACGGCCAGTTGTTGCTCTTTGGCGGCGGCGGCGTTTTTTTCCTCCAGCTTCACCTGCTCGGTTACGTCCTGCAGGTAGCACAAGCCGCCTTTTACCACTCCGGAAGGGTCCAGGAGCGGTTGCGCAAAAACATTCACAATCTTGTCCTGTGCTTGGCTCTTGAACTTGAGCACCTGCAGTCTTTTGCCCAGCAGAACGGTTTTTAGTTCGGATTCAATGGAGGAGTTATGGTAGTGGGGATAGGCCTGCGCCGTGGTTTTACCAATGATATGGTGCGCGGGTATTCCAGAAAGAGTTTCCATGGCGGGGTTCCATGAAGTGACCTCCAGTTCTGGCGAAAACGTAAAGATGGCAATGGGGCTGTTCTGCAGAATGGACTGCGCGTGGGTCTGGGCTTCTTGCAGGAGTTGACTTTTGCCGCGTGCTTCTTCCTCTGCCAACATTTGCTGGGTAACCTCGTGCATGATGCAGATGGCGCCTACCACCTGTTGCCGCGTGTCCCGGATGGGGAACAAGTACCCGTCATGAAAAAGGTCTGGGCTGAATCGGGACTTTCTTCCTTTCATGATGAAGGGCTCCCCTTTCAAAGCCTGCTCAAAAAAGTGGTATTCTGGGTCGCCGTTATAGTAGGGCAGTACTTGCAGAATGGTTCGGCCCAGCACGTGCTGTTCAGGAAGTCCCGTCAATTTTTCCATGTAAGGATTCCAGACCTTGAACTTAAAATCTGTGTCAAAGGCGAAAACCCCGTCTATGCTGTACTTGAGAAAAGCCGAGGCGTGCAGCGCGTCTTCCTGTTCTTCTGCCGCTTCCAGGTGGCAGGATTGGTGTTTCCTTACCGGTTCTGGCTTGCTTTTTTGGAAGGATAAAAGAAAGTAAAAAGGATCCTTAACGGGGTGGGCTGCAATGCCCACAGTATACTGAGCCTCTGTAAAGGAATGCTTCCCTGACACGGCGAGGTCAATCTTGCTGCCATTTTCTGGAATCTGGCAGGAAAGTGCCTGTCGGAGCTTCAGGCCTTCACCTGAGGAAAGTAAATGGTACACAGACCCGCCTGCCACCTGGTCCCAGCCGAACGCTTTTTGGGCCATATCATTTCTGTACACCACTTTGCCTTCCTCACACACCAACAAGGCAGGATGGGGCAGTACGTCCAGAAAACTAGCGGGAATGGGAATATTAGCAATCATTGACATGGTACCAGGATCTGTCAGGTATTTTTTCTCCTAATACCGCCGTCAATGAAAAGGTTAGCGTTTTTGGGCTCTTTTCTGGAAAATAAGCTAAAAACGACTATTGCAGGGAAAGCCGGGCCAGGTAATGGTGGTCTTCTTCCTCCCTGATGAGCTCTGCGTTAAAGCCGGCCTTCTCTGCAAATTCCTGCAGCAACCCAAAGTCAATGAACAGCCACGGGAAGGGCGCGGTTTGCTCTTTCTTGTATTGCATCACGTAGGTAAGCTCGCCGTAATAATCGCCGTTTAAATCTACCAGTACAGACCCGTCTTCCTCTTCATACAGGTACAGAATGTCTGAAGACTCCAGCAGCAGATGTCCGCCGGGGGCTAGCCACTTTTTGCAGGTCTCCAGAAAAAGGGGCAGGTTGTCCAGGGTGCCCGCCAGACCAATGCCGTTCATGAGGAGTAGCAGCGTGTTATGGGGCTGGGGTGTTGCTTTGAAAAAGTCTGCACAGACAACTTTGTCCACGCCGCGCGCCTGCATGGTGGCACAGGCCTTGGCAGAGATTTCCAGGGCCGTCACGGTTAGTCCTTTTTCCTGAAGGGCCAGGGCATGAGACCCCGCTCCCGCTCCCACGTCCAGCACTTTCCCCTGGCACAAGGACAAAGCCAACTGCTCGCGCTCGGGCATTTCGGCCAGAGTTCTGAACAGGTAGGAAACAGGGAGTACGTCTTCATCTGCCTGGTCTGTGAACACCTGCACCTCAACCGTATGGTTTCCTTGCCAATAATCTGAAATTGCGCTGCCTAAAGGATCTGCCGTGTGCGTAGTTGCCATATAAATTCAATTGTACTACCGCAAAAGTACGGAAATATCACCTGGCTGGCACTGCTCATACAGCCTTCCTGATTGCTCTACTCACGGCTTGTTCGTTTTTGGGCTATTTTACCAGAAACAAGCCAAAAACGCCCATCCTATGCAAAGTTTTTGGTTTCCTACTTCTCCAGAAATATTAGGTGGTGGCGTTGTTAATCGCGTAAACTCCCCCGTTCATCGAAAAGGCCGGCCACTTTCCGCGGTTTGTCCTCAATTTTATATTTCAGAAATTCTGGACTTGGCAGTGTTTTCTCCGTTTCAGGGTGTTGTTTTTTTTACCATTTGGTGGTTTTAGTTTCATTATAAAGCTGGCTATGAAAAGGTAAAAAAGGCGTTGCCCCGTTTTAAGGTTTGAGGCCACACCGTAATTTAATTGTCATTTCCTGTAGTATAGTTTGTGCTGAAGGAGCAAGACCAACCAATTTCAATTTTCTATATTTGAAAAACGCTTCTACGCGGCAAAGGCCGTGGCTTGTACTAACCCGCATGAAATTAATCACCACCATTCACCTGGGCATTGGCTTCATTCTGCTCATGTTCTGCATAGTCACGTTGGGCTATGTGCAACAGACCCGGCAGGTGCGCACTGACCTGAATGATGTTCTGTTGGCAACCTCCACCATCAAACTGTCTGAAAGCGCCCAGAAGAATCTGATTGACATGGAGACGGGCTTCAGGGGTTACCTTTTAACGGGTGAAGAAACTTTCCTGGAACCCTATACCGAGGGCAGCACCGGTTTCTTTTTGCAGCTGGCCCAACTAGATTCACTTACCCAAGGGCTGCCCACCCAGAACAGGATGGTGCACGAAATTAGAGAAAAAGCACGTTCCTGGATTACAACCTTCGCCGAGCCCCTTCGCCTGGCCAAAGCTAAGGCACCCACCAGTCAGGCCGCCAATGCGCAATATGATTTCCTGTTCAAGGCCACGGCGCAAAAAGCGGTGGGCAAGCAGCTCATGGACAGCATGCGGACCAAGTTCTCTGTGATTGAGCAGGACGAGGAAGTAGCCAAGCAAATGAGACTGGAAGAACTGAACAACTCCTTCGGCCGCGTAAATTACATAGCCATTGGGCTGACTCTCCTGGCCATTCTGGCGGGTATTCTGGTATCTTACATGATAGGGAAAAGCATTAGCCGGCGCTTTATTAGAATGACGGCGCTGGCCAACAGCATCGCCAACGGCAATTACCAGGTGGCTCTGGTAGATGACCGTAAAGACGAGATTAGCAGCCTCACCAAGTCCCTGAACAAGATGGCGGCCAAGCTGCAGGAAAGTTTTGCGCACTTGACCAAAGTCAACAAAGAGCTGGACCAGTTTGCCTACGTGGTTTCCCATGACCTGAAAGCTCCGCTGCGGGCCATTAACAACCTAGCAGAGTGGATTTCTGAAGACCTCACTGAAAAAGACCCTGAGATCATCCAGAACCTGACCATGATGCGCGGCCGCGTGCACCGCATGGAAAACCTCATCAACGGCATCCTGGACTATAGCCGCGTGGGCCGGAAAGAGTTGCCAACTACTACCTTCTCGGTGCAGGATTTGTTAAAGGAGGCCACTGAGAACCTCTCCCCGCCTGCTGGTTTCAAGATAACGGCCACTACGCCAATGCCGGTCTTGTCTACGGAGCGGACATTGTTCTACCAGGTTCTAGCCAATTTGTTAAGCAACGCTTTTAAATACCACCACTTGCAAGAAGGCAATGTGCAGGTGCGCTGCACAGAACTGGCAGATTTTTACCAGTTTGAGGTAGAAGATGACGGTCCCGGCATTCCGCAGGAATACCATCAGCGGGTGTTTGGCATGTTCCAGACCATGGAAGCCCGTGACGTGAAAGAAAGCACGGGCGTGGGCCTGGCCATCGTGAAAAAGATAGTGGAGGAGAAAGGCGGCGAGATCTGGATTGAGTCTGAGAAAGGGCAAGGCTCTATTTTCAAGTTCACCTGGCCCAAAGACAAAGTAGAATTGCGCACCGAGAAGGAAATTAACGAAGCAATAGCATGAGCCAAGAGGTAGACCAAACGTGCCAGGAGCAGCTAAACCACCTTCGGGAGGAGTATGAGGAGTTTGCCTACATTGTCTCTCATGACTTAAAGGCACCGCTCAGGGCTATCTGCAACCTTTCTGCCTGGATCAGCGAAGACTTGGGCCAGGACATTGACCCAGAGGTAGGCCATAACATCCAACTGCTGCAGAACCGGGCTGAGCGCATGGAACGCATGATCAACGCTATACTGGCCTTCTCTCGTGTGAACCGCCTAGACCTGGAGCTGCAGGAAGTGAATGTAAGGGACTTGGTGGAAGAAGCAGCAGCACCTTTTATAAAGAGCCGTGGCCTGGTAGTTCACCTAGACCAGCTACCCACTTTGTTTACGTATGCCAAGAAACTGGAAACAGTGATTACCAAATTGCTGGAGAATGCCGTACACTTTAACCAATCTCCAACGCCAGAGGTCACGGTTTCGGCTCAGGAAGTGGGGGATGTTTATAAGTTTACCGTAAAGGACAATGGCATTGGCATGGCGCAGGATTCCCTGGAAAAAATATTCAAGCTGTTCTACACCGTGCAGCCGAAAGATGAGCAGGAAAGCCTAGGCGCCGGCCTGACCATTGTAAAGAAGATCATTCAGTTTGTGGGTGGCAGCATAGACGTAGACTCTGCTACGGGCCAGGGCACCACGTTTCAGTTTACCTGGCCCAAGAACATTCAATAGATTTACAAAAACGCGTTTTATATCTCATGGAAGAAAAAGTAGTAAATATATTATTGGTGGAGGATGATGAGGTGGATATCATGAATGTGCAGCGCGCCTTCAAGAAAAACAACATCAACAACCCCCTGCATATTGCGCACAACGGCATAGAGGCCTTGGAGATGCTCAAGTCAGGCTCTATTCCCATGCCGCCCATCATCATCCTGGACATCAACATGCCCAAGATGAACGGGATTGAGTTTTTGCAGGAGATGCGGAAAGACCCTGAGTTGAACCGTATAAGCGTGTTTGTCATGACCACCTCCAATGAGGACAGTGACAAGATCAACGCCTACAACCTGAACGTGGCTGGCTACATTCTCAAGCCTCTTTCTTTTGAGAAGTTCATCTCGGCGGTGGCCACCCTTGACCGATACTGGAAACTTTGCGAACGTCCCTAACACCAGCGTACCAATCCTACCGCCACTCCCCCGCTCACACCCTTTAAGCCTGTCCTGACATGAATAAGAATACACCCATCCTTTTGGTTGAAGATGATCCACTGGATGTAGAGAATATAAAACGGGCATTTGCAGCGCAAGGCATTGAGAACATAGTCCACGTTGCCAGAACCGGCAATGAGGCCCTGGCGTTGCTGTTAAGCCAAACGGCAGAGGCCCAGTCCCCTACGCCTAGAATCATCCTGCTGGACCTGAATCTTCCGGAAATGGGTGGGTTGGAGTTTCTACAGGCGATTAGAAAAAATCCCGCTTTGCGTTCCTGCAGTGTATTTGTGATGACTTCCTCTAAAGATGAGCAGGATGTAGTAATGGCGTATGATCTTAACGTGGCTGGTTACATTGTCAAACCCATCCGGAACGGCTCGTTTAAAGAGGCAATTGCCACCCTTAATTCTTTCTGGGAACTGATAGAGCTCCCCAACTAAGCACGTTTGCGCATGGAGCCTATAGTCAGACTGTTGGTAGTAGACGATGATGAAGTAGACCGCATGATCATCAAGCGGTCTTTGCGCACGGCTAAGGTAGAGGCAGAAGTGTACAATGCCGCCATGGGCTCTGAGGCTCTGCAAGCCCTGGCCCAGAACCAGTTTGACTTCATCTTCATAGACTTCATGCTCCCAGACATGAACGGGCTGGAGCTGCTGCAGAAGATACGCGAAAGAGGCATTACCACCCCCGTGCAGATTGTAACCTCACAGGGAGATGAGCGCATTGCGGTAGAGGCCATGAAAACCGGTGCCTCTGACTACCTGCCCAAGACGCTGCTCACGCCAGAGGGCATCTCACAAAGCATACGTAATGCCGTTCGGCTGCACCGCATTGAAGAGGAGCGCCTGAGAACCGAACAACAGTTACGGCATACCCAGGAACAACTGGAAATAGTGATTTCTGGCGCACCCATCGTTCTTTGGGCCATTGATGCGGCGGGCATCTACACCATGTGCCGGGGCAACGGTCTGTCCTTGATAGGCCTGCAGACCGATGAACTGGTGGGGGCTTCTGCCTTTGAGGTTTTTAAAGACTTCTCCAACGTGATTGTTTGCATGCGGCGCGCCCTGAGTGGGAATTCCGCTAAGTGCACCATCAAAATGCAGGAGGTCTGGTTTGACTGTCTGTTCCTGCCCATTCAAGATCAGAATTACATTACGGGCGTCATTGGCGTTTGCTATGACATCACCGAGCGTATTGCCATAGAAGAAGAGCTAAAAAACGCCAAAGACGCCGCTTTGGGCGTTGCCAGGGTAAAAGAGCAGTTTTTGGCCAACATGAGCCACGAGATCAGGACGCCCATGAACGGAATCCTGGGCTTAGCCGAAGTTCTCTGGAAAACAGAACTTGATGAAGAACAACGCGAATACCTGAAGGCCATCCAAACCTCTGCCAACAACCTCATGGTCATCATCAATGACCTTCTGGATTTCTCTAAGATAGAGGCTGGCAAGATTACCCTGGAGTCTATTCCTTTTGACCTGAAACACCTGGTGAAGCAGCTGCTCACCATCCTGGAGATTAGGGCCAAGGAAAGAAACAACACCCTTAAGTTTCTACTGGATAGTGACATCCCCGAATTTGTACAGGGAGACCCGGTACGGCTCAGTCAAATCTTAAACAATCTCATTGGGAACGCCTTAAAGTTCACAGAGAACGGGAAGGTGAAATTAGGCATAGAGGTGGTCGCCCAGGAAGCTGAACGGGTGTTTCTGGAATTCACCGTCACAGACACAGGCATTGGCATTGAGGAAGAAAAGCTCACGTCTATTTTTGAGAAGTTCACTCAAGGCAGCAATGACACCACCCGCCGGTTTGGAGGTACGGGGTTAGGCCTTTCTATTGCCAAGGAACTGGTGGAAGTACAAGGCGGGAAGATGACCGTGGAAAGCCGCTTGGGGCAAGGCAGCACCTTCCGGTTCCTTCTTCCCTTTCTTAAAACCGATCAACAGCCCCAAACGGAAAGTGTTCAGCCAAAAGAAGCACTGCTCAATATTGAAAGTCTACGCGGGGCTCATGTATTGCTTGCTGAGGACAACCCCATCAACCAGCTTCTAGTCAAAAAAATATTGGCCGAAGAGCAGATTACATGCCAGGTGGCAAACAATGGAAAAGAGGCGATTGAGCTGTTAGCCACGCAGGACTTTGACCTGGTGCTCATGGACATGCAGATGCCAGAAATGGACGGCTATGAGGCCATGCAGTACATTCGGCACCGCATGGGCACGAAAAGCAGCATTCCCATTATTGCCCTTACCGCGCACGCCACCCAGAGCGAGGCCACCAAGTGCATCATGTGCGGGGCAAACTCTTTCATCTCCAAACCCTTCCGGGCGCAGACTTTGTGGTATGAAATGGCTTCAGTGTTGGGCGGCAAGATAAAAGCAAACCATTTTGGTGCGGATGCCGAAGCCACTTCTGATTTTAATTCTTCTAATAAACCAGCAGAAATACAGCCCAAAGAAGCTTTAGAAAAGGAGCCATTGGACCTCTCTTACCTGAGGGAATTTGCGGATGGCAATGAGAGTTTCATGCTGGAAATCATAGAAATTTTTCTGAGCCAAACCCCCGATCAACTCCAGGAGCTAAACGAGGCGGTTGCTGTGTCAGACTGGGGTACTGTGCAAGGCCTGTCCCATAAAATGAAGTCTTCTCTGGCCTTGATTGGCGTAGAGAACGTGCAACTATTGAATGCTCAGATTGAACACGCGGCTCTCCACCGCATTCACACTGAGCAAATCCTTCCTCTTTCTGAAGAACTTTCCGCTTTAGTCAACAACCTCATCTGCCAGCTGCGCATAGTGGAACAAAGCCTGCTCCACAGCATCCAAGAAAATCAAAACCAGTAGCTGACAACTTCCAATTATATCCATGCAGTAGCTTTTAACTTGTCTGGATTAGACTTTCGCTTACAGAATATAAACAGGCGCTTCTTGTTAAAAAAAACCTAAAGGTTCTAGCGAAATAGCCGAGCCATCTACAATACTCAAAAGGTAGCGTGAGTGAATAAATACATCTCCGTTTTTAGCCTCTTTTTGCAGTTTCAGGCCAAAAACGTACCTTTTGCCAAAATCCAGGTAATCCTATGCAAACCGCACTTCAGGCCAAGTTTAATCGCCTAGAACAACAGCGCCTAGCCTACACCAGCCAAATTAATTCCCTTACCCAGGCACAGCAAGCCAGGCAACCCGCAGAAGACCAATGGTCAGCGGCGCAGTTGTATTACCATCTCTGGAAAGTAGAGCACGTGGTCATCCAGTCCATCAAAGACAACCTGGCCACCGATCGGAAACGCCGTCCCATTTCCTTCAACACCCGGTGGCGGTCCTTCCTGTTGAATCTGGTTCTCTCCCTACCTGTTAAAATCAAAGCCCCCAAGGTACTTGGTGACATGCCTCAGCAAATAAATATTGATGAGGTAGAGAAAAACTGGCAAGACACCCGCAACACCCTGCACCAATTTTTAAGTGACTTCCCAAACGATTTATTAGACAAGGAAATTTTCAAGCATCCGCGCGCCGGGGTCATCACGTTGGGCCAAACCTTGGAATTCTTGATTGAGCATGCCAACCACCATAAAAACCAGATGAAGCGCCTGCTGGCTTAATTGCTGGAAAGGACATCACAACAGGCTATTCTTGCGTACGGTTTTATATGAATCAGGAAGAAAACAGGCCGGTAGCAGGCTTCATGCGCGAGGCTATCCAGTTGTCCATAGACAAGATGAAAGAAGGAAAAGGCGGCCCGTTTGGCACCGTCATTGTCAAAGACGGAAAGATCATTGCCCGAGGCTTCAACAACGTCACGTCCAGCAATGATCCCACCGCCCACGCCGAAGTAGACGCCATCCGGAAGGCCTGTCAAACCTTGGGAACCTACCAATTGACCGGCTGTGACTTGTACACCAGCTGTGAGCCATGCCCCATGTGTCTGGGCGCCATCTATTGGGCCCGCCCCGACCGCGTCTTCTACGGCAACACCAAAGCAGACGCCGCCGCCATTGGCTTTGATGACGCCTTCATTTATGAGGAGATTGAACTGCCCCTTCACAAGCGCACCATCCCCATGCAACAATTCATGAGAGAGGAAGCATTGAAAGGCTTTCTGGAATGGGAAAAGCAGGAAGGCCGGACGGAGTATTAGCTGCTCGTTGTTGGTTGTTCGTTCTTCGAAGGATAATAAAGAATGCCGAATCAGTTGGTTCGGCATTCTTCTTTTTTGGGCTGTTTTTAGGGAAACAGGCCGAAAACGGTTAGACAGTTTTGAAATCAACCATGGCGCACGTAACCGCTTGTACTCGCGCACATAGTATAAGGAATGCGTTTGAGACAAGGCAGTGCCATATCTCTACATTTGCTATTATCCCGTTTTGTTCTCCTGAAAGGATCTTGGTAGCGAACTAGACTTACATTGGCAATGAAACCCTTACATCTATCTTGAATCATTCGCTATGGGTTGCACTCTTAGCAAGCACTTCTACAGCTTGCCCACAAGATCCTTTCAGGATGACAAAAAGAGGTGTTAAGCCATGTGGAATTAAAATAGAAACGTCGTTTTTGGGCCAATTCCACTAAAACAGGCCAAAACGAAGAAGCCCGAACCAATCCGGTCCGGGCTTCTTTCATATACCTCGAATAACGAGCAACGAATAACCAATAACGATTATCTGCGACCCATCATGCTGCCCAATTTGGCAAGACCACCTTTGGTGCCGGCCATCTTGTTCATGGACTTCATCATTTTGCGCATGTCGTTGAACTGCTTCATCAGGTTGTTCACCTGCTGAATATTGGTTCCAGAGCCTTTGGCGATGCGGTTACGACGGCTACCAGATATCATGTCTGGGTTTTGACGCTCTTCCTTGGTCATGGATTTGATGATGGCTTCAATCGGTTTGAAAGCGCTTTCGTCTATTTCCACGTCCTTCATCATCTTGCTCACGCCCGGTATCATGCCTACCAAGTCTTTGATATCACCCATCCGCTTGATTTGCTCCAACTGCGACAGGAAGTCATCAAAGTTGAATTGGTTCTTGCGGATGTTCTTGTTGATACGCTTGGCTTCGTCCTCGTCAAAGGTCTGCTGG
Source organism: Nibribacter ruber (assembly GCF_009913235.1). Taxonomy (NCBI): domain Bacteria; kingdom Pseudomonadati; phylum Bacteroidota; class Cytophagia; order Cytophagales; family Hymenobacteraceae; genus Nibribacter; species Nibribacter ruber. Next base: position 273,601 of record NZ_CP047897.1, on the reverse strand, counting down.
GCGCGCTCTACCAAAGAGATAACGTCACCCATACCCAAAATACGCTGGGCCATACGGTCAGGGTAGAACAGGTCAAGGGCCTCCATCTTCTCACCGGTAGAGATGAACTTGATTGGCTTCTCCACGACCGCTCTAATGGAAAGGGCTGCGCCACCGCGTGAATCACCGTCCAATTTGGTCAAGACAACGCCGTCAAAGTTGATGCGCTCATTGAACGTCTTGGCCGTATTCACGGCATCCTGGCCGGTCATGGAGTCAACCACAAACAAGGTCTCAGTTGGCTTAATGGCCTCCTTGATGTCGTAGATTTCTTTCATCATGGCCTCATCCACGGCCAAACGACCGGCGGTGTCAATGATGACTACTTTCTTGCCAGTTTTCTTGGCGTGTTCTACGGCGTTGCGGGCAATAGAAACCGGGTCTTTGGACTCGCGCTCAGCGTAAAATTCTACGCCTACCTGCTCTGCCAACACACTCAACTGGTCAATAGCCGCCGGACGGTACACGTCGCAGGCCGCTACTAAAACGCCTTTGCCTTGTTTTTTCAAGAAGTTAGAAAGCTTACCCGTGAAGGTAGTCTTACCAGAACCTTGTAGACCGGCGATTAATATGATAGCTGGTGAACCAGTGATGTTTATGTCCTTTTTCTCGCCGCCCATTAGTTCGGTGAGTTCTTCGTGTACAATCTTCACCATCAACTGGCCTGGTGACACGGCAATCAGCACGTCACGGCCCATAGCCTCGTCCTTGATTTTGTCGGTCACAGTTTTGGCCACCTTGTAGTTTACGTCGGCGTCCACAAGGGCGCGTCTAACTTCTTTGATGGTCTGGGCAACGTTGATTTCAGTGATGCTCCCTTGGCCCTTAAGGGTTTTAAAGGCGCGGTCTAGCTTGGTACTTAAATTCTCAAACATGTGGTTTATATGGCTGAGTTAGATTAAATTCTTCTGTCAGTAACTACAAAAATACGCAGAATTTCGGCAAGTTCACCATCTTTTCAATACAGACGCGTATATTCGGAGGTTTCAATACTTGTAAGAAACAGGCGGTCGTTTTTGGCCTTATTTCCGGAAAACAATCCAAAAACGAAACCTGTTCTTGCAATGACTAAAAGTTAAGACCCGTGCCCTTGGAATCTGCTGACAAATCTGCCGCTCAAAACGTGTTGTTCATGACGTATTACTGGCCACCTTCGGGCGGGGCCGGGGTACAGCGTTGCCTTAAATTTGTGAAGCACCTGCCCGAGTTTGGGATTACGCCCACCGTCATCACCGTTGATGAAAAGCAGGGCTCTTACCCTATTCTGGACCATTCTCTGGAAGGCGAGATTCCCGCTAGCGTGCAGGTAATCAAGACCAGCACCCGCGAGCCGTTTGAGTTCTACAAAAAAATAACCGGCAAGAAAGACATTCCGTTTGGGGGCTTCGCGAACACGGGCAAAGAGAACTGGAAGCAGAAGCTTTTCAAGTTCTTACGCGGTAATCTCTTCATCCCAGACCCACGCATCGGCTGGAACCGCTACGCCCTAGACGCGGCCGTTAAGGTCATGAAGCGAAAGGACCTCAAAGCAGTTGTCACTTCTAGTCCGCCGCATTCTACCCAACTTATTGGCCTAAAGCTAAAGCAAAAGCATGGCCTACGCTGGATTGCTGACATGCGCGACCCCTGGACTGACATTTACTATTACCAAGACCTGAACCACACCGCGCTGGCCCAAAAGCTGGACGCCAAATATGAGCGCGAAGTGCTGGAGAACGCAGACGAAGTCATAGTAGTAAGCGATGACATGAAGCGCCTGTTCCTCAAGAAATCTGCCGCGCTCAATCCTAACAAAATACACGTGATTCCCAATGGCTACGACGAGGCTGACTTCATCCACCCATCCACGCCGTCTTCTGAGGAATTCATCATCACCTACACCGGCACGCTCACCGAAGCTTACAATGTAGTGGGCTTCTTCCAGGCTTTGTGTGACACCGTGACCCGCAACCCGTTCATTAGATACAAGTTGCAATTTGTGGGCAAGGTATCTGAAGGCATCAAAAAACAGATTGAAGCCGCCAGTTTACCGCTCATCACGGAGTACATTGACTTTGTGCCACATGACGAATCCATCAAATATCTCATGGCCAGTACGGTTTTGCTAATGGCGATTCCTGACGTGCCCAACAACTTCGGGATTCTGACGGGCAAGCTGTTTGAATACCTGGCCGCAAATAAACCCATCATCTGCATCGGGCCAATCCACGGCGATGCCGATAGAATCATTGACGAGTGCGGCGCCGGCCGAGTGTTCCATTACTCGGGGTATGAACTGATGACTGACCATCTCATGCAGATGAGCAAAACCTGGCAGATTAATACCAACCTGGACCTGCCTTTTATCAATTACACGCAGTATTCGCGCCGGTCGCTTACCGAAAAATTATCCAAGCTGTTAGTATCCTAAGCGCCGTTTTCGGGCTGTTTTCCAGAAAATAGCCCGAAAACGCATACCAATATCCAGAGGCGTATCGTTTTCTGCCCGTGAATATCCTTTTCGATTACGTCCTCTTCCACTTCAGGCAAGTGTATCATCTGCCAGCAGATTTGGAGATTAGCTACGGCCTAGATGGCCATAGCCGAATCCAGATTACCCCTACCACCAGCACTTTCTTTGAGCGCCAGCAGGCCCAGCCTGTGCAAGTGTTTTGGAAGGAATGGCGCGGCACCAACCTACCCCTATTCTTTGACGAAGCCACCGATCAGCACTGGTTTAACCAGAATGCGCAAGGCCAGGTGATTGTACAGTATGATGTCATCGCCTCGGCGTTTTACTTGTTGAGTGGCTGGCAGGAATACTACGGCAAAGACCGCGACCAATATGGGAGGTTTCCTTTCAAAGCCTCCCTGCAAGCCCGGCACCGGTTCATCACCAAGCCGCTGATCAACTATTATTTTGACGTCCTGAAGGAATCTCTTGAAACAGCCTATGGTCAGAAAATAGAAGCCAAGCTCTGGGACGGAAAACCCTTTGCCACTTGCCTTACGCATGACATTGACTATTGCCAAACCGCCTGGAAAGTGGCTGGAAAACCCGCCATGCAAAAAGGAAATATCGGGCTGTTTTTAAAACTCTACCTCCAGCATAGGAAAGGCCAGGATGCTTGGTTTAACCTGCCCCAAGTAGAACACGAACTACAAGCGTTAAATGCAAAAGGCACCTTCTTCTTCCTGCCGGAGAAGGCGCCGTATCAAGGTCATCCCAATGCAGACTATGACATTAGCACACCAATAATTCAAGGAGAGATAAAACGTTTGGCAAGCAGAGGCCATGAGATTGCCCTGCACGGAAGCCATGGCAGTGGCGGTAAGACTCAGCAGTTGCAAAAGGAACAGGACAATATTCATGCGGAAGTGAAGGGCAACCGTTTCCATTACCTTCGGTTTGACCCGATTAAATCTTTGGAGGTGATGGAGGAAACTGGTTTGCAGTATGATAGCAGTCTGGGTTTTCCGGAAAGGTTTGGGTTCAGGAACAGCTATTGCCACCCGTTCAGGCTGTTTAATTTCAAAGAGCGACGCATGAGTTCCGTTTGGGAACTGCCCTTGAACCTGATGGACATCACCTTAAACCATTCCAACTATCTACAGTTGAAGCCCGAGGAAGTGATGCCCGCTATTACGCCCATGCTCCAGGAGATAGAGAAATTTCATGGGGTGTTTACCTTGCTTTGGCACAATGAGAATTTCACGCCGTATGCGCTGCCTCAAGGTTTGGAACTGTTCCGAGAAATTACGCAGTATGTGCAAGAAAGAGGCACACAGTTTCTGACCGCGCAAGAAGCCATCTCAGCCAAATTCTCAATTGATAAATCTTAATGAGTCTATTTTCACTGGCATAGCAATTGCCCCGGCAGAAGCTGTTATTTTTGCTTCTTCTCTCTGGGTCGTTTTTGGCCTAGTTTCCAGAAAATAGCCTAAAAACGACCGCCAACCGTCCATGGACACTATCCGTAAGCAGGGTTTCCTGAACACCATCATCTCGTATGCCGGGATGATTATTGGGTATGTAAACCTGGTGGTGCTGTTTCCGGTCCTCATCCCCGATGCGGATGAACTGGGCCTCACGCGTTTTCTCATTTCAGTGGCGGCCATTTATGCGCAGTTTGCGGCCTTGGGCTTTACCAACATCAGCGCGAAATACTTTCCTTATTTCAGAGATAGAGACAAGAAGCACAACGGCTTTCTGTTCCTGATGCTCTTGATTCCACTGGCGGGTTTTGCGGTAGTGACGGTACTGTTTATGTTGCTGAAGCCGGCGGTGGTGGACTACTTCGGAAAGAACTCGCCGCTGGCCGTGGAGTATTATTACTACATCATTCCGCTCAGCTTTTTCACGCTCCTTTTCATCCTGTTAGATGCCTACCTGCGGTCTTTGTATAAGACTGTGGTGCAGTCGTTTTTGAAGGATTTTCTTGAGCGGATCATGATGCTGGCCTCGGTGGTGTGCTACGCCTGGGGCTGGGTGGATTTCCAGTGGTTTCTGGTGCTGTTCATCGGGGCCAACTCGGCGGTGACGTTTGTGAGCATTGTGTATTTGCTGTGGCTTCGGCAGTTCTTCGTGCGGCCCAACCGAAACATGTTCCAGGTGGTGCCTATGCGCGAAGTGGTGCAATACGGCCTCTTCTCGTTTTTAGGCAACGTCTCCTCTTCTATCATCACCTTTATTGACCAGGCCATGATTGCCCATTACCTGGGTTTGGATGGGGTGGCCTATTACACCACAGGCTATTTCATTACTTCGGCCATCATGGTGCCGTCCCGTGGCTTAAACAAGATAGTTTACCCGCAGGTGGCCGATTATTTCAAAGCAGGTAACATGGCCGGTCTGAAGGTACTTTACCGCAAGATGACGCGGGTGAACATGGTAGTGGGCTTTTTGTTGTTTCTTGGCATTTGGTGCAACGTGAACAATATCTTTGCCATCATGCCCAAGGACTTCAGCCAGGGCAAGTACGTGATTCTGTTCATGGGCCTCAGCCGCCTGTTTGACCTGGCCACGGGCATCAATGGCATGATTCTGCTCACCAGCAACAAGTACCGCTACGACCTGTATTTTAACCTGCTCATGATGGCGCTGGTGGCCTACACTAATTACCTTTTAATTCCGGATTACGGCATCAGCGGAGCCGCCTTTGCGTCTATGGTGGTGTTTGTGGTGTACAACCTGTTCAGGGTGATTCTAGTGGCGCGCTTCTTTAAGATGCAACCCTTCGGTTGGGATTCTTTGCTGATTGTGGTGATTTCTCTTTTGGCGTTTGGCGTATCCTGGATGTTGCCGCAATTACCGAATGTGATTCTGGATATTGCGGTGCGGTCCGTATTGATTACAGCGGTATACGGTGGTCTTCTGGTATTGCTGAAAATCTCTCCGGAAGTGAACAACGGCATCCAGAAGACCCTAGTCCGTTTTGGGTTCAGGGAATGGAAGTGGTTGTAATTTCAATACTCGCTCGCGTCCCGCGAGTGTGAGCTACTGAAGGCGTCCCGCCGCTAAAATTATTCTTATTTTGAAGAAAGCGCCCAGAGGACGCAAACAACGCACACTCGCGGGACGCGAGCGAGGTAAAAAATTGTTTAGAGTTTTTGCAACAGGTGAAGCATTTCCTGTTCGCGCCGTACTTCTGGGTATTGAATGGCAATCTTTTGCCTTGCCATTTCTCCCAAAATGGAAGTGTCTGAATCAACCGCTTTTTGTAGCATCTTCACCAATAAGCCACTATCTCTTTTCTCCAGCACAAACCCAGAATCTCCCACAATCTCAGGCATGGAGGATACATTGCTCACTACCGGCACGCACCCGCACAGCATGCTTTCGCTTAAGGCATTGGGGAAGCCTTCAGACATGGAAAGTTGGATGTAAAAAGCATGGGCGCTGTATACTTGTCTCAAGTCTGCCAACGGCATCTTTGGAAGCAACTTCACATTGTTAGGTTGGTCTTGAAAAGTAAATCCAGCGGGAGCACCTACAATGGTAAATGTTGCTTCAGGCATTTGATGGGCGGCTTCTAATAGTAAATCTACTCCTTTCAATCGCTGGGTAAAGCGCATGTGCAAGCCCGCGCAGACCGTCAAAAAAGAATTAGGCTGACGAGTAACCGCTGAATCTGGAGTCCAGAAACTCGCGTCATAGCCATTGTACACCACCGTATGAGGAGTGCTTAAATTGGGGCAGTGAAACCTGAAGCCTTGATGCGGAAAATCATTGGGTTGATAAGTATAGTCCTGCCATACCAGCTTCTCATGCACGGGTGCAATATGACTGGCTAACTGGAACGACCACCGGGTGAATTTACCTAGAAGGGGTTTAGCGAAACAACCGTAGCCAATGCTAGGAAACGAAACGCAGTCGGTGCCGCCGGCTACAATCAAAACCGGTTTTTGGGCTATTTTCCCGAAAATAGCCGGAAACCAGGAATGATAGCCCGCAAACATGCAGACTAGTTTTTCGGCGGTCCAGATATGCCATAGCAAGAAGAATAACTGCTTGAGCCAAACCAGCGGCGTCTGCCACTTCTTGGCCGGCAGAAACCCGATGTGCCGCACTTCATACGCCTTCTCCATGATCTGCAAATCTTTCACCACAAATGAGGAAAGGCCTGGATAAAAATACAGCAGAACCGGTCGGCGGGCAGGCATAGATGGTAATTAGGCGCTTACAGCCACTTAGAGGAAAGGTCCTGCAACTTTAAATCAACTTTTGATTTAGGCTCTACTTTAGAAGGCACCAATCGCTGCTTCAAAACAATCCACTGATAGTCTTCTACCTGAGAGAACAAAGAATAGCTCTCCAGAGAGTGTAAATACAAACCTGCCGCATAAGTATTTCTAAGCAACTCATCTGTGTGGATGGGTTGGTCAATTACCTGCAACAGCTCGGGCTGGTGCTCGCGCACCCAGGTCAAATACAAAGGATGCGGAATATTGATGGCCACCGTGGAGCCTGCGTGCAAGTGTTGAGAAATCACCTGAAACAGATGTGGGTGTTGGTCTAGCGGAATATGCTCAATCACATCAGGCAAGACTACAAAGTCAAACTTCTCGGGGCGAGCGAAGTCGGTCATGTCAGATACCACGAACTCTGCGTGATTGAATTCCTGATTGAACCGGCGGGCCATGTCAATGCTCTTTGGGGAGATGTCAACGGCTAATACCTTCCCCTGAGGCGTTGCCTTGGCCAGCAAGTGAGTAACGGTTCCAATGCCACAGCCAATCTCCAACACCTTAGAATTGGATTTCAGGCCTGCCTTCTTCAGGTTATTCAAAATGGTCCGGTGACGGATGTGAATACCCTTCTTGAACTGTTGCTCGGTATAGTCATCGTAGAAATTGGAAACGGACATGATTTTAAATTAAAAATTATGAATTAGAAATTAGAAATGGTGCTGTATAGAAATTGCCTCAGGAATAGTTGAAGGACATTTCTAATTTTTAACTTCTAATTTTTATTTGGCCCTGGCTTCGTAAGGCATAGATTCTTTCAATGATCTCTACCACTTTTAGGCCTTCCAGGGCGTTGGTGGTGGCGAAGGTTTTGCCTTTGAGGGTGTCAATCACGTTCTCGAAGATGAAGTGGTGGTTAGCGGCGCTGCCTTTGTAATGGCCGTAGTCGTTGGCGGGGCTGCTAGGTGGCAATTCGGGCATCACGTAGTCTTGCACGTGGCAATACTCTACCTCGTTCATGTACTGTCCGCCTACTTTGATGCTGCCCTTCTCGCCAATGATGGTCATGCTGCTTTCCAGATTGTTGTCCCAAACGGCGGTAGAATAATTGAGTGTTCCCGCCCCACCATTCATGAACTCAAACTGAATCAGGCCGCTGTCTTCAAAATCGGTGAGTTGTGCGTGATTGAAGTCCATGAATCTACCGGAGATGTTTTTGATATCCCCGAACAGCCAGTACATGATGTCAATAAAATGGCTGAACTGCGTGAACAAGGTACCTCCGTCCAAAGCCTGATCACCTTTCCAGGTACCGGGCTTGTAGTAGCGGTCATCGCGGTTCCAGTAACAATTAATCTGCACCATGAAGATCTGGCCCAGGCGGTTCTCCATAATCATCTCTTTTAACCAAAGCGACGGTGGACTGTAACGGTTCTGCATCACACAAAACACCAGCTTAGACGTCTGTAATGATTTGTAGATGATGCGTTCACAGTCGGCTTTGCTTAAGGCCATGGGCTTCTCGCAGACCACGTGGCTGCCGCTCTCCAGGGCCAGCATAGCTTGGTCGGCGTGGAAACCGTTGGGCGTGCAGATGCAAATGACATCGGCTTTGGGACCACGGACCAGGAAGTCCTCCATGCTCAGGAAGAAGGGAATGCCATAGGGGTCTACCTCTGATTCACGCGCAGGGTCTGTGTCAACCATGGCCACCAACTCACCCTCGGGGTGGCGTTGCACCATGGTGGCATGGCGCTTGCCAATGTGCCCCGCTCCTATCACTGCAAATTTTATCTTGTCTGACATGGACTGTCTGTTCAATCGTTTTTGGCCTGTTTCCGGGAAAATAGCCCAAAAACGGCGTTTCATTTTTCAGCCGAATGGCTCTTGTTCAGTAAGCCTTAAGAATCTACTGCTGAAAGAACCTAAGCACTTTCTCCGCGATGAAGGCTTGCTGCAACTCGGTTAATTCTGTGTGCATGGGCAAAGAAATCACGCACTTGCACAGTAGCTCAGACACTGGAAAATCTCCTTCCTTGTACCCTAGATATGCATAGGCTTCGTGCAAATGCAAAGGTGCGGGGTAGTAAATCATGCTGGGCACGCCCGCTTGCTGCAAGTAGTCTTTCAAAGCGTCGCGCTTCTCTGGTATTACCTGCAGGGTATATTGATGAAAGACATGCGAACTGTATGGCGCCCGGCTTGGAATGGACAGACCTTCTACCTCATTGAAATAGCTGTCATAGGTAGCCGCGGCTTTCTGCCGGCGCAGAATGAAATCATTCAGATGCTGTAATTTAACTTCCAGCAAAGCAGCCTGTAAGGTATCCAAGCGCGAGTTCACGCCCACTCTAGAATAATGGTATTTCTTCTGCTGGCCGTGGTTGGCAATTTGTTTAATGACAGCGGCCAGTTCCTCGTCCTGGGTGAAAATTGCGCCTCCGTCTCCCATGCAGCCCAGGTTTTTTGAAGGGAAGAAAGACGTGGTACCAATATGGCCCAAGGTGCCGGCAAAAGAAGTCCCCCCTTCGGCGTCTATGTATTGTGCGCCAATGGCCTGGGCGTTGTCTTCTATCACGTACAGCTCCTGCGCAATGGCCAAGTCCATGAGTTCTTCCATGGGCGCGCACTGACCAAACAAATGCACGGGCATAATGGCCACGGTCTTGTCTGTGATGGCGGCCCGCACTTTGGCCGGGTCAAGGCACATGGAGTCTGGGAGCACGTCCACAAAAACGGGCTTCAGGCCCAACAATGCAATTACCTCGGCGGTGGCTACATAATTGAAGGCGGGTACAATCACCTCTTCTCCGGCGGGTAAATCCAAAGCCATTAACGCTATCTGCAGGGCATCTGTGCCATTGGCGCAGGGCACCACGTGCAGTACGTTCAGGTAATCGGCTAAAGAATTAGCAAACGACTGCACCTGCGGACCGTTGATGAAAGCGGTGCTCTCTACCACGGCTTGCATGGCGGCGTCAATCTCTGGTTTGAGGCGTTGGTACTGACCTTTCAGGTCTACCATCTGGAGTGGGTTCATGCTCTAAAAAATTGCAGACAAATATACAGATAGCTTTCTACATGGCCTTGCCTCTCGCCTACATCCACCTAAAAAAGATAGAAACAGATTTCAATCCAACTATATTCTTAAAATACAAATCGGGGCCTAATTCATCAAGCTCTAGCCTCTATTTGAAACCTACGGAATACAACTCCGTTCAAAGGCATGGAAGCAAGTGTTTCCGGAAACCATAACCTAACACAACTATGAAAAGCACTAATTTCTTCAAAAAACATACCCTGATGTACGGCGCCTCGCTACTGTTGGTGTCTGCTCAGTTTGCCTGCTCTAAAACCGAAACCAAGGACACGACGGCTACCACTACCACCACTACTCAAACCAGTGACCAAGCCTACGACGATTACAAGAACTATGTGACCCAGATGGAAACCGACGTGCGCGGGGGCTGGGATTCAACCGCTACTGACTGGGACACTCGCATGGAAACGGCTCGTACTGATTATGACCAGCGCTATAACGCGGTAAACCAATACGCCGGTGAATTCGATGACACCCGCCGGACCGAATACGAAGACTTGCAGTCCCGCTGGAATACGGCCTGGACTACCCGCGAGCAACAATACAACACCTGGAAACAGACCAATCAAAGCGGTGGCAAAGCCATGACCAAAGTGGACATGTCTTCCATGGACGTGAAAAAAGTGCCAACCTATACAGCCACCAACATCAGAACTGCTTACGAGGAATTTGTAGCCCACGTAGAGGCCAACAAGTCTAACTATACCAATGACGATTGGAAAATGGTTGAGATGTATTGGGACCAATTGGATGACCGTAAGAACGCCATCCAAAGCCAGTTAAGCGACAAAGACAAGTGGGAAATTGCCAAAGCCAAAACCAAGTACCAGACCATGAAAGCTGGTAGCAAGATTGGCAACACAGCCAGCAACGTTGGTTCAGAAACCAAAGAAGCAGGCAAGGACCTTTCAAACTCTAAAGTGGGCGAAGCCACCAAAGACGCCGGTAAAGCCGTAGGGAACACTGCTAAAAAAGCTGGTCAGAAAATTGGTGACGTTGTCAAAGACAACGACTAATCCTGCAGAATAGAAATTCACTAGAAATATGTGAATGTGATTCCCCAGTTAGTTTCTCATGGAGGAGCTAACTGGGGAATTTTGTTTTTGGCTTGTTTTCTGAGAAATAGACCAAAAACGACTGTTTAGGCACGCTGGATTTGGTCTAACAGCAGCAGCCGGTAGAGGTCAAACACTCGCAAAGAAGGATTTGGGGAAATCAGTCGATTTTTAAGTCTGCGTAAAACCCATGGATGAAGAGGCCTAAGCAAAGAAAGCACGCCTAGCTTACCCAGCCAATCATGCATTTTGAGGAGTTTGCCTTCTTTGTGAACCCACCCACTTTTACGAAGCAGCAGCAAGTTCTTGAGGGCTAGCTCTGTCTTGCACATAAAATTCTCAGCTGTATCTAACCCCAGATGGTACACCGGGTTATCTATGTGCACTACCTTCACCTGGTGCTGTTGCAAGAGGTCTGCAAATAAAGTGTCTTCATGACCATAGGCCATCACCACATCCTCCTTAAAATGCTCCAGGAAAAGATGTCTCTCTACCAGCAGATTGCTCAAGAATACTCTGTCATACGGGTTTTTCTGGCGCTGCGCGGCCTTTGCCTGCTCCCGCTCTTTGCCATAAATCCAGCGTAATTCTAATTCTGGGTTAGATGGTTTATCATGATAGGCAATCCCTCCTACTGTCACCGTTCCGGAGTGGGCGGAAAGGTAGGTAGCCAGAAAATCTGCATGCACCGGCAGAACGTCATTGTCCAGAAACAACAGGGTAGAATAACGTGCCTCTTGCGCCAGCAAGTAGCGTATCTGGGAGCGGCCTACGTTTACTGGCAGCTTTTTATAGATAATGCTTTCTGAGGAAGAAATGGATTGGTTGAAAGATTTGAAAACCAGCTGAGAGCCGTCATCATACACCCGTATTTCAACCGGAATAGAGAGAGTTGCCACCTGCCGGACCAGCGACTGGACCAAATCCTGAACGTCGCGGTTATGAACCGGAATGAGAATGGACAGCTCAGATACCATCTACCAGCGAGAAATCTTCGCGGGAAGAATCTAGCACGCGGCCTTGTTCACACTTGATGATGCGGCGCGGGTACCGTTGCAGGGTTTGGTGGTTATGGGTGGCCATGAGAATAGCTGTCCCAGATTTATTGATTTCCTCAAAGAGGCGCATGATGCCATCTGTCACGTCTGGGTCTAGATTACCCGTTGGCTCATCTGCAAACAGAATCACCGGCTCATTCAACAAAGCACGGGCAATTACTACGCGTTGCTGCTCACCCCCTGACAATTGGTGCGGCATTTTGTTGGCGGCAGAATCCAGTCCAACGCGCATGAGCACTTCAGAGATGCGGCCTTTGATCTTGGATTTGTCTTTCCAGCCGGTGGCTTTCAAAACAAATCGCAGGTTCTCGGCTACGCTTCTGTCAAACAGCAACTGAAAGTCTTGAAACACAATGCCAATCTTGCGGCGTAGAAAGGGAACTTGTTTCCAGGTGAGGGATTGAATGTTATAGCCAGCCACCTGGGCGCTTCCCATTTTAAGGGGAAGATCAGCGTAGAGGGTTTTCAGCAGGGAGCTTTTCCCGCTTCCGGTACGCCCTACCAGGTACACGAACTCGCCTTTGTCAATGGAAAAAGTCACATCACTCAAGATGGTGTTCACTTCTTGAAAAATAGAGACTTTCTGTAAGGTTACCACTGGGTTAGACGAAAATTCCATAGTCGTTTTTGTTAGATGCTAGACCTTAGACGCTAGTATCAAGACTAAATAAATGAAAGGTAAATGTTTAAGACCTCTGCCTAAAGCTCCAACTTTTGCAGCTTGCCAAACTCCAGGCTTTCAATGAGCGCGGCCAGCGGTTCTTCTTTGCCAGCCAAACCGTAGCGGTCCATGTTTTTCAACGGACGGTCTGCCCTGAAATACGCAATCAGCACGAAATTCTCATCGCGGAGCTGAATGTAATCCGGAATCTTGGCCTTGCCTTTTACCTTGATGATGTACACTGGATTTTAATTAGAAATTAGAAATTAGAAATTATGAGTTGCAAGCGCCAAACGGCCCATTTGTTTACCCCAATTTCTAATTTCTAATTTTGAATTTCTAATTAACAGAACTTTGTTCTGTTAGCTGTTCGCTTTCTTGTGGTCTGCCAAGAATTTAGCCAAGCCGCTGTCGGTCAATGGGTGGTTCAAGAGCGCGGTAATCACGTTCAACGGGCAGGTTACCACATCGGCGCCAATCTCTGCGCACTGCACTAGGTGCATCACGTGACGCACGGAGGCGGCCAGAATTTCGGTTGGGTAGCCGTAGTTGTCATAGATTTGTCTGATCTGCTCAATCAAAACCAATCCGTCCGTGGCGATATCATCTAAACGACCCACAAACGGAGAAACGTACGTGGCACCGGCTTTGGCGGCTAACAAGGCCTGACCTGCGGTGAAGACCAGTGTACAGTTGGTTTTGATGCCTTTGTCAGAGAAGTATTTAATGGCTTTCACGCCGTCCTTGATCATAGGAACCTTCACCACAATGTTGGGGTGCAGTTGGGCCAGGTCCTCGCCTTCTTTGATCATGGTCTCATAATCTGTGGCAATGACCTCAGCAGAAATGTCACCGTCTACAATCTCGCAGATGGCTTTATAGTGCTTCATGACGTTGTCAAAGCCTACAATGCCTTCTTTGGCCATTAAAGAGGGGTTGGTGGTTACGCCGTCCAGAACACCCAGATCATGGGCTTCGCGGATTTCATCAAGATTAGCGGTATCAATGAAAAATTTCATAGCAGTATGCGTTAGGAAACACAAATCTACTCCAATCTAAAAGAAAACCGAACGGGCAGCAGAAGTATTTTGCCGGAAACCGGCAGAGAGGGAAACGGGAAAACCGTTGGGGTATGGGCAAAAAAAAGCGGCAAATCGAGTATCGCGCCGCTCAACCACTTACCCTTGCTCCCTTCCGGGCCTGGGGGAGTTCAGTAGGAGCTGGCCGTACCGATTTGCCGTTGCAAAGATACGAACACTTTCTATCAGAACAAGTCGTTTTTCGCCTATTTTCGGGAAAACAGGCCAAAAACCAAGATTTATAAGCCAAGTAAAAAAGTAAGCCTCAGATTTATAACTAGATAAATCTGAGGCTTACCATAGTTCTTCACTAAAAAGCTTTCTTTATTTTTTCCTTTTGATGTTTTTAAACGTGAGGTTGATGTTACGGTTAGAGCCGCTGGCGCGCAGCATGTTCCCGTTCCGGCTGGAAAAGGTGTAGGTGGGTACGTAATATTCCAGGCCGTATTTCAGTTTAGAAATGGATCCACTAATCACATCTGTGGCCTTGTCATACTGCAGCGTAATGATCCCGTCCAACATCACGTCACAACCCGGAGACAGAGCTCGGGAGCCGTCTGCAAAGCTCTGTCCATTCTCTATGCATACTATGGCGCCGTCTTTGGCAGAAAAGGTAGCAGGTAGTTGATTGACGGTTCTGTTTTTAAAGGTGATGGCCAGCCAAGGGTTTGCATTTACTTTAGAGGTATCTTCAAACAGAATCACCACCTCATTGTCCTCCTCCACGAAAAACACATCGGTTTTGTTCTTGGAAGCCACTTTGTAGGTTTGGCCGTTCATCTCATTGTACAGTTCTGGGTAAGAGTCGCGGTAACGGGCATCTACCTTAATGCTGTCTACCATGGAAAACTCTGTTTCTGTAGGACCTGCCTGAGCGGCTGGCTCATCGTTCTCCTTGTCCTCATTGCAGGAAACCAAGGCCAGAGACAAAGCCAGCAGGCTGAAGAGGTGTTTGGCAGGACGGAGTAGAATGCTTTTCATATCAATGGGTGGTGTATAGAGTAGTATCTGTTTTCTTTAATATTCTTATAAGCTAATATCTTGCCAAAATAAGGCAGACAAAGCCTTTTTGATTTAATGCATTGATTTGCAATTATGTAACCTCAATCCAGATTCAAGAATTAACGGCCAAATAAGTAAGTGTTCAAAATCAGTACAACTCTGTCCGGACACTTCCTTGGACCTAAAAAGCTAGCCTCTCCCCTACGCCAAAACCGGTAGCCATGAAGTATTCAATTTATTCTTTCACTTTTTAACCAGCCCGTGTACCTTTGCACATGCCAGAAAAGATTCTCATCCTTGACTTTGGGTCCCAGTATACCCAACTCATCGCCCGCCGGGTTCGCGAACTGAACGTCTACTGCGAAATCCATCCCTACAACAAGATTCCTGCTTTCACGCCAGATCTGAAAGGCGTCATCTTGTCCGGAAGCCCTTGCTCGGTGCGGGAAACTGATTATCCCAACCCAGACCTCACGCCTTTCTTAGGCAAATTGCCGGTCTTAGGCGTTTGCTATGGTGCGCAGTTAATGGCCCAGGAAGGCGGCGGCGAAGTCATTGCCTCTACCATTAGAGAGTACGGCCGCGCCAAGCTTAACCACGTGGACCAGCACAACCGCCTGCTCAAAGAAATCACCATGGATTCTCAGGTATGGATGAGCCACGGTGATACCATCAAGCACATCCCTGACAACTTTGAGATTATTGCCAGCACCGAGTCGGTGCAAGTGGCCGCTTATAAAATTAAAGACCAGGAAACCTACGGCATCCAGTTTCACCCAGAGGTGACGCATTCTACTGAGGGTAAGATCCTACTCCGTAACTTTGTGGTGCACATCTGCGAGTGCTCCCAAGACTGGACACCAGACCAATTCATTGAAACCACCGTGGCCGACCTGAAGGAACAGATAGGCGATGACAAAGTAATCTTAGGCTTGTCTGGTGGCGTGGACTCTTCTGTAGCGGCCATGCTCATTCACCAGGCCATTGGCAAGAACCTGTACTGCATTTTTGTAGACAACGGTCTCTTGCGCAAAGATGAGTTTGAAGGTGTGTTGCACTCTTATAAAGACATGGGCTTGAACGTGAAAGGCGTAGATGCCAAAGACATGTTCTACTCTGCCTTAGCGGACCTTTCTGACCCCGAAGCCAAACGCAAAGCCATTGGCAAAGTCTTCATTGACGTGTTTGACCAGGAATCGCATTTGGTGGAAGATGCCAAATGGTTAGGCCAAGGCACCATCTACCCAGACGTGATTGAGTCCGTGTCGGTAAAGGGTCCAAGTGCGACTATTAAATCTCACCACAACGTGGGCGGTCTGCCTGATTTCATGAAGTTGAAAGTGGTAGAGCCGCTCAAGACCTTATTTAAAGACGAAGTGCGTTTGGTAGGCAAAACCTTAGGCATAGATCCAGCCATCTTAGGTCGTCACCCTTTCCCGGGTCCGGGTTTGGCGATAAGGATTCTGGGTGATGTAACGCCAGAGAAAGTAGCCATTCTGCAGGAGGTAGACCATATCTTCATTTCGTCACTAAAAAAATCTGGTTTGTATGACCAGGTGTGGCAGGCAGGCGCCATGTTGTTGCCAGTGCAAAGCGTGGGTGTGATGGGCGATGAGCGTACCTATGAGCGTGTGGTGGCCTTGCGCGCCGTGACCAGCATTGACGGCATGACCGCCGACTGGTCGCATTTGCCGTATGAGTTCTTGGCTGATGTTTCTAATGAAATCATAAACAAGGTGCGCGGCGTAAACCGCGTGGTCTATGACATCAGCTCAAAACCGCCTGCTACTATTGAGTGGGAATAGTGTTTTTGGCCTAATTTCCGGAAAACAATGAAAAAACGACTTGTCTTGGCGGCTATGTTCCTCACCCTAGGGTGGCAGGTGCAGGCCCAAAACAATGCAGAACAGACTACGCGTTTCAACAACGGCCGCTTTCTGGTAGACCAGCAGAAATACGCGTTGGCCATGGAGGAATTATTGCCGCTCACGTCTATTTCGGCGAGTAGCCAGTACGCACCAGACGCCGCTTTTCTTTACAGCGTAGCCGCTGCCAAAGAGAAGAAGTGGAAAGAGGCAGAGCAGATGCTAACACAGCTGCAGATGCAGTTCCCCAATTGGAGCGGTTTGCCAGACGCGCAGTATCTGTTGGCGCAGGTGCAGTTTGAGAAGAAGGAGTACCTGAAGGCCCTGCAAACGTTGGCGCCGCTTCAAACCACGGGGCTGCAACAGGACGCTGCATCCATGAAACGCCATTACCTGCTTCAACTGTCAGACAAGACTACGTTTCAGTATTTGGTACGCCAGCTTCCGGATGATGCCGTTTTGGGCCGCGCCTATGCAGACAAGTTGGTGAGTGGCTGGTACACCGCCCAGGACAAGCAACAACTAGAAGACCTGGTACGGAAGTTCAATCTGGACAGAAGCTACCTTACCCGCACAGCCTCGCTTAAAAAGGACGAGTACAACTTTGCGGTGCTGCTGCCTTTCCATGTCACGGACCAAGGCATACGCGTAGACAAGAAGAATCTTTTCATCACAGACTTCTACGCCGGCATGCAGGCCGCCCGTGATACGCTAATGCGCCAGGGCATTAAAGTGAACCTGTACCCGTATGACACCGGAAATGACACAGCCCAGGTGAGCCAGGTGCTGCAACTGCCCGAAGTGGGCAACATGGACGCCCTCATTGGCCCTATTTACAAAACCAGCAGCCAGTACGCCGGCAAGATTGCCCAGCAGCGGGGACTAAACCTCATCAATCCGTTCTCAGATGACCTGGAGATGACCAAGGGCAATCCCTATATGTTCCTGTTAGAAACGTCTGTTGCTACGCAGGGGCAGCGAGCGGCAGCCTTTGCCTACCAAAATTTCGCCAAGAAGACGGCGGTTGTCATTTATGACAGTAACAAGGAGGACACCACGTTTGCGGGCAATTTCAAAAGAGCCTACACGGCCCTGGGCGGTAAAGTACAGACCTTCCAGAAGATTAACTCCAAGACCAGCGGTTCTGTGAGTGGCATTCTGGGCGGCGTGAACCTCAAAGACGTGGGCGTGTTGGTGGTACAGTCGGCGGCGGCCAACGTGGCTAGTAGCACGGTGAGTTTACTGGAACAGCGGGCCTCTAAAGTACCCTTGGTGGTGCCTGCCAGCTGGCTGGAGATGTCTCAGATCAGTTTCTCTCAGTTAGACTTTCTGGAGGCTTATTTCCTGGCCCCCAAATTTGTGGACTTAGATGATCCTTCGGTGAAAGCCTTCAGAAAATACTACACGCGCCAGTACAACCTGCCTCCTTCTGCCTTCACCTACAGCGGGTTTGAGTTGGTGTATTACTTGGGCCAGCAGCTGAACAGCCAGGGCTATGCGGCCCCGCTACGGGTAAGCGGCCTGCAACCGAGCTTGTTCTACCAGGGCATGAACTATCAGACGCTTCAGGGCAAACCGGCACAAGACAACCAGTACCTGCCCATCCTAAAAATTGACAACGGCCGCGTGCTGATTGTAAACCCAGTTCTTTAAATTTCAAGACGCTAGACATTAGATTTTAGATAATAGACTAAAATCTAATGTCTAGTGTCTAGTGTCTAGTGTCTAACATCTAAATAAAAACATGTCACTAACCCATACCACCAGCCAAGAACTTTTTGCCAGAGCCCAGGACTCTATTCCGGGCGGCGTGAACTCACCTGTGCGTGCTTTTAAGGCCGTAGGCGGTCAGCCATTGTTCATGAAAGCGGCCAAAGGCGCTTATCTGTTTGACGAAGACGGAAACCAATACCTGGACCTCATCAATTCCTGGGGGCCCATGATTCTGGGCCACGCCCATGAAGTGATTGAGAAAGCCGTGCGCGATGCCTTGCCTGGTTCTCTTTCCTTCGGGGCCCCTACCCGCCGCGAAGTGGAGATGGCCGAGCTCATCATCAGCATGATTCCCAGTGTGGAGAAAGTGCGTATGGTTAACTCTGGTACAGAGGCCACCATGTCGGCTATCAGAGTAGCGCGTGGCTATACCGGTCGTGACAAGATTATCAAGTTTGAAGGCTGTTACCACGGCCACGGCGACTCTTTCCTGATTGCTGCTGGCAGTGGTGCGGTGACCCTGGGTGTGCCTGACAGCCCGGGCGTGACCAAAGGCGTGGCCAATGATACCTTAACCGCTCCTTACAATGACCTGGCCGCCGTCCAAACCTTGATAGATGCCAACCCGGCCCAAGTGGCGGCTATCATTCTGGAGCCTGTGGTAGGCAACATGGGCTTAGTAGTACCGGCACAAGGATTCTTGCAAGGATTGCGTGATTTGTGCACCAAAGAAGGCATTGTGTTGATTTTTGACGAGGTGATGACCGGTTTCAGGTTGGCCAGAGGCGGGGCGCAGGAACTGTATGGCGTACAACCAGACATGACCACGCTGGGCAAAATCATTGGCGGTGGCATGCCCGTGGGTGCTTACGGCGGAAAGCGCGAAATCATGAACGCAGTGGCTCCGGCCGGCCCCGTGTACCAGGCAGGCACCCTTTCCGGGAACCCGATTGCCATGTCTGCCGGAATGGCGGCTCTCACCTATTTGAACGAGCATCCTGAGGTCTACAGGCACTTGCAAACCATCACTGACAAGTTGGTGAACGGTACCAAGCAGAACATGCAGCAACTGGGGCTCAACTACACTATCAACCAGGTGGGTTCTATGTTCAGTTTGTTTTTCACAGAACAGCCGGTAACTGACTTTGACTCTGCCAAGACTTCAGATTTAGGACGCTTTGGGAAGTACTTCCATGAGATGTTGCAACGGGGCATTTACCTGGCCCCATCGCAGTATGAGACGCTGTTTGTATCTACGGCCATCACCGATGATCTGGCAGACCAATACTTGAAAGCAAATCTGGAGGCCCTCCAACTGATCCACGCTTCATAGGTACTTAAACAGAAACGGCACTTGAGACATCAGGTGCCGTTTTTGCTTCCTGACCTTCCGTTTTTGGTCTGTTTTCTGGAAAACAGGCCAAAAACAAAGCAAGCGAGACCAAGCATTCAAGCAGAACAAATCCACTTTCAACAGCAACTACCCATTGGCCATGGCATTCAACTTTGAGCTTCAGAAAAACGGCACCTCCGTCCAAACCGAAATCATTGCCGGCGTCTCTTCCTTCCTGGCCACTTCTTATATCATAGTGGTGAATCCCAGCATCCTGAGCCAGGCTGGCATGCCCTTCGCGGCAGTCCTTACCGCCACGGTGATCGTTTGTTTTTTCAGTAGCCTCATGATGGGTTTGTATGCCAAAAACCCGATTCTGGTGGCACCGGGCATGGGATTGAATGCGTTCTTCACGTTCACGGCGGTACTGGGCATGCAAGTGCCGTGGCCAGTGGCCTTGGGGGCAGTGTTCTGGTCGGGGGTGGTGTTCCTGCTGCTCTCCATGTTCAACGTGCGCACCTACATTGTGCGGGCCATTCCCCGGCCTTTGCGGTACGCTATTGCGGCGGGCATTGGCTTGTTCATCACCTTGATAGGCTTCTCCAATGCCAAGTTCATCGTGCCCAATCCCGCCACCATCATTGGCTTAGGTGACCTCACGCCAACGGTACTTACCTTTCTGGCCGGCTTGTTACTAACCGCGGTGTTGCTAACCAAGAATGTGCGCGGCGGAATATTGATTGGCATTCTATTTACCACTCTTCTGGCCTATCCCATTGGCCGGTGGTGGGGATTGGAAGATGCGGCTGGCCCTCTTATCCAATGGAAAGGCTTCTTTGCCGCGCCGGACTTCAGCCTGCTGTTCCAGTTGGATTTTGTCAATTCGCTGCAATGGGCGGTGGTGCCGGTTATCTTTGCCTTCGTGTTTACAGACATGTTTGACAGTCTTTCTACGCTGGTGGGGTTGGCAGAAGCGGCCAATCTGCTGGATGAACACGGAGAGCCCCGCCATGTAAAACGGTCTCTGATGGTAGACGCCATAGCCACCACCTTGGCGGGTTTGGTAGGCTCTAGCCCTGGTACGGCGTACATAGAATCTGCGGTGGGCATTGAGGCTGGCGGCAGGACCGGCTTGACCGCAGTAGTAGGCGCCGTGCTGTTCCTCCCCTTCTTGTTCCTGGCGCCGCTCCTGGCGGTGGTGCCGGCCATTGCCACGGCCCCGGCTCTGGTGCTGGTGGGCGTGTTCATGGTTAGGCCCATCACTAAGATAAACTGGGGTCAGCTGGATGAGGCCATTCCAGCGTTCCTGGCTCTGGTCTTAATTCCGTTTTCCTACTCCATTACGCAGGGCATCATCTGGGGCTTCCTTTCCTGGACTTTTTTAAAACTCATCACGGGTAAGAAAGAAGACGTCTCCTGGCCATTGCTCATCATTGACGTCTTCTGCATCCTGGCCCTGGTGCTGGAATAATGACTCGTTTTTAGCCTGTTTTCTAGAAAATAGCCCAAAAACGAGACTTCTTTGCTTCTTTACGAGTATGTTCTAATTTCTCCAACCTGTACCATGTCCACAGAACCTTCAGATAAATTCAGTTTAGCCATTCAGGTGCAGCCCGCAGACATTGACGCCCTGGGCCATGTGAACAACGTGGTGTATGTGCGCTGGGTGCAGGAGGTTTCTGCGGCTCACTGGGAGCATGTGGCTCCTCAGGAAATCAAAGACCAATACCTATGGGTGATTCTACGGCACGAGATAGATTTCCTTAAACCCGCCATGCCCAATGATACCGTAACTGGCTATACCTGGGTGGGCGACTACCATGGGGCCAAGTTTGAGCGGTACGTAAGCCTGTATCGTACCGGCACCCAGGAACTCCTCGCCTCGGCCAAAACCATCTGGTGCCTTGTAGACGCCAAGACCATGCGCCCCAGACGCATTGAGCAGGCTTTGGTGGAGTTGTTGTAAAACAATCAGCAAAAGCTTTTTAACAGAAAGGCCTTGCTTTAGAGTAAGGCCTTTCTGTTAAAGGTGTGGTTTTCTATGCTTTAAAGTCTGTAAGCCAGCCCCACTTTGAAGTTAGAGAAGTTTACTTTTCTCTTGCTGTCTCCAAAAACCACGTTTTTAAAGTTATCTGCCTGCATGCGGTAATTTGAATACCCTAAAAACAGGCTGGTTTTGGTCTTATATGACAAAGATGCTTTAAGGGCATACCCAATGGAAAAATCATCCATTCCTATATGGTCATACATGAAAACCTCATGTTCTTCTTTATTGATTTCTGCAGTGAGGTGGTAGGCAAGCCCTAACCCCGGCTCCAACCCGAAGGACATAAAAGGAGTAACCGGGAAACTTACCTTCAAACCAGGCTCTACATTGAGGCTGGTGATATCTACCTGGTGGTTATCAGCGGAAAGAGAAGCCTTTTGGAAGTATGTCCAGACGTTGATGGAGTATTTGCTTTGGCTTTTGAAATGGACTATGGCCCCCACATTAAAAGAAGGAGCCCTGTTATAGCCAATGTCCCCTTCGCCATAAGAAAAGTCTGCGCTATTGATGGATCCAAAGACACTAAATTTCAGTCGTTCTGGACTTCTATATTTTTCTACCAGGTACAAAGAAGGCTGGGTAAACGAGTTATACGCCGAAATAAAGTTAGCCAGAGAAGAGAAATAATAGGTGGGCTGTAGTCCAGATTGCTGCAGGAAAGCATCATAGTTGGGCAGAAATTCCTTAAAAAACTCAGAAAGCCGGCCCTTGTGGTCATAGAGGGAAACCACTTGGCTATCGCTCTCTTTTTTAACGAAGAACCCCAATTCACCGTCTGGCTGGGTAGATCGGCCAAAGTACACCGGTCCTATTACTTTAAAATCTATCAACTTCACGGTAGCCACGCCTTGCACCGGGCAGGACTTAAAAAAATGAACTCCGTCATGGTACGAAACCACATCTTTGGCCAATACGGTGCGCTTGGCACCGTCCTTAATAAAAACTAACTGGTTTTCATTGGTGTTTCTTCTCCCTTCTACAATATCCACGTTCACCAAGGTGTCTGCCGTGGAAAGAATGATCTGGTTTTTAATGGTAATGTTGCTGCCCAACTGCGCATAAACCGGCAAAGAACCTATAAGCCCGAATACGGTGAAGGCCAAAACAGTAAAAGTTTTTCTCATGAAATCTTTAATAAGAAGGAATGTCTGTTGTTACAAATATAGTATATCCTCTATCAAAGGGAGAGTCAAGAGGTTGATTTATTAGGTGTTTCATTTGGCAAAAGCTTTACCGGGTCAAGTGACGCATCAAGTGGCAAAACACGCCATTTTCCCGTACCTTGCGTCTGTAATCTAGACTACCCAACACCCATGATCCTCACAGACCGTCAAATACTGGAAGAAATAGAGAAAGGCACCATCAAGATTGAGCCCTATGACCGTTCTTGCCTGGGCACCAACTCCTATGACGTGCATTTGGGCAAGTACCTGGCTTCTTACCGTGACGAGGTGCTGGATGCCCGCAAGCACAATGAGATAGACGTGTTTGAGATTCCGGAGGAAGGCTACGTGTTGGAACCGGGCAAGCTGTACCTGGGCGTGACTGAGGAATACACTGAAACCCATGCCCATGTGCCGTTTTTGGAAGGGAAATCCAGCGTAGGACGTTTAGGGATTGACATCCACGCCACCGCCGGTAAAGGGGACGTGGGGTTCTGCAACCATTGGACCCTGGAGATCTCTGTAAGCCAGAAAGTACGGGTGTACCACAACATGCCTATAGGGCAGTTGATCTATTTTGTGGTGAACGGCGGCATTGAAAACTACTACAATCTCAAGCCCAACGCCAAATACAATGACCGCACGCCCTACCCGGTTGAATCCATGATGTGGAAGAACACTTTTTAATTGATATTCAGAGCATTACACTTCAGTTTACTCTACTATTTTGTAGGGTTTGCAAGGACTATGCAATGGTTTTCTTCGGCAAATGACATAACCCTAGCCTCTGGGTCTCGTTTAATTTTTTACAGGAGTAATCAACTTTTTTACCGAGGCCGTTGTTCCTAAGAAGATGGCACGGGAATTGTGTTGTTGTCACTAAAAACTGATAAAGTTATGAGAAAGTTTGTGTTCGCCTTCGTAATCATGCTCCTAACCGGTGTAACGTCATTTGCCCAGGGACCGGCAGAACAGAGAGCCGCCAGCTTGTCTGACAAGATGATCAAGGAACTTCAGTTAAACCAATTCCAATCCAGAAAGCTTCGGGCGCTTAACTTAGAGAACGCCAAAAAGATGGTGGCCTTTGAGGAGAAGTTTGCCAGCAACCCGGCTGAACTAGACAAATGTATCAAAGGAGTTTGTAAAGACCGTGATGTTCAGTTGGAGAGCCTGCTGAGCACTGCTCAATATTCTCAATACTATAGCTCACGCAAAGCCTTGGTGGCCCATGACAAGCAATATGCCTTGCAGTTAGAAAAACGAAACGGAAAGGTGGCCAAGACCTTGGTTTCACCGTCTGACGAAGACGCCAAGCGTAGTTTTCCTAAGCCTGAGGTAGCCGTAGTAAAACCTGCTTCTAGCGTAAACAAATAGAAGATTTTATCCTACTGCCTATAAACGAAGAAGCCGCTCTTGCAAGAGCGGCTTCTTCGTTTATAGGCAGTAGGCAAGCTTACGCCTGCGGGTTGTTCTGGGCGTTGCGTTTCTGCTGCTCGTCTACGTGTGCCATCAACTCCTGGCAAAGGGCACGCATTTTCTCGGCCATTACCTTGTCATTGGTGGCAGACTCCAGGCTTTGCGCCATGGCTCCCAGCGTGTCAATGTAAAAATATTTCATTTCATCAACGGGCATGTCTTTGGTCCAGAGGTCTATCTTCATGGTGCCAGTGTCATTCCGGTCCCACAGGGCAATGTTGATGGCCTTGGCGAAGTGCATGTCATCCCCGGCATCTGTAGCGCGCCAGCTGATGGCTTCTGGTACGCGCTGGTCATCTAAGGCAATGCTAAAGTGTATTTCTGATTTCTTCATCTGTTTCATGGTTCTAGCGCCCGAGGGCCGCTTGGTTCATGCCACAAAGGTAACAGCTTTTTCTTATTCAAGCGGCCTTCCATCTTGAATTGCCCCATCTCTGCCATGGGTGGTGTTTTTGTTTAGAACAGACTTGAATTCCAATCACTTTGTGATACTTATGGGCGGAGGATATGGTGTAAGCAAATAGAAAGGTGGAATGTTCGTGTTGCTTGTGAGTTGTGAGTACTGAACTCCGTATCCGTTTTTGGGCTATTTAGAGAGGAACAGGCCAAAAACGAATGAATGTAATTGTAGGTACCGCGCACACTATAAGGCCTGTATAAGTAATGAGTTCTTTGTCGCCAGGAATCTGCCCATCCCCAAAGCAGAATCCGGATTTAATTCAATTGATAGAGATAGACACCAGCACTCGCTTTTAGCCTAATTTCCAGAAAACCAGCCAAAAACGCCAAAGAAAAAAGCCTCCTCTGTTTCCAGAGGAGGCTTCCAATATTCTAAAAGAAGAAATAACTATACGTAGTTATTCAACATCACTGGCATCACCAGCATCAAAATATTCTCTTCGTCATCGTTGTTGGCTGGCATCAAAAGACCGGCACGGTTGGGCGTAGACAATTCCAGCGTGATTTCATCTGAATCCATGTTGCTGAGCATTTCCGTCAGGAACTTGGCGTTGAAGCCAATCTCCATGTCCTCGCCGTCGTACTGGCAGGTGAGGCGCTCGCTGGCCTCATTGGAGAAGTCTAAGTCCTCGGCAGAGATCTGCAGTTCGCTTCCGGTAATGCGCAGACGAACCTGGTGCGTAGTTTTGTTGGAATAGATTGAGATACGTTTTACAGAGCTCAGGAAGTCATAACGGTCAATGCTCAACTTGTTAGGGTTCTGCGCCGGAATCACGTTCTCATAATCTGGGTAGCGCTCATCAATGAGGCGGCAGATCATTTTAATATTGTCAAAGCTGAAGAACGCGTTAGAGGTGTTAAACTCCATTCTCACCGCCGTGGCCTCACTAGGTAACGTGGACTTCAGCAGGTTGAAGGCTTTTTTAGGGATGATGATAGAAGCGGCGTTCTCGCTGCTCACGTCTTTGCGTCTGTAGCGCAGCAAGCGGTGGCCGTCTGTGGCCACAAACGTGATGTTGTCACTGCCCAACTGCACAAAAATACCGGTCATGGCGGGGCGCAACTCATCATTGCTCACCGCAAAAATGGTTTTGTTGATGGCGCGGCTCAAGACGTTAGAAGGTATCTCAATGGCGTTGCCGCCGCGTACTACCGGCACTTTAGGAAAGTCTGTGGCATTCTCACCAGACAACTTGTAGCGGCCGTTAGACGAGCTGATTTCAATGGTATAGGTCTCCTCGTCAATGGTGAAGGTCACCGGCTGGTCTGGGAGGTTTTTAAGGGTGTCAATCAATATTTTGGCCGGCGCGGCAATTCTACCGTTCTCGCGGGCCTCCACGTGTATCTCTGTGATCATGGATGTCTCCAGGTCACTGGCGGTGATGGTCAAAACGCCATCGTTGATCTCGAACAAGAAGTTCTCCAGAATCGGGACAACGGGGTTGTTAGCCACTACCCCGTTGATGCTGGTAAGCTGCTTTAAAAGCGCCGTAGAAGATACAATGAATTTCATCCTATATAGTTCGGTTTGGAAAAGACAATAACAAAGCAAAGTTAACCAAAAAAGGCTCTTTTCCTACGTACAAACATAGGATTGTTCTATATAGAACATCGTTTTTTGCCTCTTTTCCAGAAATATGGCCAAAAACGGATTTTGCTTCTTCAGCGGCTTGGCTATCTAGACTGTTTCATCTTTTTGAGCACCGTCTGCGAGGCGGCGTCCTGCATACTTCCGTTCACGGCCTGCAAGACAAAATTAGGCTCTGCCGTTACCACAAAGGCCTGCTGGTTGAACAGGTTGCTTAGGGCCAGGGCATCGCCTTGAGAAGTTTTGGTGACACTGATCAGGTGCAATTCTTCTGAAAGGGAAAACACCAGCGTGGAATTGGTTTGGGCAACCAGGGCCTCTAACTGAGCTTGCGTACCCGGCTCAATAAACACCAGAAATTCGTTGGAAAGCCCCAGCCAGGCAACTTCTCCCTCCTGCCCCGGCTGAGCCTTAAACGCCGGGTTGGCAAACAGTACGTCTGGATGGCGCTGCAACTGGTCTCTCAAAAGCTCCACATCGGCGCAGGTGCTTCTGGGTTTTAATTGCACCAGGGTGATCAGGCCAGACTCCATGGCCACTTCACCGGCTATGCTTTTGTACAGGCTGCTCTGGCGTACCAGCTTTTCTTTTTCTTTCAGCGTCATTCCTTCTCTGAAGCCTACCAGCAATACTTCTCCATACGCTGCACCGTAGTTGGTTTCCTCGCCGCCTTTGGAAATGTACTGGTACGTTCTGCAGGAACCGTAGGCCGCCTGGGTCTGCACCTGGGCCGCACCCGCTGGCGCTACCAACTCACTATCGCAGGAAATCAAGAAGGGCACGATCAAGCCGATATAGGAAAAAATTAATAGACGCTTCATGCTGGAGGACTCTTAAGGGGTGAATAATTATCTTTTCGCGTGTTTACGCAAATCTCTTCCCCCGGTCGGCCCATCCCAAGATTTTATTTTCCTGAAGCCCATGTCCTTACCATTTTCGCATAAAAAAACAGAGCCACGACGGTGACTCTGTTTTTGGGCAGTTTTCTGGGAAATAGGCTAAAAACGCTTTTTGGTTACCTCATTGGCTGCACTCACAATAACTATCTCTATACTGTAAGTTTAATCCTACCTAGCGTATTTCCGTTTCCGGAACCAGAATTTAAACACGCCAAACAGTAACAGCAGCACCAAGGGAATGCCCAGGTTCAACACCTGCCATTGGGTACGCTCATCGCGCAGTTTAGCTTTATCCAGGGGGCGTAGTTTGATTTCCTTGCCGCGAAGCTCAATAAGGCCTTTTTCATCCAAGAGAAAATCTACCGTGTTTTTAAGGAGTTCCTTGTTAGCGTAGCGCAGGCGCGTGAAGCGGTCATACCCCAGTTCCATGGGCCTTCCGGTTTTAGGGTCCACTTCATTGGCGCCAAGGTCGCCGTCTGAGAAAATCACTAGTTTGGTGGGCTTGCTGGTTCCCATAAACGGAATGGAAGAACCGGCCGGAGGTTGACGGTTGGTCCACAACGACTTAAAGCTGCCTTCCAGCAGGTAGCCCATAGGCACGGCCTGCTCCCCGAACAATTTGGGATCTCGGTCAATTCTGGGGTCGTTCAAGGACAAAGACACCGGCGCCGGGCGCTTGCGCGAGTATTGCGAGGACCACAGCAAGGGCGTCTTCTTAATGCCCACGGCCTTCACGGTATCAATGGAGCTTACAAACTTGGCCTGCACCGCGTCTAAGTTGCGGGTCATGGGCAGTTTGCTGAAGCTGTTGATAAGCGGGTAATACCGCCAAGGCACCAGTTGCGTCTGGGGTTGATTGCCCATGTAGCCCGTGACCATTGGTATGAAGCTGGCGTTCAAATCCTGCACCAAGTCTGGATTCACGCGAGCGCCGTACTTAAACAACAAGTCCTGCAGGTTCACATCATTGGGCAGAGCCAACATGCCTTCGTTCCTGATGCTGTCCAACTCAGCGCGTACGCCATCCAGTAAGAATAAAATTTTGCCGCCGCGCATCACAAACTGGTCCAGCTTGTATTTGTCCTGCTCTGTATAGGGCTGGGTGGGCTTCATCATCACCACCAGGTTAAACGAATGCAAATCCGGTACTTGAGACAATTCCACGCGGTTCACGGTGTAGTATTCCGAGAGCGTGCCCAGAAAGTCAGCCGCTTTGGGTACCCACAGTTCACCGTGGCCCTGCAAAACGCCAATGCGGCCGCTGCTGGCAGCCGCCACTTTACGTACCGCCGAGGCCAGTTCATACTCCAACCCTTCTATGGATTGGTTGAGGCGCTCATCGGGTGGCGCGGCCTGGTTGCCTTTTAAAAGCGTAGCGGCGGTTTGCTTGCCAGCCCCGGCTACAATGGCGCCCGGAAAGACAATCTTTTCTACCTTTTTATCGCCTTCCTGCGCGAACAGGTTGGTAGGTTGCAGGCCCAGCTGGACCAGTTGCATGTAAAACTGGTTGCGGGCCTCCTCATTGGTGTTGGCGCTGGGGTCCACGAAATTATAGTCCAGTTTGCCGTCACTGTAGAGCCTGAATTCCTCCAGCATCTCGCGGGTGGAATTCTGCAAACGTCTAAAGCCCGCCGGGAATTCACCCTCCAGGTACACCGTCACTTGTACCGGTTCCTTGAGGTTGCCCAGCAAGTTCTTGGTCTTGTCAGAGATGGTATACCGCTGGTCTTCGGTGAGGTCAATTCTGAAGAAATAACGGCTGGCCACAAAGTTGAGGACCAGCAATAGGCCCACGGCTACCAGAAAGAAAGTCCAATCCTGGCGTCTTCGGCTTTCTGCTACGGTTGCCTGGTTTTCTGGAGTTGGATGTGTCTGCTCTACCATTTTCTGCTCTCCAATACCAGTTTGGTTCCTAATAACATAATGGTGATCACACTCAAGAAATACAGCACGTCTCTGGAGTCAATCAATCCTTTTGAGATGGAGCTGTAGTGATACGAAATACCTAATTGCGCAATGTAATACGAGGCCGTTCCCCAGGCATCAATAGAGGCCAGCAGGTCAAAGCCAGTGTACACCAGATAGCACAGAAACACCGCCAGAATAAAGGCCACAATCTGATTCTCAGTCAGCGAAGACGCAAAAATGCCCATGGCCACAAAAACCGCCGCCAAGAAAATCAAGCCCAAGTAAGAACCTGCTACCGCTGCCGAATCAATGTTTCCCACCGGATCTCCCAACAAGTACACGCTCACATAGTACAATAGCGTAGGCAACAGCGCGAACAAGGCCAATAGCAGACACGCAAAGTACTTGCCCAACAGCAACTGCGTATCAGAGAGCGGTTTGGTCAGGAGCAGTTCCATGGTGCCAGCCTTGCGCTCTTCGGCGAAGGCCCGCATGGTAATAGCCGGAATCAAAAACAAGAACAGCCAGGGCGCCAGGGAGAAAACGCTCTGCAAATCGGCGTAGCCATAGTCCAGCACGCTGCTGTCTGGGAAGACCCACATAAACAGGCCCGTTGCCACCAGAAACACCCCAATGACGATGTACCCGATGAGCGAGTTGAGGTAGGAGTTAAACTCTTTTGATAAGATTGCTAACATATTGGTGAGACACTAGAGGTTAGACGCTAGTATCTAGATTTTGGGGTTTAGTATGTACTATATAAAATGCGTAAAAATCAGATCTGCCTCTTGTTAGAATCCCTTAATAAAAGGCTTTGAAACTGGCATTTTTAATTCCTCAGAATTAAAAGAGGTCTTTAAGTCTATCATGGATGTAAAGGCACTTAAACCAACCAAATGCTGATGGATTGCTATTTTTTGGTTGTTTTCATCTTTTAAAATTAAAAGTCCTGAAAATGGCTTGAACTTCATGAATGTTATATCCTGCCAATAAATCTTAGTTTGTTTTCCGTAGACATTCACAACCTCTAAAGAAAATTCATCAAATTTCAACGTATGGTTGAAATACCAGAGTAAACAGATTATTCCTAGTCCCCAAAGAATACTTAAGCACAGAATTAGTGATATTACTGTCGTTACTACATCTATATCCTCCACCACTAGGAAGGACCCTAGAAAAATTGCGCCGCCAACTAGTCCTAATACCCCAATAATTGCATACAATTTAGGCATCTTCAAGTTTGTAAACCCTTCATCATCCTGATTGATGCTCTTTGCTGCACCTTTATTTAAATAAAAAGTCAGGCCTGATATAGCGAGTCCTAAAAGGAGATAAAATAAAAAGTCTTGCATAAGGAAGTGAAAGTACATCCATCTTCGTTTTTAGCCTGTTTCCCAGAAAACAAGCCAAAAACGGAATTCTTATTTCTTGTTCTGCGTCAAGTCCTGGAAGAGCTTTTCCAAAGAATTTTCTTCCTGCTGAAGTCCTACCAATGGCCAGCCTTGCTCTCCTGCCAACCTGAAAATAGCGGATCGTAAATCTGACCCTGAAGTGGCAATGATTCTAAATTTGTGCAATCCGGCGGGTTCAATGCGCTGAACCTGTGGCAAGGTAAGAATAGCCGACGTGTCTACCTCGGCTTCAAACTCTGCTAAGATGCGCATCTCTTTGCGGCCCATGTTTTTGAGCTCGGCCACGGGACTATCCGCTACCAGTTTGCCTTGGTTGATGATGAGCACCCGGTCACAGAGGGCGCTCACTTCTTGCATGATGTGCGTGGAGAACAACACCGTTTTTTCTTGGCCAACGGTTTTAATTAATTGCCTAATCTCTACAATCTGGTTCGGGTCCAAGCCTGTGGTGGGCTCATCCAGGATCAACACCGCCGGATCATGGATCATGGCCTGGGCCAATCCTACTCTTTGACGATAACCTTTGGACAAGGCCCCAATTTTCTTGTGTTTTTCGCGATCCAGGCCGCAGAGCTGAATCATTTCTTCAGTGCGGGCTTGCAACCCACTACCGCCCAGGCCGTGCAGCTTGCCTACAAAGTGCAGGTATTCGCGCACGTACATGTCCAGATACAAGGGGTTGTGCTCGGGTAGGTAGCCTACTTGTCTACGCACCTGTTTGGGGTCATCTACTACGTTGTAGCCATTTACCAGAACGGTGCCGCTGGTGGGCGGAAGGTAGCAGGTGGCAATCTTCATGGTGGTGGACTTGCCGGCTCCGTTGGGGCCTAAGAAGCCTACAATCTCACCAGTGCCTACCGTAAATGAGATATGGTCCACAGCCGCCTGCGGACCATATACTTTGGTCAAATCTTTTATTTCAATTCCCATTCTTCTGGGTTAGGCTTTCTTTTTCTCTGGTCTGCCCTTCGGCATTAACGGGCGCACCTCTATGTCTACGTGGTGGTAGTTGGGCGGCGATTGCAGAACGTGCAGAATGGTGGAGGCAATATCTTCTGGCTGCATCATATTTTCTGGCGCGGTGCCGGTGCCTTCAAAACCATCAAAGAAGTGCGTGGCCGTAGAGCCTGGGTAGATGCACGTCACTTTGATGCCAAATGGTCTCACCTCTTTGAACAAGGAATGCGAAATACCCCGCACGGCAAACTTGGTGGCGCAGTAGCCGCTCATGTTCTCAATACCCGTCAAACCGGCAATGGAAGAGATGTTGATGATGTGGCCTTCCAGCTGCTTTTTCATTTGCGGCAACACCAGGCGCGTGCAGTAGAAAATACCGTTCACATTGGTCTCCATCATAGTGTGCCAGTCTTTGGGACTCATGGTGTCCAGCGCGCCTTGAATGCCCAAGCCGGCATTGTTGATCAATACAGAGATGTTCTGGCGCAGGCGCTCCACGGTTTGCTCATACGCAGACCATACGGACTGCTCATGGCGCACGTCACATTCAAAATAGTAAAAGTCAGGATGGGAGATTTTGGGTTTAGAGCGGCTCCAGCTCACAACGGTGGCACCTTTCTCTAATAACATCTTGGCCGCCGCCAAACCAATGCCGCTGCTGGCACCCGTAATCACCACTACTTTTCCTTCTAGTTCCATATCAAAGATTTTGCTCAAATTTAATGAATATGTTATTCGTTGCGGGGTTGTTGCTTGCTCGATTTTTAGGGTATAAATCTTTTTACTAAAATTTTAAGCTCGGCTACCATTTACTTGCAGCCAAGACTGGTCGTTTTTGGGATGTTTTTCAGGAATAAGACCAAAAACAGATTCAGATTTTTTAATAAACGTGTATCTCACAACAAACAGCCAACAACCAACTTAAATATCGCCTAGCTGTGGCCGAAGCACCAGTTCTTCTATGACCGTCTGCCTGGAAAGGCAGTTGGCACTCCAGATGGCATTGGCCACGTCCTCGGGCTTCATGAAGCGGTCATGCGGCAAATCTACGCCTTCCCAGCTAGCCGTGAGCGTGGCTCCAGGAATGACCGCAGTCACTCGTACGCCGTGCCCTTTCAGTTCTTCGCGCAGGACGCGGGTCATGCCGTAAAGCGCGTGTTTGGCTATGCAGTAAGAACCGCCATTGGTATAGGCCGTGATGCTGGCGGTAGAACAGATGTTGAAGATGTAGCCGTCCTTGCGCTTAATCATCTCCCCTACCAGTCCTTTGGTCAGGTCATAGGCGCTGTAAAGGTTGGTGTTGATCATCTCTCGCAGCACCGTGTCGCTTTCCTCATGAATGGTGCCGGGTATGAAAAAGCCGGCATTGTTCACCAGCACGTCAATCTTCACTTTCAGGGACTGTATGTAGTTGATGAACCGCTGCACTTCGCCGGGTAGGCTCACGTCTACGGCCTGGTAAAAAACCTTGGAGAAAGTGTAGTCCTGTTCTATCTCTAGCTTCAGTTTTTGCAGATCCTTCTCATTGCGCGCGCAGGTGATGATGTGAAATCCTTCGACCGCAAATTTATCCACGATGGCCCGCCCAATCCCCTTGGTCCCACCGGTTACCACTATATATTTTTGCATGGGATAGATGTTTTATCTTATTTCAACGTAATATAGGCATTTGAAAACAAGAAGTGCCTATTTCCGCTCTGGCAAGGGCAGAACCAGCTACGGCCTACGTTCCCATTCATGAAAAACTTTGGTGCATACCTCCTCTTTTTAGGCTCGCTCTTCAGGCGCGGGGAATCTCCTAAAATCATCTTCAAAAGAACCATTGACGAAGCCATCTTGATTGGCATAGACTCTATCTTCATTGTGGCTGTGGTGGCCACCTTCATTGGCGCCGTAACCTGCGTCCAGATTTCCTACAACCTGACCAGCGCCCTTATTCCCCGCTCCACCATTGGCTTTATGGTGCGCGAGATGACGGTACTGGAGCTGGCCCCAACCATTACCTCCATAGTATTGGCGGGCAAGGTGGGCTCCAACATTGCCGGCGGTCTGGGAACCATGAAAATTACGGAACAGGTAGATGCCCTGGAAGTGATGGGAATCAACTCCACTTCATACCTGGTCATGCCTAAAATCCTGGCTTCCATCCTGGTATTTCCCATGCTGGTGATCATTGCCATGTTCTTATCCATTCTGGGCGGCTACGTGGCGGGTACGTTAACTAACGCCTTGACCGGGCAAGAGTACATTACAGGGCTTAGAACCGCGTTCATCCCGTTTAACATTACGTTCGCCCTAATCAAGTCTTTGGTGTTTGCGTTCATCATTGCCTCCATCTCCTCCTATAAAGGCTATTTTACCACCGGCGGAGCCCTGGAAGTTGGCGAGGCCAGTACCAAGGCCGTTACCAACAGCGTCATTGCGGTTCTCATAGCCGACTATGTCTGTGCCCAGGTATTGCTGTAGAAGCGCGGCAGTTTCTTATTTGATTTGATTACACATGATTGAAATACACAACATTCATAAAACCTTCAATGACAAGAAAGTGCTGGACGGCATTAGCGGTGTCTTTGAATCTGGCAAAATGAACATGCTGCTGGGCGCCAGTGGTACCGGTAAAAGCGTGCTCTTGAAATGCATAGTGGGTTTGGTAAAGCCAGACGTGGGCAGCATCACCTATGACGGCCGCGTGTTCACCAACAACAAACTAGACATCCGGCAGGAAATACGTCGCAAGATTGGCATGCTCTTCCAGGGCAGTGCCTTGTTTGACTCTATGAACGTGAACGAGAACGTGGAATTCCCCCTCAAGATGCTCACAGACATGGACAGGCAAGAGCGCAGAGAGCGCGTGGAGTTCTGTCTCAAGCGCGTGGGCCTGGAAAATGCCGGTAAGCTGATGCCTTCTGAACTGAGCGGCGGGATGAAAAAGCGCGTGGGCATTGCCCGGGCCATTGCCCCGCACTGCACCTATCTTTTCTGCGATGAGCCCAACTCTGGTCTGGACCCTTTGACGGCCATCAAGATTGACGAACTCATCAAGGAAATCACGGAAGAGTATGACATCACCACCATTGTGGTGACCCATGACATGAACTCCGTGCTGGAGTACGGTGACAATGTGATGTTCATGTACCAGGGCAAGAAACTCTGGGAGGGCCACAGTTCTACCATCATGGACACCAAGGTACGTGAACTCAATGACTTCATCTTCTCCAACCGCCTCATGCGTGATGCCAAGAAAGTGGAGCAGATTGAGGAAGACGAACGCCAGGAAGAAGAGCGCCAAAACAACGAGTAGCCGCACTCCTACCCTTCAACTGAAAGAGCCCGTTTTTGGCCTGTTTTCTAGGAAACAGGCCAAAAACGGGCTCTTCTTTTAAGGAGATTTTCTATCTCCTATAATTCAAACAAGATACCAGCAATAGTTGCCGTCATCATACAAGCAATGGAAGCTCCCAACAGGGCTCTTAGGCCCAGGATGGACAGGTTCCCTTGCTGGCTAGGTGCCATCCCGCCAATACCACCAATCTGAATGGCAATGGAGCTGAAGTTAGAGAAACCGCACAAGGCATACGTGGCCAGAATGATGGACTTAGGCGAAATGGTGCCTTTCTCCTTCATGCTAGCCAGATCAAGGTAGGCCACAAATTCATTGATGGCCGTCTTCTGGCCCAGCAAGCTACCTACCTGCAAAGTATCGTCCCACGGGCTGCCCATCAAGAAAGCGAACCCTCTAAACACCTGTCCCAAAAGATACTGGAAGTTCAGACCTTCAAACCTGCCGCCGGTGCTGTCCACAATGATTTGATTCAAGCCAGAGAAGTTGCCCAGGCTCAATAAGATATAGTTAAGCAATGCAATCACGGCAATAAAGGCTAACAACATACCGCCCACGTTCAAGGCAAGTTTTAAGCCGTCTGCGGCACCGGTAGACATGGCGTCAATGATGTTCACGCCCAGCTGCTCTTTGTTCACCTGCAGCTCAGTATTGATTTTGTCACCTTCCGTTTCTGGCACCAAGATTTTGGCCATGACAATACCTGCCGGGGCGTTCATTACCGACGCCGTTAACAAGTGCGCCGCAAAGATGGCTTGCTGCGCAGGATCGCCGCCCCCTAAAAAGGCTACATAGGCTGCCAGTACCCCGCCTGCCAGAGTGGCCATACCACCCGTCATCAAACACATTAACTCAGAACGGGTCATGTGCTGGATAAAAGGTCTCACCAACAAAGGAGCCTCTGTCTGCCCCAAGAAGATGTTACCGGCCGCTGAAAGGCTCTCGGCCCCAGACAAACGCATCCCTTTTGACATTACCCAGGCAATGCCGTACACTATTTTCTGCAACACGCCCAGATAATAAAGACCAGACGTTACCGTTGAGAAGAAGATGATGGTAGGCAACACGTTGAACGCAAAAATATAACCTATGCCCGTCTTAGAGGCAGGGTTGGCTAACTCCCCGAATAGGAACTGAGAACCAGCGCTGGAGAAACTAAGCAACTTCACAAAACCTTCACTCACGGCCTCAAACCCCGCTTTTACAAAGTCTACCTCTGTAACCAGCACGCCAAAAATAATCTGTATTAAGATACCTACCCCTACCAGTTTCCAGCTGATGGCTTTGCGGTTGGTAGAGAAAAGAATGGCAATCGCGATGAGGACAAAATAGCCGATGGCTCCCTGAAGGACACTGAACATAGAAAACAAATTTTTCAAAAATAAGCCAAATTTCACATAAAAAGAAAAAGTCCTGAGTTGCCCCAGGACTTTATTTTCAAATCTGTTAAAAAGCTTAATTCCGCTTGTTCAACTCATCACGTATTTTAGCGGCCTTCTCATAGTCTTCCTTCTCCAGCGCTTCATTCAGCATCTGGTTCAGCTCGTCTACAGATACCTCCGTGAGTTTGGCTTTGCTAGAAGAAGAACTGGCAGAACTGCTGCTCCCCGCCCCTGAGGAAGTAGGGATTTCATCGGTTTCTTCATCGTCCTCCTCCTCTTCATCCTCCAGGTCACTTAAGATGATGCCGGCCTCAGAAAGAACAGACTCTACCGTATAAATGGGCACCCCAAAGCGCAGACCAATGGCAATGGCGTCTGAGGGACGGGCGTCCAGCTCAAACTCCTTCTCGCCGGCGTGGCAGACAATCTTGGAGAAAAACACCCCTTCCTTTAAGTCTGAGATCATGATCTCTTGCACAGACACGTCCATTTGCTGGGCGAAGGTCTTAAACAGATCATGCGTCAGAGGACGGGTGGGATTGATTTTCTCTATCTGTATGGCAATGGACTGTGCCTCAAACATACCAATGATGATGGGCAACCGGCGGCTTCCGTCTTTCTCCCCCAGCACCAGCGCAAACGACCCTGACTGGGACTGACTGGAGGACAAACCCAGAATCTCTAGCTCAATTTTCTTCACAATATCTCTTCTATTTGTCTAAAGCCTTGGCGGCTTCTATCAATTTAGGAACAACCTCAGTCGCGTCTCCTACAATGCCATAATCGGCGGCTTTGAAGAACGGAGCTTCTGGATCTTTATTGATAACGACAATTACTTTAGAAGAGTTAACCCCGGCCAGGTGTTGGATGGCACCAGAGATACCCACGGCAATGTATAAGTTAGGGCTCACGGTGATACCAGTTTGGCCAACGTGCTCATGGTGAGGTCTCCAGCCCACGTCTGCCACTGGTTTAGAGCAGGCCGTTGCCGCGCCCAAAGCCTTGGCTAAATCTTCAATTAAATGCCAGTTCTCTGGTCCTTTCAAACCTCTACCACCAGAAACTACCAGATCCGCC
Organism: Nibribacter ruber; assembly: GCF_009913235.1. Classification (NCBI taxonomy): domain Bacteria; kingdom Pseudomonadati; phylum Bacteroidota; class Cytophagia; order Cytophagales; family Hymenobacteraceae; genus Nibribacter; species Nibribacter ruber. The sequence goes on along the minus strand of NZ_CP047897.1, from coordinate 236,322 downwards.
TCGGTTAACAGGATGTCACCAGACTGTTTGATGGTCTCTTTGGGAGCGGCGGCAAAGTCAGCGTCTGTCAAAGAAGCAGAGAAGTTCTCTACGTTGGCAGTTGCACCAGCAGACGTTTCAATATCTACTGCGTTTTTCTTCACCAGGATGATTTTCTTGTCAGAAGTCAACTCTACGTCAGAGAATGCCTTGCCAGAAAATACCCCGCGGCGCACTTTAAAAGAAGAACCAGAAATCTCTGGATACGCCACTACGTTAGTCGCCAAAGATGCACCCAACTGCACGGCTAACCTAGAGCCAATGGCGGCACCAATGTTAGAGTTAGAGGCAATGATCACGCTGCTGTTCTCTTGTTGAGCGGCGGCGGCAATCACTTTCACATAGGCAGCACCCACAAAATTGGTCAGGCGGCTGTCATTGTCCAACAATACTTTGGTAATGCCTTGCTCCCCTAAAGAAGTCAACGCATTGGCCTGTACGTCTCCAATGGCCACAGCCGTAGCGGTGGTGCCTAAGGTAGACGCTACTTTGCTTCCGTACGAAGCGGCTTCCAAAGAAGACTTCTTCACCTCGCCGTTCGCGCATTCTATCACTACTAAAACTGACATGCTTATAGAACTTTAGCTTCGTTGCGTAATAATTTAATCAAGTCACCGGCATTCTCTGCGTCAATCATCTTCACGCCAGACTTGGCCGGTGGCAACTGGTACCCCTGCACCTGCGTCTTGGAATCCTGACCAACCGCTTCCACCACTTGCAAAGGCTTGGTACGGGCCGTCATGATACCACGCATGTTCGGGATTCTTGGCTCGGTCATAGGCTGCTGCGCGCTCACCACTAATGGCAAAGCGGCTTCAATGATTTCCTTGCCGCCTTCAATCTCACGCTCTACGGTAGCCGTAGTGCCGTTGATGTCCAGCTTCATGGCCGGCGCGATGGTTGGAATGCCCAACAGCTCGCCTACCATGCCGTGCACCTGAAAACCGTTGTAGTCAATAGACTCGCGGCCCATCAGGATAAGGTCATACCCGCCTTCTTTGGCGTAGTGCGCTATCTGGGTAGAAACAAGGAAAGCGTCGGTAGGTTTGATGTTTACTCTAATGGCGTCATCGGCGCCAATGGCCAGGGCCTTGCGGATATTTGGTTCGGCGTCAGCCTCTCCTACGTTTAAAACGGTTACTGTTCCACCCAAAGCTTCTTTCAGCTCAATGGCGCGGGTTAGCGCGTACTCATCATATGGGTTGATCACGAATTGAACACCTGCCGTATTAAAATCCTTACCATCTGGGGTAAACGAGATTTTAGTGGTGGTGTCTGGTACGTTACTAATGCAAACTAAGAATTTCATCTCACTTAAGGTTAGTGGATTTTACATTAAATTTGTGGGCAATTTAAAGAATAATTCATCAAATGGAAACGTCTAACAGCAGATTGGCTCAACTCCTGGCCTTTTACCAGGATGACCCGCAGGACCCGTTCACGCTCTACGCCATTGCTACGGAATACCGTGCTTTTGACGTGGAGAAAGCCCGTTTTTTCTACGAGAAACTTCTGGCAGAGCACCCGGACTACGTGGGAACTTACTACCATGCCGCCAGCCTTTACTTACAGTTAGACGAACCCACCCTGGCCCAGCAGGCTTACCAGAAAGGCATGCAGGTAAGCCGCCAGCAGGGTCAGTTGCACGCCTTCTCTGAGCTCCAAGGGGCGTACAACAAGATGATGGGTTTGGATTACGAAGATGACTAAAATTTAGTTGGCATGCATACTAAATTGTCATTTTTTCATTCTTTTCCAGAAAACAGGCCAAAAACGCTATATGCCCAAATTGTCTCTCTCCCTGCATAGACACTTCCAGCGCAAATTACTGGTGCGCGTTTTCATGTTCACCTGCCTCTCCAGCCTCATGCTCCTGTTACTGAGCTATCATGTGTACACGCATCACATAGGCTGGCCACTGGCCATGAGCGGATTGGTGTTGGGAGAGATTATTGGCTTGTTGGTGGGCAATCTTTCTACCATTGAATGGCATGAGGAGAGCAACAGAATCATAGCACCCTTTGACCGCATCAGCATCATCACGCTGCTGGTTTATCTGCTGTTCACATTTTCTAAGAAGTGGGTGTTCGGGCATTGGTTTCATGGCCAGATGTTGTCTGCGTTCACGTATGCCATCATCTTTGGGGTGATGACGGGCCGCCTCTTCTACATGCGCAAGAAAGTGTTCAGGATTCTGAAAGAGCAGGGATTGTAGGAAGGGAATTTTTGAAGGTCAGGTGAGAAAGAATGAAAGCTTCAATCCACCCGTTTTTGGCTTCTTTTCCAGAAAAAAGCCCAAAAACGGTTCAGGTAGGTTTGTTCTCACTTGACTTGCGGTGAATGCGGTGCAGCTCTATGTTCTGCCGTATCAGCTCGCGGCGGGCGTTGACCAGTTCATTGTTCACGCGGCTCAGTTCCTCCAGCAGTTCTACGTGCTGCAGGTCTGGTTCCCAGATTTTATGGGGTTGGGTATTTGCCTGCTCGTCCTCCTGGTAATGGGTGCCAGACAATTGTGGTGGTAGCGGGAGCATGGCCTGCGCAGTACTCCAGAACATCCAGAACTCCTCGCCCACTTTGGTAAGGCCTACTGTAAATGCCTGCCCCGTGGGATCATTGGCAAACCGGACGTTGGGCAGAAGGCTGACACTGGCTGGAAACTTCTGGAACCAGACGCTGGCCAAGTCCCTTGAAGACTTGCTGAGACCTTCCATAAACGATTTGCCTGCAGGCTCTGGAGCAAGATTGGGAAAATCTGTGGAGACCACCTCCAAAACCGTCCCTTCCAGTGAACATCGCCACACCATCCCGTTCTTTCTTTCCAAACCCTCTCCTTCTCTTTTGAGTTACTTTTTTATTAGCTCCTGCGCCAATTCCAGCGCCTCCTGGGCGTTTTTACTGTGTCCGTCTGCGCCTACTTGTTGCCAGAGCCCTTCTGCGGTATTAAACGGATAGCCGCCCACCATTATTTTAATGTCCTGCAAGTCCTGGGCTTTTTTTACCGCCTCAATGGCTGCTTCTACCGCAGGCACGTGGTAGGTCATGGTGGCTGACAAAAGCAAGAGGTCTGGTTTTTGGTCCCTTAGGGCGCTGAGCAGGCTATGCACCGGCACGTTAGAACCCAGGTAGTACGTATCCCAGCCTTCCATTTCAAAAAAGTCGCTGACCATGCGCACGCCCAGTTCATGCAAATCGCCGGAGGCGCAGGTAGACACCAGTTTCAAGCCGTTCCTTTCTGAGCCGAAGACCTGCGGATATAGTTGCGACATGGCCCACTGCGTGGCAGCGGTACAAAAATGTTCCTGGGCCACGCTTATCTTGTTTAGTTGCCAGAGCCGGCCAATCTGGTGCTGCACCGCCTGAAACACCGTGAGGTAAATTTCTTTTATAGGCACGCCCTTCTCCACTTCATTTAAAACCAGTTCAATGGCCTGGTGGCGCTTTCCATTTAGCAGAAAGTCAAGGTATTGTTGGGCCACATCACTAAGAATCGGTTCTGTCTCTGGCGGAAGGCCGTGTCTCTCTTCCAGCACGTGCAAGGCGCTATTGAGGTGGTTGGCCACCAGCACATAATGGTCTATGGGCAGGTTCTGAGTAACCACGTCTTTGAGCGCACCCAAATGCGCGTGCAGGTCTTTAACAGGCAAATGGCGGGTTTCCAGCACCTGCTGGGCCCACAACACATAATCATTGAACAACGCCGAACTGCCAGAACCCACAGATTCTATCAGGTAGGAGAAATGGTAGTGGGTGTCTTGCCGGCACTTCTCTTTGCCGTACTCGCCGTAGCGGGCCTCCATGTCTGGGTTCTGGGCATAGACCAGGGCCAGGGTTTGCTCCACCAACTCGGGTTCCAGACGCTTTAGTAACGCCGCTGCTTTTCTTCTGTTTTCTGGCATGTCTGCTTTCCTCTCTTCTATTCGCAGATATGTTCAAAAAACCTGACCTTCGCCGATCTTGGCACCAGCTTCAAACCTTTGGGAATCCCGCTGTGCGAGGCATGGTACAGGTGGCTGCGGTGCCAGACCTTATAACTTTCCTCATCTGTCCATTGGGTAATGAGCCAGATTTCCTGGGGATTGTCTGTGGGCGAAATTACCTGCAGGCGAATGAATCCGGGGGCTCCTTCCACTAAACCAGGGCGGTTCACAAAGGCCTCTTTCACCGCCGGTGCCATGTCATTGGCTATAGTAAAAGTACTGAGTGCTATAAACATTTACGGATTGGCTAAAACTGTGGCCCACGGTGTCAAAAGCCTCCAGAAAGTGCCTTATAAGAAGGTTTTCGCTGGTATGACGGGCATTATTCAAAAAGCAAATTAAGGCCGGACTTCCACTTTGGCAAGAAAAAATTGATTAAATGAGAATTAGACGAACTGATTTTTATTTTTAGACGTATCTAAATTTACCTAGGTTTGCGGGAAGTAAAACCATCCGCTTGTACGTATGAAAAAGATTTTGGCTTTTCTATTTTGGCTTTTAATTTCAATAAGTTTGGCTAAGGGACAAGCTATTCCGGCGGACTCTTTAAAGTCAATTGAAACGGACCGGCCAGACCAGACGGAAGCCTCCAGCCTGGTCCCTAAAGGCTTTGTACAGATTGAGGCCGGCTGGCTCAGGCAGGTGAACAAACAGGAAGGCATCACCACTGTTTCACAACTGGTACCTACCATTCTGGTACGGTACGGCCTCCTGCCTTCCTTGGAACTCCGCCTGTTGGTGGAACACCTCTCTATTAAAGGAAAAGACTCTCATGCGGGCAGCATAAACGGCATGGGTCCGGTGGCTGTGGGCACCAAGATAAAGATAGCCGAAGAGCAAGGGCTCCTACCAGAAATGGCCTTCATTGGGCATCTCACCCTACGAACGGGCAAACCAGAGTTCCGGCCCGCGTATGTAGTGCCAGATTTCAGGTTCTCCCTGTCGCATACCTTGTCAGAAAAGCTAAGCCTTGGGTACAACGTGGGCTATGAATGGGCCCCAGACAAAGCGGCGGGCCAAGCCATTTACACCTTGTCACTGGCTCGTGAGGTGACAGACAGGCTGGGCGCGTTTATAGAAGTGTTTGGCCAGAAACCGAAGCAGGAGAACTGGCAACACCAACTGGACGGCGGCTTTACGTTCCAGATTTTGCCCAACCTGCAACTGGACACCTCCGTGGGCTTAGGCCTTTCCAGCTCCGCGCCTGATTTCTTTGTAGGCGGCGGGGTGAGCGTGAGATTGCCTAAATAAGTTCGTTTTTGGCTTCTTTTCCAGGAAACAGGCCAAAAACGGAAAGGCGGCGCCCTGTAGCAGGGCGCCGCCTTTCCGTTTTATAAAGATGATCCTTTTACTTGCTTAAAAACCGTAACTCTAGCCTTACGTCTTTTGCAGTGCCTGGGGTTTCTGCGGCAGGCTCTCCATACGCATACCCTTTGGCTTGCAAACGTTTGACATTGATGCCGTTGGCTACCAAATAATCAAGAATGGCTTTGGCCCTACTTTCAGACAAAGGCTGAGGTGCGTCTTTGGATAAGGTAAGACCGGCAACCTCTACTCTAAGGCTTTTCTTGTCATTCAGCAAGGCCACCAACGCTTTCAGCTCATGGGTAGACTCGGGCAGCAGGATGGCTTTTCCTTCCTCAAAGAAAATGTTTTGCATAGCCAGGGTGCTACCCGGTTCCAAGGGTTGAAGTTTTACCGGCTGGTGCACTTGTCTAAACGTGCTGGCGGCCGGCAACTGGAAATTCTCTGAATAGAACACATAATCGTCTTTCCTAATGGCCAGGCCATAGTTCTTTCCTGCCGGCAATGAGACCAGATACTTTCCAGTGGCGCTGTTGGTGGTAAAGGTGGCAATAACTTCCTTGCGGGCGTTGTCAATCACTTCTACGGTGGCCTCCAGGGGCTTTTGCGTTTTGGCATCTAGCACGGCCCCTTCCACCAGAATGCTCTGGGGCGTTTTTAAGTCAAGGGCAGGCAGCTGCACCGGTTGGGCCACTTGCAAAGAGGTGCTGGCAATAAGGTCATCCTCGGTGCTCAGGACCATGTGCTTTTCTGCGCCTAAGAACGTGATGCGGTAGAGGTCGCTTTCGCCCTGACTCTTCTCCAGGCGGTTAGAGGCCATGTACCCGTAACGGCCGTTGGCGGTGATGCTCAGGAAAACGTCATCATCTGGCGTGTTGATGGGGTAACCCAGGTTCTCCGGTTCAGACCATTGTCCGTTTTCCAGCACACTTTTGAAGAGATCAAAGCCACCCATGGAGTTGTGGCCCTCAGAACTAAAATACAGCGTTTTGCCGTCTGGCATCATGAACACTGATCCTTCTTCATAGGCCGTATTGATCTTGGGACCCGCATTGACCGGTTTGCTCCAGTTGCCTTTGGCGTCTAGCGTGGTAAAGTAAATGTCTCCCTTGCCAATGCCGTTTTCGCGGTCGCTTACAAAGTAGATGGTCTTGCCGTCATAAGAATAAGTAGCCCAAGATTCTCTGCCGTTGGAATTGATCTCCTTCCCAAATCCTTCTGGCTTGTCCCACTCTTTTCCTTTGAGCACGCACTCAAACACGTTGCCCTCATTCTCATCGCTCACAAACAGAAAGCGCTGCCCGTCTGGTGATATGGCCACCACCTGCTCGTTCTTGTCTGTGTTGATCTTAGAATCCAGGGGTTTGGCTGCCGTCCATTGACCGTTCACTTTGGTAGAGATGTAAATGTCATCATGGGGCACCTTTGGCTTCTCTGGCTGGGCTTTGCCGTCTGGCATCATCTCTCTACGCGAAGAGAACAGAAGCACGGTTTCATCTGCGGAGACCACGGGTTGCGTGTCCGCGAACTTGGAGTTGAGTGCCTCGCCGGCGTTGTCAATAAACACCCGTACCGGCTTTTTCTGCAGTTTTTCGCCAGACAGGCATTCCCTTATGTATTTATTCACCACGTCTACCTTGGCCCTGCCTTTGTCTGTAGAGAGCGTGGCCAGGTATTTCTTGTAATCTGTGGTTGCTTTCTGCCATTCCAGGTTCATCTGGTAGGCTCTGGCCAGATAGAAACTCAGTTCTGGATCAATGGCAGGGTTCAGTTTTTTGGCTTTCTCCAGGTAAGGCAGGGCCTTCGCTTTCTGGTCTGAAAACAGATAGGCCACACCCAACCGGTAATTGAGGACGGCATTGTTGGGGTTGACCGCGTAAGCGTCCAGGTAAGGAGCAATGGCGTCTTTGTAAAACTTTTTACGGTAGGCGTCATCTGTTTTCTTAGAGGTGGCGGCAAAAATATCATTCCCTTCGTCCAGCCGCTTTTTGGCTTCTTTAAAGCCTTCTTTGTTCTGGGGGAAGTTCTCTTTCACAAACTCCACGTTCTGGGCCGTGGCCAGGTGCGCACTCAAGGCGCAAGCCAGTAGAAAAGGTAATTTCTTCATGTCTGGGGATTTAGCTAGAGGTGTTTGGAAAGACTATTTTTCTGGGCAAAACAACAGATACGCTTGGGCAGCGGGTACTTTGAGGGTAACAGCCTTTTCCCAATCCTGACACGCGCTGGCATCGCGCAGCATTTCTTTGGCGTTGCCCCTATTAAAATAGGCGTAGCCGTATTCTGGGTTCAATTGCACCGCTGAGTTGCAGTCTTCCAGCGCCCCTCGGTAATCCTGCAGCTTGTATTTAGCGGCCGCCCGGTTATTGAAGGCAAACGCAGACTGCGGGTTCAGCTGCACGGCCTTGGTGAAGTCTGCCAACGCTCCGCTGTAATCACCGGTTTCAAACTTGGCCCTGCCGCGGTTGTTGTACGCCAGGGAATAGTCTTTCTTGCGCTCAATGGCGCGGGAGAACTCCTCTATGGCTCCCATGTAGTCCTTCTTGCCCAACTTGTAATTTCCCAGGCTCACGTAGGCAATGGCGATGTCTGGGTTTACCTCAATGGCCTTTCGGTAATCTGCCAAAGCGCCCTCCTGGTCATTCAGCAAGCGTTTGGCAGTGCCCCGGTCATGATAGGCGTACCCGTTCCTTGCATTGATTTTTATAACCCCGGAATAGTCTTCCACAGCGGCCTTGTAGTCTCCGTTTTCAAAGTGCAGACCACCCCGATGGTAAAGGGCCTGGTAAAAGTTGAGATCAGCGGCCAGGGATAATTGATAATCTGCAGCGGCACCGGCCTTGTCCTGCAACTGATATTTAGCCCGGCCCCGGCTGAAGTAGGCTTGCGCGTTCTTTTCATTCAAGGCAACTACTTTGCTGTAGTCGTCAATGGCGCGCTGCACTTCCTTCAGTTCTAAATAAGCGGCGGCGCGGCCCATGAACGCCTGCTCAAAGGTGGGTTGCAGGGCAATGGCTGAATCCAGGTCAATTACTGCCGTGCGGTATTCCTTCTGGCTTATGGCCTCCAACCCGGCTTTGTACAGCTTGTCTGCCAGCAACGCTAGGTCGGCGGCCTTGGCAAGGGCCGCGCTGTCCTCCACCGGCGCAGCAGCAGGGTTTACCTGGGCAATCTGCGCCTGGCTGGTGAAGTAGCCAACACAGCCCAAAAAGAGAAGAAGTAGTCTTTTCATCATAAAATGAATGGTTTGAACAAGGGATATCAAAAAGGTCATGCTGCAGACCAGGCATTACACGTCAGCCATGCTTCATAACACCTTAACTGTACACTGCCTGCCATGGAAAGGAAAATGCCCGGCAAACGCTTAAAAGCCTCTTTTTGTGGGGGATGCTGGAAAGAGGAAAGGATTCTTTCTACCAGAATGACCAGGTAGAAGAAACAAAATTACTACTTTTTACTAAAGAAAGGAAAGCAACGGCAAAGTGGCAAAATTCTGTATACTATTTATTTTTGTTTGGGTTTTATCAAGGTAAAAGTTGATATGTTAGGTACTTTCATTTTCCATCCTCAGGACTAAGCCATAAAAAAAGGAAGAGCCTTTTTGGGGCTCTTCCTTCAAAATTTAGGTTGGGATGTGCTAGGGGATTATTTGCCAATGAACTTGTAGCCCAGGCTGAGAATGATCTGCTGACCGGCCACATCAAATTTATTGCTGGCGTCATCTGCGTAGGAACGGGAAAGACGCTCGTAGCGCACATCGGCGGAGAGTCTGGAAATGTCAAGACCCGCGCCCACCTGAAAACCCCAGTCAGCAGAATCAAAGTACTTGTCTACTTTTTCATCGCCAAAGTCACTGTTGATGAGAATGGAAGCCACCGGACCGGCGTACACTCTGGCCACTTTCAGGAAGGTATAGCCAAACAACACCGGAACGTCTAAGTGCGAAAAGCCAATCTCCTCTACGGTCTTGTCTCCTGAAACTGCCTCCTGAATTTCTACCTTACCGCCAGACGCAGAGAAAACGGCCTCTGGCTGCACATGAAAGCCCATATACTGGATGCGGGCGAAGGCCCCGGCATGAAAGCCGGTGATGTTGTCATCTTCCTTGAACTGCGCCGTATTGCTGGACGCATTCTTGATGTCAACGCTAGAGGAACTGATACCGGCTTTTAGCCCCAGCGAAATCTGCGCTTGTGCCGTGGCTGCGGTGACCACCAGAAAAGAAAACAACACGAAGATCTTTTTCATAGAAGTAATTTATGCGTGAGTGTATAAGACCTTTTACGCGCTTTTCACCCCTACGGCCCGCTTGTAAAAAATCTTCCGTTTTTGGCCTCTTTTCTGGAAAAGAGGCCAAAAACGGAAGATTAACCTTACCCAAGAAACAGGCTAGTTCAAACTGATCACCAGATCATCTGCCTGCACCAGGGTGCCGTCTGTGAGGTGCACGTCTGCCACCACCATGTCTTCAGGGGCCGTGATGGTGGTTTCCATTTTCATGGCTTCAATGATGAACAGAGGCGTATTGCGTTTCACTTGCTGGTCTTTCTGCACCAACACCTTAGACAAAAGCCCTTGCAACGGGGCACCCAATTGCTTGGCATTGCCTTTCTCTATTTTACGGTTCTCCCGGCTCTCCACCTTGATGGATTTGTCCCGCACCTCAATGTTGCGGGTCTGGCCGTTGAGCTTGAAGAACACCGTCCGGTTTCCGTCCTGGTCGGGCTCGGTCATGGACATGTACTGCACAATGATGGACTTGCCCTTGGCCATGTCAATGATGTACTCCTCGCCTTGGCGCATGCCGTAGAAGAACACGCGGGTAGGTAGTTTGGAGACATCGCCGTACTGGGCCTCGTGCTGGCAGTAGCCTTCCCAAACTTTAGGGTACAGCTGATAGGAAAGATAATCCAGGAAGTTGCGGTTACGGCCAAACTTTTCTCTGAACTCCTCATATGTGGCGTCAATGTCCAGCGGCGGCAGGTGGTCATTGGGACGGTCGGTGTAGGGCTGCTCATCTTTCAAGACCAATTTTTGCAATTTCTTAGGGAATCCACCTTCGGGTTGGCCAATGTCTCCTTTAAAGAACGACTGCACGCTCTCTGGGAATGAAATCTGGTCGCCTTTCTCCAGCACGTCTACGGTGGTGAGGTTGTTGCTGACCAAATACAGCGCCATGTCGCCTACCACTTTAGAACTAGGCGTCACTTTGATGACATCCCCGAAGAGTTGATTCACCTCAGTGTACGTCTCCTTGATCTGTTCCCATTTTTCGCCTAAGCCCAGTGCTTGTGCCTGCGGACGCAGGTTAGAATACTGCCCTCCCGGAATCTCATGGCGGTATACTTCGGCGGTGCCGGCTTTCAGGCCGCTTTCAAACGGATAGTAGTACTCGCGCACGGTTTCCCAGTAGTTGGAGAACTCGTTGAGGCTCTTCATGTCAAAGTCGCGGTGGCGGTCCTGGAACTGCATCATCTCCACTACTGAGTTGAAGTTAGGCTGAGACGTCAATCCCGACATAGAACCCAGGCACACGTCAATCACATCTACATCGGCTTCAATGGCTTTCATGTACGTGGCCGCCTGAATAGAGGCCGTGTCATGGGTGTGCAGGTGAATGGGCAGCTTGACGGTATCACGCAAGGCGGTTACCAGTTCTTTGGCGGCGTACGGCTTAAGCAGGCCGGCCATGTCTTTGATGGCAATAATGTGCGCGCCGGCGTCTTCCAGTTGTTTGCCCAGGCGCAGGTAATAGTCCAGGGTGTATTTGGTTTTGGCGGGGTTGAGAATGTCACCGGTGTAGCAAATGGAGCCTTCAGCTAAGCCTTGGGTACGCTTACGCACGAAGTTAATACAGGATTCCATGCCCGGCATCCAGTTGAGGGAGTCAAAAATCCGGAAAAGGTCTACGCCCGTCTCCCAGCTTTTCTCCACGAACGCCTCAATCAAATTGTCTGGATACGCCTTGTACCCCACCCCGTTGGAGCCCCTGATGAGCATTTGCAGCAGGATGTTGGGAATGGCCTGGCGCAATTGGCGCAATCTGTCCCACGGGTCTTCATGCAGGAAGCGGAGGCAAACGTCAAAGGTGGCACCGCCCCAGACTTCCATACTGAAGGTCTGCGGATGCATTTTGGCGTAGGCCTCTGCCACTTTCATGAGGTCAAAGGTTCGCATGCGGGTAGCCAACAGGCTTTGGTGCGCATCTCTAAAGGTGGTGTCTGTGTAGTGAATCTGCTTGTCCTGCCGCAACCACTGCGAGAACTTGTCTGGACCCAGGTCGGTGAGCAGGTCTTTGGTGCCTTTGGGGTATTCCCCGTGCTTGGGAAAGGCGGGAATGTGCGGTTTTTCCAGGTTGCGGTACGGCGGGCTTATCTTGATGTCTGGGTTGCCGTTCACAATGGTGTCTGCCACAAAACCGAGCAAACGCGTGGCGCGGTCCTGGCTTTTCTGGAATTTGAATAGCTCTGGATGGTCCTTCACAAAATCTACCGTGGCGTTGCCCTGAATGAAAACCGGGTGGCTCACAATGTTGTGCAAGAAGGCCATGTTGTGCCGCACGCCGCGCAGCCTGAACTCATCTAAGGTACGCTGCATCTTCACGGCTGCGCCCTGCAGGGTATTGTCATGCGCCGACACCTTTACCAAAAGCGAATCAAAAAACGGGCTCACCTTGGCACCCTGGTACACACTGCCTTGGTCCAGGCGTATGCCAAAACCACCCGCACTGCGGTAGGCAATGATGGTTCCATAATCGGGTTTGAAGTCGTTTTCAGGGTCCTCAGTAGTGACGCGGCATTGAATGGCGAAGCCCGTGGGTGCAATCTTCCGCTCAGGACCCAGGTTGATTTCAGGATCAGAGAGGTTGTAGCCGTCAGCTATGTAAATCTGGGTTTTGATTAAGTCCACCCCCGTTACCATCTCGGTGACGGTATGCTCTACCTGTATGCGGGGATTGACCTCAATGAAATAGATTTCTTCATTCTCTGGGTTCACTAGAAACTCCACGGTACCCACGTTGGTGTAGTTCACTGCCTTGCAGATGCGCAGCGCGTAGTCGTAGAGTTCTTCTTTTACCCGGTCAGAAAGACCCAACGCCGGTGCCACTTCTACCACTTTCTGGAAACGGCGCTGCACCGAGCAGTCACGCTCAAACAGGTGGGTAATGTTGCCGTGCGTGTCTGCCACCACCTGCACCTCAATGTGCTTGGGGCGCTCCACAAACTTCTCCAGGAACAGCGTATCATCCCCAAAGGCCTTGCTGGCTTCATTTTTGGCCTCAAAGAATCCTCTCTCCAGTTGGTCATCGTCCCGGATCACGCGCATGCCGCGGCCTCCCCCGCCGGCCGCTGCTTTGAGCATGACCGGGTAGCCTATGCGGTGCGCCTCGGCCAGGGCAATTTCTTTACTGGTAAGGTCTATGGTGTTGCTTTGGATGAGCGGTACGTTTTGCTCCAAGGCTACTTTCTTGGCGGCAATCTTGTCTCCCAGCGCCGCCATGGCCTGTGGTTTGGGCCCAATAAAGGTAATGCCGTTGTCTACGGAAGCCTGCGCAAAATCTTTGTTCTCAGACAGAAAACCGTAGCCCGGGTGAATGGCGTCTACCGCGTTTTCCTTGGCAATTCTTATGATTTCCTCAATGTTGAGATACGGCTGAAGCGGTTGGTTTTCTTTGCCTATCTGGTAGGCCTCGTCTGCCTTGTAGCGGTGTAGCGAGTAACGGTCTTCATAGGTGTAGATGGCCACCGTCTGGATGCCCAGCTCATTACAGGCTCTGAGGACACGAATAGCGATTTCGCCGCGGTTGGCGACCAACAGTTTTTTGATTTTCATGGAGCGTGCTGTAGTGGAGGTTAGAAATCTGCCTGCCCCATTCAATCCGTCACGTCTGTGCCTAGAGAGGGCTTCTGGCTAGATTTCCCCCAATACGTAAGAAGCTGCCAAAAGTATTCATTTTAGCAATAAACTTATTTTTCCATTGCACTTTTCATAAATAAGAACAGATATTTTTACATCTGGTTTTGAAATTCATAATATCCGCACCTCTTCCTGAAGACTTAATTTCAATCGTTTTCTCTGCCGTTTTTGGGCTATTTTCCAGAAAACAAGCCAAAAACGGCATGTCTTCCTGGTCTTTTAAACTTGGGGAAAAAGATCATTTAATTTTCTGGACCAGTGCTTACTTTTATGAGCCATTCGCTATTAAGCCAACACAATCTCCTCTGTTTTTACGGTTAGGCCTTTCCCTCACCCAAATGTTCTATGAAAAATAAGCTCCTTCTTGCCTTGCTCACCACGTGCCTCACCGGTTCCGTCCTTGCTGTACATGGGCAGAATATGCCTGCTCAAGCCGCCCGGATGGTGGCCAACCAGCATAACCAGTTTCACATGCAGCGGCAGATGCAAATGCTGCATACCATGTCTATGGGCGAAAGAAGTTCTACGCTTAGCAACCCTCTGGCTACTTATATGGTGGTGATGAAGGACAGCACTGTAATAAAGGTGCAGGGCAAAATCAAGTTTGATGTCTTTAAGGTCAGTTACCTAGAGACGCTGGATTTATCTAAAAGGCCGAAGGACCCTGCTCGTCATCTGAAAATCTATCCTAAAAACACCCGTTCTATTACAAAAGTCTTCACCAATAAAAAGCAGTCGGTGCCGGGTTTGCCAGCCGACAGCTGCTGGCTGTTCAAATCTGTGGAAGGGAAAATAAACGGCTATTCTTACCTGCCTCTTCCCCAGAATTCTGCTGGAGCGAACAGTGACTATTTCAAATTCTTCCAGAAGGGCGATGGAAAGTTGCAGGTACTCCAGCAAGACTCTTTACTGGTCATGATGCAGGATAGTGAAAAGGCGAAGAACTACTTGAAGAAAGGCAGTCCTTACAAGGCCTTACTGGAATACAACAAGGTGCAAACCACCAAAAACTAGCCTAAGAAGATTGAGCCGTTTTTGGCCTGTTTTCTAGGAAACATCCCAAAAACGGTTTATAACAGGGCCATGCCGCCTCTTCTATCTACTTTACCGGTAGCGGTTTCTGGCAGGCGCGGCAGGTAGCCGAACTGTTTGGGAATTTCATATTTGCCCAAGTGCTCCCTTAACATGCCTTTGAGGTTATGCTCTTCCTCCACGGTGAGTGGTGAGCCTTCCAAGACGGCAATCAGCTTGTCTCCCAGCGTTTCATCAGGTAGCGCGGCCGCGAAGAAACGGCGGTTCATGCCCAGCGTGGCCATCGCGTTGCCCAGGGCGTTTTCTACTTTCTCCAGCTGCACTTTCACGCCGCCGGTATTGATGGTATTGTCAGCCCGGCCCAGCCATTGAAAGGAATGAGCATCGCGCAGTTCCACCAGGTCATTGGTGATCAGGGTTTCATGATTGGTGACTTCGGCTGAAATGGTGAGGCAGCCTCTTTCATCCTGCCCCAGCGTTACCTCCTCAGGAGCCACATAAAAGTCGCTTCTGGCTGACCCATTCAACTGCCTAACCGCTACATGCGAGACGGTTTCCGTCATGCCGTAGCTTTGGTAAACAGGCACCGTGAGCTGTTGCACGGCCTCTTCCAGGTTTTTATGAATAGCGGCACCGCCCAGGAGAACGGCTTTCATTTGGTTGAGCTGGTCAACTTTCTCCGGGGTTTGCTCCAGAAGCGTTTGCAACTGCAAGGGTACCATGGCCACGAAGTCAAAATGGGCAGCCGGCTCAACACTGGCCAACGGGTTCCCGATGGGTTCAATGATGGTCATGTGCAAATTGCCTACTAAACCGCGCACCAGCATCATCATGCCGGCAATGTATTCAGTGTTCAAACAGACCAGTGCTTTCTCTTCGGGCTGAAGGTTGAAAATACGCAAGGTGCGCCGGGCGCTGGCTTCCATCTGTTCCCGCGTGAGGGTAATCACTTTAGGCGCGCCCGTACTGCCCGAGGTCATCACCGGAAACTCCTGCACTCCCTGCAACCAGCTTTTACAGAACTCCAGCGTCTTCATCTCATACCCGTTCAAAGGAATGCTCTCCCTAAACGAGTAATGCTGGATTTCATCATAAAAGAACTTCTTTCCGTTGAGCAGCAGGTGGTCAGGCATGGCGGGGACGCTAAATGTTAAATGTCGGCAATAAATAATCAGAAGACTTGTATGCAAACTTACTGGTTAGGCACCATTAAAGTTTACACCAAAAAAAAGCCCTACTACAGAGTATGTAGCAGGGCTTTTGTCTAACATCTAGCGTCTAAATACTAGCATCCCCTTTAAGGAAATTTAGGATATTTAGAGAAATCTGGCTTGCGTTTTTCAAGGAAGGCGTTCTTGCCTTCTTTGGCCTCGTCTGAGAGATAGTACAGCAAGGTGGCGTCTCCGGCTAGTTGTTGCACGCCAGCCTGTCCGTCCAGTTCGGCGTTGAAAGAGGCTTTGAGCATGCGCAACGCCAGTGGGCTTTTCTCCAGAATTTTTTCGCACCACTCTACGGTGGTTTCTTCCAGTTTTTCCAAAGGCACTACTTTGTTCACCAAGCCCATGTCCAGAGCTTCCTGGGCGTTGTACTGGTCGCAGAGGTACCAGATTTCGCGGGCTTTTTTCTGGCCTACAATGCGTGCCAGATACGAGGCCCCGAAACCACCATCAAAAGAACCTACTTTAGGACCCGTCTGCCCGAAGCGGGCGTTCTCAGCGGCAATAGTCAGGTCGCAGACTACGTGCAGCACGTGGCCGCCGCCAATGGCCCAACCAGCCACCATGGCAATCACGGGCTTAGGAATGCGTCTGATTTGCATCTGCAGGTCCAGCACGTTCAGGCGGGGAACGGTGTCCTCGCCAATGTAGCCGCCGTGGCCGCGCACGCTTTGGTCGCCACCCGAGCAGAACGCTTTTCCGCCTTCGCCGGTGAAGACAATCACCCCGATGTCTGGGTTGTCACGGCAGATGTTCATGGCATCAATCATTTCAGACACGGTGCGGGGCGTGAACGCGTTATGCACCTGCGGGCGGTTAATGCTGATTTTAGCGATGCCGTTATGGAATTGAAAAAGGATTTCCTGGTATTCTTTGAGGGTAGTCCAGTTATAATTGCTCTTCATGAAATCTTACGTTAGTAAAACAATGCGCCGTAAAGGTAGAAAGTCCTGGCACGTGAATGCAAGGACTTTCTACGGATATGAAACAGGAAGGCTACCAGGGAATGGAAAATCAGGAAGGCCACACTCTGCCGGAGACATATCGTTTTTGGACTATTTCTCAGGAAACAGGCCAAAAACGGCAGTTCTAAAAGTTTTACATTAGTTAATAGCTGTGCGTGTCATGGTGCCACAAAGGATCTGTTCTGGTGGCGTGTTCGTCCATTTTGCGGTCAAGGGAATAATAGCCGGAGCCTCCCACCAAATACACCACCAACAGCAGCAGGACTATGATGGAAATCCAGAGTTCGGTGTTTTCTGAGTAAAAACCTCTATTAGGGTTCACAAACAAAACTGCGCCAAGCAGAATTGGAATTTGTACCGCCGCTGAAAAACGGGTTTTGAGTCCCAACGCAATGAAAGGACCACCCACCAAGTGCGCGAAGGCCACCAAGTGCGCCAGGCCCAGGGCCACAAACTCAAACTGACTCTTTTCCATGATTTGAGACAGTGCCGTGGTATCTGCAATAAACATCAACCCTTTGTAGAGCAGGAACAGCCCCAGGGCCACTCTGCCAATGTCATAGATGATAGGATGATGTTTGGTTTGCCAAGAATCTACATTGTTTGTCCATGCCATCTTCTTTACGCCGTTACTGTAGCGCCCTACCTTCTTATACGTTGGTACTCAAAAAGATGCAAACCAGAAAACAGAATATTGCTACACGAATTTAGCTGGATGAAAGACCAATTTTGTCCTGCACGGCGGCCCGGTACGCGGCAAACACCTCATAATTTTCGGGACTGCTGGTTTCTACCTCCAATAACTGTGGTCCAGCGGTTAGGTCGAAGAATGCAGGCAAGGCCGTTGCCAATGCTTTGGCATCTATTACTTTCAGATAGGCTAAGCCCATGTCTTCGGCGGTTTTCTGAGCAGTCTGGCGTTGGTCGGTTTCAAAGAAAGGCCGTAGTTCTGGCTGGCTGCGCGGACCTTCAATCATCCTGAAGATGCCACCGCCGTGGTTGTTCAAGACAACTATCCTGAGGTTCTTCGGAAGGTAGTTGTGCCACAGCGCATTGCGGTCATACAAGAAGGCCATGTCACCAGTGAGCAGGATTACGAGTTTGTCAGTGCTGAGGGCCGCACCCACGGCCGTGCTGGTGCTTCCGTCAATGCCGCTGGTGCCGCGATTGGCCATCACCTCTACATTCTCTAGTTCAGAGACGCCAATGAGGTTGGCGTAGCGTACGCTCATGCTGTTGGCCAAGTGCAGCAAACTATTAGCCGGTAGATTCCTAAGTACTTGATGACACGCTTTGAACTCCGAAAATGGGCTATTTTCCTGAAAACGCTCCAAAACTGACTTGCCCTGCGCATTCAATTCAAACCAAGCATTGGCGAAGACAGGTGCAACTTGCGTATTCAACTCAGTCGAGTTGATTTGCTGAAAGAACGCCTTCGGCTCTGCCCTAATGATGCGCGTCAAAGCTTGGAATGTATCTGCCACTTGACCTGCCGGCTGCACGTGCCAATGCTGCATGCTCTGCTGGCCTCTCAGGTACAGTTTCAGGTTTTTGGAGATAAGCGATTTATGGAAGGTGATGAGCAGGTCGGGTTGAAGGGTAGGTTCAGTTTTGGCCGATTTGGCCGCCAAGAACACGTCATGGTAATTGATGGTCGCGCCTTCTGCCTGCTGGTTGCTGATAGTGTCTGTGACAAAAATAGCGCCTGTGGCCCGGCAAAAGTTCTGCACCGTTTCTTGCAAAGCCTGGTCTTTTCTTCCTTGTCCCGCAACCACCAGAATACGGTTGAAGTTCTTCAACTCTGCTTGTAATGCGGCAAGAGTATCCTGTGACATTTGAGCCGAGGATGGCAATTCTTCAATGATTTTCACATCTGAACTATAAGTAAAGCTCTCCCCTTCCTCTGGGTAAAAAGGCTCGCGCAACGGGATGTTGATGTGCACAGGGCCTTCGGGGAAAGCCACTGTTTCATTGAGCGCTTCATTGATGAGCCGGGTGGCATGCCATTGGGAGTCTGCGTGATGCGTCTCCACCGGAAAATCCAGACTTCGCTTCACATGCCCTCCATAGATGTGCGATTGTTTGATGGTCTGTCCGTCCAGTTGGTCTACCCATTCAGGCGGACGGTCTGCGGTTAACACCAACAAGGGAATGTGCTGGTAAAACGCCTCGGCCACGGCAGGCGCGTAGTTATAGGCTGCTGTACCTGAGGTACATACCAACACCACCGGCTTCTGGGTCTGCTGGGCAATGCCCAAGCCAATGAAGGCGGCACTTCTTTCATCTGACACCGTGCGCACACGCAGTTGTGGATGACGCGCAAAGGCCAGCACCAAGGGGGCGCACCGTGAGCCCGGCGACAAGACAATGTTCTGCACGCCTTTACGGGCACAGATTTCAGCTATATCAATGACAGATTGTAAAATCATGAATGAGAATCTTGGAAAAGGCGCAGGACTGTCTGCATCTTCATTTCGGTTTCTAGCCACTCTTTGGCCGGGTCTGAGTCGGGTGTCATGCCTGCGCCGGCGTAGGCCGTCACGGTGTCTTTGCCCAGCTCCACGCATCGTAGGTTGACAAATAGATTGGTCTCCCCTTCTATCTGTACCGGCCCCAGATAACCGCTGTAATAACGTCTCTGGTGGGGCTCCAGTTGGCTAATCATTTTCAAGGCCGCGGCTCTAGGCATGCCGCCCACCGCCGAAGTGGGATGCAACAGCTCCAGCATCTGGGTGCCCAGTTTCGGGAAGCCCACTTCATCCATGGCCGCACTGAAATCGGTACGCAGGTGCAGTAAGTTACCCGCCAGAATGGTACGCGGTCCCATCTCTACATACTCGCGCAGGCGCAGATGCCGGAAACAGCTGACAATGTAGCGTTGCACCAAGGCTTGTTCTTCAATCTCTTTCTGCCGCCAGATGGCATCTGCGGGGGTGAGGCCATCAGTCAAGGGTTGCGTCCCGGCCAAGGCCACAGTCCTGAACACCTTGTGCTTGTTTATTTGTACTAACAACTCTGGCGTAGCGCCTAACCACGTCCCTACCCCTGGAATAGCGATCAAAGACACAAAGGCCGTGGGATATAATTGGGTAAGTCGGGTGAACTGTTGGATTAGATCTACCTCCTTCGCCAGAGGCAAGGTCTTAGTCCGCGACAAGACTACTTTCTCCAGACAGCCCGCCTGCATGGCACTCACGGCTATAGCCACGGTTTCTTCAAAAACAGTCCTTTCTATTTCTGAATTTGATCCTTCCGGATGCACTGGCCAATTGCCAGGAAGTTGAGGTTGTCGTTTTTGGGCTATTTCCTGGAAAAGAGGCCAAAAATGATCGGGTACAGAAGCGGAGTTTACTTGTATTTGAGCATCGGCTTTGCCGCAATAATAGATGTCTGCGGGCAAAAACTGATTGTGTATGTCTTCGGAAGCCTCAAAAGGACAAAAGGCAAATCCCGCAATAGGTCCCTCTAATGGAGGAAGTTGGGTTTGAGCTCCGGAGGTGGCCACCAGCAACTGCACTTCTTTTTGGTTCGGCAGACGCCATAGCACAGACGGTAATTGCGTCTCTACACCCGCCAAAAAAAGCGAATAGGCATTCTCTATAGGCAAGGCGTTCTGTATAAGATGAGCCGCAGTACTGGGGTCTGGCATTCAATATATAATTAAGCTTTTACAGCTAGTTCTTACTAAAAAGAAGGCTTAGAATTAGGTTCTAGCCTCTATCCAAAACTGCCATGGTAATGCGACTGATGCACACCAAATCGCCGGATTCTGTGGTGATACGAATTTCCCATACTTGGGTCTTTCTTCCCACGTGAATGGCTGTGGCTTTGCCGTAGACAAACCCGCTTCGCGCACTCTTTATGTGGTTGGCGTTAATTTCCAGCCCCACGCAATATTGCTTCTCTAAATCCAAAAACATGGTGGCGCCCACGCTTCCCAAGGTCTCAGCTAAGGCCACAGAGGCACCGCCGTGCAAGAGGCCCATGGGCTGGTGGGTGCGATGGTCAACTGGCATTTTGCCTATCAAGTAATCGTCGCCAATCTCAGTGTATTCAATGCCTATGTGCTCGCCCATGGTGTTTTTGTTCCAGGCGTTTAACTGCTCTAAAGAAACGTCAGCGCGTCTTTTCATGGCTACTTTTCGTATTTATCCCCTACCTTTAGGGCCTGCAAATTAGCGTAAAATTGAGCCTCAAAAAAATCTACCTTATCCGGCATGGCCAAACTGACCTGAACCTGCAAGGCATTGTTCAGGGAAGCGGTGTGGACTCGCCGTTGAATGAGACTGGCCGGTGGCAGGCAGAGAAATTCTTCCAGGCATACCAGCACATCAAATTTGACAAAGTCTATACCTCTGTTCTTCAGCGCGCGCAACAATCCGTGCAGGGATTTCTGGACTTGGGTTTGCCGCATGAGGCGCACGCTGGCTTGAATGAGATTTGCTGGGGCTGGCGCGAGGGCACCAAAATATCACCCGAAGAGGACGCTTATTACTATGAGGTGTTGGGCCGCTGGCAACAAGGCGAGATTGACCTGCCCATTGAGGGCGGAGAAAGCCCCGTGCAAGTAGCAGAACGTCAGAAACCGGTCATTGATTTGATCTTGTCCCGGCCTGAGGAAGAAACAATCCTCATCTGCATGCACGGCCGGGCCATGCGCGTTTTTCTGTCGCAGTTATTGCATTACCCCTTAAGCCAGATGGACCGTTTCATCCATTACAATCTGTGCTTGTACCAGCTTAACTTTACGGGCAGTATGCTGTGGGTGGAGAAGTTCGCCGACGTGTCACACCTGTCTTAACCCCATGCCTAATTTCGTTTTTGGCCTCTTTTTAAGAAACTAGCCCAAAAACTGATGCAGAATCAATTTCCCTCGTATTTGTATTACACCAATTTTGCCTCTATTTTTGAGGTTCTAAAACCGAGCAAAGAATATGGCTGAAATCATCCGAATGCCCAAGATGAGCGACACTATGACCGATGGCGTGATTGCCAGCTGGTTAAAGAAAGTTGGTGATTCTGTGAAATCTGGGGACGTTCTCGCCGAAGTGGAAACCGACAAGGCGACCATGGAACTAGAGTCTTACGAAGACGGAACCTTATTATATATTGGACCTAAAAATGGCGAGTCTGTCCCAGTAGACGGCGTTCTGGCCATTATAGGAAAAGAAGGCGAAGATATTTCTGGCCTTATGGCCGAGGTAAACGGCAGTGCTGCCCCTGCCCCTAAAGCAGAAGAAGCCCCCAAGACCGAAGCTCCCAAAGAAGAGCCTAAGAAAGAAAAGGCCGCTCCTGCCGCCCAACCAGCTTCCGCCGCTGCTCCAGTTACCCCAGCCGCAAATGTGAACGCCTCTTTGGTGACCATGCCTAAGATGAGCGACACCATGACGGATGGTACTATTGTGGCTTGGCACAAAAAAGTAGGCGACAAAGTAAAATCTGGCGACCTGCTAGCCGAAGTAGAGACCGACAAAGCCACCATGGAGTTAGAGTCTTATGAAGACGGTACTTTATTATACATTGGTGTAGAAGCCGGTGCCTCTGTAGCCGTAGACGGTGTTCTTTGCATCATCGGGGAAGAAGGCGCTGACTACAAGGCTTTATTGAACGGAGGTAGCCAAGGCGGTGGAAACGCCAACCCAACCACTGCCCCAACCCAGGAACAAGCCACTCGCTTAGAAGAACATAAAACCGAAGCCCAGTCTCAGTCTGCTGACGGCGTTGGTCCAACTCCAAGCTTGCCAACTCCTGCTCCTGCTTCAAACGCTTCTGCTCCAGCGCCTGCCGCTGCTAACCAGGGACGTGTATTGGCATCGCCATTGGCCAAGAAAGTAGCCCAAGAGAAAGGCATCAGCTTGGCAGACGTGAAAGGCTCTGGCGAGAACGGCCGTATTGTACTGCGTGACGTGGAGAACTTCACGCCATCAGCTGCCGCTCCAAAAGCACAGGCCCCAGCGGCCTCTACTCCTGCTCCATCTGCCGCTCCGGTAGCTGCGCCTGGAGAAGCCTACTCAGAGGTACCGGTGTCGCAGATGCGCAAAATCATTGCGAAACGTCTAGCCGAAAGCAAATTCTCTGCCCCGCACTTCTACCTGACCATGGAGATTGACATGGACAAAGCCATGGAAGCCCGCGCGAGCATGAATGAAGTGTCTCCGGTGAAAGTGTCGTTCAATGACCTGGTCATTAAAGCCGCTGCTGCCGCCCTTCGTAAGCACCCTGCCGTGAACTCATCCTGGTTAGGAGATAAAATCCGTTACAACAACGTCATCAACATTGGTGTGGCAGTAGCGGTAGAAGACGGATTGCTGGTACCTGTAGTGCGCAACGCTGACCAGAAGTCACTGTCTGCCATCTCAGCGGAAGTGAAAGACCTGGGCGGAAAAGCCAAGAGCAAAAAACTTCAGCCATCAGACTGGGAAGGCAATACCTTC
Organism: Nibribacter ruber; assembly: GCF_009913235.1. NCBI lineage: Bacteria > Pseudomonadati > Bacteroidota > Cytophagia > Cytophagales > Hymenobacteraceae > Nibribacter > Nibribacter ruber. The sequence goes on along the minus strand of NZ_CP047897.1, from coordinate 213,439 downwards.
ACCATCTCTAACTTGGGCATGTTCGGTATTGACGAGTTCACCGCCATCATCAACCCACCAGATGCGTGTATCTTAGCCGTTGGTGGTATCAAGCAGACGCCCGTAGTGAAGAACGGTCAGATCCAGATTGGCAACATCATGAAAGTGACCTTGTCTTGCGACCACCGCGTAGTAGACGGCGCCGTTGGTTCTGCCTTCTTGCAGACCTTGAAAGACTTCCTTGAAGACCCGGTTAGAATGCTAGTGTAATTACTAAGCACTTGCTTATAAAAGTGAGCCGCTGGAGAAATCTGGCGGCTTTCTTCGTTTTTGGCCTATTTTCTGGGAATCAGGCTAAAAGCGGTCCTTGGCACAGACGCTCGCAGGTCCTCTCGGACACTACGAGGTCTTTGGAGCAGAGGCAGATGGTCAGACTGGCAAACCAATGAGCAGGAAACAAGGCGGTGCCGTTGTCTCTACAAAACTCACCGCGCAAGCGCATATAGGAATTGCAACGCCTCCAAAAGCAACAAAGCCCACCGACCGACCTTGCGCAGGGCAGCCTTGGCTGTGCGCCCGGAGCATGGGCAGGGAGCAAGCAGTGTCTTTTCAAACGGTAAAGGCATAAGTCTACTATGAAACGAATCACGCCAGCCAGGTGCATAATCCGAAGAAAAGCTGTCTGAGCGGCAGCGAGTTTCTTTTCTTCTTGATTCTTTTGGTTACTTTTCTCATCAAGGAGAAAAGTGACAAACCTGAGCAGAAAGTAAGAAAGGAGAAGTTGGGGTAAGGTATTGAGTGGCAGAGACGGAAAGTTTGTCGTTGGTGATAACACCAACAACGGCGCCAGGTATTGACCAGCTTATGTAAACACCCCTCTACAAAGCTGCGCTCGCTACCTCAAACTCTCGTTTGGGTAATCCTAAAGGGGAGAATCCGTAATTAAAGATGGCACTTAGGATTTAAACATAAATCCGTTTTTGGCATCAATTCCCAAAAACAGGTCAAAAACGATTTGTATTTCCTGCGTATACCCTTTCTAACAACTGACCAAACACCAGTAATGGAGGCGGGCGTGGCATTTCAGAAAGAATGTCGTAGTTTCGCGGCTGGTCCCGGAAGAGAAGTTAATTAGAAGATATATGGCTAAAATACGTTCTACCACGGTGCTAGGCATTTACCACAACGGCGAAGTAGCCTTAGGGGCAGATGGGCAGGCCACCATGGATAAATACATTGCCAAGAGCAACGTGCGCAAGGTACGGGTGCTGCAAGATGGCAAAATTGTAACGGGCTTTGCCGGTTCCACCGCAGATGCGTTTACCCTGCTGGAGCGCTTTGAGGAGAAACTCAACGCTTACGGCAACAACATGAAACGCGCGGCCATTGAACTGGCGAAAGACTGGCGCAAAGACCAGTACCTGCGCAAGTTGGAGGCTATGATGGTAGTCGCCAACAAAGAAGAACTCTTGATTATTTCGGGCACCGGTGATGTGCTGGAACCAGACCATCAGATTGCGGCTATCGGGTCAGGAAGTACCTATGCACAGTCGGCGGCCTTGGCTTTGAAGAAGCACGCTCCGCATTTGACGGCAGAGGAAATGGTACGCGAAGCCTTAACCATTGCCGCTGACATCTGTATCTATACCAATCACAATCTCATTATTGAAAAACCGAACTAACCTGAAGGCATTTCGGTTTGCTTTTCGGTCCGGCAGTATACCTGCTTAAGACCCGTAAAAGCACCATAAATTAAGTAATAACACGCTTTTTAAAAGAACAGTAACGACATGAAGGTAACGCAGTTCCTGAAAGACCATTACAAGCATTTTAACGCGGCCGCCGTCATTGACGCCGCTGAAGGATACAAACTCCACTTGAACAACGGTGGTAAAATGATGATCACCCTGGCGGGTGCCATGAGTACTGCTGAGTTGGGCATCATCCTTGCAGAAATGATTCGTCAGGACAAAGTGCAGGCCATTACCTGTACCGGAGCCAACCTGGAGGAAGACATTTTCAACCTGGTGGCCCATGACTTCTATGAGCGCATCCCTAACTACCGCGACTTGACCCCGCAGGACGAGCAAGACCTGTTGGACCGTCACCTGAACCGCGTAACCGATACTTGTATTCCAGAGGAAGAGGCCATGCGCCGCCTGGAGCATGTGGTTTTGAAGTACTGGCAGAAAGCCGATCAAGCCGGCGAAGCCTATTTCCCGCACCAGTTCTTCTACCAGATCCTGAACTCAGGCGAGTTGGAGCAATACTACCAGATCGACCCGAAGAACAGCTGGATGCTGGAAGCGGCCAAGAAGAACCTTCCTATCTTCGTACCAGGCTGGGAAGACTCTACGCTGGGTAACATCTATACTGGCCACGTTATTTCTGGCGACATCAAAAACGTGCACACCATGCGTACGGGTATCCAGTACATGATGGAGTTGGCTGAGTGGTACACGCAAACTGCTACGGATGCCTCCACCATAGGCTTTTTCCAGATTGGCGGAGGTATTGCCGGCGACTTCCCTATCTGCGTGGTGCCAATGCTGCATCAGGATCTTCAGCGTACGGGTGTTCCATTGTGGGGCTACTTCGCGCAGATTTCTGACTCTACTACCTCTTATGGTTCGTACTCAGGCGCCGTGCCGAACGAGAAAATCACGTGGGGTAAACTGGGTGTAGACACACCTAAGTATGTAATCGAGTCAGATGCTACCATTGTGGCACCGCTGATTTTCGCCATCGTGTTAGATTACTAAGAATATCTTTTGAGCCGTTTTTAGGCTATTTTTTGGAAAAGGAGCGGAAAACACCGCTCCTTTTTTTATGCCCGGTTCTCATGAAATATGGAGGCTGGCAGCTTGAACATTACGGTACTACCACGCCACAATCCTTGTTCATTGCCTTGATTCAAGCTAGTTCACACCATTTCAATATTCTTATATGCACGTAGAATCCTTCCAAGGCTGGGCATCGTAAGTAGAAGAGTGATAGAGTTTTATTTAAAACTGAATGTGATGAGAAAAACCTACGGTATCCAAGTTCTTCTGATTCTTCCGCTGGCCTTGTTGCTGAGTGGCTGCATGATTTTCGGCAAACAGAAATATGGCTCAGATTACAGCTATTCTGGCATGTTCAACAAGTACAAGACTTTCAATTTCATTACCCATGCTTCTAACGAGGATACCGCCACTCTCAAGAACTATGAGGTCCTGCGCAAGTTCATCAGAGAGAGGCTAGAGATTCAGGGCTATACCTACACTGAAAAGAAGCCCGACTTGCTGGTGAGCTACTTCATCTTCTTTGATGACCTCAACATGAAGGGCTATGAGCAGGAAGAGTTTGACGTGTGGCTGGCTGAAAACGCTGACAACGGCGAGGGGGTGAAGTCAAAAGACCCGTACAAACCCATTAAAATCTACATGAGCCAAGGCACTCTTATGGTAACCTTATTAGACCAGAAGCGGCAAAACGCGGTTTGGCAGGGGTACACGTCTGGCGTGCTGGCAGATAAGAACGCAGAGAGCACCGTGTACCTGAACCGGGCCGTGCGCACCATCTTTGACCAGTACCGCGTGTTCAGGCAAGGCTACCTGCGCGAATCCTACAACCATAATTAAAATTCACGGCGCCATTGCGTATCTTGGGGGTTGAAAAACCCACCCATGGACACTCTGCATTTAGAACAGCGGCTTCATCACCTGGAGCAACAATCTCTTCTTCTGGAACCCTCCGCTACAGACCGTTTGCCGGTGCAACAGGCCGTGGAGCAGTACGCCCAAGCTTTTCTGGAAGACCTGCCCCAACTGCCCGTTTTTGTAGACACGCCAGACAAAGGAGCAGGCCTGTTGCAGAGTCCCATTGAGGAAGAAGGCATACCTGTGCAAGAAGCCTTGGGCTTGTTAAAGGAGCAGGTGGACACGCCCGGCATCAACCCAGCCTCAGGGGGGCACATGGGCTACATTCCGGGGGGTAGTTTGTATTACTCTGGGCTGGGAGACTACCTGGCCGCGGTAACCAACCGGTATGCCGGCATCTTCTACTCCTCACCGGGGGCGGTGCGCATGGAGAACATGCTCATCAGGTGGATGGCCCAGGAAATAGGGTTTCCGCAGGACACGGCCGGTAACCTGACCTCTGGCGGAAGTATTGCTAGTCTAATTGCCTTGGTCACCGCCCGAGACGCCCAAAACATTACCTGTCGCATCATTCCAGACAGTGTCATCTATTGTACCTCTCATACCCACCATTGCCTGGACAAAGCCCTGCGCATTGCTGGCCTAGGCGAATGCCAGTTGCGGCACGTGCCCATGGACGCCCAGTACCGCATGGACCCAAAAGCCTTGCAAATGCAGCTTGAACAAGACAAGGCAAAGGGTTTAAAACCCTGGCTGCTGATCGCCTCTGCCGGCACCACAGACGTGGGCGCCGTAGACCCGCTGGCGGCGCTGGCAGACCTTGCCCAGCAGCATGGCCTCTGGTACCATGTAGATGCGGCGTACGGTGGTTTCTTTGCGCTTTCGCCTACCGGAAAGCAGAAATTAAAGGGCATAGAGCGCGCAGACTCCGTAGTGATGGATCCGCACAAGGGCCTGTTCATTCCATATGGTTCTGGGGCGGTGCTCATCAAGAATTCACAGCAGTTGACAGAGAGCCATCATTACCAAGCCAGTTACATGCAGGACACGCTCTCCGTGACGGGCGAAGTCTCTCCCGCTGATGTCTCTCCGGAGCTCAGCAAACATTTCAGGGGATTGCGCATCTGGCTTCCCTTGAAATTGCACGGCGTAGCCGCCTTCCGGAGCGCTTTGGAAGAGAAATTACTGTTGGCCCAATACACTTATCAGAAACTGCAGGGGTTGCCAGGGTTTGAGGTGCCGGTAGCGCCAGACTTGTCAGTGGTTATTTTCAGGTATTTGCCAGAAGCTGCCATAGATGCCAATGCCTTTAACCAAAAACTGATTCAGGCGGTGCAGAAAGACGGGCGGGTGTTCTTGTCCTCTACCCTGCTGGACGGGCAGTTCATGATCAGGTTCGCTATTCTGTCTTTTAGAACGCACAAGGCTACCCTAGATCTTGCGCTGGAAATTTTACAGGAGAAGGCTAAGGAAATTACGGCTTCCTGGCAAGAGGCCTAGTACTTGCTGAACAGTTTTACTCTGGGCTCTTCTTTGGCTTCCTCCAGCGGGAAGGAACATTCGCTTAGGAACTTGTCGCCGTGCTTGGTAAGCAGAGAGAGGTTGTCCAAATTGATTTCCCAGTTGAAACTGAGCGTGTTCAGGAATTGAACCGCCTGGCCCACCAGCAAGGGCGTAGTGTCTGCCAAAGCCAACGTTAAGTGCGGCAGCCAGGAGTCAGGCTGGTAAATATGACCTACCTCGGGGCTTATCTGTCTAATGGCCTCATACAGATGGCACTGGAAATGATTAATGACCGCCGTCCGGATGACCGGAATGTAAAGCACCGGTTTCTCTCCCGGAAAAATACCCAGCCCCGTGGTCTTGATGGGAAGTTTGCAGCACAGGCTGGCGGCATGCAGCATGGCCTCTTTGATGTAGGGTAGGCTGGAGTCACTCGCGGTTAACCAGGTAAGGTGCGGGTCTGGCGTAGTCTGCACACCTTTCAACCCAAACTCCTGCTCCAAAAGTGAAATCAGATGGTTCATCCGGAGCGTATGCTCGGCATCCAACAAAGAAACAATTGCTACCATAGTTACTCGTTTACGTTTTTAGTCTGTTTTGGTGAAAATAAGCCAAAAACGATTCCCCTAATTGTCTACCAGGTACTCCGCCTACAGAGTGGTCACGCGGCCTCAGCCAAAAATAACCTCCGGTAGGCCGGCACTGGAACCTTCCCTATTCCGTTTTTAGCCTCTTTTCTGAGAAATGGGCTAAAAACAAAGAAAAGGTAGGAGTTCTTTGCCAAGGCACCACCTCTTTTGAAGGAATAATTTTTCCTGCCCTGCGCTGTTTCTTAGCTCTTCAGCCAAGTCCCATACAAGAGAGCGTCCCATTTGGCAGCCGGAAATTCCGTATCTTTGCGGCTCATACGCCTAAGTTCCATGATTTCCATTAACAACCTGGACTTCCATTTCGGGAGCCGCACCCTGTACGAAGACGCCAACCTGCACATCAAACCCAAGGACCAGATTGGCCTGGTGGGCTTGAACGGAACCGGAAAGTCCACGCTCCTGCGCCTGTTGGTGGGCGAGTACAAGCCAGACCGCGGCAGCATCCAGATGAGCCGTGACACCACGCTGGGCTTCCTGAACCAGGATTTGCTGTCTTATGACACCCATGAGAGCATCTTGAAGGTGGCCATGCAGGCGTTTGAGGAGGCCATCCAGGTGCAGCACAAGATTGACGCCGTGCTGCATGCCATGGAAACCGATTACAAAGACGAGCACATTGATCAACTGGCCAGGCTGCAGGAGCAGTTTGAAGCCATGGATGGGTACAACATACAAGTGAAGGCTGAGGAGATTCTGGAAGGTCTGGGCTTCACCACCGAGGAATTGCAGCAACCGCTGCGCACCTTCTCAGGGGGCTGGCGCATGCGCGTGATGCTGGCCAAGATCCTTTTGCAGAAACCATCGCTCCTGCTTTTGGATGAGCCTACCAACCACTTGGACTTACCTTCCATCAAATGGCTGGAAACCTATCTGGCCGGTTATGAGGGAGCCGTGGTAATTGTGTCCCATGATAGGGAATTCCTGGACAAGACCACCAACATGACCGTAGAGGTGTCTGGCCAGAAACTGAATGTCTACGCTGGTAACTACAGCTTCTACCTGGAAGAGAAAGAGCTCAGAAACGAAATCCAGAAAGGCGCTTATGAAAACCAGCAACAGCAGATAAAACAAGCCGAGCAGTTCATTGCCCGTTTCAAGGCCAAGGCCACCAAGGCCAAGCAGGCCCAGAGCCGCATGAAGGCCCTGGACAAGATGGAGCGCATTGAAGACGTGGCCGGCGATGCACCTGTGGTTAACTTCAAATTCCAGTTCACAGTGCAACCGGGCCGCAACATCCTTCGCCTGGAGAACATGAGCAAGAGCTACGGTGACAAGCTGATTTTCCAGAAAACCAGCGTGAACATTGAACGCGGTGACAAGATTGCCCTCATTGGTGCCAACGGTAAAGGTAAGTCTACGCTCATGCGCATCATCTCCGGAGATGAACCCATTCAGGGAGACCGCCAGCTGGGCCACAACGTGATTATGGCCTTCTACGCCCAGCACCAGTTGGAAAGCCTCACGGTAGAAAACGAGATTCTGCAAGAGATGGTACAGGCCGGTAGCCGCCGCACCGAAATGGAACTGCGCGGCGTTCTGGGTTCCTTCCTGTTCACCGGAGACACGGTTTTCAAGAAAATCAAAGTCCTATCTGGAGGCGAGAAAAGCCGTGTGGCTTTGGCTAAGACATTGATTTCAGAAGCCAACTTCCTGCTACTGGATGAGCCTACCAACCACTTGGACATGCAGAGTGTGAACATCCTCATTCAGGCCCTGCAGCAATATGAAGGTACGTTTGTGGTCATCTCCCACGACCGGTACTTCGTAGAGAACGTGGCCAACAAGATCTGGTACATTGAAGACCATGAGCTCAAGGAATACCCGGGCACCTACCATGAGTATGAATACTGGCAGGAACAGCGCGAGCGTGACTTTAAACGCAATGTGCAGGTACAAGCCTCTGCTCCCAAAGCCCAGCCCAAAGTACAAGCCACGCCCAGCCAGCGCCAAAACCTGGAACAGGAATTAAAAAAAGCTAACCAAAAACTGAAACAGGTAGAAGGCTTGGTGCAGGACCTGGAGAAAAAACTGAAAGGCTGTGAAGACAAACTAGCCCTGCCTAGCACCTACTCAGACCCCAACGCCCTCCACGAAGCCACCCAGCAGTTTGACAAAATCAAAGGCCAGCTAGACAAGGAACAAACCCTCTGGGAACAGCTCATGGAACAGGTAGACACCCTAGAAAACCAACTCAAATAGTCAATGAAAACCTCACCGGCGTAAATGTTGGTGAGGTTTTTCCGTTTTTAGGCTATTTTTAGGAAATCAGGCCAAAAACGGATTGCTGTGTTGAGTGATGGTGCTCCCGCAACTATCCTATTCTGGTTAAGAGATTATAAAAGGACTATGAGAAAGAAATACCTTGGGCTGCTGTTGCTGGTTTTTAGCATTCAAGTGAAGGCGCAGGCTCCCCTCCCCAACCAGTTTACGGTAGGTAATTTTTTAGAGATCCTGCCAGGAGACAGCCTCAAAGTGTACTTTAATTGTACGGGTACCATCTCAGATAAAAGTTGCGCAGACTATTACAGAATTGGCAAGATTGACCGGGACATTATCAATGTTGTAGGGACTTTCACTGATTTTTATAAGAACGGCGGCGTCTCTCTAAAGGCCTCAATGGTCCAGAATAGGCTAGAGGGAGAAGCCACTTTCTATCACCCCAATGGCTCCATCAAAGAACAGGGTCAATACAAAGCTGGCCTCAGGAACGGAAAGTGGGCCTATTTTTATGAAACCGGACAGCCAGAGAAAATCCTTGACTTTGTAAACGGGTACCCTCACATCCTTGAATCTTTTGCACAAAATGGCAAGCCCGAAGTAATTGCAGGCAACGGGACGTACAGAAACTTCTTCAACCCTAACCTGGGCTGTTCACCGTTTGCCGTCTCTGGCGAAGTAAAAAACGGCCTCATGCACGGCAAATGGTATCTAGGGTATGACGGGGCCTCTTCCGGAGACTTTGAAGTATATGAAAACGGGAGGTTCGTTTCAGGTAAGTCTAACAGACAAGTCTACACAGACAAAGCTTACGTGGGCATAACCCAATTTTCGCCCAATGAAAACCTTAGGCTCACAGAAAACAGTTTAAACTGCCCCGGATGGAGTGTGGTGGAGTGGCAATACAAGAACGAAGATCTACAACAGTCATTTTACCCGGCATTCACGCAACAGTTGAATGCTTATCCGGCGCCGGTAAAGGACCAATGGCTCATTATTGGAGTAGACCTTTTGGCCAACAACCAGCTTTCTAAGGTCCATGTCTATTCCTCCTTAAACGACACCAATCTGGAAACCTACGTCTATGACCAGTTATCTTCTATGAAAGGCTGGAAGACGGCCAAGCTACATTCAAACCCAATCAACTCCAGCATCTACTTTTCAGTATTAGTGGTGGACCGGCAGTTTATCATTCCCACCCACTACCTGTATCTGCAAAACTAAAAACTAAAAGGCTCTTATAAATTTACTTAGCGCCCTTCTTCATTTCCTTCCCAACTTGATTTGCATGACGTTCTCCAAAACCTGTAAGCTATATGCCCTTCTGGTAGGTCTAGCCACTACTTCTTTAACCAGCTGCGTACCCGTAGAATCTACCAGCTCTGGAGCCTCTGGCGTTTCTGGCAGTTCTGCCGCCGCACTCCGCTATGAAGACGCTGTGTATGCGCCAGACGTGAAATCTGTGCAGTTGTACACGCAGAATTACAATGCGGCAGACGTCCTGGCCCCGGCAGTGGTGCCTTTGAACCAAGGCGCGCCGCTTATTCTGGAGTTTGACCGGCTCAATGCCAACGGTAGCCGGGTGGTGGTAAAGATCCATCATTGTGACGTGAATTGGCAACCCTCGCAGCTGGCTTCTTTGCAGTACCTACAAGATTTCAATGAGTTTTTTATTAGAGATATGAATGCCTCTGCGGCGACCAAGGTACCGTACTGGCATTATCGTTTTCAAGTGCCATCAGTGAAGATTAGCGGAAATTATCTACTGGAAGTGGCCCAGGAAGGCGGCGGGCTCTTGCTGAGCAGACGGTTTGTGGTGTATGAAGAACTGGTGAACGTAGGTCTCAAACCAACGGCAACTCCCGGCGCCGGCGACCGGTACCAACGCCAGCAATTAGACTTTAACATCTTCTACGCCCAATATCCGCTGGTCAATCCCAGCCAGGACGTGAAGGTGGTCATGCGCCAGAACCACCGCTGGGACAATGCCAAGCAGTTCAGCCGTCCTACGTTTGTGCAGGAGGCCCAGCGCCGGCTTGAGTATCAATTATTTGACGTGGACCAGGCTTTTCTGGGATTAAGTGAATTCAGGGCGCTGGACACCAGAAGTGAGCGCTTCAGCGGAGTGGGCGTGGAACGGAGAGACGTCACCACCTCGCCAGACCGGGTGTATGCCCAAACGGGTAAGTCCAGGGCCAGAGACGCCTACAGCACGCAACCAGATGCCAATGGTAAATTTTTGTTTGGGAGCCGGGAGTATGGCAATGCGCCCTTAAACGCAGATTACCAGCAGGTCCTCTTTTCTTTGCACGCCCCTGAGCCGGCGCCAGGCCCCGTGTACGTGTTTGGCGGCCTAAGCGACTGGCAAATGCAGGAACCGTTTAAAATGAGCTATGACGCTGAAAAGAAACAGTACACGGCCTCTGCCCTCTTAAAACAAGGCTACTATAACTATTACTTCGCAGTGAAGGATGCCGACGGACAGGCAAATGCCCAATACTTTGAAGGCAGCCACTTCGCTACCGAAAACGTGTATGATGTGCTAGTGTATTATCGTCCGCCGGGGTCCAGGACAGACCTGATCATTGGCTACTCCACCATCACCTTCAATCCGCAACGGTAAAAACAGAAGCGCCTCCCTTATGCAAGAGAGGCGCTTCTTATTTAGAACTCCATATTCTTTCCGTTTTTGGCCTATTTCCTGGAAAACAGCCTAAAAACGAAACTTATATTAAAAGCACACTAAACGCTTTTCTGTTGGGACCAACCTTATAGATTCCACTAATAGTTATGGGTACGCGGTCTTTTAAAACAGAAGAATAAGTGCAGAGCTCTTCGTTTTTGGGTTATTTTCTGGAAAAGAGGCCAAAAACGAATTAGCTGCGGTGCTGGGAAAGATAGGTTTGCAGTTTAGCCACCAATACTTCATTGATGCGCTGGTAAGACTCATGCGTCCAGCCGGCAATGTGGGGCGTAAGCACTACACGGGGGTGCTCTAGTAAAACATCCAGCCTGTCTTTTTGATCTGAGGTGAGCGTAGAAAGCTTTTCATTCTCAAGAACGTCCAGGGCGGCGCCCAACACCTTGCCGCTTTTGAGCCCTTGCACTAAGGCGGCATGGTCCACCACTTCGCCACGGGCAGTATTCAGCAGCCAGAACGCGTTCTGGAAACTGTCTATGAATTTCTGGCTTACAAAGGCGTGGTTCTCTTTGGTGTAGGGAATGTGCAAACTCAGCACATCTACCTTCTCCAGAATCTCTTCCAGCACACACAGCTTAACATAAGAAAGGGGATTGGTGACAGCTTGTTGATCATACGCCAGCACCTGGCAATCAAACCCGGCCAACCGCTTGGCGAAGGCCTTGCCCATGTTGCCGTAGCCAATGATGCCTATGGTCTTGCCGCCTATCTCCTCCCCTCGGTTTTCTTCGCGCAGCCAGAGTCCTTTCCGAATCTGCGCGTCTCCAGAATTAATCTTCCGGAAGAGGCTTAGCAACAGTCCCAGGGTATGCTCGCCTACGGCATCGCGGTTCCCTTCAGGGGCGTTGAGGAGCGTGATGTTGTGCCGTTCCAGGACGCCCTCGTCTATGTTGTCCACGCCGGCGCCGGCCCGGGCCACCACCTTCAGGCGCGGGGCGGCAGAAACCAAGGCTTCAGTCACCCGCAGTTTGCTGCGCACCATGAGCATGTCATAGTCTGGCAACAAGTCTGGCACCTCGTCCTTCTTCACATCTGGCACGTAGGTCACTTCCACCAACATTCCGTCCAGCATAGGAAACAGGCTCTCATGCATCTGGTCAATAATTAAACAGCGGAAGGGTGCAGCAGCAGGAGTAGACATAGTTCTTACAAATTATAGAGCATGTGGGCCACCAGAAAATAGACGCCCAACCCCAGCAGGTCATTGGCAGTGGTTATGAAGGGTCCGGCGGCCACCGCTGGGTTCACCCCGAACCGATCCAGGATCATGGGCGTGACCGTCCCCATGAACGAGGCCAGCAACACCACGCTGAACAAAGCCACTGCAACCACCACAGATAGGGTCAGCTCCACGTTAAACAGAAAATTGAACCCCATCACCAGACCAGACATGACCAACCCGTTAATGATGGCCACCAACAATACCTTTATGATTCGTTGGCCGAAGTTGTCAAACATGACCGTCTTGTTGGCCAGCGTCTGAATGATGATGGACGAGGACTGAATGCCCACATTGCCGCCGGTGGCAGTGATTAATGGCGTGAACATGGCCAGCGCCGGTATGATGGCGATGTCGCCTTCAAACAACCCAATAAAGCGCGCACCTAGCAAACCGCCTACCATTCCTACGGTGAGCCAGGGCAACCGTGCTCTGGACAACCTGAACACGCTATCGTCTTCCTCAATGCTCTCGGTGATACCGGTCATCAACTGGCGGCTCAACTCGGCCTGCTCCTGAATCACGTCAATGACGTCGTCAATGGTGATGCGGCCCAATAAACGGCCTTGGATGTTGACCACCGGAATGGCGTCCAGGTCATATTTCTGCATGACGGTGGCTACCTCCTGCTCGTCTTTGTAAGACTCTATGGCAATGACGTCATCGTCATAAATCTGGGAGATGGGCGTGTGGTCACTGGTGAGGATGAGCGTTTTCATGCCCAACCTGCCTACCAGTTTGTCGCGGTCGTCCACCACGTAAATAGCGTAGACTTTCTCCACTTCCTCGGCCTGGCGCCGTATTTCTTCAATGCACTGCCCTACCCGCCAATTGATGTTGACCTTAATCAACTCCTTGGCCATGAGACCGCCGGCGCAGTCCTGGTCATAATGCAAGAGGTCAATGATGTCAGCTACCTGCTCCTGATCGTCTAAGAGGGCAATGATTTCCTCTTTACGCTGCACGGGCTGCTCATTGAGCAAATCCACGGCATCATCAGAATCCATCTGACCAATGTAACGGGCAATTTCCTCAGTGGTGAAATTCTTGAGGAAGCTGGTACGCACGTCTGAGTCCAGGTCAGAGAGAATCTCGGCGCCCACGTCTGAAGGAAGCAGGTCTACCACATATTTGCTCTGCTCCGTGTTGAGCTCATAAAGGACCGTGGTGATGTCTGCCGCGTACATGTCTTCCATGTTGGAGAGGATGAACTCCCCGTCACGGCGCTCTACGGCGTCTTCTATCTGGTCAATGAACTCGCGGGTAATCTCAGACTGCATGTTGCTGTATCTGGTGGGTCAGTTGAATGAAATCCTGTACGGAGAGCTGCTCGGCGCGTTTGTCAAACAAAGGTTCTTTGGTCATCTCCTCGGGCAGGTTGAAGGGCTTCAGGCAGTTTCTCAGGGTTTTACGTCTGGTGGCAAAGCTGGCCTTCACCACCTTCACAAACAGCTTCTCATCCACGGGCAGGGTCTCAATGTTGTTACGCGTTAATCTAATCACCGCAGACTTTACCTTGGGTGGCGGATTGAACACGTTCTCATGCACCGTGAACAGGTACTCAATGTCATAGAAGGCCTGCAAGAGCACGCTCATTATGCCGTAGGTCTTGGAGCCGTGCGGAGCCGCAATACGCTCTGCCACTTCTTTCTGCAACATACCCACCACCTCGGGCACCTGGTTTCTATGGTCCAGGACCTTGAAAAGAATCTGCGTAGAGATGTTGTACGGGAAGTTGCCAATCACGCAGAAAGGTCCGTCAAACAGCGTTTTTAGGTCGGTTTTCAGGAAATCGGCTAAAAGAACGCGGCCTTCCAGTTGCGGGAAATGCTCATTGAGCCAGGCAATGGACTCGCGGTCAATGTCCACGATGGTGGTCTGGTACTCTGTATGCTGAAGGAGAAACTGCGTGAGCACGCCCATGCCGGGGCCTACCTCCAGCACCTGCTTGGCACCATTGGGCAGGCGCAGGGCTTCCACAATATCTTGCGCTATCTTAAGATCAGTTAGAAAATGCTGACCTAGGTGTTTCTTGGGCTGGACGAGCTTCACTGGTTTTCGGTTTCCGTTTGTTAAGGCTATATTGCAGCCAAAGATACATAATCTTATGCGCACAGAACTGACATACTCTTCAACATTAGCCGGGCAAACCAGCATGGCTGTTTTGGTTTCAGGCCGTGACCAACTCCCCCAGGATCTCTTCTCTGAGGAGGAACGCACGTTTATTCTACGGCAGTTAGAGCTCAAAAGCAATCTGGTGACGCTAACCAAGTATACGCACCAGGTGTATTTGGTCTTCACAGAAGCCAAGAAGAAACAGACAGACACCAATGAAGCCTGGCGCAAAGCGGGTCACGCCCTGCAACAGCGCCTGGCCGCAGATAAAGTAGAGCACGTGGTTTTACAGGACGCCACCAACACTGACGCTGCCCTATTTGTAGCCGAAGGCTTGGTACTGAGCAACTATTCCTTCCTGACCTATAAAACCGAAAAAGCCACTCCTCCTGCCTTGAAAAAGGTAACAGTGACCGGTGAAGGCTATACAGAAACGCAAATAAAGGAAACGGCTAACCTGTTGCACGCTGTGTACCAGACCCGCGACCTTATTAACACCCCGCACAACCAACAGACCGCCACATTGCTCACCGAGCAGATTCAGGAGATGCTGGAAGGTACCGGCGTACAAGTGGAAGTTTTGGACGAAGTGCAGATTCAATCCTTGAAAATGGGCGGTTTGCTAAGCGTAAGCCAAGCCAGCGACGAGTCTCCTACCTTTTCTATTTTAGAATGGAAGCCAGAGAACGCTACCAACGAGCAACCGGTGGTACTGGTAGGCAAAGGCGTGGTGTATGACACCGGCGGATTGAGCTTGAAGCCTACGCCTAACTCCATGGACTTCATGAAGTCAGACATGTCAGGTGCGGCGGCCGTAGCGGGTACTATCACTGCCCTGGCTAAAAACAAAGTTCCGTTACATGTAATCGGTTTGATACCTGCTACAGACAACCTGATCAGTGGCAAAGGATTCGCGCCGGGTGATGTCATTACCATGCACAGCGGCCATACCGTGGAGGTCTTGAACACAGACGCCGAAGGCCGTCTGATTCTGGCAGATGCCCTACACTTCGCTAAGAAATACAATCCTTCACTCGTAATAGACATAGCCACCCTCACTGGTGCTGCCGCAAGAGCCATTGGCCGCGAAGGCATTGTGATGATGGGAACAGCTGATGACCTGGTGAAGACGGATTTGAAACTAGCTGGAGATTTAGCCCATGAACGTCTAGTAGAATTCCCGCTTTGGGAAGAGTACCAGGACCATTTAAAATCTGACATAGCCGACCTGAAAAACATTGGCGGCGCCGAAGCCGGAGCCATCTCGGCGGGTAAGTTTTTGGAGTTTTTCACCAACTACCCTTGGGTACACCTGGACATTGCCGGCACCGCCTATTTATTAAGCCCAGACAGCTACCGCGGCAAAAATGCCACCGGTACCAGTGTGCGCTTGTTATACCACTTCTTATCTTCTCTGGCCTCAGCCTAATCTATGGATCCTAAATACAAAGCAAAGATTGGCATTACCATAGGCGACATAGCCGGCATTGGCCCCGAGGTAGTTTTAAAGACCTTGGCAGACAACCGCATATTACACCACTGCACGCCCATCATTTACGGCACGGGGGCCGCGGTTAACTTTTACCGCAAGCAGCTGGGTCTGGAGAATTTCAACTTCCAGATCATACCCGCCAGTGACCAGGCATTGCCCCGCAAGGTGAACGTGGTCAACTGCCTGGAAGAAGAAATCACCTTTACCCCTGGCACTCCTTCTGCAGAAACCGGCGCCTTGGCCAGAGCAGCTTTACTCAAAGCCGCCGAGGATTTAAAGGCTGGTCATATTGAAGCCGTAGTGACTGCGCCCATTGACAAAGACAATACCCAGGGCGAAGGTTTTCAATTTCCGGGGCATACCGAGTTCTTCACGCAGTATTTTGACGCGCCAGAGAGCCTCATGTTCCTGGTAGCCGACAAACTAAGAGTAGCTACGGCCACCGGTCACATACCCGTAAAAGAAATAGCCGGCCGGATCACGCCAGAATTGCTCATCCGGAAACTTTCTATTCTGGACAGCTCCCTGCGCAAGGACTTTGGCATTCAGAAACCTAAGATTGCCGTGTTGGGTCTGAACCCACACGCCGGTGAGAATGGCTTGCTTGGCGCTGAGGAGGCAGAGATTATCTCGCCAGTCATTGAACAGTTGAAGGCCAAGGGAAACCTGGTATTCGGGCCTTTTCCGGCAGACGGTTTCTTTGGTACGCGCAGCTACCAGAAGTTTGATGCCACCCTGGCGCTGTACCATGACCAAGGCCTAATCCCCTTTAAAACGCTGGCGTTTGAGCGAGGCGTCAATTTCACGGCCGGTCTGCCGGTGGTGCGCACCTCGCCAGACCATGGAACGGCCTATAACATAGCAGGCCAAGGCAAGGCAGACGAAACCTCCTTGAGAGAAGCGCTCTTCACGGCCATTGACATCTTAAAAGCCCGTACCCCGTTGGTATAGAATGAACTAGTAGCGTTTTTGGTCTGTTTTCAGCAAAACAAGGCAAAAACAGAAATAGGAAAGCTCGCAAAAAAGGCACCTGTATTTTATTATACCAATATTCTTGCTAATTTTGCGACTTGCAAAAAAAGTCGGCACTGTGAAGGAGATTAAGAAATACTATATCCATCTGACCAAGCTCAGCAACAAGACGCATGAGTATGAGTTTGAATTGGGTAACAGTTTCTTTGAGATGTTCAGCCAGGAGTTGATTCATGGCGGCAGCTTGAAGGCGCGCGTAGTGCTCAAGAAGTCGGAGCTTTTACTGCATTTCACTTTCTACATTACCGGTGAGGTACGCGTTACCTGTGACCGCAGCCTGGAGGAGTTCAACATGCCTCTGGACATAGAAAGAGTTTTATTGGTGCGCTTTGGTCCAGAAGATTTAGAAATGGACGAGAACGTACTGCAGATTGTACCAGAGACTCAATTCATTAATATTGCCCAGCATCTCTATGATTTCATAGGTCTGGCAGTACCCATGAAAAAGCTGCACCCTCGGTTTATGGAGGAGGTAGACGAGGACGAAGAGGGAGATGAGGCAGAAGGCCTTTTGATCTACTCCACTGGCACAGCAGAAGAGGAAGAAGACGACGATGACGAAGACGGCCCAGTGGACCCTCGTTTTGAAGCCTTGCGAAAGATTAAGTAAATAAGTTTTTAAACCAATTTGTAATAAATACCTGAGATGGCACATCCTAAGCGAAAAATCTCCAAAACCAGAAGAGATAAGAGAAGAACGCACGACAAGCTTACTGAAAAGGCTATTGCTACCTGCCCAACTACCGGCGAGGTTCACCAATACCACAGAGCCTATGTAGTGGACGGTGACTTATACCACAACGGTAAAGTGGCTATTAAAAATTACGCCTCTGTTGCTTAATAAAGCTTGTCTTTTCAGGCTTTATTTTAGTTACTTGTAGGATAGTTACGCAAATACCCTTTACATGAAAATAGCTCTGGATGCGATGGGCGGCGACTTTGCCCCCGAAGCTGTTGTAGAAGGCGCCATTTTAGCCGCTGAGACACTGAAAGACGAGGTACAGATTATCCTTATAGGACAAGAAGACCTCATTCACCCTCTCCTGCAAAAGCACGGTTATACCGGCTCCAGAATTAAGGTAGTACACGCCTCTCAAGTAATTGAGATGGGTGAGCACCCTACCAAAGCGTTGACACAAAAACCGGATTCGAGCATTGCCGTGGGGTATGGCATGCTCGCCTCCAAAAAAGCAGACGCCTTCTGCAGCGCCGGGAACACCGGGGCCATGCTGGTAGGCGCTGTATTTAGCGTAAAGCAAGTGGAAGGGATTTTACGCCCTGCCCTTGCCAGCTTTATTCCTAAACTGTCTGGCGGCTACGGCATCATGCTGGACGTAGGCGCCATTGCCGACTGCAAGCCAGAGATCCTGGACCAGTTCGGTTTAATAGGTTCTCTGTACGCCCAGTACGTCTTTAACATAGACAAGCCGCGTGTAGGCCTCATGAACCTAGGGGAAGAAGAAGGGAAAGGCACCATGCTTACCCAGCCCACCCACAAGCTTCTTAAAGAAAACAAGCACATCCACTTTATCGGGAACATTGAAGGGCGCGACCTGTTCAATGACAAAGCAGACGTGATTGTCTGTGACGGCTTTACCGGTAACGTCATCCTTAAAATGGCTGAGTCTATCTTTGACATCATCCATGAAAAGAAAATCACTGATCCGTTCTTTGACCGCTTTAATTATGAGGCAGTGGGCGGCAGTCCTATCCTGGGCGTGAACGGCAATGCCATCATTGGCCACGGCGTCTCCACCCCTACCGCAATCTGCAACATGGTGCACCTGGCCAACAGAATGGCAGAGGCCAAGATTGCAGAGCGACTCAAAAAAAGTTTCAGCGCCAGATAAGCGCGCTCCCATTTCTAGCTTCAGAAGATTATGAGTAAGATAACCGCTGCAATCACGGGCGTAAGCGGGTATGCCCCTGACTATGTCTTGACCAACCAAGAGTTGGAGACCATGGTAGACACCAATGATGAGTGGATTGTCAGCAGGACGGGTATCAGCGAAAGACGCATTCTGAAGGGCGAAAACCAGGGAACCTCAGCCATTGCCATTCCGGCAGTGTTGGACCTTCTCAAGAAAACCAATACCAAGCCAGAGGAAGTGGACCTCATCATCTGCGCCACTACCACCCCAGACATGGTGTTTCCGGCTACGGCCAACATCATTGCCGCAGAGACGGGTTTGGTGAATGCCTTTGGCTATGACCTGCAAGCCGCCTGCTCTGGGTTCCTGTTTGCGTTGGCCACCGGCTCTCAATTCATAGAGACGGGCAAATACAAGAAAATAATAGTAGTAGGCGCTGATAAAATGTCTGCCATTGTAGACTATACAGACCGGGCCACGTGCATCATCTTCGGAGATGGCGGCGGCGCCGTGATGCTGGAGCCTAACACAGAAGGCCTGGGCATTCAGGACAGCCTATTGAAGTCTGACGGAACCGGTGCCCAGTTCCTGCACATGAAAGCCGGCGGTAGCCGCAGACCAGCCACGCAGGAGACCGTAGCCGCCCGTGAGCATTACGCCTACCAGGAAGGACAGCAGGTATTCAAGTTTGCCGTGAAGGGCATGGCAGACGTATCTGCCGAGGTCATGGAACGCAACAACCTCACCGCAGATGATGTGGCCTGGTTGGTGCCGCACCAAGCCAACAAGCGCATCATTGACGCTACGGCCAACCGCATGGGCGTGGGCTCTGAGAAAGTGATGCTCAACATCCAGAAATACGGCAACACCACAAGCGGCACCATTCCTTTATGTCTATGGGAGTATGAGCCACAGCTTAAGAAAGGCGACAACCTTATTCTGGCGGCCTTTGGTGGCGGCTTTACCTGGGGTGCCATCTACCTGAAATGGGCGTATGACCCTAAGTAATCACGCAGTGTTTTTATACAGTTTTCCTATATAAATCAAGAAATTCGGCTATCTTTGGCCGAATTTTTTTTGTGTAAATACGAAGCATTTCGGCTTCCCATTTTTTGAAAATAACGCATTACTATGGCAACTACCGCTGATTTCCGCAACGGGCTATGCATTGAATTCAACGGCGACTTGTGGCTCATCTCTGAGTTTCAGCACGTGAAACCAGGCAAGGGTCCCGCTTTCGTTCGTACCAAGTTAAAGAACATCAAAACCGGCAAAGTAGTGGACAACACCTTTACCGCCGGCATCAAGGTGACCACTGCCCGCGTAGAGCAGCGTCCGCACCAGTTCATTTTCAAAGATGATTATGGCTACAATTTCATGGACGCCAACACCTTTGAGCAGGTAACATTGAATGATAAATTGGTGCCTTTCGCAGATTTGATGAAAGAAGGCCAGGAAGTTACTATCTTGTTCCACGCAGAGACAGAAACGCCCCTGACGGCTGAACTTCCTACGTATGTAGAACTAACCGTTACGTATACAGAGCCGGGCATCAAGGGAGACACGGCCACCAACGCCTCCAAACCAGCCATTGTAGAAACAGGAGCCACCATCACCGTTCCCTTGTTCATTGGCATGGACGAAAAAATTAAGGTAGACACGCGTACCTATTCATACGCCGAACGAGTAAAATAAACCTATGAAAGCTAAGGAACTACAAGAACTCATTGATTTCATCGCGAAATCTGGTCTGAACAAAGTAGACATTGAAACAGAGGAATTCAAAATTTCTGTACAACGTGAGCCTAACCAAAAAGTAAGCTACGTAACGGGTGGCGCTCCTGCGCAACAAGCCGCGCCTGCTCCAGCCGCCCAGGCTGCTCCGCAAGCGTCTGCCCCTGCTCCGGCTGCCCCAGCAGCACCGGCCGCCGCCGCAGATGACAGCAGCCGCTACGTAACCATCAAGGCGCCTATGATTGGCACCCTGTACCGTTCAGCCAACCCAGAGTCTCCGGCGTTTGTGAACGTAGGCGATGAAATCAAAAAAGGACAGGTGATCTGCATCATTGAAGCCATGAAACTCTTCAACGAGATTGAGTCTGAAGTGTCTGGCCGCATTGTGAAAGTCTTAACAGACAATGCCACCCCGGTTGAGTATGACCAACCCCTGTTCCTGGTAGATCCTAGTTAATCAAATTTGAAAATTTGAAAATGAGATGATTTGAGAATGGAGATGCTTAACCGTGTCTCCTTTTTCTTCATTGCATCTTCACATCTCCAAATCTTCAAATCTCCAAATTAGACAACAATGTTTAAAAAGATACTAATCGCTAACCGGGGCGAGATTGCGTTGCGGATCATTCGTACCTGCAAAGAGATGGGCATTAAGACGGTAGCCGTTTACTCTACCGCAGACAAGGAGAGCTTGCACGTACGCTTCGCGGATGAGGCAGTATGTATTGGCCCCGCCCCTAGCGCCCAGTCTTACCTGAACATCCCCAACCTGATCGCCGCGGCAGAAATCACCAACGCCGACGCCATTCACCCGGGCTACGGTTTCCTTTCAGAAAACGCGGAGTTCTCCAGAATCTGTGCTGAAAACGGCATTAAGTTCATTGGCGCGGCCCCAGAAATGATCAACTCCATGGGCGACAAGTCGTCTGCCAAGGAGTACATGAAGAAGGCCGGCGTGCCTACCATTCCTGGTTCTGAAGGTCTTTTGTCCTCTGCCGAGCAAGGCAAGAAACTAGCCGCCAAAATCAAATACCCGGTCATCATCAAGGCCACCGCTGGTGGTGGTGGACGCGGTATGCGCATTATCAAGTCTGAGGACGAGTTTGACAAAGCCTGGAACGACGCCCGTCAGGAAGCCAAGGCAGCTTTCGGGAACGATGGCATGTACCTGGAGAAATTTGTGGAGGAGCCCCGTCACATTGAAATCCAGATTGTAGGCGACCAGTTTGGAACGGTATGTCACCTCTCTGAGCGTGACTGTTCTATCCAGCGCCGTCACCAGAAATTGATTGAGGAAACGCCTTCGCCGTTCATTGATGAGGACCTGCGTGAGCGCATGGGCCAAGCCGCCATTGCCGGTGCCGCCGCCATCAACTATGAAGGTGTGGGTACTATTGAGTTCCTGGTAGACAAGCACAAGGACTTCTACTTCATGGAGATGAACACCCGTATTCAGGTGGAGCATCCTATCACGGAAGAAGTGGTGAACTATGACTTGATCAAAGAACAAATCAAAGTAGCCGCCGGTATTCCAATCTCTGGTAAGAACTATTATCCGCAGATGCATGCCATTGAGTGCCGCATCAACGCAGAGGACCCGAAGGCAGGCTTCCGCCCAAGCCCAGGCAAAATCAACGTTCTGCACATACCTGGCGGCCACGGCGTGCGCGTAGATACGCACGTGTATGCGGGCTACACCATTCCAGCCAACTATGACTCCATGATTGCCAAACTGATTGTAAGCGCCCAAACGCGCGAAGAGGCGATTGTGAAGATGAAGCGGGCTTTGAGTGAGTTTGTGATTGAGGGCGTAAAAACCACCATTCCATTCCACTTAGCCATGATGGATGATGAAGGATTCAAGTCTGGTGAGTTCACGACCAGCTACCTAGACAGCTACGACTTCACCAAGTTGTAATTCTGAACAACCCCTTAAAAGAAAAGGCCCTGCTAGTATAGCAGGGCCTTTTCTTTTAAGGGCATTTAAATAAGTCTGTTTAAGAATCGTTTTTGGTTTGTTTTCTGGGAATCAGGCCAAAAACGATTAGACAACTTAACATAGAAAACTACTTGGCCAAGGCTTCATTGGCCACCATGGCATCCAGCTCGTTGAACCATTCTTCGCCGTATCTTCTAATCAACGGTTCGCGCAGAAATTTGTAGACCGGCACGCCTAATTCTGCCCCGAAGGAACAGGCAGGGTTGCAGATTTCCCAACGATCATAATTCAGGGCTTCAAACCCATCATATTTGGTGATCCTGATAGGGTACAGATGGCAGGAGATGGGTTTCTTCCAGGATATTTTTCCTTCCAGGTAGGCCTGTTCAATGGCGCACTTGAGGGTGAGGTTCTCATCATAGATGGCGTAGGCGCATTCGCGGTCCCCAATGGTGGTGGTGCTGTAATCGCCCTCAAAATCTTCCACGTACAAGCCCTGCTCCTCAATGGCCTTCACTCCTTCGGCAGACATGTAGGGCTTCACATGATCGTAGACTTCAGATAGGATGGAAAGTTCCTCCTTCTCCAAAGGAGCGCCCAAATCACCTTCCACGCAGCAGGCCCCTTTGCACTTGTCCAGGTTGCAGACGAAGAACTTATCTTTCAGGTCGTCAGAAAGGACGGTATTCTGTAGTACTATCATTACAAATCAATTTCAGCAGGAGTACAAAAGTACCGGTAATTAAGTTCGGCCGCAAACCTAGGCGCGGGTGGCTGAGGCAAAAAGAAAAAGCAGCCGTTTTTGGGCTGCTTTCCAGAAAATAGGCCAAAAACGGCTTATACCTCCAAAACCCACGCCTCAGCGTCTGGCACGTTCTGGAAATACCTGGTGTCAAAGGGAATGAGACCGGCACTCTGAATGAACATGTTCTCTACCGCCATCTTGTTGAAAATGTCCTCGGCCACCACCACGGCCATGCGGCGCACCTGCCCTGCCTGGGCAAACTGAAGGGCCCATTCTCTGGCGGTCCACTCCTGATCTGCCGGCCGGATGGCCTTGGCTTTGGTATTGTTGCCAATCCATCTGGTCACGGATTTCTCCTGCACCAGCTGCAAGTAAAGATTCAGGATGCTCCGGTATTCCTCACTGTTGGCAAAATCACGCCATTCTGTGTATACCAGCTCATGCGCCTCGTTATACTGGATGGAAATGATGTCGTCTTCAAAATAAATCATAGTGGTTCCCCCGAACTGGCAAAATTGCCTTTCACGTATCTGATCACTCCGTAAAAATATCGATTAGATGTACAAACACGAAATCTGCTAAGTTTTTTTTAATAACCTTCGTTCCTTCGTAGCATGACAGGTAAAGGCATTGCGTCACTCATAGGATTGCCCCTAGTCAACCCAAGCCAAAACTACCAAGAGAAGGCCCAAAGCATGGGTTAATTCCCTTTCTGCTAAAGACCTTAGCCAATCACCAAAGATTGTGAGCTTTTATCCGTAATTTTGTGTTCTCCCAGACAGAAAGAATACTTGTGAGCATGGATTATCTTAAACTCCTAAATGAGTCACAGCGCGCCGCTGTTTTAAATACTGAAGGCCCTTGTATGATCATTGCCGGTGCGGGCTCCGGCAAAACCCGGGTACTCACCTACCGCATTGCGCATTTGCTGGAGAAGGGCGTGGACCCGTTCAATATCTTGTCCCTCACCTTTACCAACCGCGCCGCCAAAGAGATGCGCGGCCGTATTGAGAAAGTGGTAGGCCCTGAGGCGAAGAACCTCTGGATGGGTACGTTTCACTCCGTTTTCTCCCGTATTCTGCGCGCCGAGGCCACCAAAATAGGTTACCCTAGCCACTTCACCATCTATGATTCTGATGACTCCAAGACGCTCATCAGAAACATTGTGAAGGAGATGAACCTAGACGACAAGCTCTACAAACCAAACGTGGTGCTGGGCCGAATCTCTGGGGCGAAGAACAAACTCATATCAGTGGCGCAGTACCTGCGGGATGCTTCTATTCAGGCAGACGATGAGGCGGCCTTAAGACCGAAGATTGGCCAGATTTTCAAAACCTACCAGGAGCGTTGCTTTAAGGCCGGTGCCATGGACTTTGACGATTTGCTGTTCAACACAAACGTGCTCTTCAGAGATCACGTGGATGTCCTGAACAAATACCAGAACATCTTCAAGTACGTGATGGTAGATGAGTATCAGGATACCAACTACAGCCAGTACCTTATCACCAGAAAACTTGCCGCCAAAGACAGGAACATCTGCGTGGTGGGTGATGATGCCCAAAGTATCTATGCGTTCAGGGGTGCGGACATTACCAACATTCTCAACTTTGAGCGTGACTATCCAGAGCTGGCCGTATTCAAGCTGGAGCAGAATTACCGCTCTACCCAGCACATTGTAAAAGCGGCTAACTCTGTCATCAAGAACAATAAAGCGCAGCTGCGCAAGGACGTTTTCTCTGAGAACGAAGAAGGTAATCTGGTAGACGTCATCAAAGCCAGCTCAGACAATGAGGAAGGCAAACTGGTGGCGCACGCCATCTTTGAGGAGAAGATGAACCAGCACCTCTCTTATGAGGACTTCGCCATCTTGTACCGCACCAACGCCCAGTCAAGGGCCATGGAAGAGGCCTTACGCAAGATGAACATCAAGTACCGTATTGTGGGCGGCTTGTCGTTCTACCAGCGGAAAGAGATTAAGGATTTGATTTCCTACCTGCGGCTTTCCATCAACCACAATGACGAGCAGGCCTTGCGCCGCATCATCAACTACCCAAAACGCGGTATTGGTGACACCACGGTAGAGAAACTCATTGTGACGGCCAATGACACCAACCACAGCATCTGGGAAGTGGTGAGCCATGCCACGCAGTTGGGCATGGGCCGTGCCGGCGTGGCCATTGACGAGTTCGCGACCAAGATCAAGAGCTTTGCCGTGGTAGCCCAGCAAAAGGACGCCTTTGAGGCCGCCACCTACATTGCCAAGCATTCGGGTCTGGTAGATGATTTGTACGCTGATAAGACCGTGGAAGGCCTGGCCCGCTACGAGAACATCCAGGAGCTTCTGAACGCCATCAAAGAGTTTGTGGATGACCCTGAAAAAGAAGACAAGAGCCTACCAGCCTTCTTGCAAGACATTGCCTTGTTGACGGATGCAGACACCAAGAAAGAGGAAGAAGGCGAATACGTGACCATGATGACCATTCACTCGGCGAAGGGTCTGGAGTTTAGGAACGTGTTCATTGTGGGCATGGAAGAAAACCTGTTCCCGAGCCAGATGATGCTTTCTTCGCGCGCTGACCTGGAAGAGGAACGCCGTCTGTTCTACGTGGCCATCACCCGCGCCGAAAAGAAGCTGACCCTCTCCTACGCTACCAGCCGCTACCAGTGGGGCAACCTGCGCAGCGCTGAAAAAAGCCGTTTTGTGGACGAGATTGATCCTACCTACCTTAACTTCAAGTTCGGCGATGAGCGTGGCCCGTTTGAGAAGGTGTTGCAGCGCAAAACCCCGGTAAGTCAGCTCATCACGCCGGCCAAAAAACCTACCGTTGCGCCCAATTATACGCCTTCGGCTGACTTCACGCCCAGCGATACTTCTAACCTGCAGGCCGGTATGCGCGTAGAGCACCCTAAATTCGGGTTTGGCACGGTCACCAAAATGGACACCCAGGGCAACTCTACCAAGGCCATCATTGAATTTGAGGGCGTGGGTGAGAAAACCCTGCTTTTGAGTTTCGCCAAGCTCAAGGTGCACGCTTCTTAGATATTAGATTCTAGACGTTAGTAGCTAGATTCTCAATTTTGTTTTTGGCTTGTTTTCTAGAAAACAAGCCAAAAACAAAATTATATTGTTATTCCTTCAACATTGAAGTCTAAAGTCTAGCATCTAGTGTCTAGCATCTAATATTAATTCCTAATTTTGACTAAGCAATTCATCCCATCTATATGGTAGCCAGTTCTACATTTAAACAAGAGCTTTTATTGAGAGAGTACGGCCGCAACGTCCAGAACATTGTGCAGTACATCTTAACCGTAGAAGACCGTACCAAGCGCACGCAGTTGGCACAGCTGTTGGTCAACCTCATGGGCAGGCTCAACCCGAACGTGAAAGACATTCAGGATGCGCAGCAGACCCTCTGGAACCATTTGTACGTGATGGCCGACGGGCAACTGGATGTAGACGCACCGTTCACCTTGAGCGCCATGGAGTATCTCAATGATAAACCCCAGCGCGTAGACTACCCTAAGAACACGCCCAAGTACATGCACTATGGTTCTAACCTGGAAAGCCTCATTGAAAAGGCCACCCAGATTCAAGACCCGGTAGAGAAAGAGGCCGCCATCATCTCAGTGGGCAAGCTCATGAAGGTGTTGTACCGCACCTACAACAAAGACAGCGTGTCTGACATGGTCATTCTGGAGAACATGAGAGACCTGTCCAAAGGACAGCTGGACCTGGACACGGCCCTGGTGGAAAAAGGAGGCCTGTTTGACAGCACCATCAAAACCCCGCAGGGACCTAGCAACAGCAGCAGCAGCAACCAGAAGAACAAAGGCGGGCAGCAGAACAAGTATCAGAACAACAGACACAAGAATAAATAAGTACGCATGGCTTCTTTTGAAGTATTGGGTGGCCGCCCATTAAACGGCGAGATTATCCCGCAAGGGGCGAAGAACGAGGCCTTACAGATTCTTTGCGCAGTGCTCTTAACGTCTGAGCCTGTGGTTATTTCTAATATTCCCAACATCCGGGACGTCAACAAACTCATTGAGCTGTTGCGCGACATGGGCGTACAGGTGGAGCAGAATGCGCCAGATACCTACACGTTTAAAGCCCAGGATGTAAACCTGGATTACCTTTCCACGCAGTCTTTCATAGAGCAGGCACGCGCCATTAGAGGTTCTGTCATGATCATGGGACCTTTGTTGGCCCGTTTTGGCATGGCCAAGCTGCCCAAACCCGGCGGTGACAAGATTGGAAGAAGAAGACTGGATACCCACTTCATCGGGTTCGAGAAACTGGGCGCCACCTTCAAGTATGACGCGCAGGACAGCTTCTACCATCTGGAGGGTAAGCACCTGAAAGGCACGTACATGCTTTTGGATGAGGCTTCCGTGACTGGAACCGCCAACCTGGCCATGGCCGCCGTGTTAGCCGAAGGCATTACCACCATCTACAACGCCGCCTGTGAGCCGTATCTGCAGCAACTCTGCAAGATGCTCAACCGTATGGGCGCTAAAATCTCCGGCATTGGTTCTAACATGCTCATCATTGAGGGCGTGGAGAAACTGGGAGGCACCGAGCACCGCATGCTCCCAGACATGATTGAGATTGGCTCTTTCATTGGCCTGGCAGGCATGACTGGTTCTGAGATTACCATCAAAGACGCGCAGATCAGAGAACTTGGTTTGATACCAGACACGTTCCGCAGATTGGGCATCAACATGGAGTTCCGGGGCGATGATATCTTTATTCCGGCGCAGGACAGCTATGAAATTGACACCTACATTGACGGCTCCATCCTTACCGTTTCTGACCATACCTGGCCAGGCTTCACGCCAGACTTGTTGAGCGTGGCGCTGGTAGTAGCCACCCAGGCTAAAGGAACGGTTTTGATCCATCAGAAGATGTTTGAGAGCCGCTTGTTCTTCGTGGACAAACTCATTGACATGGGCGCGCAAATTATTCTTTGTGATCCGCACCGTGCCACCGTGATTGGCCAGAACAAGCAAGTGCCGTTGCGTGGCATTGACATGACATCGCCAGACATCAGAGCGGGGGTTGCCTTGCTATTGGCTGCCCTGTCTGCCGAAGGCCGCAGCGTCATCCATAACATTGAGCAGATTGACCGTGGCTACCAGAACATTGACGGCCGCCTGAACGCCATTGGTGCTTCCATCACGCGTATTTAACCAGTCATTCTATGGTATGTAAATAAAAAGAGGAAGCCCTACAAGCTTCCTCTTTTTATTTACATACCATTGACATTCAATCACAACCGTTTTTAGAGTGTTTTCTGGAAAAGAGCCCTAAAACGAAGAAGTGCTTCTGTTTATTGTTCTTGCCTATTGGGTTACCTTCCTGGGGCTGAAAGGATTAAGGGCAAAACCTGACAGCTATGAAAACCCTGAAAAACCCTTTGCTCTTTCTACAAGTTTGCGGCACCGCCTTCTTGATGAACAGCTGTGAACCTTCCAAGGAATCTTCATTTGCCCCAGAGGCGGAGATGGCTCCTGCAGAAGATGCCACTTCTTCTAGCGAAGACAAAGTAGTTGAGCCATCTACAGAGAAATCTCCAGCGCAAATGCTCATCAAAGAAGCAGAGATAAAGTTTCAGGTAAAAGACCTTGCCGCCAGCATGCTGCGCATAGAAGAAGCCGTTAAGAAAGCCAATGGCCTTATCTCCAACACCACGCAAAACAGCCAGGAAGACGAAGTGTCTACAGACTTGGTCATCAGGGTGCAACCTGAGCATTTTTTGCCGCTGTTGGAGCAGTTGCAGAAAGAAAGCGTGAACCTGGACTTCCGGAACCTGGGCGCTGAGGACGTAGCTGCCGCCTATGTAGACGTGCAGGCCAGAATCAAGGCCAAACGAGCCGTAGAAGCCAGATATAGAACCCTGCTGGACCAGGCCAAAAACATTCCAGATATTTTGGAGGTGGAGCAGCATCTCACCCAGGTACAGGAAGAAATTGAGAGCGCAGAGGCCAGATTCAGGTTCTTGAAAGACCAGACCGCCTACAGTACCATTAAGCTGAACATGTACCAGGTGGTACCTATGAGCTTTACGGAGCGTCTGGGGTTAGGCACCCGTTTTTACAATGCCTTCGGTACGGGTTGGCAGTTGTTCCTGACCTTGCTGGTAGGCATGTGCTACCTTTGGCCGGCTTGGTTGATACTGGGTGGTTTCTGGCTTTTGCGCAGGAAAGGGCTGGTGTAGGGCCGGTTGTTTTTGGGCTGTTTTCCAGGAAAGAGGCTAAAAACAAAATTTAGGCGCCCTAGGTACCTGGAACCAGTTTGGCATGTATCTTGTCTTATCACTGAAAGAACCATAAAATTCTTTTACTTTAGTTTCCACCTTTCAAACGTACTCCTATGAACTTGTTAGTAATGATGGTCAGCGCCTGGTTTTCCTTTACTGCACCCGCCTGGTTGCACAGCATGGACCAAGCCAAAAAGGTGTCGCATGAGAAGCACACTCCTATTCTGATAAATTTCTCCGGCTCTGACTGGTGCGGACCTTGCATCAAGATGGAAAAGCAGATTTTTGAGAACCCCGAGTTTCAGGAATACGCCGCCCAGAATCTGGTTTTGGTGAACGCCGACTTCCCAAGACTTAAGAAAAACCAGCTGCCCAAAGACCAGATTGCCCTGAACGAGAAACTGGCCGAGCAATACAATAAAACCGGCGTGTTCCCTTTAACGTTATTAGTGAATGAAGACGGCAAGGTGCTCAAAAGATGGGAAGGTTTCCCAGCCAAAGACGCCCAGGCCTTTCTAACCCAACTCAAAAGCATCCACTAAGTGATTTCAACAGATTCCCCATTGGTACATGCTCCCATCCTTTACAGGAAGGTGCAGAAGCTGATGGGGAATCGGTTTGAATTGACGGTAGCAGCCGCCTCTCAGCAGGAGGCAGATACCTTGCTTGAGGCCGCCGTTGCTGAGATCCAGCGCATTGAGCGCCTCTTAACCACCTTCGCAGATTCCAGCGAGACCAATCAGATCAACGCCATGGCCGGCATTGCCCCGGTCACTCCGTCAGAAGAGGTATATGCCCTCATTGAGCGTTCCCTACGCATCTCTGAACTCACCCAGGGCGCCTTTGACATCACCTACGGCGGGGTAGACAAAAGCCTTTGGAACTTTGACCCCCACATGTCGGCCCTGCCCAGCGCGGCCGTGGCCAAGGCTTCGGTGCGTTTGGTCAATTACCAGAACGTGGTATTAAACCCCAAAGACAAGAGCGTTTTCCTGCGCCACAAGGGCATGCGGATCGGGTTTGGGGGCATTGGCAAAGGCTACGCCGCCGAAAAAGCCAAACAAGTCCTGCTCCAGCTGGGCGTGCAGAGCGGAATAGTCAACGCCGCCGGCGACCTGAGCGCCTGGGGCCTGCAGCCCAACGGCCAGCCCTGGACCATTGGCATTGCAGATCCCAACGCTGCCCTCCACGCCTTCTCCCGGTTCAACATCTCCAACATGGCCGTGGCCACCTCAGGCAACTATGAAAAGTTTGCCATCATAGACGGAAAAAAATACAGCCACACCATCAATCCAAAAACCGGTTTGCCCGTTACAGGAATAAAGAGCGTGACTGTTCTTTGCCCCAATGCCGAGTTGGCCGATGCGATGGCCACCCCCGTGATGGTGATGGGGGTACAGGTAGGGCTTGACCTTATTAACCAAATGCGCGACATTGCCTGTCTGATTATTGACGACTTTGACCAAATCCATTGCTCCAAAAACATACACCTGACCACATGAACCTAACTGCTCAGAATTTTACCAGGCTCTTTTTGCTTTTTATGGCAGGGAGCCTTTTTTCTTGCCAGACCGTGCAGGAATACAACAAGATGTACCTCAATGATGCCGAGATGGTCTTGAACGCGCGCAAAGTCCAGAAAACGGAGCTCAATTTTCTTCTGTACCGCGAAGGAGCCTCTGGGGCCAATGGCGGCAAAACAGGTGGCGGCTGCGGCTGCAACTAACCAATTAAGAATATGCAGAAAATCTACCTTCACGCCTCGCTGTTCTTTTTAACCATTCTCAGTTCCTTCGGGCAGACTACCCAGCCAGACAGCACCACGTTCAAGAGCCGCAAGCTTAAAACCCAGGAAATCAATTTTGTCACTAGCTATTACCGGCAGGACGGCAACAATTCTGCCGTGACGGGCGGCATAGGCACTGAGGAACTGACCGACGTGGCCACCACCTTTGACATTACCATGGCCAAGGGAGACGCCAAAAATCGTTTGCACTCCTTCCGGCTAGAAGTAGGTTTTGACCATTACAGCTCGGCCTCTTCAGACTTGATTGATCCTACCACCATCTCCTCGGCCTCGGCGGCAGACAACCGCATCTACCCCTCTCTTTCTTGGGCCATGCAAGATGACGTGAAGGGATATTCCATAGGTGCCGGCTTGTCTGTCTCTACAGAGTATGACTACTTCTCTAAGGGCGTGAACGTGAACTTTGCCAAATACTCTAAAGACCGTAACCGCGAAATTGGCCTGTCCTTGAGCGCCTTTCTGGATTCTTGGAGCATGATTTATCCCATTGAGTTGAGAACGCTGCAGACGCCGTCGGGGCCGGTGGACAACCCAGATGCCGAGGGAACCAATCCCAGAAACTCGTACAATGCCTCGGCCTCTCTTGCTCAGGTCATCAACAAACGCCTGCAGGCCTCCCTCATACTGGACCTAGCCTACCAGACGGGGCAGCTGGCTACGCCCTACCAGCGCGTGTACTTTACAGACAATTCGGTGCATGTAGAGCGCCTACCAGACACCCGCGTGAAAGTACCGCTGGGCCTGCGCCTCAACTACTTCGCTACGGACCGAATTTTGGTGAAGACGTTCTATCGGTTTTACACAGATGACTGGGGCATCATGGGCCACTCCGCTGAGGTGGAACTACCCTTCAAGCTTACGCCGTTCCTGTCTGTAAGTCCGTTTTACCGTTTTTACAGCCAGAGCGCCGCAGACTACTTTGCTCCCTACCGGGCCCATACCGCCCAAGAGGAGTTCTACACCAGCGACTATGACTTGTCTGAGTTTGTGAGCCACCTGTTCGGGGTGAACCTACGGTACAATTCCGCGGCTGGCATTCTGGGCATCAGTAAGCTCAATACGCTGGAGTTGCGCTATGACCATTATAACCGAGACACCGGCTTGGTGGCAGATGCCGTTTCTTTGGCCGTGACTCTTAAATAGCGTATTCTCTTTTTGAGTGCCCCGCCATGAAGTACCTGAAACTGCTCTGCCTTTGTATGTGCCTGCCCTTTTTTTCGGGTGGGGCTTTGCCGGCATATGCGCAGCCCAGACAGCAGGATCCAGGGCCTAGGCATGTTCAAGACACGTTGCCTATTATAGGGCTACAACAAGACACGGCCGCTGCGCAAAAGTTTGCTCACCAACCCAGGTTCTCTCCTGCCCTGAAAATAACGGGATTAGTGCTGGGCAGTGCGGCCCTCTGGACGGCCACCTACGCATGGGTAGACGAACCGCTGCAAAAATTTACGCAGCAACATAGAACAGCGCCTATGGATATGTTGGCTCAAGCCGTTGAACCAATGGGCAGGCACAGCCTTCTACTGCCGGTTACAGGAACCGTGGCACTGGCTGGCTTTGCCATCAACAACCCTAACTTGAAAAAGGTAGGCATGGTGTCTCTGGGAAGTTTGCTCATAAGCGGAGGTTTTACCGGCTTGGTCAAAAACCAGGTGCACCGCTATCGGCCTAGCGTTACTGGGGAGAATCATTTTTATGACTGGGGCGAAGAAGTCTCTGACAATACCTCCTTCCCCTCCTCGCATACAACGGTGGCTTTTGCGATGGCCACTTCCGTAGCTTCTGTGTATGGCCAAGAGCATGGCTGGGTTTCTCCGGTGGCCTATGGTACGGCCACCTTGGTGGGACTTTCCCGCATCAATGACAACGCCCACTGGGCCACAGACGTCATGGCCGGTGCTGCCGTGGGCTATCTATCCGCCAAGGGCGCAGTGTTTCTGTATAATTTAACGGAGCAAAAGCTGAAGGCTCGCAAAAGCCGCCTCTTGCTAGCCCCGCAGGCTGGTCTGTCTTCGGCCTCGTTTGTTGCCTCCCTTACCTTTTAGCAAATCTTTGGATTGAAAAGTGGCAGCCCGTTTTTAGCCTGTTTTCACCAAAAGAGCCCAAAAACGACCGTCTTTGGGCTCTTTTAATGTAGGGCATGTGTCTGGGTTTACTCTGCTACTTCTCTCCTGCTGCCTTGGTACAATTCATATTTGAACAGACGGCACTCAATGGGGCCATTGTACAAGGGTATTCTTCTGGAAGGTTTTAAGCCGATGTGCTTGGCTGCCTCCAAATTGCCAGTGAAGATGGCGGCATCCCAATCCTGGAAATTGCTTTTGAGCGTGTCTCCTATCATTTTGTAGAGGTCGTTCATTTCGCGGTCGTCGCCAATGCGTTCCCCGTACGGAGGGTTCAAGACAAGAATGCCTTTGTCTACGGGCTTGGTGGCCTGGGCGAAGTTGAGCTCTTTAATACGCACGTATTCATCCAATTCTGCGAACTCCAGGTTCTGGAAAGCTGCTTCCACGAAGTCTGGGTCAATGTCTGAGCCAAAAATTTCCACTTCCGCGTCCCGGTCTTCCTGGGCCAGGGCGGCTTGGTAGACTTCTTTATACAGCTCAGCATTATAGTCTGGCCAACGCATAAAACCGTAATCGCGGCGGTAGACGCCAGGGGCAATGTTATGGGCCATCATGGCGGCTTCGGCTAGAATGGTGCCAGAACCGCACATGGGGTCATACAACGGCGACTTTCTATCCCAGCCAGACAGCATGAGAATGCCGGCGGCCAACACTTCATTCAATGGCGCTACGTTGGTCTGCTGACGGTACCCGCGGCGGTGCAGAGAATCGCCGGAGGCATCCAGGGCCAAGGAAACGATGTTCTCATGCATGTGCAGGTTAATGCGCACGTCTGGGGTGGTCACGTCTACGCTGGGCCGCTTGCCTGTCTTATCCCTGAACTGGTCCACAATGGCGTCTTTGGTCAACTGAGACACAAACAAGGAGTGCTCAAACGTTGACCTGGACACCACTGCGTTGATGGCGAAGGTACTGTTCACGGTAAGGTGACGGCTCCAGTCTTGCTCCCGCACTTTCATGTATAGCTCCTTCTCATCCCTGGCCTTGAATTGCGCAAACGGCTTTAAGATTCTGATGGCGGTGCGGCACCATAGGTTGGCGTTGTACAACAGGCGCTGGTCACCGGAAAAGGTCACGGCCCGCACTCCCACTTTCACAAACTTGGCCCCCAGGTCTGTTAGTTCCTGCGCCAGCACTTCCTCCAGGCCGGCCAGTGTGGTGGCAGTCATGTTAAAGTTGACGGGTTTGGTAGGTGCGGCCATAGTGGATTTGTTAAATGAAGGTGAAAGGAATTTACGGTTTACAGCCTGCAAGTTCAGAAAAAAAGCCCATTCTGCCGCCTTCTCCATGGCAGCCATTGCCGTTGGGGAAAGATAATCACAGGTTTACGCGTCGGGTTTCCTCAATCTTACCGGGTTTCTGTAACTTTGTTCCCTTACAGAACCTTTCACCTTGCCTATGGAACTCCAGAGAGCCGCCTCCCTGCAACCGTACAATACCTTCGGGATAGACGCCAAAGCCACCCTGCTAGCTGAATTCACTTCTAAGGAAGAGCTGCAGGAATTATTGCAGCACCCTCAGGTGAAGGCGCTCCCCAAACTGATTCTGGGCGGTGGCAGCAACGTCTTGTTCACCCAGGATGTGGAAGCAGCCGTTTTGCTCAACCGCATCAAAGGCATTACCCAAGCACCCCAGGAAGACCAGGAGCACGTGCTGGTGACGGCGGGTAGCGGCGAGACCTGGCATGACCTGGTGCTGTATACTATTGAACAAGGCTTGGGCGGCATTGAAAACCTTTCCCTGATACCTGGGACGGTGGGCGCGGCCCCACTGCAGAACATTGGTGCTTATGGCGTTGAGCTGAAAGACACCTTCTACTCCTTAGAGGCCGTGGAAATGGAGACGGGCCAGACCATCACCTTCGGGAAAGAGGAGTGCAACTTTGGCTACCGTGAAAGCATTTTCAAGAAAGAAGCCAAAGGCAGATACATTGTCACCTCGGTTACCTTACAACTCACCCGTAATCCTACCTTCAACACGTCATACGGGGCCATCAGCAACACCCTGGAAGAAATGCAGGTGAAAGAATTGAGCCTGAAAGCCATTAGTGATGCCGTAATTCACATTAGAAGAACCAAGCTTCCAGATCCGGCCAAGATTGGCAACGCCGGCTCTTTTTTCAAAAACCCTGAGATCGGCCTCGCGCAGTTTGACATCCTGAAGGAGCAATACCCCACCATGCCTGGTTACCCCGTGAGCGAGCATACCGTGAAAGTGCCGGCCGGCTGGCTGATTGAGCAGTGTGGCTGGAAAGGAAAGGTTCTGGGCAAACACGGCGTGCACAAAGACCAAGCCTTAGTGCTGGTAAACTACGGCGGCGCCACCGGCAATGAGGTAAAAGCCCTGGCCTATGAAATCATAAAGTCCGTGGAAGAGAAATTCGGCATCAGTCTTTCGCCCGAGGTGAATATCATCTAAAGACTCTATAACTTAATTGCCTTGAACGAAGGAAATTTAATCGCCTATAAATGAAAAAGGCCAGCGCTTTCGGCTGGTCTTTTTCATTTATAGGCGATTTTGGCTTGTTTTCTGTAAAGTAGGCAAAAAACGGAAAGTTTATAATCTCAACTAAAAAGTAGAATCAACCCATTTTCTTTTATTGATACTAAGCTCTCCCTTACTACTGGAACCCAGATAGCAACTAGTTGGTAGCAAGAAATCATAACATAAATAACCTTGTACCGCAAAAAATCAAATATTTTCAAAGTTGCTCCGGCAATATTTTGATTTCCAACACCCTGTGACGGGACAGCTTTCTCTATCACTAACTTTTGTAAGCCGTCACCATAATGTAATAAAACTAAACTGAAGCTAAACCATAATATTCGCCAGTATGCTTCAGAAGTCATAAAGTAATTAGTGTCTAGAAAGTCATTATGCAATATGGTAACTAGCGCCACAAAGCTAGCTAGCTACCATATATTCAATCTACTTACCTTATTTGCTCTTGCTAAGGTTAAAAAAACTATAAAATTCAAGAAAAGAAAATAAGCCGAATAAAGGATATTAATCAAAATCATGATTATCAAATTGCTTGGACTAATTTATACTTCTATCCAATAAGATTTTATATCAACTACTTCAAAACAATAACTGAAGCACCGTCCCCGCCGCGTTCTATGTGCTCATTGCCTACGCTGGCTACTTCTTTCAAGGTGCGCACGTAATCCCGCACCACTTGCTTGAGCACGCCATTGCCGCGGCCATGGATGATTTTTACCTCTGGAATGCCCAGCATGATGGCGTCGTCCATGAAATTCATCACGGTGGTCAGGGCGTCCTCGGCGTACTTGCCGCGCACGTCTAAGGTGTGCTGAAAATCTGCCATGCGCTGGGTCACGTCCAAGCCTTTAGAAGGGCCTGTGGCGGTGGCGGCTTCCTTGTCCTTGGCTTTCTTCTCCTTCATCCAGGCGGCGTTGTGGTCTGGGCGTTCCAGTTTGTCCAGCTTGACAATGGTTTTGAGGCCACCAAAACTCACCTCGGCGGTTTTACCTTTGACGGCCAGTAACTCGCCTACTGAATCCTGCCCCTGTAGTACCACGCGTTCACCTACCTGCAACGGACCACTTTTCGCGTTTCCGTTCCGGATGGCAGGCTTAGGTTCTGGTAGCAGCTTTGCCTTGAAAGTTTCCAGTTCCTGACGCGCAGCCTTGGTCTGTTCCTTCTCTGCCTGACTTTTTCTTATCTGCTCAATGGTGCTTTCAATCTGCTGATTGGCGTCTTTGAGCAGGAGTTTGGCCTGGGCCTTGGCGTTCCGGAGAACGTCTGTCTTGCTTTCCTCCAGGTGCTGCTTGAGCTCAGTGTATTCCTGCACCGCTTTCTGCAGTTTGCGTTCCTGCTTGGCTACGCTGGCGTTGCGTTGTTCAAAGTCGGTCTTTTCTTGTTCTAATTGCTCCAGCAGGCGGTCATAGCGTATTTTCTCTTTACCCACCAAAGTGCCGGCTTTGTCCAGAATGTTTTTGGGCAAACCAATCTTGCGGGCAATCTCCAGGGCGAAGGAACTGCCCGGCTTGCCAATCTCCAGCTGGTAGAGAGGCTGCAGTTCTGAGGGGTTGTAGCGCATGGCCCCGTTCACAATTTCAGGGGTCTTTTCCGCGAAGTTCTTGAGGTTGGTATAGTGGGTGGTGATGACGCCGTAAACCTTCTGTTGGTGCAGCTGCCCCAAGACTGCCTCAGCAATGGCTCCACCCAGAACCGGCTCCGTACCCGTCCCGAACTCATCTACCAAAACCAAAGATTTCTTACCCGCGAACAGCACAAACTGCTTCATGTTTTGCAAGTGCGAGCTGTACGTACTCAAGTCATTTTCAATGGATTGCTCATCGCCCATATCCAAGAAAACATCGTCAAACATACCAGCCTCTGAGCCCTCTCCCACCGGAATCAAGAGTCCGCACTGCAACATGTACTGCAGCAGGCCCACCGTCTTCATGGCCACCGATTTACCCCCGGCGTTAGGTCCCGAAATCAAGAGGATGCGCTGCGTAGGGTTCAACTCCAGTGAAAGTGGCACTGCTTTTTTACCGTGTGCCTGCATGGTTAAATGCAGAATGGGATGGCGGGCGTCTTTCCATTTAATCAGCTGTTGTTTGTGCAGAGTGGGCATGATGCCGCCAATTCTGTTGGCCAGCACCGCCTTGGCTCTAATGAAATCCAGCAAGGACAGGAACTGGTACGCCTTCTTCAGGTTAGGAAGATGGTGGCGCACCTGGTTGGTGACCGCCGTCAGTAACCTAATCATCTCTCTATGATAGGCGTTCTCCAGGTCTTTGATGTCATTGTTGAGTTCAAAGACGCTTTCAGGTTCCAGGTAAACGGTTTGGCCGGTGGTAGACTCATCATGAATCAAGCCTTTGATGCGGCGCTTGTATTCGGCAATAACAGGAATCACCAGGCGGCCGCCTCTGATGGTAGGCTCGGCATCGCCGGGCGTCCAGCCTTCCTGCTTGGCGTGGCGCAGAATACTGCTGATGGTCTTGCGCAACTGCGTCTGCTGACCAATGAGGTCGCGCTTTACGCGCTGCAACTCCGGTGAGGCATCATCCCGCACATTGCCGGCATCATCTACCAGTTTGTCTAAGGCAGCCACCAGCGCGCGGTCTACCTCTACGCCCTGCGTGAGCGCTTTGAGGGCAGGAAAAGCCTCTTCCTCCGCCTCAAAAAAGAAGCCCAGTGCCTGCCGGATGGCCCGCAATGACATTTTTATCTCGAAGACGCCGCGCACTTCCAGAAACGCTCCTTCTAAAGCGGCCCGGTTCAGGTGCTCGGTTACGTCAAAGTAATACTGTGATGGAAAGTCCTCGCCGGAGCGAAGAATCTGGGCAAACTCATCTGCCTGTTGCAGCAGTCGTTCCACCAGGTCAAAACGGTTCAGGAATTGGACCCGCTCCACAAAACGGCGTCCCAGCGGACTCAAGCAGGAATCAGAGAGCATTTCCCTAATCTGCCCGAAGCCAATCTTTTGTTCAAAATTTGATGGGTATATCAAGTATCGTTGGTTGTTATTGGTTAACCGTTATTCGTTTTTTGGCTGTTTTTACAAAAGTAGGTTAAAAACAGCATTGCCAAGCATTGGATAACAGATAGAGGTAATGGGATGTTCCTTTTCGGGGCGAATTATTTGGATGCGCTGGTGCAAGGACTCAACAGGTGAAAGTTGAGGTAAACACTCATTTTTGGCCTGTTTTCAGGAAAAGAAGCCAAAAACGCCATACAAAAAATTGCTATTTACTTACACCTACAACTATAAGTAACCGCAAAACCTTCGCTTTTGTCATCCTGTAAGGATCTTGGTGGCAAACTGCAGTAGCGCCTTTTCATTGTGATGACTTCATTATTAAAAAACAAGAAGTACTTGTTCCAATGACCAAGCCTGTCTAGTATGCCCACAAGATCTTTTCAGGATGACAAAATAGTGAGTGAATGATTGAGTGATTGAATTATTGAGAGAATGAAGGTTTGAAAAGGCTTAACTGTCAAGGCGAACTAATTGTTAACCCAACTAAAACTTCTCTTCAATCCCCAGGCCAAACAACGCGAAGTCATACTTTACCGGGTCTTGGGGATCATAGGCGCGGAGGTTTTTGGTGAGTTCTTCGGCCATGGCCCAGTCTGATTGGGTGCGTTCAATGAGTTTGAGTTTGCGGGCCACGCGCTGGACATGTACGTCGCAGGGGCAGATTAAGTCTTTGGGAGAGATGCTTTTCCAAATCCCGAAGTCCACGCCGGACTCGTCTTTTCTTACCATCCAGCGCAGGTACATATTAATGCGTTTGCAGGCAGATTTCTTGGCAGGGGTGGAAATGTGTTTTCTGGTTCGGTGCGGGGCTTCTGGCAAAGAAAAAACCAGGTTATAAAAGTGCTCCAGTCTGGCTTTCTGAGTAAGCAACGGCACAGGACCAGTTCCTAAGAATGCCACTTCCAGGGAGTTATGCTGCTCGTAAAACCAACGAAAAAAATGGACCAGGTACAGCAAGTCTGTGTCATTGAAGGTACGGTGCTTGAACCCCAGCAAGCTTTTTAAATCATCTTCGTGGTGATGCCGGATGAACTGGTAGGGAGCATTGTCCATGCGGGCCATGAGCTCAGTGCACTTGTTGATGATGGTCTTCCGTTGTCCCCACGCCAAAATAGACGCGAAGAACCCTGCTATCTCAATATCTCTTTTCTCTGTAAACCTATGCGGGATAGAAATGGGATCATGCGGAATGAACTCCAAGGTATTGTAACGCTGGTATCTATCCTCTAACAAAGCCTTGATCTGGGAAGACATCTCTTTTTAATGATTAATGAATAATGATTAGTGATTAATTTCTCAATGAGTAAGTAACTACAGGTAATGGCTTCTATTACGCAGGTGAAAGAAAGGTGGAAAGACAGCCTCAATGATTCGCAATTTTTTTTAACACAAAGCCTCCCCACAGTTCTGGCTAAAGCTATTCTTCACATTTAAAAATCATATTATTCATTATTCATAAAAAAAGAGGCGAAAAGCGGATTCCTTTGGGGTTTCCGTTTTTCGCCTCTTTTGGTGAAAATAGGTCAAAAACGCCTTATGGCATGTAAGAAAGTTCTACTCTGAAGCGGCCGTCGTTGGCGCCAATCTGCTGGCAGGCCTTCTTGGATAGCTTAATGACTACTTTCTCGTTTTCGCCGGTTTCTGGTAGTTTCCCAATCACGCGTACGTATACCGTTTGGTTGTTCATGGGGTTTTTCACCGCCATGATGGTACCCACCGGAGCCGTTTTGTGCAGGGCCAGGAACTTGTTGGCATCTACTTTTTGGTCAATGGCTTCGGCCATGCCACTTTCAGACACGCGCGGGGTGTACTCAGTGGTCACCGTCAAAGACTTTGAATCTTTTTCTTCAGCTGATTTGGTAGGAGTAGAAACGGGCGCCGGGGCCGGAGCAGGACTTGTTGCGGTAGTGGCAGTTTCGGTTTTAGGGGCGCCGGCCTTGGCCAACGTGGTAGGAATGGCGGGCTTGGCCGTCACTGGTCTAACCGGAGTAGGTTGCTTAGCAGCGGCTGGGGCTGGTTTTACTTCTTCGGTCTTGGCTACTGCAGCAGAGTTACCGGCTTGCTTCGGCATGGCTACCTCGTCATCCTTCTCAGGCACGTAAATGGGCTTCTGGGCAGTGGCCTGTAAATTAGGTTTGTCACCTACTCCCACAATCAGCTCCTGGCCAATCTCCACGGTGTTATCCGTCAGCTTGTTCCATTTCTTAAGATCGTCAATGGTTACTTTGTGTAGTCTGGAAATGGCAAATAGCGTCTGCTTTGGCTGTACGGTATGCAGTCTGTTGCCTTTGGCATCTACCACGTAGGTTCTGCTGGCAGCCGGAGCAGCCGCCGGAACTGCCGCTGGCTTGGCACCAGTAGGCGCAGATTTGGCCGCAGGGGTGGCTGTTTTGGCTGGTGCGGCGGCCGTGGCGCCTTTCATTGGAATGAGCACCAATTGCCCTACATGAATGGCTTTGTCAATGTTCTTGTTGGCCGCCACAATCTGTCCAACGGCTACACCGTATTTGCGTGAAAGGGCGTACAGCGTCTCTTTGGGCTCTACTTTGTGGGTGATGAATATTTTCCCGTTTACGGTCTGAGTTCCTACTGAATCACGTACCGCCAACGTGCCCGCCTGGGCAGCACCGTAGCTCACCAGGGCGCATCCTAAAACAAACACAAATTTCTTCAACATTGGACTCTATTTCTTAATCAAAATTTACATTCACCGGGAGGGGAACAGACACAAGCACAGACTCATGCTGCAACAGAAAAAGGAAACCAGACTGTACAAAAAACGCGGGCCCTCCTATCCTTTCTGCATCCTTCACAAGGCAAAACTCGTTTAAGGCTTCACCATTGAGGCTGTAAGTTACCAAAAATTTGTCAAACAATCCGACCTCTTGGGCTACATAGTAGCTGAGAATAAAGCAGGTATCTGTTTCCAAATACTCCACCTCTTGCACCGGCACATGCCCCTTGTGGCCAGCTATAAATGCCGTCAAATCTGTGTAATGGCTACTGGAAGAAGTAAATATCTCTGAGTGGTCTACCTTAAAAGCCAATTCCTTCTTGCCATCTTCCAGCAACCGGACAGCTTCCTGCTCTGTCAACGCTTGCAGAAACTGCCCAGTATTCGCTTCATAAACCTGTACTTTTTTTGGCCGCTCCCCTGCTTCTGAACAGTAGAGATTTTGGCCATGC
Organism: Nibribacter ruber; assembly: GCF_009913235.1. Lineage (NCBI taxonomy): Bacteria > Pseudomonadati > Bacteroidota > Cytophagia > Cytophagales > Hymenobacteraceae > Nibribacter > Nibribacter ruber. The sequence continues at coordinate 171,704 of NZ_CP047897.1, read as the reverse complement.
TGTGCCTCAAAAAGAACGGTTGGCTGAATGAACAGCACCTTCTGCGAAGCCATCTGGACCGCCGTAACCCCCATTGGCTGCCCCACGGTTCCCTGCCGGTCAAACCCGTGCAAATACAGAATCTCTTCACTGAAACCAGCCAGCCCGGCCCACCACTTTTCTTCTACCTGGAAATGGTCTAACAGCAGCTGAGGACAGCCCGGCTGGAGCAGACAAAAATAGACTTGCAACGACTGCGTGTCCCGCACCTCTACGCCAAAACATCCGGTCTGCTCATTGGGCAACAGCCGCCAAACCTTGCCTTTGAACTGATACTGGAGGATTTCTGGGGAAGATGGCATGCGTTTTTGGCCTGTTTCTGTAAAAATAGGCCAAAAACGGAAATTACAAAGCTTGGTAAAGGCCACTATTGCTGGCTGGAAGAATACTATCTTTGAATCTGTAAAGTAAATGCCATATGAAAACCTTAGGAATCATCCCTGCCCGTTACGCCTCTACCCGTTTCCCGGGCAAACCCTTAGTTGACTTAGATGGAAAATCTATGATTCAGCGGGTGTATGAGCAGGCGCAGAAGTCTAACCTAGATGCCGTGGTGGTGGCTACGGATGATGAGCGCATTCTGGACCATGTTACAGGATTTGGCGGAAAGGCAGTAATGACGGGTGAACACCACCAAAGTGGTACCGACCGGTGTTACGAGGCGTACACTTTAATGGGGCAGGAATTTGACGTGGTGGTGAACATACAAGGAGACGAGCCTTTCATTCAGCCGGAGCAGATAGAAAAGGTACTTTCCTGCTTTGAACAGGAAGCCTCGCAGATTGCCACCTTGATCAAACGGGTGAAGAACCAGGAAGAACTCTTTAACCCGAACAGCCCGAAAGTAGTCATTGGCGCCCAGCACCAAGCCTTGTATTTCAGCCGGCATCCTATCCCCTATTTGAGAGGTGTTGAACAAGACCAGTGGATGGAAAAGCATGCGTATTACAAGCACATAGGCATCTACGGATACCGCAGTGCGGTGCTGGCGGAATTGACTAAACTGGCACCTTCAGCCTTGGAGAAAGCCGAGTCCTTGGAACAACTACGTTGGCTGGAGCATGGTTACCGAATTGTCACCGCCATTACCGAATTTGAGACCATCGGGATAGACACGCCTGAGGATGTTGAAAAAGCCTTGGCCTATTTGAGATAATTTAATCCCGTTCCTTATGGAGGAAAAGCAAAAGCCGTTTTTGGCCTGTTTCTCGGAAACCAAGCCAAAAACGGCTTTTGCTCTATTGACTTATTTGGGAATTAAAGGCTGGGAGACAAAACTGCATCTGGTGTCTACAGATTCTTAAATGCAAACGGCTTTCCCTAACGTTCTCCCTGAGAATGATTGGATTGCTTTGCTTCGTTTTTGACCTGATTTTCAGAAAACGGGCTAAAAATGACCTTAAGATTTCTGCTGGCTCAGGACTCGCGACTCAGGACTACACTTTATCCTCCCGCCTTTTTGGCTTTGTAGCCCAGGTCCAGGAGAACCTGCATGACTTTGTCTCTAAAGTCGCCTTGGATCATGATTTCGTTGTCTTTGGCGCTTCCGCCTACGCCGCACTTGTTTTTTAGAGTCTTGCCTAAGGTTTGCAGGTCCTCGTCCTGACCCACGAAGCCCGTGATCAAGGTTACTTTCTTACCGCCGCGCGCTTTCTTGTCTAGTTGCACGCGCAGGTCCTGTTGTTGGGGCGGCAGGGTGGCAATGGTTTCGTCCTGCTGGTAATCGTATTCAAAGTCTGGGTTGGTGGAAAACACCACGCCGTCCCGGTTTTTCTTGTTCTTGCTCATCTTCTTTTCTTTATCCTAAAGCAGCTACTATTTCCAGCGATTTAGGGAATAATGTTACTTCAAATTGGGTGGCCTGGCCAATGTACTCGCCGTCTGCGTGAAAATGCTGAGGAATTTGGCTATGGACCTGCACGGTGGCGCAGGTATGAAACTCGGCCAGCGACGAGGTAGAAATGGTTTTGGTCATCAAGCCATATCCCAGTTGCAGGGCCTCGGTCAAACCTACATGCCTGATCAGGCAAACGTCCAAAAGCCCGTCCTGAATGTCGGCCATGGGCGCGATGAACGCATCATTGCCGTATTGGGAGGCATTGGCGAAGGCGATCACGAAAAACTCTGAACTCAGCTCGCGGTCATTTATTTGAATGGTGGCCTCCTGGGCCAGATACGTTCTAAACTCCTTGATAATCAACTGCACGTAACTGGCCAGCCCGCGCTTCACGCTTTTGGCAAACGCTGAACTTACCAAGCCGTCAAACCCGATGCCGGCCGTACAGAAAAACGGGTGACTGTTGATGGAGCAGGAATCTATATGATGAAAGGTGGCCTTATTGATCAATTCCAAGGCCTGCGGAAGTTTCAGGGGAATTTTCAAGTGACGAGCCAAGCCGTTTCCTGATCCTTTGGGCAGAATACCCAAGGCGGTGTTGGTATGGAGTAGACCACGAGCTACCTCATTTACCGTTCCGTCTCCGCCCACGGCCACTACCAGTCTTGTACCGTCTTCAGCGGCTTGTCTGGCCAATTCGGTGGCGTGCCCGGCGTATTCCGTCTTGAGCAGGCAAGGCTCCCAGTGCTGCGTGTCAAGGCCTTGTTCAATCAAAGAAGGCACGTCTACTCCGCTCCGGGTCCCCGATTTAGGATTCAGAATAAAGCAAACTTTCTGGCGGGCTAGTGTCTGGCTCATTCGCTGGGTGTACGTCGTTTTTGGCCTGTTTTGGTAAAAATAGACAAAAAAAGTGGTGCTACTGTACAGCAACACCACTTCTTAAAAGGTATAAAAGCTATTACGCTAACTATCCTATGCGAGAGATCAAGTCTGCAGCACGGTTAGAGTAACCAGACTCGTTGTCATACCAGCCTACTACTTTCACCAGCGTACCGTTAGCAGAAGTTAGGTCAGCGTCAAAAATACATGAATGTGGGTTGCCAACAATGTCAATAGAAACGATTGGATCCTCAGTGTACTCCAGGATGCCTTTCATTTTTCCATCGGCAGCAGCTTTCATAGCGGCGTTGATTTCGGCTACGGTTACTTCACGCTTTAACACGACAGTTAAGTCTGTCAAAGAACCATCTGGAATAGGCACGCGCATGGCAACCCCGTCCAACTTACCGTTTAAGTGAGGCAATACCAAGCCAACGGCCTTGGCAGCACCGGTTGACGTTGGGATGATAGAATACGCGGCGGCACGAGCTCTGCGCAAGTCAGAGTGCGGTGCATCCTGTAGGTTTTGGTCAGCGGTGTAGGCGTGTACCGTGGTGATGTACCCCTTCTCAATTCCGAAGGCATCGTCCAACACCTTCGCCATTGGGGCAAGGCAGTTAGTCGTACAAGATGCGTTAGACATGATGGTTTCAGAACCGGTCAAGGTGTCTTCGTTCACGCCTAATACTACGGTTGGAATGTTTCCTTTGGCTGGGGCCGAGATTACTACTTTTTTGGCGCCGGCTTCTAAGTGTCCGCCTGCTCCTTTTTCGTCCACGAAACGACCAGTAGACTCCAATACCACGTCTACGTTCAGTTTACCCCAAGGCAAGTTCTTAGGCTCACGCTCTGCGTGTACTTCAATGCGGTTTCCGTTGACGGTGATGCTTGATTCATCTGCAGTCACAGTGCCGTTGAAACGACCGTGCACAGAATCATATTTTAATAGGTGCGCTAGCGTGGCGTTGTCGGTTAGGTCGTTGATGCCAACTACCTCTACGTTCTCGCGCTCCAACAGGGCTCTAAAGGTAAGACGGCCTATGCGACCGAAGCCGTTGATGGCTACTCTTATTTTCTTAGACATGGATAAATAAGGTTTGGTTATGGGTTGTACTAACTACCGGCGAAGTTACGCCTCTTGGATAGCAAAACAAACTAAAATTTTGGGTCTCATTTTGAGAGGCTTACCATTTTAGGCACTTTTTTTTGTGGTCACCTTTTGCAAATCAAAACCGTCCCGCTATATTTGCACCATCAAAACCGACAGATGGTCCGTTCGTCTAGGGGTTAGGACACCAGATTTTCATTCTGGTAACAGGGGTTCGATTCCCCTACGGACTACTTGAAAATCATAAAGGCCTGTAAGAAAAAATCTTACAGGCCTTTATTTTTATTCTGGGTCCTATAGCCGTTTGGCATATTTGGATTTCCTTATTAATAAGACCTTGTTCACCTAGCGCATAGCTAATTCCACTATTTCACCTCCCCTTTATAACTGGGCCAATTCTAAGTAAATGGTGGTGGATTATAAAACTGCAGCGTTAAAGGTATCTCCTTGTGCCACATCACCGGTCTCAAAACCCTTTTTAAACCATCTTACACGTTGGGCAGAGGTACCGTGGGTAAAGGAGTCTGGTACAACCCTTCCGGTGGATCGTTTCTGGAGGCGGTCGTCGCCAATAGCGCTAGCTGCATTTAGGGCTTCTTCCAAGTCACCAGGCTCCATGAATCCGGTAGATCGTTGGGTATGGTGCGCCCAGACACCGGCATAAAAATCAGCCTGAAGCTCCACCATGACCATGAGCTTGTTGAACTCAGTATCAGATAGTTTGCCTCGCATGGCATTTACCTGATCCATGGTGCCCGTTAGTTTCTGCACATGGTGCCCCACTTCATGGCCCACTACATAGGCCTGGGCAAAGTCTCCCTCGGCACCTAGCTTGTTATCCATCTCTTCAAAAAAGCTTAGGTCTATGTATAGTTTTTCATCTCCGGGACAATAGAACGGTCCAGAGGCGGAAGAAGTAGTCCCACACGCTGAGCTTACCTGGTCTGAAAATAGCACCAGCGTTGGCTCCCTATATCCTTGAAGGAGCTTGTTCCAAACGTCCTCGGTATCAGCTAGTACGGTGGTAGTCTGGTCTGCCAGTGCTTGCTCCTCCTGGCTTACCTGCCCGGAAGAGGTCTGGGCATATTGCGGATCACCGCCTACAAACCTCTGAAGTAGGTCTAGAGGATTAGTGCCTGTTAAAAAGAAAACCAGCGCCAAGATGGCCACTATTACCAATCCTGCCTTCGAGAAAAGCATCCGGATGAGGGGCAAAATCAACATGGGACTAATGCCCCTTCCACCGCCTAAACCACCTCCTGTTTGTCCTCTAAGATCTTCTACGTTGCTGCTTTTTCTTCTGCCTTGCCATTTCATAAGAATGTATTTAAAAAGGTGATTGAAGGTCTACTGGAATAATGCCATATTTAGCAAGGGTATTACCTAACCCTTCTTGCCCACTATAACGGTAGGCACCTCGCATTAGATGCAGCATTTTTCAAAGACTATATAATGGAGCTATGATTGACATATGGGTGGCTGTTTGATTTAAAGCTGATTTGCTGATAATGGCCACTATTCATCTATTAAAAACTCAGGAATGCGGCTGCTGTATTATGATTTAGTAAGCATTCCCTCTAAGACTATGCATTTTACTTTTATCGTTTTTGTGAACCATCCTGGGATGACTAGAGCATATATCTGTGGCACTATCAACTCACTCGATATTACATCAGAATTTAGGCAGCCAATCTATTAATTGTAGTAGAATCCCTAATCATTAGAACTAATTGAATCTTGCTACACCGATAAGGTCATTCCTATATGGATTCATAGGAAAATAACAATGAGGGCACATACAGGTTTAACACCTTGAGCTGCTTGCCAGCGTACACTACTTGTTTAGCTACTTCTTTTCCCCTTACTATGAAAAATATAAAGGCCTTGGCCGTCCTGAATTTCCTGTTCTTCCTGCTGCATTTAGTGCCGTCCCAGCTCACCCAATTCAAACTCTTCAATAACCAGACCATTGGCGATGTCTCAGATAAATACCCGGCCCTGTTTACACCCGCCGGCTTAACGTTCTCTATCTGGGGCTTGATTTATTTGGCCTTGCTGGCATTTTGCATCTATCATTTAGTGAAGGCCTACAAAGCACCACAGGACCATGAAGCCAACCAAGACCTGCTACGCATAGGCTACCTGTTCATGCTAAATAACCTGGCCACGGGCTTTTGGACCATTGCCTGGGTGCAGGAATGGTTGTTGGTTTCCGTTGTTCTCATTGTAATCCAACTAATCACCTTGCTGGCCATTCATGTACGATTAGGCATTTACAGCAGGAACAGATCTACGGCTTCTAAATGGTTTACCCAAGTGCCGCTGAGCCTTTATTTCGGGTGGATTATAATTGCCACGGTAGCAAACATAAGCTCTGCCTTGGTAGGACTGGGATGGGATGGCTTTGGAGTAAGTGCCGGGCTCTGGACTGTTGTTATGATTGGTGCGGCCTCCTTCATCGTCATGTATGTGGTCATCAGCAGAAGCAACTCAATCATAGGCTTGGTAGGAATTTGGGCGCTTTATGGTATAGTACTTAAGCATCAGACCCTGGATGCGCCAGAAAGCCAGGGAATAATCACGGCGGCCTGGGTTTCCCTGGCTCTGGTAGTACTTGCCGCAGGCTTTGCCTTCTTTAAAAATGGCAGAAGCTCTGAGGGCGTGCTTCATCAAGTCTAAGGTTTTAACTCCGGTAGATAAAAAGTAATAGGCCCTTCTAAAGCTTACCTTCAAGCCCATTGCTTCGCCTCCGTTTTTGGGCTGTTTTCTGGAAAACAGCCCAAAAACGGAGGATGGCATACTTTTTAGTTCTCATTATTTTCAGACATTTCTTTGCCTGATAGCCTCGCCTACCTCAAACGAAAAGTTAAAATGTCGTAATATTACTTTCCGGCTGGGCACAGCTGGCACCTGGGCAGACTCATTTACTACTTTTCTTTAAAATGTGGATGCTCTAATAAATTTTAACCCAACCCAACAGAGGATATACAAATGGCTTCAGGTCTTCTTGCCTTATTAGATGATGTAGCGGCGCTTGTAAAAGTAAGTGCCGCCAGTTTAGATGACGTACCGGCGCAAGTGGCTAAAACCACCGGTAAGGTTTCTGGAATTGTGATTGATGATACTGCCGTTACGCCTAAATATGTAGTGGGCCTGGACCCGTCCAGAGAGTTAGCCATCATTTACCAGATCGCTAAAAAATCCCTAATCAATAAGCTTCTATTCATTAGTCCGGCGGCCCTGCTCTTAGGGTTCTTCGCACCGTGGGCCATTACTCCTATCCTGATGTTAGGCGGCTGTTTTTTGTGTTATGAAGGCTATGAGAAAGTACATTCCATGTTCAGCACACATTCAGATCAGGAAGAGGATGCTGACAATGCGACTACCATCACCCCTGAAGAATTAGAAAAGGAACGCGTAGATGGGGCCGTCAGAACCGACTTGATTCTTTCGTCTGAAATTGTAGCCATCACCTACTCTACCGTGGCAGACACCCCTTTGATGAACCAAATCATTGTCATGCTGGCGGTAGGCATTTTTATTACCGTGGCGGTCTATGGGTTTGTGGGCCTTATTGTAAAGGCAGATGACATGGGTGTGCACATGGCCAAAGAAAAATTTCATCCAGCTGTCCAGAAGTTCGGAAGAGGCCTGGTGAAAGGCATGCCTACTTTTTTGAAGGTCTTAGCGTACGTAGGGACAGCTGCCATGCTCTGGGTGGGCGCCGAGATTGTTATTCATGGCATACCTTTCTTGCACCACCTCCTGGAAAACTTCCTCCACTCTCTGCCTGAGATTCCTGCTCTTCAGTGGTTTATCAAGGTACTTATTTCTGCATTGGCCGGAATTATCCTAGGTTTTCTGATTGATAAAATTGTGACCTTGGTGCGCAAAATGCTTCCATCTGGCAAAAAAGAAAAAGCATAGTGTTTGATTCTGAGCGATGGAAGAAGGCTTCAAAATAAAAACCAGTCTTTTGAGCCCCACCTGACCTATCAGGTGGGGCTTTTTGTAAATAATATGTCAAATATTTCCAATGAGTCTGTGTTGCAACAACTGCCTGGCTTGCTTTCACTTACCCATCAAAGGGAATGCATACCTTGCTCCTAACCTGCGGAAGCCCTTAATTTTTATCATTTTTTTCTCCAGCCCCTTTTGCAAATCAAAACCAGCCCGCTATATTTGCACCATCAAAACCGACAGATGGTCCGTTCGTCTAGGGGTTAGGACACCAGATTTTCATTCTGGTAACAGGGGTTCGATTCCCCTACGGACTACCAGAGGGGAAAAGCAGGAAATATCCAGCTTTTCCCCTTTTTCTTTTTCTGCCAGTTCTCTCAAAATCACATTTGTAAGGTTGGCAAAGGAATTAACCATATTGGTTCGATAAAACTTCTTTTCACGGTTATACTGCACTCCTTCCGGGAACACCAGCATTTGCAACCTTTTCAGATTTAACATGTCTAGATTGCCCTATATGGATGAGACTCTTATTATCATTTTCAACTCACTTATCAAGCAGAATACCTTGGTTCGATAAGGCCCCTGGATTTTCTCAATTTTCCGCCTATCCGCACTCAGCCTCTCGTTGAACTTTACATAAATCCCCGCTCAATCTCACCGTTGGCGTACCTCCCTTCGAGCGTTTCATTTTTCTTTCCTGGCTACTTAAGTTGCTGGTTAAGGAGTTTTTTACTTCCCACTTGGAGCAGTTGATTTAAGGTTATTTCTGAGAAAGGAAGAACATACTATTTCATAACCGGACACTAAAAAATATAAAGACAGGGTGTATTCTGACGGGCCTCAATCCAGCTTTCTATGGTCTGGGAGAAGGAGAATAGGCAGGTAGGTATGGAAGGATTGGTCTTGGTGGTAAAATTCATCTATGAGATGGTGGGTGTAGTCATTCAGTTGGGAGACCATCACCAGAAGATTTGCCCGCTTTCTGCGACAATACTGGCTTATACCCTCTTCAATGCGCGGGTTGAATTCAATATGAAAGGAGACGTTCTTATAAAGGAGGCTTTTTGTTTCAGCAACAAAACTTGATTTTAAACTTTCCAATCCTTCCTCTACCAGATTGGGCAACACATATAGAAATATAATCTCTGCTTTAAAAAGGGAAGCCAGCGTGGTTAAGAACTCCGTATCCAGCAAGGGCTTGTCTCCTAGATCTATGGCGAAAACTATTTTATGAAGTGGCTGAAACGTGACTTTGGGAGGCACAATGAGTATGGGGCAGGGAGAAGCCCTAATAACGTTGGCGGCAGTAGTATAGTAAAGAACCTCTTGAAGGTTTTGAGCGCCTTCATTGCCCAGCACCAGGAGTCCGGCCCGTACTTCCTGCACCAAGGCTTGGGCCATGTCTGTTAAAGAAGCTTTCTGTAGCCTTTTTTCATAGGGAATTGATTTCGCCCAGTCTTTATTCTGAAGACTATGAAGCAAATCATCCAGCAGCTTCATTCTTATCTCTTCTGTGCCAGGGCTCATCTCCTGCCCGTTATCTCCGCCATTTTGTTCTGGCACCAACATGGGGAAGCCTGCGCTTTTAGTGGCATGGAAAAGCACCAGTTTGGCGTCTAGCCAATGCGCCAGTTCATTGGCATAAAACGCCGCATTGATTGAGCTTTCGGTAAAATCAGTACCACAAACTATAGGCTCCATAATTTTCTTTGAAAGAGGCTGAGCACTTTATCAATCCATGAAGCCTACATCAATGAGAGTATGGTTAAAACCACCCAAGAAAAGAAGAAGGAGCAACCAGAGGCAGAGCCGACAAGGGTCAAGAAAGAACTGGCAAGCGAACAGGGCCATAGCGCCCTTGTGTATTCTTTACGCAGAATTTTAAATACCGCTCCAATACACCCCACATTTCCCTTTCTAATATTGAGCATAAACCAGACACCCTCAGCAAAGTATTGAACCCAAGAAGTGCAAGGCCTTTTGATCACAAGGATTCCTTTGTATAAGGCCTAACGAAACCTGCCAAGTCAAGCCTTACATCAATTGCTTGTAAACATTAGAGTTAGATACTTTTATAAAAGTACTAACAAGAAATCCTGCCTACGCGTTATAGCAATGTACGCCCTTCTTTGACGCTTTGCTCTCCTGCCTAGCTTGCCCAGCCGCTCATTTTGGTCTTTTTACCCATATTTAGTTTATGCTTTCACTTTTCCAAAGGCAACAACACCAGGAAAAATCACACACCCCAGAACAGGTTAGATTCAGGCTGAGCCAGATGGAGAACCACAGCTACCTGAAAGACTTTATCTATGGGGCGGTGGACGGGGCCGTAACCACTTTTGCCGTAGTGTCTGGGGTGGCGGGCGCAAACCTGGCGCCGCAAGTGGTTATTATTCTGGGCATGGCCAACCTGCTGGCAGACGGATTCAGTATGGCGGTCAGCAATTACTTGGGCACCAGAACAGAAAAGCAACAATTAGAGAAAACCCTGCTGGAGGAACAACAGGAGATTGAGAACGACCCAGCTGGGGAGCAGGAGGAGATACGCCAGATATACGCCAAGAAGGGCTTCACAGGAGACCTGCTGGAACAGGTGGTCCGCACCATTACTTCAGACAAGCGCATTTGGGCGCACACCATGTTACAAGAAGAGCACGGCCTCAGCCTTTCTCCGGTCTCTGAATGGAAGGCTGCCTTGGCTACTTTTACCGCATTTCTGCTGGTGGGCATCATACCCATTGCCCCTTACCTCTGGAATTACAGGTCGCTGCCAGGCATTGACAATCCATTCTGGTGGAGCAGTACCTGTACCGGGATTGCCTTCTTTAGCATAGGCGCGCTCAAAAGCCGGTTTATAAGCAAGCCTTGGTACACCTCGGGCATGGAGACGATGCTGTTGGGCAGCGCCGCCGCCTGCGTATCCTATCTGGTGGGGGTTCTACTCAAAGGCATTTAACCCTTTTTTTCTTCCACTAGTATACAGTAAGATACGTTTAGGTGGATACTCATTAGGGTTACCTACACTACGTCCGCTCTCCGGGCCTACCCCTGTTGAATTGGTGTGCGCGCCAGTCTGTTTTTAGGCTAATTTCCATAAAAGAGCCGAAAAACGGTTTTCTGCTTCTTGTTCAGTTAAAGAAAGGCCTCCGCTTAGGGCCATCTAATTCTTTCTTCCCTTCCCTGGCTTGCGTATTGAGTTTCCTTAACGGTCATGACTTTCCTCCACTACTTCATTCAAAAACCATGGATACACTCACTTCCACTTCCGGTCATTTACTATTATCCATAGGCCTGCAGGACCTGCACCAAGAAAGCGTTGGCTGGCTCCAGGACATAGCCTTCTGGAAAACAGAGATTTCCTTCTTCCAGAAACTATTAGAGCAGGTAAACATTCGGGTACATGACTTGGAAGACAAAAAGCGGATAGATCATTTTCAGAGCCTTCTCCTTTACTTTAAGGGAGAACTCTTAGACCAGTACCGCCATGACCTTAGAGACCACGAGCGTTACTTGATGCACTTAATCCAGAACCGGGCTCAGATAGAAGAAGAGCACTACCGAGAGGTCCACCAAGGTTTTCAAAATCAGATAAGAGCCTTTGAGGCAGACTTTAAACAGTTCAGGCTTAGTCTGTACCATTTAGCGGAGAAATACATGTAAGCCCTGGATAGAAATACCGCCGGCAAGCCGATGTAAAATCCCCGTTTTTGGCCACTTTTCTGGGAAATAGGCCAAAAACGAAGACAAAGAAAAAGTACAAACTCCGATGATCAGAAAAAAGGGCAATAGAACAACCTGAAAAGATTCATGCTTCTGCCCTTGCCAGCCTACTCTGGCCCCGGTAAAATGGAAGGCTTCTGAAATGAATGAGTTACAACGCTTTGACGGCACTTATGGAGAAACAAACCCAATGAAGGACCAAGTTGCAGAGTCGGACCTTTCTCTTCCGCATGCGGTGTCCGTAGAACAGTTAGTGCAATCCTTGGCAACCGATTTGGAGACAGGGTTGCGGTCAGAGGAAATTGCAGACCGCCAACAAAAATGGGGCATCAACCAGGTAAAAAGCCAGAAACCCAAAAGCGTCCTCCTCCTTATTCTCCACCAATTTACCAGCCCTATCACCTACCTGTCACTGGCGGCGGCGGCGCTGTCCTTTTTCCTAGGGGAATGGCTGGACGGGTCGGCCATTCTCATTGTCACAGTAATCAACGCGGCCATTGGCTTCTTCATGGAATACAACGCAGAAAAGTCCATGGAATCCTTGCGCAAAATGGCATTGGTGCCAGCCAAAGTAATGCGCAGCGGTCGGTTGCAGGAAATATCCTCAGAGCATCTGGTACCCGGCGATATCCTGTTTCTGGAGGCGGGTGACATGGTCTCAGCCGACGCGCGCCTTTTCCTTTGCGTACAGTTAGAGGTCAATGAGTCTGCGTTGACGGGCGAGTCTCTGCCCACGCCCAAACAACCAGCAAATCTGCCGGCAGAGCAACCTCTGGCAGAAAGAAGCAACATGGCGTATAAAGGTAGCTTTGTCACCAAAGGCAACGCCCGCGCGCTAGTGACCGGCACCGGCATGCAAACTGAGTTGGGCCAGATTGCCAGCATGGTCCAGCAAGCTGAGCAGGCCGCCACCCCGCTGGAAAAGAAGCTGGAAACCTTCAGCCACAAACTCATAAAAATCACCCTGGCCTTGTGCGTTCTTGTGATGGTAGCTGGCCTCCTGCAAGACCGCCCTTGGATGGAGAGCCTCGCCACAGCCATTGCCTTGGCCGTGGCCGCCATCCCAGAAGGCTTAAGCATTGTGGTGACCTTGGCCCTGGCGCAGGGAATGCTTAGAATGACCAGGCACAACGTCATTGTCAAGAAGCTGTCGGCGGTGGAGACGCTGGGCGGCACCAATGTAATCTGCACAGACAAAACAGGCACCCTTACCAAAAATAAAATTGAAGTAGATTCCATACTGATGCCCGGTGCGCAGGCCACTGTGAAAGTAGACGCGCTGCACGCTAGCCTTCAGTTCTTGTCTAGCCCAAACCAACTGCAAAACAGCCTTAATTTTCAACATCTGTTGCATTGTTGCGCCCTGTGCAATACCGCTAGCTACCATATCCTCAACGGAGAGGAAAAGGAAATTGGAGACCCCGTAGAAGTTGGCCTCTTGAAACTGGTTTATGCTGCTGGTCAGGATGCGGACAGCCTGAGAAGAACCTTCCCCAAGGTAGCGGAAGAATCCTTCACCTCAGAAACAAAAATCATGGGCACGCTACACCAACAAGAGGGCAAGGGAATTATCTATGCGAAGGGGGCCCTGGAGGAGTTGCTGGCCCGATGCACCTACCAATTACTAGACGGGCAACTAGTTTTGCTCACCTCCTCAGACCGTGAAAGCTGGCAAGAAAAAGAAGAGCAGGTAGCCAATGAGGGGTTGAAAATTCTGGCCTTCGCGTATAAGGAAACCTCCAATACCAAAGACCTTTTTATGGAGAATCTGGTATTTCTAGGCTTAGCAGGTCTTCTGGATCCGCCGCGCGAGGATGTAAAGCAAGCGCTAGAGGAGTGCCGGTCTGCTGGTATTTCAGTGAAAATGATTACAGGAGACCATCCAGCCACTGCCCGCAATATTGCCGGGCGCGTAGGGATTGTGGCACCAGGCCAAGCGGTACAAGTAGTGTTAGGCGCTCAAATGCCAGACTACGCCCGGCTAACCGACTGGCAGAAAAAAGACTGGCTTAGCGCCTCCATCTTTGCCCGGGTAAGCCCCAAACAGAAATTGGATCTTGTATCCCTTTTGCAGGAAAACCAGCTGGTGGTGGGCATGACCGGTGACGGTGTCAATGACGCCCCCGCCCTCAAAAAGGCAGACATAGGCATCGCCATGGGGATACGGGGCACGCAAGTAGCACAGGAGGCAGCAGATATGATTTTACAGGATGACGCCTTCCCGTCCATTGTAGTGGCTTTGTGGCAAGGGCGCATAATCTTTGACAACATCAGAAAGTTTGTGGTTTTCATGCTCTCCTGCAATTTAAGCGAGCTTCTGGTGGTCACGCTTGTTTCCCTGCTGGGCTGGTCTTTTCAGCTGCTCCCCATCCAGATTCTATTCATCAATCTGATTACAGACGTGCTGCCGGCCCTTGCCTTGGGTGCCAGCCCCGGCCACCCGGCTATCATGCAACAACAACCTCGTGCCCTTGGCGAGCCTATCCTTCAAAATTCACATTGGGTGGCTTTGGTGGTGTATGCCGTGGTTATTGCGGGCTGCGTGCTGGGGGCGGTGTTCTTAAGTCTGTGGTTGGTGGGCCGGGGCCAAATTCCAGCAGAAGGGTACGCTAACAATATCCTGTTTCTCACTTTAATTTTATGCCAGCTGTGGCATGTCTTTAATATGGGCAACACCAAAGGCAACTTCTTTAAAAATGAAGTATTCACCAACGCTTACATCTGGTATGCACTCCTACTGTGCTTCGCGGTTTTAGGGGCTGTTTACCTGGTACCTACAGTAGCGCAGGCCTTGGCTCTGCTGCCCGTCAGCCTACCGCAAGTGGCCGTCATGGGAGGGTTCAGTCTGCTTTCCTTCTTCCTTATTTATCTGGTAAGAAAGCTCCACATTATTTTGTAGATTACCCAATGGCTACACCCAGATCAGAAATTTTCATCACAAAGTCCTCTGGAGAGACAGCGCCCTTCTCGTACCAAAAGTTAAAGAAGTCCCTCCACGGGGCCGGTGCCAGCGAGGCGGTTATTGAAGACATCATAAGTCAGGTAGAGAGCGAACTTTACCCGGGCATGTCCACCAAAAGAATTTACAAGAAAGCGTTCTCACTTCTTAAAACAAAGCCCGGTGCTTTGGCGGCCCGCTACAAACTTAAATCGGCTATCATGGAGTTGGGGCCCACCGGCTTCGCCTTTGAGCGGTTTGTAGGCGCCTTAATGCGTTACCAGGGATTTGACGTGGTGGTGAGCCAGATTATGAGAGGCCATTGCGTTACCCATGAAATTGATGTGATCGCCACCAAGGGAAACCAGCAGTTTTTCATTGAATGCAAATTCCATAACCTGCCTAGCTACCAATGTAATGTAAAAATTCCGCTGTACATCAATTCTAGGTTCAAAGACGTGGAAGCTGAACTTCTAAAGAAGGCTGGCAACAAAAAGATGTTTTACCAAGGCTGGATTGTCACCAACACCCGCTTCTCACAAGACGCCATTACGTACGGGCGCTGTGCCGGACTCCATCTGCTTGGCTGGAACTACCCAAACGGGAAGGGCCTCAAGGAGCTGGTGGAACACAGCGGCATCCATCCGCTTACCAGCCTCACCACGCTTACCCACGCAGAGAAACAACGCCTGCTAGAAGAAAAACTGGTGCTCAGCCGCGAACTATGCGATAACCCGGGCATTCTGGAAGACTTAGGAATTGGCCCGGAAAGGCTGAAACGCATCATGCTAGAGGCTTTTAGCCTACAGCACACAACCCTCGTTAACAAATAAAACCAACACCATGGAAACTGCCATCTCTCTTCAATTTCTAGGGGCCGCCGGCACCGTTACCGGGTCCAAGTACCTGCTTAGGGTACCTGGCAAGAACATTTTAATTGACTGTGGCCTTTTTCAAGGGTTAAAGGAGCTAAGACTGCTAAACTGGGAACCACCTGCCTTCCCTCCAGAAGAAATTGACCTGGTGTTGCTCACCCACGCCCATCTTGACCATACTGGCTACTTGCCCAGGCTAGTGAAACGGGGATTTAGAGGAGAAATTTGGGGCACAGACCCTACTCTTGACATTGCCACCATCATCTTAAAAGACACTGCCAAAATACAGGAGGAGGAAGCCAAGCAGGCCAATGAGAACGGTTACTCCAAGCACCATCCTGCCTTGGCCTTCTATGATTTAAAAGACGTAGAGAAGACGCTAAAGTGGTTCCGGATGAAACCTTTGGATCATTGGATTCCCCTAGCCGACAACGTGCAGTGCCGGTTCAGGTACAATGGGCACCTACTGGGTGCCACCTTCATTGAATTGGAGGTAGCCGGCAAGCGCATTGTCTTTTCCGGTGACATTGGCAGACCCAATGACCTATTGTTACATCCTCCTCAAAAACCTGAAAAGTCTGATATACTACTACTGGAAAGCACCTACGGAGACCGCCTGCACCCAAAAGAATACACCAAACAACGGTTGGCTGACCTTGTACGTCACACCCTGCAAAAAAAAGGCACCTTGCTCATTCCCAGCTTTGCCGTAGAGCGGGCGCAATCCTTAATGCACCTGCTTTGGCAGCTTAAAAAAGAAAATAAAATAGACCGCGTGCCTATTATTCTAGACACGCCCATGGGGGCAGATGTGTTAAAGGTTTTCTACCAGGCCCAGCCCTGGCACAAGTTATCTCCAGAAGACTGCCTGCAAATGTGTGAGGATTTCAGGATTGTCACCTCTTACCGCGAAACCTGGGAAATCATTGACAAAAAAGAGCCCAAGATTGTTATTGCTGGCAGCGGCATGGTCACCGGCGGGCGTATTCTTACCTATCTCACAAAATACGCCGAGGACCCGGCTACCACCATTCTCTTGACGGGGTACCAGGCAGAAGGCACCCGGGGCCGGCAATTGGAAGAAGGCGCCAAAGAGATTAAAATCTACGGCAACCACTACCCTGTACGTGCCGAGGTTTTCTCCTTGGAAGGCCTCTCTGGGCATGCAGACCAAGCAGAACTGATAGACTGGCTAAGTGAGTTAAAAGAGACACCCGACCAGGTTTTTCTGGTACATGGAGAACCAACCGCCACACTGGCATTTCAGAAAAAACTAAAGGAAACTTTGGGTTGGGATTGTGTCATTCCTACCAGAAACCAAACAATAGAAATCTCCCTGTAGCAATAAAATTATAGAGAAACTGCTCCTCCTAAAAGGCGGATGATTGCTCTCATTCACGTTAATAGTTGACGTTGCCTAATGACCTTTGATTGTTCATTCTTAGCGTAGACAGTATAATTTTACAACTAAGGATTCTTCTTGCTAAAGGGTTTTACTGTCCATTGTTTTAATTGGAACCAAACATTACCCCTTACAGCGCCCTGATTAAGGTTTGTTTACAAGGTTCATCAAATGGCGACTCTCTTACAGGAAGGCCGCTTCTCATTCCAATGGACTTTCAAAGTGCCTAAAATTCTGGAGATAAGGTTCTAAATTTCAATTCCCTAGAAGGCAAACTAACTTTCAAAACCCGCTTGAGCTGATGTTTGAGCGGGTTTAAATCTTTCTAAGCGCTTTGTAATATCTATGCTTTCGCTGCACTCTCCTATTAAAGTCCTAACTTCATCCTATGTATCTCATTCGGGAATCCCCATATCTTATAGTGGTTTGATTTCTTAAGCGGTTACAAGACTCCCATGAAAAGTTACCCAAGACAATTGGGTTCCAAAACGTGTAGATGGCAGAAAATCAGCAAACCTACTTTTCCCCACTTTTACCAGCTCACACTTAAAGTAACCCAGCCGTAAATCTGACAGACAGCTGCCTACATTACCCCACAAGTGTAAGGAAAATGGAGCTCTTCTAAATTAAACCGGCTGGCTTACAACACGTATACTCCTTGCACGAAAGTGAGAATACCCTCTGTTCTCAGTACCCTTTATTCTGCTTACCACCTTCTTATTACCAGTTACCGCCCTACAGCGCCTATGGCTTGCAAATCTGCTTGCGTACGGCTTCATGGAATTGTGAAAAGGCGTCCACCTGATTACTGTGTGCCATAGCCTCCACCCGAAGGACTTTGCACCAGCAGATGGAAGCGAGACCGGTGTTTGACTACTCAACGCATGTGGAATGAAGAAAAATCTACTTTTTATTTTAGTACTTTCAGTGCTTATTGGTTTTAAGGCAGTCGCCCAAATTACCACACTCCCCTTAGGTGATGGGGAATACAAATCGGTGACCAGCCTGACTCCTTTGCCAATATCTACCAACACGGCCGACAAGCCTCAATCTAAAATATGGTCCCATGCGGGCAAGTTCTGGACAATCTTGGCCAACGAGGAAGGCACCTTTCTCTGGAAATTGGACGGCACCACCTGGTCCAAAATGCTGACCGTTTCTGCGGGTGCCCTGGCACGGGTAGACTGCAAGGTGGTGGGAGAGGTAGTCCATGTACTTTTATACAGAGGCGACAATGAATCCTATCTTTATTCTCTGGAATATGATGCCGCTGCCTCAAATTACAAACTCTGGAGCCAGCGGACCGCCAGAGCCGCCTTCACCTTAGGCCAGGGCGGCGAAACAGCCACGCTGGACATTGACAACGCCGGAAGGATGTGGATTGCCTATGACACCCCCGGCGAAATGAACGTACGCTGGAGTGACAGTCCATACAGCACTTGGAGCGATCCCATAGTGGTTGCTTCCCGCATAGCCGAAGATGACATCTGCGGCATTATCGCGTTGCCCACGCAAAACAAAATAGCGGTCTTCTGGAGTAACCAGAGAACAGAATCGTTCGGTATGAAAACGCACATTACCGGGGCAAGTCCTACTACCTGGTCTGAGGATGAGTTACCCGCTTCTCAGTATGCCCAGCACGTAGGTGCTGGCTTCGCGGATGATCACATCAACATGGCAGTGGCCAGTGATGGCACCCTGTACTGCGCCGTGAAGACCGGATATGACACTCCTGGGTATGACAAGCTAGCCTTGTTAGTGCGCCGTCCGAACGGAACCTGGGACAGTCCCTATCAAGTCACAGAATTGGAGGGCACTCGGCCCATTGTGCTTCTCAATGAAACCATAGGCAGAATCAGAGTGGTGTATACCTCGCATGAGAGCGGCGGAGACATCTTGTATAAAGAGTCGGCAATTGGTACTATCTCTTTTGGTCCTGCCAACACCCTGCTCAAGGGAATGTACAACTACGCCAGCAGCACCAAAGCCAACCACGGCACAGAATCAGTCATCATTGCCACTGATGTGAGCACAACTGATTGGAAGGCAGCGGGTGTATTGGTAACCGATCCTGCGTCTGTAGTGACCGGAAATTTAGACTGGAACTCAGGAAAGAATACGCACTTAACCGGTCTCCAGGCATTTCCAAATCCTTTCTCCTCCACCGCCACCCTTAGGTTCTCGCTTCTGCAAAACTCTCACTACGCTGCCAGCCTATATGACAGCAGAGGAGTTAAAATTAGACCTTTAGGAAACGGCCGGGCAACCAAAGGAACAGAGATAACCCTTCCAATTGATGGAGCTAGCCTTTCTCCCGGTCTGTATTTCATAAGATTGACCACAGAGTCTGGCACCGTAACCACCAGAATGGTACATTCCATACATTAGGTACTTCTCTAAAAAGCGATTCCCGTTATTGGGTATACTTTGTGAGGAAATAGAATTTACCATGAACACCTTAAAAGAGGCGTCTTTTCAAAGAGACGCCTCTTTTTATGCTTTACTCAATCTGACTTTACCATGAATTTACGGTAGCCTCCAGTTCTGAATACCCATTGGCGTTCATTAAGGAGAGAAAACTAACTTTATTCTTCCTCCACGGCATCAACTGAGAGTCTATATTGATAATAGCCTGAAGTAACAATTAGGTGTTTAGCATGCTTGCCAACATCACCCACATGCTAGTAAGTATTCGGGCACCGTCACAATCACCGGCAGAGATAAGGTTGATAACAATTATTTACCTTAAAGGCATTGCCACCTAACCGTTGATTATGGAGAGGGCATACCCTTTTCATTCAGCAATAAACCCATTCAAGACTAGCCAGAAGCAAGGTTACACTAAATCGGGAATGAATTATGCCAAAAGAGATTGTCCTGAGGTCATGGCCATTCTACCGTTGGTCTGGCATATTTTCAGTAATTTTCCTCATTCAAAAACTGAATTTTGCTGGAGATAATTTACGAAGACGCGCACTACGTGGCCATCCATAAACCAAACGGATTATTGGTGCACAGAACCCGAATTGCAGAGGAGAAAAAGGAGTTTGCCTTGCAGATGCTTCGGGACCAGTTAGGGTATAGGCTGCACGCGGTGCACCGGCTGGACAGGGGCACCTCTGGCGTACTGTTATTCGCCAAAAGCCCCGAGGCCACGGCTCCCCTGGTCAAGGCTTTTGCAGAACGCCAGCCAGACAAAACTTATTATGCCATAGTACGCGGGTACGCACCTGAGAGCGGCACCATTGACAGCCCTATCAGGCCAGACAAAGACCACCAGCACAAGGAGGCGCAAGAGGCCGTCACCCATTTTACGCGCCTGGCCACGGTAGAACTTCCCATCCCCGTTGGACGGTACCAGACGGCGCGGTATAGCCTGGTCAAAATAAAGCCAGAAACCGGCAGAATGCACCAGATCCGCAAGCACTTCGCACATGCCCGCCACTACATCATAGGAGACAAAAAACACGGAGACTGGCGCCACAACCTCATGTTTCTGGAGAGGCTAAACAGTCCCAGTCTCTTGCTGCATGCTGCCTCCCTCACGTTTGAGCATCCGTTTACGGGGCAGATAGTTACTATCAAAACTCCGCTCCCAAATAACATGGCCCGCCTGTGCCGGGAGTTCGGTTGGGAGGCTGTAATGGAGGAGCAAGAAGAACTAAGAGCTGCCCCTTCTACTCCAGAGTAGCCAGGTCAAGCACGCTTTGATCCAACCCGTACACATCCTCCCTGAACTGCAAAATCCCCTGTCCGTCTACCCAACAGGTAAAGTACCTGATCTGGATGGACACCGGCTTAGGTAAGAATACATTTTCATTCACCCGTGTATCATGGGCCAAGGAAAAAGGACGGGGTTTGTTCCAGTCTGGACTTAGCAGAAACGAAGCCAGCTTTTCTGGATTCTGCACGCGAACGCAGCCATGACTGTACGTACGCACCGGATGCTTGAACAAAGACCTGACCGGCGTGTCATGCAAATAAATGTCATGCGGGTTGGCGAAAATGAATTTGAGCTGCCCCAGCGCGTTCTTAGGGCCTGGGCTTTGAATAATGGTGAGCTTTCTGCCATCGACGGTCTTCCAGTTCACCTGCTTTACTCCTATGGGCACCAGGTGGCCTTTCACCTCTGTGTACAACCTCATGTTGTTCTTAGCCAGATAGGTTGCGTCTCGTCTAATTGCTGGTATAATTTCCCGCTGGATGATACTCTTGGGCAGGTTCCAGGTGGGGCGTACCACCAGGTAGCTTATTTTGCTGTGCAGAGGCACCGTCTGGTACATCTTCTGGGGTTGCCCCACAATCACGGGAGTGCTCCAAACGGTTTGCCCATGTTGATTGATTACCTGAAGAAGGAAGTCTGGAATGTTGACCACCACCAACGGAGTGCCCGCTGGCTGCATATAAGTGGTATCCTGCCAGCGGGCCAGGTTCAGTTGAATTTGGCGCAGGCGCTGGGCGGGTGACACATTCATGGCGGTCAAGGTCTGGCAGCCCACTACGCCGTCTGGAGCCAGGCCGTGCCGTTTCTGAAACCGCTTGACCGCCGCCGTTAGGGGTTCATCAAAAAGACTACTATCTGCCGCAGAGCATTGAGCAAGGTCCTGGGTGAGGCACAGCATCTTTCTGAGACGGGGCACCAATTTGTCTACCGTGCCAGGCTTCACGCAGACATCCCCGGGGAATGAAACCCACTCCTGGCTCTCCACTATTTTCTGGTACTGCTGCATAGCTGCCAACAAGTGCTCTTGCTGCGCCGACGGCACAAAGGCCACCTGTTGCGCCTGCAAGGGAAAAGAAAGCGCCAACGTGACCAGAAACAGCAGAAGAAAACACCATCTGAACATATCACTCAACATTATGGGCCGCGAAAGCCCGGCAGAAAGAAGCCAAGTTATCATCGTACCAATTGCCCATCCAGCCTGCCTAAAACTTGCCTAAGTAGTAAACGGCTCTCAGGCCTGAGAAGAAGACGGGGCTAGGCGATAAGGTTTTTCAGGGAGGGTGAGCAGCGGCACGGTGGTATGGTGCATGAGTTGCTTGGTGACACTGCTATGGAAAAGGTCATCAAAAAAGCCCCGCTTGTGCATGGACACGGCCAGTACATCGGCTTGGTTTTGCTCTACAAAGTCATGCAGGCCGTGCACTATATCCTTATCTCGTATCTGAGCCACGCAGCAAGACAGTTGCGGGAACTGCCCCAAAAGTTCTTGTAACTGATGCCCGTCTTTGCCAGATGTTTCCTCCCCCTCGCCCACTACGTTCACAATAGAGACCCGCGCGCCAAAGGCCTGGGCCAGTTGGCTCAGCTGGGGCAGAAACACGTGCTCATCACTCACAAAATCAGAGGCGTAGGCTATGTGCTGAATGTCCTGGTACTGGGCCACTCCCGGAATCATCAGCACCGGACAATGGGCAGACTTGCTGAACTCTGCCGCGTTGGTCCCTATCAGGCTATCCAGAAAGTTGGTGGCGCCTTTGGTGCCCATCACCACTAAGTCCACGCCGTGGGTTTTGACCAGTTCATTCAGGTCGCCGGTGAGATAGCCATATTGGCAAATGGTCTCTATGGCAAACTGATCCTGGTATTCGGCCCGCAGGTTTTGGGCAGCCATCTCCAGCTCTTTTGAAAACTCCTCCTCCAGTTGCATGTCTGGGGGCATGACCAGCCCGCTCTCAATGGGGGCCACCGGCAGATGAATGATGTGGGCCATGATCAGTTTGGCCTGCGTTTTACGGGCAATGGCCGCTGCAAACTGGATGGCGTTGCGGGCATTGTCTGAGAAGTCTGTGGGTACCAGGATGGCTTTCATAGTAGTAGCATAAAAGGAGGTGAACAATGAAAAGGCGCGCAGTGGGTGTACCACAAGTGCTCCCGCAAAGATGACACAGGTAACCACAGGTAAATATGACCGGCAGCACCTGAAAGAGGGATCCTTATCATATACGTATAACCCGCAT
Organism: Nibribacter ruber; assembly: GCF_009913235.1. Taxonomy (NCBI): domain Bacteria; kingdom Pseudomonadati; phylum Bacteroidota; class Cytophagia; order Cytophagales; family Hymenobacteraceae; genus Nibribacter; species Nibribacter ruber. The sequence goes on along the minus strand of NZ_CP047897.1, from coordinate 148,982 downwards.
GCGCCCATCACATTTTACCGTAATTTCCCCTTGCCTCAGGCATTGGGACAAAGGTCGTTTTTGGGCCATTTTCTGGGAAACAAGCCAAAAACGGTTTTCGGTTACCGGTAGGCCACCTTACTGCAAGCGCCCATCCTGCGTCAATTATTTCTGTAGTGAGCAGGAACGTTGACTCAATTCATAAAATGATTTTTCAGGTTGAATATCCCATATCATGCCGACGCCTGCACCATGGTTACCATAATGGGTAATTGTCGTTTTTGGCCTGTTTTCTGGAAAACAAGCCAAAAACGGTGTATAGAAAATGAATCCTGGCTTCAGATGACATATGTTGTCTGAAACCAGGACTCATTATAATTTCGCCTCTGCTCAGCAATAAGCGCCCGAAGGTCTATGGTACTTTAATGCTTTTCGCCGGGGTGGTAGGTGGCTTTGGCGCGCTTCTCTACGTCCTCGCGGTAATAGGCCACGTCTTTGAATTTAACGTTTGCGTAGCGCTGGGCTTGGTCGTCAAAATGCGGGGAATTGGGATCGCCGCTCTGGCCGCCTGCCAGCATAGACTTCGCCTTTACCCTGTCCCCGAACTCTACCACCGCCACAAAGCTGTTGCCCGAGGTGCCGTACAAGCGCTTGGTGTTGTATGAATTGGCGCCAAAAGAAGCCAGCGCTCCCCAGTTGCCCGAGGCCATGCCAATGGGCAGGCTGGGTTTCTGGTCATTGAACGGTTGCTTGATTTCTCCGGTCAGGCGTTGGTATCGGTTGATCTCGCCCCAAGGGGTTTTCCAGGAGCCAAAGTCCAGTTCCAGTCGCGCAATTGTCTGCTTGAAAATCTCCAGGCGCTCTTTCTCAGAAGATGCTTTGGCGTAAAATTCTATTCTGTCTATCAGGCCGGTCAGTGCTTTGGGGGCGCTGCCGTTTTTAAACGAATTGGTGGCATAGAAATGAGCCAGTGACATGGGCACAGATTCCTTGGACACGGCATAGTCCCAGTTGCGCAGAACCTCAATGGCTTCTTTCAGGTTGGGATCGGTTGGCTTCTGCGCGTCATAGGCTTTCACCAGACCCGGTATCAATACCTCAAAAGCCGGCAGGTACGGGTCATACGCCAATTTGATTAGTTTTTCCAGAGTCAGGTCATCGGCTTTTTTCAACAACCTAATGGCGTGGATGCCCCGGTAGTTCTCTGGCGACGGGGCCATGTAGGCGGGATAGTTTTCTCTTTTAGGACTGTACTCGCCGGCGCTGGTGAAGGGCGTGGAGTTACAGTTCTGAATCCAGCCGTTGGGCGGGTTGGTGACAATGATGGTTTCCTCCAGGGAATGCAGGCCGTTCCAGTCGGTTTTGGGGTTGCTGCCGTCTACAGGTCTGGAGTAATCAAAAGAGGTGTCTCGGCGCGGGAAGAAGTTGCCGTGGTAATAGGCAATGTTGCCGTCTGCGTCTGCGTACACCGTGCCGTTAGAAGAGTTGGTGCGCATCTGCATCATCTGGTTGAACTCCTTTAAGTTGCTTTGCTTGGTTCTAATGAAAGACTGCGTGAGGGCCTGCACTGGTTTCCACATGAGGGCGGTGGCCACCCATTTGTCACCGTTCTGGTGGGTGATGGGGCCGTGGTGGGTTCTGTAGGTGGGAAACGTCTTTTGCTTGATCTCATCCCCAACTTTGTAAGAAAGCGTGACGCTAGACGTGGCCACAGGGCGTTTCTCTGAGCCGTATTTGTAAAAGTATTGGTCTTTCTCTTTGACAATGGTTTCCTCAAATTCATCAATCACGTCTGTGTACGCCGAGGTGTGCATCCAGCCGGTTTTTTCATTAAAGCCCTGGTAGATGAAAAACTGTCCCCAGGTTACGGCACCGTAGGCATTCAAGCCTTCCTCGCTCACGGCGTGCACTTCTCCCCTGAAGAAAAAGGACGTATGCGGATTGATCAGCAGCATGGCATTACCAGAGGCGGTGTGCTTACCCGCAATAGCGAAACCGTTGGAGCCTTTGGGCTCTTCCAGCAGGCCCGGCTGTACCAACCCGTTGCCGGAGCGATTGTACCCCAGAGATTGCCTGGATTCATAAAAGGCTTTCACCCGGGCCGTTGAAATGCTTTCAATATCGCCGCCAATAGAGCCTTCGGTGAAGTACATGGGCATCCAGGGCTCAAAGTGAGTCAGGAGTTTGGGCTTCACCTCGGGGTGCGTGTACAGGTAGTAGTTGACACCATCTGCAAAGGCGCGGCAAAGCGTTTTTAACCATTCCGGGCTTTTCTCATAGTGCTGCATGGCTTCTTCCTGGGTCATGTACAGGCGCGCGCGCAGATCACTGTAGAGCATTTCCTCACCCTCTACTTCGGCTAAGCGGCCAATGGCCCAGAGGTAGTTGCGCTCCACGCGGTTAAAATCATCCTCGCACTGAGCATACAACAACCCAAAGACGGCGTCTGCGTCAGATTTCCCATATACGTGCGGCACCCCGAAATCATCTCTGATGATGGTGACTCTGGCGGCCTGTTCTTTCCATATCTGCTGGTCTTTGGTGGAGACGCCCTGCTCACTGGAGGTACAAGAAAGAAAACAGGAAAGAAACAGCAGGTAAACGGCAATCTTTCTAGACAAAAGGTTCATAAGATGAGTCTGTTTGAAGCGTAAGGCCGGCACTAAACACTATAAGAATGGTGATGGCTCTCAATAGGAACAATCTACTTCACACCACCCAGAATGGAAGCTCCTACTTAGTGCGAATTTCTACCAAAGGTAAAAGGTGGCAATTATTTCAATCTTGTACAAATACCTCACATACTGCCCGGTCAAATAAACCCTCTATCCTCTCGAGAAATTGGCAACAAAGGCGCGTATATTTAAAACACCACAGCCGTACCATGGACTTCGTTTTTGGCTTGTTTTCCAGAAAATAGCCCAAAAACGGCAGCAGGAACTCATCTGCTTTTACAGATGAACGGCAGAACCTTCACCAACTTCACCATACATATGCCTACGCTACAGTTAGAGACGTTTATGGAAGCCCCGCCAGATGTCTGTTTTGATTTGTCCCGAAGTATTGACCTGCATATACTCTCCACCCAGAAAACGGGTGAACGCGCCATTGCCGGCAGAACCTCTGGGCTTCTTCAATTAGGCGAAACCGTGACCTGGCGCGCCCAACATTTTGGCTTTTGGCAAACCCTAACCAGTAAAATCACCGCCTTTGAAAGACCTCATTTTTTTGTAGATGAAATGGTGCAGGGCGCGTTTAAGAGTTTCAGGCATGAGCATCATTTCACGCCCAGGCCAGGCGGCGGGACCCTGGTAAAAGATGTATTCACCTTTGCCTCTCCGCTGGGCATTTTAGGCACTCTGGCCAATCATCTGGTACTCACCAAGTATATGAAACGGCTGCTACTGGAAAGAAACCAGATTATCAAAGAATACGCCGAGTCTGGCAAGGCAGAAGCATACTTGTCGGAGACACAATGAAACCGGATCTTCTTTTGCCCGAAGTAGAAATTCCTAACCGCACGCTTTGTATCTTCCTCGTCTAAAAACAGACTCACTCCCTCTACTCTCTACCTAACAAAACCATGAAACATATTCTCTCCTTCGCGGTAGGCCTGCTGCTTACCGGAAGCGTCTTGGCGCAACAAACCCAGAAACCACCTTTGCATGGCAAGAACTGGATGGCCATTACGGGTAAACCGCTTGCGGCCACTGCTGGGGCCATGACCTTCCAGAAAGGCGGAAACGCGGTAGATGCGGCCTGCGCCATGCTGGCAGCCACCTGCACCATGTGGGACGTCCTGAGCTGGGGCGGCGAAACGCAGGCCTTGATTTATAATCCCAAGACTAAAAAAGTCATTGCCTTGAATGCCATGGGCGTGGCTCCAACCGGTGCCACTCCTGAGTTCTTCAAGAGCAAAGGCTATAACTTTCCGCCGGAGTACGGTCCGCTGGCCGCCACTACGCCCGGCACGCCGGGTGGCCTCATGCACATGCTGGCTAACTACGGTACCATGAGTTTGGAACAGGTGCTGGCCCCGGCCATGGACCTGGCCGCCGGCTATCCCATAGACGCGCAGACTGCCAACAGCATGGAGCGCGGCAAGGAACAAATCAAGCAGTGGCCCTACAGCAAAAAGGTGTTTTTAACTCACCCAGGTGAAAAGCGCGAAGCCCCAGAGGCCGGCGAAATCTTTGTTCAGAAAGACCTGTTGCAAACACTCACTAAACTAGTAGAGGCTGAGCGCGCCGCCCTTAAAAAAGGCAAGAGCCGCAAGGACGCCATCATGGCCGCCTATGACCGCTTTTATACCGGAGACATTGCGAAGGAATTTGTGCGCGGCGCCCAGGAACAGGGCGGCTTGATTACCCTGCAGGATCTGGCCAGATGGAAACCTCTGGAAGAGGAACCGCTTTCTGTCAACTACAAAGGCATTGACGTGTACAAACTGCAGCAGTGGACACAGGGCCCGGTGTTGTTGCAAGCGTTGAACATCCTGGAGAATTTCGACCTGAAAAAGATGGGTTACAACAGCGCTCCCTACATCCATACGCTGTACCAGGCCATGAACCTCTCCTTCGCGGACCGCGATTTCTACTACGGCGACTCCAGGTTTGCCCCGGAAGAACCCATGAAGGGATTGCTGAGCGAGGCCTATGCCAGACAGCGCGCCAGTCTCATCAAAATGGACCAGAACAATCCCAACATCGGTCCCGGAGACCCTTATCCGTTTGAAGGCAAGACCAATCCCTATCTGAAGCTGCTGAAAGAACGAGGCTATGAGATGGATACCACCAAACGCAACTTCGCGCCCAAGCATGACACCAGAAACGAGTCTTCGCTGGCCGAGTACCAGGAACGTCTCTGGCTGGGCACCACCACCGTAGAAGCCGCCGACAAGGAAGGCTGGGTGGTGTCCATTACACCCAGCGGCGGCTGGCTGCCGGCCACCATTGCCGGCAACACTGGCGTGGGCATGAGCCAACGCATGCAAAGCTTTGTATTGGATGCCTCTTTGAACCCCTTCAACGTGGTAGCACCCGGCAAGCGTCCCAGAGTGACCCTCACCCCTTCCATGGCCCTAAAAGACGGCAAGCCGTTCCTTTCCTTCGCGGTGCAGGGCGGCGATACCCAGGATCAGAACCTACTGCAATTTTTCCTGAACATGGCAGAGTTTGGCATGACGGTGCAACAGGCTTCTGAGGCAGCTAACTTCAACACCAACCAGTTATGGCTTTCTCTGGGCGGCACCAAAACCGATGACCGCAAACCCAAGCCAGGCCAAATCTTATTGAATGACACTACGCCAGAGGAGGTACGCGCACAACTCAAGAAGATGGGCTACATCCTAAGCTTTGACGACCGTACCAGCGGCCCTATCAACGCCATCTATTTTGACTGGACGCACGGCAGTTTCTGGGGAGGCTCCAGCAACCACGGCGAAGACTACGGCATAGGTTGGTAAATCAAATTCCCAACCGCCCTCATCCTCCGCATCAATTAAAAATCTATAAACGAAAAAGCCGCTCCAACTTAGAGCGGCTTTTTCGTTTATAGATGAAATCCAGTACACGTATATGGAACAAACGCCCCTCATTTTAACCCTCTCCCTGGACCCAGCGGCCCAGGCGTATTTTAATGCGCTAAGAACCCTGCATTTCCCACCTGAACGCAATTACCTACACGCGCACCTCACCTTGTTTCACCACCTTACAATTCCAGAGAAAGAAATAATGGAAACGGTACGTGAGGTTTGCCTAAGCCAGAAACCTTTCTTACTGGAAGTGACAGGATTACTGCCCTTAGGCCGGGGCGTGGCGTTTAAACTGGAAAGTGAAACTCTGCTAACATTTCACGCTCAACTTCGGCAGCGCTGGCTCCCTGCGTTGACGGCGCAAGACCAACAAAAGCTAAGGCCGCATGTCACTGTTCAAAACAAGGTAACACCTGAAGCAGCCAAGGCCCTTCTGCACAAACTAAACGGTGAGTTCAAACCCTTTACCACCAAGGCCACCGGTGTAATGCTTTTCAAATACCTAAACGGTCCCTGGCAGTTTTTGCAACAATTTGATTTTAACCAAGCAGAAAGCCTGGCCTCCTAACAGCCTTTAATGGAAAAGACCATTCGCTACTCAGATGGGCTTTCTTCCTTGGCCTGCTGGATAGCTCCGTACAGCACCGGGCTAAAAAACCGAAGGTTTTCTATTACGCAGGCCAGGTGGAAGAACTTTTGAGGGTCAATGTCTGAGTGTTGCGCCAAGCCTACCAGAATATTCTCCAGTGCATCTGCATAGTTTACATCAAATTCATCCTGAGTCATATCCATCTATCAACGCTCTATTTCTTTGCATGAAGATAACACTAAATGACTTTGTTTGATTTCATCTTTCCTTACCTGCCCTTGAGAAAAGTCCATTTGTCGATTTTAGGCTATTTTAATGAAGACAGCCCAAAAACGCCTTGCTCTTCCTAAATTCTACCCACCATCCATTTTGATCATCAACATACCCACCGCCGGCGCGTACACCAAATCCTAGACATTCATTGACCTAAGCGTGTGCAGTATGGAAAACAGCGGATATTCAAACTCAAAATATCATTTGCAGGAACTGGGCGAATCCAATTATGAAGTAGCCAAAGGCACACCCGACATCAGGGGCTGGGAGGTGATAGACCTGCAAAACCAGTTCATGGGCCGGGTGAAAGAATTGCTTTATGATGCCTCAGCTGGGAAAGTGCGCTATGCCGTCTTAGATTTGCAGGACAACCAAAGCCATCTGGAGCCAAGGCAGGTGCTGGTGCCGGTGGGCATGACAGAGGTACAGGAAAACGCCAAAGTGGTAGTGCTCTCTAAAGTAAGCACCTCCCAACTGATGGCGCTACCCTCCTATCAAAAAGGCAGATTGAACCAAGAGCTGGAGACAAAAGTGCTACGGGTTTTCGCGGGAGAGCCCTCTATCCAAATAGAACAGGAACAAAACCTCCAGGCATCTACGGCTTCTTTTAACCAGGAAAATAGTCAGACGAAGACCGGTCAGGCGTATCCTAAACAGATTGCATTTGACACTACCTTCTCAGAGAAAGATCTGGCAAGTTTTCAGGAAGGCACCATTGAATTGAAGGAGCGCATAGAAGTACCAACGCTTCATAAAACGCCATTTGTGGTGGAAGAAATTGTCATTGGTAAAGAGGTAGAATTGCACGAAGAAACCATCTATGAAACCGTCAAAAAAACGGAGGTACACCTAAGCGATGTCAGCATTCCACCCCAGCACCTAGACCAAGATTCTGATCGTTCTTCTTAAGTATATTATTCCTTCCCTCCTCTGAAACCTGCCTACCCGTCCCCAATGGGTAGGCAGGTTTTTTTTATTTTATCTCCACTTACACCGGTAAATCAGTATATACCACCACCTACATATTTTAATATTCATCTTCCCGTATACCTATTTCCATTCGTTTAATCCTTCGCACATATTTCTTATTCTATAAGAAGTAAACCTAGTTTTTATTTAGAACCATCTTGCCTGAAAGCGAATCCTCCACTTTGGCCTAAAACCAAAAAGTACAATTATTTTTCATTCTTTAACCAACCTCCTTGCTTCTCCGTCGTTTAGTTTACCACAGGGACAGAAAAATAGAATCAAATGGAAAATCATGAGAATGAATCTCTCCAGGAACGAGACAACCTTCAGAATGCACAGGCCCACCAACACCGACCAGAATCAATGACCATTCCGGTTATTGAGGAGCGGGTGCAGGTAGAGAAAAGAATGGTGGAGAAAGGCGCCGTGAGAATCACCAAGGTGGTGAGCGAGCAAGAAGTGCCCATTAACATTCCCCTGCTGCAGGAAGAACATGATATCCAGCGCGTCCCCGTGAATGAGTATGTAGACACGCCGCCGCCACCCATCAGGTATGAAGGCGACACCATGATTATTCCAATAGTGCAAGAAGTGATGGTGGTACAGAAGCGCCTGATGGTAGTAGAAGAACTACACATCACTAAAAATATAACGCAGACCCATGATGTACAACAGGTGAACCTGCGCAAGGAAGAGATCAGAGTGGAGCGCATCTCCCCTGACGCTCCAGACTCGGCTAATGAGCCTTTGTAAGCCCGGGTTTCTGCTCCTAATTTTTTATTTGTTTCATTTTTAACCAGTCAATTCAATTTAAAACTATGGCACAGACAGTAATAGGAGTATTCGATAGCTCATCAGAAGCACAAAGAGCAGTACAAGAGTTGAAATCTTCAGGCATTTCCAATGACCGCATAGATGTATCCAATGGCACACAAGGCGCCACGGGCACCAGCAGAGGCACCACCGGGCCCTCTAACTCCCATTTAGGAGATACCCGCAATGAGTCTCTGGCCCATGACGCCACAGACAATGACGGCATTTCTGGCTTCTTCAAGTCCTTGTTCTCAGATGATGACACCACCGCCAGAGCATATTCTAGCGTAGCCCGCACCAGTGAGTGCGTAGTTACCGTGCATGCCCAGAACCCCATGGAAGCACAAAGCGCCGCCCGCATCCTGGACCAGTATGGATCAGTGGACATGGATCAGCGCGCCTCTGAGTATGGCTTCAAGTCAAGCGGTTGGACAGACAATGCCCGTACCGGCAACACGTCCATTCCCATCATTGAAGAAAACCTGGAAGTTGGCAAACGCGAAGTAGAAACCGGCGGAGCCCGCTTGCGCAGTAGAATTGTAGAGCGTCCGGTAGAGGAAAACCTGCGTCTGCGCTCTGAGCACGTGCGCGTAGAACGCCATGCAGTAGACCGCCCAGCCACCGAGGCAGACTTCAACTCCTTTAAGGAAGGCGACATTGAGATGCGCGAACGTGAAGAAGTTCCGGTAGTGAACAAAAACGCCCGCGTGGTGGAGGAAGTCTCCTTAGGCAAAGAGGTAGAAGAACGCGACGAGGTCATCAGAGACACCGTGCGTTCTACTGAGGTAGACGTGGACAAACTGAACACCACTGACCGGGACCGCTTGGACAAAGACCGTTTGAACAATGATCGTCTGGATGCTGACCGCAACAGAACCGGCGGTTTGGACAATGACCGTTCCACTAAAATCTAACCTACCACAATAGATTATGAAAGGCGGCTACTGCCCAGCGGTAGCCGCCTTTATTATCCCCTCCTGTCAGACGGGTTTTGGCAGGAATTCCCAACCTAACCCAAACAAAATAAAACTATGGCTGATTTAGATGTTCAACCCAAAAGCAGTAAGCCCTGGTGGCTTTGGCTGCTACTTGCCTTACTAGGAATTGCCTTATTGTTCTTCTTGCTGCGCGGCTGTGACCGTGAGGATGAAGTAGAAACCACCACTACCACCACAGAGTCTACCACTGCCACCACCACAGACTCAGATATGGACACTGATGATGACTGGAACAGTCTTGATCTGAACGCCCCTGTGGCCGCCTATGATGAAATCACAGACAAGGACATTGAGGTGCGTGGCAATGATGACTATGCCGTGTATACCATGGATGAGACCATTCTTTTTGACAATGACAAGGCCACTATTCAACCGCAGGCCGCTGATAAACTGAAACAGGTGGCAGCTTCCATCAATAAACGCTTTAGCGGTGGCAATGTGCGTGTCTATGGCTACACAGATGCCCAGGGAAGCGCCGGTTACAACAAAGAACTAGCCGAAGAGCGCACCCAGGCCGTGCAGTCCTGGTTGGTGGACAACGGCAACGTTTCCAAAGACCATGTATCTTTGCACCCCGTGGGTGAGGCTAACCCGGTAGCCACCAACGCTACCGCCGAAGGACGCCAGCAGAATCGTCGGGTGCAAATTGTGGTACGTAAGTCGTAGCGGCTTGCCCAAGCATTATCATTTTTCAATCAATTCAAACCGGTACTGTGCGCAGTACTTCAACCTATACTACTATGGAAAGAGATTATTTTAACCCACAAAGCCACCTACAAGAGTTAGGCGGCAGTGACTATGAAATTGTAGACGGACAGCCCAACATCAAAGGATGGACCGTTAAGAACCAGCAAGGCCAAACCATTGGGGAAGTGGAAGAACTCATTTTTGACACTAACTCCCGCAAAGTGCGCTACATGGTAGTGGACCTGGAAGGAAGCGTACTGGACCTGGAACCGCGTGACGTGTTAGTGCCCATTGGCATGGCGCAGTTGCATGATTCTGACGATGACGTGATTCTTCCATCTGTGACTGTGGAGCAGTTCAGAGCCTTGCCTACGTATGAGAAGGGACACTTTGGCCGCGAGGTGGAAGACTCGGTTAGAAACGTGTTTGGCAGCCTTGGCGCCGCCGCCGCAGGTGCCGCTGCCGCTGTTACAGGTGCCGCCCACAACGTGGCAGATGCCGTCACTGGAGACCATGACCACGACCGTGACCGTGACTACTACAACAATGACTTGTATTCTGACCAGGCTTTCAGACAGCGCCGTACGCCTAGCGCAGAAGGCGACAAGACCATTCCCATCATTGAGGAGAACCTGGAAATTGAAAAGCGCGAGGTAGAAAAAGGCGGTGTGCATGTGAGCAGCAGAATTGTAGAGCAACCCGTTGAGGAGCACGTGCGCCTGCGCGAAGAACGCGTGGTGGTAGAACGCAATCCTGTGAACCGCCCCGCCACTGATGCCGACCTCAACTCGTTTAAAGAAGGAGAAATTGAACTGACCGAGCACGCCGAGGTGCCCGTAGTCAACAAAGAAGCCCGAGTGGTGGAGGAAGTGTCCCTGGAAAAAGACGTGGAAGAACGTGATGAAGTCATCAAAGAAACCGTGCGCTCTACTGAGGTAGACGTGGACAGATTGGATGACACCTCAGATCGTGACCGCCTGGACGCGGACCGCGACAGACTAAGCCCTAACCGTAACAGAGACGGTGGTCTGGACAATGACAACAGCACCAGAATCTAGGTCATTCAAAACTGTTCCTAGTGCAAAAAGGCCGGCAAGAAATTCTTGCCGGCCTTTTTATTTTTACCCAGCCGTTTTTGGCCTGTTTTCTAGGAAATAGCCTAAAAACGAGGCAATAGACCTTCCATAAGCTATTCCTAAACATCTGAATTACGACATATTCCAGCATTATGCTTTATTTGCACGCTTATACCATTTAAAGTCTATTCTTCTTTATCTATTAAAGCTTCTTTATGAAAAAACTCTTTAAACTACTTTGTCTGAGCGCATTTGTTTTAGTTACTGGTTGTTCAGATGATAAAGACGAGGCAACTACCCAAACAATCAAATTAAGCAAACTCACCGTCACGGACACAGATTCACAACACGGCACCTTTACTTACAACTTTACTTACAATGACAAGGGAGCTCTCTATCAGTTCACTGAAAAGAGCACCAATGGCTACTATGACAATACCACCACCCATATTTACAACAATAATGGTCTTCTTACTTCAAATGCATTAGAAGGGAAAGGCTATGGGGCCCATTACAAAGATAGCTTCACTTATGATGCCAATACAAGACTAACTAGTATAGAGCACAAGTACGTATTGATTAGCGATCCAACCAGACCCACAGAGCCACTCTTTTATACGTTTGAATACAATGCTCAAGGTCAGATTTCACGCATAAACACTTCAGAGACTTCTGGCACGAATGGATCTGCCGCCGCCTATCTTCTTACCTATGACAAGGCGGGCAATGTGAGTAGACAGGAACGCTACACCATCACTAACACCGGAGAATTAAAAGAGATGACCTCTGATATTGCGTTCACCTATGATAATAAAAAGAACCCATATTATAAACTTGGGGCAATCAATTTTCTATATGGTTACACTATAATAGGTTTTGTAAGTTTTAGTGAACCCATTAGTCCAAACAACATGACAAAGGCAGTAATCCACTTATATGGAGGAGGAAACCAAAGTAGCAAGACTATTGATTTGCAGTATGAATACAATGATAGGAATTTACCTACTAAGGTTACTTACGGAAATGTGACCCATATTTTAGAATACACTATAAAATAGCCCAACAAACGGTTAATATGAAGAATGCTGTTTTTAGCCTCTTTCTAGTAAAGAGGCTAAAAACAGCATTCTTGTTTAAAAGCAAGTTTATCTCCCTAAAATCGCAGCCAGGTCATGCCGGTAGGCATCGCTCAATGGTATTTCTTTGTTCTGGATGGTCACTTGGTGCCGCTCTACTTTGTCAATCTTGTCTAAGGCTACCAGAAAGGATCTATGCACGCGGGCAAACTTTTCTTGCGGCAGCAGATTAATGGCTTCCGCGAAGGTACTCCTGGAAAGGTGCTTGGCTCCTTTTTCCATGGCGAAGGTCACGTAATTACCCGTAGCCTCCAGATACAGGATTTCGTCAAAACTCACCTTTACCTGCTCATAACCCGTCTTGATGTATACATGGTCAGCGGCTTCTGGCGCATTCCGGAAGTTGTACAGTTCATAGGCCTTGTTACAGCCTTTGATAAACCTGGACAAGGAAAATGGCTTCAAGAGATAATCCACCGCATCTAATTCAAAGCTGGTGACAGCGTGCTCTGAGTAGGCGGTGGTGAAGATGATTAAAGGCTTTTTCTGGAGGCTGGCCACAAACTCAAGGCCCGTGATGTCGGGCATTTTAATATCCAGAAACACCAGGTCAATGGGCTCTTTTTGCAAGAATTCCAATGCCTTAATTGCGTCTGTGAACGTGGCCACTAGCTCCAGGTACGGCACTTTGGAGGCCAAAGACCTTACCACTTCCAAGGCCATCGGTTCATCATCTACCGCAATTGCTCTCATGCTCTTCTGCTACTGATCTATCTGTTTCTTAAAGCTACGCAAGGCACCACCAGATTACAAGTCCAGGGTCAAGTGCACAAAAAACTCTTTGGCCGTTTCTCTGATGATGAGTTCATGGCGTTTAGGGTACAGCAAATTCAACCGCTGTCTTACGTTCTCCAGGCCCACCCCCGACTTGTCTCTCTCTGGATCTACCTCGCTCTTTGCGTGAATGCTGTTGTACACGTCAAAGTAGAGTTTCTTCTGGTCACAGTGCAGGCTCACCCGTATCCAGGATTTGTTTTGCAGACTGATGCCGTGCTTAAAAGCATTCTCCACGAAAGGAATCAACAGCATGGGTGCTATGAATTTTTCAGAAAGCACGTCCTCAATGTTGGTCTGAATGGTAATATCAGGTGAGGTAGAAGTGCGCAAAGATTGCAGGGCAATGTAGTTGTTCAGGTACTCCATTTCGCGGGCTAGGAGAATTTTCTGCTGGTGGTTTTCATGCAACATAAAGCGCATCATGTCGCCTAGCATCTGGATACCCTGTGCCGTGCGGTCGCTGTTCTCCTGCAAGGCGGTGCCGTACAAGGTATTCAAGGTATTGAACAGGAAGTGCGGGTTGATTTGTGACCGAAGGAAGTCAAGGTTGGCGGTAGAGTTGCCTAATTCTCGTTTCAAACCATGCACCTCCTCCTGGCTTTTCAAGTGACGCATGTACAGAAAATACGCCACCGGAAACGTAATCAAAAACTGGAAAAAGCCACACACCAGACCCACGGCCAATCCAAAGTCGCCGCCATTGCTAAAGGCGATGCCTATGATTGTGGCCGGAAAGAAGGACAGAAAAGAAAACAAGGCGGCTACCATGAGGTAACTCAAAAATCTCCTTTTCTTGGTTAAGGCCTCAGGTATCAATTTGTAGAAGGCATAGCAGAACAAGACCACGCTGATAGGTCCCACAATGGCCCAGCCAATGATTGCCTCGCCTTCGGCGCGTCCAATGATGAGCAGGAACATGGTCACCATCCAAATCACAATGCCAATCAGGCCGTCTCTTGTGACAATGCGGTACTTTGACTGGATGGCCTCTGAGTTGTTGAGCAGGTAGAAAACAGCCAGTTTGATTGCGTAATACAAGGCAAAGACAAAGATGTACCAACCCGCTTGCAGGTAACTTTTCTGGAAGAAATTGTCAAGGGCTTCGTCTTCGGTTTTAAAGGCATGGAACAGGTAATTCTGGGCATATGTGTCTAGAACACCCAAGCAAAAGCCCAGCGCCAGAAACACCAACACCAGGTAAAGGACAGGCTGTTTCTTGTTCTCTTCCCCCACCAAAATGGGGAACACTTTAAAGTTCAGGAACACAAAGGTCACATATACCAAAGCGTACTCAATCAGGTTGGGAAAGAAGTAGTTGTCATAATAATCAAAGGGCGTAAGGTGCCTTAAAAACAGCTCCTGGTTATACTGCCCAGAATCTGTGGCCAGCGAAAAGCCGGCAAACACAAACAAGATGGTGATAAGCCAGAACTCTATTTTTTTGAACTGCTCTTTGTCGTTGAGGATTTCTTTCACGGATGTGTTATTTGAAAGGATGGAAAGGTATATATTTTCTGCCATGGTCATCTAGGGTTTAGAATTCTGAGATAAGCCTATACAAGAATAAGCGCCTTTTACCGGCCCTGAAACTAAAAGTGATGAACCCCTTGAATTATGTGACGGATGGGGAGCAAAAGAAATATGAGCTTTCAAATAAAGCTGGAAAAGGAAGGCTAAATACCTAATTACACTCCCCATCAATCTCATCTTGTAGAGTTCTGGCAAACTTCTTCGCCCTTCATGGGAATTATCAACAGCCAGCGCAACAGCGAAACTACCTATTTTCGTTTTTAGCCTATTTTACAGAAAACAAGCCAAAAACAAAGTGACATTTACCTCTGGGGAGTTCAAAATTCTGAAGGCTAGTAAAGGAATTGCCAAAGCACTCCTACTTATGTATTTAGTAATCACATCAACCATTGTGACTCAAACGAGATGTCTTTGGGCTGATGCCCTCCTTATTTGAATAATTCTTATGGGATTCGTTTTTGGCCTGTTTCTAAGAAAACAGGCCAAAAACGAATCCCATAAGAAGGAATATTAAGATACCTATCGATAATATGTTAGATAGGACATTCTATTCGTCACTGCTGTTCTTGGCGTCATCATTGCTGATTTTCTTCTTTTTCTTAGGCTGACCCTTGCCTGTCGCCTTCCCGAATTTGTAACTGGCCAGCACGCGCACTTGTCGGTTGTAGAGGTAAGTTGTACCCGTTTGGTCTACGGTGGGCGTAGAAAATGAATTGCGCTGTGTAAGCTTCTCGTTAAAAGGATTGTCCACGCTCAGGCCAATGCTTCCATTTTTCTTTAAAATCTCCTTTCTAACGGCAAAGGAATAATTGGCCATGGCCGAGGCTTTTCCTTGCAAGGCCACTCTCCTTGAGTTGAACTCACCGGCCATTTGGGCACTGAATCCATTTTCAAAAGCGTAAGAGGTGTTCAGGTTCAGGTTGTACATCATGCTGGCGTTAGAAGCGTTCAATTCAGCAGAGGTACTTTCTAAGTCAATGTAGAAGACGTTGACGTTACCGCTCACATTTCCTCTTTTAAGGAATTTGGCGTTGCCAAAAAAGCTCATGCCGTAACTACTGTTCTTCCCTGTGTTCCCGAAGCGAGTGTAGTTGACACCTTCTGCCGTAGGCACTACAAAGGCTTGGATAGAGTTGTCGGTTTTGCGCAGGTAGAGTGAAGCGTTCACTGAGATGCCGTTCTTAAAGAAAGTACTGTAGCCCAGTTCATAGGCATTCGTAATCTCGGCTTGCAGATTAGGGTTTCCTACCTGAATGTTGAACGTGTCCGTGCGGTTCTCAAACGGGTTCAGGTAGCCTAACTGCGGACGCTGGATGCGCTTGGTGTAGTTGAACTTGACCGTCTGGCTTTCGGTGAGTTTTCTGGAGATGGCCAAGCTGGGGATGAAGTTGCCGTATTTCTGTTTAACCGAGGTCTTGGTTGAGACAAAATCCCCGTCTACCTGCGTCATCTCATACCGGGAGCCCATCTTAAAAGTATACTTTTTGTTCAGGCTGAACTCATAGGTGGCATAGGCCGCTTCCACGTTCTGGTTGTAAGAGAAAACATCCGTGCGGCTTGGGACTAGGGCAAATGGAGCATCTGCCGGATTGGCGAGCAGGAATTGGTAATCACTTTCGGCGTAGCGCAGAATGGCCTTGGCCCCTAGTTCCAGCAGATGCTTGTTTTTGAACGGATGCATGTAATCTGCCTGAAACGTTTTCTCTTCATTGTAAGCATCGTTCAGGTTTTGCTCTCGCTGTTCCAGTTGACAGTCCCCATTTTGTATGTCTGTGAAGTTATAGGTCTGCCTGTTGCTTCTGCTCAACAAACCCAGCAAACTCAACTCCTGCCCTGGTTTAGCCAATTGTTGGGTAAAATCCAGGTTAATATCAAAATTAGAGTTATCAAAGTCTGTATTGTTAATTCTGGTATTGGCTAAGGTATTGCCATTGGTCAAGTATTGCGTTGAGGCTTGAGTAGTGTTGTAGGTAAATTCCCCACCTTGAAACCGGATTCCTCCAGAGATACTGCTTTTAGGCGTTAGGTCATAATCCAGACCAAACTGATACAGTTGGAACAAGCCTTCGCGATTGCCATCCATGACCTGTGTCAGGCGGTCTAGGCCTTCGGTACCTTTGTACTGAGTTTCTCTGGTGTTCGCCATGGGGCTATTGCGCCATTGACGCCCAGCGGCGGCGTTGACGCCAAACTTACCTTTGCGGTAATTGAGGATCCCATTCATGTTGCTGAGGCGGTTACCCAACCCGGCGTTCACCACACCGTTCACGCCCTGCAAGCTGTTCTTTTTAGTGATAATGTTAATGATACCCGCCGTGCCCTCAGCGTCATACTTAGCCGATGGACTGGTAATCACTTCCACCGACTTAATTAAATCTGCAGGAATCTGGCGTAGGGCGTCTGCCACGCTGGTAGCCATCATAGCCGATGGTTTGTTGTTGATGAGCACGCGTATGTTGGAGCTTCCGCGCAGTTGCACGTTGCCATCCATGTCTACCGTCAGACCTGGCACTTTCTTGAGGACTTCGCTGGCTGAGGTACCGGCGTTGGTGATGTCTTTTTCGGCGTTGTACACCAGGCGGTCCACTTTGTCTTCCACCAAATCCTTTTCTCCTACCACAGACACCTCTTGCAATACTTTAGAATCTGATTTTAAGGAAATGGCACCCACGTTTACTTCGTTTTTGTTGCCCAAAGAAATGTCTTCCATCACCTTGTTCTCATAGCCCAAAAAACTGACCAACAGCTTATACTGTCCTGCGGCGAGCCGTGTCAAGGTGAATCTTCCTTTGTCATCTGATATGGTGCCGTCTACCGTTTTGCCGGTGGCTTTATCCATTAAGGAGATAGTGGCAAACTCCACAGGCTTCTTTCCAGCCTCGTCCAAGACTAACCCGGCAATTTTACTGCTTCCTTTGGGAGCGGTGCCAGTGGCTAAAGGAGAAACTACCGTAGGAGCAGATTTGGTGGGCGGGGCCTGGGCAACCACTTGGTGGGTGGCCAATAAGCCAGAGACGGCTAAGTGTACTAACTTTTTCATAGAATACTTTTTAAGATGGTTAAATGAACATGACACTTCAATCTCCCAGGTGGCTAGACCTTGCCTTAGTGGGGCTTGGGCGTAAGAGCCAGAGGGTTTGTGCGGTAAGTGGTTCAAGGTTAGCCAGCTTTGAAAGCATCCTAAACTAAATGTGACGAATCCCAGAGAAAATGTGACCAACGGTCAATTCAGTTATTTTCAGAAGCCTGCTTTCAATTCATGAATCTTTTAAAGCTTCCTGCGTATATAGCCGTTAAGGTATATTTTCCGTTAAAGACCTAGTTTCTGCCTGTTTTCTGGAAAACAGACCAAAATCGAAATCTGGTAGAACAGGCGGGTTAATGAATTCTACTCAGAATTAAGGGTACAAGCGCACAAATAAAACCTTGGGTAATAGAGTGTCTAAACCTAGCGTTCTACCTATGGTCAACCTTCTTCAGGAATCTTAGTACGTACACATGAAAATGAACAGCAAATACTATAAAGCACCACTTCTGGGCACTAAGTTTCCCCTGCTCTGCCTTGGGCTGGCGCTGATGATCTCCGGATGCTTTACCAAAAAGAGTGACCGCGAAGAAACGGAGACCACCACTACAGAAAAGGCCCCAACCCGTGATTCAAAAGAATCTACCGCTACAACCCCAACGCCTACTCCGGTGGCCAACGCCAAAGTAGACGTGGACATTTACCTGGAGGTGTCCAACGGCATGAAAGGCTTTATGCCCCCTCCCGCCGCCGACAAAGAGCCCACTACCTTCCAGAACCGGTTGACCAAATTGATTTCTGAAGTACAGGACGGCGTGCACGTAGATGATAAGCGATTTTACCTGGCCAAGCAAAACGCCCAGGGCGCACCCGTGCTGGACAGCGTTTCTTACAACACCTTAAAACTGACCATTGTTAGCGGTATCAAAGACAATGTATTGGGCACTCCATTGCCGGACATGTTGCAGGCCGCCTTGACCAACTCCACCAAGCGCGGAGCCTTGAGCGTAGTAGTTTCTGACTTCATCCATGGCCCAGACCCCAACAACCCGGGCCAGTTTCTGTCTTTGGACGCCGACATTAGAAGCAGTCTAAAACAGGCCGAACATCAAAACCTGGTAGTAGCTGTATTGGCGGAAGCTTCGCCGTTCTATGGTAACTATTACCCAGCAGTTAAAAAGCCGGCAGTGAAGCAGACACTATCGGGTCAGGAAATTCCGTTCTACATCTGGATTGTGGGCAAGCAAGCAGATGTGCAGACGTTCACCAACAAAGTATTGCGCAACCTGCCGGCCCAGCAAGCGTATTTCGGGTTTTCGTATGCCAGCGTGCCGTATTCAGCCGTCTTAAAAGCAAATGCCTTCAAGCCCATGGGCGTGGTGTACTGCACCAGCAGAACCGCTGAAACATGTACTACCATAAATTTAGCACCTGAAAATAAGGAGCCGGTTGAGTTCACCATTGGGCTGGATTTGAGTAGTTTACCGGCCACCATGCAGGCTGTAGACTACTTAAAGCAGAACCTCAAGCTGGCCATAACCGGTGGCAAAGCGTCTATTGGCACCATCCTTGTAGCCAATGAAGATACCAAGTCAGCACCGGGCGTGTCTCAGTTCACCCACTTTGTGCGGGTGAAGGTGCCTCAATTGACGGCCAAGACCGGTTCCATTACTTTAAATTTACCACAAGCGGTACCCACCTGGATTAGCCAGTGGTCTACAGGCAATGACAACAATCCGGCATCGGCGCCCAGAAAAACGTACCAGTTCAATAAGATTATAGACGGCGTGCAGGCGCTCTATAGAGATAAAAGTGAGTTTGTATTTAGTGCAACAATGAAGTTTAACAAAGAAACCAACTAAGGATGATTCAGAATTTCTTCTCCGGGCTGTATGAGCTTTTCTTGGGCCGGCCCATGCCAGCCAGTTTCACCAATGATTACCGCGAGGTGGTGTTCCCCAACACCGGTCTCATGCTGTTCATCATCACGCTGGTCATGGTAGTGCTCTATTATTATGTCTTGAACCGCGCCTTGAGCACTGGTTTCTACAAGCCAAGACACTGGTACATTTTTCTGGCCATCAATGCCATCATCGCGTTCATCATTCCTATTTCTCAAGTAAGTGGTGCTGGCATTGATACTCATTCTTACACCTACACGTTTGCCTTTGTAAACGCGGTGCTCAGCTTAATCCTGTTTTTCATTTTCTCCCTATTGCTTAAAAAAGGAAGTGTCCAGGCTTGGACTACTCCCATGAAATGGCCCCACACTAGATAACTATGGCAAAACTTTTTGTATTCGGAATTGGCGGTACTGGCTCCCGAGTGATTCGCTCGTTGGTGATGCTCATGGCCGCCGGTGTCAAAATCAAGAACTGTGACAAGATTGTGCCCATCATCATTGACCCAGACACGCAGAACGGGGACATGAACCGCACAGTAGAACTGCTTAAAACCTACAAGCACCTGCATGACCAATTGGGCAAGCGCGAAGAAGGTTTTTTCCATACCAACATCAGCACGCTTTCCAGCATCTCCGGTGACGGCTCCTCTAAAGTAAGAGACTCGTTTGTGTATGACTTTGGGGGCATCAACAAGCCGTTCAAAGACCACGTGGGCTACAACCAATTGGACATTGACTCCCAGGCGCTAGTAGACTTATTGTTCACGCCAGAAAACTTGAATAACAGTCTTGATGTGGGCTTTAGAGGAAGTCCGAACGTGGGCAGTGTGGTCTTGAACGAGATTATTGAATCTCCTGAGATGCGCTTCTTTGCGTCTAACTTTCAGGCCGGTGACCGCATCTTCTTTGTGAGCTCCATCTTTGGCGGTACCGGCGCGGCCGGCTTCCCGCTGTTGCTGAAGAACTTCAAAGACCAGCACTCAACTTTACCCAACGCGTCTAGCTTGAACTCGGCGTTGACGGGTGCCATGGTAGTATTGCCGTACTTTACTTTGGAGCAACCAGCCCCTGGCGTAGACGCCGACTTCATTGACTCCAACACCTTCACCACTAAGGCGAAGGATGCACTGTCTTACTACCAGAACCACCTGACTGGGGTGAACGCTACCTATTATATGGGTGACACGCCAGACCGTCCGTTAGAGAACAACCCAGGCCGGGCAAGTCAGAAAAACGACGCCCACTTGGTAGAACTCTTGAGCGCGTTGTCCATCATTGACTTTATGGACTACTCAGACAATGAGTTGACCGGCAACTCGCATTACCATGAGTTTGGCTTGCGCGAAGACGTGGACAATGTGCAGTTCTCGCACCTGGACACCGAGACCAGAGACCGTATTGCCAAGCAATTGATTCGCTTCCATTACTTCGCGCGCTACTACGCCAACCATGTGCCGGATGACGCACAAGCGGCCTACGCCAAAGGTGTGGACTTGAGCAGTGCCATGCGCAATGAGCCTATCTTCAAAGAGCTGAACAAGTTCCTGAACAGCCCAGACATTGGTTACGAGGCTTGGTTGAAAGAACTCAGCCGGATGGAGCGCACCTTCTCTGCCTTCCACCTACATGAGACCGACTTCAACCGCATGGTCTCTGACAAGCAAGTAGAGACTGGTTTCCTGAACAAAGGCATCTCACAAGGCGCTTTTGTGAAAGAGTTGAACCGTGCCTCAGAATCCATCTCAGACCGCGAGGCCTTCAAAGCTACCATCAAAGCCTTTGAGATTGCCACCAATAATTTGGTAGAAGAAAAGCTTAAGTATTCTTAAGCCATCCAGTTTCCCTTTTTGGGGAGAGATTGTCCCCTTGAGGGGGACTTTAGGGGTGTAATCATTGGAGAGAAAGTTTGCAATGTAAACACCCCTCTACGCTCCACTCAAGGGGAGAATCTCCTTGCAATAATCATCCCCCTACCCCCTTCAAAGGGGGACGAAAAAGAAAGAACACTTCCTGAAGGAAGAAATAAGTAAAGGAAAGAAAAGGAGGTCATCCCCCAAAATTCGTTTTTGGCCTCTTTTTCTGAAAACACCTTAAAAACAGATTGATTTATGCCGAAAGTACTTCGACTTCATAAGACCGGTTCTAACGTAGAAGGTTGGGCAAAAACTAGCCAGATTACCAGCACGGAGATTAAGGACATCACCGACGGTGCCGGCGGTAGAGCCCAGAAAATCACGGCCTCCATCCCCACGCCGTTTGCGCGCATGCACTTGTTTGAGACCGCCTTTGACTTTGTCAAGCAAGGTGTCTCTAGCACCCCCAACAGCATCTACCATAAGTTTGTCACCCACTTCTGGGACTTGTGGGAACTGCTCTACAACCACCAAAGCTACGCCCAGGGCGGTAACAAGATTGTCATAAGACGCTGGAACAAGCAACAGCAGTTGCACGCCATGCAATCCAACCCCAACACCCAACTTTTGGGCAGAACGCTGGACTTGTTCATGAACGACTCCAAGTTCAGAGGCGTGGATGATTTGTTCCTGTTCTATCTGGAATCTACTGATGGACGTGGCAACAAGCACATGCAGTTGTTGGGTGGTACTTCACCGTTCACCTTCCTGTTTGTGTCTCCAAATGTGCAACCACTTTCTATCAATAGAGCGCAAAACGTGGGCGTGTACTTTGACAACAACTTCGTGTCACTAAATGACCGCGAGCGTGATTTTAAAGAGTACGTGCACAAGCTGTTCGTGTCTAATCCGGCGTATATTCAGGCTTTCCCGGCGGTGTACAATGCCTTGGACGAAGCGGTTTTGAAGAGCATTTCTATGTCTGGGGTGATGGGCCAGAATGCGGTCATCAATGACTACCTGCCGTTGGTGGATTTACAGCAGAACCCGGTGCACGTGGGTCACTTGAACTTCCTGGTGAAGAAAGACCAAACCGCCGTGACCAGCAGTGATTTGTTCCTGCGCCCAACCAACAATCTGTTCCAGGGAGACCGTCCTATCGTGCTCAAGCCAGATTTGCGTTTGGCCCCGCACGTGAAGTACGTCAACAACCTGGCCTGGCCAACCAATACGCAGGTAGGCTACTCAGACGAAAAAGAAATTCCTGCTCGTTCTTTGCCGGGCGTTGGGTTTAACTACCCGTACCTCACCATCAATGACCTCTTGCAAGAGACCATTGTACAGGTGCCTTATGAGGTGAACACAGACCGTTTTTACAGCGGAACCGTCTTGTACCAACCGGGTGTAACGGAGAAAGTATTTAACTACCTGTTGCCTATCACCAGCACGTACTTTGACTACTTCACGCCTGAGGATTTGGCCAACCACCTTACCTTCTATGTAGACGTGAACCACGTGCGAGTGACCTTGTCCATCCCTACCGAGCATGGCCCAGTAGTATATGAACGCAGTTACTATGACAATCCGCTTAATTCCAGAGATGCACACGGCCAGATAATCCCAGAAAAAGGCCACATCTTGAAATCACGCGTGGGCATTGGGGTGTTCCCGTTCTACAAGTTTGTGGACGCGCCTACCTACAATGACTTCTACAAAGTGATGCTGGTTGATGAGGATATTGACTCGCTGTTGGTGAACAGAAACCACACCTTGAACTTCTATGTTGGCGGACGCCAACTGGACGCGGGTGGAGGCTTCATGTCTGCTACGTCCCAAAGACGCACCAAGAAAAGCAACAGCAGTGCGGGCAGTACTTACTATGAAATCAGAGGCACGCACTTTGACTACGCCGAGCTGACGCACCAAGGTGTAGACGTGACCGGCAAGGCGCTGATTGTGCCTAAGTTCCAGCAGATGCACCAGGGTATTCAGAGCTTCACCTTCGCCATTGACTTCGGGACGTCTAACACGCATATTGCCTACACGGCCGGTTCTAACCAAGCCCCGAAAGAGTTCTCCATCACGGCCAATGACTTGCAGTTGGTGATGCTGAACAAGCCATCAGAAGATGCATCTTTGACAGATTACCAGCGGTTCCATAAGCGTGGTTTCGGGCGTCTGTTTGCGGTAGAGACCTTGCTGAAGCGTGAGTTTATTCCGTTGATTATCGGGGCGGGTGGGTCGCTTTACTCCTTCCCTACCAGAACGGCTACCTGTGAGTCTATTGACTTTGAGAACCAGATTCCGAGTCTGTTCGGGAACATTAACATTGGGTTCTCCATCAACACCGAAGGTACGCACCAGGACCAGTACAAGCAGAGCTACCATACCGACCTGAAGTGGAGTGAGACGCTATCCAACACTGGCAAGCGCCGGATTGAAGCCTTCTTCACTGAGATTATGTTGCTCATCAAGAACAAAGTGGTCTTAAACCATGGCAACGTGGCCAACACCAAAGTGGTGTGGTTTGCGCCATTGAGCTTTGATGACTACTCGCGCAACATGTTCCAGAACGTATGGGACGGTGTATACCAAACCGTCTTCAAAAACGGAAGAAACACGGCCTGCATCACAGAGTCTGTGGCTCCGTTCTACTTCCTATCCAGAACCGGAGTGGTAGTGCCTAGCCAGGATGAAAACCTGATTAACGTAGACATAGGCGGTGGTACCACCGACGTATTGTTGTTTACCAACCGCAAGCCTTCGCACAGTGCGTCCTTCCGATTTGCCGGGAATGACCTGTGGGGCGATGGTTTTGCCTCGGTGAAGACCAGCAAGGACAACGGTTTGTTGCAGTACGGCGTGTCGCATATCATGCAAATTCCGTTGTCTGAGGAAGGTAAGGAATACAAGAAGTTCCTGGAGACGGCGCTGGACAACCCAGATTTCGGGTCCGCTGATATTACCAGTTTGCTGTTTAGCTATGACCGTGAGTTGAACTACAGCTCGCAGTTGTTGCAGGCGCGCCAGCTACGGTTGATGTTCTACCTGCACTTCGGGTCTTTGATGTACCACCTGGCACAGCTTACCCAATTGTTAGGCACGCAGGTTCCGCGTTACATCTGCTTCTCGGGCCAGGGAAGTTTGTACATCAAGCTTTTGGCCGCGGGCACCAACTTCTCCAACGTGGAGCGCTATGCCAAAACCATCTTCCAGAAAGTGACCGGGCAAGAAGCGCCTAGCAACTTCAAGCTGGTGTTGGTAGACAATCCTAAGCAGGTGACGGCCAACGGCGGTGCCATGGCTCTGGAAGGCGCCAACCTTTCTGACTTGACGGACATTCCAATCATGCGCCCAACCGGTGCCGTGGCCGGAGAAGATGCCATGAAGTCGGTGAACAAGAGCCAGATTTCGTCTACCCTCAGAACCGAGGTACTGGACAACGTCATGAACTGCTTGACGCTCTTATTGGATGACGCCGATGTGGCTCCATTGATGCGCTCAATGGGCGTAGAGGTAGACCCGCACTGGGTACTCAACTTCATGCGCAACAACATCCAGGACAGCTACACCATGGTCTTGGAAGAGACTTTGCGCGGACTTTCTGACCGTGAGCTCATCCCAGAGACCATGTTCTTTATGCCATTGAAGCAGTCACTGTACCTGTTGTCTAAAGAACTGTACCACCAGCAGGTAGGTGCCATTGTATAAATTGTAAAAAACCGCTGGTGCCCAAGAAAAGCACCGGCGGTTTTAGTATCATCTAACCATTAAAACATTTGGTATGACTATACCTCTCATCATAGCAATTGTAGCGGTTCTGCTAGCCGGTTTCACTTTCTTTAAAGTGAGCGGACTCTTGCACAGAATCAGCTCACTAGAAAAGAAAAACCGCGAGCTGGAGTCTGGCCTGAAGGGGCTGGAAAACAACTTCAAGCGGAACAACCCTAGAAACCCACAGCAGGAAAGCCGTCTGGAGCGTGGAAACCAACCCAAACAACCGCAACAGGCCCAGCCTGCCAGAGGCCAGCAACCGGCCCCAGAGCAACGCCAGAAACAACAGCCTCAGCAAAACGCCAGACAACAGGCTCCACAACCTCAACAGCCACCGCAGGAGCGTCAGCCGAAGCAAGCCCAGCCACAGCCTCAGCGGGCTCCGCAAGAAGCCAGAGCGCGTCAAGAAGGCCAGGCTCCGCAACAACAGCAAAAACCGCCTAGAGAGCCCCGTCAGCCTCAACAGGAAGGACGTCAGCCCCGCAACCCGCAACAAGGACAGCAACCAGCCCAACCACTAGACGGTGACATGGGGCAACAGCCTGCCCGCGTACAACAGCAACAACCGCAACAGCGCAGAAACGAACCTAGAAGAAGAGACGGCATGAACCCACAAGACCAGAACCCGCAGTCAGAGGAGAACAGAGCTATGCAGAACCCAATGCTAGGCGGTGGCATGGTAGGCGATGATTTGTTGAACGAATTATCGTCCCAGCCCCAGCAACCGGCTCAAGAGCCAGAATCTCCCATCAGGTTTGCCATCATCCCGGAGGACGGCGTCATCAAAACGCACCAACTGCAAAAGCGCCCCGACTCTGACAGCTACTTGGAAATTGATACCCCGCAGGAAGGCAGTACCCAAACCAGATATCGTTTCAACCTGGCCGGCAACCACGCCTTTGTTATTTCACAAGGAATGGACAGACTGGACAACGCCTTCAACTTTGAGAAGCCTTCTAACCGTATGGTGACCAGAATTGTCCAGAAAGGCGATGGCGTCTTGACCAGAACCGGCAGTGGCTGGAAAATTCAGGAAAAGGCCCGCATTGACTTCAGCTAGAAAGCCCTTTCTTTTAACCAACTCTGCCATTTTGGATTAGAACCATTGAATCCGTTTTCAGGCTGTTTTCCAGGAAATAGCCCGAAAACGGATTCTTGCTTTCTGCCGTTCTACTTTTAATCACTTACCTTACAAGGTAAGAATAGCACTTTGGAATTTGTGAGTAATCTTTGATTTAGAGAATTCGTTTTTGGCTTAGTTTTCAGAAAACAGCCTAAAAACGGAAGCAAGAAAATCAAACAATCCCGCTATCTTCCATCAGTGGCACTACCCAAACCAACCTCCTTTCCATGGAAGTAATATTTATCTTAGAAGCCCTTCTGGTACTGGTCATCATTGGCTACCAATGGCGTGTGTACAAAGCCAACAAAAATAAAATTGAGACCATAGAAGACCTTTTCCCAGATGAGTCCAGGCTGTCGGTTCAGCGTGCGCCCTTGGACGGCTCGGTGCCAGAGAAAATAGCCTCTATCTCTCAGGAACAGCTTTGGGAGCAGTTGGTCTATGGCAAGGATTTCCGGGAAGGCTCTCCCAGCAGTCCTATCATAAAGCGCATTGTGGCCGTTGATTCTGAGGAACTGCACATATCTGCACAGGATGAAGCCAATCCTTTCTACACCGTTCCCATTGCGCAGTTTAAACAGGCCGTTCAGCAGAGAACCATCTTCTTAGAAGAGCATATTCAGGCCAATAAATTAGCCCAGAAACCTTCGGCTAAATCAACAGAAACCACAGAGCTGATTCACGCGCAAAATCCGTCCACGGTTTTCCAGAAGATACTCAAAAGCACCAATGAATACCTGCGCCTGAACAAAGGCGCCGCCGCAGATTTCACCATTCTAAAAGACGTAGCCGAGCGGTATTCAGACTCTTTAGATGAAGAGGTGCAGTCCAGCATTTCTACGCCTTTGTATGTGGGTTTGCTGGGTACTTTCTCTGGGGTCATCATCGGACTTTCCAGCTTGGTGTACACGGGCCTGAGAAGTTCTACGGTAGATGAGTCTTCGTTTATCACAGACCAGAACATTCCCTCGTTCCTGTTTGGGGTGCTCATTGCCATGGCCGGAAGTTTCTGTGGTTTGCTCTTGACTATGATGGGCAATAATGCCCTTAAAAACGCCCGTAGCCTACGGGATAGAAACAAAAATGAGTACTACACCTTCCTGCAAACTCACCTGTTGCCTAAGCTTAACTCAGACATGGCTGCCAGTCTGGGCAACTTGAAATCGGTGCTGGATTCCTTTAATAAAGACTTTTTGGACAAGATTCTGGGCTTTCGGCCCATTGTGGAAACGCTCACCGACAACATCAGCACTCAGAAAGAATTCATTCAACGTTTGGACGAGATTGGCTTCACGCAGATGGCCAACGCCAACCTGCAGGTATTTGATAAAATCAAGGAAAGCGAGCGCCTGTTCATGAACTTCCTGCAGTACCAGGAGGCTTTGAATGAATCGGTGCGCAAGGGCGGGGAATTGACACAGAACATTTCCCAAGTGTTAGGCAGATTGACCTCTTTGCAAGAGGGCTTCGACCGCTTGCCTGGTTATTTGCAACAGCATGATGAATCTATTAGACGCCAGGTGAATTTCTTCTCTAAGCACGAGGAGGAACTGGACAACATTGCCAACCGCACTGAGCAATATTTTGACAAAGCTTCGCTACGCTTAACTGACCTCATGCAGGCCCGTTTGCAACACCAGGAACGCGATGCCCAGAATGCGTATGAGAAATGGCAGGAGCATTTCAGACGCTTGAATGAGGACAATTTGTACCAGCGCATTTTGGAGTACATGCAACCGTTCCAGAACCTCAACAGCCAGCAGGATACACTCAACAAACAACAGGCAGAATTGGCCCAGGAAATCAAACAGACCAATGACGCTTTGTTGCGCAAACTGGAAACTGATACCCAGGTACAGCAAGCCTTATTACAACAGTTGGCGGTTTTAAATGACAACGTAGAGCGCACGCTGGAGCCTGGTCCAATCAAAGCCGCCATGGGCAAAATCTTCGGGAAGGGACAGATAAACAGACGCAGGCCGTAACCTACCATGAACAAGGAAAACAAAGACTTTTTCTGGCCCAGCTACGTGGACCTCATGACGGTGCTCTTCCTCATTATGCTGGTGTTGTTTGTGCTCAGTTTTAAGATGTTTACCGACAAAGACTCTGAGAACCGGCGCAACATTGCCCAGCTCAAGGTAGAGGTGCAGGAAAAGCGCAAGCTAGACGAAATCAAGGAGGCCCTCTCCCGTCTGGACAGCCGTTACTTTCAGTATAATGAGCGCTACAAACGGCATGAGCTGTTGGTAGACGTGTTGTTCGCCCAAAGCAGTGCCACCATTCCGCAACGCTCCTTAATGCCTTTGCGCCGCGCCGGCGAAGAGCTCAGCAGTGTACTCAATTCTGTGAAAGGAGCGGACGTGAAATACCTGATTGTGATAGACGGCCGGGCCGCCTCCTTCCCGCAAGGCGACCCCAGAAATGCCACCCAACGCGAATACGCTTTAGAACTGAGCTATAAACGCGCCCTGGCCTTGCTCCAATTCTGGCGAAGCGCTGGCATCCGGTTCCCCAAAGACCGCATTGAACTTATCGCTTCGGGCAGTGGCTTTGAAGGCGCAGGAAGAACAGGTGACGTGCGGGACAGACGCTTCGTGATTCAGATTCTTCCGAAGGTGGGGACGTTGACGAGTAAAACGGTTAATTAGTATATATTTGATTGGTAAGTAAAGTTCACTTCGTCATCCTATCATGATTAACCGCCTTTTTCAAATTTTAAGCTTTTTAATATTTGGTCTAACTTCCTCAGGATGCACCGTTGATTATCTTGATTACTACCAACACCTAGAATCACCGGATGGGAAATTTAATTACTGCCTTTATTCAGATGTAGGCATTGGTGACCCTGGTTTTTATGTTTTAAAGCTGGAGAAAGGAATTAATCCAGAGGAGTTACCTATCAAATGGAGTTTCAAAGATGGGATTTCTGACCGTGATGATAACTGGATAAGAAGCAGGACTGTTTTATATAATTATGATGAAGCTAGCCTCTTCACTTCAAATCCCAGCATTGAACTTAAGGATAACAGATTTTTGGTTTTCTCCAGAGGAGGATATCAGATGGGCCTGTATGATATTAAATTAGACAACGACACAATTAATTCTGTTTCACCGTGGAATGAGTGGTATTCTCAAAGTACGCTTTCAACAAATGACAAAGATAAGGAGGAGGAAGAGTATGGAAAGTGGATTGAACGTAACTTAGACATTCCCATAAAGTCCTACATTAAAAACAATCAGCAGTAGTACTGTCAACAAAAAAAGTACTAAAACCAACTTCTTAAAGGCGACTAGTTGTAATAGTTTGCCCTACCCACACAAAAAAAAAGCGTCCCTCTAGTTTTAGCCTATTTCCTAGAAAACAGGCCAAAAATGAAGGACGCCTTTCCCATAAAACCAAAATCATGTCTAGGTTCTGTTCAGCTCGTCTAGGCTGTTGGTTTTGCGTTGCTCCACCTTCTGTCCTTTGCTGAACTTGTAGCGAAGCGTCACGCCCAACGTTCTCTGATACAGGTACTGGTCAAAGTTGTTGATGTTCTGGCCAATGGTCGTGTCAAAGCGCAGGCGGTAGCTTCTGAAGATGTCGTTCACGTTTACGCTCAAGTCAAGTTTCTTGTCCAGGAAGCTCTTCTTAAGCCCGGCATGTACCCACCACATGGCGCCTACTTTGTACAAGCCCGAAACTCCTGGCCCACGGCCCGCGGCGTTCACTTCCAGTTGAATACCCATGGGTAGCAGAATGTTGTGGCTTGACTGGAGCATGTACAGAAACTGAGAGTTGACCACACGCTGGTTGTTGTTATCAGAGTTCAACTGACCGTCTGTGTTGGTGAGGAAGGTGTACTCATTGTAGGACAGCGTGAGCGTATTGTTAGTATCCCAGTTCTTCATGATTTTAATGGGCGTGATGGCCGTCATGCTCACGTTCTGCAAATCATCCACGTTGCCGGTGGTATAGATGGTGGTGGCGTTCTCTACATCCAGGTAAGGCAGCTCAGACATCACGTCCTTCACGTACTGGTAGTTGAGCGTCAAGATGTAGTCTTTTCGGAAGGTCTGCGTAATGCCTACTGCATGGGTGTACTGCGGTCGCAATTGTGGGTTACCGGTGGTATAGGTGTAGGGGTCGCGGTAGCTGATGAACGGGTTCAGGTTGCCGTAGTTGGGGCGCTGGATGCGACGGCTGTAGTTGTAGCCAATCTGGTAGTTCTCACTAACTTTCTGTTGCACAAACAAGGTTGGGAATAGGTTAAAGTAGCTTCTCTTGTTTACC
This sequence comes from Nibribacter ruber, assembly GCF_009913235.1. Taxonomy (NCBI): domain Bacteria; kingdom Pseudomonadati; phylum Bacteroidota; class Cytophagia; order Cytophagales; family Hymenobacteraceae; genus Nibribacter; species Nibribacter ruber. The sequence continues at coordinate 118,668 of NZ_CP047897.1, read as the reverse complement.
TGATTCATGGTAGGTGACTCACCGGTAGACTCGTTCTTCTCGCCTCTTAACCCTGCCTGCACTTGAAACCTATCGCCAAATTTGGTGCTGTAGGTCACATATCCTGCGTAAATGTTTTCATCATAGATAAAGTGGTTGGTTCTGTTAGGGTCTAAGACCAATCCGTTGTTGTTGAAGTAAAACCTAGAGTCATTGTCAGACACTACGCGGCTGGCTTTCGCGCCCAGCTCAAACTTGCTTATTTTGTTTAAAGGCTTGACAAAATCAATCTTCCCGGAGTAAATGTCAAACCCATTGTCTGTATCTGCAAACAGGAAATCTTGGACCGTAGGACGGCTTGCTTCGGTTAAATCCGTGTAGTAATTGTAGAAGTTGGAGGAACCAGCGTTAGAGATTTTCACAAAGTCAAAATCTGCCGAAAGCGTGGTGCCCACCGTGTCTAACTTTCCCTGATAATGCACATTGTTGGTAGAGCTCCTGAACCGGTTGGTCAAAAAGTTATTGGCGTTGATAAACGTCTCCGGGTTTTGGCGGTCTAAGCCCATGTACGAGTCGGTGATAAAATCCACCCACACCGTGTTCTGGTTAAAACTGGTCAAAGCACCCACGCTGTGCTTGTCATTGATGCTGTAGTCGGTGCCAATTCTGAAGGTGGGCGGACCCTGGTTCTTGTGCTTGCCGTTGGCGGTCTGGTCAAAGTAGATTTTGCCACCTTCGGCGTCATACACGCGCTCAAACGTTCCTTCGCGGTTACCAATCCGTTGCATCTGGTCTATGCTGGCGAAGGAATTCCACTTGCCGGTTTTGAAGTTGATGTTACCGCCCGTAGAGTAACCATGCTGTTTGAAATTGGTATTGTAGGTGCCGTACACGCTTCCGTTCAGCCCCTGTATCTCATTCTTCTTCAGGTTGATGTTGAGAATACCGGCCGTGCCCTCTGCGTCAAACTTAGAGGTTGGGTTGGCAATGATTTCAATGTTTTTGATATTCTCAGCAGACATGCCCTCTAGCACCGTCCGTAAATCAGAAGGCGATAAGTACGTCAGCTTACCGTCCATCATTACAGTCACTCCGCCCCTGCCGTTCAACTGAATGTTACCGTCCTGGTCTACAAACACCCCCGGCGATTTGGCCAATACATCATAAGCGGTTCTACCCGCGGCCAGCGCCGTACCTTCAATGCTCACCACAATCTTGTCGGCCTCCTGCGTGATGGTGGGACGCAATGCCTCTACCTTCACCTCTTTCAATTGTTTGGAAGAAGAAGCCAACCGGACGTTGCCTACTCTTACGTCAGGTTTTTCTGCGGTGATACTTACTGTAGATACCGTTTTGGTTTGAAAGCCTATGAAGCTAAAGGTTAAAGAGTAGTCTCCTGCCGGCAACCCGTTGAAAGCATACTGGCCTTTCGCATCAGTTATAGTCCCGCCCATAGATTGCGTGGTGCCCTTCTTGAGCAAGGCCACCGTGACAAATTCCAGAGGAGCCTGGGTGAGGGAATCGGTGAGCGTTCCGGAGATTTTCCCGGGACTGCTTTGAGCGGATGCAATGGGCGCCTGGGAGGTGCCTTGAGCCTGTGCTTGCCCCAGAAAGAATAGGCAAAAGCATAGCAGGCCCAGCAAAATGCGGGCTCTTTTTTTCATAGGAAATGTGTTTGAAGTGTAGAGGTTAGGTTAGTTTGAAAGTATATTCTAAGGACTAAACCGAGGCACAACAGTTGCACGGTCAGGCCCGAAAATTGAAATTTATTTAAAAAATTTTTAGGGAGCTTAAAGTTGCAGTTTCAGGCAAAAATTCATGGTTTAAAATTAGTAAAGGTTGTTTTGCAAGTAAAAGCAGTATGTTATATATGTATTTGGCTTATAAGAAATCCTTGATTTTCAGGGTGCAGGTTACTTTTCTTGGATGGCTAAATTATTTTCAGGAACCAGCAGGATATACAATAATGTGAGTGGTATCTAGGTTAGGTAAAATACGCCTCGGCCATGTGGCTGGGCGGTTTCCTTTGTCAAAAGGAGAATACCCTTATATTGCAGAATGTTTGCGAACGAAGTACGGTTAGGAAATCTGGTTTTGGAGGCTGGCAGGCCCGTGGCGATTGACGCGCCCCGCCTGATTGCCCTCCTGTCTGGCCAACCCGTGTCCTTCGCGCCTATTCCGCTTACCCCAGAATGGCTTACCGGTGCCACCTACAATGACCTGGAGCATGAATTCACGTTCCCAGAGCTAAGCCAGTGGGCCCTGGACCCCGAGTACAATGAGATTGTGTTCAACGGTGGGTACATTGCCACCAGTGCGCCGGTAGAATATGTGCATCAACTGCAGAACTTCTTCTTTGTGATGACTGGCCAGGAGCTGGAACTGCCGTTAGAGAATTTCAACAGCACTGCCCAAACGCAAGAATAAATTCTTCGTTTTTGGCCTATTTTCCAGAAAACAAGCCAAAAACGAAGAACAAGAAGTTTCAGCTGGCATATTTCTCTGCTTCCTGCAAACCCAATGGCGTAAACCGGCAGTACATATCCAGGGTATCTGACCGCTCCATCACCACCCACTTCTTCAGGTCTAAATCCCTGATTTCCTGCTCCACCTCACCCAGTGACAAACCGGGCGTCTGCTTAGAGATTTCAACCGGATTGATTCTAGCCTCTAAAGGATTCCCGTGGCCGGTTGCCAAGGTATACAATGCTTTCAAGATTCTGCTTTCCTTTGCCATAGTCCATTTGTTTGGTAAGAACTGTTACTCACTACTATAGCAGGTTTTACGGAGTTGAAAAGCAAGCGGCTTAAGCAAAAAAACTCCAGCTACTATTGGAGACGTCGTTTTTGGCCTGTTTTCCGGAAAACAGGCCAAAAACGACGCTCATCCTCAATCCATGCGCAGGTTCTTGACCGGATTGGCCGTGGCCGCCTTAAGGGCTTGGAAGCTAACCGTCACAAAGGCCACCACACAGGCCAGAATACCAGCCACGAAGAATACCCAGATAGGAATGTCAATGCGGTAGGCGAAGTCCTTCAACCAGACGCTCATGGCGTACCAGGCCACCGGGAACGCGAACACCGCGGCAATCAACACCAGCTTCAAAAAGTCTTTGGCCAACAGGGTGACAATAGAAGAGGACTCGGCGCCCAGAATCTTTCTAATGCCAATCTCTTTCTTGCGCCGCTCGGCCGCGTACGCCGCCAACCCGAACAATCCCAGACAACCCACAAAAATGGCCATGCCCGTGAAAATCCAGAGCAGAGACTTGAGCTTGTCCTCGGCTTTGTACATGGCGGCAAAATTGTCATCCATGAATTTGTACTCAATAGGATATTCTGGAGAGAACTGGTTCCAAACAGACTTGACGTGGTTAATGCCTGCCGTCACGTTGTCTCCTTTCAGCTTTACGGCTACCTTCCAGTTGGCTCCCGGGAAAATCTGCAATACGGTTGGGTCCATCTTGTCAAATAGGCTTTTGAAGTGGAAGTCTTTCACTACGCCAATCACGGTGCCTTTTTTAATGGTGTCCTTTCCATCGGTCCACATTTTCCATTCCAACTTCTGACCTAGCGCCTTTTCAGGCGTGCCTAATCCCAACTCCTTCACAGCGGTTTCATTCAACATATATGCCTGGTCCTTATCAGTGGGCATGTCTTTAGAGAAGCCTCTACCAGCCACTAGTTTCAGTCCCAGCGTTTTGATGTAGTCATGGTCTACCATCAATTGGGAAACGCCGTGGTACTCCCGCTGCCCGTCTTTGATGACTTCAATACCGTCGCCGGCAGTGGCATCACCAGGGAAGCCATAACCAATGGAGGCGCTCGCTACGGCCGGTGATTGGGTCAGTTCGTTTTTAAAGGTTTCATAATTCTTATACATGTTGTCACCGCGCATCGGGAAGAACATGATTTGGTCTTTGTTAAAACCTAAGTCCTTGTTGTGCAAGTAGCTCACCTGTTGGTATACCACCAGTGCACAAATAATTAAGAAAATGGAAAGTGAGAACTGCAAGACAATCAACCCATGGCGCAACCACGGAATCTTTCCGGGCCCGCCATCGCTCACCACTGCGCCCTTCAAGACATTGACCGGCTTAAATCCCGACAATATAATGGCCGGATACAGACCCGCCAACACGCCTACTACTATCACTAACACTAGAAGAATCAGCATCAACGTAGGGCTGGTGAATACATTGAAGGTCATTTCTTTTTCTGTGAAGTCATTGAGCGCTGGCAGAAACAAGGAGGTAAGAGCGGCAGCTATTATCACACTGATAAGGGTAATCAAAAGCGTCTCGGCCAGGAACTGGAACATCAACTGAGAGCGGCTGGCGCCAATGGTTTTGCGCACGCCCACTTCTTTGGCTCGTTGCAGAGACTTGGCCGTGGCCAGGTTCACGAAGTTAAAGCAGGCAATGAGCAAGATGAAGACGGCAATGATGCTCAAGGCCTTCACATAGGTGATGTTGCCCCGTAGGACTTGGTCAAACTTGAAGGATGCCGAATACAAATGGACCTGCTGCAAGGGCTGGAAATAGGGCAAATAGTCATGTGGCTTGTTGGACTCGTCGTCTATCTGCTTTATGGTCACTGCCCTAAACTTAGCTAGCAAGGCATCTGGGCTGGCTCCTTTTTTCAGCTTGATGTAAGTATAGAATTGTTGCCAGCCCCAGCTGCTCATACGCTCTGAGTTGAAGCCAAATCTTTTAAGCGACCTGATGAAGTTGATGGGTAAATGAAACTTGGGATTGCTTTCAAAAACGCCTTTCACCAAGAACGTCTCCTTGTCAATTATCACCCGCTTGCCAGCCGCATTGGTAGTGCCAAACACTTTCTCAGCAAACTTATCTGAAATGACTACCGAATACGGGTCATCTAGGGCTTTCTCTGGGGAACCGCTGATAAACGTATGCGGAAAGACTTCAAAGAACGTAGGGTCTGCGTCCAAGCCTCCTTTTTCATAAATCCGTTTGTTGCCATTCTCTACCAGCGTCTGGCCATCCCAGGGTTGCATGAGAATACGCAAGCTGGTTTCTACCTCCGGAAAGCTTTCTTTGAGCGTAGTACCAAACATGGGCGGCACGGGGGCAATCTGGTCATTAGTCTCTTCCAGGTTGGCATAATTGTAAACGCGGTACACGCGGTCACCTTCGGGCACGAAGGTATCGTACTGCAGCTCATCATACACAAACAGACCAATGAGCAAGCAGGCGGTTAAGCCCAGCGCCAGACCGGCAATGTTGGTGATGCTAAACCCCTTGTGCCGGATAAGGCCTCTGTACGCTACTTTAAAGTAGTTCTTGAACATCGTTTCTTTTGATTTAGGCTGTCCTTTTAAACGTCAACGACCAAGTGAACATAACCAATGGGCCCTAAAAAGCCATTGCTGGTTTGTGGTTCTGCCCAACTATACGCACACCTAGTGCCAAAACTGATTATCGCTTATTTTCAGCGTTTTACCCAGAAACTATAAAGCAGGCGCGTGCATTTTCGCGCCTCATGTGTGCGAAATCGCACGCGTATGAACATCTCCTTTTCAGATTAAGGCTCTAAATCAGCGTATTGTAACAATGGCATAATTGTAGTTTCTTGTAAGGTATAGCTAGTAAGATTATGCAATTGAAGAAGGCTTCTGTTTTGGTGGTGGACGATGATCCAGATGTATTGACGGCGGTCAAGTTACTCCTGCGCCCCATGGTCAAGGAAATTATCACGGAGAAAAACCCCGAGAACCTGACGGCCCTGTTGAGACAGCACACCTTTGACGCCATCTTGCTAGACATGAATTTTGTCTCTTCCATCAATACGGGCAATGAGGGGCTGTACTGGCTAAAGAAGATAAAGCACTTAGGCAGTGAGGCGGCCGTCATTATGATTACCGCCTACGGCGAGATTGACCTGGCCATTCGGTCGCTTAAAGAAGGCGCCTTTGATTTTGTGGTCAAGCCTTGGCTCAATGACAAGCTGTTACAGACCATTCAGGATAGCATCAGCAACAAATCAGGTTCGGCTTCTTCTATTACTATAAAAGGCCCAGAGGTCATCAGTTCTGAACTGTTGGGTGAATCTGAAGCCATGCAGGACATCTTCTATAAGATAAAGAAAGTAGCGCCTACCGATGCCAACATTCTCATCCTCGGTGAAAACGGAACCGGTAAAGAACTCATCGCGAAAGCCATCCACCAACATTCCCTGCGCGCCGATAAGCCGTTTGTGAAAGTAGACGTGGGAGCCTTGACCGAGTCCTTGTTTGAGAGTGAACTGTTCGGGCACAAGAAAGGAGCGTTTACCGATGCCCAGGATGATCGCGCGGGTCGATTTGAGGCCGCGCATACGGGTACCATCTTCTTGGATGAGATTGGCAACATCTCTTTGCAGCAACAGTCTAAATTACTGAGCGTGCTGCAGAACCGACAAATCATACGGCTAGGCACCAATGATCCGATTAACATTGACGTGCGCCTGCTCTGCGCCACCAACGTTTCTTTGGCGCAATTGGCCAGCGAAGCCCGTTTTAGGAAAGACTTAATCTACCGCATTAATACCGTGGAGATTGTGGTGCCGCCTTTGCGTAAGCGCGGCAATGACATTGTATTGCTGGCAAAGCACTTCGCCGAATTCTACGCCAATAAGTATTTCAAGACCACGCCTGATCTTTCCAAGGCGGCGCTGGACAAATTGAAAAGCTACCATTTTCCGGGGAACGTGCGGGAGTTGCAGTATGCCATTGAACGCGCCGTGATTATGGCCGACGGCCCCGTGCTGGAAGCCAAAGACATACTCTTCTCCCCTATTGAATCTGGCTTGATGGAAGAAAAAGCTGCCACCGAAACCAACTTGGAAGAAATAGAAAAAGCCACCATTATTCGGGTGCTGGAAAAGCACAACGGCGTGCTCACCAAAGCCGCCAAAGAACTGGGCATTACTAGAACTTCGCTCTACAGACGCTTAGGCAAGTATGACATTTAAGAATTTTGAAGGGCGGTTACTTTTGCGCGTGGCGTTATTGCTGGTTACGCTCAGCCTTCCCGTGCCAGTGGTTTTGAAAGGCTGGTCGGAGTTGCTGGTGTTTTTGGTACCATTAATTGCCTACCAGGTACATGAACTGGTACACTTTCTAAAGCAGGCCCAGGAAGAGCTGAAGCTGTTTCTAGAAGCCGTCCATTACCGTGACTTCTCCAGGTATTTCAGTGAGAAGCAGGCGCCCGTGCAGTTACAGCAACTGCGCAAAGGCTACAATGAAATCAACTCTACTTTCATGACCATCAACCGCGAAAAAGAAACCCAGCACCAGTATCTGCAGAAGGTGTTGGAGTTGGTAGAGACAGGCATTCTGTCGTATGATTTGGACACCGGCGAGGTCTTGATGATGAACGAGTCCTTCAAGAAACAACTGCATATTCCTTACCTCAAAACCATTCATTCCCTGGCCAAGCGCGACCAGAACTTTTATGAAGCAGTTTATGGACTGCAACCTGGTCAGACCAAGATAGCTGTGGCCAAAACAGTAAGTCTGGAGAAAGGAGATGTGAAGATGCTCTTGTCTGCCACGTCTTTTCAGAACGAAGGTGCACGGTATAAACTGGTGGCGTTCCAGAACGTGCATGAGGCCTTGGATGAAAATGAGGCCGAAGCCTGGCAGAAACTGTTGAATGTGATGACGCATGAAATCATGAACTCTATCGCGCCTATCTCCTCTTTGGCAAACACCCTCAAAAACCGCTTGCAGGACACTAAAACCAATGGTGCCACCGCTCATGATTTAGAAGATCTGGAAGAAGGCATCACTACTATAAAGCACCGCAGTCTGGGTTTGTTGAAGTTCGCGGAGACGTACCGCAACCTGAGCAAAATCACCACCCTGCACTTAGAGAAGGTGTTGCTCAAGGACCTTTTCTCTAATCTGCAGCGGCTGCTGGAACCTACCTTGGCCCAGCGCGGCATTACCTTCAAAGTAGATTTAAAAGATACTTCCCTCACGCTTCAAGCCGATCCGAACCTGTTGGATCAGGTACTCATTAACCTGGTCATGAACGCCATGGAAGCTGTGAAAGAAAAGCCCCAGCCCACCATCACGCTCACCGGCTACGCCAACCCAGAAAAGAAAGTGATCATTAAGCTCACCGACAACGGCAATGGCATGTCTGAAGAAGTGCAGGAGAAGATTTTCATTCCGTTCTTCACCACCAAAAAGACGGGGAGCGGTATTGGCCTGAGCTTATGCAAACAGATTGTCTTACTGCACCGCGGCACCATTCAAGTACAATCTGTGGAAGGCATGGGCACCGCGTTTATCTTGCGGTTTGGGTAAATAACAACAGGCTACCAAGACACAAGAGAATGCTTGCGCCATAGTGAGGATAAAACCTTAATTGAAGTTATAGTTGAAGCTCACAGACAACGATTTGATCATCTTTACAAACCATCTATCATTATACATGTCAAAATTAGGGCTTGTAAGATTTCGTTTAAAGAATAAAAACTCAACATTCCCATTCAACCGTTTTTGAACCCTGTAACTTAGTCCAAAACCTGCAGTGGTAAATAAATCTATTCCTTTGTACTGTTCATCGTAAAGAGTGGTGGTTATGTAATTTTCTGTAGTAGTCTCACGAAAATGGCTGAAGATATAAGCTGAGGTAAAAGTAGCTACTGCATAAATGGGCATTTTCTTGTTCGCATTAAGCAAAACAAATCTTCCTGTTACGGGTAGGCCTATACCTCTTGTGCGGTCATAATAAGTATGGTATACAGTTTGGCCGTTTCCATTTAGTGGGACTCCATAGGTTTGGCTTTCTCTGGTTCTGCCACTATAAGCAAGCCCTAGTTGAGCACTAGCTCTCTTGTTAATTTTATAGCCAAGATGTACGTCTATGGGAATAAACTCTCCAGATACAAATCTGGGCTTCTTTGGGATGTCATCATATAACACCCGATACTGAAAATTCGGGAAACCAACCCCCACATAGAATCTATGGTCAATGGTATGGGATGAGTCTTGCGCTTGCGCTGAAGCAACAGAAGAGGTAAGCAAAGAAAAGGAAAGCAAACAAAGGAAGCGAAGCATCATACACATTTCCTTAAGAGTATATCTTACAAGAAGATAACTCCATAAAGAATGCGTTATTATAAAATTTTCAAGAAATTATTTACCTACGCTTCGCCTTGTTCTTTCTGGCAATTTTCTCTTTCTCCCGGGCACCTTTTATCTTTTTGAATTCCTCAACGGGCACGGTTTCAGAATATTCCAGTGAGCTTAAGATGTGCTGGTTTTCTTCAAAATCATAGATGAGCAGAATGGATAGAAACTTGTCTGGGTTCTCTACATACTCACCCTCCACCAAGTCATAGACTTTGAAGTCATACTCGCCTTCAGGCAGTTTTTTGTCAATGATTCTGGCCAGACGGTCGCCGGTGATGACCAGGGGAGCATCCAGGTCGTCTATGTAGTTGAAGTCCTGGCGGTAGTGGCCATCCTTTTTAAACATGATGTATTCCACACGGTCCAGGTGCACCTCAATTCCTTGGTGTTGGGTATCGCGCTTGTGGGTGATGTCTAAGATGTTGCCTACAATTTTCATAAGGAGATGCGTAAGAAGAAACCGTGTCTGCTGGCCAGAATCGGTGGTATGCCCGCAAAGGTACGGTTTCTGCCCGAACCCTGCGCGACTTGCCGTTTTTGGCTTGTTTTCTGGAAAACAAGCCAAAAACGGCAAGTCTGCCCTTTAAAACGAAAAGCCTTTTGCTGCGTTTCACTTGTACGTACCCGCCGTGACCCAGAATGCTCCGTTGGAAAGACATCATCAGCTACGCCAAATACGGCAACCCAGAACCTCCCAGGCGGGTGGAACAGACCGAGGAACAATGGCAGCAGCGGCTCTCCCCGGCCCAATACGCCATCCTGCGGGAACGCGGCACCGAGCCTCCCTACCGAAACGCCTTCTGCAAAAACTACGAGCCCGGCGACTTTTCCTGCGCCGGCTGCGGCAGTCTGCTCTTCTCCGCAGACACCAAGTATCACGCCATCTCGGGGTGGCCCAGCTTTACCCAACCGGTCTCCAAAGCCGCCTGCAAATACTTGTTTGATGACAGCCACCACATGCATCGTGTAGAAGTAAGGTGCAACGTATGTAATGGGCATCTGGGTCACGTATCTCCAGACGGACCGGCCCCGGCTGGACTTAGATTCTGCCTCAACTCTGCTTCGCTGATCAAGCATACATTGCCTATAGATTAACGCATCTTAATGGCAAATCCGCATTTTTAAAGCGAAAGGTAGAGCCAGTGGCAGACGCCTGAACCGGAAATTGTATTGCAAAAGTAAGCGATTACCCTCTGCCCTTTTTGGTATTGTTACCAACCAATAGAAAAGCTTTTACCATGAGGTTGTTTAAAATAACTCCACCAAAGGCGAATACTTTCGGTCAATAAAATGCTCAGCTTGCAGGTCTCCGTTTTTAGGAAAATGCGCATCTCAATTTGCTGCTAGAAAAGACACCCCTCCACAATTTTTTATAGCAAACGCAACCGGCTGTAAATCTTTTTTCTAACTTAAGAGCATCAACATCAATACGCTTCCCGTTTATGCCCTTCGTTTTTCATCGCTCTTTTGTAAAGGCTGCCTTCAGTTTGAGTCTTTTGGTACTGGCTTCTCCCTTAGTCAAGGCCCAGGATTCCATTGAGATTCTGGTAGTGGCCTCGTCGCACTCCAATACAGGTACCCCAGATAAATACCGGCCCATCATTGACAAGCTCAAGAATTTCCGCCCAGACATGGTGTTTGGAGAGACCCTCAGCCCCCAGGATGAACGCGAAGCCCAGAAACAAAACTACTGGGGAACGGCCAACTCCTTAAAGCGCCTGGCCTATTTTGAGGGCCTGAACGGTACAGCTTCCAAGAATGTAGACAAGCAAATCACCAAAGGCTACCTGGCCCTGCAACAAAATGAAAAGGCTCACCAGAAGCGCATGCAACTGGCCCGCGATCTGGTCTTGTCACAGGACCGGGGCAACGCAGAGTACCAGTTCTTCGTCCTGACCCAGTACCAGATGCCCAACTTCAACCCCGCAGACCAAGCCCGGTTTACCAAGATGTTCGGTCCCTTAGACTCCTTGAAAAAAGTGGGTATGCTGCGCGAAAAATCTGAATACCACAAAATCTTCTTCCCGCTGGTCTATGAGCTAAAGCACCCCAAAATATACGCCATGGACTGCCAGAAATATGATGCCCAGTGGACCAAGGCCTGGAACAAAGCCGGCACGCTCATGCAGGAAATGGAAGCCAAAGCCAAGGCAGACTCCACCTCTTCAGAAGCCCAGACGTTGCAACAGATAGAGACCTTCTCCAAAAACGGCGTGGCCGAACTGGATGCCAAGAAGTACAAGAACTACGAGTACATGAACAACCCGCTGTATGCCCGCCTCAACAACGCCTGGAACTTCTATGGCGGCCCTGAGTTCTATGGCTACCCGGGCTTCCCTACTGAGGCCATCAAAGAAATGGTGTACTGGTTTGACATGCGCAACCAGGGCATTTGTGAAAACGTGCTCAAACAAGCACAGGCCCAACACGCCAAACGGGTGGTAGTGGCCGTGGGCGCTGCGCACCGCAAAGGCATGGAAGAAATCTTCAACACCATGCCCAACGTGAAAGTGGTGCATTACTTAGATATCTAATTCATAACAGCCGTCTACACCAAACACAAAGGAGCCGTTTTTGGGCTGTTTTCCAGGAAACAGCCCAAAAACGGCTCCTTTGTGTTTGCAAGGTCTGCTTGTCCTAGTTGTACCGGCCCCGGCGCTGCGGATCTTCCAGGAACAGCTGCAGGAAAATCTTCTGGTCTGTGATCACAGACCGTTGGGTGGCGTATTTCTCCAGCTTTCTATTGGTGGTGTAGCCAAAATGCTCGTAGCCCAGGCTTACATTTTTAAACAGCCGCACCGTCACCCTTGGCCGCACAATGCCAATAGAATTGCTACCCTCCAGGCCTTCTATGGTCTTGAGCCAGTAATGATAATACACAAAAGCGGCCGTGGCGTATTTGCCCAGGCTCAAGGTGCTTTCCAGCTTGGCATGTCCCCCAAGGGTGTAGACGTAATCTCTTAGGCCGTTTTCATCTGGCGCGAACCGGGTGCTGTTCCCGGCCAGGGGAATCAGACCCAGGTGGGCGTTGGTGTACAGGTTCACCTGCTTGCTCAGGGGCAGACGCGTGAACAAACCTCCCCCGAAACCCAGGGCGCCCAAGTCAAAATTACGCGTGTTCCAGTAGTCATAATATTGAAACAAACCGGTGAGCACATCCAGCTTGCCCAGCGTGCCGTTCTTGCCAAACAAGATGCCGTAGCCCGTAATGTTGTTGATGATGCCGCTGGTAGTGTCGCCGCCGCCTTTGCTCAACTCTGCCCGTATCCTGAACAAGTCAAAAGGCTTGCGCTTCTGCAGTTCAAACGGGTTGCCGTAGTCAAGCTGCACGTTGAATAGGGCCTTGTTACCGCCCGCCCCAAAGACATCGTCCTGCTGATCATTGATCCTGTGCACGCCCGCAAACAAGGTTACGTTGACGGGCTCTTTCTCATAGACTTCTTTGTTGGTCACCTGGGTGGTTTTGCCCTGTAGCAGCCTGTTCAAACCCCTGATGGGATTGACGACGCCTGCCGCCACTTCCCTGATCACTCGCTCCCGGCCAGTGGTTCTATCATCCAGAATATTGGAACTCAGGCGGTACAGAATCTCGCCCAAGGCGGCCCCGTTGATGGGCGTGTAAATCATGTCATTGTAAGACGGCAAGGTATTCTCCCCAAAATACTCCCAACTCAAACTTCCGCCTATGGCAAACGGAACCGACTGCCAGTAGTTATACCCCTGTGAACGGGCGGCGTTGAAATACAGCGTGCCCTGGTACGGGTGCCCTATGAAGTTGATGCCAAACTCGTCAGTGTCCCACTCAGGAAAAGTAGTTAGGTTGCGCTTCCAGGTCTCGCGGCTTACGTACCCATAATCTGCCTTTGCCACGTAGCGGTTGTAGCCCATGAACGCCAGATTGATGCCGATGACCTGCGCGGTGGGTTTCCAGAGCGGATGCCGCCAGTTGTAGTCAGGGTCGTCGTTGAGGAGGTCACCGTACTTGTTGTAGAGCGTGGTGTCCAGCAAGACGGTATTGGTGGGTTCTGTGCCGCCCAGAGAATCTGTGAAGAGGCGCTGCTTGCGGTCTTTTATGTCTTTGAGCTGGGCATCGCGGGAGCCGCGGCCAGCTTGGATGGTGTCTTTCTCTATCACCTGGGCCTGCAACAAGGTCACAGACACCAGGCAGAGCAGTAGGGTAAGGCGTGTCTTCATAGGTGGTGGCGTACAGCAAGAAAGAAGCCTTGTACTGCCATGCGGCGCGCTTTTAAATTACTTTCCTGTACCTACACCGGCCTTACGTAATTCTGGGAAGAAAAGTAGACGCCTTGGGCGCGGTCCTTTCTTTAGTGCCAGCACCTTCTTGTTATAGTGAAAGACCTATATAGAAATTTTGCTTATACGGCCAGCGTGAGTTTATTCTTTTTGAGCAGGCAGCATTGCTTGTACTTCTGGCCGCTTCCGCAAGGGCACGGTTCATTACGCCCCAGGCGCTTGCCGTACGGGTTCAACAGCTCTCTAAAATTCAACCCGAAACGCCGCTTAGGATTCTGCTGGAATATCTGGGTGAGCATCTGGTAAAGCCTGGGGTGCTTTTCTGCCAGTTGCCCGGGTTTCTCAAAGAAGTACTCCGTGGCCACGGCAAAGAACTCGGCCTCATTGGTGGCCCCGTACGGATTGATGTCTGATTCGCCTTTCTTGATTTGCTTGATCTTACGGTACATGAGTTCTTGCCAGGGCTTCACCAGTTCTTCGGGAAGGTAGGCTTGCGGCGTGCCGTCAATCTCTCCGTCGGCTTGGTCCAGCATGTGCGCAAACTCATGAATGCCTACGTTCTGCCTATCGGCCATGTCATTGAAGCCGCGCTCCAGAGCCGGTTTGGACAAGGTCACATAATGGTCATTCTGAAACGGGTTCACACGGCCCAGCACTTCAGAAACGGCTTCTGAGTCTGCACTTTTATAGCGTTCAATGCTCCCCGGAAAAACGATCACCTCGCCCAGGTTGCGGTACTCCCAATCGTCGAACCGGAAGATGGGAATAATGGCACTGGCCGCCACCAGCACGCGCAGCGTATCATCTACCTCTACCTCAATGCCCGTAATGCGCTTTTCAGAAAGAAACAGCTGAATCATTTTCTCAAACCGATGCTTGTCTTCCTCTTTGCTCAGGGTATGATAAAAGCCCACGCGGTCCAGCAGCACCTTGCGCCATTCCACCGGAAACTCCTGTGCCATAACCATGCGGCGGTTTCTGGTTTTCTGGGTGGCCCAGCGGTAAAACAGAATGACTACGATTGCTACTACTACAATGAATACGAATAAGGCCATAGGGCTTGTTGAACGGGTATGGGTCTGGAAAGATGTACGAAAGAAAGGTATTTCTATTTAATCATTGAAATTACTTAAAGAGAGGGACAAGCGTTTTTAGCCTGATTTCTGTGAAACAGGTCAAAAACGCAAGAAGACACTCGTAGGAGCTGCGCACACTACGAGGTCTGGGAGAGTCCAGAGTCCTGAGTCATTCTTTTTCTACCGCCCGCAGGGCGATGCAGGCATTACAGCGCCTCCAACAGCAGTCCGTCTGCTGACCGACCTTGCGCAGGGCAGCCTTGGCTGTGCGCCCGGAGCATGGGAAGGGAGCAAGTAGTGGCTTTTTAACTGGCAGAAGCCTAAGCCAGCCAAGAGCAGTCAGCGTCAGCCAGGTGCAGAAGGTTGAACCACCGCCTGTCTGAGCGGCAGCGAGTTCGGGGGTTCTTGATTCTTTTGGTTACTTTTCTCATCAAGGAGAAAAGTGACAAACCTCGGCAGAAAGTCAGAAAAGAGAAGTTGGTAGTAAGGTATTGGGAGGCAGAGGCAGTATGGGTCGTTGGTGAGAACACCAACAACGGCGGGCGGGGCAAAGACTAGATGCGATTTGTTAGATAAAGCAGTCATCCCCCTACCCCCTTCGAAGGGGGACGAAGCAGCTTGACGGGCAATCGGAGTTGTTGGCCCAATCAACACGCAACAACGGCGATTATTGTTGATGAGGGAACACAGATGAGGATGGAATAGAGTTAGCTGATGTAAACATCCCCCTTCGCCCCCTTCAAAGGGGGAATCTGCGGTGAGCAACGGTTTTAACATTACGAAACAAAAAGGCCTCACAGGTAAACTACCCATGAGGCCTTCCATTATTCGTTTTTAGGCTATTTTCTGAGAATTAAGCCAAAAACGATAGTTTACTTTTTACCAGTAGACTTAGGCACCGGGAAACCTCTGTCACGCATCAACGCGTCAATCTTGGCATCACGGCCTCTGAACAAACGGTAGGCTTCTGCCGGGTCCATGGAGTTGCGCGGCGCGAACAGGTATTTCACCAAACGGGCGGCCACGTCTTTGTCATAGAACCCGCCGGGGGCTTCTTCAAAGGCTTCGGCGGCGTCTGAGGTGAGCACGTCTGCCCACAGGTAGCCATAGTAACCGGCGGCGTAGCCCTCACCTGAGAAAACGTGTGTAAAATGTGGCGAGCGGTGACGCATCACAATCTCTTTGGGCATGTTCAAGGCAGCCAACGTCTCTTTCTCAAATTTGTCAGGGTCCAGGCCGGTAGGGTCTTTCACGGTGTGGTATTTCAAGTCCATCAACGCTGAGGCCAGGAACTCCGTGGTGCCAAATCCTTGATTGAACGTAGACGCCTTCTTGATTTTGGCCACCAGAGACGCCGGCATAGGCTGACCCGTTTTATGGTGCTTCAAGAACTGGTTGATCACCTTGTCCGTAGACAACCAGCGCTCCAGCAACTGGCTCTGGAACTCAGTATAATCGCGCACGCCGCCGTTCAAGGTTGGATATTTTACGTTAGATGCCAGGAAGTGCAAGGCGTGGCCGAACTCATGGAAGAAGGTGGTGGCATCATCCCAGGATACCAACACGGGATCACCGGGCGCGGGCTTCACGAAGTTGGAGTTGTTGGACGCCAACACGGTTTTCTTGCCATTAAAAGTAGTGTAGCTTCGGTACGGCGAGGCCCAGGCCCCGGAGCGCTTGCCTTGCCGCGCGAACGGATCTAAGTACCAAAGGCCAATGTGTGCACCGGTAGTCTTGTCCGTTACTTCCCAGACTTTCACGTCTTCATGGTACACGGGCACAGAACCAGCTGGCACTGGCTTGAACGAGAAGTTAAACAGCTCGCCGGCGGTGTAGAAAATGGCCTGGGTTAAGTTCTCCAGTTGCAGGTATTGCTTTACCTCGTCTGAGTCCAGGTCATATTTTTTCTTGCGTACTTTCTCTGCGTAGTAGCGGTAGTCCCAGGGCGCGATGGTGATTTTAGCACCGCTGGCATTGGCTACGGTTTGCATGTCCTTCACCTCTTCCTTCACGCGGGCCAAAGCGGCCGGCCACACAGACTCCATAAGGTTCATGGCGTTGGTGGGGTTCTTGGCCATGCGGTTCTGCAGGCGCCAGTCAGCGTAGGTGTCGTATCCCAGCAATTTCACGCGCTCATCGCGCAGTTGCAGAATTTTGGTGATGTTCTGGTTGTTATCATTGGCATCACCGTTGTCTCCGCGGGAATAATACGTGTTCCAGACTTTCTCACGCAGCGCCCGGTTGTCTGAGTAGGTCAGGAACTGGTCCATGCTGGACCGCGTGTTGGTGATGGCGTACTGGCCCGGCTTGCCGTTGTCAGCCGCCGCTTTAGCGGCCGCTTTCACAAACGACTCGGGCAAGCCGCTCAGCTGGTCTTTGGTGATGTACGTGATGTACTTCTCCTCATCGGCTAGGGTATTGTTGGCAAACGAGGTGTACAGGCTAGACAGTTCTTTGTTGATGGCCGCATAGCGCTCTTTAGAAGCCTTGTCCAACCCCGCGCCTTCCATGGCAAACTCTTCATAGATGAGCTGTACCGTGCGCTGCTGATCTGGGGACAGTGCCGTTTTCTGTGATTGGTCATACACCTCCTTAATGCGCTCAAACAGTTTGGCGTTTTGCGATATCTTTGACCGGAAATCAGAGATCTTGGGCGCCATCTCGGCTTGAATCTTTCTAAACTCCGGCGAGGAGAGATTACTGCCCCAAATGCCGTAGTAGATCATGGCGCGGCCTAGGGCTTCACCGGCCTTCTCATAGGGCACAATGGTGTTCTCAAAGGTAGGCGCCGCGGTGTTGCTGGTAATGGCGTCAATGTCTGCCAGGTGCAGGGCCATGCCTTTTTCCAAGGCCGGCTGAATGTCACTCAGGTTCATTTTGTCAAAGGCCGGAACGCCGCCATAAGGGCCGGTCCATTCTTTGAGCAGCGGGTTGTCTAAGGTAGGTTTCAAGGTTTCTATAGTAGTTGGGGCCGCGCCGGTTTGTGTGGTAGCCGTCTGTGGCGGCTGGGTAGACGTACAGCCCACCACTGCCAGCAAGAGCAAAAAGCCCGGCTTCTTGGCCATGGAGATGAAAGATGTATTCATGTTGGTTTGGTTGAATGAAAGAATACGGCGCTGGGCACCAATGGGTAAAAATAAGCGCCTCAGTTTAAAAAACGGCAAAAGAAAGGAGAAAGTATGGTAGGGCTGGGTGAAAGGGTTTTCCGTGGTTAGAAACTATTATTATCTTCATCCAATCTATTCCCTATTCTATCATGAAAAAAATCTCACTCCTGCTTTTGTCACTGGCCACTCTCACTGCCTGCGGTGATAAAGACGAAGACGCCCTGGGCCTCGATTACCCGGCTACCTTCACCATGACCAAACAGTACAATTCAACGCCCGTACGCATGTTCACAGCCGCTGGCGAGGTAATAGACCAGGCAGCCATCAAGGCATTTGCCAGAAGAGTGAACATTGAATATTATTCCTTAGAAAACAGCACCATAGACGTATCATCCTGGTCAGAGCAGGTGACGTTCCTGCAGGCACAGGAAGCAGAGATAAAGACGGTTCCTAAAAGCGAGAAGTACGAGGTGGTGCAGAAAGATGCTGATCTGGTATTGACGTCCAGACAGGAGTCTACCATTCTTTCCCCCAGTCAAACACATTCGGTTAAAATTGCCAATGGCATCATGAAGCACCAACCGCTCAGGTACAATGAAGTTACCCTGCCTACCAGTTCAGGAGTTACGTCTTCTTACACCACCAAAGCCCAGATCATAGCGTCGCTACAAGGAGAAGAACTGCACCTTCATAAAATGGCCCATACTCTAAAAAGTGGAGACCAAAACAGCTACTCGCTCAACAGCAGCCTGGTGTCAAACAAGTTTAATGCAGCCGGGGTAGCTCTGTTGAAGGCCACAGACACTCTGCTGGTGCAGGAATTTGTAGTCCTCGGCCAGAAATAACATCCTTCCCCCTCTTCTTTACAGCCAGCAGGCGAGTCTTTTTTTGTAAGATCCGCCTGCTGGCTTTACGTTATGCGTACTTTGACCCGGCAGGAGCTCCCTTGTTTGCTCGGGAGGACGGACGATTACTTTTTATGGAGGTGCTTCTCTTGTATGGTCACAATTAATCCGTGCACCTACGCTATGATTTCTGGGAAAAGCATGTTATCCGTTTTTGGCCTATTTTCTGGGAAACAGCCTAATAACGAGTTAAGGTTGCGGAGCTGCTTTTCGCTGTAGCTGAAAAAACAACCTGGAAATAGGCAGCAGCATCAGGCCAGAAACGGCGAAGGCGGCAAACGAGGCCTTGAGGCTGAAGGCGTGGGCCAGATACCCAATCATGGGCGGCCCCAACAACATCCCCACTATCCCAAAGGTGACGATAAACGAAATGGCGATGCCCGCCGAATACGTTTTGGAGGCCCCGGCCAAGGTATAGGTCATGGGAATGACCGCGGCCGTCCCGAACCCTACCATGGAAAACCCGATCATGGCCGGCCAGTAGCTGGGAAAAAGCACGGCCAGGGCAATGCCACAAAAGATGAAGAGCCCGCTCATGAGGTAGGTATTGGCCATGCCCAGCCGGTCAATGATTTTATCAGACATAAACCTGGAGGCGGCCATGCAGGTCATGAAAATGAGGTACCCGGCCGTGAATACTTCTTCCTTCACCACCTGCTGAAAGTAAATGCCGCTCCAGTCAAACATGCCGCCCTCACACACTGCCGCAAAGAACACCAGCAGGCCCAGGTACATCAAATAAGCATCGGGTTTTCTCAGGCCTTTCTTCTCACCAGAAGGGGCCACGTCGTTGCGCAGCAGGTTTCTGGAAAAGTAGAGGGTAGCTGCCAGGGCCACCACAGACACCATGACCAAATGCGGCACCATGGGCACTTCCAGCTTTACCAATAAGGTAGTAAACGCAATGCCCGCAATGCCGCCGGTGCTCCACAGCCCATGAAAAGAACCTATGAACTTCTGGTCAGATTGCTTCTGCAAAGACAAAGCCTGCGTGTTGATGGAAATGTTATACACCCGCATGCTCAACGAGAACAGGAACAAGGCCATGATGAGCGCAATGGGTGTATGCGCCAAACCAATAAACGAGATGCAGAGGGAGTTGAGCAGAAAGCCCACCGTGAGCGGAATCCTGGTTTCAAACTTAGAGACCAACCACCCCGACAAAGGCAAGCCAATCAAGGAACTCACGGGCATGGCCAGCAGAATGGTCCCCAGCTCGGCCTCATTCAAGTGCAGGTTGGCTTTGATGGTAGGAATGCGTGAAGTCCAGGACGCAAAATTGAACCCAGACAAAAAGAAAAAGACGCTCAACGCCAGGCGCTGTTGAAGTAAAGATTGCATTGCAAGAACCTAAAGGCGCAAGTAGGTAATTTATTCGGGAATGCCCAAAACCAACTGGTACACTCAAAAGAAAAGAGCAATGGGTTCCTTTATGCTCCCTTTGCAGTTGTTTCCAAATCCCCTAACGCCAACCAACATTGTAGACACTCCCCACCCCGCTAACAACTATTCGTTTTTGACCTATTTCATGGAAAACACGTCAAAACCGAATTTTATTTTACCCTTAAACCAACTGTAAAACAATAAGTTAAATACCGCTTTTAAACATACACCCTGGTTGCACTTTACTAAACCAAGGCAGCATACCCCAAAAGATTTTACTACCTTTTAGACTGCAAAACCTGGCAGCCAAACGGGTTGCTGCCAGAAGGGGAAGAAGCCAGTTCTAAGAAATCTGCCTTTGTGAAGTTGTAAGCACATTACCCGTGTACAAACAGTAAAAATGGAGGCGTCAGCGCCCAGTTTCGATCTGTTTTTAAGCAAGATTCACTACTTAGATCTATTACTATGCAACTAGAAGAAGACCATCAGGGCCCCCATCTCAACGGCCAGCACCTGCGCCCAGAAAGTTTAATGATGAGCTATGGCTACAACCCAGAATGGTCAGAGATGGCCGTGAAGGCGCCTATCTATCAGACCTCCACCTTCGTGTTCAAGAACGCCGAGGAAGGGAAGGCTTTCTTTGAACTGGCGTATGGCTTACGTGAGAAGGGGGCCGAAGAACAAATGGGGCTCATCTACAGCCGCCTCAACAACCCCGACCTGGAGATTCTGGAAAACCGCTTGCGCTTCTGGGACGGCGCCGAGGACGCTGCGGTGTTTGCCAGTGGTATGGCCGCCATCTCCACCATGCTGCTGGCCCTGCTCAAGCCCGGTGACGTGGTCCTGCACAGTGAGCCCATCTACGGCGGTTCTGATTATTACATCAAAAACATCCTGCCCAAATTCGGGATTAAGAGCCTAGGCTTTCAAGCGAATATGACGGCCTCTGAAGTGGAAACATTGTTGGAAGAATCTGGCTTAGCCGGCAACCTGGCCATGATTTACCTGGAAACGCCTGCCAACCCCACCAACCACCTGGTAGACATTGAAGCTTGCGCCCAACTGGCCCAAAAACACAGCACCGCAGACAAGAAAGTATTAGTGGCCGTAGACAACACCTTTCTGGGGCCGCTGTTCTCCCACCCGCTCAAGCACGGCGCAGACCTGCTCATCTATTCGGCTACCAAATACATCGGTGGTCACAGCGACCTGATTGCCGGCGCTTGCCTTGGTTCAATGGAACTGATGAAGGCGGTGAAAGGCATGCGCACGTTCATGGGTTCCATGGCCAGCCCATGGACCGGCTGGATGCTCATGCGAAGCCTGGAAACCCTGAAAATACGCATGGAGTGCCAGGCCCGCGGCGCCGAAGAAGTAGCCAACTACCTCAAGAACCACCCCAAAGTAGAGCGCATCTATTACCTGGGCGATTTGCAGGACAATCCCGCCCAACAGGCTATCTATGAAAAGCAGTGCCTGAGCGCCGGCTCCATGATTTCCTTTGACATTCGTGGCGGCGAAAAAG
Organism: Nibribacter ruber; assembly: GCF_009913235.1. Taxonomy (NCBI): domain Bacteria; kingdom Pseudomonadati; phylum Bacteroidota; class Cytophagia; order Cytophagales; family Hymenobacteraceae; genus Nibribacter; species Nibribacter ruber. Next base: position 97,291 of record NZ_CP047897.1, on the reverse strand, counting down.
AGGCCTTCACCTTCCTAAACCACCTGCGCCTGATCAAATTAGCCGTAAGCTTGGGCGGCACCGAATCCCTGGCCGAACATCCGGCTTCCATGACCCACTCAGACATCTCACTGGCAGACCGCGCCCACATGGGCATTGGCGAGAACATGGTGCGCATCTCCGTGGGCGTAGAACACCCGCAGGACATCATCAATGACATGGAGCAGGCTTTCGCAAAAGTCTAAGAATATGTAGGTAGCGTCCTCGTTTTTAGCTTGTTTCCTAGAAAACAGGCCAAAAACGAGGACGCTTTTCATTCCGCCTTCCGGATGGTGATGCGGCGTTTTTCCTGGTATTTCTGAAGGACGGTCTTCAGGGCTTCCCCTATTTCTTGTTTAACCGTTTCCCAGGCGTCTGGGTCACCGGAGAGGAAGAACTTCTGGTTTACTTCTAGCTCAAAGCCGGCGTACTGGTCTTTCTCCAACTTGCTCCTTAAATACGTAGGGAAGCCATCTGCCGTGCCAGGGTAAGGATCATTGTAGAGGATGTGTCGCTGAGGGTTCTGTTTCTCCAGGGCTGTTTTAAATTGACCGGCAATCTTCTTCTCTAACGGTTTGGCGGGGTCAAAGAGCAAGCCAATGTCAGCCTTGCGTACGTCGCCGTCCAGGGCAGGCGTAAACGTATGCACGGCTAGGTGCAGCACCCGGTTACCTTTGGCTATTTCTTCTTCTATGCGGTTGAGCACCTGGTTTCTGTGCGGATGGTAATGGGCTTCCAGGACTTGATGCTTCTCTGCTTCTGACAGTTTCTTTGAAAACTTAGAAAACAGCTCGTCACTGTCCAGGGACCGGTTAGCCTCCACCAGCAGGCGCGTGACGGTGGTCACGTACAAAGGCAGATGTAAGGCGCGCTCCAAGTGCCTGGCCAACACATGAGCACCCAGATCTATGGCCTTGTGCGTGTACAAAACCTCTTCTTTGCCTTTAAAAATATGTGCCGTTTCTGGCGGAACTTCATTCCCGGCGTGTTCACAGGTGAGCAGACAAACTAGAGGTAGAGTAGACATATGGGATTTCGTTTTTGGCCTGTTTTCCCGAAATCAGCTTAAAAACGGCGGGTCAGGTTATTCTTTAGGTGGTTCTACGTTTCAAAGGAAATGGTAGTGCCCTGGTCGTTTACTTTCAGGTGTACCAAGGCGCCCAGAATCAAGGCTTTGTTCACTTCGCCGTGGCCCGCCTTAAACCCAAAGCTTACCGGAAAGTCATATTCCTTGACGGCGTCCATCACAATCTCCTCGGGCGTTTTCCCGAAGGGCGGGTCATCGTCCTCCATCTCTACCAACTCGCCTACAATGAGGCCGCGCACGTAGTCAAACTTGCCGGCGTGTTTCAAAGAAACAAGGTAGCTGTCCAGCCGGAAATGCTTCTCTCCCACCTCTTCCAGAAACAGGATTTTGCCGTTGCTGTTCACCTCAGACATGGTACCTTTGGCATTGCATAGAATACTGACGGTGCCGCCTACCAGCATACCGCTTGAGGTACCCAGCCTGTTTAAAGGATGCGGTTGTATGGTGTAGTGCAGGTCTTCGCCAAAAAGGGCTTTGCGCAGGCTCTCCCAGGAGGTGGCATGATAACCGGCCTCCAGGTCGGCGGCCATGGTACCATGGATGGAGCCGGTGCTCAGCTGGCCCTGCAAGTGGTTGTGCAGAAAGGTGGTGTCACTGTAACCCACCACCCATTTGGGCTTGTATTTAAAATGACTGAAGTCTACCTGGTCAATGATCCTGACAATGCCGTAGCCACCCGTGGTCTGGAAGATAGCCTTGATGTCATCCCGGTCCAGCATGTCTTGCAGGTCCTGTTTCCTGAGCCTGTCTGGCCCCGCCATGCTACCGTGCCGGGCGCCGATGGTCTTGCCCAGCACCGGTTTCAAATGCCAGCTTTCCAGAATCCTGACGGCTTCTTGTATATACCTATCCTCGGTGAAAGAGCTGGTGCTAATCAGGCCTACTTTGTCATGGGGCTTCAGGAACGGTGGCAGGATCATGGGATTGGTTTTTTCTGGCAAAAACGATGGCAGCTTTTTCTGGTTGAGGCAAGGTCGTAAAATCAGTAGTTTTCTGGTGTTTTTAGTGTTTTACGCAGCCCAACTCACTTCAGACAAGACTGGCTTTTCCGTTTTTAGCCTGTTTTCCAGAAAACAGGCTAAAAACAATTGCCTTGGGTTTCCTGGCCTGTGGGCATCCTTCCCAATTCTTCTAAAACGTGAGCCGAAGCATAACTAAAAGCGAACTGCCAAGACACAGAATGGGACTGGGATGTGTACTTTTGCTTTTCCTTAGCCCCCTTGCAACCAGTGGAAACAGCCGTACAAGAAACCCCGTTGACCGCCGAACGGCAGGGCATCAACATTCAGAATGAGGGCTCCTTGCACCTTGCCCTTAAAGAGTGGCTGGCCCAGCCCCAGGACCGCCTGGAAGTGCCCGTGAAAGGCTATGTGGTAGACCTGGTACGCGGCCATCAGCTAGTAGAGATCCAAACCCGAAACTTCTCAGCCATACGCCCTAAACTGCTGGCCTTGCTTTCAGATCATCCTGTGCACCTGGTGCATCCTGTGACGGCAGAGAAGGTGGTAGCGCAGGTAGATGGCACTGGCAAAAACATCCTTTCCAGACGCAAATCTCCCTACCAAGGCAAACTAACTGATTTGTTTGAAGAACTGGTAAGAATCCCGGAGCTGGTCAGCCATGCCAACTTTACCCTGGAGTTTGTATTGATCAAAGAAGAAGAGGTGCGCTGCCGCGATGGCAAAGGCAGCAAATACCGCAAGCGCGTGAGCGTCAAGGACCGCAAACTGCTGCAGGTCCTAAGCACGCACCTGTTTACCTGTCCCCAGGACTTTCTGACGTTTCTGCCAGAGATCCTGCCTCAGCCCTTCAGTAACAAAGACTTGCAAGCTTCCCTGCAGCTTCCCTTGCACCGCTGCCGTCAGATTACCTATTGCCTGCGTAAGATGGACGCGCTTGTGGTCTCTGGCAAGAAAGGCAATGAACTGCTTTTCAGCACGTAGCCTTTCTTATCTATGTTCATGCAAGAATGCCGCAAGCGCCTGGTTTCCTGAGCAACCAAGGGTAAAGCACAAGAGCATGCCAACAGCGAAGCACGAAAGCGTTTGTCTTAGCATCATATAGCCTGTTTGTAAATGCGCAGACAATTCAACAAAGGCTAACTATATTGTTTTCCGCGGATAGAGACTTTTATTTAAGCTGGAGCCGAGTCTTTGCATAGCCTAATTTTAAAGTAAGTTGGTTTTTGTTTTCAGGCTGTTTTCCAGAAAACAGCCTGAAAACGGCAGTTATCTTTCTAATTCTTTCCGAAGGAATGGCGCTGTCTTACTTTCCTTCACCTTAGCCACCTGCTCTGGCGTTCCGGCAGCTACAATCTGTCCGCCTTCCTCCCCGGCGCCGGGTCCTATGTCTAACACCCAATCACTAGCAGCGGCCACGCGCATGGTATGTTCCACCACAATGACCGTGTTGCCGGCATCTACCAGTTTCTCTAATTGGGCCATGAGCTTCTCTACGTCTGAGGGGTGTAAACCGGTGGTAGGTTCATCCAGAATATACAAGCTATTGCCGCGGCTCAGGCGTTGCAGTTCGGTGGCGAGTTTGATGCGCTGAGCTTCGCCACCAGATAGTTCTGTAGCGGGTTGACCGAGGCGCAGGTAGCCTAAGCCTACTTCCCGCAGGACGGTGAGGGCGCGGTGAATGGCAGGTTCCTCATCAAAAAATTCCCAGGCGGCGTCTACAGTCAGGTTCAGGACTTGGGCAATGTTGAGGTCGCGGTAGGTCACTTCCAGGGTTTGGGCATTGTAGCGGGCGCCGTGGCAGACCGGGCAGGGCGCGTACACGCTGGGCAGGAAAAGCAGTTCCACCATCACGAATCCCTCGCCGGTACAGTTCTCACAGCGGCCTTTGGCTACGTTGAAGGAAAAGCGGCCCGCGTCATAACGGCGTTTTTTGGCCAAGGGCGTCTCGGCGAAGAGCTTGCGCACGTGGTCAAACAAGCCGGTGTAGGTGGCCATGTTAGAGCGCGGCGTGCGCCCAATGGCTTTCTGGTCTACTCGCACCAGGCGTTTGATTTGCTCTAGGCCGCTTACAATTCTTCCGCCCAAGGTTTGCGGTGCTTTGCTTTCCAGCGCGTCTCCCTCCTCTTCTTCCAATTGCAACTCATGCCCCAGATGTTCGGCTACTAATTCTACCAGCACCTGACTCACCAAACTACTCTTGCCCGAGCCTGACACACCCGTGACGGTGGTGAACACACCCAGCGGGAATTCAGCGTCCAGGTTGTGTAAGTTGTTGCGAGTCACGCCGCTGAGTTTGAGCCAACCGGTGGGCGTGCGGCGCTCACGGATACCAACTGGCGCTGAACAGAATAGATAGGCGGCAGTTTGAGAGTTGCTGACTTGTTGCAAGCCTTGAGGCGGACCGCTGTACAGGATTTCGCCGCCTTTCTCGCCAGCCGCCGGACCTACGTCCACCAGCCAATCTGCTTTGGAAATAACGTCCAGGTTATGCTCCACCACAAAAAGAGAGTTGCCCGCTTTCTTCAGGTTCTCCAGGGCAGTGAGCAGGGCCAAGGTATCAGAAGGATGCAGGCCCGCCGAGGGCTCGTCCAGGACATACACCACGCCAAACAGATGCGAGTACAACTGAGTGGCCAGGCGCAGGCGTTGTAATTCGCCAGGCGATAAAGTAGGCGTGCTCCGTTCCAGGGACAGATAACCTAAGCCCAAGTCCAAGAGTACCTGAATACGGGCCACCAAGTCCTGGGCGATGCGCTGTTTCACAATCACCTGCTCGGGGTGTTCCTCGTCATGCTGGGTGTGGCTAGAAGTGACGGCGTTCACATACGGTTGCAAGGTCTGGGCCACGCGTTGCAGGGGCAGGCGCGACAGTTCGGTGATGTCATAGCCGGCAAATTTTATGGAGAGCGAAGCGGGGTTCAGGCGTTTGCCCTGGCAGGTGGGGCAATCGGTGTGGAGCATGTACTGCATCACCCGCTTTTTCATCTGGGGGCTGTTGGTGTTGGCAAACGTATGGAAAACGTGCCGCCGGGCGCTGGAGAAGGTGCCCATGTAGTTGGGTTCTTCTTTGCGTTTGAGCGCGCGCTGGGTTTGCTCAGGCGTATAACCGGGATACACGGGTACCACAGGCTGGTCCTCGGTGAACAGAATCCAGTCGCGTTGTTTCTGGGGCAGGTCTTTCCAGGGGCGGTCTACGTCATAGCCCAGGGTCACCAGAATGTCGCGCTGGTTCTGGCCACCCCAGGCAGTTGGCCAGGCGGCAATGGCCCGCTCCCGGATGGTGAGGCTGGGGTCGGGCACCATGCTGTCTTCGGTGACCTCATAGATGCGGCCCAGGCCGTGGCAGGTGGGGCAAGCGCCTTCGGGGGTATTGGGCGAAAAGGCCTCGGCGTAGATGATGGATTGGCCTTTGGGGTAATCACCTGCCCGGCTGTAGAGCATGCGCACCAGGTTAGAGAGCGTGGTCACACTGCCCACGCTGGAACGGGTGGTGGGCGTACCGCGCTGTTGTTGTAAAGCCACCGCCGGCGGCAAGCCTTCAATGGCGTCTACCTCGGGCACGGCCATCTGGTGGAACAGCCGCCGCGCGTACGGGCTCACGCTCTCCAGGTAACGGCGCTGGGCCTCGGCGTACAGCGTCCCAAACGCCAACGACGACTTGCCCGAACCCGACACGCCCGTGAACACCACCAGCGCGTCTCTGGGAATGGTCAAGTCTACGTTCTTGAGGTTATGCTCCCGGGCGCCGCGTACGGTCACAAAGCCGGTGAATTCTTGCGGGGTGTTTGCGTGAGTCTCTTTTGCCATATGCGGTAAAACCAAAGGTCTTTGCCCTTACGCAAGCCAGAAAGCGGCTGTTGTATTTCTGGTCAAATGCCCCAGCGCGCATCAGCCGTTTTTAGGCTGTTTTCTGGAAAACAGGCCAAAAACGGCCTGCTCATTTTTAGGGTTAGAAACAACGCCAAGGGAGTAGGGAATCCATAGAAAGGTGGGGCTTGGCAGGTCTCTAGGAAAACATAGAAAAGCTATATATCTTCAAAACCACGTACCCACCACCTTCCAACCCAACGCCATCTATGTTGCAAACCGAAGCTTCTCTTCCGCTGGCCCAGCAAACCCAAAGCCGGGTGTCTTCTATTGATGTAGTGCGCGGGCTGGCCATTGTGATCATGGCGCTGGACCACGTGCGCGACCTGTGGCATACCACTTCATTGTCACAAGACCCGCTCTCCTTTGACACCACCACGCCGGCCCTGTTTCTCACGCGCTGGGTCACACATTTCTGCGCGCCCACCTTTGTGTTTCTGGCGGGCACCTCGGCGTATTTGTCTTACAAGAAACACGGGGATGCCGGCCGGGCGCAGAAGTTCTTGTTGAGTAGAGGCGTCTGGCTAATGGTACTGGAAGTGACGGTCATCGGTTTTGGAATTTGGTTTGACATTCAGTTCAGGACGGTCATGTTGCAAGTCATTTTTGCCATTGGCGTGGGCTTTGTGGTGCTGGCCTTGTTGCTCAGGCTTCCCTCCAGAATTATTGGCGGCATTGGCTTGGTGATTATTTTATTGCATAACCTTTTGCTACAAGTAGGCCCGGCAGAAACCATGGCCGGCAAATTCTTTTATTCCTTGTTGTTCAGGCAGGGGTTCTTCCCGTTTGAGGGCGGACCGGCGGTGTTGGTGGCCTACCCACTCTTGCCTTGGCTGAGTTTGCTGTTACTGGGCTACAGCTTCGGGGAACTGATACGCAGAGAGGCTTTCGCCCGGAAGAAAGCCTTGTTTATCCTTGGCTTTGCCATGCTGGCCGTGTTTGTGGTGCTGCGGGTGTTTAACCTGTACGGCGAACCAAATCCTTGGGCCCCGCAAAACACCACGGCCTTTACCATTCTGTCTTTCTTCAACGTGACCAAATACCCGCCTTCATTGCAGTTTAGTTTATTCTTTCTAGGAATCATGATTGTATTGCTGGGGCTGCTCAACTCTACCAATACTGCCGTGACGCGCTTTTTTGCCACCTATGGCCGGGTGCCCATGTTCTTCTACCTACTGCACTGGTACTTGATCCATTCCTCTATGCTGGTGATGGTGTTGGCGCAGGGCGTCAAGTGGCAGGACTTGCCCTTCGGGATGATGAAATTTGGCCGCCCCGAAGTGGGGGTAGGTGTAGAACTGCCTTATGTCTACCTGGTCTGGATAACTATTGTCTTACTTCTCTACCCGGCCTGCCGCTGGTACAGCCGCTACAAAGCCGCCCACCTAGAGAAGAGATGGCTTAGCTATTTGTAGGCACCTATACACTTGTTTGTCTTTGTCCTGACCCAACGCTTAAAAGAAGTTTGGGTTATGGTTGTGACTTATAAGATGGTTTGTCTTTGGACAGAATAGTCAAGTACAAATAACGAGATAAGAGCAACTGCGCATGGCGGGACAAGCATTTCCGTTTTTGGGCTATTTTCTGGAAAACAGGCCAAAAACGGACCTTGGCTGTTCAAATAGGAGAGGCAAAATCAATATAGCTGTTTCTACATATAAGTTTAAGTAGTACCTTTCCTTCTTCCTACTCGCCGGGCTTGGGTGCGGTGGGTGACCCTCCTTATGAACAAGAACCGGTTAGAAGCATTTAGTGACGGCGTGTTGGCCATCATCATCACCATTATGGTACTGGAGATTAAGGTACCGCACGGCACCGACTGGCAAGCCCTGGCCCCGCTCCTGCCCGTGTTCCTGAGCTACGTGCTCAGCTTTATCTACATCGGTATTTACTGGAACAACCACCACCACATGCTCCACAGCGCCAGCAAGGTAAACGGAAGCATTCTCTGGGCCAACCTGCACCTGCTCTTCTGGCTGTCTTTGATTCCCTTTGCCACCGGCTGGATGGGCGAAAACAGCTTCGCGCCGGCGGCTACGGCCCTGTATGGCGGCATCCTGCTTTTGTGCTCTATTGCCTATTGGGTACTGGAGCAGACCATCATCCAAAAGAACGGCAAAGACTCAATACTCGCCAAAGCCATTGGCCAAGACCTGAAAGGCAAACTCTCCCCGCTCTTGTACCTGACAGGCATAGCCCTCTCCTTCTGGAGCCCCTGGGCCGCGAACGGTGTCTATGTGCTGGTGGCGTTGATGTGGTTGATACCGGATAGAAGGATTGAAAAGGTTTATGAGGAGAATTGAATTAATTTTAAGCTTAATACGTATTTCAATAATTAACAATTAAATTATTTAACATATTCTTGTATTAAGAAAAATACAACATATTATTTAGGAATACTTTCAGGATACTTTATACTATATAACATTTTTAATTGTTCTACAACAAACTCGTCGCCTGGCTCAACACTTAACCAGAAATTCAGCTTACCTATTAAAACATCAATATAATTTGTATGCTTGATATTAACAGATGAAACATGAGAATGAATGCCGTATTTATTAATATAATATAATTCTTGTTTAAGATCTCTTTTATACTTTTTAGGTAATTTTAATTCGCTACCAGCGACTGAAATACCTGTAACTATTCTTTTAGCAGACTCCTTATGCAATCTAGTCTTTTTGTCATTTACTATAAAGCCTTCTGAAACTATAATTTCAGAAATATAATGTATCATTTTGACATTTATATTTTCACCAGAAAAAGTCAAATCATCAGCATATCGAGAATATTTCAAATTGAATTTTTTAGCAAAAAGGTATAACCTCCTATCTAAATCAAAACTAATTATATTACTTAGAATAGGACTAGTAGGTGCACCTTGTGGGAGACAATCATTTATACAACAAACAGAGGCTAAATAATAGGAAACTTTAGTAGTATAGCCTAAGGCTTTAAAAACTTTTATAACTCTTGCTAAGTGTATTGAAGGAAAAAAATCCTTCAAATCCATTTTCAACAAATTAGATTGCCCTAAATGTATTTTAGAATTAGTAATTATAGATTTGTTTTTAGCAAACCCATGGCTCGAATTATTAATAGGGATTTTTTGTAAAATATTCTTATAAACCCAATACTGAACTCCTAATAAAGCAGGATAAGGAACTGAAATCTCCCTAAATCCCCCAGATCGTTTTTTTAGATTAAAAGTTCTATAATGCGAAGATGTGTTATTAACGACAGATGCCAAATACCATTGTTGCCGTCCAACTAATTTCGACAGATGATTGAAGTCAAAAATTATAGGTACATCTTTGACTAAAAGTTTTTTTATATACCTGAGGTAAATTTCTCGGATATCTTCAGGAATTCCTCTTTGCTCAAAAAAATTTGACCAATTGCTTAAGATCCTTTTTTTCGACATTTGAAAAGGGAGGTGGATAAAACTACTTTCTTTACTTTAGCTAACCTCAGTAATGATATTATTCGGAGGATACGACGAATAATATCATTACTGAGAGTTTGTCTCGGCCCTGCCGAGCAAACTGGCAAACTTGCTTTGCCCTAGGTTAAATCTAACCTTAACTCAAGAAGCGACTCGCTTCCAATATGCTAGTTTCTTTTCCACCTCCCATAGGTACTACAAGTTTAATAATTCTTTTGGCAATTTACTAAAAATAGGCAAGTAAGGCTCATTTACCTTCAAAGCAGGTTGGGTGCAACCCTCAGGCATATTAGAGTAAATATCATTTGAAAGCTTCAACTTGCTTTTAAGTACAAAGTCTCTTCCTCCATTGGTCAAGTTGAACTTACCTGATGATTTGGAGACCTCAATAAAATTTAATTCTGAAAACTTTGTTGAAAACTCAAAAACTACTGCAGGAGAATACTTATATCTTTGAAAAAAAACAAAAGGAGATAACCCATCAGATGATCGGTACAAATCTTTCAAAATCCTTATTTCTTCATTAGAAAGTTTCATAATTCCAATCCTGTCTCATTACGAATGAAAAGAACATTCCGATTTTTAGATTCATTATCATATGGCCACCAAAAAATCGGAAAAACAGAATTAGGAATATTGCCATAAGAAGAATAAAGTGCTTGAGTTTTTGAGAACCCAAATTTATAATCTTTTAATTTTTTACCATTTATATCATTAAGTAGTTTAGTTTCTAATTGATGCATTGACCTAATTGCATTAGTTTTTTCTATTCCTGAATATTTATCAGTTATAGCTTGATCTAGCTCAAGCGTACAAAAAACATCATCATATAGTTTTGAAATTTTACATAAGCCAAACTTCATACCTGCAACGAAACATGCTTTAATTTCTAAATCACGAACAGCACCTTGTCTCAAATACTCAATACGGATTTCTGCTGTCCTTCCTGTACCTAAAAATTCATCTACTAATATTACTTGATCATATCCATACTTATTTAGCAACTTCATTCCCTTAGGAACATTACTTGCAAAGGCCACATTATTCCAACCTTTCCTAGTCATCCAAGGCCTTAATAACTGAATAATCATTTGACTACTATCAGGATCTCCTTCCCAAGCTAATGCAGTAATAATTGTTCTTTCCAAGGTAAATCCAGAAGAATTAACTATATATTCAGCAATATTCTCTAAATATATTTCTAATAATTCCAAATCTACATATATAAATTCGTTCAAAAGTTCAAATACCAATTCCTTCTGATGGGGCAGATCACAATGTTGAAGAAGGCTAAACAATTCACTTTCTTTTTTTACTAACCATTTCTGCTTTGGATACAATCTTAATATCCTATTATAGTCTTCTCTCTTCATTATACAATTCCAAAAGACAACATCAATTCAAACATTATTCTTTTGTTAAGATTATATAAACTTCTATATCACAATAATACACTTCATTTACTCTTATTGGATAACCGACTAAACTATTTAATGATTCTACAGGAATTGGCCCTTCGTGCTTCTTTAAAGATGAAATAAATTTAGCAATACCTTCTTCATTTTCTGAACGATACAATTCACTAAATTTTATATCGTGATTTAACAATGGCTTAACTCCAATAGAAACTATAAACATAAAACATAATTAATTAAAGATGCTTCCTATCCTCTTCAAATATTGTTATTTCTTTTATATTTCCCAAAGTCTAGTCTTAACTTTGTAAGATTAGTTAAGTAACCCTCTAAATTCTCCCCTTGCCTTTCGACCCATTTACCATAGACCTGCCCGTTCGGGAGATTATCCCTTCCGTGCGGGAGCACCTTGCCGAACAGAACACGCTGATTGTGAACGCGCCTCCGGGGGCGGGCAAGAGTACCCTGTTGCCGCTGGCCCTTTTAGACGAGGCCTGGCTGCAGGGGCAGAAAATCATCATGCTGGAACCCCGTCGGCTGGCGGCCCGCACCATTGCCGAACGGCTGGCGCAACTGCTGGGCCAGGAGGTGGGCCAGACTGTGGGCTACCGCATCAGGTTTGAGAACCGCACCTCAGAGAAGACCCGCCTGGAGGTAGTCACCGAGGGCATTCTCACCCGCATGCTCCACTCAGACAACGCCCTCAACGGTGTGGGGCTGGTCATTTTTGACGAGTTCCATGAGCGGAGCATCCACGCAGACGTGGCCATGGCCCTGGCGCGCGAAGCCCAGTCTACCCAGCGCCCAGACCTGCGCATTCTGGTCATGAGCGCCACGCTTAACATGCCCCAGCTTACCCGCCTGCTCAACGCCCCCGCCGTAGAGAGCCAGGGTCGGCAATACCCCATAGACGTGCAGTACGCCGGCGAGACCGATGCCCAACTGCTCCATGAAATGACGGACCGCGCCATCCGGAAGGCCCTGCAAGAACAGCAAGGCGATGTGCTGGTGTTTCTGCCCGGCGAGCAGGACATCAGAAAAGTAGAGGCCCTGCTCCGGAGAGGCCTGCGCGAGGTGGCCATCCACCCGCTGTACGGCATGTTGCCCCCCGGCAAGCAATACGCCGCCATTATGCCAGACCGCAACGGCAAGCGCAAAGTGGTGCTGGCCACCTCCATTGCTGAGACCAGCCTCACCATTGAAGGCGTGACCGTGGTCATTGACACCGGCTTTGCCAAAACCCAGCGCTTTGACCCCGCCACCGGCCTGAGCAGGCTAGAGACGGTGCGCATCTCCAAAGACGCCGCCGACCAACGCGCGGGTCGGGCCGGGCGTTTAGGTCCGGGCACCTGTTACCGCCTCTGGACCGAGGCCCTGCACGAACGCCTGGCCCCGCACCGTACCCCCGAGATTCAGGAAGCCGACCTGGCCCCGCTGGTGCTGGACATGGCCGCGTGGGGCATTTCAGACATCAGGGCCTTAACCTGGCTCACGCCGCCGCCCAAAGCCGCCCTGCTGTACGCTCAGGAAACCCTGCACCAGCTCAACGCCCTGGAGAACGGCCGCATCACCGAGCACGGCCGCAAGATGCACGCCCTGCCCACGCACCCGCGTCTGGCCCACATGCTCCTGGCCGCCCAGGAAAGCGACCAACTGGCCCTGGCCACCGACATTGCCGCCCTGCTGGAAGAACGTGACCCTTTACCCCGCGAAGCCGGCATTGACCTGAACCTGCGCATTGAGGCCCTGCGCCGCACCCGCCAAGAAGGACTGCACCAGAAGCGCTTCTCCAAGATTGACAAGATTGCCGCCAGTTATAGACGGATGTTTTCTATTGAACCCGAAAACACCGCAGTAGACCCGTATGAGACCGGCGTGCTGCTGGCCAACTGTTACCCAGAACGTATTGCGTACGCCAGGCCTGGGAACAACGCCCAGTTCCAGCTGGCCAACGGCAAGTACGCCTCTGCCGGCCACCGCGACGACCTGGCCCATGACCCTTGGCTCGCCATTGCCCACCTGCACGCCGGCGGCGATGGTCCGGGCCGCATTTTCCTGGCCTCGCCGCTCAACCCCAAAGACCTGGCCCCGCTGGTGAAGCAAAAGGATGTGGTCTCCTGGGACCCTGAGGAAGGCGAATTAACGGCCTCCCGCGACATGCGCATTGGCTCTATCGTGCTCCAGAGCAAACCATTGCCTGAGCCGGATGAGCGTTTCCTGGTGCAAGCCATCTGCGAGACCATCAAGCGTGAAGGCGAGGATTGGTTGAACTTCTCTGAGGCCGTGAAGCAGTTCCAGAACCGCGTGCTGTGTCTCCGGAAATGGCACCCCACCGAAGGCTTCCCTGATATTAGCACCCCTACCCTGCTCATGACCAACAACGAATGGCTGGCCTACCACCTGGAGGACGTGCAGATTGGCCAGGACCTGCTGGACATTGACCTGTTGCCGCTGTTGCAGAATATGTTGACTAGGGAGCAACGGGTGATGTTAGAAGAACTGGCTCCCGCTACCTTAGCCTTACCAGACGGCCATGCGGTGGAACTGTACTACCCAGACAACGCCCAGGCGCCCATCATGGAAGTGCGTTTGCAAGACGTGTTTGACTGGACCCACAATCCAACCGTTGATGGCGGTGACGAAGGCGTGGCTTTGCACTTGCTAACGCCAGATTTAAAGCCTCTGAAAGTGGTGAACAGCTTGCATTACTTCTGGCAGGAAGAATACCGCTTGATGCGTGGTTCTTTGAAAGCCCGCTTCCCGAAGGTGGATTGGAAGTAATTTGATTGTTGGTTGTTGATTGCTGATTGTTTGGCACCAGCCACAGAACAGCCCTCACAGGTTTTTAAAACCTGTGAGGGCTTTGCGTTTAGAAAGCACCCTCCGTTTTTAGACTATTTCCCGGAATACAGGCCAAAAACGACAAAGCTACTTTTAAGACTACTTTGAAGGTGATTCCCCCCTTTGAGGGGGGCGCAGGGGGTGTTAACATCAAATACATCAATTATTCTTTCAACTTCCCTTTCGCCATTTACCGTTGTTGGTGTTCTCACCAAAGCCACGCCTCCACTTTCCTATTTCTTCTATGACGCGGATTTACTTTCGTGACTTCCGCCCTAAAGCAAGAGCACCAGTAAACTCTCTTTCTCCGAAAAGACAAGTCTATTGCCTCAAAAACAAAATAGCCGCTGTAAACTACAGCGGCTATTTTTATCCATAAGTTTCACAACAGCTCAATACAGAGCCTGCAAGAAACTAAAGTTAATCAACTCAACTAAAAACGCTTACTGCACCCAGGAGCGGCGTTCATCAAAGTGATTGCAACCAAACTGAGCGCCGGTAATCATTTCAAACTGTCGAGGCTTGGTGTCGCTGGGGCCTTCGTGTACCAACGGCAACACATACTCTGGGTTAAGGGCATGCTGGCCAGTGAGCTCATCGCAGACGCCAAACTGTTTGTTTTGTACTTCTGGTATATTTACGTTCTGCATCCAGTGGTTGCAGTGATTGCAAGTCGCTTCCATAGCTTTAGGGCTTTAGTTCAACATGAGATACTATGGTATAGCGCGCCCAGCAGGTTCTTTGTTTCAGCAAACCTCTTCTTTTGAAGCAATTTATAATATTCCTAAATTATGAATTCCCGCAACAAATCTGAATTAAACGCTTGAGCTAGCGCATAGTCTATTCACCCAATCCTTCAAAAAGTACTCATCCCCAACAAGGCGCCAATTTTATAATAAATCCGTGCATCTTCTAAATTTAGATAGAAATTAAAAGATCCGGTTACCCTCTTTCTCCTAGTCTCTTTCTGGATTCCAATGGCAGAAGCAGCCTACTTATGCATCTACTTGCGAGACCCATCTATTGGCTACCTTTTCCAGTGTTTACCCCCACGTCGCATTAGCCCAAGGAAGGCCTCCTTTATTTGAAACGAAAGTTCCCTACACTCAAAGCCTCTAAAAACCTAAGGCATTTGTTTAACCTAGGTCACCATCTTCCCTATTCCTAGAGATAAGTATTTACCGACTTGCCTTAGTTTATATATGCCTGAAAGGGAACATCTTATTCAGCAATAGGATGGATCCTGTACCAGAGCCCCGGGAAGGATTTTTAGCGGACAGGTATCTTCCTTCGGGAAAATCCGTACCTACAACCTCAAGCCAATATACTACTATGGAAAACAAGAATACAGAACCAAAGTCACTCGCTGATTTAATTCAGGACCCATCCCACATTTCTGCCATCATCAACAACCCCGCGGAGTCAGGCATGGAATTCTACCAAAGCCTGCACAACAAAGACAAATCATACGTGGCCTTCGCCGCTGGTTTCGGTCTGATTGCCTACGGCTTATACCTGGCCAGAGGTGGACGGTCTTCCAACAAGAACGATGAAACATCTGGCAGCGCTGGTGCCCAAGATACCAAACGACTTTCTTCCAACGCCTCCTCCTCCAACCAGCAGAATGCCTCTTCCGGCTCAAATGCTCAAGGCGGAGAAGCCAAGGAACTACACGTTAAAAAGAACAAGTAAGAAGCCCTACTTCTTGCTAATACTATATGAGGTGCGGATGTCCGCACCTCTTTTTTTTGCTTCGTTTTTAGCCTATTTCCTAGAAAACAGACCAAAAACGGTCCTGTGGTTGAGTAGGTTGTTAGCCCCCTTATTCGCTGATATTTTCAATGTATTGCATAATCTATGTATTGCATAAACAGAGACTAGACACTGCCTTTTCTCCCTCCCAATGCCCTCTTCTGCTTGCTTCTTTTATTAGTAGCCTCTCCTAAAGGAACCAGCGAGCATTTCACCTTTAGTATTACCCCCTCTCTGAGCTACGCTCGCTGCATCAAGTCAAAGGATGCTTCACCATTCAATTTGACCTCAATAACAGATAAAAAAAACCGTGCCCGGCACGAGTAACTCTGCAGCGACAGCCAAGGCTATTACTAGTAACCAGCTAAACCAACCATCAATCCCCCGCAGTATTGGGACCCAAACCAGTCCTGGTTCTGAGCGCCTCTGGTGTTTGTGCGCCGCGGCCAGCGGCGGCAGGGACAAAGTCCCACAAACAACAGCAGCGCGAAGGGCCAGGACGGGGCCCCGCGGCCGTGAGCGCTTAGCAGAAGAAATGAAATAAGGTTGGTCTTTCGCACCGGAAGGAAGAAACTACTGAAGAGACAGCTAACTGCATGCACCCAACCATAACCAAGAGACACAGAACTAAATCTGTGTCATAGACACCAACCCCACCTTATAGAAACAAAAAGGCCGCAGACGTATCATCCGCGGCCTTCCCTGGTCCTTCATCACAAACAAATCAAGAACTACAAGACAACATAGAACTACCCGGCTTCTGACTCGCCCAGTCAGGGCGCTTGGCAAAGAACTGGTCATGCTCCTGGGCATACGGAGTTTTCATGGCGGCTTGCAATTGGGTAAACAACTGGTTGTCTCCTTGCGTGAGGTTTTCTATGGCTTGGTGCAACAGGTAATTGCGTAAGATAAACCTAGGGTTGGCCTGCCGCATCAGGGCCTGAGATTCTTCCCGAGGGAGGGTATTGACCCGTAAACGGGCGCGATAAGCAGTCAAAATGGTGTGTAGCAGCGCCTTTTCACGGGCACCAGGCGGGGTGTACAAACTTTCCTGGAAATGAGCCAGGGTAGCCTCCTCCGTTCCATCCTCCAGGGGCAGGTCAATGAGCAGTTGGTAGAAGATGGTCATGTCAGGCTGAAGCTCAGCAAGCGTTTCCTCAAACTGCGTAATAAACACCGGGTCAGACTCTTGCACTTGGTCCAAACCTAGTTTTCTGGCCATCATGTCAAAGTATTTCTGGTAATGCACCTGGCTGTAGGTCTCTAAAAGAGTCACAAGCTCCTTGGCATCTGGCAATAAGGTAGCCAGGGCGCTGGCCAGGCAGCCAAGGTTCCAGTAGGCAATGTTGGCCTGCTTCCCGAAGGCATAGCGCCGGCCTGGCAAGTCAGTGGTATTGGGCGTGAAATCGGGGTCATAGTCATCTAGGAACGAGTACGGACCATAGTCAATAGTGAGTCCCAGAATAGACATGTTATCTGTGTTCATGACGCCATGCACAAAGCCCACACGCAGCCACTCGTTGATCATAAAGGCCGTGCGGTCCATGATTTCTTTAAACCAAGGCAGTATCTTTTCTTCCAGGGTGGCACCTTCTATGTGCGGGTAATACCGCGCCAGGGTCCACTCCACCAACTGGCGCAGGTTGTCCTGCTCCTGGCGGGCGGCAGGCATCTCAAAACTCCCGAAGCGCAGAAAGCTAGGCGCCACGCGCAAGACAATGGCGCCGGGCTCAAACTCGGGGTTGCCGTTGTAGAACATATCCCGCATGACCTGGTCGCCGGTTGAAACCAGGCTCAGAGCCCGTGTGGTGGGCACGCCCAGGTAGTGCATGGCTTCGCTCATGAGGTATTCCCGCACAGAGGAACGCAACACGGCCCGGCCGTCGGCGCGTCTGGAGTAGGCAGTGGGGCCGGCGCCCTTCAGCTGCAATTCCCAGGTTTGGCCGTTGGATGCGGGCCATTCGCCCAGCGTGATGGCCCGGCCATCGCCTAACTGACCCGCCCAATTGCCAAACTGATGGCCCGCGTAACAGGCCGCGTAGGGTTGCATGGTGGGTGCCACTAAATTTCCGCCCAGCACGTCTATATCCTCCTGGGCCACGGGCTTTTCTATGCCCAACTCCTGCGCCAGCTCCTCTGACCAGGCCAGTAGCGTTACCTTGTTCACGGGTGTGGGCGTGGCTTTGCTGTAGAGCATGCCCGGCGTCTGGCGCGGACGGGTGTCGCCGGTGTCATCGCCGGGGAAAGCCTGCACAAATTCGTTTTTATATTCTTTCTGAGATAATCTGTCCATAGGTACTTCTGGTAAACGGGTGCGAGTTAGGCCTAACCATCGGCAATTACAAACCAAACCACTGCCGGCGCCGCACCCGAAGTTTGCAAAAGCCTTATACGCAGGATTGGGCTTGGCTTCTATCCAACAAGGCTAAATTACGTTCCCTACAGGCGAAAGAAAGCACTATAGCACTTTCCTCTGGCGTAGCTTCTTTCGTATGATAAGAAAAAACAGAAATACCATGGTAGAGATCATAAATACAACCGCCCCAGACCTGGTGGCCGTGCGCGTGACCGGCACCTTACACAAAACCGACTACCAACAGCTCCTACCAGCGCTGGAAAAGAAGTTGGCCGATCACGAAAAAATTAACCTGTACTGGCACATGTACGACTTCACGGGCTGGACGCTGCAGGGCCTGCTGGAAGACCTTTCGTTTGAGTGCGCCATATCAACAACTTTAAGAAGATTGCCTTGGTGGGCGACAAAACCTGGGAGCAGACTCTGGCCACGGCCATAAAGCCTTTCACCACTGCGCAGGTTAAATTCTTTCCGGCAGAGCAGCAGACAGAGGCCATGGCCTGGGTGCAATCCTAAAATAAATAGTCTGCCGTTTTTGGCCTGTTTTCTGGAAAATACGTCAAAAACGGCTAACGTTAGCCAAGCATGAAAATCGTGGTTCCCTTGCGTACCATTCTGCGAGCGCCGTACGTTTGCCAGAGAGCACTTAGTAGCCTGCCATTGAAAACCACCATGAAATACTTTGTTGAGAGAACGTCTATAGTGCGAGAGATATGGGGCAAGGGAGATACCATCCTGTTCATCTTTGCCGGATCATCGGCGGAGTTTGCCTTGAACAAAGCCGTGGACTGGCTCTACTTTACCGGCCGGCTGCCCGCAGATCCTTTAGGCCGATTGTTCTCTACGGTGGCCTATGCCCGGCAAATCGTTTTCTCAGAGCTGGAAGCGGCGCACCAGACCATTGACCGGATGGCCTCTATTCACGCCCACGTAGAAGCCAGCCGGGGCCAGCGCATTCCAGACTGGGCCTACCGCGATGTCCTTTTCATGCTCATTGACTATTCCATACGCGCCTATGAGGTGCTGGAACTCCGGCTCACGCCCTCAGAAAAGGAAGAAGTGTTTCAGGTATTTTACCGCGTAGGCCACCGCATGGGCTTGCAAGGATTGCCGGTCAACTTCCCAGAATGGGAAATCATGCGAAACAGCCACCTGCAGGAGAACCTGGTGTACAGCCATTTTACCCAGGATCTGTACCGCCAATACAGAAAATATTTAGGAGCCATTCGGTATAAAATATTGCTGGAGGGCCAGAAACTGGTTATTCCAGCGCGGGTGAAAACCTTGCTGGGCTGGCAGGCCCCCTCCTTGCTGCCTCCTCTCCTGCTGGCCTACAAAGCTTCCAGAATATTCAAGCTAGATTGGTTTTTCAAATCCATCCTCCTGCCCTCGGGGTATCTGCAGCAGATCAAAGATTTGGACCAGCCGCTTTCCTAAAGGGAGTTTTTCTGAGAGAAGAAAGTACTGGGGCACATCTTCCTTTCGGTTTTGTCAGTACACTAGGGAAATACCTTTTCTGTACTAAAACCAGCGCCCACAGCTATGATCAAAGCCTATAAATTGTACACAGACGCCACCGGCAACTCAAAGGTGGTGAAAGGCTACGTCCCAGACCGGCAGCATTTGCCAGCCCACCAGCTGGAGTTTAAAGAGACGCCCAGCCCCGCAGCCTATGACTGGCACCCCGCGCCTTGTCTGCAGTATGTGCTCACGCTGTCGGGCCAGCTGGAATTTACCACCAGCGCCGCGCAGGTGTTCCTCCTAAAACCCGGTGATGTACTGCTGGCAGCCGATCTGACAGGAGCCGGCCATAAGTGGCGCCTCCTGGATGATACGCCCTGGCGCCGGGCCTACATCAGGTTGCATTCATTGGAAGACGCGGGCTTTATTGAAGACCAGGAACAGGATCCATTGTAAGACTTGCTGCTAACCAAAAAGAGCAGGCGCCTTTACCGCTCCTGCTCTTTTTGTATGATTTGCCAAGGTTAGAAAACCTAGGCTTGCTCTCCCTGGCTCAACTGGTCAATCATTTCGTCTACAGTTTCTTTGGCATACCCAATGCGGCGCGCATATTCCAGGCACAGTTGGTATTCTTTGTCTTCAATGTGACCGTCTTGCAGCACCATCATGATCACGGTCTGTAGTTCCAGGGTGCGCTGCAGGCCGTCCTCAGGAATGACAAAAGAAAGCAGCGACAGGTTGTCTACCAGCGGCCGCGCATCTTCTGCAGAAAGGTTGAGCCGGTTACCAATGGTGAGCAAAAACTCACTTTCCTGTTCATCCAGCTGCCGGTCTGCTACCGCCGCCAGAATCAGGTTCTGAAAAAATGCCAGCTTTTTCTGCTGCGTATTGAAAAGCTCCTCAAAAGATTTGCCTGTTGCCATTGTCTGTCAATTTTTAGTGAACAAGGTACGTGTCTCTACATACTGCAATACGCTGGCAAGGTTTTCTGGCAGCGTACTCAGGCTTTGGTTCTACCGTTTCTTTATAGGGCAAACACTCGTTTTTGGGCTGTTTTCTGGGAAATAGCCCAAAAACGGAACATTCTTTACCAAAACAAGTAGTACTCTCTTCTACCCATGTTGACGTTCCAGCTACCATTAATCTTATCCAAAAACGCCGTCAGGAATGCACTCAGATTAAAGGCCATCCTGAAGAATTTTTAGACAACTTTTGCCAGACATTTGCGGTTTATACGGATTACCTTCTGGGACACCTATTATAATAATCCTTGATCAATGCGTACCTTAGAGCTTCTGGCACAGGTTCAGGCGCGCTTTTCTTACCCCTATGGAAAACAAACAGGCTCCAATTGGCATCACCCTTGAGAAGAACTATGACTCAGAGTTCTGCGGAAGCATTCCCTTGCACCTGGTCAATCTCATTCAGCCCCACGGAGTTCTGTTCACCTTATCACCGGAAGACTTGCGCATTGCCCAAGTAAGCGAAAATGCCGAGCAGTTCCTTTCCCTGCCGGTGCAGGCATTGCTGGGCCAGTCCATTGAGCAGTTTCTGCCCCAGGCCCAGCTACATGAACTCCAGAGCAAAATGGCCCCCCAAGGCTATCAGGAAAAAATCCCGTTTCACCTGACGTTTACCATCCAGGGGCGGGAGCTTCCGTTCACGGCACTGGTGCACCAGAAGCAGGACTATGTATTGATTGAGCTGGAGGAAAACCCGGTGCCAGCCCCGCAGAATTCGTTCATGGCGCTGTACCAGCAGATCAAATACATTACCTCTTTGCTGAAACAGGCGCCCACCACGCAGGCCGTGAGCCAGATTCTGGTGGAAGAAATGAAAAAGCTCACGGGCTTTGACCGCATTCTCCTGTACCAGTTTGACCCGCAGTGGAATGGTATTGTCATTTCCCAGGCCAAGCAAGAAGACATGGACGACTATCTGGGCCTTCGTTTTCCAGCCTCAGACGTGCCCAAGCAGGCCCGCGACCTGTACTTCAGCAACCCGTACCGGCTCATCCCCACGCGTGACTACACGCCCGTGCGCATGAACCCGGTCATCAATCCGCTTACCCACAAGTTCACAGATTTGTCTGAGTGCAACCTGCGCAGCGTGGCCACTGTGCATTTAGAGTACCTGACCAACTTGCGCGTGCAGGCCTCCATGTCTTTGCCCATCATTATTGACAACCAGCTCTGGGGCTTGGTTTCCTGCCACCACAAGACGCCCAAGAACCCCAGCTATGAGCTTAGGTCTGCCATGGAACTGCTCTCCAGCATTGTCTCTGCCCAGATTGCCGCCAAAGAAAAGGAAAGAGCCATTGAGTTGCGCTCCCAGCTCCGGGACCTGCATGCCCAGCTATTGGAGCAGCTCTACACCTCAGATTCTTTTGCCGAGGGCCTGCTCAACGGGCAGCCCAGCCTCTTGCAGCTGCTAAACATTTCTGGCGCGGCGGTGTTGTATGAAGGCAGCATCTGGACTACCGGCGCGGTGCCCTCCTCCCAGAACCTGAAGGAACTGGTGTACTGGTTAAAGCGGCAGCGGCAGGAAAGAACCTATGCCACAGATACCTTGCCCCTCCAGTATGCCCGCAGCCAAGAGTACAAAGACGTAGCCAGCGGCCTGGTGGTATTGCCCATCAATGCAGAAGAGGGAGAGTACATTCTGGGTTTCAGGCCAGAGGTGATTCAGACCATTGCCTGGGGCGGCGACCCTAACCAGGCCATCCAGATGGAGCCAGACGGGAAGAAATACCACCCCAGAAACTCCTTTGCCACCTACCAGGAAACGGTAAAGCACACCTCCATGCCCTGGCTGCCAGAAGAACTGGAGGCCGCAGAATTCCTGCGCGGCGCCATCCTGGAAAAAATCATTAAAGAGAAATACTAGTGCCGGTGGCCTTCTAGTTTATTTGTTAGAGCACCAGCATTAACCATTGCCCATGAAAAGCACGCTCCTCGCAGTTACTCCCCCAAAAACGGACCATTACCTGGTTGGCATTGGCGCTTCTGCCGGTGGGCTGGAGGCTATCCATACGTTGTTTGACTACTTTCCCAACAACTCCAGTTTTTCGTTCGTCATTATCCAGCACCTGTCACCGGACCATAAAAGCCTCATGGCCGAGCTGTTGTCCAAGCACACCCAGATGCAGGTGCGGGAGGCCGAGGACAATATGCGCACCCGTCCCAACTGCGTGTACGTGCTGCCCAGCGGCAAACAACTCACCATAGAAAAAGGCCGGTTGCACCTGGTCAACCAAATTAGAAACCGGGAGCCCAACTTTGCCATTGACGTCTTCTTTGAGTCGCTGGCCAAGGACATGGGCAAATACGCCATTGGCATCATTCTGTCGGGCACGGGCTCAGACGGCACCAAGGGCGTCAAGAAAATCAAGTCGGCGGGAGGCATGGTCATGGTGCAGGATCCCGCCACCGCCAAGTTTGACGGCATGCCCCGCAGCGCTATTGAGGCCGGGTTTGTAGACTACGTCTTCTCCCCGGAACGAATGCCCGGTGAAATCATTGAATACACACGCCAGATACCGTTAGTGAAAACACTCATTGACAAGAACCTGATAGAGGAAGACGAAGAGGTGCTCAAAGAGATTCTGGACCTCATCTGTACGCATACCCAGACCAATTTCAAGAACTATAAACAAGCCACCATTTACCGCCGCTTGAAAAAGCGCATGGACACCTTAAAGGTAGAAACCCTGCCGGACTACTTAGCTTACCTGCATGACCACCCCGCTGAGATCAAGCAGCTGTGCCAGGAGTTTCTGATAGGCGTTACCCGTTTTTTCAGGGACCAGGAAGCGTTTGACTTGCTGGAGCAGGAGGTGATACCAGAGATTGTGGCCAATACCCCCGAAGAAGAACTGGTCAAGGTATGGGTGACGGCCTGCAGCACCGGGGAAGAGGTGTATTCCCTGGCTATTCTGTTTCAGGAGTGCTTAGAGCGCCTGGGCCGGCCCGTGAACGTGAAACTGTTCGCCACTGACATTGACCAGCGGGCCATTAAACAGGCATCCAAAGCCAGTTACCCGGCCTCCATCTCCAAAGACGTAAGCCCAGAGCGGCTGCAGAAATACTTCCACCTGAAGGGCAACCGGTACACCGTCAAAGAGCACGTGCGGGGCATGGTGGTTTTCGCGCAGCATGACCTGCAGAAAGACCCGCCGTTCAGCCGCATGGATTTGATTACATGCCGCAACATGCTCATTTACCTCAACCCAGACCTGCAGCAACGGGTGCTGTCTGTGTTCCCATACGCCTTAAAACAGAACGGCTACCTGCTGCTGGGCTCCAGTGAACACATTGGCGAGATGAAAACCTATTTTGCCGAACGCAACCGCAAATGGAAGCTCTTCCAGAAAATTAAAGACAAGCGTGGGGTGCAGCAGAACTACGGCATCACGCCGCAGGCGCACACGTTTCCGGTGGAGCACAGCCCTTCGTACAAAAACGCCCAGCTGGTCAAGTACAATGACCTGTTCATGGATGCCGTGGCAGACGAGTTCAAGATCACCGGCCTGTACGTAGACGACAACTTCCAGCTGCTGCACGGCGTGGGCGACATTAACCGGTTCTTGAAACTGCCAGACAAGCGCCTGCACCTGAACCTGCTCAAAATGGTGCCCAAGGAACTGGCCGTCACTCTGAGCGTGGACATTAGAAAAGTCATTAAGACCCAGAAGCCGGTGGCCCGCCAGGTCATGATGCTGCTGGGCAAGAAAAGCCAGCTGGTGCATTTGTCTGTTCGGCCGATTACGGTGGAACCAGATCAACCCAAGGTGCTGCTGGTGTTGCTGCAGGAAATGGGCAAGGCCGCGCCTTCGCTCAAGAACCTCAAGCCCTCGCTCATCACAGAAGAAGACTCAGAGTATTTTCAGCAACTCACCACCTTGGAGAGTGAATTGCGCGAGGCCCGCGAAAGCCTGCACATGACCGTGCAGGACCTGAGCACCGCAAATGAAGAACTACAGTCTACCAATGAGGAGCTCATGTCTTCAAACGAAGAACTGCAAAGCTCCAATGAAGAGATGCAATCCCTGAACGAGGAATTGCACACCGTCAACTCTGAGCATCAGCTTAAAATCCGGGAACTGCAGGAGCTCAACGAAGACCTAGACAACTACATCAGGAGCTCCAACATAGGGCAGCTCTTCCTGGACCATCACCTCACCATCCGGAAGTTCACGCCCACGGTGAAAAACATCATCAACATCATTGACATAGACCTGGGCCGGCCTATTCATCACCTGTCCCACAATCTGCGGTACCCCAACCTGCTGGAAGACATCCAGAAGGTGAACAACACGTCTTATGAGGTGGAGCAGGAAGTAGAAACCCAGGACGGCCGGTATTACCTGCTGCGCATCATCCCCTACCTCAAGCATGACGGTAACAAAGACGGCGTGGTGTTGAGTTTTGTAGACGTGACTACGCTCAAGACCTTAAGCAACGTGGTGCAGGGCGTGCTCAACAGCTCGCTCAACAACATCATGGCGTTCAGGGCAGTGCGCACGGGTGAACAGGAGATTACAGACTTCCATTGGACGCTTCTGAACAAGCAGGCCGAGCAACTGGTGGGCACTCCGCAGGCTCACTTGATAGGCAAGAGCGTGATGGAAGACCTGTCTTTCATGAAGAAAAACGGACTGTTCAAGAAGTTTGCGCGCGTGGTGGAAACCGGCAAGCCCCTGCACCTGGAGCAGCACCTGGACTTCAACGGGAAACGTGCTTGGTATGAGATTGTGGCTGTGAAAATGGGCGATGGCTTCACCGTGACCTTTGCCAACATCACAGATAAAAAGGAAAGCGAGGAAAAGATTCTGATGGCCTACGAGGATCTCAAGAAAGCCGAGGAGAACCTCATCTTGCTCAACAACCAGTTAGAGGAGCGTGTGGTGGAGCGCACCAAAGAGATGACCGAAAGCCAGGAGCGTTTCAAGCTGGTTTCCAAGGCCACCAATGACGTGGTCTGGGACTGGAACCTGATCACCAATGAGCTCTGGTGGAGTGACACCTTGGAGTCCATTCTGGGTTACAGCCACACTGAAATGGAGAACGGCATTGACTCCTGGTTCAATAAAATTCACGAAGAAGACCGCCAGCGCGTACTAAAAGGCATTAATGAGGCCATCAACTCAGGCAAGGACCAGTGGATTGCTGAATTTAAACTGGCCCGTGCCGACGGTTCTTACGCCTACATTTACAACCGCGCCTACATTCTGCACAACGAGTACCAGATGCCGCACCGCGTGCTTGGTTCTTTCATTGACCTCACCGACCTGAAGGAAACCCAGGAGAAACTCAAGGAAACCAACAACCATCTGCTGCTGGTCATAGAAGACCTGGACAACTTCGTGTACACGGCGTCGCATGACCTCAAGGCCCCCATCCTGAACATTGAGGCGCTGCTACGGGAACTACGCCTGGAACTGCCCGAAGAAGATTACGAACAGGTAGAATTGCACCAGATCATTCAGATGATGCAGGGAGCGGTGGAGCGTTTCAAAAAGACCATTGACAACCTCACTGAAGTGACCAAGCTCCAGAACGAGCAGCATGGCGTCATTGAGAAAATCAAGGTGGGTGAGTTGATTGAAGACATCGTTCTGGACATGGACCAGATGTTCAAGGCCTCTGGCGTGCAGTTGAAGATTGACGTTAAACAATGCCCCATCATCTCCTTCTCTGAGAAGAACCTGCGCAGCATCATTTACAACCTGATCTCCAACAGCATCAAATACCGTTCTCTGGACCAGGAGCCTTACATTCATCTGTCCTGCTTAAGTGAAAGTGGGTACAGTGTCTTAAAAGTAGAAGACAACGGCCTGGGTATGAATCCCGCGCAGGAAGAACAGCTCTTCTCCATGTTCACCCGCTTCCATGACCACGTAGAAGGCAGCGGTATTGGCCTGTACATGGTCAAGAAGATTGTGCAAAACGCTGGCGGCAAGATTGAAGTCTCCACCAAAGTAGGCAAAGGCACCACCTTCAAAATCTATTTCCCTAAGTAGACGGCAACGTCTAAACAGTGATGATGTAGGCCACATCCACTTTACATTGGTGAGTGGCCAATGTCCAGGATACGCCAAATCTGAAGCATTCAACCAACGAGGTCCGTTTTTGGGCTGTTTTGCATAAAACAGCCCAAAAACGGACCTCGATTTATTTTCACCAAATGAAGGACTCCTATTAATGACAACTTCTCTGGTTCAAGAAACGCCTACCTCAAGAGTTAAGGCCTTACAAGGCAGGCAGAGCTTCGGCTTTTCTTCTCAGGCTCCTTTCCTTGCCTGGGTCCATTTCTTCTGGTCTGGACAAGGCACCTACCACCAAACCGGTCATTCCCATGGCCAGGAAGGTATTTCTAGCCTTCTCATGCCTGGAGAATCCAAACAGCCACGGAGCGGCCAGGGCAAAAAGGCTGGTAGCCGCGTCTATTCCTAAATGCACCTTATACGGTACTGCCTGCACCACGCCCCACTCAGCCTTGGTCACCAGCGCAGAGACCAACGCCATTCCACCAATGGCTCTACACAAGGTAGTAGCCGTTTCCTGTTCTGTAAAGCCCACTGATTCTGGCGCCGAGGCCACTGCCGGAATGTACCCTGCCTCGGCTAGGCCGTGCATTTGTCTTGAAATGGGTTGCCACATAGTTCTATCTGTTTTAGTTCATACCAGGTGCAGGCCAACCACGGCCCACACGCCCTTTTCCTTACGGCCTCCTGTCAGACAGGTTCCTTTGAGTTAGTCCTGATGATTGAGCTGGGAATCCGTTTTTGGGCTATTTTCTGGGAAACAGGCGAAAAACGAGCACAGACACTATCAGGAGCTGCGCGCACTACGAGGTCTTTTAGTCCTGAGTCTTGAGTCCTGAGTCTGGAATGCGTTTTTGGGCTGTTTTGGAAGAATTAGGTGAAAAACGGCATTGGTGCAGACGCTCGTAGGTTATGGTCCCCCAGCTCCTCTTTTGTGAGGAAGGGCTTTATCAAAAATGCGTGAGAGACAAGGCGGTGCCGTTGTCTCTACAAGAATCACTTCCGCGCCATGTAAGTGAAAGATGGAAGCCTCTTATACGGACATTTGCTTCCAATCATAACTCTTAACAACCCTCCTCTTTTCAGCCTAATTCCCAGAAAACTGCCCAAGAACGAGACCTATATCTCAAACCTTCCTCCTACTAAAAAATTTAGCAAAAATAAAATATCTACTTCTTCCTTTTAGCAAACTACCTTTGTACAACCGGTGTTATGAGTCAAAAAAACAACAGCGCCCCGTATGGAGAATCAGTACCTGGATAGTTTAAGGGCCTTGGCCTTTACCTTGCACATCAGACCCAAGAACCGCGCCGACCAGGCCGTGGCGGTAGGAAGTCTGGCCGACATGCTGTTGCTGCTACAGGATAGCTATATCCAATACCTCACCATCACCAACAATAAGCGCAAAGGCCTCATCACCACGCAGGTCACCAAGCCAGAAATCACCTCAGATTTGATGATGGTAGACGTGAACTTTCAGGGATTCAAGGCCAGCATTGCGCCAGATTACCTGGGCACCAAGGCCAAGAGAGGCAGTAGCATGGACTTTCCGTTGCCGGTACTTAAGGAAAGCTTCCGCAACTTTGTGCACCAGATTCTGACAGTAGACTATTCCAGCCCCTCGGAAGTCAACCAACTGGCCGAAGATTTTACAACCGAGGAGCGTAAACGGATCTTCGGGCCGTTGTTTAAAACCCTGGCCAAGGCTGAAGGCTATGAGATTCTGGTAAGTGCCCTGGAAAGCGAAAAGGCCATGAACCTCACGCGCATTCCGCAGAGCGCCGTGCAAACCCTCACGCCTTCCAAAGAGAAACCCAAGGTGATTCGGCCTAAAAAAGAACGGAAGCCCATTGTGGTCCCTCCCCTGCCTTCAGAGACAGATGAACCGGCTGAAACTTCTGCGCAGGAACCCCTGGACGTTTACGCGCACGCTCTGTTCACCAAGATAACCGTAGCGGGGGAGCCTCCCATCGTCTTAAAACGACCTCTGGAGGTGAAGGTGATGTTAGAAGACGGCCTGTACCTGCTCTCTTATGAAGACCTGGAACTGGAAGCCAGCGGCGCCAGCCAGGAGGAGGCAGAGAAAGCCTTCCATTTTGCGTTCTATTCTCTTTATGAGCACACCGGCCTGGAGTATGACGAAAACCTGACCGACGGTGCCCGGCAGAGGAAGAAAGAGATACTGAGCCTGATAAAATAGAACCCTCGCATAAACCAGAACGCCCTCTTTGGTTGCACAAGGAGGGCGTTCTGGTTTAGGTAAATTCTGAATTATGTGACCATCACGTCTTCTTTAGTGACGGCCTGTTTTACCCGGTCAATGGTCAGGTACTCCAGCACGCCAATGGCCAACACCACCCACAAGAAGCCCAGCAGGAAACCCGCCACCACGTCTGTGAGAAAATGAACGCCCAGGTAAATCCTGCTAATGCCAATCAAGAGCGTGTACGCGAAGCCCGCGCTCACCAACAATATTTTAGCCCGATGGTGCTTAACTTCCACCAGACAGAAATACGCCAGCAACCCCATTAGGGCCATGGCACTGGCAGAATGCCCACTGGGGAAAGAAAAAGAGTTCTCGGGCACGTAAAACGCAATGTCTAGCGGCCTATCACGGTGAAAGTACGTTTTGAGCAAATCCATGGAAAGCCCGCTCCCCATCACAGACACCAGCAAGGCCACCAAATGCTGGAACATGCGTTTGGTCAGGAAGAAGATCCCCGCCAGGATTGTCATGGCCGCTACGCCGTACACGTTGCCTAAATGCGTAAACGCGTACAGGAACAGACTCAGCTCTGCGCTGCGCATCCCGAAGAAAAACCCCGACACCTGCACATCCATGGCCTGAGTGGCTTCTGAGTTGACCACGTTTTCGGCGAGCTTACTCAACAGCAGCAGGTTTACGCCCATCAATACCAATAAAATGGTCAGCGGAAGCCCGTAGAAATGGTCGGTCTTGAAACGTGCGTGCAAGAATGCAAATACCCTGGGGTAGCGGCTTCTGAGTTGCCGCATGTAGGGCACCTGAAAAAACGCCTCTACCCACTCGGTGAGGTACAACAAGGGAATCTTAAACATACCCGTCTATCTTTAAGTACAATATCTATCTTCTTTTCAGCCTAAAAAAGCACTTATTCATAACCAAAGCACAATTCTCAAGGCTGAAAAGTATTTACGTATTTATAAAGACAGGGTGTACCATATTTTGGAAAGAATAGATTTCGTCCCACTTTTCCTGGTTGATTAGTTTGCGCTCCAGCACCACAATGTCATGGATGGATTTGCCGGTGGCCAGGGCTTCTTTGGCAACAGAAGCTGAGGTTTCATAGCCTAATATGGGATTGAGCGAAGTGACAATGCCCACACTGCGCATGACCATGTTCTGGCAGTTCTCTACGTTGGCCTTAATGCCGTCCACGCATCTGGTGCGCAGGGTGTTCATGGCATTGGTCATGTAGTTGAGGGAAGTGAATAGGCTGAACGCAATGACCGGCTCCATGACATTGAGCTGCAACTGTCCGGCCTCGGCGGCCATGGTAATGGTCATGTCGGCGCCAATCACATAAAAGGCGGTCTGGTTCACTACCTCTGGGATGACCGGGTTCACTTTGCCCGGCATGATGGAAGAACCCGGCTGCATGGGCGGCAGCATGATCTCATTCAGGCCCGCCCGCGGCCCAGAGGCCAACAGCCTAAGGTCATTGCAGATCTTGGAGATTTTGACGGCATTGCGCTTGACCATGCTGGACACGTGCATGTAGGTGCCCATGTCTGAAGAAGCTTCAATCAAGTCTTCTGCCAGCACCATGGGAATACCCGTGATTTCTGCCAGGTACTGCACGCACAAAGCAGGGTACTCTTCTGGCGCATTGATGCTGGTACCAATGGCGGTACCGCCCATGTTGCATTCTGTGAGTTTGCGCTGGGCTTCTTTCAGTCGGCGCACATCATCTTTGAGCGTAGTGGCAAACGAGTTGAACTCCTGCCCCAGCGTCATGGGTACGGCATCCTGCAACTGGGTTCTGCCCATTTTCAAGACATTCTCAAACTCCTGGCCTTTGCGCTTGAAGGCTTTTCTTAGGTTTGACAAGGCCTCCAGGTAAACTTCCAGCTTAAAGTACAGGCACAGCATGATGGCTGTGGGGTACGTGTCATTGGTAGACTGGGAGAAGTTGACGTGGTTGTTGGGGTGCAGGTACTCATACTGGCCTTTGTCATGGCCCAGGTACTCCAAACCTATGTTGGCAATCACCTCATTCACGTTCATGTTCACCGAGGTGCCCGCCCCACCCTGAATCAGGTCTGTGAGAAACTGGTCCTGGTACTTGCCGGCAATGAGTTCGTCACAGGCAAAGACAATGGCCTCAGCAATAGTTGGGTCCAGTACGCCGCAGTCTCGGTTGGCCAGAGCGGCGGCCTTTTTCACGTACGCAAAGGCCTTTATAAAGAAAGGTTCCTGCGCATTGGTAATGCCCGTGATGTTAAAGTTTTCCAGTGCCCTCAGCGTCTGCACGCCATAGTATGCATTCTCTGGAATCTCCTTTTCGCCTAGAAAGTCATGCTCAATTCTGAATGTTTTTGCCATGGGGGTGCCTTTGTATATTATTAGAAGTTCACTCTCTCAGTACAAGTACCTAGGTAGCATACTTTTATTTGGAGCCTCAGGTTTTAGGAGCGTCTGCCCATGCCGTCTCTCTTAGTGGTTTTTGGGCTGTTTTCTGGAAAAGAAGCCAAAAACGGAAACACTTCTCCCGCCAGGCAAAGGACTTTTCTTAAAGCTGAATTCTTGCTTTCCTGTTAGGGAAAACTACTTCTACAAAACCCATGACCTTATGGGAAACTTTACAAAAATCAGTAACTTCGTCCTAGTTGCGGTTTACATAATATAGCAGAGCTTACACGCCTTTCTGGTGGGAGCCTCTGGCCTTTTCCCGCATAACCTGCTTCTGCTAGTCCTTCTGTTCAAGCGCTTTAGACGTCTGTATGAAAAAATCCTCTACGTTCTCTGCTGGTGTTGCACTGGCTTTAGCAGCCACGCTGGGCGCTTCGTTTCCCTCCTGGGGTCAGAACGGCCCTACCACCAATATCAGTAGCTTTGACAAGCAATTGGTGAACTGGTACAACATGAGCCCAGAGGTGGAGCAGGTGCAAGGCACCAGCGTGAACCGGGTGTATCAGGAGTTGCTGCCAACCCGAACGCCCAAGCGCAAAGTGGTGGTGGCCGTGATTGACAGCGGGGTGGACATTCTGCACGAAGACCTACAGGGCCGCATCTGGACCAATGCCAAAGAAATTGCCGGCAACGGCCTGGACGACGACCAGAACGGTTACGTAGACGACGTGCACGGCTGGGGTTTTCTGGGCAACGCCGCCGGCCAGGACATAACCTTTGAGACTTATGAGTTTGTAAGAATCTACCGGAAGCTCTCACCGCTGTATAGTCACGTCACCTCTGTGCAAAAAGTACCCGCCGCTCAGCAGGAGGAATACAAACTGTACCTGTCCGCCAAAAAAGCCTTTGACGAGGAACTGGCCAAACAGCAGAAAAACAAACAGTCGTTGCAGGAGTTCGGGCAGGTAATAAGCCACGTGGAAGGTATTTTGGCGCAGCACCTGGGTAAGAAAGAAGTGACCCTAGCCGATGTAAAAGGCATCACCAACGCCAGCGAAGACGTTTTGCGCGCCCGCGCCTGGCTCCTGAGCCGGTATGAGTTGGGCTACACTCCTTACTCGTTTCAACAAGCCCTGGAAATGAGCGACGTTTTCCTGAACCAGCACCTGAACCTCACCTTTGACCCACGCACCTTACTGGCAGACAACCCCGAGGACCTACAAGACCGCCGCTACGGAAATCCTAACGTAGCCGGCCCCCGCCCCGACCATGGCACTCCGGTAGCGGGCCTGATAGCGGCCGTGCGCAACAACCAGAAAGGCATAGACGGCATTGCCCAGGAAGTGGAAATCATGGCCCTGCGTGCCGTCCCCCAGGGAGACGAGCGCGACAAGGACATTGCCCTGGCCATTCGCTATGCCGTAGACAACGGAGCCCATATCATTAACATGAGCTTCGGGAAGAGCTTCTCACCCCAGAAAAGTATGGTAGACGAGGCCGTGGCCTACGCCGCCTCTAAGAACGTTTTACTAGTGCACTCGGCGGGCAATGACGCAGCCAACAATGACCAAGTGCCCAGCTATCCCACCAGCAAAAAATCTGACGGCACCTTGGCCCAGAACTGGTTGGAGGTGGGTGCCAACGCCCGGCTGTTGGATGAGAACCTGTGCGGCGAGTTCTCCAACTATGGCAAGCTGAGCGTAGACCTGTTCGCGCCGGGCGTGGACATCATCTCCCTCGCTCCAGAAAACCGCTACAACAAAATGGAAGGCACCAGCTTTTCCAGCCCGGTGGTGTCTGGCGTAGCCGCTTTGGTCTGGTCTTATTATCCAGAATTAACCGCCCTGGAGTTAAAAGAGGTGCTGCTGGCTTCTACCGCCCAATATCCTAAACAGAAAGTGTACCTGCCCAACCTGGCCTCCGCCAATAAACGCAAAATTGCCTTCGCCTCGCTCTCTAAATCTGGAGGTATTGTAAACGCCTACCAGGCCATGCTGCTGGCAGAAAAGAAAGTAGCAGAGAAAGGTGTAAAGAATTAGTAGGTCGTTTTTGGCCTGTTTTCTGGAAAAGAAGCCAAAAACGACCTACGGGCTAATTGGCAATCCTTGGTTTTTATAGCTTGAGGAAAGGAGACCTTGCTTCTTTGGGGCATTGTCAGTTATTGGCAGTCTAGAGCAAATTTTGGAGGTATTTGGAGACTGGTATCTAAGAAAAAGACTACCGATTATTCCTCAGCGTTTCAGCTCTTTACCTCACAATGACTTCTTTTTCTCTGCAACTTCTCCAATCCCAGCAGCAAGTCTTTTCCTGTTGTTTGAGGTGATGAATATTTATCCATATTTTTACACTACCCTACCTATTCTATACCTCATTCTATCCTCTATTCTATCCCTTTATTTGCATGGTTAAAAAACTACGCTTCCTCTATTTAGTATTGGTTCTTCTTTGCGTGCCCATTTGCCACTTGAAAGCCCAGTTGGCAGACTTTGACCTGCATCAGCGCGTGGGTCTTGCAGTGCACAGGCCCTATTCATTAGAAACAGATTCTAAAGGCAACGTCTATCTACAGTCAATGGCGGGTACCATTACCAAGATGACTCCTTCAGGTAAGATTGTGCATGACTTCAAGCTTAATGGTATAAGTGAGTCTTTCCTTAAACAATCTCTCTATCACCTATACATTGACTCCAAAGATCACCTCTACATCATTAACCACAGTCAGGGAACCATTTCAAAATTCAGCCCAGAAGGTAATCTGTTTTTCACCTTCGGGTCTAAGGGAGAGGGACCGGGGCAATTTGTATTTCTGGCCAGAATAGCTGTCAACTCCTTGGGTGAAATCTTCGCCAGTGACATGGAGAATCATTACTTGGACAATAAAAGCAAGAGAATCCACAAGTTTGACGCCCAAGGCAACTTCATAAAAACGTTTACCATCACGGGGGCAGACGGAAAATTAGCAGCCCCCCTTTCGCTGGCCGTAGATGGCAGGGATTTATTATATGTGGCAGGAGATTCCCATAAAAGCATCTTCCAGATAAACAGTGAGGGCGAAGTCCTAAAAGAGATAAAAACGGGTGAGCAGGCGGCCAGCGGATTTTTAGCCTGTGACCGAAAAACCAATCAAGTGTACCTCTCACAATACACGGCCCAGGCAGACGGCGTGAAAGTCTTCAACGCCGATGGCCAGTATGAAAAAACCATAGAAACGGTAGCCCAGGGTTTAGTTTCCTCTACGCCCTACCCCATTGCCATCACACCAGAAGGCAACCTACTGGCAGTAGACGTAAGGCATTATGGAAACAGCACCTTGTTTAGTTACAACAAGGCAGGCCAAGTGGTAAGGAAATGGGGAAGAGCCCATTCAGCCCAGGATGCAGCCCTGGATGACCAAGGCAATTTTTATTTGCTGGATAAGGCCGGAAAACTCACCAAGTTCACCCCAAAAGGTGACGCCCTTTGGGAAGTATCCTCACTGATCAGTTCCAAGGGTCTTGCCCTTGACCTTAAAAGTAACATCTACGTCATTTGCAGTCAGGACTCACTATCAGGCAGGAACGGTATTTTAAAGCTTGACCCTACTGGGAAGCGCCTGGCTTTTTTCACCAACCTTAGTGGTAGCAATGAGCAGGTGATTCCGCAGGGAATCTATGTAGATCCTTTTGGAAACATGTTTGTCACCGACTTACAAAGTGGTGCGGTTTTAAAACTGGATGCCCAGGGAAAGCGGGTTGCTTCTATTGGAACCATGGGCCCTGAACCTGGAAAACTCTGGTTTCCTTCTGCCGTCATGGTAGACAAAAACGGACTTGTCCTGGTACTGGACTATTTTGGCTCCAGGGTGCAGCAATTCACCCAAGGCGGGAAGTTCATCAGGCATTTTGGTGCGCATAATGACAATGACAACTTCAAGTATGCTTCCTCAGACCTGGCCTTAGACAACAAGGGCAACATCTACACCACCTCCACTCTTCATAAGTACGGTTTATCCTCTGAGAATGAAAACCGTCTAAGAGTATTTGATGCAAAAGGAACGCTTCTTCAGGAGAATCTTTCCAGCCCCCTCCACTATCTGGCCTTTGACAGCCGAGGCGCATCTCTGGCTACCGTAAGCACTGAGGCCGATGTGTTTTCACTTTACCGGTCCAAGAATTATTCGGCTCCTTTAAGCGTCATCACGGGCAGGGTATTCAATGAGCGAAACAAAAATTGCACAATGGATCCGGGTGAGACAGGCATTGCCGGCCTTGTCATGGAAGCCACGCCAGGTCCTTATTATGCCCACACAGATGAAGATGGAAGGTATTCTTTTGCTGTAGATTCTGGCAGCTACAAAATACGGGTGGTCCCAGCGCTCATCTTAGGAGCTACTATGACAGTAAGTTGTCCGCCTTCTAAACTGCCCGTCTATGTATCTGGTGACACCAGTGTAGTAGAGGCACCAGACATTGCCTACAAAATATTGTACAATCCTTACTTAACCATAAGCGTTTCATCTGACCGCCGCCGGCGCTGCTTCCGGAATACGACCACTGTCTCCTATTCAAACTTAGGGTATGCCGCAGCTCCAGATGCTAAGGTGACCGTACAGTTGCCTGAGTTTGTGCACTTCATTTCTGCTTCTGTGCCATTTACCAAAGATGAAATAGGCAATTATGTATTTGAGGTAGGTACCTTGGCGGCCTTGCATAAAGGAACCATCACTATCACAGACTCTGTGTCTTGTGCAGACCCTACCATCCGTGGGCTAACGGTGTGTACCAAAGCATGGATTTCGCCTGCCAACCCAGAAGACAAAGCCGTAGATTGGAACCGTGCCAACATAGTGATAAACGGCGAAGACCCTGTAGACGGCCAGGTGCGGTTTGTGGTCACCAACGTAGGAAGCGGTGACATGACCGACAGTCTCTCCTTCCGATTGATCCAGGATGCAGAACTCTCCATGGTAGGCAGGTACCGCTTGGCGGCGGGCGACAGCCTTGCTCTAAAATTTGCGCCTTTGGGCAGGGCCTTGCGGCTTGAGGCAGATCAACCACCAGGACACCCCATCAAAAAATCGGCAAGCGCCAACCTGGAGATTAGAAGTTTAAACGATGGCCTTCCTTCACCGGCCATGAACGCCCTGCCCCCAGATGACGCCGAACAAGAAATAGCCATGGACTGCCTGCCAATCATTGACTCGTATGACCCCAATGACAAACAGGTGATTCCGGTGGGCCTTACCTCAGAGAAATACACGCCTACCAGTACCCCGCTGCGCTACACCGTTCGGTTTCAAAACACCGGTACAGATGTGGCCTATCGTGTAGTAGTAGTAGACACCTTGTCCGCGGACCTAAATATCAGCACGCTGAGAATGGGTACGGCTTCTCACCCATACAGATTAACGGTAAGTGGCAAAGAGCGCCCGGTACTTACCTTCATCTTTGACAACATCATGCTGCCAGACAGCTCCAAGGACTTAGCAGGCAGTAATGGCCTAATCCAGTTCAGCATTCGTCCTAAAACAACCTTGTCAGAAAAGCAGCTGATAGAGAATTTCGCGGATATTTTCTTTGACTACAATGAGCCGGTGCGCACCAACACTACCACCAACAGAATCTATGATCTGCCATTAGTGCCTAATCCAGAGAAGCAGTTGCAGGTCAAAGACGCTCTCGTGTCTCCTTCCATTACGGCCTACGTCCCAAGTGCCGGCAAGTATGGGGCAGTGGTAGTCATCTCAGGGACTAACTTTCTGGCGCAAAACAGTTTAAACAAAGTGTACTTCAACGGAAAACCGGCTCAGGTACTGGAAGCCACCAGCACTGGCATAAAGGTACAAGTGCCTTTGGGCGCGTTTACCGGGAAGATAAAGGTATCTCATGTAGACGGCTCCACTACCACGTTTGATGACTTTACCGTGTACCAACCGCCTGTCATAACCGGGCTGAGCGTGAAAGAGGGAGTAGTGGGCATAGAAGTAACCATACAGGGAGAGAACCTCCGCCCCGACTTACTGGAGAGCATCACCTTGGGCACCGTCCCTTGCCAGATTAAAAGATACGCGAACAACGGAGTGATTGTGGCCATCCCAGTGGGTGCCGTGAGTGGTGTATTCACGGTGTATTCAAAAGGCGGCACGGCCCAGAGCGGTCAGTTTAGAGTTTGGCACATGCCTGCTATCACAGGCTTTGACAAAATGAGGCAGCGCGTAGGTGGAGACGTTGCGTTGCAGGGAGAGAACTTCGCGCCAGAAGCAGGACTGAACCAGGTGTATTTCGGGGAGAAGGTCGCCAAAGTGCTAAGTGCCCGTGAGCAGCAGGTGGTGGTGCAAGTGCCATCGGGAGCCGTGACAGGAAACGTGACCATCAGCACGCCCGGCGGAAGCTCTAGCAAATCTTTCGAGGTGATTCCAGGACCCGTGCTCACAGCAATACTTCCTGCCTCTGCCAGCGTGGGAACCGTAGTGGAATTGAAGGGCCTTAACTTTTCAGCGCTAGGTCAGCCAGACACCGTGAGCTTTGGAGACGTGAAGGCCGAAGTGCTCAGTGCCACTGCCACAACCCTGCAGGTGAGAGTGCCCAGAGGAGCGGTAAGCGGCAAAGTCACAGTGGCGGGCGTTGGCGGAAAGTCAAAGGCAGACTTTACGGTTCTATCCCTCACGCCGCAAGAGTCCATTGAAGTCTACCCTTTACCCAACCAAGGCCGGTTTACCATTGATTTCATTAAGGCAGATTTTGACGTGCACACCCTGCAGATGCTGGACAAAACCGGAAGAATCATTTACCGCCAAATCATAAAAGGAGGTAAAGAAAGCAGGCTAGACATATCCTTACCGCGGGCACCTTCTGGCATTTATGTCATTTTGTTACAAACCAGCCAAGGGGTAGTTACCAAGCGGGTTGTAATTCAATAAGTTTACAACACTGGGTTAGGTGATCTTGAACGGGAGATTGGGTTCTCATCAATTTCACCAAACCCAGGTAAGGAGAGCTATCTTAGAGATCCTTTAGAGCCGGTGTGTCGTTTTTGGCTTGTTTTCCAGAAAACAGGCCAAAAACGACACACCGGCTCTTGTTCGTTCTTTGCCCAAGAATCCCGACCTTTGCTGCAAGATGTCTGCACTGCCCCTCCTTTCTTCCTTACCAGATTTACCCGTCAAAGAAGCGCTTCCGGGCTTGCTGGAAGCCTTGGGCACCCACCCGCGCGCAGTATTGGAAGCGCCTCCCGGGGCTGGTAAAACCACGTTGGTGCCCCTGGCACTTTTAGGGGCAGACTGGCGCGGCGATGGCAAAATCCTGATGCTAGAGCCCCGCAGGCTGGCCGCCCGCGCCGCCGCCCAGCGCATGTCAGACATTCTGGGCGAAGCCGTGGGCCAGACGGTGGGCTATTGGGTACGACTAGAGCATGTGGTTTCAGAAAAAACCAGAGTTGAAGTCGTCACGGAAGGCATTCTGACGCGACTCATCCAGTCTGACCCGGGCCTGGAGGGCATTTCCGCTATCATCTTTGACGAGTTTCACGAACGCAGCCTGGCCGCCGACACGGGTCTGGCCCTGGCGCTGGATGCCCAGGCCGTGCTCAGGCCAGACTTGCGCATTCTGGTGATGAGCGCCACGCTGGATGCCGCGTCTGTGGGCGCCTGGCTGGAGGCCCCCGTAGTCAAGAGCGAGGGGCGTATGTTCCCTGTAGAAACTCTTTACTTATCCCCCGCTGAGGCTGCCGCTGCCGGAAACCGCCCAACTGAGCGCTTAACCCAACTGGTGCCCAAATCCATCAGAAAAGCCCTGAGCCAAGAACCCGAAGGTGATGTACTGGTATTCTTGCCGGGCATGGGCGAAATGCGCCGCGTGGCCCAGGCCCTGGAAGGCACCTTGCCCAACACCACCCAACTACACTTATTGCACGGAGACTTGACCTTAAGCCAGCAGTTGGCAGCCATCAAACCGGCCCCGGCAGGCTTCAGGAAAGTCGTTCTGGCCACCAGCATTGCAGAAACCAGCTTGACCATTGAAGGCGTGAAAATAGTGATTGACGGAGGCTTTGCGAGCGTGCCCAGGTTTGTGCCCCGCAACGGCTTAACCACGCTGGCCACCACCCAGGTCTCCCAGGCCGCCGCCGACCAACGCCGGGGACGGGCCGGCCGGTTAGGCCCCGGCAAGTGCTTCCGGCTATGGACCCAGGCAGACCAATTGCAACTACCAGAACGCCAAGCCCCCGAAATCTGCGAAGCAGACCTTTCCAGCCTGGCCCTGGAACTTTCCATTTGGGGAGTGAAGGACGCACAGCAGTTAAAATGGCTGGACACGCCTCCCGCCCCTGCTTTAACTTTGGCCCAGGATCTTCTGCGGCGTCTGGAGGCTGTCACAGAACAAGGCAATCCTACGGCCCATGGCAAAGCGCTGGCCGCGTTGGGTCTTTCGCCCCGGTTGGGCCACTTAGTCCTGAAGGGGCATGCGTTGGGAGCTGGCGCTACCGCCTGTGCCCTGGCTGCCCTTCTCTCTGACCGTGACATTCTTAAGCCCATAGCGGGCAGTTTCTCAGATGCCCTCCCTGATCTGGCTTTGCGCCTGGAAATCATGGATCACCAGCATCCTCCCCTGGCAGGCTTTACGGTAGATGAAAACGCCCTCCGGAGGATAAAAGAGCAAGCCCAGCACTTGAGACAGCGCCTGAAAGAACCCTCGCGCAAACTACAGCCAGAGAAGGCCGGAATCTTGGCGGCTCTCGCCTATCCAGACCGCCTGGCCCAGCGGGAAAGCTCTGGCCGCGTGCGCCTGGTCACGGGGCAGAAAGCCACCCTGCCCACCGAGCTTTTCTCAGAAGCCGAGTTCTACGGAGTGGCCCACATAGAAATTGGAACCAAGTCCAGAGTGCTGCTAGCCGCCCCGGTAGATAAAGCTGAAATCCTGGCGCATTTCAAAGACCAGGTACAGCAAGCCGAAGAAGTGAAATGGGACACCGCTACAGAGAAGGTGGTGGCCAGAAGAATCACCCGACTAGGGGCCTTGGTCCTGGAGGAACAACTTTTTTCAAAACCCAATCCAGAATTGGTAGCTCAGGCCTTGTTGCAAGCATTGCAAGAGAAAGGAGTGGAACGGCTGCCGTGGTCACCAGAAGCGTTACGGTTACAGGATAGGCTTCACTTTCTGCACACCTTAGCCCCAGAAACCTGGCCTTCTTGGTCTAATATAGAGCTACAAGAAACCATGGAAGAGTGGCTGGGCCCGCACTTGCTAGGTCTGAAGTCCTTAGAACAAGTAGCCAAACTGAATTTTGAGGAAATTTTGCTCACGGATTTCTCTTGGGAGCAACGGCAGGAGCTGGAAAGACTGGCCCCCTCCCATCTGGACGTACCTAGTGGCTCACGCATTGCCCTGGACTACTCCAACCCCGATGCCCCCGTGCTGGCCGTCAGGCTGCAGGAAGTGTTCGGGATGTTGGACACTCCTAGAATTGGCGGCGGAAAAGTACCCTTGCTCCTGCACTTGCTTTCGCCGGCCATGCGCCCCGTGCAGGTCACCCGCGACTTGCGAAGCTTCTGGACCACCGGCTATTTTGACGTGCGCAAAGACCTTAGGGGCCGCTACCCCAAGCACCACTGGCCCGAAGACCCGCTGACTGCACCACCCACCAGGAGAACCAAGAACCGGCCGCAGTAAATCAAGGCACCACAGATTTGTCTACCGCCGTTTTTGGGCTATTTCCCAGAAGACAGGCCAAAAACGGTTAGACTTGCGGTGGTTACAAACAGAAATAGGAAGCCCAAGGGCTTCCTATTTCTGTTTGTGTGCGGCTTCAGGATTAGTAGCTTCCGGAACGGCTGCCAGAAGTCTTCTCGCCTTCGTGTCCTTTTACTTTTACAATTTTATTGTACAAGCCTAAAAGCAAGAACGGGGCTGGCCATTGACCTACAAAAAGTGCTTCGTCGTCTTTTTTCATGATTTTAAGCGTAGCCGAAATGGCCATTGAGCCAAGGGCTGCCCATAAGAACAAGTCTGAAGGCAACTTGGCAGTATACTCTTCAATGGTTCTGGCCACTGGGCCTTCTTTATGCTCTGGGTTGAAGTTATCGGCGGCGTTTTTCAGGTCTCTTGCCTGGTTTTTCATGTCTCTTGCTTCCATAGTATTTTTAGGTTAAGATTTCAGTATGCCTATAAAAACGAAGGAGCGGGTATATGGTTTGCAAAAAAATGCAATTTAGAGGTAAAACTTAGGCCATGGCTTCTTGTGGAAGAAGGGTGAACACGGGGCTTTCTTCGTACCTGGACGCCACCACCACCTGAGTATCGCCGGCGTGGGCCTGAAACAGTTCTTTCACCAGGTTGGGACAGTTATTCTCCTTGGACAGGTGCGACAGCAGCACATGGCTCATGTGGTCGGGTTTGCAGGTGCTGAACAAGGTCAGGGCCTCACGGTTGGACAAGTGCCCGTGCCCTCCTCTAATCCTGTTTTTAAGGTAATAAGGGTAGCGGCCGTTTTCAAGCAAGTGCTCGTCATAATTGGCTTCCAGAAAGGCGGCATGGCATTGGCTGAAATGCTCCATTAGGTTCTGGCACGTCCTGCCAAGATCGGTGAACACACCAACCTTAAATTCACCCGCGCTCACCACAAAACTGTGCGGGTCTGCCGCGTCATGGTACTTGGCGAAGGCCGTAATGGTGAGTCCGCCAATCTGCACGGCCTCCCCTGCCTCAAATGGAAGGGTGTCAATGGCCTCAGTGCGCAGGTAGCAGTTGTGCAAGGTGGCTGGAGTGATGTATACCGGAATACGGTGTTTTCTAGCCAGAACGGCCACGCCTCTAATATGGTCTGAGTGCTCATGGGAGACGAAGATGGCTTTTACCCGGCTCATGCTCAGGCCCAGGCGCAGCATGCGTTTCTCCGTTTCGCGGCATGAGATGCCCGCATCTATCAAGACCGCTTCCTGGTCATTGCCCACATAATAGCAGTTGCCGTTGCTGCCAGAATTCAATGATGTAAAATAGACTCCCATGATGCTGCAAAATAACCAAACGCCTGCGGTTTATTCTACTATATAGACAAGGCTAATATTCAGATTTTAGGTAGAGGCATCGCAACACTCTGATATTGAGGAAGGCTCACGCAACAGGTGAACTATTGTATTCATCTATTTACGCACCGTTACATATGAAGAAATACCAGCTTGCAGTCTTTGAATAGCTGCCTGCAAGAGACAGGCTTGGCCAATTTAATGTAGCTTTGTAGGTAGCAAACAGGTTTTGCCCCTCTGTTTGCTGCCATGAGAATCTTTACGGGGCCGCTGGTATGAATCAAAAAGAAAAAGTCCTTTACGCCCTCCTTCTGTTATTTTTTGTTTCACTGTTCACGGGGAGCCTGACGGCCTTCGCCAGCCTAACCACCGGCGCAGTGGTGCTCTATAGCTTCTTCTTCAACTCCTGGCAGGACAAGTGGCGTCTTTTGAAACAGCGCCGGCACGTTATCGCCATGCTCGCCTTCTATGGTTTTTTGGTGCTCAGCGCTTTGCTCTCTACAAATCAGGAAACCGGATTTCACCATCTGAAACTCCGCCTGCCGTTGCTTCTATTCCCGCTCAGCATTGGCCTGTTGGACCTGCGCCGGGAGTTCAAGGAAAAAGTGCTGGTCTCGTTTGCTACCATTACGTGCGTTGTTTTGTTTGTCTGTCTGCTGTCCAGTATCTATTACTCTGGCTTCTTTGCACGTCCGGAGTTTTTGTACAATGATGCCCTTGTCTACATTCTGGAGCGGCAGTCTATCTATATTGCCCTGTTGGTAAACGTGTCCATTTTTATTTTCATACGAGCCATTTTCTACACCCAGAACAAGCACAAAGGGCTGCTGGTGCTGGGCACGCTGTTCCTGTATGCGATCGCGTATTTACTGGCCAGCCGCATCATGTTCGCCTGGTTGCTGGGGGTTTCGGTGCTGTTTAGTTTCTACTATGTGATCAGGCACCGGAAGATTCTGGAAGGCATGACCCTGGTATTAGGCATGGTGATTGGCACCGTGGTAGTTTATAAGATGCTGCCCCTCACCTTCAACCGCTACAAAGAGGTGGCCTACAGCAGCTTTAAATTTGAGAACATGGGCCGCGAAAGCCACTACAACATGCAGATCACCGAGGACCAGTGGAACGGCGTCAATTTCAGGCTGGCCGTTTGGACCTGCGGCTGGGAGCTGTTTCAGGAGGATCCGGTAGTGGGCACGGGCCTAGGCGACAAAGACGCGGCCCTCACCGCGAAATACACCCAGAAGAACTTCCAATACGCCATAAAGACTGGCCGCGACGTCCACAACAATTACTTAGATATTCTCTATAGCCTGGGGTTGGTTGGTTTTTTGTTCTTCCTGGCTAGTTGGATTGTCTTGCCCTTGCTTAGAGCTTCCCAAACCCACAATGCCCTGGCCATCCTGGTGATTCTTACCTTCGCCGCCGCCTGGGTTACTGAGGTGTACTTCGCCCGCAGCATTGGCGCCACCCTAACCGGGTTCTTCATTCCGTTCCTGCTCCTGTATACGAAAGAAGAGGCAACCACCAGCATAGGTAAAAACCAGGAATTGGAAGAGGGCGCGAAGGAAGATTTGTAATCAAGCCGCTACTACACCAAGTTTATCAGGTCGTTTTTGGCCTGTTTTCTGGAAAACACGCCAAAAACGGAAGTCCCGCTGTTACAAGATTATTACTTGTAGCAGCGGGACTTCTACTTATAAATGTGAGTTGGAGATTAGTGGTTGTCTTCCATATACAGATCAATCGCCTTTTCAGTGTCACCCACAAACACAAGCTCTCCGTTTTTCATGAATGCGGCGCGGCTGCAATACTTCCGGATTACCTCCATGCTGTGGCTTACCAGAATCACGGTCTTGCCTTCAATCCAAGAGCTCTCAAACACCTTAA
Source organism: Nibribacter ruber (assembly GCF_009913235.1). Taxonomy (NCBI): domain Bacteria; kingdom Pseudomonadati; phylum Bacteroidota; class Cytophagia; order Cytophagales; family Hymenobacteraceae; genus Nibribacter; species Nibribacter ruber. Next base: position 53,544 of record NZ_CP047897.1, on the reverse strand, counting down.
TGGCCTTCTCTTGAAACTTCACATCACCAACGGCAAAAATTTCATCCAGGAACATGATATCAGCGCCAGCTTTTACGGCAATAGAAAATCCCAAGCGGGCCACCATGCCAGAAGAGAAGAACTTGATTTTAGTGTCAATGAATTCGCGCAGTTCGGCAAAGTCCACAATCTCGTCAAAGATGGCGTCAATCTCTTTGATTTTAAGTCCTAACACAGACCCAGAAACATAGATATTCTCCCTTGCCGTTAACTCATGACTCATCCCCACACCCAGGTTCATGAGCATGGTGGTACCTTCTATGTTGATATAGCCGCTGTCTGTAGGATACACGCCGGCCAGCACTTTGACCAAGGTAGACTTACCAGAGCCGTTCCGGCCTAACAAGCCTATACACTCGCCCTTGAAGATTTCCATGGACAGGTTTTTTACGGCCGGCACGTATTTAGTCCGGGGAGGATTAAACAAGTTAAACAACCTGTGTTTTATGGTATTATGACTATTTTCAGAAATTTGAAACGTCTTGCTGATGTTGCGGGCCTTGATGGCCACGGTTTTAGTTAATGTTGTAGCTTCCATCCTATTGTTATAACCTTTCTGCCGCTTTAGAACCCAGTTTATTTAGCAAAATCAATCCCATGAACAGAAGCAGGAAAGCATAACCATAGTCAAACAATAGCAAATCTAAGTCTGGTGGCAGGCCTTGCATCAATACCCTCCTTGCATTAATGATGATGCCTGCCAACGGGTTTGCGTATTCAAAAGAAGGTAACGCCTGCTTGAAATTTATGAGCTTATAGAAAATAGGCGAGACAAACAACAGCATGGTAGACACCACCTGCCAGATTTGACTAATATCCTTAGCGATGATGTAAATATTGGACAAGATTAGGGACGTCCCTAATGCCATGATGAATAGACAGGCAAAGATAGGGATGATCCAGAAGTTGTACAGACTTGGGCCTAAAGACTCAGGCTCCAGAAAGTTATAGAAGAGAATGAACATGCCCAGATTAAAGGAAAACCCTATCACATTGCTTAAAAGCGTAGAAAGGTATATTTCCAGTTTGTTCATGTTACTGTACTCATACAAGTATTTTTTGGTATTTAAAATCTGTATAGTGCCCGTAGTGCTTTCTATAAAAAAGTTGAACAAGATAAGCCCAATAAACAAATAAGAGGCAAATGCCGGAACGTCTTGTTTTAATATAATCTGGAATACTATGTAATAGATGGTGATGTCCATGAAAGGCTTTAACAAAGCCCAGAACAAACCTAGTTTGTTCTCATAGTATCTTAATTTAAACTCAATTTTAGCCAGTAGCCACAGCCGCTCAATCTTGTTATTTCCCTGGTACCAACTGGTAAGCGCTTTTAAACTCATATTTTTTACTTTTTTATCATGTTAAAAGCCTTGAAGGCAACACTTTTCAAGTACTTGTTCTTCTTCACTACTTTAATGACTCCCTTGCCCAGCCTGCTGTTAAAGGGGAATCTATAAATCAACTGGAAATCTAATGAAGGATTGTCCAACACCACTCCAGACCCATTAGCATTGGTCAAACTGAAGACCTCTGCCGCATACTCAGAGTAGAACTCCTTGTGCTTCTTGCTTAGATACTCATATAAAACCAGCATTTTAACACTGGAAACTTCTCTGATCATCGAATCTTTGCGCACCCTGTAGTGGAAGAGCACCTCTGGCAACACTACTCCGTTTAAGCCGTTTTCTAAAAGTGAGATGACGCTTTCATAGTCTTCAAGTCCTTGGAAGGGCATTTGACCGTCATTAAGGCCCGCGTGCAAAAAGGATTCCTTTTTATAAACCAAGGAACTGGAATTGACCATGTTATGGTATAGAATAACAGGCGGCTCTGGGGAGAAGGTGGGCCACACTTTGGAAGAATCTCCAAAATATTGAGTCCAGGCACCTACAAAATGCACATTGGTATTGTGCTGCAATACCTTAAGCGCTTTTGCAAAGTATTCTGGGGCAACTTTGTCATCGGCGTCCAGAAAAGCAATGTACTTTCCTTGAGCATTCTTAGCTCCGGTGTTTCTGGCTGCAGCCAGGCCGGCATTTTTGGTGTCAATCACAATGCAGTCCTTTGCCTTGCGCAGTTTCTCCAGCACTTTCAGGCTCTTAGGATCATTGCTTCCGTCATTGACAATCAAAATCTCTTTATTCACCCCGGTAGATTTGCGAACTGAAGCGATGGTTTCTTCTACATACTCCCCTAGGTTGTAGAAAGGGATAATGACAGTGAGCAGGTCTGCAGCATCTGGTAAAGCCAAAGGTGTTTTAACCGGCAGAGTACTTTTTCTCACCCGCACAAAAGGGTAAGTGTCTACCAATTCCTTTTTCTTCAATAACTTGCTAACAAGGCCCATTTTCTGGGTATAGATGGCCTGCAGGTTATAATGGTTCTGCACCTTGTGGATGGCATTGACAGAGATAGCCTTTCTTTCCTTTTCAGACAGCTGCAACACATGGTTCAGCTGCTGGGCAAAGGTCCCTGGTTGGCCATGGTCAAAGATGAAACCATCCTTGCCATGCTCTATCACCTCAGAATGGCCTCCTTGCTTAGACGCCAACACAACCTTGCCCATGGCCATCATTTCAAATACAACGTACGGCAGGTTGTCATTCATGCTAGGAATAATGACCACTTTGGCATTGGAAAGGCGCTTCTGTATTTGAGAAGGCTCTATTCTGTCCTCCAACTTAAGAAGGCCTTGGTCAATATATTCCTTGTACTTTCTCCTGATCAGGTCGCCCATAGTCTTCCCTTCGGGGTGATACACTATATCCTGGCCGCCTATCAAAATCAAAGGTTCTCTGAAGCCTCCATCCCATAATTCCTTGAAATAGGTTAACAGAATGGAGGCACCCTTCTGGTAGGTTAGTTTTCCGAAGAAGACAATTTCATCTGGGAAATTTTTATTGGGAATAGCCTTTCTCCCCTTCACCTCACCCTCATATGGGTTAGGCACCACCGCTGTGTTTTGGTTGGTTAGGGTGAACCTATTGGCTAGCTCATTGAGCATGAACTGGCTGGGAGAAAGCAAGAGGTCTGCTGCCTGCAGACAAAAGCGTTCCATCTCGCATACCCAGTAATTGGGGTATTTGTACTGCAATACATGGTTGTACTCCATGTAAAGAAAGGAAGGCGAGTGCATGGTAATGACCACCGGAATGTTCTTGCACCAGTCATACTTCAAGTACTTGAACTGAAGCAGATAATAGGCAATTCCAAGGTACTCTTGTGCCTCAATGACATCTGGCTGCCCTTCTTCCTGTACAAACTGTTTGACGACCTCCGCAAACTCATAGCTTATATTGGTCACGTGTCCCAAAAAAGCAGATGCATTGGTCTTGGATGGGTTGAATCTGACAATTCGTACCCCGTCCAGCAGTTTTACGTCTAGCCCATTAACAGAAGAGTCATTAATAAAAACAGAAACGCTGTGGCCGTTGGCCTGCAGCATTTTTGAGGTAAAATAACAGTAAGTACTGATGCCCCCGCCAAAGAATGGAGGAAACTCAGTGGTAAGCAACCAGTAATTCAATTTAAATATTTTTTAGCGTTCTTATCATAAAGTGATTGAAAGGTCCTTCTGCCTGTCATTACCTTTATGATATGCCCCAACCTTTTGTACCAAAGTGGCAGGACTTCATACTCATGAAAATAGAATTCATTGATACCCAATGATTCGCTTTTGCTATGATAGATTGTTAAGTATTCTTTTTGGTTATTTAATTCTTTGGTACTAGCCACATATAACTCTTCCAGTTTCTTCACCTTTTTCTGAAGGGTAAGATTCTGCATCATCAAAGTATAAGTTACCTCCTCAGCTTTTCCAAACTCTATTTCGGTTTTACAAGCAATAGCCTCAATGACCTTAAAAGTTTCAAGTGGTTTATGAAGGACTAATAATGAGCCACCTATTATTCCCTTCTGCAAAAGTGCTTGGTAATAAGTCTCATGCAAGTCTTCTTCTGACAAAGGTAAATGGATACTATTGAAGTCTGTTAACAAAACACCCTGCTGCTGCTGCTGTAGTAAGTGAATAGGCTTGAATATGACTTCCGTGAATCCCTGCTTTATAAAAGAACCATTAAGCGCGTTTCTAAAGTGCACCCAGGCTTCTACAGCACTGTGTACTACGGGTGGAATAAAATAGAAAATCACTGCGTTAAGCGCAGTTTGGCAGGCCGGCAAAAAAGAGAGTTGGATAAAATTCTCTATATGCAGAATCGCTTCTTCTCCTGTAAGTGTAGAAGCGTTAGAAAAATCAAAACAGATCGCAAAAGATGCCTCTGAGTTAATATTCTTTACTGCATGTATTCCTAAAATAACTTCTTTAACAAGCCGAAAACGTTCTGATGTCATTACCAAAACAAAATCACCTTTCCCTCCTGCTTCAAAGAAGACCTTGCTGCTTGTAAAATCATCAGTAAGGTAGCTAACTCTGTTCAACATCAAATACCAACTATTTTATATCCTTGATCCAGAGCTATCCAACTCAGCAGCCGTTCCCATGAATGGGTATAAGTCCCCTTTTCATGGTCAAGCACATTGCCCACCTCAAGGCTTTCCCTGATTTTGAGAGGAGAGTGCTTTAAAAAAAACTCTCTAACTATTTTACTTCTTATCCAAAACATTGTACCACCTACAAATTCAAAGGTGGTATTTTTTAACCCATAAGTCTCCCTTAACTTCTTTAGCAAAAAATCATTGGTAGTTGTAAAACTCTTATTCTGCTGGTTGTATTCATTAAGGATAAACTTCTTGCTGGCTACAATGCCCACCTGTTCCTGACAAGAGAAAATGTGCTCCACGGTAGCTAGCTTCTCCTCTGCTGCTATGCTCAACAGATCGGACCTCCAATTTGCACCACTGGTGGTATGAGGGCTTTTCTTATCATGCATGAAAAGAATCAGATCAGAAGTATCCTGCGCCATTAAAAAAAGATGAACCATGGCCAGCTTTCCCCCAATGTCTTTTCCTACATTGGTAGTCTTTATGACTAAGCTCCCCTCAAACTCATTTTTAATTGTTTGCACAAGCGCATTGGTATAAGAATGGCCAGCACAAACACTAAAATAAAGCTGCGTTTGGAATCCTTTAAGATTTCCAAGGTACAGTTTGAGGTCGTTCAAGGTATCTGCGTAAAACAGATGCGTGAGAACTGCTATCTTCAACAAACCGCTGCCTTAGTTATTGCTGATTTTTACCCCGAACTTCTTGTACCATTTAGGCAATGACTCATACTCCAAATAATACCAAAGCCGCAACTCGTCATATTTGGAATAGCTACCGTTGATAATGGCCAGCTCCTTTACTCTATTCAACTGCTTCTTCTCAGATCTGAACAACTTTCTTCTGCCGGTCATAATTTTAAGTAGGTGCCCTCCCTTCTTATACCAGTTAGGCAACACCTCATAGTTAGAGTAGTAGTAGTTTAATAGGCTATCAATGTTGTTGTGTGCAGCCGGAGTGAACTGTGGAGACTCAAAGACTACTGGCGCGGCAACTAAGGATTCCTGCACGGGTGGCATATTCACAGGCTCTAGTGCAACTACAGGAGGCTCTGGCGCAAAGTACACTTGCTCATTTGCTCTATGATAGTCATGATGTCCAAACTGAGCATCTAAAAAGGCCAACAGACCTTCTGGCCAATAGCAGTCTAACCTGGAGAGTTGAAGAATCTCGGGTCTAGACATGGACAGGGCACGTTTCCGCATCTCAGCAGTACCAATGATGGGTTCAACTTCATCTGTGCCATCATTGGTATCATGTCCCCAGTTACTGAACAGCATCACCTCCTCTTTTAAAGGAGCCTTGATGGAAGGCACAAGCACGCCTAACAGGTAGTTTTTCAGGATGGTTCTATTCTGAGGGGTGAACTTAAGAGATTTGTGGTTTTGTACCCAAAGATCACAGAAGTGGAAGATACCTTTTTGCAATTCTTCCAGCTCTTTTAGCTGCTCTACCGGAATCAGGTTCTCTTCGTTGACAATGACCCCGTCCTCTTTAATTTCACAGAGCGTACCTCTTCTGTCCATACAAGACTGCTCAAGAATTTCAGGCATGCAGACAATGGTCTCACAAGCATATGCTTCTTCTCCCTGATTGGTTAGGAACCCTTGGTGCTCAACATTGATGTGATTTAATGCCTTAATGCCTACATGCGTGGCTAGGTATAAGCCAAGGCTGTCAACGGCTAAGTTTTCAAAGTCAAATATGGTTTGTAATCTCTTCTGGATGGTTCCACCCCAGCCCAAGTCAACAATTATATTGTTTTTAGTGTCAAAGAATCCCTCCTGTGAAAGATAATTCAACAGGTTCTGCCGCACGGTTTTTGAATGGGCTACAATTTCCTTTTTAAGAATATTGCTCTGCTCTAATTTTCCCAGAACCAAGTCAGCCTCATGCTGGGCCAAAGGCTCATCATGGGTAATTTGGGTCAGGTGTCGCAAGACGTTTAAATCAATGCCTAAATCCTTGGTGAGGCTTGACAGTTTAGGATGAGTAATGTTTTCAAAGAAACCACCCAGTTCTTTCTTGTCGGCTTTAAAAATTGAGGCTCTCTTGATAATCCTTCTGGAAATCCAGATTTCTTTTGCTTTTATATCCAGCCCTCTGGCTTCACAAATCTTATTGATAAGGCGGCTAATCAAGTAGCCGTCCCGCATGAGGCAGTAAACTACCTTTTGATTTCTGCTTTGGGCAGCATTGATAATCCACTCGGCAAAAAGGGTAAATACAGGACCTAGTATAAAAGAACCGTAGCTCTGGTGGTTGAACTGGTCGTTATCCTGCAACAGAGCCTCAGATTCAAACACAGACTGGAGCCGCAGACTGTCAAGTCCAAAATTGCTTTCTAGCGGAGTAGTGCTGGTATATTGCTTTTCTCTGGCCAGCAGCTTGTCATACAGTGATGCCGTCCTTTTAAAGTAATAACTGTTTAGACCTTTTTTATCTGCCTGGTCCACATCTGCGTGGAAATTATCTCCTATGTGTAAAATTTCTTCCCTCTTAGTCTCCTTTAATGTTTTTAACAATTCCTCGTATAGCCCGCCGCTGTGTTTTCCGTGTCGATAATCACAAGAAACAAATAAGTCATATGTGAAAGCTGGCAAGCCATTAGCGGCATATACCTGGTCAATCATGCTGCGCAACTGTGACTCAGGCCAATACATGTCTGAACACAATACTACTTTAACTTTTTTCTGAGCGCAGTACTGAATGACGTTGAATATAGTGAGATTAGGTTTAAGGACTTCCACCTCAGAAGCAAGCTCTGCTTCAATAAGCAAATCATTGCTTACGTTTGAATGTACATCCAGGCAATTATATATCTCGGCAATAGTGACTTCATGATTATGCTTAGACATCTTTAGCCGCGCATGCTCTTCCGCCTTGATTCTTTCCTGCATAAAGAACACCGGATCCAGCGCGAAAGAGTGAAGATGGTTTCTTTTTACTCGTAGGGCAGTTTGATGGAAAACATGAGTAGGGTGAGATACCTGTCTCCACAATAAAGTATCAAATACATCCAAGGACAACACTTTTATGCTGCCTTCTCCCAAAATCTTTATAATCTCAGCGGTCCTCTTACTTTTCATTAATCAATTATCTAATATTACTTCTGCAAGCCTTTATGTTCTGAATTTTAAAAAGGTTAGCGCCTTTGACAAGGCAAAGCCATAAAAGTTTAAATAAATTCAGTATTTTAATTTATAATTCTCCAAAAAACTACAAAAATCTAATTACCAGCATCATATGGATTCATCCTCCAGAATAATTCTTTCTACTTTGGCTTTGGCACTTTCCTTAACCGCACACGCCCAGTCCTCCTGGCCGGCCACCTTCCAGCAAATCAATGCAGAAGTGCAATCAAACTCCAAGGCATATAGTTCCCTTCAACAAGCCAGCAAAACCATTGGCCATCGGCTCACTGGTTCTGAGAATGGAAAAAAGGCCGAAGAGTACGCGTTCAATCTCTTCAAATCCTATGGATTCAAAGAAGTGCGGTATCAACCTTTTGAGGTGGAGAGCTGGAGCAGGGGAACTTTAAAGCTGCAAGTTCGCATAAATGGCCCGCATTTTCAAGACGTGAAGGCTGTTTCACTGGCGCACTCCCCCGTCAAGGCCAATGCCACGGGACAGTTGGTGGACATGGGCAACGGCCTGGAAGCCGACTACAACGCACAACCCAATGCCGTGAAAGGCAAGATTGCTCTAGTATACCTAGGCATTTTACCAGGCTCACCCGAAGGTGCCAGGAACCTGCACCGGTCAGAGAAAACAGCCTTGGCCATTAAGAACGGGGCCAAGGGCATCATCATCATTAACACAGTGGCGGGTGGTACGCTTTTAACGGGCACGGCCTCAGTGACGGGCAAACTGATTCCTATTCCCGCCCTGTGCGTGGGCAAGGAAGACGGCCTGAAACTGAAAGAGCAGTTGCAGGGTGGCCAGATGGTGACGGCGCAGATTGCCATGACCAATCATTCGGGCAAGATCAAAGCCCGTAACGTGATTGCTACCTTAAAAGGAAGCGAACTGCCGCAGGAGAAGATTGTGATTGGCGGCCATTTGGATAGCTGGGATTTGTCTACGGGCGCCATTGACAACGGCATCGGGTCGTTTGCGGTTTTGGACATGGCCCGCACCTTCCAGGCCTTGAACCTGACGCCTAAGCGCACCATTGAGTTTGTCATGTTCATGGGCGAAGAACAGGGCCTGCTGGGTTCTGAAGCTTATATTGAACAGGCTACCAAAGACAAGAGCCTGAACAACATTGCCTACATGCTCAACTATGACATGACCAATGACCCCAAAGGCTATAACGCCAGCCAGGAATCCATGAAGCCCTTGTTCCAGTCCATCGGGGCCATTACCGCTTCCATTGACACCACATTCAAAAACAGCTTCTCAGCTAGGGCGGGTCTGCACTCAGACCACCAGCCGTTCATGTTGCAGGGCATCCCAACGGGTGGCTCTTTTGGTGGAAAGCTGCCGAACAATGGCGGCGATTGCTACCACGCCGACTGCGACTCTTTTGCCTTGGTAGACGAACAACAATTGAAAAACACGGTGCGCTTCAGTGCCATGCTCTTGTACGGCCTGGCAGACGCAGACCAGATTCAAGCCAAGAAACTCAATGACGCGGAGACCAAGGAATTCCTGTTAAAGAATAACCTCAAAGAGCCGCTTCAGATTGCCGGAGAATGGCGCTGGGCAGACTAACAGTTCTCACGCCACCTAATGCAAAACCGTTTTTGGGCTGTTTTCCAGAAAACAGCCCAAAAACGGTTTTCTCTTTTCCGCCACAGATTCTTCCGTAACCTGTTTACCCGTCCTTCTTATAGCCGGTCTCTATGCGGCATCAAAAGTATTGATGGTCCTGCCGTTGCCCTTTTCCGTATGTTGCATCATCCATCAACCCTAATCAAAAGCAAGCCTCATGGAATTCAGCTCTACCAATCCAGAACATTTAATTTTTGATGCCGCCCGCAAAGGAGACGTGTCGCTCATTAAAGAACTGCTAGCCGAAGGCGTGCCGGTGGACGTGCGCGACGGCCGCGGATTCACGCCCATGATTCTGGCCAGTTACGAAGGACATTTAGAAGCCACCAAAGTCTTGCTAAATGCGGGCGCCGATGTGAACATACAGGACAACAGCGGCAACACCGCCTTGATGGGACTGTGCTTTAAGGGTCACGCTGAAATAGCCGAGCTACTCATTGAACACGGCGCCGACTTGAACCTGCAGAACGGAAGCGGCGGTACCGCTTTGATGTTTGCCACCATGTTCGGGCGGCATGAGCTGGTCAAGATTGTGGCCAAGCACGGCGCCGACCAGAACCTACGCGACAGCCGCGGCCTCACCGCCACCGAGATGGCGCACAAGATTGGCAACGAAGAAGCCTTAAAAGTATTGGAAGCCTAAGCTCCAGGCATTCGCAAAATAGAGCCATCCCTCCTTTAGAAGAAAGCCGTTTTTTGCCTGTTTCCCAGAAAATAGGCGAAAAACGGCTTTCCCGCCTCGAATTTAAAACCAGCATAAAACATCCTAGACCAGGTAGCGCCAGTTGCCTGGTTTATTTTTTGCATCGGCTTATGGAAACATAGCGGTTTCTGCATCTACTACTAAACGGCAAGAATTATTTGAGCAGCACCAGCAATAGTCCGCGCCAAATCCAGTACCTTTTTCGACGCATTGACCCAACGGCCTTATGTTTCTAAAACTCTTCGCACGCCAAAAAGACCCTACTGACCTGGAGCTGGTACACCAGTTCAAGAAGTCAGGGGACGCGGCTTGCGTGGGGGAATTGTTTGAGCGGCACACAGAGATGGTGTACCTGGTGTGCCTCAAGTACCTGAAGGACGAAGAGGAAAGCAAGGACGCCACCATGCAGATTTTTGAGACACTGTTCACGGCCCTGCAAAAGCATGAGGTAACTACTTTTAAAAGCTGGTTGCACACCCTGGCCAAGAACCACTGCCTGATGCTCCTGCGCGCTGATAAAAAGAAAAAATTCAGTTCCTTTGATGACCAGACCAGCGCCAGTCTGGAAAAGTCCAGCGCCCACGCCTATGAAGACCAACCAGAGCCTGAACTAGAGGTTCAATTATTGGCAGAAGGATTACAAACCTTGAACGAAGAACAACGCCTGTGCGTGGAGTTGTTTTACCTGCAGAAAAAAAGCTACAAAGAAATTGCGGACCTGACCGGGTACGAGGTGGCCAAAGTAAAGAGCCACATTCAAAACGGGAAGCGAAACCTGCGCATTTACCTGGAGAGAAACTATGAACAGTAACCACCACTTTGAACAGGATTGGGGACCCGAGGGCCATCCGTCACTGGAGGTGCTACGCGGGTACCAGTCAGAGCGTTTATCGCCGGAGCAGAACCACCTGGTGGAGCGCCACCTGGTGTCTTGTGAGCTGTGCTCAGACCTGGTGGAAGGCATGGAGCTGGCCCAGGCCGCCAAGGTGTACCACGCCGTCAAAGAGACGCGCGGCCGGGTAAAGCAGTACCTGGACAAGAAAAAGCGCAAACCTAAGTTCTTCGTGTGGTCGGCGTGGCAGACGGCGGCCATTCTGCTCATTCTGCTGTTTTGCCTGGCCTTGATGGTGTATCACTTTTATTTCGCGCCTACTGCCCCGGGCAAGCAGAATCCTCAGCCAAAGCCTCAGACTAGCGTTGAGCAGAATGTTTCTCCAGCTTCAACAATTCCTCCAGCAAGGCAAGGGTGACGGGGCCGGGCGTGCCGTCGCCAATGGCGTAGCCGTCCATCTTCACCACGGGCATCACGCGCTTGGTGGTGCTGGTGAGGAACGCCTCTTTGGCCTGGTCAATATCCTGCAATGTGATGGTGCCTTCCTCGGCTTTAAAGGTACGGCCGGCAATCTCCAGCACGTTCTTTCTGGTGATGCCTTTTAAGACATCCTGGGCCGCTGTCACCACCGTATCGTCCTGTTTAACAATGAAGAAATTCGCCCTCGGGAATTCTGACACCACGCAGCCTTGGTGGTAGAGCACATCATCGGCGCCGGCCGCTTTTATTTGGCTCAACAGTTTTATACCCACCGAGTAATTGATGGTCTTGGCCGCCGGAATATCGCGCACGTACTCATGGGTGATAATTTCAAAGCCCTTCTGCAACTGCTCCTGGGTAGGCATGGTGACTGGTTGCTGGACAATCATGAGATTAGGTTCTACTGGCTGGTAGCCATCCAGAGAATAGCCGCCCGTTAAAATCATCTTGATGCCAGACAGTGGCAGGTTGTTCTTGTCTATCAAATGAAACACCGCCTCCTGCAAGGCAGACCGCTCCAGCGGGATTGCCAGCTCCATCAGTTGCGCCGAGTGGTAAAACCGGTCCAGGTAATGCTCCATGAACAGGGGCTGTCCGTTCTCCACCTTCAGGAAGTCAAAGATGCCGTAGCCTCTCTGGATGGACAAGTCGCTCACGTGCAGAAAAGCCTGGTCGTAGGGCAGAATTTCGCCGCGCAGGTAGGCGTACAAAGTTGGGTTAGCGGGCATGGTGTTTCTTGAGTAAGTCTAAGGTTTTGTCTAAGGGCAGGGCCTGAATGGTGTTCTGGTCTTTGCCTTGCATGGTTTCGGCTTTGAAGAGCGAGTTGATGATGGCTTCCTCAGTGGCTTCAATGGTGGCCAGAAACAAAGCACTCATGGCGTCATTGTGCAGATACGTCACGGTTTGGGTGGGTTCTTTGGGAGTAAACGGCACGCGCACCCCGGCGTTGGTAGAAAATGCGATGACGTAATCCCCGCTTCCGTTAGACGCGATGCCGCCGGTTTTGGCCAGGCCCAGCATGGCCCGTTGCGCCATGCGCTCCAGGTTGCGGGCGTCTACCGGCGCATTGGTAGCCACCACCATCATGCAGGAGCCGTCGGCCTTTTCCAGAATCTGCTTACTGAAAGAAAATTGCTTCAGCTCCTCGCCCACCGGAACTCCGTCAATCTGCAAGACGCCGCCAAAATTGCTCTGCACCAAAACGCCTACGTTATAGCCTCCCAAACTCTGCGGCAGTTGCCGGCTAGAAGTGCCAATGCCACCCTTAAACCCGAAGCACACCGTACCCGTCCCCGCGCCCACGTTGCCTTCTGCTACTGGTCCTTCTTTGGCTTGTTTGATGGCGGCCAGCACATGCGCCTGGGTTAGGTGCCGGCCACGTATGTCATTCAAATATCCGTCGTTCGTCTCCCCTATCACCGCGTTCACCGACTGCACCGTTTCATTGCCCGGCTGCTGCAAGGTATAGTCCACCACCGCATTGAGCGCCGTGCCCACCGCTAGGGTATTCGTCAAGATAATAGGTGATTCCAGATTGCCCAGTTCCTGTATCTGCGTCACGCCCGCCAGCTTCCCGAAGCCATTGCCTACAAACACTGCCGCCGGCACTTTCTCCTGAAACAAATTTCCACCGTGGGGTAAGATAGCCGTCACGCCGGTTCTTACCTGCGCCCCCTGTACCAGCGTCACGTGACCAACTTTCACGCCCGGCACATCGGTGATGGCATTCAAAGAACCCGTAGGCAGAACGCCAATCTTCACGCCGTAGTCCCGCACGCGCTTGCGTTGCTGAGCCTGCGCCCAAGGCAGTAGGCAAATTACTAGTAAAAGGGTGAGTAGCTGTTTCATGGGCTGGCGGTTGGGCATCTGGTAAATGTAAAAACTAGCCGCTACATTCTGCTTATGGTATGAGAGGAATTTAGGTTAGGGCCGGCTGCCTGCCTCAAACCGCCACGTTTTTGGCTTGTTTTCTGGAAAAGAGGCCAAAAACGGCAGTAGCCTGAGTTAAACCCCGCTTTAGACGCTTGGTCGTTTGCGCCTTGCCCCGAAAAGAATTATGCGTCCTCTATTTAAAAATCAGGCGCTGCAGATTATCTTTCAATACCAAACTAACCAACATGAAACGCAGAAACTTCTTAAAGGCCGGCTCTTTGGCGGGCATTACTTTTTCTATGCTGGGCGTAGGCGCCTGTGCCACCAAAAAAACCGATGATACCGCCAGCACAGACGGTAACCAAAGCGCAGACATCCAAGACGATTTTGAACTGAGCGAGGCCACCGTGCAACAGCTTCAGGACAAGATGAAGTCAGGCGAGCTCACTTCCCAAAAAATCACCCAGCTGTACCTGGACCGCATTCAGGCTATCGACAAAAACGGACCCAAGCTCAACTCCGTGATTGAGGTAAACCCAGACGCATTACAAATTGCCGAAGCCCTGGACCAGGAACGCAAAAACGGCAAGGTGCGCGGCCCTCTGCACGGCATTCCAATCCTCATCAAAGACAACATTGACACCAAGGACAAGATGTCAACCAGCGCGGGCGCTTTGGCCTTAGCCGAGAACAAAGCCAGCAAAGACGCCTTCGTGGCCGCTAAACTGCGCGAGGCAGGGGCTGTCATTCTGGGCAAAACCAACCTGAGCGAATGGGCTAATTTTAGGTCTACGCGTTCTACCAGCGGCTGGAGTAGCCGGGGTGGCCAGACCAAAAATCCATACGTATTGGACCGCTCTCCCTGCGGCTCCAGCTCTGGGTCTGGTACGGCGGTAGCCGCCAACCTGTGCGCCATTGCCGTGGGCACTGAGACCGATGGTTCTGTAGTATGCCCGGCTTCAGTGAACGGCGCCGTGGGCATTAAACCCACCGTGGGTTTGGTGAGTCGTGCAGGCATCATCCCCATCTCGGCTAGTCAAGACACGGCAGGTCCCATTGCCAGAACCGTGGCAGACGCCGCCATTTTGCTGGGCGCTATGACCGGTACAGATGCCAACGACGCCATCACCCAGGAAAGCACTGGCAAAACTCTTACTGATTACACCAAGTTCCTGGACGCCAACAGCCTGCAAGGTAAGCGCATTGGCGTGGAAAAGTCTTTCCTGAAAGGCCATGAAGGCATAGATACCCTGTACCAAAAAGCCATTGAGGCATTGAAAAGCAAAGGCGCTACCGTGGTGGAAGTGGAAGTGGTGGGCAAAATCAATGAACTGGGCGGCGACGAATTCAAGGTCCTTCAATACGAGTTCAAAGACGGCGTGAACAAGTACCTGGCCACGGCCAATGCCAAGGTAAAATCTTTGAAAGAGGTGATTGAATTCAACAAGCAGAATGAGGCCAAGGCCATGCCCTTCTTCAAGCAGGAAACGCTTGAGAGCTCTGAAAAACTAGGCGACCTCAACAGCAAAGCCTACCTCACCGCCCGCGACAAGAACCTGAAACAATCCCGCGCCATCATCAACAAAATCATGGACGACAACAAGCTGGACGCCATCTCGGGCCCTACGTACGGTCCATCCTGGTGCATTGACGTAGTGAACGGTGATGCTTTCTCGGGTTACGGTTTGTCCACGCCGGCGGCTATCTCGGGCTATCCGCACATCACGGTGCCCATGGGTCAGGTCTTGCATCTGCCTATTGGATTCTCGTTCTTCGGGAAGCCGTACACAGAAGGGCCTTTGATTGGTTTGGCCTATGCCTTTGAACAAGCCGCCAAAGCCCGGCAGAAGCCAACCTATCTGCGCTCTACAAATCCAGCGTAATCAATCCGTTTTTAGCTTGTTTTCTGGAAATCAGGCCAAAAACGAAATTTTTCTAAATCAAGAAGGCCGATGCAACTGGAGCATCGGCCTTGTCTTTTAAAGCTTAAAATCAGATACTCACTTCTCCTCTTTTTTCATCTTGAAAGGATCTAGGTAGCGAACGAAAAAGGCGCTTAAGTAAACGCAGATTCTCCTTGAGGGGAGCGTAGAGGGGTGTTTACAAAGGAGAGTAATGATTTATTTATCAGGAAAGTACACTACTAGAGGATTTTCACAAGTCATTTATACATAAGTATGTAATGAAATATTAAGACCAGCAGTTGCAGACACCCCTCTACGCTCCCCTCAAGGAGAATCTGCGTTTGGCGAAGGCCTGTCTAGTTCGCCCACAAGGTCCTTTCAGGATGACAGTGAAAGAAAATTTGAGATTTAAATTGAAGGCGACTCGCCTTCTTCTGGCTTGTTCTTCTTGTCTTTGGTTTTCTTCTTCATGCTTTTGTGCTTGATCATCTTAGCGTCCACGTAGAAGATCACCTCTTCTGAAATGTTGGTGACCTGGTCGCCAATGCGTTCCAGCTTTTGCAGGACGCTGGACAACTTGAGGCAGTGGTTCATCTGGTCTGGGTGCTGCTGCATGTACTGTACCAACACCTTGTCCTTTCTGCCGTTAATCTTGTTGAGCAATTTGTCGCGTTGAATCAGTTGGCGGGCCAGGGAGGTGTCCTGCTCGTCAAAGGCCAGGAACGCGTCTGCCAGCATGGCTTGGGCGGCATCATACATTTCAGTGAAGCGCGTGGCCTCTAGCAGAGCTGGCGCAAAGGCACTCTCCACCTCGCACACCTGCTGGGCAATGCCCTCGGCAGAATCTCCAATGCGCTCCAGGTTGGCGTTGATTTTGAGGGTGGCCAGCATCCAGCGCAAGTCTACGGCCACGGGGTTGTACAGCGCGAAGAAGTTTTCGCACATGCGGTCAATCTTCAGGTCAAAATCGTTGACCTTCTTATCGCGCTTCACCACTTTGCGGGCCAGCTGCGGGTTGGTGGTTTCCAAGGCTTCGCGGGCAGAGGCCACCTGCAGCTCCACCAACTCCCACATGGCATTCACTTTGGCCTTTATAAGCTGTAACTCTTTGTCTAACTGGTTCATGGATCCTGGGTTGAGAATATGGGCTGGTATCATGGCAAAAGATACGCACAAAATTCAGGGGCGGCAATACAAGCAGAATCAACCAAAACGGCCGGTGATGTAGTTCTGCGTGCGCTGGTCTTTGGGGCTGGTAAAAATGGTTTTGGTCTTGCCATACTCAATCAGCTCGCCTAGGTAAAAAAAAGCCGTATGGTCACTCACGCGGCCGGCCTGTTGCATGTTGTGTGTCACAATCACAATGGTGTAATCCTTCTTGAGCTCATAAATCAGCTCCTCAATTTTGGCCGTGGAAATGGGGTCCAGCGCCGAGGCAGGCTCATCCATGAGCACCACAGATGGCTCAATGGCCAGCGTGCGCGCAATGCACAGACGCTGCTGCTGCCCCCCCGACAGCTCAAAAGCGGATTTCTTGAGTTTGTCTTTGACCTCCTCCCAGAGGGCGGCCTGTTTGAGGGAACGCTCCACCCGCTCTTCAATAAACGCTTTGTCACTAATACCATCTACTCTAAGACCGTAGGCTACGTTCTCAAAGATGGATTTGGGGAACGGATTTGGTTTCTGGAACACCATCCCCACGTGCTTGCGCAAGTCGTCTACCCGTATGTTCTTCTGGTAGATGTCCACCTCGTCAATCAGGATTTCGCCGGTGATTTTGACGTTGTCAATGAGGTCGTTCATGCGGTTAAAGCAGCGCAGGTACGTTGACTTTCCGCAGCCGGAGGGTCCTATGAAAGCCGTTACCTGGTTTTTCTTGAGGGCCGTGGAAATGCCTTTGAGGGCATGAAAATCGCCGTAGTACAGGTGAACGTCTTTGGTTTCTATGCTATTCATATCTTTTGAGAAAGAGGCAGTTCATTTTTTCGTTTTCGGGCTGATTTCTGGAAAATAGGCTAAAAACGGGGCTTAGTTCATTTTCACTTTCTTGCCGTAGTATTTGCGCAGCCAGTTGGCCAGCAAGTTCACCAAGAGCACAATCACAATCAGGACGAAGGCCGTGCCATAGGCCATAGAGCGCGAGGCTTCAATGTCGGTGCCGCTGGTAGAGATCACGTACAAGTGGTAAGGCAGGGCCATAACCTGGTCAAAGATGCTGGTGGGCAGCTTGGGCAGAAAATACGCCGCCACGGTAAAGAGAATAGGCGCCGTCTCGCCAGACACCCTACCCACGGACAATATCAAGCCTGTAATGATGTTGGGAAACGCAATGGGAAGCACCACTTTGCTAGTGGTCTGCCACTTAGAGGCCCCCAGCGCCAGACTGCCTACCCTAAAGGAATCGTCAATGGATTTGAGGGCTTCTTCTGTGGTTCTTATCACCACGGGTAGCGCCAGTAAGCCCAGGGTCAGGGAGCCGGCCAGCAGGGAGTCTCCAAAGCCCAGCTTGTTCACAAACAAGGCCATCCCAAACAAACCGAACACAATGGAAGGGACGCCCGCCAGGTTGTTGGTCATGAGTTTGATGAAACGCTTGAGCCAGCCGTCCTTGGCGTACTCATTGATGTAGATACCCGACAGAATGCCCACCGGAAACGCGAACAACATGCTACCCACCACCAGACACAGCGTACCCACTATGGCCGGAAAGATACCGCCGGCAGTCATGCCTTCGCGCGGCATCTCTGTGAGGAACTCCCAACTGATGGCCGTAATGCCGTTGAAGATGATGAAGCCCAGGATGATGACCAGAATAGCCACCACCAGAAAGCTCAGCACCTTGAATACGCCAAAGGCTACCGCCTGCTTAAGCCGCTTGCTGTCTCCCTTCTTTGTTCCTTCTTGAAATCCCATCTTTTTATTGGTATCAGGTAGCAAGTATCACGTAGCAAGACTACTGTGGCACGTGTCTTATTAATAGTTTCTTATTAACTAGTAAGTTTATCTCAGCTCCTACTTTATTCTTTCTATCATGTATCAGGTACGTGATACTTGCTACCTGATACATGATTCGTTATTTCGCTTCTCTCTTGGCAGACACGTAGTCTACGGTGAGGTTAATCACCAGGGTCATCAGGAAGAGAATACAACCTAATGCAAAAAGTGCCTGGTAATGGATGCCGCCCTGCGGGGCCTCGCCGAGTTCTGCGGCAATGGTGGCCGGAATGGTGCGCACTGGTTCCAAGAAAGTACTTGGTATCACTGAGGCGTTTCCTGTGACCATGAGCACCGCCATAGTCTCGCCAATGGCGCGGCCAATGCCCAAGATGGCCGCCGTAGAAATACCTGACAGCGAATACGGGATGATGACTTTGTAAATGGTCTGCCACTTGTTGGCGCCTAAGGCCAGACTTGCCTCTTTCATGGCCCGGGGCGTGGTGCGCATGGCATCTTCAGACACGGAGATGATGGTAGGCAGGGCCATGATGCCCAGGATGATGCTCCCCGCCAAGGCGGTCTCCCCTACCGGCAAGCCGAACACGTTCTGGATCATAGGTACAATCACCACCAACCCAAAGAACCCGAACACTACGGATGGAATTCCTGCCAATAATTCAATGATGGGCTTTAGCAAATTGCGCATGCGCGGGCTGGCAATTTCAGCCATGTAAATAGCGGTGGCCAAACCCAGCGGCAGGGCAATGAGAATTGCGCCCAGACTCACCCACAACGTACCCAGAATAAGGGGTAGCACGCCCATCTGCACCGCTGGCGTAATGGTGGGGTACCACTGCCGGCCCAGCAGAAAGTCTGTGAGGGTAATGTTCTTGAGTTTGATCTGGTGCCCCTTGAAGTCTTTGGCCAGGTACTCCTCCGGGAAATAGACCAGCAAGTTGGGTTCCCGTACCATCAAGTCACTCAGGCGCTGAGGCAGGTATTCAAAGTCTTTGCCTATTTCCTCCTCAGAATAATAGTCTGTGATGTCGTCTACGCTGAAGAGTTGGATTGACGCGTTGGGTCCGCCCACCTCCTGCCAGTTGGTGATTTCCTGGTCAAAGATTTCCTTAATCTGGGCGGAGGATAGTTCTTTGACCGGATTCTGGGCGCTCACGGCAATCACGCTTCCTTCGCTCACCGGCGTCTGTGAAAACAGCCCCAGTCCTTCCTTGAACAGGAAGAACACAATCAGGAGCACGGTGAGGCTGGTCACGGTGCCGCTCAGGGTCAGGACGGCCTCAATGGCTTTTTCGCCCAGGCGGCTGACGTTGCGCTTTACAGGAGGAGTGGTTTTCACGGGAGTCTCAGGATTATTTATTCAAGGGCACATAGCCAATTTCAAGGACGGTCTTCTGCCCTTCAGGAGAGAGGATGTAGTCTATAAACGGCTTCACCTTGCTTTCTGAAGAGGCGTCATAAAAGAAGAACAGCGGGCGAGACACCGGGTAGGACTTGTCCTGCGCGGCAGCCACGCTAGGCTTCACGTAGGTCTTGCCCTGGTCATACGACACCGCCAATGATTTTACCTCGGGGGACTCATAGGCCAGGCCAATGTAACCAATGGCGCCTTCGGTCTGGCCCACGCTTTGCACAATGGATCCGGTGGCGGGCATCATCAAGATGTTGTTGGCGTAGTTTTTCTTGTCCAGCACGTGCTCTTTGAAGAACTCATAAGTACCGGAGCTGGTCTCTCTGGAATAGGCCACCACCTTGGCATCAGCGCCGCCTACTTCTTTCCAGTTGGTGATTTTGCCCGTGAAGATGCCTTCCAACTGCTCACGCGTCAATTGGCTCACTTTGTTTTTTGGGTTCACAATCACAGAGAGGGCGTCATAGGCAATAAGGGCTTCTTGGATGTCTTTCTTGGCGCCCTTCAGTTCCAGCTTCTCTTTGGTCTTGAGTTCTCTGGAGGCCATGGCAATGTCTGTGGTGCCTTCCATGAGCGCCGAGACACCCACGCCTGTACCGCCGCCCACAATGGTGATGGACGCGTCTTTGTGCTGGGCCATGTAGCGTTCAGCCTCTTGCTGCGCCAAAGGCAAAACCGTGTCTGAACCTTTGATGGTGATGGCAGTGGTAGTGGTAGCGTTGCCAGAGGTTTTATCTGCCTCTACGTTTTCTGCTTTTTGGTCACCGCCTTTTCCGCAGGAAACTAATAAGGTGGCCGCTAAAAACAGGCTAGCTGCCTGCGTACCGAAAGATTGAAATGTGGTTTTCATGGTTTTTTAATATTAGGTACTTACCTGATATGTTAAGAATGCTTTCTCAATTGCTTAGAAGCCAACCTCAAATTGGAAACGATACATTAGGTTGCTCCATTTCTGTTGTTCTCTCAAAAGACTTACGTCTGTTTGCGCTTTTACGGTATGACCCAGGATGTACTTAGAGAGACCTAAGGTGTACTGCTTATTTTCTTCGCGTTGGGTGGCGGCTTCTGGGTCTACGTTGGTGAACCGGCCTGCCACTTCATAATTGTTTTTGAACAGGTAACCAGCCTGAATGTTAAAACCTGATCCTGTAAAGAAAGAGTTCTTCACATCACCCGTTTCCAGGTCAGTTTCTACCACCGGTGAACCAGAAGATGTTTTGTCGGCGAACTCTGCCATGGCAGAGAAACCGCGGTATTTAAACATGGCATCTGCAAAAATAGTCTTCAGGTCCTGGTGCTGCGTAAAGAAACGACCCAACTGGCCGCGCTCCCTGGAGGCACCTTTATTTAAGTCATATGCTAGGGCAATGGCCAGCTTAGGAGTTTCTTCTCGCTCCAGGTCAGAACCTACATAGTCTCCGCCGCCCTTGAACTCGCCAAAAGGCAAGACTTCTACACGTCCGGTAAAGTCATAGCCTCCCACATTGTCAACAGTAATGTTTCTGCCTTCGCCCATAGAAATGGCCGCTACCTCTTTCACTACCACTGTTCCCAAAGCAAACTCATGATGTAGCTGTATTCCTACGTCACGGTCAATGTTATAGCGGGAGTTCAACAGACTGCGGTCCACAAACTGCATTTTTTGAGAGGAAATAATGCGTTCTCTGTTACCGGGCAGTTTGGTCTGCCCAAATATCAAACCTAGGTTGTCATTGATATTCCATTTCACAAATGCATCTAATACCACATTGGAGGTATTATTGTTCGCTGCCTGATTACCGCCACCAATGTCTGAGTTGCTCAAACCCAATTCTAACTTGTATTCAAAAGCAGGCCTGAAGGCAAAACCCTCCAGTTTTAAACGCGCTCTTCTAATCTGAACCTGGTCTGAGTATTCGTCATTGTCCAGGTCATACTCCCCCACAT
This sequence comes from Nibribacter ruber, assembly GCF_009913235.1. NCBI lineage: Bacteria > Pseudomonadati > Bacteroidota > Cytophagia > Cytophagales > Hymenobacteraceae > Nibribacter > Nibribacter ruber. The sequence continues at coordinate 32,143 of NZ_CP047897.1, read as the reverse complement.
AAAGGGTTTGGATTCTAAGATTGATTTTAGTAGAAAAGACAGAGTCAGCGGAAACAAATTGCAGGCCCTTACCACCCTTGGTGGCATTGACAGATTGCGCCTTTCCAGCTTCTGCAGTTAACAGCAAGCAGATGAGCAAAATTAAAGACTTACCGACAAGGGTAATACGACGGTGGGTACTCGTTATGGGTGAGAACATAACAAATGGGTTAAAGGTCAAAGCGAGTAAGTTCCCCTTTTGCATTAGTCAGGTGCAAAGAAGGAGCTGAAAAAAATCATCCAAAGAAGACCAGCCTGGGTTGGCGTTTCCAACTGCCGGCCGTTTACTTTTTCAACGCTACAAAGGTATTTGGATCATTTCCCTATTTTGTGATGGCAGTGTTATGTTTATGTTATGCCAATGTTAAGAATACAGCCTTTGTAACACCCCGTCGTTTTTAGGCTGTTTTCCAGAAAAAAGGCTAAAAACAGCTCCTTGCAGCGCCACGGGAAGCAGTAGGCAAACCATGTCTTTGGCGTACCTTTGCGCCATGCAAACCCTTGAGCAGTTACAATCCGGAGCCCTGCGCGGCACTTCGCAGCTAAAGCTTTCCTGCGGCCTTAAGCACTTTCCCATGGAAATCCTGGACCTGGCCGACACCCTGGAAGTGCTGGACTTGGCAGGCAACCAGCTGCGTTCCCTGCCCCATGAGTTTGCCCAGCTGTCCCGGCTCAGGATTGTGTTTCTGTCCAACAACCCATTTACAGAATTCCCGGCGGTGCTGGGCCAATGTGTCCGTTTGGAGATGATTGGGTTCAAGGCCTGTGAACTGGAAACCGTCCCAGAAAACGTCATTCCCGCCTCCTGCCGCTGGCTCATCCTCACAGACAATCAAATCACGCAACTCCCCGCCTCCATTGGTAACTGTACCCACATGCAGAAACTCATGCTGGCCGGCAACCAACTGGAGTCCTTGCCTCCTGAGTTAGCCAACTGCCAGAACCTGGAACTGCTCCGCATCTCGGCTAACAGATTAACAGAACTACCAGCATGGCTTTTCTCTTTACCGCGTCTGGCCTGGCTGGCCTTTGCCAGCAATCCATGCAGCGCCTCTGCCGCAGCTGGGCACAAGGTTCCGGAGACAAACTGGAAAGAACTAGGAATAGAGCAACAGTTGGGCGAAGGCGCCTCGGGCATTATTTACAAGGCGAGGGTGAAACCAGAAGCACCCTCTTACTTACCCGAAGAAGTGGCCGTGAAAATCTTTAAAGGCTCTGTCACCAGCGACGGCCTCCCCGAAGACGAAATGCAGGCCAGCCTAGCCGCGGGCGCCCATCCAAACCTGGTAGAAACCTTGGCTGTGCTCACCCATCATCCTGACCAAAAGCAAGGTCTTGTGCTAGGTTTAATTCCAGAAGGATATTTCAATCTGGCAGGTTCGCCCAGTTTTGCCACCATCACCAGAGACATGTTTAATGAGGGCACTACTTTTACGCTGGACCAGGTCTTGAACATGGCCAAAGGCATTGCCTCAGTGGCCCGTCATGTACACGCTCACGGCATTTTGCACGGCGATTTGTATGCGCACAACACCTTGGTGAATGAACAGGGGAATCCGCTGTTCGGGGATTTTGGCGCGGCTACTTTGTATGATGGGGCAAATAGAGAACTGGCTACAAACCTGGAGAAGATTGAGGTACGGGCCTTTGGGTGTTTGCTGGAAGATGTGCTGCCGTTTGTAACTTTTGAGGCATCTGCGCGACAAAAGACGGTACAAGAATTAGCCACGCTACAAGAAGATTGTTTGCAACCCCAGGTTACCCAGCGTCCTTCATTTGCAGAAATAGAAGACCGTTTGGCTCACTTGAAAGGATAAACAAATACAGATCGTTTTTGGGCTATTTCTCAGAAAATACGCCAAAAACGGAGGTGTACCAATTCACCTTGAGGCTGCTTCTGTTCACTTATTTTGCCCGGATTCTAATTTCTTTATCGCTTGAAAGCTCCCCTCCTATTCCTTCGCTTGTCTGCCTTCGTTTTCATATCCTTGATGGGCTTGTCTTCGTACGGACAAGATTCTCACAACCAGGCCCTGACCAAGTCTTTGGAGAAACTGCAAAAGTCCTCTGGGTATGTAGGGTTTTCCGTGGCGGTAGTCAACAAGGACGGTGTCTTATATCAAAACGCCTTCGGCCACGCCGATTTAAAAAACAAGCAGCCGTACACTACGGGCACGGTCCAGAACATCGCCTCGGTGAGCAAAACGGTGATAGGCGTGGCGTTGATGAAAGCGGTAGAATTAGGCTACTTCACTCTGGACACCCCCATCAATGACATTCTGCCCTGGGCCGTCACCAATCCAGAAACGCACGCTCCCATCCTGGTAAAACACCTGGCCACGCACACGTCAGGAATTCTGGACAGAGAGGAAGTGTATGGCAAAATTTTCACTTTCAATACCTTCTCAGATTCCTCGGCACCACTGTACAACTGGATGAAAAAAGAAGCCGTCCTCACAAACCGGACGGACACTACACTGGCTTCGTTTCTGAAAGAATACGTCACCGCAAACGGCCAGCATTACAGCGTAAAAAACTTCACAAGTGCGGGGCCTGGCACTACGTATGCCTACTCTAACATTGGGTCTGCCTTGGCAGCGTATTTAATTGAAGTGAAAGCAGGAATGCCGTTTTCTGCGTTTTGTAAAAAGCATATTTTTAAGCCTTTGGGTATGCAGCAAACCGCATGGTTCCTAACGCCTGACCTAGCCCAGGCGAGCAGTAAGAACTACAGCTACAAGAAAAAGGCCTACCCTCTGTACAGTGAAATCACCTACCCAGACGGAAGCCTGCACACCAACCTACAGGACCTGTCCAGGTTTCTGCAGGAAATGATAAAGGGCTTTCAAGGCACCGGCACCCTTCTCCCAGGTACCGCATACGCCCAGCTGTTTCAAAAGCAATTTTCTGAAGAGAATGCACCGCAAGACATCAAGGCATCTGAACCCAACAGCGGCATCTTCTGGGCGCATAGAAAGAACGGGCAGATTGGGCATACCGGCGGCGACCTGGGCGTGACTACCTTGCTGTATTTTGACCCGGCCACGGGCATCGGGAAAATCTTCATGGCCAACACCGAACTGGATAATCCCTCCACCGGAAAAGTAAATCAAAAGCTAGCCGAACACTTGACCGCCATCTGGAAAGCCTTGGATGCAGTGAAGGAATAACCACCTTTCCAAAAACACATTTTCTCAAGTATAACGGCAACTAGAAACACCTTGATTCAGGTCGTTTTTGGCCTGTTTTCTGGAAAATAGCCCAAAAACGAGCCACAGACTCAAATACCTCCCGGGCTTTGAAAGATTGCCTTGCTAAATGCTACTAATCTTGCTACTAAGTCTGTAACTTACTGCCTTATTCCTGTACCAATTAATCACACAAAATATGCTCAAAAAATTATTGTGCTCGGCGTTGCTGGCGGGATCCAGCGTAGCGGCCATGGCGCAAGGTAGCCCGTCTTGGTTGCGCTATCCGTCCATTTCGCCAGACGGCCAGACCATTGTCTTCACCTACAAAGGCGACCTGTACAAAGTGGCAGCCAGCGGTGGCACGGCTATGCCCTTGACCCAGCACGAGGCGCATGACTTCATGCCCGTTTGGAGCCATGACGGTATGTCCATCGTGTTCGCGTCAGACCGCTTCGGGAATTTTGACGTGTTCAAGATGGCCATCAATGGCGGCGAGGCCCAGCGTTTGACCTTCCACTCGTCCAATGAGTATCCGTATGATTTTTCTCCAGATGACAAGACGGTCTATTTTGGGTCTACGCGCATGGACGCAGCCAGCAACCGCATGTTCTCTACCTTCGCCTTGCCAGAACTCTACAAGATTGGCGTAATGGGCGGCCGTGTGACACAGGTCTTAACTACACCCGCCGAGGACGTGAAAGTGAGCAAAGACGGAAACGTGCTACTCTACCATGACAAAAAAGGCGGCGAAAACCAGTGGCGCAAGCACCAGGTATCTGCCATTGCCCGGGATCTTTGGATGTATGATGCCAAAGCCAACAAGCACACCAAACTGACGAACTATGTGGGTGAGGACCGCAACCCGGTTTTTGCTGACAATGAGAAAAGCATCTATTACCTGAGCGAGGCCAGCGGTACGTTCAACGTGCACAAAATGGCAGCTGGTTCAGCCAACGCCGCTTCTACGCAGGTCACTAAATTCACAAAGCACCCGGTACGCTTTTTGAGCGCCTCTAACAACGGGGTGTTGTGCTTCAGCTTTGACGGTGAACTCTACACCAAACAGCCCAACGGCGAGCCTCAGAAAGTACGCGTGATAATCTCCACAGATGCCAAAGCCAACAACGAGCGCATTGTGAACGTGGGCGGCGGCGTAAGCGGCATGGCCGTGTCACCCAACGGCAAAGAGGTAGCCTATATTTACCGCGGCGAAGTATTCGTGTCCTCAGTAGAAGGTGGCGTGACCAAGCGAATCACCAACACCCCAGAGCAAGAGCGCAGTGTGAGCTTCTCGCCAGATGGCAAGTCTCTCATCTATGCCACAGAGCGCGGCAAAGGCTGGAAGATTTACCAGACGCAAAGGGTTCGCTCAGAAGAGCCCTATTTCTATGCTTCTACCCTGCTCAGAGAAACCCCTATCATCAACAATGACAAAGAGAACTACCAGCCAGAGTTTTCGCCGGATGGCAAAGAGATAGCCTTCGTGGAGGACCGCATGACGCTCAAGGTATACAACCTGGCCAGCAAGCAAGTGCGCACCCTGCTCACCACCAATGAGCTGTTCTCCATGTCAGACAATGACCAGTACTTTACCTGGAGCCCAGACAGCAAATGGTTGTCGTTTGAGTTCTCAGAGCCGGGTTTCGCCAACGGCGAAGTAGGTTTGATTGCCGCCGATGGTTCTGGCAAGAAAATCAACCTCACGGAGAGCGGGTATCAGGACTTCGCGCCGAAGTGGATGCAAGGCGGCAAGATGCTCATCTGGGCCAGCACCCGGGAAGGCATGCGCGCCCAAGCCAACAGCGGCGGTGCCCAAAGTGACGTGTTTGCCATGTTCATGACGCAAGATGCGTATGACAAATTCAGGCTGAGCAAAGAAGACTACGCCCTGGTAAAAGAGGCCGAAGACAAAGCCGCCAAGGAGAAAGAAAAAGCCAAGGAAAACGAGAAAGACAAAAAAAAGAAGAAAGAAGAAGACAAAGGCATGACCATTGACTGGGAAGGCCTGAAAACCCGCAAAGCCCGCTTGACTTTGCATTCTTCTCAACTAGGAGATGCCGTGGTTTCTAAGGACGGCGAGACGCTGTATTACCTGGCACGCTTTGAGAAAGGCTACAACCTTTGGTCTACCAATTTGCGCACCAAGGAAACAAAAATGCTGGTGCCGTTGAACGCCCAGCGCGCCTCTCTGGAGTGGGACAAGGACATGAAAAACATGTTCCTGTTGTCTGACGGACGCATCGTAAAACTGGACCCGGCCACCGCCAAACAGGAAACTGTAGCCATTAACGGCGAAATGAACCTGAACGTAGCCGCCGAGCGCGAGTTCATGTTTGACCACGTATGGCGTCGTACGCAGAAGACCTTCTATACCGCCGGTTTCCATGGTGCCAAATGGGCCGAGCTGAAGCCTGACTATGAGAAGTACCTGCCGCACATCAGCAACAACTATGAGTTCTCTGAAATGCTGAGCGAGTTGCTGGGTGAGTTGAACGTGTCCCACTCAGGCGCCAGTTTCTCCAACGTGCCGGTAAACGCAGATGCCACCGCGTCTCTGGGTATTTTCATGGATCAGACGTACTCGGGCAACGGTATCAAAATTGACGAGGTTATTTCTGAAGGTCCGCTGAGCAAAGCCGGCATGAACATCAAGGCGGGTACCATCATCGAGAAGATTGACGGCGAGACCATCACGCCAGACAAGGATTACGCACAGTACCTGAACCGCAAGGCCGGCAAAAACACGCTTATTACGGTGTACGATCCTGCCACCAAAAATCGCCGAGACATCACTATTAAGCCAATTTCTGGTGGAGAGGAAAATACCCTGCTCTACAAGCGCTGGGTACGCCGCAACGCCGAAGAAGTAGATCGCCTGAGCAACGGCCAACTGGGCTACGTGCACATACCGGGCATGAACGACCCAAGCTACCGCACCGTGTATGAAGAAGTGATGGGCAAGTACGCCAACCGCAAAGCCATGGTGGTGGACACCCGTAACAACGGCGGTGGTGACTTGGTGGCAGACTTAGCCATGTTCCTGAGTGGCAAATTGTTCCTCACCTACACCACAGACACCCGCGCGACTGGCGTGGAGCCTTCCTTTAGATGGAACAAACCTAGCATTGCCCTGGCCAACGAAGCCAACTACTCAGACGGCCATTGCTTCGCGTTCAGTTACCAGGATTTGAAACTGGGTAAACTGGTGGGTATGCCGGTACCAGGTACCTGTACCTTTGCCGGTTGGGAGTCTCTTCAGGACAACAGCCTGCGTTGGGGCGTTCCGCCGTTGGGCGTGAAAGACGTGCAAGGCCGCTATCTGGAGAACCTGCAAACCGAACCAGACGTGAAAGTGATGAACGAGTTTGAGCTAGTCGCCAAAGGCAAAGACCAACAACTAGAAGCCGCTGTGCAGGAGTTGTTGAAAGAAGTGAAATAGTCTTTTTTGAGACATAGGACGCAGGACACAAGACGTAATACTTCTCCCTGTAGACCAAAGAAAAGGCCTGAGACATTTCTCAGGCCTTTTTGTTTTATAGTCTTACTAGAAATTATTCATACTACTTCAGCCAGCCCTTGGATAAACTAGTATACATCAATATCTTACAGCCACTTATCCAATCACTATGAGAAAGATTTTACCTCTGTTAGCATTAGTTACGTTTGTGTTGTTTTCGGCGTGTGAAGATGACCCAGAAGAGCATCAGGTTAGGTATGAGTTTACGTCAGACAAAGCCGATCAATACAGAATGGACTACGCAATCACTTCCAATAGTGAATCTACGGAAACCGTAAATGGCACCACTTGGTCAAAAACGGTGAGCATCCCAGATGAGGAAGGGGTTGGCAACCCAACCATTGCCGCGGTGACGGTGTACCCGCCAGCCACCTGGGTAAACACTCCTACTTCTGCCAAAATCAAACTTACCATTTATGTAGACGGTGCCGTAGCCACTTCCAGAGATGCGACGCTAACTGGTTCTGACTTCAATTTGGGCATACGAGAATTGGCTTCTTTCTAAAGTCGGTCTCCGTTTTTGGCCTATTTTCCAGAAAACAGGCCAAAAACGGGTTTTAAGCAAACAACTGAGGTAACTGCTGAATCAAGGTGTAGCCTAAACCAATACACCAGCCTATTTCTGAACTTAGTTTGTCATTAACTTAAGAGGGGGCTATAATTCTGTACTTATCTGTTAAAGTAAACTTATGCTTTACTAGCTGTGTTCTGTCAAGGAGTCAACTTAATTTGATTTCCTTAACTTTGCCACATGAATAAGAAGACTGAAAGCCATGGTTCTACTTTCAATTCAGAACTCAAATTGAAAGGGTTCAACGTGTTTCAAATTGAGAGTGACACTAATGCCACCCGCATTTACAGCAGGAAAGACTTCTACAAAATCTGCTTGACTACGGGCAAGAGCGCCATTCATTACGCTGACCGAACCTTTGAACAAGAGGGCACCGTCCTATTTTTCGGGAACCCGCATATCCCGTATTCCTGGGAGACCATCTCCACCAGCTATGTAGGGTATACCATCCTTTTCTCCGAGGATTTCTTAAAGCAATCTGATCGTTCTGAGAGTCTGCAACAGTCGCCATTGTTTAAGATTGGCGGTACGCCGGTATTGAAAATCACTGAAACGCAGAGAGAATTCTTGAACTCCATTTTCCAGAGAATGATAGAAGAACAACAGTCAGAGTATGCTCATAAAGACGACGTTATCCGAAATTACATTCACCTTATTCTGCATGAGGCCAACAAATTACAGCCTTCAGAGAAGTTAGACCAAACCAAGAACGCCGCCTCACGGCTCACCTCGGTCTTTCTGGAGCTTCTGGAGCGCCAATTCCCCATTGAAACCATAGACCGTCCGCTTCAACTAAAGACCGCCCAGGACTATGCCGCTCAATTAAACGTGCACGTAAATTACCTGAACCGCACCGTAAAAGAAGTTACCGGCAAGCCTACCACTACCCTTGTAGCGGAGCGCATAATCACCGAGGCCAAAGCCCTCCTCCAGCACACTGACTGGAACGTGGCCGACATTGCTTACGCCCTCGGGTTTGAGTACCCTTCCTATTTCAACAACTACTTTAAACGCCTCACGGGCACCAACCCAAAATCCATGCGCACGCAGGAGGTTTGATTTTCATAAGTAATGGTTTGATTCCCTTTACCTGCCTGCCTGTGGCTTACGTACCTTTGTATTGTACTCATAAAGGCAGAGACAATGGAAGATTTAGAAAGAGAAGATGTCTTTACGCAACGTGATAGAGACATATTTGATAGAATGAAAGCCGGGGAGCCCATCAGGCTAGAAGACCCGCAATATCATAAGATACAAGAAGTAGTTACCCGCACTTTAGAGCTAATAGTTAGGGTTAACAACTCCACGGGAGTAGACCAAATCCGGGAGAGGTTAAGCGAGCTGTTAGGCACTGACCTGCCGGAGAGCACCACGGTGTTTGGGCCCTTTTACACCAATTTCGGGCGGTTTACACAAATAGGCAAACATGTCTTCATCAACCATGCCTGTTCCTTTCTGGATATGGGTGGCATTACGATAGAAGACCATGTGATGCTAGGCCCCAAGGTGAACCTCATCACCGAAAACCACCCTACCAATCCCACAGACCGCAGAGCCCTACTCTGCCAACCCATCCTCATTAAACGCAATGCCTGGATAGGTGCGGCCGCCACCATTTTGCCCGGTGTCACCATTGGAGAAAACTCCATTGTAGCGGCGGGAGCGGTGGTTTCCAAAGACGTGCCGGACAATACCATAGTAGGCGGCGTACCAGCCAAAGTCATCAAAACCATTGATGGGTAACTCGTCTATTCCCTCAGATTCAATCAATTTAAATGCGAATCAAGATGAAAAAGATACCTCTTTTAGCCTTGGCCATCCTTATGATGGTAGGCCAAGCCAATGCCCAAACCAATCAGAAAGCGAAAACAGCAACCCCGAAAGCTATGAAAGAATCCGCCCAAAAAGACCAGTATACCTTTCAGTTAAGTGATAAAGTGACCCGCCAAGCTGTAACTTTTAAAAACCGCTATGGCATTACCCTGGCTGGGGATTTATACCTGCCTAAGAACAGAGGAACCCAGAAACTTGCCGCTTTGATTTTGAGCGGTCCTTTTGGAGCGGTGAAGGAGCAATCTTCTGGATTGTATGCGAATGAAATGGCGTCCAGAGGGTTTGTGACCTTGGCCTTTGACCAATCCTTTACCGGCGAAAGTGGTGGAGACGTGCGCAACGTGGCCTCGCCTGATATTTACACAGAAGACTACAGTGCCGCCGTGGACTATCTTGGCTTGTTGCCTACTGTTGACAGAAATAAAATTGGGGTGATAGGAATCTGCGGCTTGAGCGGCATGGCTCTCACCGCCGCCACTAGCGACAGCCGGATTAAAGCCGTAGCCACTGCTTCTATGTATGACATGTCCCGCAGCATGAGCCGCAGCCACAAAGACAGCTATACTTTGGAGCAACGCAAGAAGGTGATTGATTACCTAAGCCAACAGCGTTGGGCAGATGCCGAGAACAAGAACTACGCGGTAGGCTTACATGAGGTACCTTTTGACGAAAAAGGCAATCTTGTAAAAGGAAACCGTATACTTCCTGAATCCCTGCCTCAGAACCCAGATCCTGTATTAGCTTCCTTTTTTGATTATTACCGGACACCGCGCGGTTTCCACCCAAGGTCCATCAACTCAACCACCGCCTGGACCGCTACCACCCCCATGTCCTTCTTCAGTTTTCCCATGGCGGCCAATTTGGAGTTGATTTCACCCCGTCCCATCCTGCTGATTGCGGGTGAAAATGCACATTCGCGTTATTATTCCGAGGATGTGTACAAAATGGCATCCGGTCCCAAAGAGCTAGTGATTGTACCTAAGGCAGACCACGTTGATTTGTATGACAAGACAGACATCATCCCTTTTGACAAACTCACTTCCTTTTTCAACCAGAATTTGAAATAAGGCCATCTGGCAGGAAGGTGCTTCACAAGCACCTTCCTGTTCTTCATTAGAAAACCCGAATTCTAAAACTGTCACTTATGAGAACAGGCACCATTTTATTCCTAATGCTCTTCAGCCTCCAACTGTTAGCCTGTACTGTAAATAAGAAAAAGAACATAGAGCCTGATACGCCTAATTCTACTAGCATGAAACTTAGGATAACAGTTGGTCAGAAAAAGTTTGTGGCCACTTTGTATGATAATGCCACCGCTACCGCCTTCAAGGCCCAATTGCCCATGACCCTTAACATGACGGAGTTGAACGAAAACGAAAAGTACTTTGATTTGCCCAGCAGTCTGCCTACCAACGCTTCCAGTCCCGGCACCATCCAACCCGGTGATTTGATGCTGTTTGGAGCTAACACACTGGTGCTTTTCTACAAAGAGCTTACCACTCCTTACCAATACACACGGCTGGGGCGCATTGATGACCCTACCGGGCTTTCCACCGCATTAGGGTCTGGAAATGTGACAGTGGCTTTTGAATTGGATAAATAAAGCTGGCTAACTAAGCCATCACCTAAAGGCGGTGTAACCGAAAATTAACCTTCTCCCCTCACTCAAATTACTAATGTATAAGAAGCCTAACAAGAATATAATATCTGTAGTCGCTTTGGGAATGGTACTATTGTTTAGTAACTGCCAACAGCAAGATAATAACCCAACTGCCCAAGAAGAAACACAATCCATCTTCCCGAAAGGCGAACTAGGATCCAAAGAGAACTTTACGGGCAAGGCCTGGGCCTCCAGTCTGGTAGCCAATGACAGCACTTACAACACATTAGTTGGTAACGTCTATTTTGAGCCTGGTGCCCGAAGCAATTGGCATATTCATCCGGCCGGTCAAATCTTGATTATCACAGACGGGGAAGGCTATCACCAGATAAAAGGGCAAGCCCGGCAAACTTTGAAGAAAGGCGACGTAGTGACCTGCCCGCCTAACATGATGCACTGGCACGGGGCAAGTCCAGAAAAGGGCATGCAACAGATGTACATTATCCCTAACACAGAGAAAGGAATTGTAAAGTGGTTGCACCCTGTTACAGACGATGTCTACGCTAGTGAGCAATAAATCACAATTCACACCACAGTGCTTCAATAATATCACAAACAGCCTAAAAACAGACTTATTCGTTTTTAGGCTGTTTTGTGTAAACCAAGCCAAAAACAAGCTCTACGAAAACAACTGAGGCAACTTCTGAATCAAGGTATAGCCTCCCATGTACGCCATCATGAGCACGGCTATTACGCCAAATACAGTTAGCCAAAGCGGGTGATGGTAGGTGCCAATGATCTTGGTTTTGTAGGCAGCCAGGAGAATGGTGCCTAAGGTAATGGGCAGAATCAATCCATTGAGGGCTCCTGCCAGCACCAGTAAGGATACCGGTTTGCCAATTAGCACGAAGAGAAGGGTGGAGATGGCGATGAACCCAATGATAAACCAGTTCTCATTCTGGTCAATACGCTTGTGGAACGTCCTGATGAACGTCACCGACGTGTACGCTGAACCTACTATAGACGTCACCGCCGCAGCCAGCATCACTAACCCGAAGAGCTTGTACCCCACGCTGCCCGCCGCCGATTGAAACACCGAGGCCGGCGGATTGGCATCGTCCAACACAAAGCCTTTGGTGATGACTCCCAGCGTTGCCAGAAACAAAAACACTCTGATGACAGAGGCGATGGTGATGCCGGAAACGGCGCTTCGGTTTACGCTGGGCAAAGCCGCTTCTCCCCGCACGCCGGCATCTAACAAGCGATGGCCGCCGGCAAAGGTGATGTAGCCCCCCACGGTACCACCCACTAAGGTAATGATGGCCATCACGTCAATCTGATCGGGTGTGATGGTTTTTGTGGCGGCTTCTGCCAGTGGTGGATCAGAAACAACGGCCACGTAAATGATGAGCAGGATCATGAGCACGCCCATGACCTGAGCGAAACGGTCCATGACTTTGCCGGCTTCACGGACCAGAAAAATCACAATGGCTATGGCGGCGGCAATGATGGCTCCCACCTCTGGCGAAAGGCCCAGCAACACTTGAAATCCTAAGCCAGCGCCGCCCACGTTACCAATGTTAAACGCAAAACCTCCCAGCACAATGAGCAGAGAAATGAATATGCCTAAACCCGGAAATACTGCGTTGGCAATATCCTGCGCGCGTTTCTCTGACACGGCAATCACCCGCCAGACATTCAACTGCACTACAATGTCCAGAAGAATAGACAGCAGAATCACAAACCCGAAACTGGCGCCCAACTTCTGCGTGAATACGGTAGTTTGCGTTAAGAACCCCGGGCCGACGGCAGATGTCGCCATCAAGAAGGCGGCACCCAACAAGACACTCCAATTCCTTTCTGACTTCATAGAATTAGGCGCCTGTGGTTTGTAACTGAATCCCTTTCTGGGTAAGTTTTTCCTTAATGAGCTGGGCAAGTTCCAGCGCGTGCGCTACATCGCCGTGAATGCAAATGGTATCTGCTTGTATAGCCACTTCTTCGCCCTGCTGGGAACGCACCTTTCCTTCTTTGATCATGCGTATCACCTGCTGCACTGCTTCCTGTTGGTTGATGATCATGGCATTGGGCAACCTGCGCGACGTCAAGGTGCCATCTGCTTGGTAGGTTCTGTCAGCGAAGACTTCATGGGCTACGTGCAAGCCCAGTTTCTCCCCTGCTTTAACCAGTTCACTGCCAGCCAAGCCATATAGGTGCAGGTGAGGATTTACCTTGTAGACGGCCTCGGCAATGGCCTGAGCCAGAGATGCATTGATAGCTGCCATGTTGTACAAGGCGCCATGCGGTTTTACGTGGTGGAGCACGCCGCCCTCAGCCTGCACAAATGCCTGCAACGCGCCTATTTGGTACACCACCAGATCAAAGGCTTCCTCCGCTGAAACCGCCATGTCCCTTCGGCCAAAGCCAACCAAGTCTTGAAAGCCCGGATGCGCGCCAATGGCCACCTTGTTTGCTATGGCTAACCGCACGGTCTTTTTCATCACCCCAGGGTCACCGGCATGGAATCCACAGGCAATGTTGGCCGAGGTGACAAAGGGCAGAATAGCTTCGTCGTTGCCCATTTGGTAGGCCCCGAAGCTTTCTCCGAGGTCACAGTTTATATCTACAGAATACAGGTGGCTCATGTGGTGAATTTAAGGGATAAAGTTTGCTTTAGGCGTTCCAGGTTCTGCTCTTGTTTCAGGTACAGGAATTGTGCTTCCTCTAAGGTCACTTCCTGGAATTGGATCTGCCGCCCGGGCACTACTTGGGCAAGCTTGGAATAATCTGCGGTGATGACCTGGGCAATTCTGGGATAACCACCAGTAGTTTGGTGATCGGCCATCAGGACAATGGGGTTGCCGCTGGAAGGCACTTGCACGGTCCCAAACGTGACGGCCGTAGACAGCATTTCCAGAACCTTTTGCAGCTCCAACTTTTCGCCCTCTAATTGGTAGCCCATCCGGTCTGAAGCTGCCGTTAACTGAAAAGAAGTTTGCCAGAACGTGTCCTTGCTTTCCAGGGAGAACCAATCGTATTCGGGTCCGCGCACGGCTCTGATGATTGGGTTGGGCTCGTATGCTGGCAATAAATCTGGCGAAGGCCTCCAAGAAGTTGCATAAAATGCTTCCTTTCCCAGACCGTTTTCTAGGCTCTTTACAAACGGAAACATATGGGTAGACAACTCGTTGCAATCCAGTTCTATACCCGCTTGCAAGACTTTGCCCTGCCAACCGCCAAACCCAGCTTTTAGGTAAGTAGAAGCGCTTCCTAAAACAGGCTCCACCTTAAGGCCACCGGCAATATTTAGGTAGCTTCGGGTGCCTTGAATGGGGGTGCCAAACGTGAGTATTGCTCCTGCTTTGACAAGTACGGGCCGCCAAAGCGGAATGGCTTCCCCGTTAATTTTAGGCGATAGGTCAGCGCCCGTGATGGAGATAAGATGGCTTTGCGTGAAAGTGATGGTTGGCCCCAGCAGGGTCATTTCTAGCGAAGCACTATTCTCATGATTACCCACCAGCAAGTTGCCCATTCTAAGAGCCATCGCATCCATGGCACCACTCACCAGCACGCCTTCTTTCTGGTGCCCCAACCGGCCCGTGTCCTGCACGGTGGTGAGTAGGCCTGGCTTCTCTATTCTAAGACCCATGGTGCTCTGTCTGTAACTGGTAAAACTCTTCTGGCCTGATGGGCACAAATTTCACGGTGTCTCCCATCTGTAACAGACTGGGAGTTTCACGGTGCACCTTGAACAAGGCCAAAGGGGTCCGCCCGATCAACTGCCAGCCGCCCGGAGTCTGCATGGGGTACACGCCCGTCTGCTCCCCGGCAATGCCCACAGAACCCGCGGGAATGGTGGGCCTGGGTGTGGCCTTCCTAGGAGTAGCCAGACTAAGGTTTAATCCACCCAAATAAGGAAACCCCGGTGCAAAGCCCATCATATACACCAGGTATTCCGGCGCTGTATGCAGGGCAATGACTTCAGCCTCTGACAACCCAGAATTCTCCGCGACGAACTTTAAATCTGGGCCGAACTCACTGCTATAACAAACCGGAATCTCCTTGACAACTTTGCCAGTTTTTTTGGAAGCAGACGTCATTTTTGCCAGTGCTTCCTGCACCCATACCACCACCGTTTCATAAGGATTCACCTTCCCTTTCAGGCTTGACAGCCAGGGGTTGTAGTAAACGGTGACAGTAGTATACGCCGGCACTTGCTCCACAAACCCATAAAACGGATGCACCTCTACATACTCGGCAAACGCGCGCACCTGCTCATGAATGCTCACATCAATCACTTCGCCAAACTGCACCACCAATGCGCTGTCTCCCAGCGGGAAGAGCTGAATATGCGAGGTATCTAAATGTGCTGATTTTGGCATGTATTAAGAGTAGAAGGGATAGACGTTTTTGGGGTATTTTCAGGAAAATAGGCGAAAAACGACAATCAAAAGTAGAAGTTCAAATTAAGGATTGGCCGTTTCAGGCAAATACAATTCCCGGTTCTTGTGCGGAACCAAGGCCAGCACCACCGCCTGTTCATAGAGTTGTTTTCTGTCCAGCACCTCATCCGTTAAAATGCCAATGGCGCCGCCTTTCTGCTTGGAGTTGATGCGGGAAAAAATCTGGTCGTTGGCTTTGCCGAGTTCTAGTCCTTGTTCCACCAGTTCTTGTACGGTTTTGGGTAAAAAGAAAGTACCAGAACGGGCCTTGCCTACCAGGTCTTCGGTCTGGATGACTACCCACGCGAAGGTGGCCAGCTCTCCCTGCAAATAGTCTACTCCGCCCTCAATGCCTACCCACGCGTCTGCCAGCGGGTTTGCTTCTTTGGCATTCTGTACGCGGTTGAGCGCACCGGCCAGCGTCTCTTCATCGGTCATGGGTTGGTCGGCTACGCCAGAGGGCACAGACACGGAGACGGTTTCGATGGAGGCGCCTGGCATCATCTTTTGCATTCCGGCCAAAGCCGCGCTTACTTTCACGGGGTTGCCCGAGGCGACTACAACTTTCAAAGTGGGTTTATTAAAGAGACTCATGGTTAGTCTAATGTTGTTCAGCGATTTTCCTTTACAAATTCACTCTCTTTTGTCCTCCTGAAAGGACCTTGTGGGCCAGCTGTAATGATGTTTACTCAAGCGTTTGTCAAGCTGGCCACCAAGATCCTTTCAGAATGACAAAAGGGAAAGATGGCAGTATCCTATTTAGCAAACCCTGCTTCAAGTTATCAACTTGGAGCAATCATTAAAGCAAGTTTACAAACTTGCGGCACAGGAACCACAAGTTGGAAACTTGCGGTAGGTAACTTCGTTTTTGGCCTATTTCTCAGATAAGAGCTTAAAAACCAAGCGTTCTATCACTAGCGTTTTCATGTACACTCTCTCTGAAAGGATTTCACCCTATAAGTTCGTAGCTTTAGCATGGCATGAAACATAAATATATCAAAACCCTTCGGAATGGCTTGCTCCTCTTCACGGTGACGGCTTCCATTTCTTGTAGTTCTTTTAAGATGGGCCCAGAGACTAAAGCAGGTGACGTTGAAACCGGTGTCTCTAAAAAGTTAGCAGAGCACCGGCGCGCCGTCCTTCAGAACCTATCCTACAATCTGCATCTGACCATTCCCGCGCAGAAGCAAGCGCCCATTGCCGCCACAGAAAAGATCAGTTTTGTGCTCAAGAATACCGCTGATGACCTGCAATTGGATTTCAAGGAGAAGGCTGATCATCTCAAAAGCGTGAAGGTAAACGGCAAGCCAGTGCTGGTCAGCATTACCAAAGAGCATATCGTGCTTCCGGCCAAAGCCCTGAAAACCGGCCAGAACCAGGTGGAGATTGCCTTCATTGCCGGTGATTTGTCTTTGAACAGAAACGAAGACTACCTCTACACGCTCCTGGTACCCGACCGCGCCCGGACCGTCTTCCCTTGCTTCGACCAACCTGACCTGAAGGCCACTTTTGAGCTGACCTTGACCCTGCCCAAAAACTGGAAAGCCTTAGCTAACGGTGCCTTGCTGGACTCGACGGTGACGGCCAATGACAAGACCTATCGGTTTCAGAAGTCAGATACCATCAGTACCTATCTGTTCTCATTTGCCGTCGGAAAATTCCAGCACGTGAGCCAAGCGGTAAAGGGCCGCACCATGCATTTTCTGCACCGCGAAACAGACCAAAAGAAATTGAAATTAAGCTTGGAGCCTATCTTCCAGATTCACGGAGACGCGTTAGCCTTCATGGAAGACTACACGCAGATAAAATACCCGTTCCAGAAGTTTGATTTTGTAGCCATCCCAGACTTTCAGTACGGCGGCATGGAGCACGTGGGCGCCATCCAATACAAGGCCTCTACTCTCTTCTTGGACGAGGGTGCTACGCAGGACCAAAAGATTTCCCGCTCCAGTTTACTCGCGCATGAGACGGCGCACATGTGGTTCGGGGATTTGGTGACCATGGAGTGGTTCAATGACGTCTGGATGAAAGAAGTCTTCGCCAATTTCATGGCCGATAAAATTACGCAGGTGGCGGTGGCCAACGCCAATTATGACCTTAAATTTTTAACCGACCATTTCCCGGCGGCCTACGGCATTGACCGCACGGCAGGCGCTAACCCCATCCGCCAGAACTTGGACAACCTGCAGGACGCGGGCTCTATGTACGGCAACATCATTTACCACAAGGCGCCCATTATGATGCGCCAATTGGAGCGCCTCATGGGCGAAGAGCTGTTCAAGCAGGGCTTGCGCCAGTACTTGAAAACTTACGCCAACGGCAACGCCACCTGGCCAGAGCTCATCCAGATTCTAGACGCGCTCACCCCGCAAGACCTTCAGGCTTGGAACCAGGTTTGGGTGAATGAGCCTGGCCGGCCTGTCTTTGACTATAACTTAAAAACCGCCAACGGTGCTATCACCGAACTGCGCATCTCTCAGAAAGGTGAAGACGGGTCGGCCCGCGTATGGCCCCAGTTTTTTGAGGTGGCCTTGGTGTACCCAAATCGCGTGGAGCAACTAACCGTGAATGCCAATCAAGCGCAAGTCACCGTACCCGCCGCCGTCGGGAAAGCCGGTCCCTTGTTTGTGCTGTTCAATAGCACGGGTCAGGGTTATGGCGTGTTTCCGGTAGATGCCAAGCTGTTGAGTTCTATGTACAGCTTGAAGAGCCCGGTAGAGAGAGCCTCGGCGTACATTAACCTATATGAGAACATGCTCAACGGCAGGTCAGTGACGCCGCGCCAATTGCTGGATGCCTATAGAAAAGGCTTGGCACAAGAGCCCGAAGAACTGAATCTAAAGCTGATGACCGGCCAACTAAGCGACATCTACTGGCGCTTCTTGTCTTCGGCAGAAAGAAACAAACTAGCCCCAGAACTGGAGAAGGAACTGGTGCAGGCCGTGCAGAAACAGGCCAAACCCAACTTCAAAAAACTGCTGTTTAAAACCTACCAGAGCATTGCCCTGACCAAGGAAGCCCAACAGCAACTTTATCAAATCTGGAAAGAGGAACAAGCCCCCGAAGGTGCTAAACTCACCGAAGACGACTACACATCCTTGGCTTTAGCTTTAGCCGTACGGGACTATCCAAATAGCGCTGAGATTTTGCAACAGCAGATGAGCCGCATTCCCAACCCAGACCGCAAACAGCGCATGCAATTCCTGCTTCCGGCCTTGTCTGGTGATGTGAAAGTGCGGGATGCGTTCTTTGCTTCTTTGAAGAACCCAGAAAACCGCGAGAAAGAATCCTGGGTCTTGTCAGCGCTGGGCTATCTGCACCATCCTTTGCGTACGGCAACTTCAGAAAAGTATTTGGCTGAGAGCCTTAATCTGCTCACTGAGATTCAACAGACCGGTGATATATTTTTCCCTTATGGCTGGCTTTCGGCTACCTTCGGGTCTTACGGCACCACCTCTGCAGCAAATACGGTGCGTTCGTTTTTAGCCCAAAATCCAGAATATAACCCAAAACTGAAAGCCAAGATTCAACAAGCCGCAGATGGTTTGTTTAGGGCGGAGAAGTTGTTGAAGGAGAGTAAGTAGAGATTGAGGCAAGTTCTGGTATTTCGTTTTTGGTCTGTTTTCTAGAAAACAGGCCAAAAACGAATCAACGTCAGTCCTTCTCTATGAGAAAGAAGATTTGGATGATAGGGTTGGCGTTATAAAAATTTACTACTCCCTTGGTCTGTCCCCTGACAGACCAACATTTTGGCTGTTTTAGAGTTGGTCTGTCAGGGGACAGACCAAGGGAAAGATTAATTTCCTGAAAGACCAAGAGGGAAAGTAAAACCCAAGACTTGAATAATAATGCTCCACCTATACAATTACCTGTTTTATAACCTTCTTTTGTTTACCTATTGGGTAAAGACTAAGAGAACGCCAGAGTTCTCTGCCCTCATGTTTTTATCATTTCTGTGTTTTATCAACGCTGTTAGTGCTTACAGCTACGTCAAAGTAAGATTCTTCCCAAATTTGCATTTAGAAACTCCTCTCAATGTGATTCTACTTTTGGCAGCTTTTGTGTTTGTCAACTATCTGTATTTCTTAAAAAATGGCAGGTATCTACAGATAGTAGAAAAGCTAGAGAACGAATCAAAGGCTAAGAAACAATTGGGTACCCTCTTAACGATTGGCTTTGTAGTCATCACTATATATTGCTTATACCTTTTTGGAAATCAGGCACGCGACCTTAACATTTTAAAAAAGAATGGGCTATAGATTCCGCTTTAGTACCTTTGCCCTATGATTTTGAAAGCCTTCTGCACTGACATTGACGGTACCCTTTTGAACAAAGACCGGGAACTGTCACCTAAAACAATTGCTACCCTACAGCGCTTGCCCAAAGATTTTCCGGTGATTCTGGCTTCTAGCCGCATGCCCAGCGCCATGTACCACTTGCAGAAGGAATTGGGCGTGCACCCTTCGTCGCTCATTTGCTACAACGGTGGGTATGTCCTGCATTATGACGAAGGCACCCACACGCCGGAAGTCCTAGAAACGGTGATGATTCCGGTGGCTATCTGTCAGCCTATTCTGGAGATGACGCAGGGCACGCAGGTGCACATGAGCTTGTACCAAGAGGATTTCTGGTATGCCCCGCAGATGGACCAATGGACGGAGCGCGAAGAGAAAATAACCAAGGTGAAAGCCATCCTTCAACACCCAGCCCAAGTACTAGAAAAATGGAATGAGGCCAACTCTGGCGCGCACAAAATCATGCTCATGGGCCCCGAGGAAGAAATACACGCAATAGAGCAAGCCTTGAATGAGCAGTTTGGCGAGGAGATTCACATTTACCGCTCCAAAAACACGTACCTGGAATTGGCGCCGAAAGCCATTTCCAAAGCCTCGGGATTGGAGTTAATCTTGCAGAAACACGGCATTCAACTGTCTGAGGTCATTGCCTTCGGGGACAATTACAATGACATTCACATGCTACAGGAAGTGGGTCTGGGCATAGCCGTGGCCAACGCCCGCGATGAGGTGAAAGCCGTCGCCAACGAAGTGACTTTGAAAAGCGTTGAAGACGGCGTCGCCGTGGCCGTAGAGAAATACTGCTTTTAACTTCCTTATGTGTTCTCTAAAAGGAAATGAGCAACAAGAAATAGAAGAACTGTTTTCAATGTTTCACGATTTTGAAATAATCAGCGTGAAGAAAATTGGAGATGTTTTAACTCTTGAGCTTGTAATTCCATGGGGTGAAGTGTGGATCCCTCCTATCATGGACTACCAAATAAAACTAGACCTTATTGGTTGTAGGGAGTTAAAGTGCGATTACTTCGTTTTCAAAAATGATGAAGTGACTAAATTAAAACCTACCGCATTAAGAGAGACAATCAGGAAAACCACAAGTGACACCCGAACCATAAGTAACTTAGGCCTTGAGATTCAAAATTTCACTTTATTTGAACCTGACTCCTTCATCTTAAACTGTAACAATTCTAAAGGTATAGCAGGAGGTGAATTGGCCTTTACAGCAAAGGATTACATGCTTTTTAAAAGCTTAGGTGAGCCGTTACCTTTACATAAGCTTAAACAATGGGCAACGCAATGGTGGGATGGTATACAGGAAATGTGGAACAAGGAGAATCAGGCAAACGATAACACTTTGAACTAACAAACCCATTTCTTCTTGAAAACCAATTGACTGTTTTTGGGCTGATTTCCAGAAAATAGCCCGAAAACGGCTACTCTCCTTTCCTTCTCAATTAAATCCTGTAGTCCGCGCAAATGTTGGTACCTTTGCGTCTTGCTTCAGTGCGCATCAAAATTCTGAATTGTTGAGTACAGACTAGAAAGCTTCTGTTCAAGAAGGTTACTACTGGTCTTGCCTCGGAGCTATTGTCACAAACATCATCATAGAAGAAGCGCGTGGAAACACAGAAGAACAATCCCCTTCACGGAAAAACCTTGGAAGCCATTCTGACTCAGTTGGTAGACCACTACGGTTGGGAGAAGCTGGGCGACCGCATCAGGATTAACTGTTTTGTCAGTGACCCCAGCATCCAATCCAGCCTCAAGTTTCTCCGCAAGACGCCTTGGGCTCGTACAAAGGTGGAATACCTGTATGTCAAAACCTTCGGCGGCAAGTAATTGGGATTTACCCGCGTAGTATTCTATCACCCAAGAATCACAGCATCATGTCAAAAGACGAACAAGTACGCTTAAATAAATACATCAGTGACTCGGGTTTCTGCTCTAGAAGAGAAGCCGACCGCTACATTGAAGAAGGTCGTGTGACCATTAACGAAAACATGCCGAAGATGGGCGCTATGGTACGCCCTGGCGACGTTGTGGCCGTGGATGGCGAGACCATTAAGTCTAAAAAACCGACGGACCGTCCCATTGTATTGGCCTTTAACAAGCCGGCCGGCGTGACCTCTACCACAGACCCGAAGGATAAGACCAACATCATTGATTTTATTGGCTACCCCAAGCGCATCTTCCCCATCGGGCGTTTGGACAACCCTACAGAAGGGCTTATTTTCCTGACCAATGACGGGGATTTGGTGAACAAAATTCTGCGCGCCGACAATAACCATGACAAGGAGTACTTTGTGACGGTAGACAAGCCCGTGACCGATGAGTTCATTGCCAAGATGAGCAACGGCGTGCGCTTGTTTGAAGGCGTGACCAAGAAATGCTTCGTGCAGAAACGCGGCATCAAAAGCTTTACCATTGTGCTTACCCAAGGCTGGAACCGCCAGGTACGCCGCATGTGCGAAGCCCTTGAATACAAAGCCACCAGCTTGAAGCGTACGCGCATCATGAACGTGAAGCTAGCCGATTTGCCAACCGGTCACTGGCGTCATTTGACTCCAGACGAGATGAAAGGTCTGCTGGAGGCCGTGGCCGATTCTTCTAAAACCGAAGAAGCCTCTGCCAAGACCAGAACCTCTGCCAAACAGGCCGCCGAAGAAGCCGAAAACGACTTCTCAGACCTGCGTGAAGAAGAAGAATTTGGCGTGAAGGTTCACTATGCCAAGCCCCAGCAGTCGCTTCCGGCGTCTGAGCACAAGCGCACCCTGCCCGGCGAGGTAAAACGCGAATACTTTGAGCGCAAGGCCAAGTATCCGGCCAAGAAAACCGGTTCCGGCACAGTCGCTGGCAAACCGAAGGCAGAGGCCACCGGCAAACCAAAGCCTGCTTCAACCAGAGGACCAAAAAGCGCGGCGCCTACCAAAACCGGGTCAAGACCATTGGCTAATTCGGGTAATCCTAAATCGGCGGCCAACCGCAAGTCTAAAGCATCTGGACCAGCTAAACGCACCGCGGGTACCCGGGGCGGAAAACGCAGTAAATAGATAATCAGACTTTATCTTTAGCTAGAAATAGTTGAGTCAAATAAAAGTAAAAGAAGCGGGCATAGTTAGTAAGCCACAGGAAAGGAGAAGTTTAAAAAGCTTCTCCTTTCACTTTTTGTCTCTTTTACTCTCTCCATTAATCCTGCTAGGAGGACTTTTTCTAATGATTCCTGCAAGTATCCTCTCGCTCTACTAAAGCTTTTCAAAGACTAAGGAAGAAAAGCTCTGGATGAAAGCCCAGTTGACTAATTCCAGTATAATAGAGCAATGGACATTTTTGACTGAAATGAATTCCATCAAACTTTTCCAAAAATTTGAAGGTGAGATTCGATTCGGACCGGGCTATTTTTCAGTTAAAAGTGAGCCACCATTCCATGAGTTTGATGGTAAAACATTTGGAGACTGGTTCTTTCACTATAAAGACGGCATATTCCTCCAGCAATGGGACTCTACCAAAAGCGCTGACTCAAAGCTTTTGTATTTGGATACCATACATCTTACCATCACTGAGTTAAAAACTCAGGTTCCTGCGGTCATTTGGGAGATGAAAGTTTTAGAAGAAAACCAACTCCAATTGAATTGCGACACAGGCCATAAGATTTTGGAATTTAGAATTGAACTAGCAACTAATCAAACTTCACAAATACAAGCGGCATTTTGAGGGATGGGCCTGCTGTAAACTCAAAGAAATTCAATGGAAATGGAACACCACCAGTATGAACAACAGGTTATGCATGAACTGCGGGCGTGGCAGGAGCAGATGCTCCGTCGGCCTACCATCATCAACCAGCTGGCGGCCCGTTTCCAAAAGAAGGTAAACAGTTTCATTCCGGAGAAGGTCCACAAGGGCATTACCACCACCTTGAGGCAAATGATAAAAGCCGTGCTGTTCGGGGCGAAGATTACGTCCCGGCCGCCGGTTTCCTATTCCAGTTTGCAAGCCCAGGAGGCCGCAGTGATAGAGCGTATTGAGTTCTACAAAAAGACCGCCGCCGCCGAGGGAGGCATCACCGGAGCCGGTGGAATTCTCTTGGGCCTAGCGGACTTCCCGCTGTTGCTGAGTTTGAAACTGAAACTGTTGTTTGAGATTGGAAGCCTGTCGGGGTTTGACGTGCGCGACTACCGGGAGCGGGTGTATCTATTGCACATCTTCCAGCTGGCGTTCAGTAGTCACCAGCACCGCCGCGAAGTGTATTTGCAAATGGTGGATTGGGAAACCCAGAAACAGCACCTACCCGAGGACATTAACGACTTTGACTGGCGCACCTTCCAGCAAGAATACCGAGACTACATTGACCTAGCCAAGATGGCGCAGTTAATTCCCATCATTGGTGCACCTGTAGGCGCAGTAGCCAATTATATGTTGTTGCAGAAACTGGGCACCACGGCGCTCAACGCTTACCGCATGCGCTACAAAGAAACCCTGCACTTGCCCGCGTTTACTAGCGCCAATTCATAATGCTGTGGTAGATGAGCGAGGCGGCTAACTTGGCCGTTCTGCTGTCTATGTCAAATTGCGGATTCAGCTCCACCACGTCCAGGCTCAGCACCTTTTCTGATTTCATAATATCCTGCAAAAGCAACAGCACAATGTCTGGCTGAACGCCCATGGCCGCCGGCGCACTCACTCCTGGCGCATACGCCGCCGCGAAGACGTCCAAATCAATACTCACATAAACTTTGTCTATCTTGCTTAAGAAGGTTTGAATCTGTGATTTTAATGCCTCAGCGTTGATGGCATGCAGGTCTTGCGCCAGTACATATTCTGCGCATAGGTTTTGGGCGGTGTTGAATAAAGCCCGCGTGTTGCCATATTCCTGAATGCCCAGACAGAGGTAGTTAAAGTCTTTGTTCTGCTTCTCTAAGGCGTCTGCTATCTGCAAAAACGGCGTGCCAGAACTAGGCTGATTCGAGTAACTGCGCAAGTCAAAATGCGCATCAAAGTTGATGATACCCAGCGTCTCCTCTTCCTCTAACGCAGATTGCAAACCCAGAAAATGCCCATAAGCGGTTTCATGCCCGCCTCCTAAAACAATGGTCTTGTACCCATGCTCCTGCAAGGCCTGCACCTTCTTGCCCAACTGCACTTGCGCCTCCTCCAAATACTGATTGAGCACCAGTACATCCCCCGCGTCAGCCAATGAAGCATTGCTTGGTAGGTGATTGGCAAAAGAAGCCATGGCCTGCCGAATCAAAGGCGGTGCACTGGCGGCTCCTACCCTGCCCTGGTTCCGGCGCACGCCTTCATCACAGCAGAACCCCAGGAACGCAAACCCACACCTGCCCGGTGCCACTTGCGGCAATTCCTGTTCCGGCGACAACCTGAGCAATTGCATCATCTGATGCCAGCGTAAGCCCAACTCACCGTCTGCGGCATCTACTCTTCCTTTCCAGGTTTGGGCGTCTATGGGTTTGTACATGAGGTTTTGTAATGGTTAAATTACTTGGGTTGGATGAAATTAAATTAAGTTTACTTGACGTTTGGTCGTTTTTGGCCTTTTTCTTGGAAATCAGGCCAATATCAGTCAGTAGTTTGACTAAATATCTGCTTACAAGCAAAACCGGCTCCCCCACTTTTGTCATCCTGAAAGGATCTTAGTAGAAAGCTGTAATGGCATTTGACTAAGTGCTATTACTACTTAACACAAATTTCCTTTGTAGAGACCAGGCACTGCCTTATCTCCCACGCATTTCCATCTTATTTTTAATTTATCTTATAATGTAAAAACCCCTCTACAGAACTTCGCTCGGTGCCTCAAACTCTCGTTCGGGCAATCCTCAATGGGAGAATCTGCGCTTAGTCACACGCCTTTATAGCTTGCTACCAAGATCCTTTCAGGATGACAAATATGAAGAGTGGGGTTAGTCCAAGGTAATTCTTAATTCTTAATCAAATCTCCCCGCTTCCAAACCACACTGGGCTTTAGCTTTCCCTGCATGTACAGAATCTCGCGGTAATCATCTGTATTGAAGGCAATCATATCTGCCAATTGACCAGTTACCAAGGTGCCTCTGTCTGTAAGGCGAAGGGCGTGGGCGGCGCGGTAGGTGATGCCAGCCCAGGTTTCGGCCATGGTGAGCTTTTGGGCGGCACCTAATAAGGCGGATTGCAGAAGTAAGTCCCCCATGGGCGCTGAGCCGGGGTTCCAGTCGGTGGCGATGGCGACGCAGAGGCCGGCGTCTAGCATTTTACGGGCGGGTGCATAGTGCATGCCTAGGCCCACCGAGGCGCCCGGCAAAACGGTGGCTACTACGCCTGCCTTTTTCATGAGGTGGATTTCTTCTTCGCCGCTGGCCTCCAGGTGGTCGGCGCTGGCAGCGTGTACGTGGGCGGCTACTTCCGTGCCGCCGGTAGAAAACTGGTCGGCGTGAACGGTGATGTCAAATCCTAGTTCCTGGGCGTCTTTCAGATATCGTAAGGCATCAGCTTCGTCAAAGGCGGTGTCTTCAATGAAGATGTCCACGCGGTTGGCCAAGCCTTCTGCTTTTACCTGGGGCAACAAAACTTTTAGCACATGCTTCAGGTAAGTGGCACCATCTTCAAATTCGGGCGGAACCATGTGGGCGGCCAGACAAGTAGGCACCAACTCCAAGGGCTGTTGTTGGCTCACATTTTGGATAGCCCGAAGCATCTTCAATTCATCTTCCAGATTCAAGCCATAACCACTCTTAACTTCACAGGTGGTAACACCTTCCTGTAAATGCCTCTGACAGCGTTGCAACAGGCTTTGTTCAAGTTCTGCCTGGCTGGCCTTTCTGGTTTTCCGGACGGTGTCCAGAATACCACCGCCGCTACGCGCGATTTCCAGGTAGCTTTTACCGGCAATGCGTAGGGCGTAGTCCTTGGCTCTGGACCCGGCATAGCAGAGGTGCGTGTGCGCGTCAATCAGGCCGGGCAACAATACCATGGGCTCCTCTATCCATTGAATGGCATAACCATTTGCTTCAGCCTCTGGGAGCAAATAGGCGAAGGCATCCACCCGTACAATCTTCCCATTCTGCACTAATACCCCAGCTTGTTCTTCAATAGGCAAGGCTTCATCCAGCAAAGGACCAGTCAAAGGCAAATCGGCCATGGTCACTACTTGAGTGAAAGGCCCTATTAATAGGAAAGAAGCTGTGGACATAGTGTTAGAATTAGAGCGTTTGCAAAACAGCGGTTCATGTAAAAAGCCTTTCCGTTTTTGGCCTGATTTGATGAAAACAGGCCAAAAACGGAAAGGCTACTAAACTAGCATTCCTTATATGTTTAAGCCGAATTTCTCAGCGTTCTTCTGGGCAGTTTCATAGCCGGCGTCTGCGTGACGGAAGATACCCATGGCAGGGTCATTGTAGAGGACGCGGCTCAGGCAACGGTCGGCGCGGTCTGTGCCGTCTGCCAGAATCACCATGCCCGCATGCTGAGAATAGCCAATGCCTACGCCGCCGCCATGGTGGAAAGACACCCAGGTAGCGCCACCGCTGGTGTTGGCCATCAAGTTGAGCAATGGCCAGTCAGACACGGCGTCAGAACCATCCAGCATGCCTTCGGTCTCACGGTACGGCGAGGCCACCGAACCGCAGTCCAAATGGTCACGGCCAATCACGATAGGCGCCTTCACTTTGCCTTCGCGCACCAGTTGATTGAACATCAATCCGGCTTTTTCGCGCTCGCCCATACCCAACCAGCATATACGGCAAGGCAGGCCCTGGAACGCTACTTTCTCCTGCGCCTGCTCCAGCCAGTTAATCATGTGCGTGTTCTCAGGGAAGAGTTCTTTCAAGGCCTCATCGGTTACTCTGATATCCTCCGGGTCTCCTGACAAAGCGGCCCATCTGAACGGACCTTTCCCTTCGCAGAAGAGCGGGCGCATGTACTCGGGCACGAAGCCCTGAATCTGGAACGCGTCCTTCTCGCCACCCTGCATGGCAAATTCCCGCAGGTTGTTGCCGTAGTCGAAGGTTCTGGCACCGCGCTTTTTCAGTTCCAGCATAAAGTGCACGTGGCGGGCCATGCTTTTCAGGGATTTCTCTTTATAGGCGGCTGGGTCTTCTTCTCGTAATCTTCTGGCTTCTACCAAAGTCAGTCCATTAGGCACATAGCCGTTGATGGGGTCATGCGCCGAGGTTTGGTCTGTCAACACATCTGGGGTGATGTTATCCTGAATCATGCGTTCCAGCACATCGCCAATGTCACCAACCAAGCCCACGGAGATGGCTTCACCTTTGGCTTGCGCCGCCAGCACCAGCCGCATGGCCTCGTGGTAGTCATAGGTCATCTTGTCAATGTAGCGGGTCTCCAGGCGCTTTTTGATGCGCTCAGGGTCAATGTCCACGCCCAGAAAGGTGGCACCGGCAATGGTGGCCGCCAGAGGCTGAGCCCCGCCCATGCCGCCTAGTCCGCCGGTCACTACTAACCTGTTGCGCAGGTCACCGCCAAAGTGGATTCTTCCGCAGGCCGCAAAGGTCTCATAGGTGCCTTGCAGAATGCCCTGAGTGCCAATGTAAATCCAGCTTCCGGCAGTCATCTGGCCGTACATCATCAAGCCGCGGTCACGCAGGTTGTTGAAGTGCTCCCATGTAGCCCAATGCGGCACCAGGTTGCTATTGGCAATCAGCACGCGTGGTGCCTCGGAGTGCGACCGTATCTTGCCCACCGGTTTACCACTCTGCACCAGCAGACTTTCATCTTCTTCCAGGGTCAGCAACAACTCCACAATCTTGCGGGCGTCTGCTGGTGTGCGTGCAGCCTGACCAATACCACCGTACACCACCAACTTCTCTGGATCCTCGGCTACCTCGGCGGTAAGGTTGTTCAAGAACATGCGCAACGCAGATTCTGACTGCCAGTTTTTGGCGTTCAGTTCTGGGCCGGTGGGCGGCGTGTAGACCGGGTGGGTGGCGTATTTCTGGATGAATTCTTCTACCGTGAGGTTAGAGTAGACAGCGGGTGCTGGGGCATTTACAAGTTCCATGTGAGCAAGGGTTAAAACGCAAATGAGTGGTGGAAATTAGCGAAATTCTGCCAGTCTCTGGACCATTTGTACTTAGAAAATCCGTCAAGTTTCCTTATAGCCTAGCCCTCCAGTTGCACTTTCAATCCTGATTTCAGCTTGAGCAGTAAGCAGACAAGTTGAAATTAAGCAAGACCCCACTCCTCTTTTGCAGGAATAAACGCATGAAACCAGTTCCAAAAAAGCCGTTACGGATCTAGTAAACCCCCTCATGCAACCTAAAGCCCCACCAGCCGTTGCAAGAGAAATATTGCACTTATAGAAGCGTAACCGCTTCTGGGCAATGCAACCCCTAACACTACCCAACTATGAAAAAGAACATATTCTACAGCAGTGCCCTGGCAGTGCTCCTGTTGTTCAATTCCTGCGCCACCAACCCGGTCACTGGCAAGAAAGAAGTGATGCTCATCTCAGAGGAACAGGAAATTGCCATGGGCCAGGAGGCAGATCCGCAGATTGTGGCGCAGTTTGGCCTGTACAATGACCCCGAAATGCAGCGCTTCATCCAGGAGAAGGGGCAGCAGATGGCCGCCGTCTCGCATAGAAGCAATCTCAAGTATACCTTCAGGGTGCTGGATTCTGAAGTGATCAATGCCTTCGCCGTGCCGGGCGGCTACGTGTATTTCACGCGGGGTATTATGGCGCACCTGAACAATGAGGCACAGTTTGCGGGCGTACTGGGCCACGAGATTGGCCACGTGACGGCCCGGCACTCGGCGGCGCAGCAGAGCAAGGCCACCCTCACGCAGGGACTCTTGATTGGAGGCATGATCTTCAGTCCTACGTTGGCCAACATGGGCCAGACCTTATCACAGGGCGCAAGTCTCTTGTTCCTGAAATTCGGGAGGGATGCTGAGCGGCAAAGTGATGAGCTAGGTGTGGAGTATTCTACCAAGATAGGCTATGACGCCACTGAAATGGCCGACTTCTTCCTGACCCTGCAACGCAGCAGCGCCCAGGCCGGCGCGCAGGAGATTCCGGATTTCTTGTCTACCCACCCTAACCCCGGCGACCGCTATTCTACCGTGAAACAACTGGCCGCCCAATGGAAACAGCAGGTCAACACGCCCTTAAAGGTGAACCGCAACAACTTCCTGAAACTCATTGACGGCATCATTTACGGCGAGGACCCAAAACAAGGCTTCGTGGAGAATCAGGTATTCTACCACCCAGAACTTAAATTCCAGTTCCCAATTCCGCAGGCCTGGCAGTACCAAAACACGCCGCAACAAGTACAGATGGCACCCAAAGACGGAAAAGCCCTCATGTTCCTGACGCTGGTACCGGGCACGGCTCTGGAAGCGGCCGCCCAGGAAGTGGTGACCAAATACCAGTTGCAGCCCCTGGAGTCTAGAAGCGTGACGGTGAACGGCCTGCCAGCCATTGCCATTGTGGCTGACCAGAAACCGTCGCAAGAGGCCCAGCAACAGCAGCAAGAGCAGGTTCCGGTGCGCGCCATGATCTACCTCATCCAGTACGGAGGCAACATTTACGGTATGTTCGGGGTGACTTCAGCAAATGACTTCAATGCCTACGCGCCCACGTTCTCCAATACCATGCAGAACTTCAGGACGCTCTCAGATCCAGACAAACTCAACCGCCAGCCTGAACGCGTGCGCGTGAAAACTTTGAGCAAGGCATCTACCCTGGCCCAAGCCTTGACCAGCTACAACGTGCCCACCAAGCGCCAGGAAGAAATAGCCATCTTGAACGGCATGCAGCTCAAAGACCAACTGGCCGCCGGCACCATGATCAAGATAGTGGCCAAGTAATCGGTTTATTCACTTCTTTACCAGTCTCTTCGTTTTTGGCCTTTTTTCCAGAAAACAGGCCAAAAACGAAGAGACTTTTCATAAACAGGCACGTACAAACTAGTCCGCATTTTCTAACAGCCCATGAAACTAGACATTGTGCATGACCAGGAAGATTTCAGGTTTTACGCGCCCTTAGGCGATGAAGAAGCCGAGATGACCTACACCTACCCAGAAGAAAAAGTGTTGGACCTGGACTACACCTTTATCCCCGAAGCGTACCGCAACCAGGGCCTGGCAGACCAATTGGTGAAAGCCGGACTGGACTTTGTGCAAGCGCAAGGCTACCAGTTCATACCGTCCTGCCCGGTGGTGGAAGCCTACGTGCAGCGGCACCCCGAATACCAATCCCTGATGAAAGAATAATTTCACTCGTTTTTGGCCTATTTCCCAGAAAACTGCCCAAAAACGATTTCCTCAAACCACCAAAAAACCAAACAAGCTATGGGCGTAACAGAACTGTTTGATAAGATAAAGAAAGAATTTAAAGCCGTGCTGGGCGAAGACTCCAAGGACAAGTTCTTCCAAAGTGAGAATACCTTCCCAGACGAAGAAAGCGCCATTCAGGCTTTTGCCGAAGCCCGGGAAAAGCTATTCAACATAGAGGGTTGGTCAGACATGACGGGCATCACCTCTACCTTTGAACTTTACAACGCGCAGGGCCAGAGAGACATCAGCAGAAAGCCCACCGTGGGAGATTTCATCAAGATCATTCTACCGGCCAGCACCATTGAGAACTGGGTGAAAGTGGTGGACGTGACCGAGGAAGAAAACCTGGCCAAGTTTGTGGTACAGCCCAGTCAAAATCCTCAGAAACCAGCACAGCCAGCCGGCAAGACAGAACACTTCTTCACCGAAGAAGCCACCAGCACCTTTCTGGTAGCCCGCCAAGGTAACACCCTGCTGGCCTGCGAGATTGGCCAAAACGAAGTAGCCAACAACCACGGCCAGGAAGCCGGTGACCGCCCTCTCCTTAACACCGTCATCTCCACCGGCGGCTGGGCAGGCTTCCAGGCCATCCAATGGGGCAACCTCACCAAATACCTGGTGCATTTGAAAGACTAGGGTTTGCCTAAAGCATAAGAGATTCATGCTGTTACGCTAAGCCAAATGGTTTCTGGTAGAAGTTCTATCGCCCATGGCACCAACGTCCGTATGTCTCATGGAAGGCCCTAAAACGCAGCAGCCCGCCTCCTATAGAAAAGCCGGGCTGCTGCGTTGTTTAAGAAGAAGGTGCTTAGGCTTGTTTCACCAGTTGGATTTCGGCGAGAAGTTTGATTTCATCGGCTACTACTACGCTGCCGGCTTCGGTGACGGCGTTCCAGGTGAGGCCGAACTCTTTACGGCTGATCTTGCCGTTTACCGTGAAACCGGCTTTGGTCTGCCCGTACGGGTCTACCACAATGCCCCCAAACTCCACGTCTACGGTCACTGGCTTGGTGGTGCCTTTGATGGTGAGGTTGCCGTGCAGCTTGGCGCGGTCATCGCCTAGCTTTTCATAGCGGTTGCCCACAAACTTTATCTGGCCGTGCGTATCGGTGTCAAAGAAATCCGCTGATTTTAGGTGCGTGTCGCGTTGCTCGTTGTTGGTGTTGATGGAGTTGACATCGGCGGTGAACAGGATGCTGGACGCGGTAGCGAAGTCGTCACTCTCCGTCTCCACTTCCACGTTGAACGTCTGGAAATAACCGGTCACGGTAGTGATCATCAAGTGCTTTACTTTGAACTGCACCTCTGAGTGCATAGGGTCAACCGCCCATTTAATTGCTGCCATAGTTTGTAGATTAAGGTGAATGTTTCG